>NZ_WUWM01000001.1 GCF_009846885.1 Paenibacillus puerhi
GAGTTGCTTGATGAGCACCTTCCATGGAGTCCAGCAGTTAGGCAACATTGTACATAACGCAAAGCCTATGGATTCTCATGAACCATGGGCTTTTCTTTTTCAATACACCTGGTTATTAGACGCTTACGGTAAGATGCCTGCCTTGGCCGGACTTTTTTCAGGTTAATCGTCTTGCATCGTAAGCTCTACAATCCGATGGAGTCGATAATATCCTTCAGTTTCTTCGCGGAACGCTGCAGCCCGTCGGTTTCTTCTTCAGATAGCTGGAGCTTCATAACGGAGCGAACGCCCTGCTTGTCCACAATACAAGGTACGCCGAGATACACGTCCGACACTCCATGATAATCCTCCAGCAGGGTTGACACGTTGAGGACGGCGCCTTCATCCCGAAGAATCGCGGTGCAGATCCGGTCGATAGCCAGGGCGATAGCGTAGAAAGTGGCCCCTTTGCCCGCGATGATCTGGTAAGCGGCATCCCGTGTATTCGTGAAGATGTCCTCCTTGTTCTCTTCATCGATATTCAGCTCCGTCCCTGCCACATTGGCCAGGCTCCATACGGGCACTTCCGAGTCGCCATGTTCCCCGATGATGTGCGCGTGTACGCTGCGAGGGTCGATACTGAGGTGCTCCCCGATAAGATAACGGAAGCGGGCACTGTCGAGCAGCGTACCCGTACCGATGACCCGGTGTGCAGGCCATTGCGATTTCTTGAGCGACAAGTAGCTCATCACATCCACAGGGTTGGATGCAATCAGGAGGATACCATGGGAATTGACTTTCGTGATCTCGCTGATGATGCTATCGAAGATCGAAGCGTTGCGCTTCAATAGATCAATCCGGGTCTCGCCCTGCTTCTGGGCGGCTCCCGCCGTAATCACGATAATGTCGGCATCCCGGCAGTCCTCATAGCTACCCGCCCATACCTTCGTCCGTCCCAGGAACGGCAGGCCGTGGTTCATGTCCAGAGCGTCACCCACCGCCTTGTCGTGGTTCGCGTCGATGAGTACCAGTTCGTCTGCCCTCTCGCGTAGCAGGAGCGTATAGGCCGATGTAGATCCGACTGCTCCTACGCCGATTACCGCAATCCGGGTTGCTTTTTTCAATTCGATTCATCCCTTCTTAACTTTAAAGTAATCGTTGACCCGTTTCGATCGTCTTTCCCCATGCAGTTACCCTTCCTTCTCATCCAGGAAAGGCTTGTTAACATAATGATACATGACGGCCATAAGCACGGAACCTCCGATAAAATTGCCTATCGTCACGGGGATGAGATTATACACAACCCCCTCGAAGGAGATCGTGCCCGGATGATGAAGCACGAGCGCAATGGCAAAGGTACACATGTTGGCTATGCTGTGTTCATAACCCGAGATAAAGAAACAGAAGACGAACAGCATCATGGCGAACATCTTGGCTCCGTCGTTCCTAAACGACATCGGGATGAAGAATGCCAGGCATACAAGCCAGTTACACAGAATGGCACGGAAAAACAGCTCGAGCACCGGCGCCTGCATCTTCTTCTCCACGACACTGAGAAGAAAGCCGTTGACGCTGTTGTCCCGGAACAGTCCCGTCATATAAATCAGTCCGGCGAACACCACAGCGCCCAGGATGTTGCCTATGTAGCTTGTCGCTAGCAGCCTAGTTGCCTGAGGCCAGCGAATTTTGCGGCGCAGCGCCGCGTACGTGAAGTAGAACGTATTGCCGGTGAACAGATCTCCTCCGCCATAGGAGATTAGGATAATCGCTGCCCCGAAGGTTAGCGCCGCCATCGGGTAAGTAAACGGGGAGTGCTCCAGGTAGAAAAAACCGCCGGTTCGGAAAGCCACGATGACACCGAAGCCGATGAACATACTGGCCAAGGCCGATCTGGAGAGATACCGGACCAAGCTCTGCTGGTAGATTTTTTGTTTTTTGAGCGCCAGCTGCTCTACCTTGAGCAGCGATTTTTGTTCCATAGCTTCACCGCCCAACTATAATGGGAATTCCAAATATTCCCCCAGTTTATCACAAGTCAATCGGCCGCACCAGTAGGATCGGCAAGGTTCTCCTGAACCGGAGAACAAGAGAAAGTCTCTTCATGCTAGACGGAAATATAAATAAAGATAAACCGTAATTAATCTATCAGGGAGGTATGGTGCATTGATAGAGCGCGAGCATCTGGTGGTCGTCGGCAACGGGTTGGCAGGAGTGAACACGATGGAGAACATGCTGAAGCTGGCCCCGAACCGCTATAAAATAACGGTCTTCGGGAGCAGAGCCTTGTCCCAACTACAACCGTATCCAGCTATCGTATGTCCTGGAGAAGAGCAAGGCCATTGAGGATATCATCCTCAATGATTGGGATGGGTACAGGAGAACGAGATCGACCTTCATACGGGTACGACGGTGACCCGCCTGGATCCAGTCACCAAGCTAGTAGCCACGGACAATGGATTGGTCGTCTCCTATGATAAGCTGATCCTCGCCACGGGCTCCAAGCCTTTTATCCTCCCTGTCCCTGGAGCTGACAAGCAGGGTATCGTCGGCTTCCGGGACGACGCTGGAAGCGGAGTTCGTCGTCATGGCTGTAGGCATCCGGCCGAATACCGAGCTTGCTCGGTCTGCAGGCCTTCAGGGAACCGGGGCATCGTCGTCGACGATTATATGCGCACCTCCGCATCGGGCGTCTATGCCGTCGGGGAGTGCAACGAACATCGCGGCATCAGCTACGGGCTGGTCGCTCCGCTGTTCGAGCAGGGGTGGTTCTGGCCAGGCATCTCTGCGGAGTTGAGACAAAGCCGTACGAGGGAATGATCGTTTCCACACAGCTCAAAATCTCGGGAGTGGACGTATTCTCCGCGGGCGAGTTTACGGACGCGCCGGACCTCGCCGTTGTCCGCGGGCGCTTCCCGCTCCTGCGGCGGATTCCGTCCGGTCTAAAAAAATGTTCACGAATTGATTCCTATGTGAGTGTAATCACAAAGGAGGTTCCATTTTGAAGATATAATGGTCTCATACTCAAGAATTTCGTTTAGGGGGAATCGGGTATGTTGAAGCTCTCTCTTCAATCGGTTCGTGAATTCAAGACGGAAAGCTTTACGAAACGAATTTTATTCAAAACGACGAACAGCGTAACGTTTGTCCTTCATTTTTTACCGGGGCAAAAATTGCCGGTTCACCGTCATTCGGATTCCGAGGTTCATCTGTTAGTCCTGGAAGGAAAGGGCCAACTAGTATTGGATGGGGAGATCATGGAGGTGTCCGCGGAAGAAGCTGTTTTATGCGGGGGAGACGTAGCATTTTCCTTCGAGAACACGGGCCAAGAGCCTGTCCGGCTGTACGTGACGCTAACCAAGCTGCCCGATGAACGATATGCAGAGAACATTTAGATCAACATCGAAGCAGAAGAGGGATTCCTCAACTGCTTTTTTTTTTCGGCTCAAAACTAGTCAGTGACTTTGTCGATTATAGAAAATACATACATAAATTCAATATATAATTTATAATACCAGTTAAAGAGCTCGTAAGGGCCACCCTTCGGATGTCCCTTGGTCCTCAAGGAATCGGAAACTCAAGGAGGCAAAGATGAAAACCACTATTTTTATGATTCGGCATGCCGAGTCTCCCTTTGTGTTTGGTGAAGAAAGATCCAGAGGTCTATCTGAGAGTGGATTTCAAGCGGCAATGAAAGTTGCCGACATGTTAGATTCGGTAGACATACATGGTATTGTCTCAAGTACCTACGAAAGGGCTAAGCAAACCGTGCAATTCCTGGCGGAAAGGAAAAACTTGCCAATCATAGAATATGAAGAACTAAGGGAAAGACCTATAAAAGGACTGGACTACAAATCATCATGGGAGGAATTATTGAAGGCGATCGAAAAATCGTTTGTTGATATGGATTATGCTCTCGACGGTGGAGAATCAACAAGACAAGCCCAACAAAGAGCGATCCCGATTGTTCAGGAGCTACTGGAGGAATATAAGGGGAAAAACATAGCCATTGGGACACATGGAAATATCATGACGATTATCATGAATTTTTTTGATAACAAGTATGGATATGATTTTTGGAACAGTACGTCAAAACCAGATATTTATAGAATGACTTTTGTTGAGGGTCAACTACAAAAGATTGACCGATTATGGAAGTGAGGGAAGTTGGGGAAGGCAATGACTTCTTCGAACACCTTAAAGAAAGGAAACTAACAGTTGATGGAGAATTCACCGAAGCATATAATAGTCGCCGCTGCGGTTGTTTTGAACAAGGATAACAAGATTTTATTGCTTAATGGGCCGAAGAGAGGTTGGGAGATTCCGGGGGGGCGTGTGGAGGAGGGGGAGTCTATATCCTCTGCAGCGGTGAGAGAAACCAAGGAAGAAACCGGAATAGATATCGAAATTGTTAAATTTTGCGGGATATTTCAGAACGTTAAGGAATCTGTTTGCAGCACCTTGTTTGTAGGAAGACCTGTTGGTGGAGAGTTTAAAACGTCTAATGAAAGTCTTGAGATTAATTATTTCTCATTAGAAGAGGCACTGAACAAGATAACGTGGAAGAGCTTCAAAAAACAAATTGAATGTTGTATGACTCGTCAAGATCCATTTTTAATAGAATTTAATAACTAAGCAAAGACCATCCATTTGTGTGGGGGATCGAGGAAGGCTCGAAGGAGGACAATAAGATGTTGATTTTCCGAGTTACAAAGAGTTTATTAAAAGAACTAAAGCTTCAATCGACAAGGGTTGATATAGCAGATCCATTCTTTAGTTGGCATGCAAATAACTTTGTACTGAACAGAAGAAAATGCATCGTATTTATGAATGATCTGACACGTTTAAGCGTGACGCTTTATGGAATTAAGGCTAAGGAATATAAGGATCTGGACGGAATTTTTAAAGTACAACTGAGAGACTACTTAATAAGCGAGAATATAGAAGAAGAACGGATAGATAAGTATTTGGAACGTTGTGGGGATGAGGCAATCATTTCAGATACGAATAATCGAAGCGTACTAGGTACTTTAAAGGAAGTAATGTTAATAATGAATACAATTGAAAAGAACGAATGGGCAAGCAATTTGGAGAGAGATCAATGGAACAATACAATTATTTATAAACCGATTGGCTACCAGCAACCTATCGATGTTTTTAAGAACGAGATTAATAAATTATAGGTTAACGATAATTAATATTACGAGTCTTCCTGAAGCATTTCGGAGAAGCAGAATACAGGTGCGTATTCAAAATTAGAGGAATATGTTAAATTATAGAAACGACAGGTAGAACTCCATGACGGAACCTTACATCGAAAAGATTGAGGGTTTTCGTCTTTTTTTCGCTTCACTTATGGGACAGAGGAGAGGATAAACATCTTATATCATTTCAGTGAAGAGGCAGGGATTAAAACCTTTATCCCAAGGCCCAATCGGTCGTTTCCACATCTAAAACCGGCCGTATGGGCCATTGACCAGGAGCATGCTCCTCATTATTATTTTCCAAGGGATTGTCCCCGAGTGATTTATTGGAAGTCGGAAACTAGTACAGCTGAAGATATCGATTTGTTTTTTAAGTACAGCTCTGCGGACAAGATTATGATCATTGAGAATCGTTGGTTGGAGAGATTAAGGGATACCCGGTTATATGTGTATGGGTTTGATCCGAAGGATTTTAATCTGTTTGAAGAAGCGAAGACTGCGGGATACTACATTTCTCATAAGGAAGTTAAACCTGTTCAGGTCGAGGTCATAGATGATTTGCTGGGAAGATTATTGGAGCAACCGATTGAGCTGCGCTTCACGCCCACATTAGGTCTAATAAGGAATGCCGTTATTCAGTCGACCTTAGATTTTTCCATCATTCGATATTCGAATGCGACGAAGTGAAAAGGGGATAGCTCGTAAAACAAATTGATATTATCGAAGTCGATGAAGAAGAGAAGCCTGTACAAAACAAGATGTTGACGCACCGACGGGCAAGGCGGTTTCGTAATATGAAGGATGTGAATAATCATTTGTGAGGAAAAGAGAATATGTCATCTTGTTATTAATCCTAGCTTTAATCATCACGGGTTATTTATACATAGAGTCGAATAGAATGCGACAACATTTACAGGATTCTATAGATAATTCCTTCAAATATCAATTAAGTCATGTCCTGGACAGTTTAAGTATGGAAATAAACGAGTATACCTATAGATCATTAATAGCTAACGTATCTAATGCAGCCTCTTTATCGGAGTTAACGTCTTTTGAGAAAATAAATGATAACCTGGATATTACATTACACCATTTATATATTTCTTTGAGAGAAGAGAAATCAAAGGACAAAGTCTTATTACGTATAGATGAATTGAGGGAGGTTTTTTTGCTTCTAGTTCAGGAGCCCTCAAGTAAGCAGGCTACAGACCGGCTAATTGAGATCACCAACGATACGTTCTTTAACGTAGCGGGATAGCAAATACGATTCAAGGAGCCCAGTCCATAATGAGTTCAAGTACTACAAATTTTATTTTCGTATATGGACCCCTTCTTCTCGGTGTTCTGTTTTTGATCATTGCAGGACTCGGACTATATGGCATGGTATGCATGATTCGACTCGCACGCCGGGAATTAAAAGCAAACCGAAATAAGCCATATCAAAGACAAAATAGGGCTGATACCGTGATAAGTAAACATACTAGGGAGCATTATACTTGGGGAAATCAATGTGACGGTTGGCGCCTTATTAACGAAGAGGACCAAAGCATTATACAGGAACGAATGCCGCCTGGCACTTATGAGGTAAGACATTTTCATAATAAGTCCAAGCAATTTTTCTTTGTACTCTCAGGAACCCTGACTATTGAAGTGGACGGAACCGTTTATAAGCTGGTAGAGCATGAGGGGATGGAAATGCTGCCCGGGGAGCCGCATCAAGTATTTAATAAGTCGGAGAAGGACACCGAGTTTCTAGTCATTTCAAGTCCGAATACAAGGAATGATAGAGTCATACTAGGTTAACAAAGAGGAGCACATCCATGTACCTTAGAAGTGTTGAGCTGCTGACTGAAAAAATTGGGAACCCGGATCAGTATCCCTTCCATATCCCCACGATACGCTCCTTGCATAAATTGGAGTTCAAGAGCAACGTTACTTTTTTTGTCGGTGAGAACGGATCAGGCAAATCAACAATTCTGGAGGCTATTGCTTATCAGTGCGGGTTTAATACGGCCGGTGGCGGCAGAAATAATGTGTATGAGATGCATGCGGCCGAATCCTCGTTAGGTGACTATTTGCGGCTTTCCTGGATGCCCAAAATTTCCAATGGTTTTTTTATGCGTTCCGAATCCTTTTACCAATTTGCATCTCATATTGATAGTATTGGTGCCAATGAGCATTATGGCGGACGATCCTTGCATGAACAATCCCATGGGGAGTCGTTTCTTAATTTGTTCCTGAACCGATTTCATCGAAAAGGACTTTATTTGCTCGATGAACCCGAAGCCGCGCTATCTCCGGCCAGGCAGTTGTCTTTGCTGCGAATTCTTCACGATCTGGCGGACACCTCTCAATTTATTATCGCTACTCACTCCCCCATTATCTTGGGTTATCCGGGAGGGCATATCTTGAGTTTCGATCATAGCGAAATAACCGAAATGGCTTATGAGGAAACCGAGCATTATCAAATAACGAGAAGATTTTTGGAGAATCGAAATAGCATTCTGAAGGAGCTATTCAAGAATTAAGTTAGAGGACTCTGAAAAGGAGTTGATTCGATGAAACATATTTATCTGCTTAGACATGGCAAGGCAGCCGGACAAGAACCGGAAGCCCCCTTAACCGCTCAAGGGCAGGAGGATGCTCTGCAATTGGTTGATTTTTTCATGAATAAACCTATTGATCTGATTTATTCAAGCCCATATCTTAGGGCGGTTGAAACGATCTTGCCATTTGCCAAGGCAGCTAGCAAGAAAGTGGTGATGGATGATCGTCTGAGGGAGCGGGTACTAAGCACCGTACAGTTGGATGATTGGATGAGCAAGCTGGAGGCCACGTATGATGATTTAGAACTGAGTTTTGAAGGCGGAGAATCATCAAGTAAAGCGATGAGCCGGGGAATTGGATTCATTGAAGAAATATGGGCAAGACCTGAGGAGAGTAGTATTGTGGTGAGCCACGGGGCATTATTGTCGTTGATCATCAAGCATTATGTGCCGGAGTTCGGGTTTAACGAATGGAAGCGAATGGCCAATCCGGATATATTTCATATGAAAGCAGGGAAGGAAGAAATCGTTATCGATCATATTGGGCTGTCAAGGGAGTGAAGGACGATAGACGCACAGGAGCTCGCTATTATGGCATGTCAAACATCCAAATCCTATCTAAAACCAGGAATTTCGGAGAAAGAATTCGCTATTAAATGCGAAGAAATTATGTCGGCCTTAGGCGCGGAGGGGCTGTGGTACCCCATGCTCGTCAATTTTAATAAGAACACCATCTATTGCACGCGTGGGGATCACTTGCCTTCCGAACACGTATATTTGTTGGAAACCGATATCGTATTAGTTGATTATAGCCCGATACTCCAGGGGAAGTGGGGGGATTACTCGGAAACGATCCTGATCGGACAAGACGCGGGATTTCATCGACTTATCCAGGATGCCAAGCAAATCTTCGAAGAGACATACGCTTTTTCTAAGCAGTCCGAAACCGTTGGGGATCTCTTTAGGTTTAGCAATCAACTTATCCAATCCAAAGGCTATGAATTACTCGATCCGAACGGAAATATTGGACATTCCATCGAAGATGACGAGAATCAGGATAAGCGTATTTATATCAGTCCAGACCATGAACATGTCCGATTAGAGGGGAAGAAATGGGCGATTGAACCACACATCGGCAAAGGGGGATACGGGGCAAAGTTTGAGAAAGTAATAGCTTTATAACATGTTGTGAGACAGGAGCTGATCTGGCAATGATCTACGTAGTTAGACATGGACAAACCGATCTGAATAAAGAAGGAAGAATTCAAGGAAGACAAGGCTTGCCATTGAATGATCATGGCTTTAAACAAGCTGAATCGTTAAGGGATATCCTCGGAAATCAAACCTTTCATTATGTCGGTATAAAGGCGTGGAAAATGCTGGACATTTCGTCGAAAGAGTATTCGGCTTTATGAGAGAACTTGAAAGCGAGCATGGCTCCTCTCATGAAGTCAACATTTTATTATCTGGACATCGCTGTACAACGGGTTGTATCGGTGCTTTTTTTAGAGGGATCCCGGAGAATGGAAATATATTGAGGTTCTCTTCGAACAACGGAGAGTATAACGTCTATCAGTTCTCGTCCTGGTTATGAATGATCGGAAACCAACCCTTACTGACGAAAGGAAGACAATCTCTATGAAGCTGCAGCAGTTAGTTAACGAGAAACCAACAAAATTGTGGAATCAAAGAATGATCGAATACGGAGACGACCTTTTTACAGAAAAATGGAGAGAATGGTAAGGGAAGCGATGAAAAGAAGGACTTTGATCCTAGCGATGGCATGTCTATCCCTGGTCTATTATATTCTCTGTATACATGAAAAGGCAGCTGTCGAGCGTACGATTCATGGCTTTTATGACGGATTTATCCGTAAAGATTTTACAGAATCCTATACCTATTTTGATATGAAATTCAGAAGTGATATCTCCGAGGACTTGAAGATGAGCTTGATCGCACAGCAACTCATCAATGATCGTCACTGGTATGGGGACATTCAAGGCTTCCATATTTGGCCGATGCTATGGGGAGGTCGAGGAACGAAAGTCGTTTATGTGAAGGTTACGTATCTACATTCCTTGGAAAAAGGGGATAAGACGGATAAACTCACGATCCAGAAGATACATGGGGAATGGGTAATCACGCAATACGCCTCCGGCTCCCCTTGGCCAAACCTGCCATAGGGCTTTCTTGCGCCCACTGAAGAACCGAGGAGGGTAATATGGTAAGAAAATTAGACATGAGAATAGGCATCCCTATCATCGTGGTTGTCCTGTATGTAGGCTTCATTTTTATGCTGGACCCTCTTCGTGTAACAGGCTGGCTGGTCATCCCGCTTAATAACCATTATGGAAAACAGTTTCTCTCGAATATGATTGAAGGTCATTTCCAAGCTGCGTCCTCCGCTTTGTCGCGTGACGATGCGGATAAGGGGAAGTGGACCCGGGAGATAGAGGGGTTTAAAGAACGAGGATTTTATGCGGTAAGCTACACAGGTCTCAAAATACCCCATGACAGAGAGCGTATGGATGGACATGCGGCTGTTACTTTTATGGTAAACGGTCAGCAAGAGACCTATCCCACCGTTCTTACTTTTTCGTTAGATGGCATGAATCAGGCCTGTATTCAATCTTCATCTGACTCCACTTTTGTAAAGGAATGGAACCGTATAAATTGCTACTTCGATGGAGGGTAGCTGTTTACTTTCATGAATGGAAGAGGAGATGAGCCAGATGTCTAATGCACAAGTAGCTGAGTTTATGAAAAACCTCGAACATCCGTTAAAAAAGGAGATCGAGGAGGTTCGCACAATCATACTAAGCGTCAATGAGCATATAACAGAGCATATCAAGTGGAATGCCCCAAGCTTCTGTATCCATCATGAAGATCGGGTGACCTTCAATCTCCAGGGGAAAGGTTTTTTCCGCCTTGTGTTTCATTGTGGCGCCAAGGTAAAGAAGCACGCAGAGCTAAGGCCGCATTTCGAGGAATATACCGAGTTATTAGACTGGGCCTCAGGAGACAGAGCCATTGTAAAATTAACCAGTAGTAGCGATGTGGATTCTAAGAGAGAGAAGCTGGCGGAGGTTGTCGCCCTGTGGATGGAAGTAACGAGTAAAAAGGAGGCTCATACCTATGAACAATAATCCGATAGATAATCGAGAAGGTACTAGTTTTATCGAGGGGATCGAGTACACGGAAATTCCAGTTGCTGACTTGGAAAAAGGCATCGACTGGTATTGCAATAAGCTTGGAGCTAAATTAGGATACCGGAACGAGGATTTAGCATACGTTGATTTCTCAATGGGGCCTAGCTTATTTTTAGTCAAGACAAGTGACCTTACTAGCTCCACTTTCCTGGTTAACGGGGAAGATCACTATACAATTGGATTTCGAGTGACTCTAATAGAAGAGTTTCGTAATTACTTATTGACTCTCGGCACTCAAGTAAGCGTTATCAAGGATGAGGGAGCTATTGGTAAATTTTTCACCTTCTATGATCCGTTCGGCAATATGTTCGATGTTCATCAGCCCGCTAAACGAATGAATAAGGAGTGAATGCTATGAGTAAAGAGATCACGATTCAAGACTTCATTGAAGCCCGAATCGAAAAAAGAAAGAGCATTCCACTTATTGGCCTTCGGGGCAGTAGTCCAGAGGAAGACAACAAATTATTCCGTGAGCTGTCGGCAAGAAAAAATGAAATACAAGCTCGAAAGAATGGGCACGAGTATCTCGTAGTAGGCTGTGACCGAATAGTTGTGGGAGTAGAGGTGACAGAGGATTCCTTTATCCCGGAGGGAATGGTTTCTTTTATCATACCTGCCGATGATTATGTCGTTTTAAGGTTCGAAGAACGGTATATCGGGGAGTTCTGGAATGCCATATGCAAAGAAGAGAATCTGATTGCATACGGCATAGACCTTGGAAAGCCAAGATATGAGATATTTACCGATCTGCTTCAGCCTCGAGGAATTACGGAGTGGTATTTCTCTCACAATAAATAAATAGTCAATCCAGCGCCCTGATTTTTGTTGACGGGCGTTTTTGTCGTTTTCCTCCAGTAAAGTGCTATCCCGCTATCGTGTTTCAGTTTTTGGCAAAATGGATACACTATACAGCGGAATGAATCGGGAGGGATCTCCGTGGCTTTTTTCTTCAAGGTCCCCAATCAGGGGCAGGTAAACGACTCGGAAAAACAAGAGGAGAACATGCCGCTTTCCTCAGATAGGGAGCATAATGTTCAATTCGTGAGAGAATCGTTAGGGAATAGCACAGACCTGGTCATAAGGGAAATTGGGATGGGAACCCGTTCCGGGCAGCGTGCCTCCATCCTGTATGTAGACGGCTTAACGGATACGACGATGGTACAGGATTTTATTGTGAGGGCGCTCACATCCGATGCTCTGAATAGCAGTAAGCAAGATGATTCCACTGATACCGATAGCGATGTATTCACGATTGTCAAAGAACGCGCGGTTTCGATCGCGATGATTGATGAGATCGGCAGCTTTAACGAGTTATTCTCCTCTGTTCTAAGCGGAGATACGGTCATCTTATTGGAGCATTGTGACCGGGGTCTCAAAGCCGGCACCGCGGGATGGGAAGACCGGGGGGTTCAGCCTCCTGAAGACCAGACCGTGGTACGGGGGCCGCGGGATGCTTTTACCGAGAATCTGAGGACGAACACGGCGCTTATCCGGCGAAAGGTTAAAAATCCGAAGCTGTGGGTCCGAACAAAGCCGGTCGGAACCGTATCGCAAACGAACGTGGCTGTCATGTACATCCAAGGGATCGCCAATGAGCAGGTGCTTGAGGAGGTATACCGCAGACTGGACGGGATCGAGGTCCCCGGTATTCTGGAAAGCGGTACGATCGAGGAGCTTATCGAGGACAGAACCTATACGCCGTTTCCGACGATGTATAATACGGAGCGGCCAGACGTGATAGCGGCGGGGCTAATGGAAGGGCGCATCGCGATACTGGTCGATGGAACCCCGTTCGTTTTGTTGGTTCCGGCACTATTCATTCAATATTTCCAGACGGCCGAGGATTACTACCAGCGCTCTGACTTTGGTTTGCTGCGAGTGCTGCGTGTGTTAGCTTTCTTTATCGCACTGCTCGGGCCCTCTCTGTATATCGCGGTTACCACCTTTCACCAAGAGATGCTCCCGACGCCGCTGATGATCAGCATTGCCGCAGGACGGGAGGGGATTCCATTCCCTGCGTTTATTGAAGCTCTGCTTATGGAGACGATCTTCGAGATTTTGCGTGAGGCGGGAATTCGTATGCCCCGAGCGATCGGGCAGGCGGTTTCGATTGTTGGCGCACTTGTAATAGGCCAAGCGGCGGTGGAGGCCGGATTGGTATCGCCTAGCATGGTAATTGTCGTCGCGCTTACAGCCATTTCCTCTTTCGTACTGCCAGCCTATAACATAGGCATCGCGGTCAGATTACTGAGGTTTCCCCTCATGGGACTTGCGGCGGCGGTAGGCTTATACGGGATATTTATCGGGATCGCGCTGATGCTTGTTCACTTGTGCAGCCTGAGATCCTTCGGCGTACCTTACATGGCGCCGTTCGCTCCTTTTAATATGAAGGACCAGAAAGACAGTCTTATACGGCTGCCCCAAATCGGCCTCTCCTTGCGCTCAAACTCAATCACGCCCAAGCAGAAGAAGCCTTGATCGGAGAAGGAGAATAATGGATCGATTGCTACGCATGGCTTTATTGCTTTCGATGATGCTGATGCTGAGCGGCTGCTGGAACCGGCGGGAAATCAATGATCTCGTCATTGCGGTCGGGATGGGGATTGATAAAGTACCAGAAGGCTATCATGTATCTATACAGGTGGTTGATCCGGGTGAGGTTTCGGCTAAGAAGGGAAGCGGACGCGCGCCGGTCGCTCTCTATAAAGGGACAGGCAAGACGGTGTTCGATGCGATCAGAAGTATGACAAGCACCTCGGCCAGAAAAATCCACTTCTCGCACTTGAGAATTTTCGTTATCGGTGAAGAAACGGCCAGAACAGAGGGCATCGGCAGCCTAATCGAATATGTTTTCCGAGACCATGAATTTCGTGAGGATTACTATATTACCATTGCCAGGAAAATCAAGGCGGAGGAGATCCTTAAAGGCTTAACGGCTATCGAGAAAATTCCCGCCAATAAATTGTTTACTTCGCTGGAAATGTCCAGTAAAACCTGGGCGGCGACGGGCACCATGAAAATAGACGAGCTGATCTCTGACCTGATGTCGGAAGGAAAGTCCTCGCTTGTGACCGGGATACATTACACCGGAGATATAAGCAAAGCCGGAAAGAAGGAAAATGTCGAGGTGACGGAAGGATACGCCCGATTGAAGTATGGGGGAATGGCCGTTTTCCGCAAGGATAAGCTTGTTGGATGGCTTGATGAAGAAGAAAGCAAAGGCTATAACTACGTGCACGGTAAAGTGATAAATACGGTGGGAGTGGTGAACTGCCCCAAGGAAAAGGGCAATGTCTCCATAGAGATCAAAAATCTTATCAGCAACATCCAAGTAAACTGGCGAGATCATACTCCGGCGCTGGAAATCCGTTTGACTACGGAAGGGAGCGTGGGGGAGGTTCAATGCGGCCTCGACCCGACGGACCCGGCAGTGTTACGCGAGCTGGAGAAGCTTTCGGCCAAGAAGCTAGAAGGATTCATCCGAAAGGCGCTTGGCAAAGGTTATTCACTTGAAGCCGACTTTATCGGACTCGGGGCAGCTATCCATCGATCGGATGCCAAAGCTTGGGCTAAGCTGAAGGAGGATTGGAATAAACAGATGTCCTCCTACCCGGTGACGGTAAAAGTCAGTGTCAAATTACGGGCAACGGGCAAAACAACCGAGGCGTTCCTTAAGAAAATGAAGGAGTGATACTTGAGTAATGGTCATCAAGGCGCTTGGAGTATTCATCGCAGCTATCCTTCTATTTTGGTTCGATGGCCGCGCTCTGTGGAAACAGCAATTGCGCAAGGATGCCATCGTGTCTGCGATGATTCTGTTCACAGCGGTTGTGGTCAGTCTGGTCCGGATCATGAAATGGGGAACGCCCACCCCTCTATATGTGGTAAGCTGGTTCTTCAAACCGCTAAGCGATTTGATTCGAATGCTTCAATAACATATGTTGACCTAGAGGAAGGAAGCAGATCATGCAGCAACCGGTACAAATCGGCATTCGACAATTTCAAATAGTAGTCATCCTGTTTACCATCGGGACTACCATCTTGATTACACCAGCCGGGCTGGCCAGTGAGGCCAAGCAGGATGCATGGATGGCGCCGCTCTTTGCCATGGTGCCTGGACTGCTCCTGGTACTTCTTTATAGCAGGATCGGCCGCGGTGACCAGGGAATGACATTGGTCAGGCTGTGCGAAGCCCTGCTCGGCACATGGCTCGGGAAGGCGTGGTCGATTTTTTTTATCTTCTTTTCTTTCCTGGCATCGGCGATGGTGATGTTCGATGTGGGCAGGTTTATTACTTCGATCATTATGCCGGAAACACCCTTAGCATTTATTAACGCGCTGTTTGTTTTCTTGTTGATTTACGCAACGGGAGTCGGCTTCGATGCTTTGGCGCGGATGCTGGAATTGTTTTTTCCGTGGTTCGTGCTTCTTTTTTTGCTGATGGTCATCATCTTATCGCCGCAGATCGATTTTCGGAATGCGCAACCTGTGCTTGAAGCAGCGCCGAACAAGCTCCTGTCTGCGACTCTTTCGGTATTAAGCATAACCTTCATGCCTCTCGTTGTTTTTCTGATGGTCTATCCGAGTCGCTTAAAAGATCCTGAATCCGCCAAACATGCCTTTTTTACAGCCGCTTTGATCGGAAATGCCCTATCCTCCGTCATTATAGCCTTGACAATTTTCGTACTTGGCGCAAACCTGACGTCACTCCAGGAATATCCGGTGTATCATTTGGCCAAGAAGATCAGTATAGGGAATTTCATTGAGCGGATCGAAGCGGTCGTAGCCGGTCTGTGGCTGATCACCAGTTTTGCCAAAATGTCTCTTTATTTTTATGCGGCGCTTTCGGGTTTTGTGGATGTCGCCAAACTGAAAAGCCAGCGTTCGGTGTTAGTGCCGATGGGGGTTTTGCTGCTTGTCGTTTCGGTCGATATTTTTCCGGACTCGGCGTTCGAAAAAAAATTCAATGCTACCGATTGGATCGCCTTCGTATTATGTGTCGGGGTTATTCTGCCGCTAATCCTTGTGGCGACCAAGTATTGGAGGGGACGTTACGGAAAGCAATCTGCCAAGTAATCGGATTGACCGATTATAGGTAATGAAAGCCACAGCGAAGGCTGCTGGCTGTTTTCGCGTTCGGCTTTTGCGAAGCCGCCCTGTGCGCATTTACACACCAAGGAATCTGCTGTAATCTAACTGTACAGGGAGGCATATGAACACATGAAGTCCATTCGAATGATGCTGAGATATTTTACTCCATATAAGCTTCTCTTTAGCGTTTTTTTGATAAGCATTCTCTTCGAGGTCGCCTATGGGGTAGCTGCCCCCTTGAGCTTGAAATACTTGGTGGATGACGCGTTCACCCCCAAGGATTTTCAAGCGTTCCTGCTAATTATGGGAATATTGCTCGCAGGTGGATTTTTGAATATTTGTGCCAGCGGGTTTGGGGATTATGCGCTGGGCAAGTTGAGCGGCGAGGGGATCCGCAAGCTGAGGATGGAGCTGTTCGCCAGTCTGCAGCGGCAATCGCTTCCTTTCTATCAACGGTATCGCGTGGGCGATCTGGTCACTCGCTTCTCAGGGGATATGTCCTCGGTCGAGAGGGTTATCCGGGGTTCGAGTCCCATGTTTCTCGGGGAAACGTTGAGCGTCCTGCTCGGGCTTGTTATGTTGTTCTCCATCGAATGGAAGCTGACGCTTGTCATGGTAGCCGGTTCGGCGCTGATGCTGGTCGGACCGAGGCTGCTCCATCGCCGGGCGGAGGCGGACAATGAGAATTACAAGGCGGCTCAGGAACGCTTCTCGAATACGATCGATGAGATGGTGAAGGGCCATAGAACCATTAAGAGCCTTCATCAGCAAAGCCGGTTCCGGGAGCGCGGCCGGCAGCAAGTTCATGCGCTGTTTTCCCTCGGATTAAAGCTTCATATGACGAATGCCCTGATGGAGCGTTTGCCCTTAACGGCCCTCATGATTTTGAACGGCACGATGCTTGGCTACGGTGGATATTTAATCTTTCATGACGAGATGTCCATCGGCGGCTTTATTGCTTTTTTTACCTTATTCATGACGGTAGGCCAGTCCGGCTCCAATCTCTCCTTTCTGATCCCAAGCCTGATCGAATCAAGTGTCAGCTTCAAGCGGATCGGAGAAATTCTCCATCATCCCCCTTCCGTCCCGGAAGCGGATTCCCCCCTGGAGCTGCCGCCAGCCTTCTCGTCGATGCGCATGGAGGGAGTGTCCTTCGGCTATACCGAGGAGAGCGATCAATTGAAGAAGGTTAGCGTGCAAATAACGGCGGGCAGCTATGTCGCCTTCGTCGGGTCGAGCGGCTCCGGCAAGAGCACGGCCTTGCAGCTCCTGTCGCGATTTTACGACCCCAGAGAAGGGACCGTTTCTATCGATAAGTACGACTTGCGCGAGGTAAGCGAGGCTTCCTTAAGGAAGCTGGCCTTGCTAGTGACCCAGGATACTTTCCTGTTTAACTCTACGCTTCGGGATAATTTGCTGCTCGATAGCGTGGGCGTGACGGATGCCGATATGGTGGAGGCGGCGAGGCAGACGGGGATCCACGAGGTTATTGAACGCTGGCCTGAAGGATATGAGACGCGTATTCTACAGGAAGGCGGTACATTGTCAGGGGGGGAGAGACAGCGTATTGCACTTGCCAGAGCGCTTCTAAGAAAGCCGAAGCTGCTGCTGCTCGATGAGGTGACCTCGGCGCTCGACCCTGCCTCCGAATCGACGATCAACGAGCTGATCCATCGAATCCGCGGGCAGCAGACGATTGTTTCCGTTACCCACCGACTGGCCTCGGTCATCCATGCGGACCAGATTCATGTGTTCCAGGAAGGAAGGATCGTGGAATCAGGGACCCATCCGGAGCTGCTGGAGCGCAAGGGAGTTTATTCCGGCTTGTGGGAGAAGCAGCAGGGCTTTCATCTGTCCTCGGACGGACTTCATGCCTCGGTGGAAGTGGAAAGGCTCGCCAGGCTGCCCTTCTTCAAAGGAGTCGAGCTTCCACTGCTCCACGACATCTCGGGCCTGTTTACGACCGAAACGTGCAAGGAAGGCGAGGATATCGTGCGCGAGGGAGAGGAGGGTCATACCTTCTACATCATCGTCCGCGGGAAGTTCGAAGTCATCAAGCAAATTCCCGAGGAAGGGGAGAGGCGGGTGGCTTATCTGCAGGACGGGGATCATTTTGGAGAGGTTGCTCTCCTGAGGGACGCACCTCGCAATGCTACGGTAAGGGCCATGGGCCCATCGGTGCTGCTGGCTGTCAGACGGGAAGCGTTCCAATGTTTAACGGCAAAGGCTCCGCAAATCCTGGTCGAGCTGCAGCGGACCTTGGAGCTGCGGTCTTAGATCCGGGAGCTAGAAAGAGGGACTTTAGGTTGACGAGCTTGAAGCCGATAAAGTCCGTAGCCGAATGGTCAAAAGGGACTGACGGGGAAAACCCGCAAGTCCCTTTTTTTATCGGCAGGATCGATGAGTTTGGACATGTCCGCCATGGCGGACAAGGAGTTCCTAGCCCTTCACCGCTCCCAGCATCACACCCTTGACGAAGTACTTCTGAATGAACGGGTACACGATAATGACGGGAAGGGCAACAAGAAATATAGAAGCCGTGCGCACCGACAGCGAGGACGTCTCCGCGATAGCCCCCATATCCCCAAGTACGGTAGCCATCTCCAGCTGGACGACCATATCTCTCAAAAATATTTGAAGAACATGCAGCTTCGGCGAGTTAATGTAAACAACGGCATCCATATAAGTGTTCCAGTGATGAACCGCGATGAACAGGCCGATCGTAGCGATGGAGGCTGTGGATAGCGGCAAGTAAATCTTGAAGAAGATCGTCCAATCGTTCGCACCGTCGATCTTGGCCGATTCCTCCATACTGTCCGGCACGTTCTCGAAGAACGACTTCAGCAGAATAACGTTCCACGTACTGATAGCCGAAGGGATGACGAGCGCCCAGATGGTGTCGATCAGGCCGGTGCCCTTGACGATCAGATAGGTAGGAATGATGCCGCCGTTAAACAGCATGGTCACGATAATGTACAGCATGAACAGCTTATGCCCCGGTAAGTATCGCTTGGACAGCACATAGGCGAAGCTGAGCGACAGGGCCAGATTGATCGTCACGCCAAGCACTGTACGCTGGATCGTATTGACGAAGGCGGTCAGGAACCGTTGATTATCGAGAATGATCTGGTAAGCCTTCAGGTCAAAGCCCTTCGGCCATAGAAGCAGCTCGCCCTCCTTGAGCAGCTGCGGATCGCTGATGGAAGTCAGCATGACGTAATAGAAGGGCATGAAGGTGATCAGGGCAAAGGCAACAAGAATCGAGCCTATAGCGAAATTGGCAAGTGAAAAGTTTTTGCTCATGACGTGAGTGCTCCTTCCTACCACAATGAATTATCGCTGAATCGCCGCGCGACCCGGTTAGCGCTCCAGATCAGCACGAAGCCGATCACCGATTGGAACAGACCGATCGCCGTTGTCAGACTGAACCGGGCATCCTGCAGACCGATCCGGTAAATATAGGTGCTCAGCACGTCGCCGACATCGTAGACGGACGGGTTGTACATGACATAGATCTGCTCGAAGCCATAATCGAGCATCGTACCGATCTTGAGGATCAGCAATAGAATAATCGTATTGCGGATGCCCGGTATCGTTATATGAAGCAGCTTATGCCAGCGATTGGCGCCGTCGATCGTGGCCGCCTCGTACTGCTCGGGATCGATCGATGACAGCGCCGCCAAATAAATGATCGCTCCCCAGCCGCTTTCCTTCAGTATCAGCGAAGTGATGATCGTCGGCCGGAAATAGTCGGACATGACCATGAAGTGGATCGTATCCAGACCGAAAGCCGTCCGGATCTGATTGACCAGCCCCTCATTCGGCGACAGCAGCTGAATGACGATCCCCCCGAACACGACCCAGGACAGAAAGTGCGGAAAGTACACAATGGTCTGAATCCAGCGCTTGAAGACGATATTTTTCAGCTCATTGAGCAGCAGTGCCAGAATGATCGGCGCCGGGAAAGAAAAGAGCAGCTCATAGACATTCATCATAATCGTATTTTTCACGATGCGGTAAAAATCCGGGTAACTGAATAAAAACTCGAAATGCGCCAAACCGACCCAGGGGCTGCCCCAAATCCCCTTGGCAAAATTGAAATTTTTGAACGCGATAATGAGCCCGTACATGGGCAAATACTTGTAAATCAAATACCAAATGAATCCCGGCAGCATCAGCAGGTATAAATACTTGTACTTGCTCCATGCGGACCAAATGGCTGCGAGCCGGCTCTTTTTGGTTGAGGCAGCGGAGGTGATTGCTTTCATCCTGATCGTCCTTTCCCTTGGCTTATGGCCGTTCTTGCGTCTCCTATCGGCGTTACGGCTCCGGTGTAGACCCCATTATAGGAGAGGAGGCCGCGCCAGGCATATGTCTACTTTTTTGAGGTATGTATAATTTTTGTGGTGACGGGATGAACGATTTTTGAAGCGATGATTAGTTATTTGAATGAGGGGGAAAGTGACCCGATCGGGGAAGAAGGGCCGCCTGCCGGTGTGCTATAATGGCTTCAAACGCAAGGCAGGAGGCCGAAGACTCGATGATGCTCCCCTTTATCCAACGCATTAAGGACCGCTCCGTATTTGTTTTATCGCTCGTGATTCTCCTTATTTTTTCCGCTTCCGTCTTTCTGTACGATCAGAGCGTTCGGTCCGAGTACCGGAAGGAACGCGTCTTTGTTTATCAAAAAAATCATGAGAAAGCGTTCTCAACGCTGTTTCTGTTTACGGAACGGCTTCAATCGGTGTACCGTCAGGTGCTGATTAACCGGGAAATCACCGAATGGCTGACGATGCCCGGCGAGCTCGTCACGGATATGTACAGGCTCAGCCGCATTCAAAATTCATTTATTGAACTCATCAACAGCCATTCGGGCATCTCTTCCTTTTATTTGCACAACAAGACCAATGATCTGGTGCTCTCCACTCCGTACATGCTGACCGAGCTGAAGGATTTCCCCAATCATCGCGTCTTCGAGCAGTTTGAATACGGCAGAGAGAATGAACAGTGGCAGTGGCAAACCTTCGATCCGGACATTACGGAGCCGAACGGCTCCCCTATTATATCGATGACCGCCGGCCTGCCCTCTCGCAACAAAAAGGGAGCGGTAGCCATAAACGTCAGCCGCGCTTATATGGCCGACACGCTGCTGGAGGAGAGCCCGTATCTGCTGTGGCTGGATGAGCAGGACCGGATTCTGCTGGCCGGTGACGCACGCATCGCCGGTTTCTATAACGAGCATGCGAAGGAGATTTGGGCTACCAAGGCGGCGTCCTTCTTCTATAAGGATCATCTGGTCATAACCTCCGCATCCGACACGGGCAAGTGGAAGCTGCTGACGATCATGCCGCAGCAGGTGCTGACGGAAGGGGGAACGGAGCACAAGGCGTACAAATATATCATACTCGCCTCCTGCCTCGCACTTGGTCTGCTGCTGCTGCTGTACTTCCGTCTGATCCGCCGGGAGCAGGACAAGCTGGCCAAGAGCAATCTGGAGCATAATCTGGATGATCTTCGTAACGGGCTTGTTACGGACCTGCTGAACGGCAAGCCGGTATTGGCCGGGCTGGAGGAGAAGTCGAAGCAGTACCAGATCAATCTGAGGGGCGCGGGCTATCAAGTTATCGTGTTTCAGATCGACGATTATTACAACTACCTGCTGACCAAGACGAACAGCGAGCGCTTTGTGATGAACAAGATCATTTTCAACGCGATCCGCTGGTCATTCGCCTTAAAGTTCAATGCGCATATTATGAATACGGAGCTGGAGAAGGTGACCGTGCTGATCTGCTACGATACCCCGGGTGAAGCGGCGCAGGAACGCTTGAACGAGACGATCCGCTATATCCAGAACGATATCAAGGAAAACTGCGGCTTGACGGTTTGCGTAGGCGTAAGCGAGATCGCGGACGATGTGGCGCATGTCCATTCCTGCTATGCGCATGCGATGCTGGCGGTCGACTACAAGTCCATCTACGGGAAGCATTCGCTGATTTACTATGAGCAGTTGTCCTTCACGGGTTCAGTCTCCTTGCCGAAACTGTCGCAAAGCATCCATCAGATGGCGGGGGATCTGGAGGCGGGCAGGCTGGACCGGATCGAAAGCTGCCTGGAGTCGATCCTCGAAGAGCTGATTGCGGACCGTCAATTCACGCTCGACTGGATTCATGCGTTATTCGCCAATATCATGTCGGTTATTATGAAGTTTGCCATCGAGCACCGGATCGACATCCAGCAGCAGTGCAAGGAGGACCCCTTCATCACGCTGTACAGCTATGAATTTCTGGAGGAGAAGAAGGCGTACGTCCTGAAAATCTGCGCGCTGCTGATCGAGCTCGTCCATGCGCCTCACGAGCGGGTCAACTCGACGGGGAAAATGATCATCGATTATATCGATCAGCATTTCGATTCTCCCATATCGTTAAGTATGCTGGCGGAGAAGCTGTCGATGAGTCCTTCCTATCTCAGTGTGGTGATCAAAAATCAGCTCGGTATCGGATTTATCGATTACATCAGCCGGCTGCGCATTCAGAAAGCGATTCGTCTGCTGGAGAATGACGACCTGACCATCCAGCATATCGCCGAGCAGTGCGGATACGATACGGTTCATACGTTCATCCGCCAATTCAAGAAGACCTATCAGCTTCCGCCTAATGAATATCGGAGCCGCCGGCGCAGCGAAAATATGGAGCACAAAAAATAGACAGACGCCTTTCATAAATTCTGTACATGGTCTTAAGGATTATTCATTGCGGTTAGGCGTCCGCTCATTAGAATGAAGAAGTATCCGCTGCCGCTGCCTAAGCGGCGGGCATAGCGGAAATCGACTGGTTGATCAGGAGGTCTGTATGGCGATTCATGTAAAAAGAAGATCCTGGCTTGCACTTGTCGCTGCCGCGCTTGCGGTCGGCGGATGCAGCTCGGGAGGCGGGGATGTTAAAAGCGGAGAGGCCGCAGAGCCGGACAAGGTGCCCAGCTTTAAAGTGATGTTCGACTATAACGTCGACGCCAAGGGCATGTCGCTGAGCGACAATGAGTATATTGATTACCTACAGCAGCAGACGGGCGTACGGTCGAGCTGGAATCTCCGGGATCGGCCGGTTACGTGGACAAGCTCAACATTATGATGGCCTCGGGCGAGTACCCCGACGCGTTCGCGCTAACCGAAAATTTCAAAAGCAAGCTGCTCCAGTTTGCCAACGACGGCTTGCTTACCGATCTTTCGCCGTATTTGGACAAGTACCCGAATCTCAAAAATGTCATGCCTAAGGAGGCCTGGCTGCCGGTCACCCAGGAGGGGAAAATATGGGCCATTCCGTATAACCGGCACGATGGCTTCACCCAGGTGGTGTACATCAATAAGAAGTGGCTGGATACGCTTGATTTGAAGCCGCCGCGCACCATCGATGAATTTTATGAGGTCATGAAGGCGTTTACAGAAAAGGACCCGGACCGCAACGGAAAGAATGATACTTTCGGGCTAGTCGGCAATAATGATTTGACTTACGGAGGCCGCATGTTTCAGGCGGCGTTCGACGCCGAATCGTACAAGTTCCGCGATAATGAGCTTCAGCCGCCGGAGATTACCGAGGAGTACCGCGACTATTTGGGGTTCATGAACAAGCTGGTGTCGGAGAAAATTCTCGATCCGGAATGGCCGACGATCACGGGAGCGATATTCCGGCAGAAGATCAATACCGGCAAGTACGGCATGTTTAACGGCTTCTGGCACTTTGCCAGCGGCAAGGAATTCGCCGACGGCGTCATGGACAACTATATCGCGGTCGAGCCGCCTCTACGCCAGGACGGGACGCCCTCGACGTTTACGTACAACTCGACGAACCGTCACTATATCGCGATCCCGCAGGGGACGAAAAATGTGGAGGCGCTGCTGAAGTTTCTGGATTGGGCCGTATCCCCCGAGGGAACCCGGTTTAACTTCCTCGGCATCGAGGGCAAGCATTATACGGAAGCGGGCGGCGCCTTCCAGAAAACTAGCACGGAGCGGGCGGCGCTGCATTGGGCGTTCTCACTCGTGAAGCACGGGCTGCTGAACGATGAAGTGAAGGCCTATATGAAGACGGAGTATAAGGACGCGGTCATCGATAATCTGACCCTCGCCACTAGCGTGGGTACGCTGGATAAAGTGGCGGCGGCGCTGCCGTATTATCCCGAGCTGGCGGCGTACAATCTGCCCAAAATCGCTCAGGAATACACCGCGAAGACGATTCTTGGCAATGAAAAGATCGATACCAGCTGGAACGACTACGTAAAGAAATACCGCTCCTCCGGCGGGGATAAGGCGATCAAGCAGTGGAGCGACTGGTATGCGAAGGAAGGCAGCAAGCTGAACTAACGAAGGAAACTCAACTACGAAGAAGGGGGCGATGAGCCGTGATTCCCGTTTTGCAAGACAGCTTCAATCAGTTTTCGATCGGACCGTTTCCCTACGATCCCAAGCATTCTGCGATCGGAGAGTACCACTATTATCCATCGGAAGGGAACAGCGGCGGCTGGTACGATCCGGTCGTTTATTACGGCTGGCTCGGTCCGACCTGGATCGTAACGGAGGACGAGGGTGTCAAGTATATGGAACAGACAAGGCCTCAGGCGGCGATTAGCAGCCACTGGCCCTTGCTGGTGAAGGGAGACGGCCGCTGGCGCGATTATAAGCTGGAGGTCACCGTCCGTCCGCTCTCGACCGCTTCGCATACGGGCATTCTGTTCCGCTACCAGCATGCCAGGCGCTATTACTTCGTCGGCTTCTCGGACGGGCGGCTGGCGCTGCTGAAGCGCGACCAGCAGCAGATCACCGAGCTGGCGTCCGTTCCGTTCGCGGCCGACTGCGATACGCGTTACCGGCTGCAGGCGGACTGCTCCGGCTCCAGTCTGTCCGTCTCCGTGGACGGCATCCCGCTGCTTTCGGCCCAAGATGACAGCTACGCCTTCGGGCGGGTTGGGCTGTCGTCGCGGATGCCCGCCCAGTACAGCGACGTGCTGGTGACGATGACGGATCGCCAGCACGAGGCCTGGACGGAGCTGCATACGGCGGATGACCGTGAGCTCGCCGAGCTCCGCAGCCGGTATCCGCAGCCCCGGCTGTGGAAGACGATCGACTTTAAGCATTTCGGCACAGCTCGCCAGATCCGCTTCGGTCATCTGACCGGCGGCAGCGAGCTGCAACTGGTGCTTGCCCAGCACCAGAAGCGGGGCCATAAGGATGCTTACGCGCATATCTCCTGCCTCACGGCAATTACGCTGGAGGGAGAGGTGCTGTGGCAGCTCGGCGAGCCGAGTACGCTTACCGACCATGCGCTGCTGTCGGCGGATCTGCCTTTCCAGGTATGCGATATCGACGGAGACGGATTCGATGAGGTGATCGTGGCGCGCAACTTCCGGCTGATGATTCTGGACGGACGTACCGGCGAGGTCAAGCGCTCCATCCCGACGCCGCTTTCCTCGGCATCCGGCGGCGAGCTGTTCAGCGTGCCCCATCACGTCTACGCGTTCGACCGGATCAATGTCGATGCGATCCGCATCGCCAATTTCTCCGGCAATCCCACTCCGACCGATATCGTGATCAAGGACCGGTATAGCCGCCTCTGGGTATACGACAGCGAGCTGACGCTGCTATGGTCGTTCCACGAGGGCATCACCGGACATTTCCCTTATACCGCCGACATCGATGGCGATGGCCGGGACGAGATGTTCGTAGGCTATCATCTGGTCGATCATGACGGCAAGCTGTTGTTTTCGCTGCCGGTGGAGACCGATCATACGGATGAGATTCTGATCGGGCATTGGCATCCGACGAACGAGGAGCCGCTGATCGCGATAGCTTCGGGAGAGGAAGGCTTTATGATCGCCGATCTGCAGGGACAGATTGTCCATAAGCATATGATCGGACACGCCCAGCGGGTGAGCGTCGGCAATTACCGTCCCGAGCTGCCGGGGCTGGAGCTGTGCGTCAGTACGTTCTGGGGCGAGCAGGGTATCGTTTATTTCTTCGATGGGGAGGGGAGGCTCATCCATCAATTCGAGCCTGCCTGCAACGGCAATCTGCTGACGCCGGTCAACTGGACGGGGGACGGACAGGATCTTGTCCTGCTTAACGGGAATACGCAGTACGGAGGACTTATCGACGGCCATGGCCGCCGTGTCGTGCTCTTTCCGGACGATGGGCATCCCGATCTGTGCGCAGAGGTGCTGGACCTGACCGGCGACGGCCGGGACGAGCTCCTGTTGTGGGATGCGCAGCGCATGTATATATACACACAGGACCGCCCAGCAGCGGCCGAAACGGTCGTCGTGCCGGAGAAGTACGCCCTGTGCAACGCCTCGAATTACCGCGGGGAGTTCCACTATCCGCGGTAATAGACGGGTAGAGAATGAGAAGGGGCTGGCCGCTCTAGCAGGTTTATCTGCTTGAGCGGCCAGCCCCTTTATGTGGTTTTATTTCGCAGCGACGCTCTGCAGATCAAGCACGCCTTGGTAGATGATATCGAACAGCTCGTCGATATTCGCTTCCTCAATGCAGGAGAACGCGACGCGCAGATCGGTATCGCCGAGGGCGATCGTGCCGACGCCATACTTGTCGAGCAGATGAGTGCGCAGCGCTTCGGCTGTGACGGTGTTCAGCTTCAGGCACATGAAGTACCCGGAGTTGAACGGATAATATTCCCAGACATCGCCGTACTTGCCGCTGTCCAGCAGCTCCTTGACGCGGTTGGCGCGGCCTTTCATGATCTCGAACTTCTCTTGCTTCTGCGCCTTGAAATCGGGCGATTGGAGCGCATGCAGGACGAAGGTTTGCGACGGATGCGGACCGCTGGAGATCGTGGCGCGGATGATGCCCATCGTCTTCTGCTCCAGCGCAGCGAGCATCGCCTCGCTCTGTCCGGCATACGTGATGAAGCCGACGCGGAATCCCCAGACGTACTCTTCCTTCGTGGCTCCGTCGATCTTGACGGATAGGATGCGCGAATTCAGCCCGGCCAGATGGCCTGCGAGCGATTCCTGCAGCGAGTTCTCGAAGAACAGTCCGAAGTAGGCGTCATCGGTGACCGCTACGACATTGATGCCGGCTTCGGCCGCTTCGCGGATCGCACCGACGATGGCGGCGCCTTCGGCGGCATCCGGCGTGTAGCCGGTCGGGTTATTCGGGAAGTTGAGCACCACGATCGCCTTGCCCTTGTCTTTCTGGGCAAGCAGAGCATCGCGGAGGCCTTGTGCGTTGAAGCGGCGCTCTGCGTTATACAGCGGGTAATAGACAAGCTCGGCTCCGCGGCGGATGCCGAAGGTCAGCTCGTAATTCTCCCAGTTTTTATCCGGGATAATGACGGCGTCGCCGGGGCCTGCGTACAGATCGGCCACGATGCTGAGCCCGTGAGTCAGGGCGTTCGTTACGATCGGATTGCCGAGGCCTTTCCCTTGGAGGGAAGGGTTCTCCTCCAGCATTTTCGCACGCCAGGCGGCGCGAAGCTCGGGCTTCCCGGCTGGCGGAGCATATTCATAAATGTCCTTCGGTTGGTAGGCGGACAAAGTATCTTGAATTACCTTCAGGTGCATCGGCTGCCCGTTCTCCAGCGCGGTGCCGATGGTGGCATTGAACTTCTTGGCTTTGACTTTCGCTTCGGCGGATTGGCTCAGGATCCCTTCCTTCGGGAAGTAAATCAGGCGTCCGAGCTCTGAAAGCATCTCATAAACATGAGGATTTTCCTGGGCGATCGTCTCGTTCAGTTTCTGAGCAAGAGGGTTCATGTATTTCATTCCTTCCAACTGGTCGTTACTTGCCTATATCAGCCCATATTATATCATTTTAAAGCAGGAGCGTCACGGTGGTTTTTCGGGTCCTGCCGATGGAGCTGGGGACGAGCGAGGGAAGGGGCCGCCCGATCTGGATTTTTCTAACTTGGCACAATGGAGGCAACTGTGATACGATAGGAGTACATCCGAAGCTTGTTCGGCAGGTGCCTTAGACGTTGTTATTGAAACGTTTAAACTAACCGGGGTCCATCGCTCTGGCTGCTTGGCATGTAAGAGCAGGAGGACCCGCCGCTGGCTTCCTACAGCTTTACTCACTATTCCAACGCTTTTATCCTAAGGAGGACGAACGTTCATGGAAATCCGTTACGCTACAAACCCGACTGAAACGAAGAACTACGATACCGAGCGCCTGCGCCAGGAGTTCCTGATCCAGCAGCTGTTCGTACCGGGCGAGCTGAAGCTTGTATACAGCCACGTAGACCGTTTTATTACGGGCGGCGCCGTACCGACCGGTGCAGCGATCAAGCTGGAAGCGCCTAAGCATGATATGGGCGCCGATTATTTCCTGGAGCGCCGCGAGATCGGCATCATCAACATCGGGGCGGCTGGTGTCGTCACGGTCGACGGTACCGACTATACGCTGGAGAGCAAGGATTGCCTCTATGTAGGTCTCGGCAATCAGGACGTTCAGTTCAAGAGCGCAGACGCATCCAACCCGGCCCGCTTCTACCTGAGCTCTACGCCGGCACATAAGAACTATCCGACGGTAAAGGTCGCGATCAGCGAAGCCGAGCCGGCGCACCTGGGTTCGATCACGAACTCCAACGAGCGTACGATCTACAAGTACATCCACCTGAACGGCGTGCAAAGCTGTCAGCTCGTTATGGGCATGACGCTGCTGAAGCCGGGCAACATGTGGAATACGATGCCTTGCCACACGCATAACCGCCGCTCCGAAGTTTACTTGTACTTCGATATGCCGGAAGACGGCGTGGTGTTCCATATGATGGGCGAGCCTACCGAAACTCGTCATCTGGTCGTCCGCAACGAGCAGGCCATCATCAGCCCGAGCTGGTCGATTCACAGCGGCGTGGGCACGAGCAACTACACGTTCATCTGGGCGATGGCCGGCGAGAACCAAGAGTTCTCCGATATGGACCATGTCGCGATGACGGATATCAAGTAATTCCTGCAAAGCCAAAACCATCCTTCCCGCTTCGTATTTGCGAGCGGAAGGATGGTTTTTTTTGGCGCTAAAGACCTCAGAGCCGCATGCTTTCCTGCTCTCGGGCATGCAAGGGACTTCCTCATGCGGCTAGTTCTAACAGCCTGCCTGAGGCTGTCGATTCATTGTGGACGGCAGCGCAGTTAAGTAAAGGCTGATCGTAACGGACACCACAGTCGCTATTTCACAAAAATGGGGCCTGTTCAAATTGTAACGGACACAGACAACCTTACTTACGTCAAAACCGCATAGAATGGGCGCAAATGCACCAAATAGCGTCATCTGAGTCCGTTAGATTTTCAATATCGCGAAAACGCTGCAAATAGAGACTCTGAGGTCCGTTAGCGAAAGCAGAACGTTTCAACTCAGTTACTCACAATGAATCGACAGCCTCTGCCCATCCTCTAAAAAATACTCCAATCGCAAGCTGCCGACATCGTCTGCAGCAGATGCACCCCGGCAACGCTGTTGCCCTTGTCATTCAGCGCAGGTCCTACGACGCCGATGCCGTAGCGTCCGGGCACGAGAGCGAGAATACCGCCGGCGACCCCGCTTTTGGCCGGAAGGCCGACCTTGATAGCGAATTCGCCGGAGGCGTTGTACATGCCGCAGGAGATCATGAAGCTTTTGGCGATCTGCACATAGCGCCTGGGAACCAGCTCCCGGCCGGTGTCCGGGTCCTTCCCGTTCAGGGCCAGCACCAGCGCCAGCCGGGCAATATGTCGGCAGGTTCCCTCGATCGAGCAGTGCCGGAAGTACACGTCCAGCACCTCCTCCACCTCTTCCTCCAAGACCCGATTATCTTTAAGGAAATAAGCCAAGGACCGGTTCCGATGTGCAGTGGCCGCCTCGGACGCTCGTACCTGCTCGTTATAGCCAAGATTCAGATCTCCGGTGAGCTCGCGGAAGAAAGCGAGAATCCGTTCGCTTTTCTCCGCAGGCGTACGACCGCGGATCAGCGAGGAAATGGCGATCGCTCCCGCATTGATCAGCGGATTGAACGGTATGCCGGGCTCGACAAGCTCCAGCTTCAGCATGGAGTTGAAGTCATCGCCGGTCGGCTCCATGCCGACCTTGCGGAACACGCCCTCTTCGCCCTGATCCATCAGCGCGAGCAGCAGCGTGAACACCTTGGAGATGCTCTGCAGGGTGAAGGGAAGCCCGCTGTCGCCGAAGGCGAGCTCCCGGCCGTCTGCCGCCGCTATCGTGATGCCGAGCGCATCGGCGGGAGCATGGGCCAGCTCCGGGATGTAGCTGGCCGGAGAGCCGTGTGCCGCCTCGCGGCGGCTGTCCTCCAGCCAGGCGGGAAGACGCTGGGACAGCAAGTCCCATTCGTTGGTTGTCAACATCGGATAGATGGCCTCCTTGAGGGTGTGGAGCGGAGCGGGGGGATCGCGTACGCATCCAATTTTTGTAGTCCGACTTGATCTCGAAGAAAGACTTCGCTGGTGGAATTATTTTAGCATACCCCGAGCAGCCTCGTATTGCCAAGAGCTTTGCACAGCTTCGAAGAGCTCCAAAGAAGAAATCGTTCTATCGGGGCCGTCTCAACCTCACAACATCGTTCCATCCACTAGAAGAAATCGTTCATTACCGGGCCGGGAGACAGGTGTTATATTGAAATGGCAAGCGAAAGCCAAGTACAGCTAACGGAGGGGACTCTAGCATGATAAAGAAAAAGACGATGACGGTATTGACCGCAATCGCCGTGTGTGCAACAGCTGCAGGCTGCTCGACCGGAACGGCGACGAATGAAGGGACGGCAAGTCCGGCAGGCGGCTCGGCCCCTGCACCGGCAGCCAAGCCGGGCGAGAAGATTACGCTGACGATGTGGGGAGGAGTGCCGGCCGAGTCGGGGCCGCAGGCTGTTGTGGATGCCTGGAATGCCAAGAATCCGGATGTTCAGGTGAAATATGAGCGCTTCGTCAACGACGATGCCGGCAACATGAAGCTGGACACGGCGCTTGCGACCCAGCAGGACGTGGACCTGTTCGTCAATTACTCCCAGACGCAGCTCCAGCGCCGGATCGATGCCGGGTTCGCGCTTGATCTGAGCACCTTCAAGGATTACAACATCGATGAGAAGATCAGCGGCGGCACGGAATGGAAGATCAATGACAAATACTATGCGATGCCCACGAGCAAAAGCCAGTTCTTCGTCTGGTTCAACAAGGATGTGCTCGACCAGGCGGGCCTAAAGGTGCCGGAAGCCTGGACCTGGCAGGAGATGAAAACGTACGCGGAAAAGCTGAAGAGCGATAACCGCTACGGGCTCGTTCAGCATCTGGAGCCTTTCCCGGACCCGCTGGATTCCGTATCGACCAAGTTCGGCTACACCAAGGCGGACGGCACCTCCAATCTGGATCATGCGCTGTACGGCCAGTGGATGGAAACGCTGAAGGCTATGATGCAGGACGGCCGGACGACGGTTCCTTACGCCGAGCAGGTGACCTCCAAGATGCCGGTAGACACGGTGTTCCTGAAGGGCGAAGCCGCCATGCTGAATGCCGGGACCTGGATATTCCGCAGCTCGAACAACATGAAGGACAATCCGAGAACGTTCAAGATCGCCTTCGCCCCCGTGCCTAGGCTTGCTGAGCAGGCGGGCGATTTCATTACCCGCGGCGGCACGGGCGACGCTATATCGGTCAATGCCAAGTCCAAGCACAGGGAAGCGGCCTGGAACTTCCTGAAGTGGTACGCGGACGGCGGCATGCTGCCGATGGTGCCGGGCGGCAGATTCCCGGCCTCCAAGGCGGTCAATGCGGATGAAACATTGAAGCTGCTGCTGGGGGAAAACGCCGCGACCTACGATCAGGAGTCGCTCAAGAAGGTGCTGTTCAACGACTCGGTCAAGTATACCCGATCGCTGCCGAAGCAGGTGCTCGATCTGCGGCAGGAGGAGTACGAGAATTTCTTCACCGGCAAGAAGGATGTCAAGGCTGCGCTGGAGTCGATGGCGAAGCGCCACAACGACTATTTGAAGCAAAATAAAAAATAACCGGTAGCAGGGAGAGCTTCGTCGGGGTAGGCAGGAATGGCCGCCCATATCCAGACGACCGGCTCTCCCGGACCACCGGTCCGGATTGGAGCGGACGTGCATGCGCAGAAGGCAGCTATGGATCGGATATGCGTTTATTATGCCGAATCTGATCGGCGTGCTCCTGTTTTTCATCATCCCGGCGTTATTCTCCGCGGTTCTGATGTTTACCGATTGGCAGTTCACAAGTCCTACCTTTCACTTCGTAGGCTTCGATAATATCAAGCGGCTTTTTAGCGACGAGCTGTTCTATGTGTCGCTCCAAAACACGGTGCTGTTCCTGGCTAGCGTCCCGGTCTCCGTAGCGCTGGCGTTCATCGTCGCGGTTATTCTGAACCGTTCGGTTTATGTGAAGACGCTGCTCCGCGCGCTTTATTTCATGCCTTACATTACAAGCGGCGTGGCCGTTGCCTTCGTCTGGATGCTGCTGTTCCAGCCTAAGCTCGGACCGATCAACAGCCTGCTCATGAACCTTGGCATCGCACATCCCCCGGGCTGGCTGACCTCTCCGGATTCTGTCATGATGGCTATCGATATCATCTGGATCTGGTTTATGCTCGGCTATAATATGATCATCTATCTTGCGGCTTTACAGGAAATATCGCCGGAGCTGCTGGAAGCGGCCAAGATGGACGGCGCTTCGGTCAGGCAGACGGTGCTGCGCATCATGCTCCCGCTTGTCAGCCCGACCACGTTCATGCTGGTCGTGACCGGACTGATTATGACGATCAAGACGTTCGGCATGATCGAGGCGCTGACGCAGGGCGGTCCCGGCAGCAGCTCGCTTATTCTGTCGCTGTATGTGTACAAGACGGCATTCCGCTATTACGAGATGGGCTACGCTTCCACTGTATCCTGGGCTTTGTTCGCTGTCATTCTGATCATTACGGGCCTCCAGTGGATCGGACAGAAGAAATGGGTGCACTATTAATGGCTAATACAACCAAAGGAGGAAGCCAGCCATGAATGCCAATGCCGACTATGCCGCCGCCCCGCGCCGCCGACCGGCCGCCGTCGCCGTGAAGAAGCAGGCGTGGCAGCGGCTCGGGAAAATCGCGGTTACCCTGATCATGCTGTTCTTCGCGGTGCTGATGGTGCTGCCGTTCATCTGGATGATCTCCACATCCTTCAAAACGCCGAGCGAGGTGTTCGAATACCCGATCGCCTGGATTCCCACCCAGCCCGTATGGGAGCATCATATCAAGATATGGACGGGATCGAGCAGCTTCGTGCCGTACTATATCAACTCCCTGAAGGTTTCGCTGATCAGCATGGCGGGCGCGACGTTCCTGTCCGCGCTGGCGGCTTACGGCTTTACCAAGGTGGAGTTCAAGGGCCGGGACACGCTGTTCCTTCTCTACATCGCAATGATGATGATTCCGCCTCAGGTGCTGTTCGTGCCGAAGTTCATTATGTTCAAGTGGCTGGGCATCTTCAACACGCACTGGGCACTGATCCTGCCCGGGATGATTACGATCTTCGGCGTGTTTATGATGCGGCAGTTCTTCATCTCGATTCCGAAGGACATCTCCGAATCCGCGTTCATCGACGGAGCCGGACACCTCCGCATCTTCGCGCAGATCATGCTGCCGCTCGCCAAGCCGGCGCTGGCGACACTGGCCATCATCGACTTCTCGTGGCACTGGAACGATTTCGAGAACGCGCTGGTGTTTCTGATCAGCCGGGAGCTGTATACGGTCCCGCTCGGCCTGCAAAATTTTATTATGGAGTTTAACGTCGATTACAACGGGATGATGGCAGCCGCCTCGGCGGGGATTCTACCGATGCTGGTGGTGTTTCTGATCGGGCAGCGGTTCATTATTCAGGGCTTGTCCAGCACGGCTGTGAAAGGGTAAGTGGAGTTGGTCAAGTGGAAACAGCCTTCTGCGAAGAAGGCTTGTTTTTGTTCGCTATCGTGTACTAAGCTGAAGGAAAGAAAAGCTGTCTTGCACGGCAAGTGAAGACGGACTCTGGAAAGGGTGGCTAACGAGCATGGATTCCTTACCAAGAAAATCAAAGCTGAAGCCGTCGGCCTGGCTGCCCCACACCTTGAGAAACCGGCTGTTTCTCGCCTTCGTCCTGCTGATCCTGCTGCCGCATGCCTTCCTGAATCTGTACAACTTCAATCGGGTGGAGGCTGTGCTCCGGAAGCAGACGGCCGATCAGAATCTGGATCAGATGCTCTCATTGAACAAATCGCTGGAGGACTTCTTGAATGTAGCCTACAAGTCCGTCATTCTCGTGGAGCAGGATGATACCGCATCCTCCGTTCTACAGGTTCCGGACCGGTATGACGAGCTGCAGCGGGTCTACCTGATCGAAACCAAGTTCAAGTCCATCATGAACAGTCTGTTTCTCAGCCTGTCGCCTGTCTACTACACGATAGTGGACTTTACGGGCCATGTCTACGCCTCTTATCAGCCCTATGAGAGCCTATCCTATGGGCGAATGACCAGCGAGCCTTGGTATGTGAAGGCGACGCAGCAGCCCGGCGTATATGCTTGGGACTGGGAGAGGAACTACACGAGCCGGGACGTGTCGCGCAGTCCGGAGCTTCTGACCTACGCGACTGCGCTGAAGAACCGCAACAACACGCCTTTTGCGGCCCTGCGCGTCAGTGTGGATGTGTATGAATGGTTCCGGCTGGCTACGCAATTTTCCCAGGAAAAGTATTTGCTGCTGGACCTGGACGGCACCATTCTCGCGGATAGCAAGCAGAGGCTGTCCGGGCAAGGGGAGAGGCTGACCGGGGTGCCCGCGCTCGTAGACAAGGGCTACTATGTGTCCGGCTCTTATCTGCATATCTACTCCAAGCTGCCCCGGCTGGATAAAGTGCTGATCAAGCAGGTTCCGCTTGACGTTATTTACGCGGAGGTGGACCGGCTGAAGCGGTCGTTTTTTACCGTATCGGTATCGCTGACGCTGGCTTTTATTACGATCACGCTGCTGATCGCCTCGACGATCACCAAGCCCTTGCATCATCTGCAGCGCCGGATGGCTGATGCGGTGGATAAGCGGTTCCGCGTGAAGCTGCCCGAGGCCAATCGCCAAGGCGAGGTGCTCCAGCTGACGCGAGCCTTCAACCGGATGATGGGCGATATGGAGGAGCTGGTTCAGCGGCTGAAGGAGGAGGAGCGGAAGAAGGAGGCCGTCCGCTTCCAGGTGCTGCTTTCGCAGACCAACCCGCATTTTCTGCTCAATACGCTCAATACGATCAAATGGCTGGCGCTGGTGGAGAAGCAGCCGGATATCGCGGAGATCTGCGTCAGCCTGGGCAAGCTGCTGGAGGCCGGGCTGAACTCCGAGCTGGAGCTGATCCATGTGCGGGAGGAGCTGCATCTCGTCGAGTCTTATATGTATATTCAAAATTTCCGCTACAAACAGCAGTTTGAGCTGCGGGTTGAGGCGGAGCCGGGGCTGGAATATGCCCTGATTCCGAAGCTGAGCCTTCAGCCGCTGGCGGAGAACAGCATCCAGCATGGCTTCATGGAGCTGGAGGGTCAAGGGCTGATCACCGTCAGGGTTTATGCCCGCGGAGACCGACTGTATCTGGAGGCAGAGGACAACGGAGCCGGCATGAAGCCGGGGACGACGCCGGGTACGAAGTTGGATACGAGACCGGATGCGGCTGGTACGACGCCGGGTACGGGCAAGCCGGAACGCAGAAGGCCCGGGATCGGGATCAGCAACCTGAGGGAGCGGCTGGAGCTGCTGTTCAAGGGAAATTCGGGGCTGGAGGTGCTGCCGCAGCAGCAGGGCACGTTGGTCCGTTTTTATTTGCCGCTGCTGCTGTCGAAGCCGTATGAGGAGACGGCGGTAGCGGATGACAAGCCGGCGGTCCAGCCGCTTCCCGGGGAGGGCTGACGTCACGCCCCGTCGGGGAATGCGATTCGGGAAGAGGCGCAGGCGGCGCGAGCGCATGCAGGACTTCCGTCAGTGGCCGGGCTTGATGCGTCAGGCGGGATCCGGCGTAGGGCGTGCGGACGAGTGGTCGAGTGGTCGAGTGGTCGAACGTTCGAGCGGTCGAGCGATTGTCGATGAGTTGAACGACCATAAGGGCGGCGAATGATTCCATTCGACTTGCCCCTTTTCACCTTTGCTCATCATTTATAGAGGATATCTTCTTTTAATGTACTTACGTGATTCAAAACTTGATTAATATCATCTTCACTCACATTAAAATGTGCAAGCGCATCATGAAGATGCTTAGCAATGGCATCGAAATGAATGGGCTGTAAATTCATCCCTTGGTGAGCTTTGGCCATCGACAATCCCGAATACTGGTTCGGACCGCCCAGAGCGAAGCTGATGAATTTAGTTTGATGTATTCGCTGCTTGTCCATGTCCGTGTTCTTGAAAAATTGATTCACTGTCTTATCAGCTAAAACAAGTTCATAGAAGTAATCAACGACTTTTTCTATCGCTGGCTCTCCGCCCACTTTTTCATATAAGGTTGCAGTACTCACGGTGTTCATCCTTTGCGTATTGAAGTGTTGGTTAATCCAATGGTTAGAATACCAATGTAGAATGAATTCATGCGACCTGATGCAGTGCACTAATCTCTGGAGGTGCCATGACCATACACATCGTGATAAAGATGCGGGAGTGGCGTGGACGCCTGTTTACTTGGTTTTATCCCATGATGCACACTCAACACAAATGGTGTTTGCTAGAAGTGCCCGAACTTCGATGCGGGAGGTTGTGAAACGAATGAACGACCTCGCAATGGACCCCAGCGCCGTTAATGTACCCGGTAACCTCGATCAAGCTTCATAACGGACACAGATGACGTTACTTGTACAGAAAGCTGCCTTCGGTTAAGAGATCCAGGCGTTTAACGGCTCCTGGGTCCGTTACATCTACCAATCAGATGAAAAAGTGCCGATAGCGGCTCTGGAGTCCGTACCGAAGGAAGGGATGCACGGCGCGCCGACGTTCTCTGGAGTCCGTCCTGCAGGTACGAACTCACGTCGAATCGACGTTCTCGGGAGTCCATCCTACAGGTAAGAACCCTCGGCGCGCCGACGGTTTCCGGAATCCGTCCTACAGGTAAGAATTCTCGGCGCGCCGACGTTCTCTGGAATCCGTCCTGCAGGTACGAACTCTCAGTGAACCGACCGACGGCCTTCGGGCTTTCGCTCTACCCGTGCCGGACATTATACGACTCCGCCAAGCAGGAAATCGTTCTACCCGCTGCGTCAATGACCGGAAATGCTGAATATCGTTCTATGAACCGCAAGATATTGTTCATGTTCGGCCCTGTCGCGGCCGTGATACGATAGGTGCAGCAACAGACAGCAAATTGTGTAAGCGCTTCATTTTGATGGAGAAAGATAGGATTGCCGTCCCATCGATCCGGGCTGCGCAAGGCTGCTTCTGCATGTTAGCTCTGAAGGAGGTTTTGACGATGAGATGGATGAAACGGATAGGGAAAGCGGGACTCGCTGCCTCGGCTTTGCTGCTGGCGCTGCTTCCGGCAGGTACGGGACAGGCTGCCGCCGTGCTGACCGAGGTGCCTTATGCGATGGACTCGAGCAATCAGGCGGGATGGTGGTCGCCTCTGGCGACGTACGGCACCGGCAACGAGTACGCCTATATGGCGTATAACGCTCCTGGCAGTACGCCCGGCACGCATAAGGTGTACATAGCCAGACGGGACGGAGCCGGAGCCTGGTCGAACATTCCGGTGATGAACGGGACGAATGTGGCCGAGTACATAGACGACATAGGCCACAATCAGCCTTCGATAGCCAGAGACGGAAGCGGCAGATTCCATGTGTTCGCCTCCATGCACGACAATCCCTGGAGGTATTTTCGCTCCGATACGGTCGGAGGGCCGCCCCAGAACCATTCGGCTGATCTGCCGGATGCCGGGATGGGTATCACGTATCCCGTTGTGAAGACAGCTCCTAACGGCGACTTGTACTTGCTGGTCCGCGGAGATCAGGATCCGCAAGGCCGCCGGAACGGGGTGCTGTACCATTGGAACAACGCCTCTTCCGCCTGGAGCAAGGTAGCCGTGGTTGCTTCAGCCTTGAATCGCGCCGTCTATCCCAACGATCTCGCATTCGATGCAAGCGGCGATCTTCATATTTTGTTTGAGTGGTCGCATTTCCCTTCGAGTGTGCTCCGCCATGAGCTGTCTTATCTAAAATACAGTCCGGCTACCGGCGTATTTTCGAAGGCCGACGGTACCCCCGTCTCCGTGCCGGTCACTCCGGCTACCGCGGATAAGGTCCAGCCGCTGACGGGAAGCGAGGGTTATGTGAACAGCTCGCCCGATCCCGGCGGTCCCGGCGTACAGAGCGCCAAGCTAACCGTCGACGGGACCGGCTCTCCACTGGTCGCATACCGGTACCGGGAGGAAGGCAGCAGCCTGTTCTCCGTGAAATATGCGGCCTTCAACGGGGGCAGCGGTTGGGTCAGGCAGACCGTAGCGGACACCGTGCAGACCAAGGCCGCCATCGATGTGACCTGGACGGGTTCGCAGGCGAGAGTCTATTACGCGACGGCGAGCGGAACGGATCGGGCCTTTATGGCCGTGAATACAGGAGCCTCCGGCTGGAGCGCGGTTTCGCTTGCCCCCGGCAAGCCGATCGAACGACTCGCTGTGGAACGGAACGCCAAGGGAGTCGATATTCTATACTTGGTCGACATCACGAACCTCAAGCTGTATTACGGAAGAAACTGACGCATGGTATAATTAAATCAGCTAAGGGATGATCAGGAGCAGGGGGTGGGAGCATGTGGACCGTATTGCTGGTTGAGGATGAGGTGTTTGTACGAGAGTCGGTCAGGCGCATCGTGGATTGGCACAGCCTGGGCTTCGATGTCATAGGAGAAGCGGGTAACGGCGAGGAAGCGCTCGCTCTGATCGAGCAGCATCGCCCCCATCTGGTCATCTGCGATATTTTGATGCCAAAGATGAACGGGGTGGAGGTGCTGAAGCGCGTCCGCGAGGCGGACATCGACTGCCGCTTCATCATGCTGTCCTGTCTCAGCGACTTTGAATATGTACGGCAGGCGATGGAGTTCGGCGCCTCCAATTATATATTGAAGCTATCGATGAATGTGCAGTCCTTGATGGACGCTCTGGTCAAAGTGGATGCGGAGCTTAGGAAGCGGCCAAAGCGGGAAGGAGGCCGGGAGGCAGACGCAGGCTACCAGGAGGGAGGGCCGCCTGCACGGGCCTCAGACCTTCCCTCTTCCCTTCAGGCGGAGACCGGCCACAAGGAAGTTGACAAGCTGATTCTCTATATGAAGGAAAATTACCGCAGCATTATATCGCTGAAGACGCTGGCCGGGCAGGTCGCGATGGATGAGAAGTATATCAGCACGCTGTTCAAGAAAAAGACCGGAACGAACGTGATTCAGTTTCTACATCAACTGCGCATCGAAGAAGCCAAGCTCCGTCTGGAGCAGACCAGCTTGTCCGTGTCGGAGATCGGCTTGCAGGTCGGTTATGAGAATGACAACTATTTCATCAAGATCTTCAAGCGGTTTACAGGGCTGACGCCGAATACGTACCGAAGCCGGTTTCTGACCGGCCATCCGTCGTAGCCCTCCTCTTCGCCTCCTTTTCTTAGTTTTATTGTAAGAAAAACATTGAGCTTGCCCAATAATTTAGCCTGGGGTGATAATTTTGAATAAAATTGTAGTTTTGCTTTGTTTACTCGCTGTTGCATCCATTTTATTTGGTATTGCCGTGAAAGACATGATAACGTTCGCGCCAACGATTGGATGGGTGCTAGCTATTTTGTTATTTGTAACTGCTACATGCATAGCGGTCGCCAAAGGAAAAAGCAATGAAAAGCAAGTCTAGTGTGAGCAGTTTAAGCGCTAATATACATAGTTTGTATTATTAAAAATATAGACTTCTCCCAGAAGGCTAATAGCGAAGCAAGTTGGAGGGTCCAATCGGACTCTTTTTTATATTAGACAATCTGCCATACCTAGCTGCGCGGCAGTGAGCGCCACGGTCACCGGCACCTCCACGCGATCGGCGAAGCCGCGGATATCTGCTTCCGGTGCAGCGTAACAGCGGACGATGCAGTCGGGGGCTCGGTCCGACGGTAACGGCGGCCGAGGTCTCCGGCGCGCTCAGCTGCTCCTTGACCTTGCTCTGACATTTCGCGCACCCTCTGGATATCGAATAGCAACACAAATCAAGCACGGTCATGCGCCAGCGCTCCTAGCGGGAAAGATCATTTTGCTGGAAAAGAGAATCGTGCTGCCTATACATTCAAATATAGATAGACTCATCATAGCCAAATAGTGCTGACAATCATCTTTGCTTCGATCTCAATTGTTGACCCAACTGGCGAAAGCGGCTTCCGTCAGGCATCCGAATGAGAATCACCTGCGCATATTCAAGCAGACGGAAGAATTCCCTCGTCGTTGGTTGTGCCAGTTTTCGTTTCGTCGTTGCGATCAGGGGGCGGTGCTCACTCGTCTGGCCGCGAACCAGGTAGGTCGGGGAGGGTCCGTCCACGATATGCCGAGTACGAATATGGAATGCGCCATCGCTGCGATCGGCGTTTTTTTGTTGCCGGGAAGTATTGCAGGAATCCGATATATCTTATATGATGCAGGCAGGCAAGCTCAACCTAGGAAGTACGGCGATCCCTCAGAATCGGATAGGCTCCGCCAAGCGTGGTTCCTAGGTGCTGCTGCCGGAAGTTTGCCCCAAAGACTTTATACATCTGCTTGGAAGTGAGGGTTCAGCATGCTTCGTCGTTTTTTTTCTTATTACCGACCTTATAAAGGGCTCTTTATTCTGGACTTTTCCTGCGCGATCATCGCCGGTCTTCTCGAGCTGGCTTTTCCTTTGGCAGTGAGCAAGTTTATCGACGACCTGCTGCCGGGACAGAATTGGCAGGTCATCGTGCTGGCGTGCTTAGGCTTGCTCGCGGTCTATGCCCTCAATACGGCCCTGCAGTATATCGTGACGTACTGGGGGCATATGCTTGGCGTCAACATCGAGACGGATATGCGTCGCAAGATGTTCGAGCATATCCAGAAGCTGAGCTTCCGCTTTTTCGACAATCAAAAAACCGGCCATCTGATCGGACGGATCACGAATGATCTGAATGACATCGGCGAGGTTGCGCATCACGGGCCTGAGGACGTGTTTATCGCGATCATGACGCTGGCCGGCGCGTTTACGCTGATGGCTTACATTAATCTGGAGCTGGCGCTGCTGACGTTTATCATCATCCCGGTCATGGCCTGGATGATTATCTTCTTTGGCCGGAGGATGACCACGACGTACCGCCGTCTGTTCGGCGATGTCGGCAACTTCAATGCGCGCATCGAAGACAATGTGGGCGGCATCCGCGTCGTACAATCGTTTGCCAACGAAGCCCATGAGAAGAAGCTGTTCGCCGTGGACAATCAGAACTTCCGCACGACCAAGCTGCTCGCCTACAAAACGATGGCCAAAAGCATCTCCGTCAGCTATATGATGATGCGTCTGATCACGGTATTCGTCATGATCTGCGGCGCTTGGTTCTTTATTCAGAATAAGCTGGAAATGGGCGAGTTCATGGCGTTTCTGCTGCTGTCCAACATTTTCTTCCGGCCGATCGAGAAGATCAACGCGGTGATCGAAAGCTACCCGAAGGGTATCGCAGGCTTCAAGCGCTATACGGAAATACTCGATACGGAGCCGGATATTGCCGACGCGCCGGATGCGGTAAGCTTACGCGAGGTGAAGGGGGATATTCGCTTCGAAGACGTGTCGTTCGGGTATGAGCCGGGCCGGGACATCCTAACCCATATCGACTTGACCATTCGTGCGGGGGAAACGATCGCATTCGTCGGTCCTTCCGGGGCCGGGAAGACGACCATCTGCAGCCTGCTGCCCCGCTTCTACGATGTGACGGGGGGACGGATCACCATCGATGGCCGGGACATCCGGCAGATAAAGCTGCAAGCCCTGCGCAAGCATATAGGGATTGTGCAGCAGGATGTCTTTCTTTTCTCGGGGACGATTCGCGAAAACATTGCCTACGGGGATCTGGACGCGACCGAGGAGCAGATCTGGGAGGCGGCGCGCAGAGCCTCGCTCGATGAGCTGATCCGCAAGCTTCCCGAAGGGATGGAGACGGTCATCGGGGAGCGCGGCGTGAAGCTGTCGGGTGGCCAGAAGCAGCGGCTGTCGATTGCCCGCATGTTCCTGAAAAATCCGCCGATCCTGATCCTGGATGAAGCTACCTCGGCACTGGATACGGAAACCGAGGCGGCCATCCAGCAGGCGCTGTCCGAGCTGTCCGAAGGCCGGACGACGCTGGTCATCGCTCATCGCCTGACGACGATCCGCAATGCGGACCGGATCGTCGTGGTGAACGAGCGCGGCATCGCCGAGCAGGGCAAGCACCAGGAGCTGATCGCCTCCGGAGGCGCGTACAGTCGCTTGCATAGGGCACAGTCGGCAAGATAGCCGATGGCTCGCACAATAAAACAGAGCAGCAGCGCCATGAACCGTTACGCGTTCATGGCGCTGCTGAGGGAGAGGACGTCGGCTTTGCTGAAGGATTGGCAAAGCGGATGTCCTTTTTGCGTATCCAGTCCAGCCGGTGTCTGCCGTCTTATTCCCGATGATGCGGGCAAAACTGCTTCATCAGCGCGAGCGTCTCGGCATCCAGCGGGGCGTCCCTGTTCTCCAGGCCTGCGGTGACCTTGTCCCGCTTCCGGTCCGTGAGGTTTTGGCCGAATTTGAATTTGGCTGACATCGTCTCGACGCGGATGCGAACGACGGCTGTGGCACGAAGCTGTCCGGCGTAGTCGGCATCCCCAGGATCGATAGTCTCATAGCCGCCCTCGGCCTGCAGCTTGCTCATAAAGGCGGACAGCGCGGAGGCTTTCTCCTGCAGATCCTCCACGATTTCGCCGTACCCTTTTATCAGGACCGACTTGAAATAAGCGGTGGCCGGACAGGCCAGCTTCGGGTCGAGGAAGTATGAGGGGATACGTGCGAATTCCTGCGAGACGGAGAAGGTCACCCGGGCTTCCTTCTTGAGATTCGTCATTTTCTGGCCGACCTTGCTGCCGTGGAAATAGATGGCTCCCTCGTGGTAGACGAAGTTTAGAGGCGTCAGCTCCGGCCAGCCGTCCTCGCCCTGCGTACCCAGGATGCCGAAGCTCATCTCCGCCAGAAAGGACTCGATTTCTTGCTGTTCGGTTATTTCAAAATCACTTCTGCGCATACTTACCCCTCCAGGCTTAGAAAATAGTGTACGAATGTCAAATCTCGGACATAACCCGCCTTCTCGTACAGACGCCGGGCCGTCAGATTGTCAGCGGCTGTGGAAAGCTCGACGCCCTTGGCCCCGCTCTCGCGGGCATGTGCGGCTACCGCATCCAGTAGACTCGAGCCGACTCCATGCCCCCTCGATACCGGTAGGACGTACAGATCGTTAAGCGTCCAGACGCGCTGCATCGAGATGGAGGAGAGAGTAGGGTACAGCTGGGCGAAGCCCAGCAGGTCGGCTCCCTCATGAGCGGCTTGAGGCACGAGGTAGATCACGGAACGCCGCTCCTCCATATTCTTGCGCAGGAAGGCCTCGGCCCCGGCAACATCGCTTTGCTGTCCGTAGAACTGGCGGTAGGCATCGAATAACACAGAGAGAGCAGGGACGTCGGAATGCTCGGCCAAACGGCAAATCGGTTGATCGTCGCTTTTCATCGGGAGAGGCTCCTTTTCAACAAGGTAATAGGGGAACTATAATGAAAATATGGACCGATGAAAAGATCCATTTCTATATACTTTTATTGGACCATTTGAGGGTCGGGAAAGGAGCGTAATCGATTGGACTTTCTTATTCCCTATGAAAAGGTTGCACAGCGGCATCCGACGAAGCATGCTGCGCTATATGAAGCCTTGCGCGAAGCGATGCTGGACGGTCGACTCCCTCTGGGCATGAAGCTGCCTTCCACACGCGAGCTGGCCGCCCAGTATGGCTTGTCCCGGGGCACGGTGAATCAGGTCTATGAGACGCTTGCTTCGGAAGGCTATGTCGTGTGCAAAGTAGGAAGCGGTACAACGGTCGCCTACCGCTATGCAGCGCCCGAAGCTCGGGCTGCATCAGTCCCTGATTTTCGACTGTCGGCCTGGTCCTCCCGCTTGGTCGACCTCCCTCGGGAGCAAGGGCATCCGGCAGCCGCAGCGGGGCTTAAACCAATCAACTTCGCCTCGGGGAAGGCCGATGAACGGCTGTTTCCCCGCGAAGCCTGGAACCGGTGCCTGTATGCCGGGATTCGGGATGAGACCCAGTGGGAATCGGGGCGGGCAAGCGCGCAGGGCGACTACCGGCTTCGCGAGGCAATCGCGATGTATGTGCGCAGGTCCCGGAGCTTGCATGTGTCCGCCGAGCAGATCGCCGTTGTACACGGCTCGATGCAGGCGCTGGCCTTGATCGCCCAGCTGATGCTGAATCCGGGCGACCGGGCGGTAGCGGAGACGCCCGCTTATTCGGGCATACGCCGGGCGATCCGCTCCGCAGGGGGCACCGTGATCGACGCCCCCATCGACGAAGAGGGGATCGTCCCGGCCGAATGGGACGCACGCGCGCTATTCGTCACGCCTTCCCGGCAGTTCCCGACGGGAGCGGTGCTCAGTCTAGAGCGGCGGCAAGCGCTGCTCGCCTGGGCTGCCCGCCAGCGGGCCGTCATCGTCGAGGATGATTACGACAGCGAATTCCGCCATCGCGGGCGAAGTATCGAGCCGTTGAAGGCGCTTGACCGGGACGGCCGGGTCGTCTACGTCGGAAGCTTCACGAAGTCGATGCCCCCGTCCCTGCGAATCGGGTATGCGGTGCTTCCCGATTCGCTGGTGGAGCCCTTCGTCCGTGCGCAGGCCCTGTATGAGCCTTCCCCGGCCAATAAGCTGGAGCAGGGGGCGCTGGCGGAATTTATGACGAGCGGCGGCTACGAGCGGCATCTCCGTCGCATGAAGCGCAGCTATGGACGCAAGTTTGCCCATCTGACGGCCCTGCTGCAGGAAGAGCTGTCCGGAAGCTTCGACTGGGTACCGAGCGATGCCGGTCTGCATGTGTTCGGGTGGTGGAAAGGGAGTGAGGAGGCCTATCTGGCCTTCCGGTCCGCATGCCGGGAAGCGGGAGTCGTCTGGGCCGATACGGAGCCGGCGGATAACGGAGCAGGCATCGGTCGATGGGGGGCTTACTTTCATTTCTCGGATCTGACGGAGGAGGAGATGAGAGAGGGAGTCAGGCGGATGAACCGGATACTGAACGAAGGGGCCGGGGCTTCTCGCGCTTAATGGGCGATTTACCTTATTTTAACACGAGCACTGACATTCCGTTAACAATAGAGTGCTAGTCTAGTAGAGGTTGTCCGAGTCTTCTTAAAAATGGATAGGGGATGATTTCTGCAATGATTAGCTCTTTGTACAGGGTTAAGAAATGGATGGGCCTGATGCTCGCGGCTTTACTGGTAGCCGGTCTCGCGCTTCCGGCCGCACCGGCCGCCCAAGCGGCGACGGATGGCAGTAACGTCGTCATTTCGCAACTATATGGCGGAGGAGGCAATTCGGGAGCCGAATATAAACATGACTTTATCGAATTGTATAATCCGACGGATGCTCCCATAGATCTGAACGGCTGGAAGGTGCGCTATGCGAGCAAAGCGAGTGCTTTGGGCGATTCGAGCGCTTTCACTACGTTGACAGGGACGATCCGGGCCAAGGGTTATTACTTGATCCAGCAGGCAGCCGGTGCGAACGGCACCAAAAACCTGCCGACTCCTGATGATATCGGTACTTTGGCTATGAGCGGCACAGACGGCAAGGTCGATCTGGTCCAGGCGTCAGGCGCTGTCGTCGATATGGTCGGATATGGTGGCGCCAGCACCCACGAGGGAACCGGCCCGACCGCTGTCCTGTCTAATACGAGGGCGGCTGTTCGTCATGCAGCTCCCGGCGCCCCGGCTGGCAGCCGAGGACTGGATACGAATAATAACGCTGCTGACTTCTTCGTAGCCGAGCCTGATCCGAGAAACAGCTCCTACGGCTTCGGCGCTTCGTCCGTGACGGCAGATCCTGCTCCGGGCGCTTGGCCGGCCGGAACGCAGATTTCGCTCAGCTCCCCGACTGTGGGCGCATCCGTCTATGCGGATGTATATACCGCTCCGGGAGCGGGCTCCGGCTTCGGACTTTACACGAGTCCGATTCTCCTGGATGCGGCGAAGACCATCAAGGCTTACGCAGCGGCTCCGGGCTATGCGGATAGTCCGGTGTCCGAGTTTGACTATACGATTCTTGCCAAGACGGATATCGCGACCGCACGTATGGCGGCTATCTCGCAGAACGTCTATACCGAAGGTATCGTGACGCATGTGGACGGCCAGGAGGTCTATATCCAGGACAGCACCGGAGGTCTTGTGCTATATGGCTATCCGGCATTCGCCGAGGCGGGCGACCGGGTATACGCCCAGGGCAGCATGGTGCATTTCAACCAATTGCAGGAGCTCAAGCCGCTGCCGGGCTTAAGCTACGGCATCCTTCAAAAACAAGCGGGCGTGCCTGCGGCAAAGCTGCTGACGGCAGCCGATCTGTCGGCGGCAAACGGCGAGCAGCATGAAGCCGAGCTCGTGTATATGGAAAATGTCAAGATCGAAAGCAAGAACGGCTCCACGGTGACAGCCAGCCAGGGAGGCCAAACGTTCACGATTTATTCGGGCCTTGCGGCTCTGCAGGCAGGTGTCGTGTTCGAGAGGATTACTGGCGTCATCAAGCAGTATAATACGGCCTATCAATTCATTCCGCTGAATGAAAACGCTCTGGTCGAGAACGCCTTCTCGGTCGTTGCCACACCCGGCTCCGGCCCTATTGTAGCGGGCAACAAGGTCACGCTGTCCAGCCCGACGGCCGGAGCTGCGATCTACTATACGGTCGACGGCACAGAGCCGACGGCAGCGAGCGCTCCGTACACCGCTCCGATCCCGGTTAACGGAGATATGACGATCAAGGCGATCGTCGTATTGGGAGCGCAGACGAGCGACGTGTATTCCTTCTCTTATGTGACTTCATCCGATCTCGGCCGCATTCATCACATCCAGGGTGAAGCCCATGCCTCCAAGTACGCCGGGCAGGAAGTGAAGGATGTTGAAGGGATCGTCACCCAGTACGGGTATACATTTGCAAACGGAGCTTACAAGGGCTTCTTCATGCAAGATCCGGCCCCGGACGATAATATCAACACCTCCGAAGGGATCTTTGTATTCAGCACGAATGAATCGCTGAAGCCGGCAATCGGCGACCTTGTCAAGGTAACCGGCAAAGTATCCGAATATAACGAAGGCAGCGGCAGCAACCTGACTTCTACCCAGATCACGATGACCTCGCGTACGATCGTTTCGTCGGGGAATCCGCTTCCTGCTCCCGTCATCCTGGGTAAGAACGGCAGAACGATTCCTTCTTCGATCATCGACAATGACGGCTTGACGAAGTTCGAGCCTGCCGAGGATGCGATCGATTTCTTCGAATCCCTCGAGGGCATGCGCGTCCAGCTGCAGACTCCGACCATTCTCAGTCCGTATTGGACAAGCGGCTCAGGGGACTCTCAGCTATACAACATACCGACAAGAGTAGAGAATGACGATGCCGATGTGATCACTCCGGCAGGCGGGCTTGTGCTGAAGGAGCTTGGCAATCTGAACCCGCAGCGCCTTCTCATCGCTTACGGCAACCCGGGTCAGGAAGTGAATACCGGCGACCGGTTTGCCGCGGATGTAACGGGCGTTATCGGCTATAACAACGGCAATTTCAAGGTTATCCCGGCTTGGGGCGAGCTGCCCGCTATCACAGGCGGTACGTTCCAGCGCGAGACGACGACCTTGCCGGTCGATGCCGATAAATTGACGATTGCCACATATAATATCGAAAATTTCAATCCGAATGTCGGAGCCGAGAAGATAAATAAAATTGCTGAATCTATCGTCGAGAACATGAAGACGCCGGATATTGTCGCTGTCGTCGAGATGCAGGACAGCAACGGGGAGACGAATAACGGAGAGGTCGGTGCGGATCAAAGCGCGGCATCGCTGATCGCCGCCATCCAAGCAGCCGGAGGCCCGGTCTATACGTATACCGACATCGCGCCTGTTAATAATCAGGATGGCGGCGCGCCTGGAGGCAATATCCGTGTCGGCTTCCTGTACAACCCGGCTCGGGTTACTTTGTCGGACAGCGTCAACGGAGCGAAAGGGTCTTCGACGACAGCGGTCCAGTATGATGGCGGAGCGGACAAGCTGACTTACAATCCGGGGCGCATCGATCCGACCCACGCAGCCTTCAACAGCTCGCGCAAGCCGCTGGCGGCCCAATTCGACTTCAAGGGCGAGAAGGTCATCGTCATCGCCAATCACTTCAATTCCAAGAGCGGAGACAGCGGTCCGTTCGCGAATACCCAGCCGCCGGTGCTGTCCAGCGAAACGCAGCGCCATCAGATCGCAGCCGTCGTGAACGGCTTTGTGAAGGACGTGCTGGCGGCCAATCCGAAGGCCAACATCGTCGCGCTCGGCGACTTGAACGACTTTCAGTTTACCCGGACAGCGGACATCCTGAAGGGGAACGAGCTGGATAATCTGATTGATAAGCTTCCCTTGCAGGAGCGCTATACGTATACGTTTGACGGCAACTCGCAGGTGCTCGATCACATCTTAGTCAGCAAGAACCTGTCGGCCGCAGCCCGTGTGGATATCGTCCATCTCAATGCGGACTTCTCCCCTGCCAAGGGGCGGGCTTCGGACCATGACGCGGTGCTGGCTCAGCTCGATCTGGGCGCTTTCCCGCTCACGGTTCTGCACACGAACGATACGCACGCGAATCTCGATACGGTAAGCTCGCCGAATAATATCCTGCGGCGGATAACGGCCATCAAGGAGGCCAAGGCAAGCTCGGTGAATCCGATTCTCCTCGACGCGGGCGATGTATTCTCGGGTACGCTCTACTTCAACAAATACTTGGGGCAAGCGGACCTGGAATTTATGAACATGGCCGGCTACGACGCGATGACGTTCGGGAACCATGAGTTCGATAAGGATTCACAGGTGCTGGCAAGCTTCATCGCAGGCGCGAAGTTCCCGTTCGTTTCGTCCAACCTGGATTTTTCCGCGGATGCGATTCTCAAGGACATCTACAAAGCGGAGATCGGCAGCTTCGGGAAAGCCGTCGATACGGGTACCGTTGCTACGATCTATCCGGCCATCGTGCTGAATATCGCCGGAGAGCAGGTCGGACTGTTCGGCCTGACGACGGAGGATACGGTCAATATCGCCTCTCCGGGCGATGTGAAATTCCACTCTGCGCTGGACAAAGCCAAGGCGACCGTCGAGATGCTGCAGGCGCAGGGCATCAACAAAATCATTGCGATCACTCATCTGGGCTACGACGAAGACCTGAAGCTGGCGGATGCCGTCGAAGGCATCGACATCATTGTCGGCGGACATTCCCATACCCAGCTTAATGATGCTGTCGTCAACACGAAGCACAGCGCGCCCAAGCTGATCGTTCAGACGGGCGAGAAGGGGCAGTTCCTTGGCCGGTTGGAGGCCGCGTTCAATAAGGATGGCGTGCTGACGGCATGGAACGACAGATTGATTTCCATCGATGAGAAGAAGGACGGCAGCTACGTGCTGGCCGAGGACGCCGCAGCGAAGGCGATCCTGGATACGAAGTATAAGCCGGGCATCGAGGAATTGACCCAGGTCGTGGTCGGATACTCCGATGTGGAGCTGAACGGCGTCCGCACCGATGTCCGCTCGAAGGAGACGAATCTGGGCAACCTGATCGCCGACGGGATGCTGGACGCGGCACGGGCAGCAGGCACGGACGCGGTCATTGCGCTGCAGAACGGCGGAGGCATCCGCGCTTCGATCGACCAAGGTCCGATCAGCCAGGGCGAGATTTTGACCGTACTGCCCTTCAATAACGATCTGGTTACGATCACGCTGACCGGCCAGGAGATCAAGGAAGCCTTGGAGAATGGCGTGTCGACGATTACGACGACCAGGGATGGGCGCTTCCCGCATGTCGCGGGAATGCGGTTCTACTATGACTCGACCCAGCCGGTGAATGAGCGCGTGAAGCGCGTGGAGGTTAAGCAGGGCGCAAGCTATGTCGCGCTTGATCTGGCGGCGAGCTATACGGTGGCTACGAATGCTTTTACCGCGAAGGGCGGAGATTTCTACGCATCGCTGGAGAAGGCGTATAAGGAAGGGCGCGTCAATCTGCTGTATTTGCCGGACTATGAAGTGCTCACGAACTATTTGAAGAAGCTTGGGACGGTAACCGCCTCCGATTCGGCAGTCGAAGGCCGGATCGTAGACTTGAAGGGCTCCGACCTTCCGGGAGAGCCCTCGGGTAACGTCAAGCTGAAGCTGCTCAGCGTCAACGATCTGCATGGCAAGATCAACGATTCCTATTCCGAAAAATCGCTGAACGAAGACTTGAACGGCGATGGCGTGATCAGCACGGATGTATTCGTAGGCGGCATGGATTATATGGCAGCTGCGCTGAAGCAGCGCAGGTCCGCAAGTCCGCATACGATCACCCTTCATGTAGGAGATATGGTCGGTGGAAGTCCGCCGGTATCCGCTCTGTTCCAGGACGAGCCGACGGTCGAGATCATGGAAGCGATGGGCTTCGACGTTGGTGTCGTCGGCAACCATGAGTTTGACGAGGGCACGCAGGAATTGCTCCGTCTCCAGAACGGAGGCGAGCATCCGAAGGGAACGAAGGGCTATGACGGCCAGAACTTCCCGCTGCTTGCCGCGAACGTGAAGTATAAAGACAGCGGAAAGCATGTATTGCCTCCCTATGTCATTAAAGAGGTCGAAGGCATCCAAGTAGGCTTTGTCGGGGTCATTACGGAAGAAACCCCGCAGATCGTCGTACCGGCGGGGATCCAGGATATTGTGTTTACCGATGCGAAGACGGCGGCCAATGAAGCGGTGGCTGAGCTGAAGGCGCAGGGCGTCAAGTCGATCATCCTGCTCGCCCATATCCCGGCTTCGCAGTCCGGCTCGCTTGTAAGCGGAGATGCGGCCGATCTGGCTGCAGCTGTCGACGATGAAGTGGACGTTATCTTCGCCGGCCATAATCACCAGCGCGTCGCGGGTGAAGTGGACGGCAAGCTGATCGTGCAGGCGTGGGAGTACGGCAAGGCGTTTGGCGATGTGGATCTGGAGATCGACCGTGCCACCGGCGATATCGTGAAGAAGAACGCCGTGATCGGATACAACCTTCAGACGGTCTATGACCCGGCTGTCAGAGCCATTATCGAGAAATATACGGAGCTTGCCGCTCCGTACCTGAACCGCGTCGTAGGAAGCTCTACCGTGGAGATGAAGAAGGATTATCCGGGCATGGGCATTGGCGTGAACGGAGATCAGGCTCTAGGCAATCTGATTGCAGACGGCATGAGAGCCAACATGCAGGCGGATTTTGCCCTGATGAATGGCGGTGGCGTTCGCGAAAATCTTGATATCGGCGACATTACATGGGGCGAGCTTTTCAGCATTCAACCGTTTAACAATGTGCTGGTGAAGCTGGAGGTGACGGGCGCCGACCTGGAAGAAATTCTGAACGCGCAGCTGGGCTCCGGCTCCATCTACGGGCCAGACTTCCATGTATCCGGCTTTACGTATACGTGGTACAGGGACAGCGGCAACAACCGCAAGGTCATCGACATGCAATTGCCGGACGGTACCCCCGTCGATAAGGCCAGCACGTATACCGTGGTCGTCAATAACTTTATGCATACGTCGACCAGTCCGAAAAACATAGAGATCGGCAAGCGGGGCAAAAATCCGATTACCGGACCGGAGGATCTGGAGGCCACATTAAGCTTCGTGAGCGGCTACGAAGGCCCTATCCACTATGTGGCCGAAGGCCGCATCCGTGAACTGGCCGAGCCGGCAGGAGCGGATACGACAGCCCCGGTATGGCCGGGTGACAAGTCCATCACGGTATCCGGCGTATCGACCGGCAGCGCGGTATTGACCTGGACGAGGGCAGCCGATAACGTAGCGGTTGCAGGCTACAAGCTGTATAAAGGCACGGCCTTGGCTGCCACCGTGACCGGCGACGTATATAGCTTCACGGTAAGCGGGCTATCCTCGGACACCGGCTATACCTTCAAAGTAGAGGCCTTTGACGCAGCGGGCAACGAGACGACGGACGGTCCGTCCGTATCGCTGAGAACCGAAGCCGATTCTTCCGGCAGCGGGACGACGGGCGGTACGACGACTACGGGCTCCGGAAGCTCTGCGCCTCAGACGTCAGAGTCCGCAAAACCTGCGGCTTCCGGCAACGGTGTCGAGCTGAAAGTAAGCGACAACGATTTGAAGCGGGAAACGACGCCTGACGGCCAAACGCGGACGAAGGTGGTCGTCAGCCCTGAGTCGCTGGCCGAGGCGGTGCAAGCACTCGCCAGCAGCGGCAAGGGACGTAACGCCGTCCTTAATCTGGCTGGCGTGGACGGAGCGGTGAAGGTGGAGCTGCCGGCAGCAGCGCTGCAGGAGGCTGTGGGTAAAAAGGCCGATGCCGTAATCCAGGTGAAGACGAAGGGGCAATCCTATGATCTGCCGCTGAGCGTTCTAAAGCTTGGGGAGCTGGCTGCTCAGCTGGGAGTATCCCCGCGTGAAGTGACGATCAGCGTCGCGATTGAGGCCCTAAGAGGGGACGAAGCCAAGGAGGTCAGCGCAGCTGCGGCCAGGTCCGGACTAAGTCTGCTTGCGGACGCCATCAGCTTCACGATTACGGCCGAAGCAGGAGGGAAGTCGGCGGAGGTGAATAACTTCGGCGCCACTTACGTAACACGGACGATTACGATTCCACGGTCCGTCGATCGCAATCAAGCGACGGCCGTCGTGTACGACCCGACCACCGGCGAGTTGGCTTTCGTGCCATCGGTATTCGAAGTCGCGGGCGGCAGAACGATTGTTACGATGAAGCGGAATTCCAACAGCATCTATACGGTCGTGAACTACGAGAAAACCTTTGCCGATCTGAACAGCCACTGGTCACAGCAAGATGTCGAGCTGCTTGCCTCCAAGCTGGTGGTGAGAGGCCAGACGGAAGTCGGGTTCGCTCCGGATAGCAGGATCACGCGTGCCGAGTTCGCTTCGCTGCTCGTCCGTGCGCTTGGTTTGAAGAATGACAGCCAGGCCGCATCGGGGATGAAGGACGTGCAGGCCAGCGACTGGTTCGCGGGAGCGCTCGGCGCAGCCTCGAAGGCTGGCTTGATGGAAGGCTTCGAGGACGGTGCCTTCCGGCCGGAGGCGACCATCACGCGCGAGCAGATGGCCGTGATGATCAGCCGGGCGATGACAGTTGCCGGCAAAAGCAAGAGTCAGGCTAAGCCTGAAGCGGCTAGCCGATTTACGGACTTCAGCCAGATCCAGCAGTGGGCGGTTGACGCAGTTGCCGAGAGCGTAGGAGCAGGTATTGTTCAAGGCACTCCGGCCAACACCTTCGAGCCTGCCCAATCTGCGACAAGAGCAGAAGCTGCGGTCATGCTCAAGCGGCTGCTGCAGTCTGTGGAATTTATCAATAAGTAAGGCGGGCGAAGCCTGCACGTCTGTCAAGTATACTAAGCCTACCAAGCCTACCGGTTCTGTCCGGTAGGCTCTTTTTGCCCGATTCGGCGCCTGGACCAGCAGAAAGTGGCTTCTCCTCCCCGTGCTTGAGTATAATGGGGATAAAACGTAGGTGAAGGAGGGAAGCGGATGCCTCCCATTGTGAAAACCTTGCTTCAAGTTGCTGCCGTCGTCATCGTTATCGTGTATCTTTTCAAGCTCCATTGGGCTCTTGGGACGGGGGTTGTTGTGCTGCTGCTCGGCCTCTTTGTATTCCTTAACCGCTCCGCGCTGTATGCCCAGCGTGGCAACATGGCCTATATGAAGGGCGACCAGGAGAAGGCGCTGGAGCTGCTAGAGAAGGCCAACCGGATGAAAAGAGTGGCGCCGCAGCACCGGATCGGGTATGGGTATCTGCTGCTGAAGGCGGGGAGGCCGGAGGAAGCGGAGCAGGTATTTCAGGATGTGCAGCGCTCGGCCGTACCCCGTGAGGTGATGATGCAGGCGAGGATCAACCTGTCGACCGCCTACTGGCTGCAGGGCAGGCGCAGCGATGCGCTGGAGCTGATGGAGGAAGTGATGGACGAGTACAAGAATACGCTGGCTTACGGAAACCTCGGGTATTTCAAGGTGCTGAACGGGGACCTGGAGCAAGCGCTCGTCTTGAATGAAGAAGCGTATGCCTTCAATGATAATGATATGACCATCCTGGATAATCTGGCGCAGAATTATTACTTGCTGGACAGGCTGGAGGAAGCCGCCGAGATGTACGACAAGGTTATGGACAAATCTCCGAAGCATGCCGAGTCCTACTATTTCTATGCGCTTACGCTGAAGAAGCTGGGTAGGCTCGAAGAGGCGCGAGAGCAGAGCGAGAAGGCGCTGGGCCGGGAGCTGGCGATGGTGACCCCGTTGACCCGAGAGGATCTGGAGCGGCTGGCCGGCGGGCTGGAGCTGGCGACCGAATCGAACGGGGCTGAAGAAGGGGCTGAAGCCGTCCGGGCTGATTAGGGAGAAGAACTCCAGGCTAACCTAGAGCAAAAACTAAGCGAGACCGTCCGGTGACCCGGACGGTCTCGCTTAGTTGGAACGAAGGCCGCGTGCTGCTGTGGCGGTTAGCCCTCCTGAGACCATTCTTTCAAGGTACGGTCCGACGGCAGGAAGAAGGTCAGCAGTCCGATCAGAGGGAGAAAGCTGACCCAGCCCATGACCGTCTGCAGGTGGAACGTATCGGCCAGACTGCCGAGCGCGACAGCGCCCAGCGCCCCGAGGCCGAAGGCCAGGCCGGTGATGAGGCCGGAGACCGTGCCGATCTTGCCGGGAATCAGCTCTTGGGCGTAAACGACGGTGACGGAGAAGCTGGATAAAATGATAAATCCGTTAATGAGCAGAATCACATAAGACCAGGCTTCATTGGCATACGGCAGCACCATGGCCAGCGGCGCCGAGCCCAGCATGGAGAAAAAAATGATATTGCGGCGGCCGAATCTGTCGGACAGCGGACCGCCCATGAACGTACCTACCGCGCCTGCGGCCGCGAAGAGGAAGATGTAGACCTGCGCATGCTCAAGGGTCATCCCGAACTTCTCCATCAGCTCGAACGGGAAGTAGATCGTGATGCCGGCATGGTACCAAGACCGCGCGAATACGAGAAAAATCAGCAGGTACACGGCAAAGCGCAGCTGACGTTTGCGGTTTGGATCGATGGCCCGAGTCCCGCTCTTCCGGGGAGTCGGCGGATTGGCTGCCATGTAGCCGCTATACCAGCGCGAGATGAACAGCTGCACGGCGATGGCGATGGCCGCTACGGCCGTAAACCATATCGCGCCCAGCTGCCCGAGCGGGGCAAAGACGAGCGCTGTCATGACCGAGGCGAGCGATTGTCCGGAGTTGCCGCCCACCTGAAAGATGGATTGGGCCAAGCCGCGGCGGCTGCCGCCCGCCATATAAGCGACCCGCGAGCCTTCAGGATGGAAGATCGCCGAGCCGATACCGACGAGCAGGACGGAGAGCAGAACGAACCAATAATTCGGTGCCAGCGCAAGTCCCAGCACCCCTACGAAGGTGAAGCACATCCCGATCGGCAGCATGTATGGACGCGGCTTGCGGTCCGAGTACATCCCGACCAGCGGCTGCATGACGGAGGCCGTCATATTGAGCGTGAAGACGATAATGCCCGACTGGGCGTAGTTGAGCTTCATGGTGTCCTTCAGGATAGGGAGAATAGCGGGAATGATGGATTGGATCGTATCATTGAACAGATGGACAAGGCTGATCGCGAGCAAAATACGGAAGACGGTCGGCTTCGCATCGGACTTCACAGTCTGCTGTGAAGCCGAACTGCCCGCCGGCGCTCCGGTAGATACATTCATGAAGTCTGACTCCTTCCTGTGGTGAGCTCGGAGCCCGAATGGCTCGGTAAGCGCATGTGAAAAAACGCCCGGCTGGTCAGAAGCAGGGGGTTGCTGCCCGCCTGCCTCTCCAAGGGCGAAACCGGAAATTAAAGGAACTGCAGCTCGTTAATGGCCCGCCTCCGGCCTTAATCGAACGGAAATGGAGGAAGCATCGACGAGTAACGCGCTCCAGTTCCGCTAATTCCCTGACGAATGACGAGTTAAAGCACCGAGTGCCTCGCCCATCCTCACTTTACTGCCGACGTCCAGATCGGCCCGTCCTTCGTACGTGCCGTTTTCCATAAGCAGAACTACGGTAGAGCCGAATTCAAAGTAGGCAAGCTCGTCTCCGGCCTCTACTTGGTTCGGCAGAGGAGAAACATACTGAATGGAGCTGACATTCAAGGCCCCTACTTTGACGACTGCGATTTCGCCATCCTCGTGCTGCATATACGTGATCAACCGTTCGTTGCGGCTCAGCACGCGGCGCATATGCTTCAGACCGAAGTCGTTGACCGGGTATACCTTCCCAGGGACATGCTCCTTCTCGATGATCTCGCCCGTTACCGGCGTATGGATGCGATGGTAGTCGGTAGGGCTCAGGTACAGGACGTAGAAATAGCCGTTCGTATAGTTAATGCGGCGCGGGCTGAAGTTAAGCAGCTCCTCGACGGTATAGTCCTGCCCTTTGACATTCAGCAGGGTGCCTTCCCGAATCTGGCCCATGCCGGTGATCATCGCATCGACAGGGCTGACCACGATGCCCTTGGCCGGGTCGACAGGGCGTAAGCCGGGCTTCAAACGACGGGTAAAGAAGTCATTCAAAGAAGCATATTCATGCACCGCCTTCTCCGCGTCCTCTACCGGGATGCCGTAGGTTTTGGCAAACTGCGGAATAAAGGCGCGGCTGACGCGGGACTTGGCGAAGGCTCCCGTGATGCGGGATACGGTCTTGCGGGATGAGAGCTCGGTTAAAAGCCGAAAAAACGTGATCTTCATAAGGGTCGAATGTCACCTATTTCTTCAGAATCATGGTATGGAACCTACCGATTATCTTGACACAGAATGTAGGACAAAGCAAACCTTAAACAAGGGCAAAAAAGCAGGAAGGCTCCCGGAAGGAGCCTACTAGGGATACAGACCTCTTATTTTCGGCGCATTGCCGCTTTTCTTCCGATTATTCCGGCCCATATAGCTTAACATAAGCCCGCCGCCGAATCGGGAATTTGTCTATTTCTTATACTCCCCGCAGGTCATGCATGCGGTCAAATTGACCATAATCGGACTGCGCGCCCCCGACCACTTCGTGCAATGCACAGGAGTTCGGGAGTGGGGATCGCAAAGGATTCGGGTGCAAAATTGACAATCGGCGATCATGCTTGCGGTAATCGGCTGCAGTTCCAGAGCTTCCAGCTCGTTAGGAGCCATCTCTTGCATAGGCGGTACCCCCTTGATACATTCCGTATAAGATAACGCTTTCAATCCTCGGTATTCCCCGCTTCCGTTAAAGAGAGTAAGCCTATATTAACAAACATTTCTCGATAACACTAGGGATTTTTTTCTAAATTATTTTTAATAATCGCTCCAATCCGTATCAGTTCTGAGATCCGGCATTTCTATTTTCAGACGGCCGTTGACAAAAGAAGGATTCATGTTACTATTGGTGTGTCACTAGGGGAGCCTAACGGCTGAGATTGGATCGCAAGATCCTAGACCCTCTGAACCTGATCTGGATGATGCCAGCGTAGGGAAGTGGAGAGCGTAGTCAAGAACCAGTACGTTCACTTGTGCTCACAAGCCGCTTCCTAATCCGGGAGGCGGCTTTTTTGGCATAATCCGCTGACAAGAGGAGGGCGCTGCCGCGGCGCGTCCCCAGACAAAAAAACAAAGGAGCTGAACGGGATGTCCAAAGGATTGAAGCTGACCGATATTTTGGTCACGATCGTGATCGCCGTCGTATTCGGGATTATTTACCGGGTATGGGGCGATGTTTACAACGTCTTTAAAGTGCCGGGGATACCTCTGGAGCAGCTGATCTACGGGATGTGGTACATGGCTGCGGCCGTCGCATTTCTCATCATTCGCAAGCCGGGAGTGGCCTTGCTGGCGGAGGTCGCCGCAGCCCTGTTCGAGATGCTGCTCGGTTCCCATTACAGCGTGTCATCGTTGACTTACGGGATTGTGCAGGGGTTGTGCGCGGAATTGACCTTCGCGGCCTTCCGCTACCGCAATTATTCACTATCCGTCGCCGGTCTGGCGGGGATCGCGTCAGGCGTCGGGGCGCTTGTTATGGATATCTTCGGCAATTATTTGACCGCATACTCGCCATGGCTTCTCGTCCAGTATGTCGCATACCGGTTTATCGGAGCGTTCCTGATCTGCGGCACGCTGGCCTATGCGCTTGTTAAGGCGCTGGAGAAAACAGGCGTGACTCAACTGGTGCGTCCCGTCAGCCAAGATGATCTGGATGCGCTTGGCCGGTAGCGTCAGATGATCAGAGCGAGAAAGGATACGGCAGGGAAGTCGGCGCCCCACGCCGTGAAGCTTGACGGGAAAAAGGCGGCCCAGGAGGCGAAGTTTGCGGCCGTATGGGTCCAGGACCTGCGGATGAAGTTTCCGGGGAGCGAGTCGCTTCTGTTCGATAAGTTGTCGCTGACCGTCAGGCAGGGGGAGAAGGTGCTGCTGCTCGGACCAAGCGGCTGCGGCAAATCGACGCTGCTGCAAGTGCTCGCCGGGCTGATTCCGAATATCATCGAAGTGCCAATGAAGGCTGCAAGCATCGGCAGGCCGGACTCCTGGGGCTATTTGTTCCAGGACCCGGATGCGCAGTTCTGCATGCCTTATGTGGATGAGGAGCTCGCCTTCGTCCTGGAGAACCTGCAGGTTCCCAGGGAAGAGATGGGCGAGAGGATCGCAGAGCTGCTGGAGCAGGTCGGGTTGAGCCCGGATATCCTGCATGAGCCTATCGCATCGCTCTCGGGCGGCATGAAGCAGCGGCTGGCGATGGCCTCGCTGCTTGCTCTGGAGCCGGATGTCTGGTTTCTCGACGAGCCGTCGTCGCTGCTGGACCCCGAGGGCACCCATGAGGTATGGGAGACGGTTAAGAAGGTGACGGCCGGAAAGACGGTTATCATCGTCGAGCATAAGATCGACGAAATTGTGGATTTCGTCAGCCGCGTCGTGATGATCGATGCGGAGGGCCGGATACGGGCGGATGGAGCTCCTGCTCAAGTGTTCCGCGAAAGACTGGACGACTTGCAGAGCTATGGCATCTGGTATCCCGGTGTCTGGGAGGATTACCGGGCGGGACTCCTGCGGACGGAGCCTGAGGCTGCACTCCGCGGCTTCCCGGCAACAGCCGGGCTCCCTGCGGCATCAGGCCCCGAGCCGCTTGTCAGCCTGAGGCAATTCGAAGGATACCACGGCAAGCAGAAGAAGCTGGAGGCGGAGACGGCACGGATCTCGCCGGGCGACTGGATCGCGATCGTCGGCCGGAACGGAGCGGGCAAGAGCACGCTCTTGTCCGCCCTGATGCAGCTGATCCGGACGGAGGGCGAGTATGTGCTGGAAGGCAGGCGGGTTAACGGACTGGAGGATGTCGTCAAGCAGGCCGCTTATGTGTTCCAGAATCCCGAGCTGCAATTTATAGCCGGGAGTGTATTCGATGAAGTTGCCTTCAACTTCCGCAGAGACGGCGAGCCGGAGGAAGCGGTAGACAAGCAGGTGTCCGGGCTGCTGGACTGGTTCGGTCTGGCCGGACAGCGCGAGCAGCATCCTTATCAGCTGTCGCTCGGCCAGAAGCGGCGGTTGTCGGTCGCCGCGGCAACGGTAAAGGCGCAGCGCCTGCTGCTCCTGGATGAGCCGACATTCGGTCAGGATGCGGCGAATACGTTCGCGCTGCTGGAGAAGCTGGAGGAATGGCGGCAGAGGGGGATGGCGATCGTGATGGTGACTCATGACAGGGAGATTGTCCGCCATTTTGCGACCCATGTCTGGGAGGTAACCGAGGGTAGGCTTACGGTTGACGCTTCCGGTAGCCGGGCCAAGGAGCCGGCCGCCGCCGATGTCCGCGATATGGCCCTGGCTGTGGGGACAAGGAATGGAAGGGGCTGATGACGGATGCTGGATATGCTGCCGGGCCGCCCAACATGGCTGCACCGGGTGAATCCGAGCTTCAAGCTGCTCATATCGATGGGCGCGTTTCTGCTGGTGCTCTTCACGCATAACATCAATGTGCTCATCCATATCACCTGGATGTATACGGCTCTGCTTTTCTTCGGAAGCGGGCAGCCGATGCGGCGGCTGCTGTTGATTACGCTGCCGTTCGGCCTGCTGTTCGTCTCGTCGGCTGCTTCCATGGTGCTGTTCGGGACAGGGGAGACGACATGGTACCGCTATGGACTGATTCATATCTCGGAGGAAAGCTTCTTCCGAGGGCTTCATCTTGGCTTCAAAACCGTCGATGCGGCGCTTGTCGGCCTGCTGTTCGCCTTGACGACGAACCCGGTGCTGCTGTTTTATTCGATGATGCAGCAGCTTCGGCTTCCCGCGAAATACGCCTACAGCTTCATGGCCGCTATTCGGCTGATGGGCTTGTCGGTTAGCGAATACCGGATGCTCCGTGCAGCATTCCTGGTACGCGGCATCAAGAACCGGCGGGGCGTACGCGGCTTCGCCGAGTCGGTCAAGCGCTACGCGATTCCGCTGCTCGCCCAGAGTATCCGCCGCGCACAGCGCACGGCGGTCGCGATGGAGGCCAAGCGGTTCGCCTCTGCGGCCGCACGGACCTATTATTACCGCGTCGGCTGGTCGGTTAGCGATGCGGTGCTGACCGCTACGATGATCGGGATATGGTGCTGCGCCTGGTGGCTTGCTGCGCAGCTCCCGCATTTCGACATCACGGATGTCAGATGAGGATGCTTATTTATAAAAAATATTGCTAAATATATGAAGGAGGCGTTTTAGAATGATAATCACGACGACCTTTTCCGATCAATTGAGAGCGGCTGTAGAGGAAAGCTGGGAGGCGAGCTTTAAGCATCCGTTCGTACAGGGGATCGGGAATGGGACACTACCGCTCGATTGCTTCAGGCACTATGTGCTGAACGATGCCTACTATTTATCCCAATTTGCCCGCGTGCAGGCGCTCGGCGCAGCGAAGGCGCAAGATCTGCATACCGTGAACCGGATGGCTGTCCATGCGCAGAGCACCTACGGGGCCGAGCTGTCCCTGCATGAGAAGTTCTCGGAGCTGCTCGGCATTACAGCCGAGGAGCGCGAGGCATTCGAGCCGGCGCCGACGGCCTATGCGTACACCTCCCATATGCTGCGGGCCGCCTACAGCGGATCGCTGGGCGATATTATTGCGGCTATTCTGCCATGCTACTGGCTGTATTATGAGATCGGCGAGCGATTGAAGGACTGCACGCCGGAGGAGCCGATCTACCGCGAGTGGATTGCCGCCTATGGAGGGGATTGGTTCCGCGAGCTGGTGGAGGAGCAGATCAGCCGGATCAATGAACTGGCCGAGCAGGCGAGCGAAGCGGACAGGGCCAGGATGCTTCAGCATTTCGTACGGAGCAGCCGTTATGAGTATATGTTCTGGGAGATGGCTTATACAAAGGAAGCCTGGCCGGTAAACTAACGGGAAGAAGCGCCAGATTCGTTAGCCAAGCGGGACTCCGTGAATAATATAGTAGAGATCTGATGGTAGAAGGTTGTTCCGAGCGTATTCGGAATGGCCTTCTTTTCTTTTTGTCGTGTCTGCCGGGCCAGCTTTCGGCGACTGTGCCCTTGTTCACGACTCTTTCACATTCGGTGTGATCCACATCATAGAGTGGCGCCGTTCGATTCCCCTACAATAGGTACAGCAAACACTTAGCCCTTATGAAGGGGGAGGATTAGAAGATGGCGAAATTGCAAGATATCAACCGACGCGTTGAAAAACCGGCTAAAGAAAGCCATAACGAGCCGGTACTGAAAGGAACCTTCGCAGCTGTCATGCTGCTCGGCCTGTTTTTGGTCGTCAGCTGGGTTGGGATTTTTCTGTTGTTTATAGCAAGGGGTTAGAGACAAGAAACCGATTGATCCAGAGGAGCTGACATGCGCATGCATATTCACCGCTTAGAAAAATATTGGCTGATCTTCGGCATTTCCATGCTGGTCGTCTTCCTCTCCGTGGTTGGAGTAGGAGCTTTCTCGCTGGGCATGGAGCCGCCGGGAGGCCACCGGCATACCGTCGATCCGGAGAAGCTGGCGCAGACGCCGCCGTTCGACAACCCGGGACTGAAGCAGATAGGGGACAAGGAATACGAGGCTAACCTGATCGCTTTTTCATTCGGCTTTACGCCCGATAAGCTGGAAATCCCCCTGGGGGCCAAAGTACATTTCAGCGTAACGAGCCAGGATGTCGTTCACGGGATGCAGGTCAATGGCACGACGATCAATATGATGGTCATACCGGGTGAAGTCAACCACCTGACGTACACCTTCGACAAGCCCGGCGAATACCTGGTGCTCTGCAACGAGTACTGCGGAGCGGCGCATGAAGTGATGATGATGAAAATCATCGTAAAATAGGCTCGTACAACGGGGATTGGAAAGGGTGTACCTCAGATGATAAAAGAAATCAAAAGCTTTGACCGCCGCGACGCCGCACTTGTGCTGGCCCATATCCTGTTCGCCTTCTTCGCCTTGTTTATGGGCGGCGTCACGGGTGTACTGCAGGGGCTGGTCCGCGGAGGCATGGTGACGCTGCCGATGGGAATCGGCTACTACCAGCTGCTGACCGCGCACGGCGTGCTGATGGCTCTTATATTTACGACCTACTTCATTATCGGCTTCATTTATTCCGGCGTAGCCCGGACGCTGGGCGGGGGGCTGCTGCCGATCGTTCGGAAGCTCGGTTGGCTCGGGTTTGGGCTGATGACGTTCGGCACGCTGCTGGCAACCGTGCTTATTGTACTCAACAAAGCGACAGTGCTGTACACGTTCTACGCTCCGCTCAAAGCGGACCCCTGGTTCTATGTATCGCTGGTATTCCTGGTCGTCGGCAGCTGGATGAGCGGCATCGGGGTGTTCCTGAATTACCGCTATTGGAAGCGGACGAACCCGGGCCAAACGACGCCGCTCTTTACGTATATGGCAGTCATCACGATGCTGATGTGGATAATCGCCACGCTGGGCGTAGCGATCGAAGTGCTGTTCCAGCTCATTCCGTGGTCGTTCGGCTGGGTAGATACGGTCAATGTTACGCTCTCCCGGACGCTGTTCTGGTATTTCGGCCATCCGCTTGTGTACTTCTGGCTGCTGCCTGCCTACATGTGCTGGTATGTCGTCATTCCGAAGGTCATCGGCGGCAAAATGTTCAGCGACGCGCTGGCGCGCCTGTCGTTCATCATGTTCCTGCTGTTCTCGATCCCAGTAGGCTTCCATCATCAGTTAATGGAGCCCGGCATCTCGAACATCTGGAAATTCGTCCAGGTCGTGCTGACGTTCATGGTTGTCATCCCTTCGCTGATGACCGCCTTCTCGCTGTTCGCGACCTTCGAGATGCATGGACGCTCAGTCGGGGCCAAAGGGCTCTTCGGCTGGCTTAAGAAGCTTCCGTGGAAGGATGTCCGCTTCTTCGCTCCGTTCATGGGTATGCTCATCTTCATCCCGGCGGGCGCCGGCGGCTTGATCAACGCGAGCCATGAACTGAATGCCATCGTGCATAATACGCTGTGGGTTACCGGCCACTTCCATCTGACGGTAGCGACCAGCGTCGCGCTGACGTTCTTCGGCATCACCTACTGGCTGATCCCATCCATGCTGGGCCGTGCGATGACGCCGCTGATGAACCGGCTGGGTATGATTCAAACGATCCTGTGGCTGATCGGCATGTTCTTCATGTCCGGTTCGATGCACATCACCGGTCTGTTGGGCTCGCCTCGCCGTACGGCCTTCACGACCTATCAGGACCACCCGGACACGGTGCTCTGGATGCCTTACCATGTGGCGATGGCGATCGGAGGCATGATTCTGTTCGTCGCCGTGGTGCTGATGATCATCAACATCTGCATGCTGATGAGCGCTCCGAAGGGCGAGACGGAATATCCGATCGCCGAGGCGAGCGAGCACGCCGAGAAGGCGCCAGCCATCTTCGAGCGCTGGGGCGTCTGGGTCGGGGTGCTGGTCGCGCTCATCCTGGTGGCTTACTCGATCCCGGTCATGGATATTATCAATGATGCGGGCGTCGGGGCTAAAGGGTTCAAGACTTGGTAAGACCTCGCGTAGCTCCCAGCGCGTAACGAATGCCATGCAGCTGATTTTGGCTGCATGGTTTTTTTTGATTGGATGGATAAGGGGCCGGGCCAGAAGAAAGGGGTGACCGGGCAGGGAAAGGTTCGCGAACTTCAAGGATAGCAAGTGGCCAGGAAAGGGAGTGGGCTCTAAACGGTGGAGGAAGCTATCGCCGGGAGTGAGCTTATGGGGACTATCCCCTTGGGACTCAGTCTGGTAAACAAATTAATACCTCTCAAGAAGGTGCAGAATATTTTGGAATTCACATTGGTCAAACAGCTCCAACCCAGATGTAGGGTGTTTTTCAATGATTATATTTGGAGATTTTGACGAATAGAGTTGTATTCATTGAAGAACGTGCAGGAAGTTCATGAGATCAAGTTAGCAAAACCCAAAGTAGTAGAGTAAGTTACGGGCAGTCAAGTTGGAAGTGTTTCATTAATTAATCATACCTTGCCAACCATAATAGATAGAGAGTTATTTCGATTTCAATATGTGTATGGAGGCACAGAGACGGTACAGTCAACTTAGAAGATGCTTAAATAAGGTAATTGGATACATTCGATAAGGTTCTAGTAACACTCCGAAGGTTGAGACTTCATATAAACACCGCAATTCACGGGCTACTCCCCTCGGTCCGCCCGAAGTAGTAGGCAGGGAAGTGGATGCAGGCGGACACATTGAAAGCTACCAACGTCAGTTCAGCAAAGCAACGAAGGACAAGAGTATTTTCCCTTCAGATAAGGCTCTGATCAAAATGCTCTATCTCTCCACGATGGATGTTGTTCACAAGTGGACGGACAGGGTACAAAACCGGGAACAGATGCTCCATCAGCTTTCGTGTTCTTCTCGGATCGGGTTAGGTAATATTTAAACTCTAGGGGCGGCCCGCCCGTCGGGGGAATTTCAGCAATGCGTGTACACAAACTCTTAACAGACCTGATCGAACTGCTCCTTGACATAAGCCAAGGACAGTTTGACACCCGTCAGAAAATAATAATGATCTTTATACAAGCTGTCGATGTTCGCTGTGCTGTAAAATTTTCGGTCCATGACCAGGTGCACTTTACGAAACCCCAGAAGTTCCATTTGCCCCAGGAAACCCCTCGCACTCTGCGCATCGCTGATGTTGCCGGAGAGTTTGTGGTAATAGAACTGCAGATTCGATTCTTGGCCAAACAATAGCGCGAGATTCAGTTGCGGCAATCCCTCCTGCTCTTTGTTCATCCCATACTACACTTGCTGCAAGCTTTTCGAATAGCTAAAGACAGATGTTATATCGTATGCCCAGTAGTCTTTTCGATTAGCACCGCAACCTGTAAGCGCGGAAGAAGTGGTGTTTTTCTTTCGTGATAGGCGAAGAGCTCATTGTTGCGTTGTGAAGGAATGTTTCCTACGAGGATTGCGGTGTAAAGAGACTCATTTCGAAAAACGGCTAAGAACTGTCCAATTTCATAATGAGGTAGTAGGCAATGGGTAGCAACGATGAATAGTCATTCGGAAAGCGATTCATCATCGATAATCCCGATTCTTCGGTTGGTTTCGAACAAATACATGGCTTTGCAGAACCAATGGACGACATCTATATGTGCTATATGTGCTGTGGGCCCATTGTTGTCACGCGGGTGAGGTCGATGAATTCGATTTGATCATTGACTTGATCGATGAGTCGCCGTTTGGAGCGGTACTACTGCTTCTCCCGAACCCAGAAGAATGGATTCATAGGCACATGTAATTCTTGATTGCTAATCTAATTGATGAATAATCGAGATGCTATTCATTCTAATCCTCGCTATTTCATGAACGCACGTTCGAAAAAAACGATATGGAACAAAGGGGTAACCAGTTTGAGGAAGGTAATTGACCGATGTGAAAAAAAATCGTCTAGAAATAAAAGCACTGTACCGATTCCACTGCCTTCTATATCAACTGATTAAAAATCTTAAACCTCACATTTAGTTATTTTGAATGTCTCAATAATGATGATAAATGTGAATTGCAAAAAAAGGTAATTGATTAAATGATATAATTATTTTTTAAAAAAGGGAGGAAATGTAAAATTAATGCCTAATAGTAGTATATAGTGGTAAATTTATATATATTTAGTAATTTATATTTCGAAAGTAATTTTTGTAATCAGAAGGAGGAAAATACGTGATTCTACCGCAAGGCAAGCAAATAATATCCCTCGGCGAAGAGAGCTATTTAGACACAGACCACGAAATACTGGTGAAAGATAATCTACATTGTTCACTCTCAAGACTCGAATTCAGATTGATTTATTGCTTAGCAACTAGGGCGGGAGAAATCGTTTCGCCAAAAGAACTGATAAATTTTACATGGATGAAGTCAGAATATGTCGATCCGCAAGTACTTTACGTATATATTAATCGAATTCGTAGGAAGATAGAAGATAATCCTAAAAGTCCAGAATGTATTATAGCTATTCCCAAAGTAGGGTATATGTTTATTCCACGTAGAAAAAAATATCCCAAAAAAACAAAAAAATGATAAATATTAACAAACTGTTAGTTTTTTGACAAATATATTGTGGTATACTCAAAAGTGTAAAAAGTATTTATTTTAGTAAATTAAAGGAAGTTAAAGGGGGGATTGTCCAAGTGAATATTCAATTATACGGGAACTGATTGCCCAATCAACTGATTGTAGCACTACTTCATGTGCTACCAACCCACCCAGAGTGTAAGGGAATATTGCTACCAAACTTTATGATAGATATAAAAACTACCTAGTTTGCTACATAGTCTAATCATACTGTTTGAACAATCGGTTCTTATGCATGATTAATTGCTGGATGATCATTGTATTGATAGATCAATTTAAATGATTTAGAACCATATATTATGATGTTGTTAGGGATGTGGTTAGAGTGAGCCTTCCTATAATAAACATGATGCTTGCATTTTTGTTTCTATTATCTTTCTATACTAAAGTATTCAATATTAATAACTTTATCTATGAGATCTCATCATATGGAGTTTTACCAAAAAGATTATTGCTAATATCTGCTGTATCGATACTTATTTACGAGTTGGTTTTATTTATCTTGTATAGCTTTGGGACGTTTACGGTTATTAGGGAAATTTTAGGGATTACCCTTATGGTTATTTTTTCAATCGTGACTATAAAAAAGAAAATTAAGGAGAAGACTGGTGCGTGTTCTTGTTTTGGAAATATGAGATTGCTAAATAAGTTTCCCATTATTCGGAACTTATTTATATGTGGATTAATGTTGATGAATCTCAACGCTCCAGTAAATTACAATTTCCAAGTAGGGATATTATTAATTATTTGGATAGTAAGTATAGTGATAATTATTGATTTGTATCAAACTATCGGTAAATTTATCCGGGTTGTGAAGTTCTATGGTTCACATGACAATTAAATTATTATTTATGGTATTTGTTCTATTGGTTTCGGGGCTGCTTATTTATTTTAAAAAAAAAACAATAGCTTTTGAAAAAAAAGAATTATCTAAACTCGCTATAGAAATGAAATTTGATTCGAATCAACAAATGATTGTTCTGTTTCTAAATTATCAAGACATAAATTACGGAGTTCTTAATGAACTGTTAGATAAAAATACCGATCCTTTCTATTCAATGATCATTGTTATGAAGGGACCACAATGGCTCACAACAATGAAAAAGAAAACATGGAATAGACATAGGGTAATAGACCTCTCGGAATATCCTTGGATCATGCCAAGATCTCATTCACAAGTTACTTCTTATATAAATAATAAAGTAGTTAATATTTATGAACCAGTTTCTTATATTAAGAATATGAAAAGTAAGTCATTAGAACAACAACGTGATACCGGGTTCCAAAAATCTAAAACAATTTAAGATAGTCAAAACAAGGGGGAGAATGAGTTGAACAATTCGTATCTAAGTAATGAACAAAAGAAAAGTAAGAAACGGGTTGTTGTATATGAAACAAAGGAGCCACTATCTATAGGAGATAGAATACCTAATGTCGATCTTCTCGAAAAGAATAGTGCTATAAAATTACATAGTCTGATTACAGATCATCTTATTCTAGTAATTGCAAGTAGCACATGTGGTGCTTGTGAAGGGACGTTGGAGACAATATATGAATTTACGAGAGAAAATAAGACAGCAAATATCGTATTGATATTTAATTCTAATATAGACTCTTTCAAACGGACTAAACTAATATTTGGCGACTCAATTAGAATTTTTCCTATGGACATTGAGACTATGCTTAATGAGTTTAAAACGACTTTTCTTCCATTAGGTTTTTCGCTAGATGGAGGCGGAATAATTAAATCATCGCATGCATTTAGCGATATGGAGATGTTCCTAGAACTATTACAACCGGTTGGTAGAAATTAAAACATGAAATTAATACATCCCAAAATATTCAAAAATACTATTAGAGACTTTGTTTTAGTAGTTTTTGTAACCATAATTTCCACATATATAGTGACTGAGTACATTAAAAACACACAAAAGTTGTACGATACATTTATAGCTGCCACAGACTACCATAAATCATTACTAATCTTAAGTCTATTTGCGATAATACGAATTTTCCAAATTATACTAAAACAATATCAAGTTTACATTGAGACAAGGCTTCAACTTATAGTAAGTAATAATATTGAAAGTGCTTTTTACAGTAGTTTGAATCCAAAAACAATAACGGAAATCGAGACTCCAAGCTTTCAAAATGATCTGAATACAATACGTTATGGAATTAGTACTTTCACCCAATTACTATTATCATTCATTTCGATTATTCAGAATATTTTGTTAATCGTTATATACTCATTCTTAATAATAAATCAAAAATGGTATTTGCTGATCATTATAGCGTTATATAGTTCACCCAATATACTGAATGAGATGAAACTATCAAAATTTAGGATGCAATATATAGAAAATACATCTGATATTAGTAGGCAAAAGGCAATGTATGCTGAATACTTTACTAAATCGGAAGCACAAAAAGAACTTCTGATTTTTTCTATGAAAGATTATTTGTTAAGTAAGTGGTTGAGACTAACTCAAATTGTGACTAAGTTAGAACTTGCTCATAAGAAAAAAGATATAAGCAGTGCTACGTTGGTATCAATGCTGGGTCCTTTAGGATATATGGTTGTTCAATTTGTCTTACTCACTGATGTTTTTAATAAATCTTTGACTATAGGTCAATATATGGCATTAATAACAACAATAGGGATGCTAGAAGGTTCATTTATTTCTCTTGCTCCTACTATTGGAAAGCTAAAAGCCATGAATGCAATGAAAGTTAAGCTTAACCTTTTTTACAAAAAATATATCGATCAAGAGTATTACAGTGAAACAGTGGAAGAAATAAGCCCCATTAACTTTATTGAGATAAATAATCTATTTTTTAAATACCCGCACAGCACTAACTACTCTCTTAAAAATATTAATTTATCAATTAATCCAGGCGATATATTGGTCATTGTAGGGGAAAATGGATCGGGAAAGTCTACTCTAGCAAAAATTATTTTGGGCCTGCATGGTATTCAAAATGGACAATTGTTTTATAACGGTGTTGACATCAATAATATTGAAAGAGGCAAGCTATTCAGTAATATGTCGGTTGTTACACAGGATTATCTCAAATATCCATTTCCCCTATTGGAAAATATTACATTGGAAGCGGATGTTAAATTGGAGATGGTTGAAGAATTTTGTGCTCGCTTTAATTACTTGCTTCCAGATCAAAAGGACCTTATATCTGATTGTTTGTTGGGCATAGATTATGAAGGCTCAAGACAATTATCAGGTGGGCAATGGCAGAGAATTGCAATTGCTAGAGCACTCTATAAAGATTCGAGGATTTTAGTATTGGATGAAGCAACATCAGCTATGGATCCAGAGACCGAGTCGAAATTAATGAAAGATATTGTTGAAACGAGAGAAAAGAAAATAACGATTATCGTTTCCCATCGCTTGCACATAGCATTATATGCTTCAAAAATCATTGTAGTGCAAAATGGGGAAATTGTAGAGCATGGTACTCACATGGAGCTAATGGATAACAAAGGTAAATATTATAATATGGTTCAATCTCAAACGTATCAAAAGGAGGAAAACCAAGATGGTTACAGGGATATTCAAAGAGTTATTTAATAGGAAAGCAAATGGGTATGAGATAAGGCCCTTTAGTAGGGGGGAGAAGTTTCCATTAGAGGTTGATCAGTGCTATAGCGACTATGAACTTGTAATATTTTTATCACTAAGTTGTTCAGCCTGTATAGATTTTATACCGGAAATTGATGAAATAGCCAGAAATGATGCGTTTCATATTTCTTTACTTATAAGTGGCACAGTTAAAGATGTTGCCGTATTAAAAGAACAATTGAAGTTTGAATGTTATGTAACCTCTATTACTGAAAAAGAAAAAATAGATAAGTACCGAGTGCCTGCAGCCCCTTATGTATATTTACTAGATAAAGATAAATCTATCGTAACTTCTGGTGAAGCTGATTGTGTTGAAGAAGTAAAGGAACTGCTGAGTGGAATAGGAATAATATGTGTTGATTGATAACCAATAGTAAATAGTAAGTATTTACTTAATATTATAATTAATAAAAATTGAAAGCTGAGAATTTATATCTGTTTCCAATAAATGGATATGGAAAGGAGGTGAATCTAATGGCGTGCCCATCAACTCATCCAATCGATACAGGAACTGATTGTGAAGAAAAAATCTGTGATACGTATTGTTTTGGTGGACCTTGTCCCGCAGTTTATACTTCGAAAATACTTAAGTACGACAGATGCAAGAATTCTTCGGGACAAACAGTTTGCAATTATTATGGAGTGGAGTTTAGCAGTAGCTGTAATTGCTATACTTATGGTCCATCTTGTGGTTGATGCTTAGTTAGCATGAGGTCTTGATGTAGCTGGATTTTGTTGGAGGTAATGCTCCTCTCATTCCTCGTTATGCGTAATAGTACATAACGAGGAATGATGGGATACCATCACGATTTTTCCGGCAGAAGCATCAGTCCGCTCCTAGCGGCGACTCATCGGTCGAGTTGATGAACAAACTGGAAACATTGTGAAGTACATCATACTCGTAGGAGCAGACGATCAATAACTTCAAGAGGCGACTGGTTGACTTGTATGTTCTTCAAAGTCCAGATGTACTTGGTCTCGAATCTTGCATCCATGGGTTTTTGACCAGCAAAGATCTCTTTAAACTGCAGCTCCTGCTCATCAGAGTTTTCGGATATCGCTGGGATATTCCCTGAATTCCAAGTGTCGTTCATGCGTGTATTCAATTTATGTAGAAAAGAGGTGAAAATAAATGGCATGTACTTCTGCATATCCTATCGATACAGGGACTGAATGTCAGGAACGTTTTTGTAATTTACAAGATGACTGTGGCAGCCATGGAACTTCTGTTTATGCATGGTATAATATCCATTACTATACTCGTTGCAAAAACAGTAGCGGAGCGACAATCTGTAATTATGTTAAGACAGAAAGAGATAAGAGTTGTTGCATTGTTTCAGGTGGTTAAAAAAGAAAATCAGTCTCAGAAATACAAAGTTCCCCTACAAAATTGTGGGGGAATTTTGCTAAAATGGTGTTTTTTATGTTACAATGTATTCTAAATAGGAATTGAGTTCAATTAATTACTTAAATTGGTTTTCGTTCATAACAGCGATATCATTAGTCATGACGTTAACCTCTGAATACTTCCACAGCCTTTTAGAATGAATTAAACTATAGCCATTTGTCATTTGTTATGAAAATGAGTTCACTTGGAGGGTAGATTTGATATTTTATATAATTCCTTAGGTCATCCGTAGGAAGATGGGGTACACCTATCAAGGGTAATGGAAAATGCACAGCCCTATCTAACTTTCATTGATGATAAATAATGGCAGATTTCTTGGGTTTTGTGACAAATTTTTGTTGCTATTAGATGGGAAATACATGCCGATTAGGCATTTATATATATGTATCAAAGATTTTTGTTATTTTCGATAGTTTCGTTGAGGAGACTTCAAATAAAGACTCCATCAGTCTTTAGCAGAGAAAAACCTGCCACCATTATATAAAAAATAATATATTTGTACAGGAGGATTTCGATATTGAAACTTTTTCATAGAGGCAACGGGATACCTAATATTTTTGCTATCTTGATCATAATATTACTTTTGTTGGTTTTTTGGTTTGCGTTTAAGGACAGTTTTTCAAGTTCGATTCCGAGTGGGGGTCTATTGAAAGTTGAAAACTCAGTTAAAATTAAAAGTGATTATGATGTTATAGTCGTGGGAACAGATCCCGAGGGAGTGGCTGCTGCTGTGTCTGCCGCCCGGAATAACTTGTCGGTGCTACTGGTCGATGGTCGGAATAGGGCTATTCTAGGTGGCTTAATGACATTAGGTTGGTTAAACAGTTTGGATTTAAATTACTCGCCTGAGAAAACTCTCTTGCCTGGAAAGCACAATTTTCTGAATAAAGGGATCTTTCAAGAATGGTATGACAAGGTAGAAGGTACATCATTCGACGTTGTGACAGCTGCTAATGTATTCTATGAACTGGTGGAAAAAGAAAAAAATATCGATCTTTTACTAGGTGCTTCGGAGATAAAACCACAGATGGAACAAAGTCAAGTTACTGGTCTGCTGTTGAAAAAAAAGGACGGAACGGCTCTTACAGTGAATGCGAAGGCTGTTATTGACGCTACCCAGGATGCAGATATTGCAGCTGATGCAGGGGTTCCTTTTACGTTTGGACGTGAGGATATAGGGGATCCTAAAACACTCATGGCCGTCACGTTGGTATTTAAAATAGGGAATGTCACACAGACAGTGTGGGATTCGTTTAGTAGGCACCCTAATACTGGAGCGGATTCTCGAAGCGCTTGGGGATTTTGGGAAATGTGGGACTATCCATCGACGAACAAGGAACGAGTACGCATGCGTGGATTAAATATTGGGAGGCAAATCGATGATACGATTTTAATTAATGCCTTGCAAATTATGGGGGTTGATCCGCTTGACCCCATTCAAATGCAAGAAGCATATGAGATCGGGAAGAATGAGATTCCTAAAGTCGTTGATTATATGAAACAGAACTTTAAAGAGTTTTCCCAAGTAGAATTAGTAGATATAGCGCCAGAACTTTATGTTCGTGAATCCCGCCATATGGTAGGAGAATATAGATTAAAGATGACAGATGTCCTAGAAAACCGGGATTTTTGGGACAGGATCGCTTTCGGTTCCTATAATGTTGACATTCAAAGCACTAGCTATTCCGATCGGGGTGCGATTATGATGAACCCTATTCAGTATGCTATTCCGTTTCGCTCGATCGTTCCGCAGCAAATTGACGGTATACTTGTCGTAGGGCGTTCAGCCAGTTTCGATTCTTTACCACACGGAAGTGCTAGGGTAATTCCTGTAGGAATGGCAACGGGGCAGGCAGCAGGCGCTGCTGTCAAGCTTTCTATCGATAAGAAGATTACTTTCCGTCAAATCTCCAAAAGTACGGATGAGATCCAGCGTCTCCAAGAGATGCTTAATGAGCAAGGTATGGTGATCAAACCGTACAAAATCGATCAGCCGGATTATACTAGACATCGAGCTTACCGGGGGTTAAAAGCAGCGGTTAGTCTATACCTTTCAGTTGGAGGCGAACAAAATAAATTTGATTTGGATGATAATTCAAATGTAAAGAGGTTTTCCAATAATTTGAAGCGTATTGTCAAAATATATTCTGCACATTTTCAAGGAGATCCTGACATAATCATTGAAAACATGGAAAATCCAGAAAAAGTGCCTCTTACGTTAGAATTTGTAAAAACTATGATATCATCGATTTTGGTAACAGAGAGCGACATATCCGCACATATAGACAAGGAGACGATTGCAGAAATAAAAGATCCGAATAAATTGACAAATGGTGATGCATATATGATTATTGCCGATCTAATACGAAGTGTAACCGGAGTCGTATTTGAATAGATCGAAGAAAGCTGATCAAATTATTTGGAAAAATAAAACCATTGACTGAATATCGGCCTCTGATAGTTCGTGCAATAACGTCTACGGTGGCCAGTTATTATTTTTCGCTGAATCTACACTTAAACGATGATGGGACGTTTTAGTTTTCATGCTTTTAGCTGATCAGGGGTGAAGTGCACCCCTTAGAATAGATATTCGAAAAAACCTAGGTTTATTCGATAGAATTCTAGGGGTGCAATTTTTATGCCAATTAATGGGCAAAAATTCAAGACGTATTCTAACGTACAAAAGATGGAAGCTATCCGGCTACATGTAGAGGAGAAGTTGACATATTAGTAGATTAACGAGCACTTGGGGAATCAGGATATGAACCCCGTATTAAACGGTAGATCCCTAAATTTTGGGAAAAGTGTGGGTTTGGTCTGCTGGATCGGTGGGGACGAAGAGCTGCATACTTGGATCAAGATCGGTATGTATAGCAGTTAAAGCGAGAGTACAACGATACTTAAAAAAGTGATTGGAAATCTGGATGCGGGATGTGCAACACAACAGTATTTGACGATACAGGGGGCTAGTCAGTTCACAGTCAGTGAACTACGCAAGGTTATGGTCGTCTCCAGAAGCGGCTATTATGCCTACCTCAAAAGTAAAATGGTGGATCGGGATAAGAGGCTCAAGGAATTAATTAAATCGGTATACACGAAGTATGAAGGGAAGTATGGATATCTATAGATTCACCCCTTTCTCTTACAAGATCATGGTGAATGGGTTAATCACAAGAAGGTATTGCGACTCATGCGGGCAATGAATTTACGATATCGCATCCACTGCAAGCCTCTCTATAACTCACTTCCTCCATATGGGGAAGAGTCACGGAAAATCGGTTATAACGACTGATTTATGCAGATGAACCGAACAAAAAGGGTTACGGATGACACCCGGCAGCGAGCCGGGGAGACTTGGTTGGACCATTTAGCCATCAAAGAATCTTTTCAATAACGAGATTGTGGCCTACCACATGAGGTCGCGTAACGATAACGAGCTAGTACTTCAGACGTTCATAAATGCCTTTAATAGACAAAAGACATATCTGGATTAATCGTTCACAACAACCAAGGATTCCCCGTATACGTCTTACGCTAATTACGACATGTTGCCAACGCGCATCGATACTTAATCGATGCGCGTTGTTATAGTTTGGCTTGAAAGCGTTGGTAGTTGTAGCTATTTAACCCCTATTTGAACTTGGACGGAACACCCCTTACTCCGACAATAATAATTGAGGCGGAGGGTAATGAGATGAAGAAGAAACAGTATGACCTTAATTTCAAGAGATTAGTGTATCCCATAGGACACTAGGATACTTTTCGAATATTTATTAAAGAGTGGATAGAAATGAGAAGTAAAATAAAAGGCGCAGGTGTTAAACGTTAACAAGGCTCCTCTTTGAATAAGGAACCTTGTTGATGAAAGTTTCATTTTCGAAAAATTAAAGCAATTGAGCATCTCTAGGAGTGAATTGACTATCTATAGAAGAACCCATAGAGCACTTCGTTAGATATTGCATCGACAACAACGCTATATTCTGTGAAGATTTTTGGATCTTGGCCTCTCACGCTCGTTCTACCCGGTCTTTCAATACCTTTAAAAGTAACTATAAAACATGGAGCGTTCGATATATAACCATCTTTGGATAATTTTGGATTTCCTTTTAATGCCTCATCAGAGAAGAGCCTGTATTCAGAATTAGTAATATTATGATACTCCACTTCAATTATTTTAGCTTGCTCTGCGAAGCCTGGAGAATTTGTCTTTGCGGCATCTACTGCATCTTCGAATTGCTTTGCAGAAATGGAATGATTGTTTAGCTTTGAAATATTATCATTAATTTGCATACCCATTTCTTTAAGTTCCTCAAAATCATGGTGTGAAGATTCTATAATATGAATTTTGCTTGAAATATTTGATTTAGAAGCATTACTGTCACCGATGACAAATATAGCAGCAGATAATGAAACGGCAGCGACAAGCAACAATCCTTTATTTCTATGTTTCAATATCTCCACCTCATTTCCATGATTGCCAATAACCACTACTGTTATAGTTGCTATGGTCTATACTACTACTTCCTTCTGCTACAAATGATAAAGATGGCTTTGTCCAAGATCCACCACTTTTTTTGTAACTAACATTGGTAAATTTTAATTTGTCTGAGGATGTTCCGATAAAAACCGTTTCATCATTTTCTTGATAATTTTGCGTTGAGCCAGGATTCATACTTATCGATTTAGTGGCAATGACTGTGTCGTCAACTTTGCCTTCCCAAGAAGAACTAACATATTCAATTTTATAAGTATGTGTGCTTCCTCTTGCTGGCCCTACGCCTGAAATAACCTCTTTATAAGAACTGCGGCCGTTTGTTGCCCATCCATAAAAATATCTCGGATAGGTGTATTGATTGTCGATAACAAAACCAACTTGTGCAAACTTTTCATTTATCCCTGAGTGATCGGCTAACATAGTCCAAGCACAAGTAAAATGACTGTTTCCAATTGCAGGATAGTTTGCTGTTGTTACTATGTCAGTCTTAGAACCTACGAAATTTCCATTGACTTCAGAGTACTGACCACCATTAAACCACCTGCCATTATTGTAAGCGTTCGTGGTTAATGGTAGGGCCAGAAGGCATAAAGAAGCAATAACAACCACCTTCTTAATCAATATTAATTACCTCCTTATGTATATAATGGTATTTAACCATAATTTGTATATATCTGTATATAGGACGTTGGAACCAATGGCCTCTATTGTTTTAGATGATTCTATTGATCTAACCATTGATTTAGTATTCATCACTAGCATTGCGTTAATTTTCTCTGAATCTTCACAATCTTCTATCATTTAAATATCTGAACAGAAAAAGATCCCTTACAATGGAATGGCAGGTAGTACTGTCCATAATCCACCGAAAAGGATCTATCCCATGGACAAGAATACCCTATTTTCTTCATTTGGTAAATGGATTTCTCCAATTTGTACGAAATCGTTCACGGACCGTATCGCAGCGACTGGACAGGATAAGTATGTTAAAAAACTAACCACCATTGCTTATCTCAAATTGTTCTTGCATGCACAAATCCAGCAACGCGATGCCTTGCGGGAGATTGCCGTTGATGCCCTTTCGAAAGGCTTTCGGAAAGAACTGGGTATTGACTCCATCTCGGCGTCTCAACTTTGTCGGAAGCATAATCAGGTAGATCCTGCGTTACTTGAGCATGTCTTTTCTGAGCTCGTCATACGCATTCGTCGCAGTACATCCCCTACTTGTTTCCGAAAGGACTTCAAGATCATTGACTCGACGACAATCGGACTTTGCTTACAAAAGTACAAATGGGCAGAGTTCCGGCAGACCAAAGCTGGGATCAAACTTCATTTTCGATTAGAGTACATGGACGATGAGACTGTAGTTCCTGAAAAAGTAACGATTACGCCAGCTAAAAAGAATGACCGCACCCAGATGGATGCTCTAGTCGATGAGGTCGGCGTTACTTACGTCTATGATCGAGGCTATGTGGATTACGCCAAGTTCGATGATTACTGTGACCGCGGCATTTTTTTTGTCACAAGAACGAAGAAGAATGCGGTTATTCGGCCCATCGACTCGTTTCAACTTCCTGCTGAGAGTACGGTACTTTCCGACGAGATGGTGTATGTGGGCACTCCGCAAAAGAGGATGGAGAATGTTCTACGTCTTATTCACTCCGTAGATTCGGAAGGTAACCCTGTGGCTATCTTAACGAATCGATTTGATCTGGGAGCAGAAGAAATTGGTCAGGTTTACAGGGAACGTTGGGCGATCGAGACATTCTTCAAATGGTTGAAACAATATATCCGGATCAAGAAGTTTTACGGAACCACTGAACGGGCCGTCATGAATCAAGTTTGGACTGCCTTAATCGCGTTTTGCTTATTGGTGTTGGTGAAACTAGAAACGCAGACGAAGCATAGCTTGCTACAAATCTACCGATGGCTTAGAACCTTGCTTTGGGAACCCGAGCAAACCTGGATCGATCAGATAGACCGACAGCCGATAAGAACCTCCGCAGGTAGGCGAAAGTCGAAATAAGCTGGGTGTTGGGTGATGAAGTAATTCTCATATAATTACTAAATGGACAAAGACTACCTTTTCATAGGTCATCGACCTTTTGGTCCATGACCGGAATATCCTATTCAGAATAATGTGATAATTAGCTCAACTAACTTTTATGCACCGCTAGTGGGTATTCATATAATAAATAAAGATAATTATAGAACAGCAATTATTTATTCAACTTTCGGTACGGCCAAGCCTAGGTTGTAAAGTTTAACAGGTGGAAATCCTGTTTGGAAAGACTTAAGCCTTTGCCCATCCGTAGATAGGTGATGTCAATTCCCCAGACCTGGTTCGGCCGGTCGATCGATAGGCCTCGAAGCAAATAGGGACAAACATACTTGGCATGGAATTGTTTGCTCAAGTTCGGCTTCGGATAGATCGCTTCGAGTCCCATGTGCTGCATGAGACGGCGTACACGCTTACGGTTGACCTCGAAGCCTTGGTCTCGAAGGAATCTAGTCTACGCCGATAACCGAAATAAGGGTGCTTCACATAGATCTCATCGATCCGATGCATGATCTGTACATTCTCTTCGTTTTCACGTTTCTCATTGCTGGGCCGATAGACGCTTGTCCTATTCACGCCCAGCAGATCCGTCTGGCGTTTAATTGTGATCTCTGTGTTGTCACGCGCTACAATGGTTTTACGAGCTTCAAGCGGTTCATTTAAGGCCAGATTTTTTTTGAGCCAGTTGACCTCTACTGTAAGTTGGCCAACCAGCTTCTCTAGATGTTCTTGTTTGCTTTCGTACTCCTTCTTCAGTTTGTCGGCTTCACTGGTCTTCTTTTCAAAGACCGTGGAAGCACACTCTAGAAACTCAGCCTTCCACCGGCTAATCATAACCGGGCTCATTTCGTACTTGGCAGCTATTTCGTTCACGGTCTGCTCCTCCCGGAGGACCTCCAGCACAACCTTTGTTTTAAATTCTGTGGTATATCGGTTCCGTTTTTGCATTATAGTTGGCCTTCGAAGGACTGGCTTCGCCTTCTGGAGAGTGAGCGCGGAGCAGACCTTCCAAGAAAAGATGTCGTCTATCGGTTTTTTGAATCAATCATCCTTTACGTATTTCATCAAACGTTAAGTCTTCGGATCGTGCAGCATTTTTAACCGCTCATTTTTTCCCGCCGAGTGCGCGTATTTATCGTTGACGATTCGGTGCTCAGCCGAAACCGGAGTAAAAAAGCGGAGTTACTGGCCTGTGTATATGATCATTTCACAGGGAAATTTACGCAGGGATACACGATGTTTAAGCTAGGCTGGCCCGACGGGTTTAGCTTCGCTCCGCTGGATTTTGTAATACTGCCTTCAGCCAAACTGGCCTATCGGTTGTGTGAAATGGCTTTCAATCTCTCGAAACGAAGACACGGGCACGAACGTCGCATGGAGGCCTTTTTGGGAAGGAGGATGCCGTAGTCGCTCTTCTCAATCGGGCTCTAGCTGCTGGGTTTCACCGCAGACTACATGCTAATGGATAGCTGGTTTACACAGACTGCACTACTACTTCGTCAGCTTGCGGGCAAAGGTCCGCCGAGATTGGGATGTCAATGAAATGAAACAACTGATACCTCGTTTCAGGACAGTACATGACACTTGGTGAAGTCTTCCAAACCCTGCCGAAGTCGGATTCAAGAGACATCAAAGGTGCCGTGATCGCGCACACTTCGTGCGGTCTGTCGGTGAAGCTTGTCTTTGTGCGCAACCGGAACAAAAAGCGAGAATGGCTTGCCATTCTGAGCACCGACGTCATGCTGGAAGCGGCCGAAATGATAAGGGTCTTCGATGCATTGGAATATCGAAACCTATTTTAAAGTCACCAAAAGCTACTTGAAATCGGGAATAGAGTTTCAAGGCCGCTTCACTGATCAATTCCCAGTTAAGCTGAATTCTCCTTCAGGATGACGCTCTATGTGAACCGTGGGAAGAATCTTTACCGTAAACGAAAGCGACAGGGATAAGGTCCGAAAAACCTCGCAATAGGAATACGAGATTGAGGCAAGTTGCCGGTATTTCAGGAAAACATTTCTGCCTCTTCATTTTTTTTGGCCTGTTTAACACTCCACTAACAATGCTTTGCTATGATCAAGCTGATAGCCGCAATAAGCGAAAGCGGCCGAATTGCCGGAGCTGGCAAGCGGCAAGGGGAGGACATGACGGTGAATCAGGATTTGCATGACTATTGGGGGACTCGAAGAATCATACCGGCGGTGCGCAAGGCGGAGGATCTGCAGGCGGCCTGCCGCAGCGATTGTCCGGTCGTATTTTTGCTCATAGGCGATCTGCTCACGATGGACAATTATGTAGGGCAGGTGCTTCGTGCCGGGAAAAAGGCATTCCTGCATGTCGATTTCATCGGCGGATTGAGCGGTGATCCGATCGTGATGAAGTATATCGGGGAGAGGCTTCGGCCAACGGGCATCATTTCGACCAAAAGCCATTTTGTGAAGCACGCCAAGAAGAACGGGCTGCTTGCCATCCAGCGGTTGTTTCTTATCGATACGTCCGCGCTGGAGCAGGGCATACATAATATTGAACAAAGCGAGCCGGATGCCGTGGAGATTATGCCGGGTCTTATCCCGCGAGCCATCACGCAGCTGCGCGAGCGGACCTCTCTGCCGATTATCGCGGGCGGTCTGATCCAGGAGCCGAGCGAGATCAACACGGCGCTGCAGGCCGGGGCCAGTGCGGTATCGATGGGGAACCGGCAGCTGTGGACCTGATCGGGACGGGCGGGATTTACAAATGTTTCACACCGGGATGATGCTGCGCTAACAAAGCGCTGATAAAGTAGGAAGCGTAAGGGACAACTGAATAGTCAAGGGTAGGAGACGAGGAGAACACCCTTTATGCAACAAATGGAAGAGCTGTGTTGGCGCGCCGCTTTCGTTTGCTGGATAGAGGGTTTTTTGTGTTTTTCTTCGGAAAATCGAAATGGAAGGAACTGTGATCCATGAAAAGTCGTTCGAAATTTGCTAGTTGGCTCACCATCGTTACCTTAGTCGGCGGGCTTCTGCCGGCTGGCGTCCCGGGGCAGGCAGCGGCTGCTGCGGCAAGACCTTCGCTGGAGGTTCAACGGACGCTGTCGGCCCCTGTCATCGACGGAAGGCTGGATGATGCCGTCTGGAGAATCGAGCAGCCGATGACGAACCGGACGGGCGAAGGCGCGTTCAAGGATGCCCGATTCGGCATGCTGTGGGATAACCAGTATCTGTACGTGGGCGTCAAGTCCGATGACGATACCTTGATCTATAATCCTGACAAAGGATATTGGTTCGATCAGGATAATATCAATTTGTTCTTCGATCCGACGGGTCATTATTCGGCCCCCTTTGCCGCGGGGGATATGCAGCTGGGCTTCGTGTACCAGCCGGAGTCGAAGACTCCGCTCTTTAACTTCGGAGCTGCGGCCAACGGACAGAGCGCCAAGGATCACAAGAACATCTTGAGAGCGATCGACAAGACGGCGACGGGCTGGGCGCTGGAGGTCGCGATCCCCTGGGATATGCTGGGCGTGGACCCGGTGCTGCAGGAGCAATTTGGCTTCAACATCGGCGTGACGGACCGCTATGACACGGATGCGGCAGCAAAGCAGCGAAACAGCTTCTGGAGCGCCTACAATTCCTCTTCGTTCTGGAACGATACGGCAGGCTATGGAGATGTTATTCTGGCGGATCACGCTCCTGTGTCGGGTGCGATCGATCCGGTACTGCTTGAGGAAAATTTCGACGCGTATCCGGAGGGAACGATTCCCTACGGCTGGATTTCGGATGTGAATGCGGGAAGCGCCCCGTTCACCATCGTCCAGGATACATACGGCAACGGCCGCATGACTTTTGACGGCAAGGCCTCCGGGAAACAAGCCCGGATTACCGCTCCGGTACAATGGGACAACTACGTCATTGAGGCGGACGTCCGGTTCGAATCGGTGCTGGATTCGGAACGATGGGCCTCTCTGATGTTCCGAGGCGCTCCTGACGGCAAAAACCCGTATAACCAGATGGCGATCCGCCAGAATGGCAAATACGAGGTTGCTTACCGGACGCCGGACAATGCGTGGAACGTAATCGCGAGCGGCGCCTCCCAGCCGCTTGCGCTGAACAAGGATTATACGATGAAGGTCAGAGTATTCGACAATAATGTGAAGGAATATATCAAAGCCAAAGAAGATACGGATTTCAAGCTGCTGATCGACAAGAGCTTCGATTCGGGTCTGCTCCAGCGAGGCAAGATAGGATTTCAGGGGGATCAGAGCAAGGTATCCTTCGATAATCTGAAGGTGACGCGGATTACGGCGGATCGGCTGGATCTGACGCTTCCGAGCACGCTGGAGGCGCTGACGGGCGGCGTTTCCGTTACGGGTAGCGTTTATTACTCCGATGGTATAACCGATGCCGTGTATGGCGAAAGGATGAAGCTGTATTCCTCGGATTCGGCCGTGCTTCGGATTATGAATAACAAGCTTGTCCCGCTGAAGCAGGGAACGACGATGGTCAAGGCGGTCTACTCCAACCTGGTCCATACTCAGGAAATCACGGTGACGCCTTCCGCTACCGGGGCAAAGGTATTGTCACTGAAGCACAAGGACGGGTATGTGCTTGCGGAGTCGGATCAAGCGCTGCCGCTGAGCACGCTGCAGTTCGAGGCCGATTACAGCGACTTTACGTCGGGCGCCTTGGGTGGCGATAAGCTGACGTGGTCCTCCGACAGCCCTGCGGTCGTAGTGGACAACGGTTTGCTGAAGGTTTCCGGGAAAGGAGTATTCACCTTAACCGGGCGCAAGGACGACGCGAATGTCCAGATGCTGGTCGTAGTTAAACAGGCCGGAGATTCGGAATATGTGCTGTATGAGGAAAACTTCGACGCCCTGACGGAGGGAGCTTTGCCGCCCGGTTGGTCCAGGAAGGAAGGAACTACGGAGGGGGCGGCCGTTGTGAAGGCGGGAGCTTTCGAGCTGCAGGCGCTGTCTTCGCCCGATAACCCTTCCCGCGTTCTGCTGCCCGAATACTTGGGACGCTTCGGGGATTATAAGATCGAAGCGGATGTTACACATCTGGCGGCCAATGATGCGGCCCGCTGGAATTCGCTCATGTACCGTATCCAGAATAACGACTACCCTTACTATCAGATGGCGGTAAGGAAGGACGCGACCGCACCGAACGGCGTGGAATTCGCGGAGCGGACGCCTGCCAACGGCTGGAACGTGATGATTAGAGGCTCGCATCAGGAAGCGATCGATGCCGGCAAGCTGTATCGCTATACCATCAAGGCGAAGGGCGGCCGGGTTCAGCATTGGATCGACGACAAGCTGCTGATCGATACGGATGCGGCAACGGCTTATGCTAAGGGACGGATCGGGATTCAAGCCAATGGCAGCCGGACGAGAGTGGATAATATCCGCGTGACGCTGCAGCAGGGAGAGCTGCCTCCGATGGCCGCAGACCGATTCGTACAAGTAGCGGAGCCGGCAAGCAACATTTCGATGGCGCCCTCTATTGTTACCGAAATCAACAGCGCCGAGGCTCTGGCCGGCCTGAACGGTCAGACGCTGCCGGCGACGGTCATCCTGCATGTCAATCGCGACCTCCAGGTAACGGATGCTGCGGGGCAACAAGAAATCGGTACGCTTGATTCCGTGCTTAACATCATAGCAAGCCGGATGATTCCGGCGTTCTACGTCTCCGATGCGGCGACCGTCGAGCGCTTGACGGATGAGCTGAAGAAGAGAGAGCTGGAGGACGCCTTCGTGATCTCGAATCAAGGCAGCCTGGTGAAGCAGGCTAGAACGGACTATCCGATCATTCGGGGAATCGTTGATTTTACGGCTCTGGAGCAGGTAACGAAGGAGAACCTGCTTGAGATCCGCCGCGAAACGACGGCGAGTCTGGCCAAGATCGCGCTACTGCCGCAGCAGGCGTCGTCCCGAGAGCATGTAGCTTACCTGCAGCAGCGGGCACTGGTCGTCTGGACGAAGGACGAATCGGCGGCCTCCGCCAAAAATATAGCGCTGCACAGCTTGATTACGGCGGGCAGCAACGGGATCGTAACCGATTCGCCGGCTGCGCTTGCTTTAGCCTATCGGGTCTACGACCATGAAACGACGCTTGTACGCAAGCCTTACATTATTGCTCATCGAGGTATGCCGGCTGGAGGAACCCCCGACGGTGCTCCCGAGAATACGCTCTTGAGCAACAAGCTGGGGCTTGAAGCGGGCGGAGATTTTATCGAGAACGATATCTTTTTATCTAAGGACGGACGCTTGGTCATCGTGCATGATGCCACGCTGAACGGAACGACCAATGGAACCGGGCGGGTGGAGGATTACACCTATGAAGAGCTGAGGAAGCTTGATGCCAATCAGACGCATAAGAACCAGTATCCAAGCTTACCGATTCCAACGCTGGACGAGCAGATCGAGCTGGCCCAATCGAAGAATAAAATGGTGATGGCCGAGATCAAAACCTCGACGCCTGCGGCAGTCGCGGCATTCGTAGAGCTGCTGAAAAAGATGGACGCCGAGGCTGACGTCAACGTGATGTCCTTTGATATCAACCAGTTGAAGCGCTTGTCGGAGCAGATGCCGGGGATGCCTGTCGGCTTGCTTACCGGCGGATACGCCAATGAATCGAATGTCAACAAATCGCTTCGCGAAACCTTGAAGCTCTTGCAGCCGTTGAATGCAACCTTCAATACAAGCTACCCGGATCTAGGTCCGAAATTCATGGAAGCCGCCAAGCATCGGGGCATTATCATTTCTCCGTGGACGTTTAACAGCAAGAACGAATTCTATAAGTATTTCAGGCTGGGCGCTTATGGCATTACGACGGATTATGCGTTCTGGGCATCGGACTGGGCCGCGGAGATCGTTCCCGGTCAGACGAAGTATGAACTGAAGAACGGCGAGAGTCTGGATGTGACCTCCGAGGTGTACAGCTTCGCCGAAGGCAGGAAGGCTGCGGCAGTTCCGCATCTCGTACTGCTTGACGGACAGGATACGGTAAGCGTGGAAGGAGCAAGGATCACGGCTATGAAGCCGGGAATCGCTCATGTACTGCTGCGTCATACAACTACGATCAATGCCGACAACAAGTACGATATTTACTCTCAGCCTGTGACGATCGAAGTGACCGGTTCCGGCGAACCGGAGGGTCCAGGAGAGCCGCAGGAGCCGGAAGCAGAGGCGCCGGTATGGCAGGGCGGCAAGCTGGAGGCGTCGAATGTGACGCAGTCGGGCTTGACCTTGACCTGGTCCGCGGCAACCGATAAGAACGGAGTTACCGGGTATAAGATCTATCAGAATGGTCTGGAGCTCGCCAGCGTGGTGGGAGATGCGACCAGCATCAACGTCACCGGATTGAGTGCCGAAACGGAATATGCCTTCACTGTGCAGGCTGGAAATGCGGCGGGGAAATGGACCGGGGACGGCCCGTCCATTCGAGTGAAGACGGCGGCTGTACCGGAGGAGCCGGGAGCGGATGTTCCGGCATGGCAGGACGGCAAGCTGGAGGCGTCGAACGTGACGCAATCGAGCTTGACGTTGACATGGACGGCAGCGAGCGACAAGCAAGGAGTAACCGGGTACAAGGTGGACCGGGATGGTCGTGAAATCAGCCGCGTGACCGGCGATGTGTACAGCATCAACGTCACCGGGCTAAGCGCCGGAACGGAATATGTCTTCACCGTACAGGCTGGCAATGCAGCCGGAAACTGGACGGAGGACGGCCCGTACGTCAGAGTGAAGACTGTATCGGAAGAGCAGTCTGGAGGCGATTCGGATAACGGTACGCCAGAGGGACCGGGATCTGCCGCACCGGGTTCCGCCAGCGGCAGCGGAAGCCAGCCGGCACCGGTTGTTACGGCACCAGCCGGGACGGTAAGCCTGGAAGCCAAGGATGGCAAGGTGGACGCCACGGATCTGCAGAACGCTCTGAAGTCCGCTTCGAGCGTCGGGATCAAGCTGACGGGCGGGCGTCTGGAGCTTCCGGCAGCAGGATTGCTTGAGGCCAGCCGTCAGACCGGACGTGTGCTGATGGTAGAGGGCAGCGCGGGCGCTTACGAGCTTCCTTTGTCGCTGCTGCGTCTGGACGAGCTGGCGAAGCAGCTGAATACGGAGGCTGACAAGCTGACCATTCGCGTAGAGATTCAGGCTGTCGCCGGCAGTCGGCAAACGGTGCTGGCTCAAGCGGCAGAGCGTCTGGGTGCAAGGCTGGCAGCGAATGGAGTGGAATTCGCCGTGAAGGCAGTCAGTGACAGCGGGGCAGCGCTTGATATTCCAATCGGTACCACTTATGTAGCACGCGAGCTGAAGGTAAGCTCTGCTGTGGCTCCGGCCAAGCTGACCGGGGTGCAATTTATACCGGAGACGCAGCAGCTTCGCTTCGTGCCGACTCGTTTTATTGCGAAGAATGGCGGTCTGACCGCTGTGCTGAAGCGTAACGGCAATAGCGTGTATGCGGTGATTGAGCATGAGAAAAGCTTTGCCGACCTGGCTGGTCACTGGGCCAAGGCGGACATCGAGCTGCTGGCCGGGAAGCTGGTCGTGGACGGCGTAAGCGAGGACCGCTTCGACGGCGACCGTGCGGTCAGCCGGTCGGAATTCGCCGCGCTTCTGGTGCGGGCGCTGGGCCTGAGTCCGGCCTCCAGCCGTGACACGTTCCACGATGTAGCTGGCGACGCCTGGTACGCGGCCGATGTAGCTGCAGCGGCAGAGGCGGGGCTGGTCGGCGGCTACGAGGACGGCACGTTCCGTCCCGGGCAGTCCATCACCCGCGAGGAACAAGCCGCTATGATTCTGCGCGCCTTGTCCTATGCCGGAGCGCCGGTATCCCTGCCTGCGAGCGGACAGGCGGCTGCGCTTGACGCTTATGCAGACGCGGATAAGCTCGGCTGGGCTCGTGCCGAGGTGGCGGCTGCCATCGACGCGGGGCTGATGAACGGCATGACGCCCTCCACGCTGGAGCCGCAGGGCGAGGCGACCCGCGCCCAGGCCGCGGTTATGATCAAGCGTTTCCTGAGCAAGGCAGGCTTTATCGACTGAGAGCGTCGGTAGACGCATGTACGCGAGGCAGTTGGTAAGTGAGCGACCCGGGGCTTCAGCGCCCCGGGTTGTTTGTTGTGAAGGGCAACTGCAAGGCAGGGTATACGGCGGTGGACCCTTTGGCATCAAGCAGACGCTTTAGCTCTCGATAAGGCAAGCCGGCCGCAGGAGGTAATCACGTTTCTTTCGCTGTATAGGCGCTGCTTCCCATCCGAGGATTCGGAGAAAGATCCAGAGCGGGCGGAAGTGCTTGGGTAGAAAGCCATATCGATCGATTGGCTGCCCTGCCTCCATGAACATGCTAAGTTGGCAAAAGTGGCTAAGGTGGCTGAGGTAGCTAAGGTGGCAATGTGGCAAAAGTGTCTTTTGGCTAAACTTGCAAAGCTTGAATAGTTAAAAAATACAAAACTTGCTGAGCTGGCGAGTCTGGTCCTGAACTGGCGAAATTGGCTGTACTGAATACCTGCCAATATACATCTATTTTTCGTTCAGGGGGTATGATTTCGATAAATACCTACCAATCTACATCTTTTTTTAAGAAAATCCCATGAATACGTCTAGTCCTTGGAAAATTCCTGCATGATTGTAGGCTTTCAATGAAGCATCCTGTTAATTAGGAATATTCCTGTATGATTGCAGGCATTGGCCGAAGTGTGCGTGTTGCACGAATGTAGTCAGAGTGTAGTCAGAGGTTTGTTTACGTTTTTACCCTACCCTATTTGACAAGTTGCCGTGTGTGAGACCGTCGAACCGGTCCGATCTCGGCACCGGGACGAAGGCAACTCCTATCTGTCTCCCTCTCCCGATCATGAGCCATGAGCCGATGCCCCCGCAAGCTCCAAAAACAATTGAGCAATTCAGAAGAAATTCGCATCGGGCGACTGTGCTACAATGAGCTCAACTTTAGACCGAGGAGAGGTTGTACCCATGAGAACATCGACAATATCGAGAGGCCGGCTCTGGACGGCCCGAGTGCTCAGCTGGCTGGTGATCGCGTTCATGCTGTTCGACGGAATCTTCAAGCTGTTCCCGCCTCCCGAGGTGGTGGAAGGCACCGCATCGCTCGGATTTGCCGAGCATCATCTCGCGCTGATCGGCATACTCGGACTGTTATCGGCCGTCCTGTATGCCATCCCTCGCACCGCTTTTTTCGGGGCGCTGCTGCTGACCGCTTATTTCGGCGGCGTGGTCGCCTCTCAGATCCGTATCGACGCGCCATTATTTACTCATGTACTGTTCGCCGTCTATTTGGCCGTTATCGCGTGGGCGGGACTGTGGCTGAGGGATGCGAAGGTCCGCGAGCTGTTTCCGCTGCGCAGCAGGGAGTAGGAAGTGGCGGTAAGCGAGGAGAGCGCGGCAGGACGGGGATTTACGAAACCTACACATGGCCTTGATCTTCCGCTAACAAACACCTGATAAAGTAAGCAGTGAGAGCAACCAACCGAATAGGTAAGGGTAGGAGACGAGGAGAAAACCCTTTTATGCAGCAAGTAGAGGAAGCCTGTTTAGGCGCGCCGCTTCTATTGTGCTGGGTAAAGGGGTTTTTTGTGTTGTTCTCAGGAAGGGAGCTGCGCAGAGATTGTCGGAGGCAAGGGAATGGGAAGGCTGTTTTTTTGATTTGGATGGTACGATTTTGCTGGGCGACCGGCTGCTTCCGGGTGCAGCGGAAACGCTGGCCGGGCTTAGAGAGCAGGGCAGCCGGGTATATTTCCTCAGCAATACGACTACGCGTACCCGGATCGCTTGCAGGGACCGCCTGAGAGGGATGGGGCTTGCGGCCGAGCTGGAGCAGGTGGTGACCGCCTCGTATATGGCGGCCGTGTATTTGAGAGAGACGGAGACGGCTTCATCCGTGTTCGTCGTCGGCGAACCGGCTATGCGCGCCGAGCTGGAGGAGCAGGAGGTGCGCTGGACAGAAGACCCGCTCGAGGCTTCGCACGTGCTGGTGGGGATGGATATGCATTTCGACTACCGCAAGCTGTACGAGGCTCAGAAGGCGGTGCGCAACGGAGCGGTGCTCGTGGCGGCCAATCCGGACCCGTATTGCCCCATCGAGCAGGATACGCTGCCCGATACCTGGTCCATGGTCAAGGCCATCGAAACGGCCGGCGGCGCCGCCGCGGAGGTCGTCATCGGCAAGCCGTCGGCTTATTATGCCGCCAAAGTGCTGGAGTGGAGCGGCTTGGCCGCGAGCCGGTGCCTGATGGTCGGGGATCGTTTGGAGACCGATATCCTGCTTGGCGCAAGGCATGGCATGGAGACGGCTCTCGTGCTGACGGGGGCGGCTACCCGCGAGGATGCCGAACGCTTTCACGTGAAGCCCGATTATATATGGTCGTCCCTCCAGGAGCTATTGACCGCTGTCAGGCCATAAGCGAAATATTTAACACCGGCTTGACACAGACGTAATCGTCCTCGCATACAGCTTTGCTACTGTGGGGAAGAAAAGCATGCGAGCCGATGCCGACCCAATGATCTACTTTAACTCAATACTCAATAATTGATCCAATCAAAGGAGAGATAATCCATGCGTGCTTTTGCACCGAAAATGATGAGTTTGGCCCTTTGCTTGTCCGTTGTCGCTGGCTGCGCCAAGCCTGAGCCTGTACAAACACCGGCGGCTGCGCCTGCTGCGGCTCCGGCCGCTTCAGCCGCTACCGCGCCGAGCAAGGAAGAGAAGATCGATCTGACCTTCTACTACCCGATCGCCGTAGGCGGCCCGCTGACCGCTACGATCGAAGGCATGGCCCAGGAATTTACGAAGCAGCATCCGAACATCACCGTCAAGCCGGTGTACACAGGTAGTTATGCGGATACGGCGGTCAAGACGCAGGCCGGGGTACAGGCGAAAACACCTCCCGATATCGCCGTGCTTCAGTCGACCGAGCTGTTCAGCTTGCTCGATATGAACGCGATTGTGCCGCTGGACGAGTTTATCGCGCAGGAGGGCGGGGACAAGTATTTGTCCGACTTCTACCCGGCGTTCATGGCTAACTCCCAGACTGGCGGCAAGACTTACAGCATTCCGTTCCAACGCAGCACGATCGTGCTTTATTACAATAAAGAGAAGTTCAAGGCCGCCGGACTTGATCCGAACCGCGGTCCGCAAACCTGGGACGAGATGAAGGACTATGCCAAAAAGCTGACCAAGGACGGCACCTGGGGACTGGAGATTCCCGTATCCGGCTATGCCTACTGGATGCTTCAAACCTTTGCCCTGCAGAACGGCAAGAACCTGATGACCGAGGACGGCAAAAAGGTCATGTTCGATACGCCGGAGAATATCGAGGGGCTTCAGTATTGGAGTGATCTCGCGAAGAAGGACAAGGTGATTCCGGAGGGCGTTACGGAGTGGGGAACAGTGCCATCCGACTTCCTGGAAGGCAAGACAGCCATGATGTACCACACGACCGGCAATCTGACGAACGTCAGAAAGAACGCCAAGTTCGAGTTCGGCGTCAGCTTCCTGCCAAAGAACAAAAGCTTCGGCAGCCCGACCGGCGGCGGTAACTTCTACATTTTCAAGGATATCGACAAGAAGAAGCAGGAGGCGGCGTGGAAGTTCGTCAAGTTTATGACCGAGACCGAGCGTGCCGCACAGTGGAGTATTGATACGGGCTATGTGGCCGTCAAGAAATCCGCTTACGAGACGGAGACGATGAAGAAATACGCGGCCGAATTCCCTGCTGCATTGGTAGCCCGGGATCAGCTTCAATACGCGGCGGCCGAGCTGTCCACCCATAATAACGGTAAGGTGATGAAGGTGCTGAGCGATCAGGTGCAAGCGGTGCTGACTGGCAGCCTGTCGCCTGCGGATGCCTTGAAGAAAGCCCAGGAGGAGGCTGACAAAGCGCTGGCGGCTTTCAACAAATAAGCAGCCTGAGCTTTCGTGGATACTCTGAGCGGCGAGTTAAGCCGCGGGAATCCTAGGGAGCCGGTATGCACAAGCGAAAAGTTAGGGAGAAGCTTCGACTTGTCGCGCGCAAGCCCGGAATACGGCGCGGCGGGCAGAGGAGCTTCTCCGCTTTTCTCACTATGACTGACACGCCGGGAGGTTCACTTTGTTAAGGCACAGAAAACTATACCTAAGCTGGAAGACGAACGCTTTTGCCTGGCTGCTCCTGCTGCCGTCTCTGCTGTTTTTGTTTTTGTTCACCTTCTACCCGATCGCGAAGACGATCCGGCTCAGCTTGTTCCAGGCGGATCTGGCTACGCCGGAGCCGTTATTTATCGGACTTGATAATTTCAAGCTGTTGATGGACGACGCGATATTCTGGAAGGTCATGGTCAACAATCTGTGGTTCGCGCTGGGCACGGTCCCGACTTCAATGGCGCTAGCTCTGCTGATGGCGGTGTTTGCCAATAAGGCGCTGCGGGGAACCGGATTTCTGCGCACCGCGTTTTTTTACCCGACGCTGATCCCTATGATTGCTGCGGCGAATGTGTGGCTTTTTATTTATACCCCGCAGTATGGACTGCTGAGCCGGTTAATGAAAGGAATCACCGAGTCCGATATCAACTGGCTGGGATCTCCTCAATACGTGATGTGGGCCATGATCCTTATGGTCGTCTGGAAGGAAGCCGGGTACTTCATGATTTTCTACCTGGCCGGACTGCAAAATATTTCTCCAGAGCTCTACGAATCTGCCCAGGTGGACGGGATCGGAAGATGGACGGTGTTCCGCAAGATCACGTTCCCGCTGCTGATGCCGACTACGCTGTTCGTGACGATCGTCGCCTTGACGAATGCGTATAAGCTGGTGGACCATCTGGTCATCATGACCAAGGGCGGTCCGAATAACGCCAGCAACCTGCTGTTGTACTACATCTACGAAACGGCGTTCAGCTTCTGGGATCAGGGGATGGCCTCGGCCTTGACGGTTATTATGATAGCGGTACTGCTGCTTCTGGCCGCCTTGAACTTCTTCGGATTGGATAAAAAAATTCATTATCATTAATCAGATTGCATGAATCATGGCCTAAGAGGCGGAAAGAAAGGCGATGTTATGCCGTACAAAACGTTGAACATAAGCCGCTGGCTTCTCTATATATTCGCGCTGATTTGGCTGGTGCCGCTGCTGTGGATGACGGTGACCGCCTTTCGGCCCCGGGAGATCGCTCTGTCGCCAGCGTTTTCACTGGAATTTACGCTGGCGAATTTTGTGAAGGTTTGGGCCGCTGCGCCCTTCGCTCAATATTACCTGAATACGGTGCTGATCGTCTTTGGAGTATTCGCTGTCCAGATGATAACGGCGACGATGGCCGCCTTCGCGTTCGCGAGGCTTGATTTCCGGTTCAAAAATGCGGTCTTCCTGTTATTCCTGGTGCAGATTATGGTCCCGGCGGATGTGCTGATCTTCCCGAACTACAATGTGCTCAAGGAGCTATCGCTGCTCGATACGAAGCTGGGCGTGATGATTCCGTATTTCGCCTCCGCGTTCGGCATCTTCCTGCTAAGGCAGACGTTCAAGACGCTCCCGACTGAGCTGGACGAGGCGGCCGTGATGGAGGGTTACTCCAAGTGGCAAATTCTTTGGAAAATCTATTTTCCGTTGTCCCGACCTGCCTACATCGCCTTCGGTCTCGTCTCGGTCAGCTATCACTGGAATAATTTCCTGTGGCCGCTCATCGTTACCAACTCGGTGGAAAACCGTCCTTTGACCGTAGGGCTGGCGATATTTGCCCAATCGTTCGAGATCGGCGCTCAATGGACCGAGGTCAGCGCGGCAACGCTGCTTGTTATTGTGCCTTTGCTGCTCGGCTTTCTGATCTTTCAGCGGCAATTTATGAACAGCTTCATTCAGTCTGGGATTAAATAAAGCGATAGGGAGGCTAAATGTTGATGTCTAAGCCGTTGGATTGCTCCGTCTCCACGTACGCCCTGCTGGAGCTGCCTCTGCAGGAGGCTGTCGTACAGTTGATCGAGGCGGGCTGGAAGGCGATTGAGATTATGGGCGAAGGCAGACATGCCGAGCTGCTGGATTGGACTCAGGAGCAGCTGTCTTGGCTGAAGCGGGTCGGTGAAATGAACGGGATAGCCTGGTCGATCCATACCCCGATTACCGGCTGCAATCCGGCCGCCGCTTGCAGCGAGGCGAGGGGAGAGGCCGAGCGGATCGTCCTGCGCACGATGCATATAGCGGAGGAGTTGGGCTGCGTATATATCGTGCTGCATCCCGGAGAAATGGACGCCCAGCGGGATGCGGATGTGCGGGATGCCGACGTGCGGCAGGCGGAAGGGCGGACGGAAGGTCAGGCGGAAGGTCAGGCGGAAGGTCAGGCGGAAGGCCAGAACGAAAGGCAGATGAATAGGCAGACGGAAGGTCAGACCGAAGGGCAAGCGGGGGAATGGACGGCAGGCGAGAGGCTGGAGGGCGCGGCGAATCGCGTAGCCTCGTTTCTACGGCATGTGCTAAAGACCGCCGCAGGCAACCGGGTGAAGATTGCTCTTGAAAATGTTCCGCCCTACCCGCAGCTGCTGGGCGTGGACACCGTCTTCCTGGAGCGAGTGCTCCATCTGACGGATTCGCCACAGGTCGGAATCGTTTTCGATGCAGGGCATGCGCACCTGAATGGAGCGGATAGCTGCCTGCGCTCCCTGGAGCGGGTGATACCCGAGCTGGTTGCCCTGCATCTGAGCGACAACCTAGGCGATCATGACGACCATCTGGCATTAGGGACGGGGACCGTTCCTTTGGAGGAATGTGTAGCCCTGGTGCGCGCTTCCGGCTTCAAGGGCGCCTGGGTATTGGAGATGCACAGCACGGCAGATGCCGAAGCATCCTCAGCATGGCTGGAGCGGCTGGAGCGCCGTAGAGCCGGAGATCAGCCGTACCCGCCTGTTCGCGATATCGCGGGATTCTCGCCACCCTTACAACTGGGGTGAGGGTCCAGTGATCGGAGGGATACGACGGGCCGCGACTCTGCGGGAATTACCATGAAATGGCCCGTCATTGCGAGGCATAAGGCGGCCCTCATTCGGCTGCTGCTCCCCTCCCGCATAAGCGGTGGGACGGAGGAGAAGCCGTGCCTTCTTGCAAGTTCATCTCATTTTTCTTCCGAAGTAGACCCTTGAACCGAAGAAAACGACATTTCCCATTAAAAGAATCGCGAATTCCCAGCCCGTCTGGCCTTTCGTAAAGTAGTTGAGCAGCGACCAGACTAACAAAGCTATGGTAAAAAACATATAAGTAATTTTGGCCGATTTATTGCTTTGGTATTGCTCCATTTCATCCGCTTTTTTTAGTTTCATTGGGATTCCTCCTCGTACATAAATAATTGATCGACAGTAGTGCGAAGATGAACAGATAACCGGAAGGCCAGCGACAATGTAGGGTCGTATTTATCATTCTCGATCGCATTGATGGTTTGTCTGGTCACGCCGCATAGATGGGCCAGCTCTTCCTGGGAAATCTTCATATTTTTTCGAATTTGCCGGATGTTGTTTTTCAATGAGAGATCACCGCAGTCGTTTCATAATGTAAAAACTTTTTTACATATTCATCATAAAATGATAGTCGATTAATGTCAAATAGTTTTTACATTACGGGCCGCGCTGTTTCTCAAATCCGTATTTGACGTGAAGCTATGAGCTCGCCAAGTGGCTGGCTGGTGTTGATCGCTCGAAGTTGCACGTTATTCGTGAGTGGGAGTCGTCAACTGCCGCTTGGATGTCGCTGGTTGGCTGCTGCTGGACCCATTTCCCTGCAAATGTACATCTTTTTGAGCAGAAGATGAGGCAGACCCGATACATTCCTACAAATATACAGGCATTTTTCGCAACATGCGGTCTTTTTATCGAGCTGAGGAATAAAAGGATGCAGATTTTCAGGAATTTAGCTTTATAGGAAGGAAAGGCTGTGAAGTTCCTGTATATCTGCTGGCTATGGTCCGCTATCTTCCACTTCGGACTTGACTGACGTTAGGTCCCGATCCATGACTTGCTTTACGTATCCTCAAGGGTCCCGTGCCTGCAGGGGAACTCGTCAGAGTCGAGCCTAAAAAGCCTCCAAATCCCTCTAGAACGAGTGGATGGAGGCTTCTCGGTTATTGATTCATTATTGATTCCATATGCTTATGGTGTTACCGCTTGGGATATTGCGAATAAGGTACGGTGGTCGGAACTTCGATCCCGATCAAGCGCAGCTTGCCGCCTTCTTCGGGTCTAAGCGTCAAGGAGCTCTCGGCATCCGCCCGCAGCGTCATAAAGTCCCGCTGATGAAATGCCGTCTCCGCCGACTGATGGTCGCCGGTCTGTTGGATCCAGGCACCATGGCCCCGGATCGCCAGAACAGCCAAACTTCGCCCCGCCGGAATTGTGTAGGAGAAGGAAGAGCCCGGCTCGGCCTCCAGATCCCATACCCGGGCATCGGCGACTAGTTCCACGGGTGCCCCGGGGCCGATGACGGTTTTGAGGGTGTAGCCGTCGCCTTCCATGATCGGGAATTGTTCGTGCTCGAACTGCCGGTAAGTCGGCGTACGCTGAAGGGCGGCCTTGAGCTCCGGCTCGAACCAGATCTGGAAGGCTTCCATATTCGGTCCGATAAAATGTTCCTCATGCGACACGCCCGACCCGGTCTGCATAATCTGTACGCCGCCGGGCCCAACTACACTGCGCGTTCCGAGCGTATCGCCGTGCTCGGCCTTGCCCTGAACGACATAAGTCATAATCTCGAAGGCCTGATGAGGATGCAAGCCGATGTGCCCTTCTTGCTCCGAGAAGGCCCAAGCCCAGTAGAAAAGCGGGCCGATCCGTTTCACGACGGAGCCTTCTCCGGAGAAGCCGATTGGTTTTTGCTCTGTGATTTTTCCGCCATTGAAGCTGCCTTCGCCCTGCATAGAGGGTGGATATACCATGATTTGCATAATGAACCTCTCCTCGCTCAATTTGTTATCTTAATATTAAGACAGATGATGTGGGCTGTTATCTTCTCGATGTTTTCTCGTTCAGAAGGGTGCGTAAACGACAGCAGGGATGCTGCCGCTACGCTTTACCGCCTTGCTTGAAGCTTTCCTTGGCTTGAAGGCCAAGCTTCTTAAGCAGGTCTATGGCCTGCCGCTGCTCGTCGGGCGTCAGACCCGATACAGCCCCGGCTATCGCTTCACGGTGCTCAGGGAAGGCTTGGCTTAGGAACGAGACGCCGCGCTCTGTTATTTCCGCGAAGCTGACTCGGCGGTCATCCGGGCAAGGCTTACGGATAACGAGCTCCTTGCTAACCAGCTTGTCTACGACATAAGTAATATTGCCGCTGGTCATCAGAACCTTCTCCCCGATTTGCTGAAGCGCATGGGGGCCTTTGTGATAGAGCAGCTCTAGTACGCCGTATTCGGTCGGATTCAAGCCATGCCTCCTGATATCGCGATGGGCATGTGCGCTAACCCATTCGCAGGCCCTCGACAATACGACGAACAGATGCAGGGCGTCATCACGTTCTTGGTCGGACATAGGGCACCTCCTTTCCGTGCAGTGGGCTAGCAGGTTGGTGTTGAATAATTATCTTAATATTAAGATAAAGGATTAGGTAAGAAAAGTCAAGCTCACTCCGCCGGGCTTCGGCGCTTGTTAGAGGGGGAAAGCCGACGAGGAAATGAAATCGAGACCCGAACCGGCTTATGCTCCGCTCTAGTAGAGTGATCTGAAAGTCATGTAATCATGGAGGTTACGGCTAACGGACATGTTGAACCGTTAGCGGTTGGGATGGACACGGATACGAATGTAAGGGACATATTGGACCGTTAGAGCGACAAATACTTGGTATTCCGGGCGTTTGAGACCGCTATGAGTACGTCAAGTCCGTTACATGTTTAATCAAGCCCAAATCTGCTTCTAAGAGGACACCATGTCCGTTAGCCGATCCCGATACCCTTGCAGGTATTGGGGACAAGTAACGTTACTTCGGGAACGTTCTACTATTTAAGAAAAAGGCGCGTCATGAAGAGGCATTACAAGGGTTATCCGATAGTTAGCGGACAGCATTCCTTACATGCTGAGTTTAGCTTTTGCTAAAGCGCAGGTAATCGCTCTGCCCGAAAGAATAGCCGCCGCCGCTGCCGCTGCCAAGCATCCGCATCGCTTCCAGAAACGGCCCATTCTGAAGTTTGGCTTCTGGTCTTACCCCTCTGCAGCATTGTTCTACCTGACTCCGAGCGAGGCTGCGGAGGATCGAATGATCAGCTCCGAGGGCAGTATGATCTTGCGCGGCTCTTCTTGAGCGCGGCCCTCGATTCGATCGATCAGCCACTGCATCCCGAGCGAGCCGAACTGATAGGCCGGTTGAGCGGCGACAGTGAGGAACGGATGAAGAGCCGAGGCGAGTCCGAGGTCGTCGAAGCAAACCACGGACATGTCATCCGGCACCTCCAGCCCCTTAGCACGGAGTCCCTGAATGGCCCCTACGGCAAGGAAGTTGTTCGCTGCGAAGATGGCGGTCGGAGGTTCGGGCAGCTGGAGCAAACGGTCCAGCGCCGCCTCATCCTGGATATCCCGATAGCTGGCGTGCAGGACGAGTTCTTCGTCGTAGGCTACATCGTTCAGCTTCAGAGCCTCCTTGTAGCCGATATGCCGCTGGCGAGCGGTCGAGACGTCCTCCGAGCCGTTGATGAGGGCGATGCGCCGGTGGCCCAGCTCGAGCAAATGCTCGACGAGTCCCCGCGCTCCTTCCTTGCTATCCCCGAGCACGGTGTCGCTCTGGATGCCGGGGACCTCGCGGTCGAGCAGGACGAGGGGGATGCGATGCTTTTGCAGCTGCTGCAAGTGCGCGGCGGAGCCGTCGCCCGCAGGCGCGAACAGCACGCCGTCCACCCGGGTGGAGAGGATCATGTCCACGTAATCTTTTTCTTTCGCGTAGTTCTCATCGCTGTTGCCGAACAGCAGCTTGTAGCCGAGCCGCTTGGCCGTATCTTCGGCCCCCCGCGCGAGTGTCGTATAGAACGGATTGGTAATATCCGTGATCAGCAGGGAGATGATATGCGTTTTCTGAAGCACGAGGCTGCGGGCGTTGGAGTTGGGGACATAATTGAGCTCCTCCATCACCTGCTTGACCCGTTGCCGGGTAAGCTCGCTAATTTTGCCATTGTTATTGATAACTCTGGAAACGGTCATCGCGGATACGTTGGCTTTCTTGGCGATATCGTAGATTGTGATCAACAATGACGCTCCTTTCGATACATGACTAAGGTTTATTGTAGGGAAAAAAGAGATTGACAGCAAGTCATTCCATTGCTATGTTAAAGTTATCGATAACATTAACTGCTGGAGGCTGAAATATATGGCACATTCGATTGAACCTGGCGCTGATGCGCTCGTGATGGATGAGGCGGATCATGTCGCGACAGCACTGAAGGATTTGGAAGCGGGCGATGATATCCGTTACCGGATCGGTACTCGTGTGGAACACGTTGTCTTGCTGGACCCGGTGCCGTTTGGCCACAAGATTTCGATCGTCGCTATGGAGACAGGGTTTGATGTGCGAAAGTACGGTGAGGTAATCGGCAGGACAGTCTGTCCGATCGAAGCGGGCAGGCATGTGCATGTTCACAATATAGAAGGCATCCGCGGACGCGGAGATCAGGCAGTGGCTAAGTAGACAAGGCGGATCAAGGCGAGAGCGGCTTACCTGAGATAACCAAGTAAGCGGTTACTATGCATGCGTGGGAGCTATTCAATTCTAGCGGGGAGGCAGTACTTACAAGATGACAACGATAATGGGATACGAACGGGCGAACGGGGATATCGGCATCCGCAACCACCTGCTGATCATACCGACCGTCATTTGCTCCAATCAGGTTTGTTCACGCATTATGCAAAACGTGCCGGGGGCGGTTGCCATACCGCATCAGCACGGCTGCAGTCAGATCGGCGCGGATAAGGACCGGACCTTTGAGGTTTTGGCGGGAACGGGGAAAAACCCCAATGTCGGGGCTGTGCTTATTATTAGTCTAGGCTGCGAGGTTGTCGATCCGGAGGCTTTGGCAGAAGCTATAAAGGTTACCGGTAAACCTGTTGAATTCTTCGATATTCAAAGTGTCGGCGGTTCGGTCAAAGCGATTCAGCACGGCACCGAGCTGGCGCGCGGCATGCTTGCCGAGCTGGAGAAGCAGCCGAAGGTGCCCGTGCCTTTGTCCAAGCTGAAGGTGGGCGTGAAATGCGGGGGCTCGGATGCCACCTCGGGGCTAGCGTCCAACCCTGCCCTGGGGGCGGCTGCCGACTCGCTGATCGCGGAGGGCGGTACGATCGTCATCGGCGAGACGACCGAGATCATCGGCGCGGAGCACGTGCTGGCGGAGCGCTGCGCGACGACGGAGACGAAGGAGCAGCTGTATCATATCGTCGACCGCTTCGAGAAGGAAGTCGAGCGGATGGGCGCCGATATGCGGGGCGGCAATCCGAGCCCCGGCAACATCGCGGGCGGACTTTCGACCATCGAGGAAAAGTCGCTGGGCTGCATCAGTAAGTGCGGTACCGCGCCGATCCGCGGGGTTATCGAATACGCGGAGCATTTGCCGGAGGGCGGCTTGTATTTCATGGACTCGCCGGGCAATGACATCGAGTGCGTATCGGGCATGGCCGCGGGCGGCGCCCACATTGTCTGCTTTACGACGGGTCGCGGTACGCCTACAGGCTCAGCCGTTATACCCGTAATCAAGATTACCGGCAATAAGCGGACGTTCGACCTGATGGAGGACAATATGGACGTCGACGTCAGCGAGATGCTGGACGGGACGCTGGGTCTCGGGCAGGCGGGCGATCGCATCTGGCAGGAAATTAGGGAAGTGGCCGAAGGCAAATTGACCAAGGCTGAGGTGCTGGGCCATCAGGAGTTCAGCATCAACCGGATCGGACCAAGCTTGTAAAGGAAGGAGGAAGCCTCGTGACAGGAACACAAGGGAATGCCGAGTGGCTGGACCTGGATTACAAGCCTAAGGTACCGCAGGACCGTTCGATCGGCATCGCGATCGTCGGCGCGGGCGAGATCGTCGGCGCCTGCCACCTCCCCGCTTACAAAATGGGCCAGCTGAACGTCGTCGGCATCTATGACGTCGATGCGGCGAAGGCGAAGTCGCTCGCCGACCAGTTCGGCATCGGGCGCGTCTATGGCTCGCTCGACGAGCTGCTGGCCGACCCGCAGGTGCGTGTGGTCGATCTGGCCGTGCCGGCCAAGGCCCAGCCGGGTATCACGGCCCAAGTCGCGGAGGCGGGCAAGCACATGCTCTGCCAGAAGCCGCTGGCTGAAACATACGCGGAGGCCGCGGGGATAGCGGACGCCTGCGTACGGGCAGGCGTGAAGGGCGCAGTCAACCAGCAGATGCGCTGGTCGCCGGGCATACGGGCCACGCATACGATTATTAGCCGCGGCTGGCTGGGCGAGCTGCTGCAGGCTTCCATCGCCGTAAATGTGAAGCAGGAATTCGCTAACTGGGGCTGGCTGAGAACGATGCCTACGCTCGAATTTATGTATCACAGCATTCATTATATCGATGCGATCCGCTTTCTATTCGGCACGCCGGAGTATATCTATGCGGACGGAGCGCGGTTCCCGGGTCAGCAGTGCGTCGGTGAGACCAGGACGCTGCTGCATATGAAGTTTCCCGGCGAAGCGCGCGGGATGATCCACGATAACCACAATCACATCGCGGGCGAGGACGACTGGTATGCCACATACCGGTTCGAGGGCACGGAGGGGATCGTGAAGGGAACGAACGGTTCCTTGTATAACTATCCGGTGGGACGCGAGGACACGCTAAGCTTCTATACGAAGCGGCTTCATCCGGACTACTGGTTCACGCCTTCGCTGCACGGCAAATGGTTTCCGCATGCATTCCTCGGCACGATGGGCGAGCTGCTGCGCGCGATCGAAGAGGACCGCGAGCCGGAGAACAGCGTACAGGACAATCTGAAGACGATGCAGATCGTGTTCGGCGCGTACCGATCGATGGCCGAGAACCGTCCCGTACGTCTGGAGGAAATTGCGCGGGAGGAGGGAGCCGTATGTTAAAAGGCATTCCTTCTATTCTATCGCCCGAGCTGCTTGCGATTCTTATGGAAATGGGGCATGGCGATGAACTGGTGCTGGCTGATGGCAACTTTCCCGCAGCGTCCTGCGCCAAGCGCCTGGTACGGGCCGATGGACACGGCATACCGGAGCTGCTGGAAGCGGTGCTCCAGCTCTATCCGCTCGATCAGTATGTCGAGGCCCCGGTTAGCTTGATGCAGGTCGTGCCCGGCGATCCGGTCGTGCCGGTGATCTGGGAAGACTACCGCGAGATTGCGGACCGCCATGAAGGACGCCCTGTGAAGCAGGAGTTTCTCGAACGTTTCGAGTTCTATGAACGGGCCAAGCAAGCTTATGCTATTGTCGCTACCGGAGAGAGCGCCCAGTACGCCAACCTCATACTGAGCAAGGGCGTGATCGTGGAAGCGATGACGAGCGAGCGGGAGAGCGAATGCGATGAGAATTGATGCGCATCAGCATTATTGGAAGCTGGCACGCGGAGATTACGGCTGGCTGACGCCGGAGCAAGGCGTGCTGTACCGGGACTATGGACCGAACGAGCTGCGACCGGAGCTGTCCCGACGGCACATCGACCGCACGATAGTCGTACAGGCCGCTCCGACTGTGGAGGAAACCCGGTATTTGCTCAAGCTCTGTGAGCGTGAGGAGTCGCTGGCCGGCGTCGTCGGTTGGGTCGATCTGGAGGCTGACGACGTGGAGCAGATGCTTGATGAGCTTGCCGCTTCTCCGTATTTTAAAGGCGTTCGCCCCATGCTTCAGGATCTGGGGGATGATGCGTATATCGTACGGGATAAGGTGCTCCGTTCGCTGGGCATGCTCGTTGAACGTGGACTGACTCTGGATATTCTGGTGCGTTCCCGTCATCTGCCGTATGTGGCTCAGATGCTGGACCTCGTTCCGGGCATCCCGGCCGTAATCGATCATATCGCCAAGCCGGATATTGCAGGGGGCGAGCGGGAACCATGGCTCAGCGGGATGGAGACGGTAGCGGAGCATGAGAACGTCTACGTCAAGCTCTCGGGCATGGTCACCGAAGCTGATCTGGCGAACTGGACAGAGGCGGACATCCGCCCTTACGTGACGGAGGTGTGCCGGATGTTCGGCCCGGAGCGGCTCATGTTCGGCAGCGACTGGCCGGTCTGCTTGCTCGCAGCGAGCTATGAGGAAGTGGTGTCGCTGGTGGAGCGGACATTGCCGGAAGCTTGGAAGGCAGAGGAGCGGGCCGCCGTATTTGGCGGGAACGCGGCCAGATTTTATCGGATACGGTGAGGTTGGAGGCGCTGAGGTGCCGGGGCACGGGGGCGTGGAAGCACATAGGTAATGAGGCAGCAAACCTGCGAACAGGCAGGAATACCATTCCTATTTTCTTCCCAAAAGAGAAGTGCCTGCGAATCTACAGGCATTTCGGCTTGGATTCCGTCCCCCCGAAGCTTCACTCCATTAATGCATGTTGAATCGCAGGAATATGGCGAGTCTACGCACTATTTAGCCTAAAAGATGTATAGTGGCAGGTTTAACTCCAGACAGACGGACTTCCTTCCGTTGAAGTCTTTTTCAGCGCCCAAACAAGCTGGAAGTGAGGGACCGGAAAGCCAGTAGATATAGGCAGGCAACGCAGCAGCATCAACATCGGAACAAACGAAAGGAGATCGGGTACCATGAGACTTGCAGGTAAAATTACGTTGATCACCGGAGCTGGCTCGGGCATCGGCCGCAGCTCGGCGCTGCGGTTTGCAGAAGAAGGCGCATCGGTTATCATCGCCGACCTGGATGAAGCGAAGGGACAGGAGACGGCTGCGGAAATCCGCTTGGCCGGGGGTTCGGCGATATTCCTGAAGGCAAACGTCACCGAGCCGGAATCGGTTCAGACGCTGGTAACCGGGGCGATCGCCGAATATGGCCGCATCGATGTGCTGTTCAACAATGCGGGCATCAGCGGCGTGGGCGCGCTGCATGAGGTCGAGCCGGAAGTATGGGACCGCGTCATCAACGTTAATATTCGCGGAACCTTCCTCCCCAGCAAGTACGTGCTGCCCCATATGATGGAGCAGTGCGGCGGAGTGATCATCAACATGTCGTCCTGCATCGCCGAGATCGGGCTGGCCCAGCGCGCTTCCTATGCGGCGACCAAGGGGGCGGTGCTCGCGCTCACCAAGTCCATGCAGGTGGACTATGCGCCTTATGGCATCCGCGTCAATGCGCTGCTTCCGGGTACGATCCTGACGCCTTTCGTCGAGAACTACCTGAAGCAGTCTTACGCCGACCCGGAGGAAGGGCTGGCCGGGATCAAGCGCCGCCAGCTCAGCGGGGATCTCGGCAGACCGGAGGACGTGGCGCAAGCCGCCGTGTTCCTGGCCTCGGATGAATCGAAGTTTATGATGGGCTCGCCGCTCTATATCGACGGCGGAGTCGTGTTCGGCAAAAACGCTTAGGAGGGACTTATTCATGAAACTGGTTACATTCGAACAAGCAGGAGCTTATAAGCTCGGTGTAAAAACGGACCGTGGTATCCTGGACGTGGCGAAGGCCGCGGCTGTGAGCGGTCTGGAAGGTATCCCTACCGACGTGCATGAGGTTATCGAGGGAGGCGCCTCCGCCATTGCAGCGCTGCAGGCGCTCGTAGACCGCTCCTCGGAGGGGGACGTCGCCTGCTGGCTGGACGAAGCGAAGCTGCAGCTTGGTCCTTGCGTCACGCGTCCGAACAAGATTATTTGCGTCGGGCTGAATTACCGCAAGCATGCTGAGGAGACGAATGCGCCGATCCCGCAATATCCGATCCTCTTCAATAAATTCAACAACACGCTGGCTGCCCAAGGCGACGGTATCCCGCTGCCGACAAAGGTTACCTCCGAAGTGGATTACGAAGCGGAGCTGGTGATCGTCATCGGGCAAACCGCCAAGTATGTGTCCAGGGAAGAGGCGCTCAGCCATGTGTTCGGCTACTGCTGCGTGAACGATCTGTCAGCACGCGACTTGCAGATGCGGACGCATCAATGGCTGCTTGGCAAGTCATGCGATAAGTTCTCGCCGCTCGGCCCGTACCTGGTCAGCGCCGATGAAGTCGGCAATCCGAACGCGCTGTCGATCAAAGCAATCGTCAATGGCGAGGTGCGCCAGAGCTCCAACACGTCCGATATGATTTTCCACTGCGACGAGATCGTCAGCTACATCTCGCATCACATGACGCTCGTACCGGGAGATATCATCCTGACGGGGACACCGGAAGGCGTTGTGTTCGGCCTTCCGCCGGAGCAGCGCGTTTACCTGAAGGACGGCGACATCGTAACGATCGAGATCGAGAAGCTCGGTTCGCTGACAAACCGGATGGTGGCAGAGACGCCATAGATAGAACAGAAAGCGTGGCTTGCGGCGTAAGCTGGAAGCAGAGTCGAGAGAGAGCGGCCGCTCTCTCTTTTTCCCTATTAAGCTCCTCTTACAGCGCAGATCCGGAGCTTAAGTTCCGTGCCGGCTTTCTAAAGGTATATAATGTTGGAAGAGGCATGCGAGGGTGTTCCTCTTAAAACACGTTGAAAACGGGAGATGTTCAATGATCGAGTTCGAGCGTTTGCACCATGTCAGTCTTGCAGTTCGAGATCTGTTGAGGTCCAGAGCTTTTTACACCGAGGTGTTGGGCTTGCAGGAGATCGAAAGACCGCCGTTCAACTCCAAAGGAATCTGGTATGCGGTCGGAACCCAACAGCTGCATCTGATCGAAAACCCGACGGGCGAAACGCTGCGAGATAGCGGGATCAGCACGGTTGACGGACATGTTGCTATCTGGGTCAAAAGCTACAGCAAGACGCTCGACTGGCTGGAGGCGGCTTCCATTCCTTATGAAGCAAGACCGGACAGCGTAGCGGGGTTCTCGCAAATCTATATACTTGATCCGGACCGTAACGTCATCGAGTTCGACGCGGCTTACGGCTCTTGAAGTGCGGAATGGAGCTCCAAGGCCCGCCCTTTTTCCTCAGATGCATACAAAAAACATCTCCCGCACATGAATCACAGGAGATGTTTGGATAGATACTTGGCAGCTTGAAGCTAGCTACACGAGGTCGCAAGCCTCTACGGGCATCCAGTGCTCGTCCTGGCCGTCCCATTTCACATTGCAGCCGATCGGGTTTGTTAAGGGAACGGATATCTCAGACCCGGCCAGCGCCTCGGACAAGGCACGGTCCAGATCATTCACCGTCATCTTGCTGGTATCGCGGGGCTGATCGACACCGCGTCCTGTATAGACCAATTTGCGGTTTCCGTCGAATACATAGAAGTGGGGCGTGCGCAGGGCGCCGTAGCTCTTGGCTACTTCCTGGCTCTCGTCATGCAAATACACCCAAGGAAATTGTTCTTCCTCCATCACGCTCACCATGCGCTCGAACGAATCGTCCGGCTTGGTACGGACGCTGTTGGCATTGATGCCGACAAATCGCACACCCTGATCGGCATAAGCCAATGCGGTTTGCCGAGTTATTTCATTGGACCCGACTACGTAGGGACAATGATTGCAGGTGAAAAAAATGACCAGCAGGTTGGCTTCGTCAAAGTCCTTCAGAGAATACATACGTCCATCGGTGGCGGGCAAAGTAAAATCAGGGGCTTGCGCGCCGAGGGGCAGTGTGAATGACATGCTCGGTTCACCTCTTGTCTGGAATTTTTTCTGGCATCGTCTGGATAGAAACTAATAAGCGCTCGTCCCAAGTATAGCAAGTCATGAAAGGGAATGTAACCCTTATCTGCTTGATCCTCGCGAATCCCGGGTAAAATAGGCTAGTTCAGCAGGGAGGATGTGGGATGAGGATGAATATAAACATGCAGGGCGAACCCATGCCGGGCGAATGGGATTGGAGCCGGTTCTTCCATCAGGATCAGGCGGGGCGCGCGTCCGCTTGGGAACAAGTGGAGCTGCAGGACCGGCTGGAGGACCTGGCAGAGCTGCGTTGGCTGCTCGGCGGAATCCGGGAAGAGCTGGCGCTGTACCGGAATGCTTTTCCGGACGGGCGTTTCGAGCGCGAGCTGGCTGCGGCCTTCGAGCATCAAGCGGGGAAGCTGGAGCGGCAAGTAGCGGACTATGAGCGGGAGCCGGCTGCCTGCGACTGGAAGGCCTACCTTACGGTGAAATATGACATCCGCACGCTGAACAAGCAGCTGGGGGCGGTGGTGGCCGGCAGCGACTGGCAGGCGCCTTGCAAAAAGCTTCAGCCCTCCGGCCCGGACGTTCCCGAGGAAGCCGGATTTACGCAGGAAGAGCAAAACACGTACAGGCGCAGCTACGGCAGCGAGACGGTCAAGGACTACGAAGAGGCCTCCATTTCGGCTTATTATAGCTTGACAGCCGACCTGCGCCAGAGAAGCGTGGGCTTCCTGACTACCTCGGGCATGAAGGCGTTGGAGCTTGCGCTTGCAGGTTACCGGAGCTTGACGCAAGAGGCGTTACCCTTCTACTTTCAGAGAGGATTTTACGGAGAAGGGTGCGAGCTGGCCCGGCTCTTGCTAAGTTCGCCGGTGGAGCTTGATCCTTCGCAGATCTACGAGAAGGTGGAGAACGGCGATCCGATCGGATGCTTGCTCGTGGACCCGGGTGTATGCTGGCCGGTAAGACCTGCAGTCGATCTGGACAGACTCATGGACGCATTGTCTCGGCATAGGCAGAGCCAGCCGCTGTACGTCATCGTGGACCGCACGCTGACAACGATAGCCAACCCGCTGTTCGAGCGGTACGCGCATACACTCCCGCCCCACATCGTGCTGATTAGTGTGGAAAGCGGCATCAAGTACATGCAGTACGGCTTGGATATCGCCAATGCGGGCTATATGGTTGCGGTAGGCAAGCCGCTGGAACGCGAAGCGGAGCGGGAGAAGTGGGTAACCCTGCTGGCTTTGCTGGACGCAGGGGCCGACCCGCTGACCGTCCGCCAGCTGCAGGCACCGGATATTGGACGGCTGACCGTACGTCTGTCGCGGCTAAACCGCAATGCCTGCTGGATGGATGCTTTTCTCGTACACGCCTTGAGCGAGGGGAAGGTGACGGCCTGCTACCGCTCGGTGGAGCCCTCAGATCAATACCGGATAGGCGGCCGGCGCTGGATAGGCTCGTTGTTTTACGTTCAACTGCCGGGTATCCGCTCGGAGCGAGAGTACCAGTCGTGGATCGATCGCTTCATCGTGTCGGCGCCGGAGGAGGCGCATTTTGTGTCCGGGGGAAGCTTCGGATTCGATACGTTCCGCATGAATGCGGTAGGCGATGCGACAGGGACGGAAACGGCGCTGCGGATTTCAGTCGGCCGGGAACCCTTGGGGCGGCTTATGACCCAAATAGCCTGCTTCTACGCAAGGCTATGATCCCTTCCCGGCGACCCGCTCCCCGGGCCTTGGGAAATACGCCGCGGCGCATCGTCCCATTATTGACCGATGCCTCGTCTCCGAAAAGAAGCAGACGAACAAATAGCCGGCACCCGTCACTTGTGATGACTCAGGGGCCGGCTATTTAGATGTTCTATAATCCTCTGGACAATTTAAACGTTAGCCGTTAGCCGTTAATAATTTCTCCGCCGTTCAGATGAAGCACCTGACCTGCCATGTAAGAGGAGTCATCTGACGCCAGGAAAACATAGGCCGGCCCCAGCTCCTCCGGTTGGCCCGGGCGCTTCATCGGCGCTGCAGCGCCATGCTCGCTCGTCTTCTTCGCATCGAAGGTGGACGGGATAAGCGGCGTCCAGATCGGGCCGGGGGCGACGGCGTTGACGCGGATGCCCTTGTCGATGACATTCTGCGAGAGCGACCTCGTGAAGGCGACGATCGCTCCTTTGGTGGAAGCGTAGTCGAGGAGCTCGGGATGTCCGCGATACGCCGTTACCGACGTCGTATTGATGATCGCGGAGCCCTCCTTAAGCTGCGGCAGCGCCGCCTTGGTCAAATAGAACATGGAGAAGATGTTCGTGCGGAACGTTTTTTCCAGCTGCTCCTGTGAAATCTCCTCGAGACTTTGCTGCGGATGCTGCTCGGCCGCGTTATTAACCAGAATGTCAAGACGACCGAACTTGTCCACAGTTTGCTTAACGACATCCTCGCAGAACTTCGCATCCCCGATATCGCCGGCGATTAGCAGGCATTCGCCTCCCTGCTCTTCGATCAGCTTCTTCGTCTCTTCCGCATCCCCGTGCTCATCGAGATAGACGATTGCCAGATTAGCGCCCTCCGCCGCGTAGCAGACGGCTGCGGCCCGTCCGATCCCGCTGTCTCCGCCGGTAATGATGGCGACCTTGCCCTGCAGCTTGCCGCTGCCCTTATAGGTGCGATCCACGGCCACCGGCTTCGGCTTCATCTCGCTCTCTAGTCCAGGCTGGCGTTCCTGATGCTGAGGGGGTAACGTTTGCTTCTTGTCCTTGGTCGTTGAACTCATGAATTCTCGCTCCTTTACTTTTCGAAAGTTTGTATAGGGAGGGGCAGCGGAAAGGACTAGCCTGAGCTGCCGTCGGTTTCAGGATGATTCTCGTTCCATTCCTTAGCTTGGGCCGTGGCGATCGCGATCGCTCTTCCTTCCTCATACCCGTTCTCAAGCAAGGCGTTGGCAATCTCAACGGCTTTTTCCCGTACACGTTCATCCAGGTTTTTCATAGAAGGAGGATAGTCTTTTTTTGTCCATGGCATCCCAATCACCTCTAAATCAGCATATTGAATATCGTGTACATACATTACCTGTTTGACCGGATAACGAAACAATTCTCCCTGCTTGGGCCGCGGCTTGTGCCTGCAGGTTTCCTGGGCTGGCCAGCTGTTCCCGGACATAGCAAACGGCCCTTTCCCCGACGAGGAAAGGGCCGTTTTTCAGCATCTAGGCTGTTTAAAGGGGCGTGTAAGCATTTCTATACTCTGGTTTTCGAGCCCCTGCCCATGAAGAACGAGATGAGAAACAGTACGATAAAGACGAAGAACAGAACTTTGGCGATCCCCGCCGCAGCCGATACGATACCGGCAAAGCCGAAAATACCTGCGATAACGGCAATGATCAGAAACAGCATCGAATATTTCAACATAAGAGTCAACCGCCTTTCCAATGCCCTTAGGCTTAGTGTGCTGCAGCTAGTGCAGCTTGTCTTGGTATAGGTTTACCCGGGCTGAAAGGCGGTGAATCAAATCTCCTGCAGCCAGCGCATCCGATAGACGTTCATACCGGTCTGGCCAAGCTCCTCCAGAAGTCCATAGTTGGCCCATGCTCCGACGACTGCGCCGATGCCCGGGACGAGCTGCAGCAGTTTGCGAAAGTCGATCGTATCCCGGTATTCCTGCTGCAGCTGTCTCCAGTCTATCTGGCTGCTCACGGTATCGCCAGGCGGCAGTGTCTTCGCATACTCGGGCCAATCGGCCAAGGTTCGGAGCAGCTGCGGTTTTTTCGTTGTACTGGAGAAAGCAAGCTGGAAGATGTGCAGGATGTACAACCTTTCTCTATAGTCTCGCGTGGAGTGGCCATAGACGTGAGCCAGCTCGAACAGAAATTTCATCTTGATGCCGATCAGGATCGGAAAGTCGGCCAGACCGAGCAGAATGCCCCCCGCCCCGGCACCGGCGCCCTCTGCGGCGGCTAGCTTTTTGTAGAAGCTCAGCAGTTCCTCGGCTCGCGCATCGCGCAGGGCAAGCGACATGTCGGTCAGCGCTTCCGTTTTGGGCGTATACTCCATCGTGAAGAGGGCGGTCTGAACAATTCCCTTAACCGCCGCCGTCATAGCCGTATGGACCTTCTCGGGGATAACCTGATTCACGCGGGCTTGCACGGCTCGGGACGTTTTCTCCAGCAGGCTGGGCGGCTTCAGCATCTCCTTCTCCCAGCGACTCAACGCGCGGGCGGCTTGCTGCTCATATAACGAATACCGTTCATTCATCGGCTGGTACACCTCGTCCCTTCCCTGTTTTATCTGTTGATGGTATGTTGATACGCAGCAAAAGCGAAAAGTATGCATGCCGGCAATAAGGATGACAGTTCTTGTCATCTTAATATGCTATGCTGAGGGAGAAGCACAGCTCTGCACATCCTATGAGCGAAAAGGAGCCGATACGAGATGATTTGCCGCTGCGGCTGGGTCAATGACGACCCCTTATATGTGAACTATCACGATCAGGAATGGGGGGTACCGGTACATGACGACCGCCTGCTGTTTGAAATGCTGATTCTAGAAGGCGCGCAGGCGGGATTAAGCTGGTATACCGTTCTGAAAAAAAGAGACCGTTACCGGGAAGCGTTCGACGGCTTCGATCCAGTCAAAATCGCCGGTTACCGCGATGACAAGCTGGCGGAGCTGCTTGCCGACACCGGTCTCATCCGCAATCGGCTCAAGATCGGAGGGGCGGTCAAAAATGCCCGCGCCTTCTTGCAGGTGCAGGCCCAGTTCGGCAGCTTCGACCGCTATATCTGGAGCTTCGTCGGGGGAGTGCCGAAGGTGAACCGCTGGACATCGCTGCGTCAGGTGCCGGCCAGCACTCCGGAATCGGAGGCGATGAGCAAGGACCTGAAGAAGCGCGGATTTACGTTTGTCGGATCGACGATTTGTTACGCCTTCATGCAGGCAACGGGCATGGTGATGGATCACACGACCGACTGCTTCCGCTATGCCGAGCTGATCCAGGGAGGAGAGGGGAAGCTTTAATCCTTCCCCGTCCGCCTTTTCTTGCGCGCCTTGACACCGGCTTCGACCCTGCTCGGCCACCCCTATTTTTCCCCAAATGTTCACCGCTTATGGCCCCTCCGGCATCCATGTCACGACCTTGACAGCATTCAGCAATAAGAGTACCAGAAAAGGTAATAGCGTTCCAGTATTCCCCAAATTAGTGCTTGTGTTACTGTGAATACAGAACCGGCATGATCAAGCAATCCATCAAACAATCTATTCAGTTGAGGAGTAGGGGGTGGCTGGAGAAGGTTCTTTTTCGGGCTTTGCTAATCCCTTATTAAGAAAGGAATTGTTCATGAGCAGAATGCGGAACTGCTGGATAATGATCGTTGTGTTAGTCATGTCGTTCTTCTCCACGGCTGCCGGGGAAGCTCTGGCGCAGATTGCGGGAGAGCCTGAAGGGATGCAGGCCTTGGCAGCCCCGGGCGTGACGGAGGCTGTATATGTACAGTCGGCAGACGGAGCGTTCAAGCTGCCCGTGCAGCATATCAATATTAATGTGGACGCAGCTCCGCAAAAAAACAACTACGTCGCTTTGTTTACGAGCGGGGCGCAGGTAACGAACAGCCAGAGCATTCATGAGGTGTATGTCAAGAAGACGAACACCGCGATTGCTGTAGATGAGCATGATCAGGTTATTCGCGTCATTGGTCCGACGACGGTTCCCGTAACCGGTACAGGCTGGGAGGAGAGTCAGCAGCTCCCGATTCCAAGCGGAGGCTACGTGCTGCTCGCCAATGATTCCTCGTGGGGAAGCTCGGTTTGCCGCAAACCGCTTTTTGAACATTTTAAACTCGGCGACGTCGTGTCGCTGCATAAAGGGGATGACGTCGTGCATGCGGGTGATTTTTTGAATCCAGCTCCGGAATTACAGGTCAGGACGGCGTCGGGAACGACGGTGACCTCGCCTGCATTTACCGTGGCAGGCCAGATCGTCCGCTATACGACAGGTCAAGGCATCACAGTTACCGTGAATGGCGCCGCAGTCGAACTGAATCCGGACGGCAGCTTTCAGAGCACGGTCCAGCTCATGCCAGGCCTGAATTCGATAGCGATCATGCTGCTCAAGAACCAGGCCGAGGTCGATGCGGCTGTGGTAACCGTGACCTGCAACAGCTTGACACAGCCATCCGGCTTGATCGAGGTCGAGGCCGCTCCTGTCGATATAACGATCCATGTTGAAGGTCCGCGTCATGTGATCGACTATATCGATCACGATATTAGCGGCATTGACGATACAGTCGCTCTATTCACCAATGCTTGGGGCAGCTCGATCACCATCCCGCAGTTTAACGTGGCTGTTCAGGTCGATGCGACTAATAAAGTCTTGAGTGTTGTGAATCCTTCCATCCATGGCAGCGTGCCCGCCTGGACAGGTCCGACCGAGCTGGCTATTCCGGCTGGAGGCTACGTGCTGGTCGCTCAGGATACCAGCTATGCGTCCAAGAACTTCAAGAAGTATTTGGCTACGAGCTTCAAAACAGGCGATACGATCAAGCTGCGTAAAAATGGGCTGGTTGTGCCGGTCAGCGAGCTGATGAGCACGGATGGGCCCGCCGTGAGGTTAACCTTGGACAATTATGCCATGTATACGGAAACGAGCGCCTCTACCGTTCTCTCCGGTACGATCAGCCATTTCGAGGAAGCTTCAGGCATCTCATTGACGGTAAACGGAACTCCGATCCCGATAGGAGCGGACGGAAGGTTTCGTTCTTCCTATTCGCTGGTTGAGGGCATTAATTATTTGGACCTCATCGTCACGCGGGACGGGAAGAAGCAGGATACGAAAAGTCTGGTGATTTTCAGCCGTCCGGGCTTTTCTGCCGGAAAAGAAGTCATCCTCTGGGTCGATCAGGCGGCGAATGCCCGGAAATTCCAGACTGGCGAGCATGTACGGCAGTTTCTGCAAACGGCGAAGGACCATGGCGTCACTTCCGTAGTCTTTGACGTGAAGGGGGTTGAGGGCTTTGCCTCCTATAAGCAAAGCACTCTGACGCATCGTCCCTATGTAAGCGGCATCCGAGCTCCCGAGAAGGCCGGATCGAATCCCGATCTCGATCTGCTGGAGGAGTTCGTCCGCTACAGCCGCGAGCTCGGGTTGGACATCCACGCCGCCTTCAATATCTTCGCCGAGGGGTCGATTGCGAGCCAGGAGTATGCCCTGCTGAACGACCATCTGGATTGGGAAGAGCGGGTATACGCAGCGGCCGACAATGGTCAGATCAAGCGCTTGCGCGAATCCGGCAAGCAGGGGGCGGTTGCTTTTGTGAATCCGTCCCATGACGGAGTGCGCGATTTCCAATTGAAGACGATAGAGGAGGTTCTTCTGCACTATGATGTCGACGGGGTTGTACTGGACCGTGCACGTTATGACAATGAGGCAGCCGACTTCAGTGATCTGACGAGGGAGAAGTTCGAGGCATTCCTCGCAGGCCGCGGCAAACAGCTGCAGCACTGGCCGACGGATGTGTTCCGCTACGTTCAGAACGTCCGGGTGGACGGTCCGCTGATACAGGATTGGTGGGAGTTCCGTGCGAAGACGATCCAGAGCTTCACGTCTGAGGTCAGGACGCTGGCGGACCAATACACGGCGAAGAAGGGGAAACGCGTGCAGGTTTCGGCTTACGTCGGCTCCTGGTTCGAAAGCTATTATCTGAACGGGGTTCACTGGGGCAGTCCGAATTTCCGTTATGACGACCGGCTGCGCTTTAAAGACACCTCGCTCTACACGCCGGGTTATTATGAGAGCGCTTATGTGAATAATCTGGATTTCATTATGATCGGCGCGTATCAGACGACGGCGCCCGAAGTCGAGCATTATATAACCTTGGGCAATATCGTCACCAATGGAGAGGTTCCGTTATATGCGGGCATTGCGCTTACGAATGTGCAGGACCCCGCGCTCCAGCGGGAGGTGTTCCAGTCGGGACTGAACAATACGCATGGCCTGATGCTGTTCGACGCCTCCCAGGTGAATTGGCAGGTGGCGGGGGCAGCGCTGAAAAATCTCGTGTATGTCAGGGACTACCAGCTTGGCATTTCGCTGCCGGGTCAGCCGGATGCTTTCCTGGAGGGCAGCTACTACAATGCCAATGTGATTGAGAACAATATCGGCGTCTTAACCGATGCCTTCGGTTATTCGACGGGCAACAGCCGATTCGGCGTTGAGGCTGTCGTGGATGGCTCAGGGAAGGTGACCCGGGTCGCCAATCAGGCTCAGGCGCTCAACTGGAGCTGGTCCAGGCCCGAGGAGACTAACAGCGAAATCCCGCAGGGCGGGTTCGTGGTATCGGCGATGGACCCCTCGGGCATCCGGACCAAGCGGCAGCTGGTCGCCCGCTCGTATACGGTGGGTGATTCCGTCCGAGCTGCGGCGCTTGGGGGATTCCTCCCTTATGATAAGCTGAAGACCGGGGCGGACAGCCTTGCCCTGTCAGGGACGGTGAAGGTGCTAGGTCCCGGCGCAGCGGTGGTCACTGTTAATGGGGAAGAGGCTGCCGTCTCGCCGGAAGGCAGCTTTCAGGCTACATTAAGTCTTCAGCCGGGGACGAATACGGCTGTGATCGTCGTGAAGGTGGATGGGTTCAAGACGAATGAAAAGACGATAACGGTGATTAGGGATGAGCAGGCGATGAAGAAGCTGTTGCTCACTCCGGAACGGATCAACATGAAGCCCGGGGAGCGGACGCAGCTATCGGCGAAAGCGGAATATGCGGCTGCAGCTCCCGATGTGACCCGGCAAGCGGTGTATGCGTCCACGGAGCCAGGAGTCGTCAGCGTGGACGAAGCGGGGCAGCTGACCGCTCTCAAGGAGGGGACCAGCGTCATCCAGGCTGTATATGAAGGGCATCGCGCCGCAGCGGAGGTTCGGGTGACCGCGGCTGATATGGGAAGCGGCACGGATGGCGATGATGATGCGGATACCGACGCCGACTCCGGGTCAGACTCGGGCTCGGGCAGCGGCTCCATCAAGGGAGCAGGAGCCTCTGCGAACGCTGCAGGAGAGCGCACCCGGACGGTGCGCCGGCCCGGGGAGGAAGGGCGTATGACGAGCATCGTTACCGTAGATGCAGCCGTGCTGAAAAAGGAGCTGGATGCACTGGCGGGTCAGCGCGAGCAGGAGCTTCGCTATGATGTGCCGGGGAACGATCCGGCTGCCTCCGTCGCTCTGCCCGGCGCCTTGCTCCGAACGGCGGCGGAGGATGCGCCCGGCTTGCTGCTCGTCATCTCCTCTCACCTGGGAAGCTACGAGCTGCCTGTCGGTCTGCTGCAAGGAAGGCTGCCACGGGAAGGTGACTTTGAGCTGATGATCGGGATCGGCGAGGCCGGAGCGGGAACTATCTCGAAGCTGTCTTCCCAGGCAGCGGACGAAGGCGTGCGGCTGCGCGGAATGCCGGTTTCCTTTGACATCGAAGTGCAGTCGGCGGGCCAAACAAAGAAGCTGCAGGACCTGAACGGCTATACGAAGCGGACGCTCAAGCTGCAGGTGCAGGCCGCCGATCCCAATCGTATGGCCGTTGCGAGGGCTGGGCATGGGAGCCTTGTGTTCATGCCCGCTCGCTTCGAGAAGGCTGGTGGGACTCAGATAGCCGTCATCCATGACCGAAGCAGCAACGGGATTTATGCGGTAGCTGTTTCCAGCGAAGCCAGGTTTACGGATTTGGACGGACACTGGTCGCAGCTGGAGGTCGAGAGACTTGCCTCCAAGCGGATTGTGGAGGGGATGAGCGCCAACTCGTTCTCGCCGGATGGGACGCTTACCCGCGCACAGTTCGTCATGCTGCTTACCCGCGCCCTCGGGCTCGACACGGCTGAGGTTCAAGCCGATTTTACCGATATCGCCAGCGACGCATGGTACGCAGGCGCAGTGGGGGCGGCGATGAAGGCGCAGCTCGTGGAAGGGTTCGATGACGGCGGATTTCGTCCCGACGCCGTCATCACACGCGAGCAGCTGAGCGTCATGGTTATGCGCGCTCTGAAGTTGACGGGAAGTGCCGTGAATCCGGCTCCCGATCCCGCTTTGCTGGACGGCTTCGCCGACCGGGGAAGCTTGGCCGGATGGGCGCAGGAAGCTGCCGCCCAAGCCGTAGAGGCAGGCCTGATGGAGGGCCGGGAGTCCGGAGAATTCGCGCCTCAAGATACGACTACGCGTGCCGAAGGCGCGGTCGTATTGAGAAGGCTGCTGCAGAAGGCCGGATTTGTGAACGAAAGCCCTGGAGAATGACCGCCTCTTCCGTGACCGAAAGGCGGCCGGTAATACGGAAGGGGGCTGGCCGGGAGGATGCTTCCTCCGGCTAGGAGGGGCCTCCTGTTTTTTGACTGCTGTAGGCGTGCAAGAGCCGCTCCTCATGGGCAGGTTGAGCGGCCCCTGCTTCCGATTCTGTAGGCGAATGGCAGGTGGGGGCCGCTCCTCTCGGGGAGGCTAGGCATCTTCGTCGAAAGCGGTATTTTTGCCCATGACTAGCTCTATCAGTTTACGCATACTGCTTACTTGTTACTTGACACAGCCCCCAGAGGCTGTTGTTTCTACATGAACTCTCTTTCGCACCGCGCGCAGCTCCCAGAGCGCGGTGTTTCGCCGCATGACGACGGTCGGTTGACCACATGCCGCCTATTATAAAAAACGTCCCCGGCTCCAGTCTTAAGAGAATGGAGGGGGACGTTCTTCGTCTCATGAAACTATTATACGGTGAAGACGCTTGTCAGTCCATCTGAATCGCTACTAAGCCAAGATTCACCCTTGTACGGGCTAACCGGCTCGAAGCCGCGAGATTTCCGCATCTTCTTGCACGCCTGCGAGAGACGCTCCGGCCAGGCTACGCCCAATTTCCCTTACGGAACACGGGCTCCACGCTGCCGTCCGGCAGCACGCCGTCGATATCCAGCTGATCGGAGCCGATCATGAAATCGACATGCGCGATACTGAAATTGGCGCCGTGAGCATCGAGCTCCTCCCGGCTCATGGAGGAGCCTCCTTTGATACAAAGCGGGTAAGCATTGCCCAGGGCGAAATGGCAGGATGCATTTTCATCCAGACCGGTGTTGTAGAACAGCACTTTCATATTGGAGATCGGCGAATCCTGCGGGACCAAGGCAACCTCGCCGAGCCGGGCGGAGCCTATGTCGGTAGCGACCAGCCGCTGAAGCGCTTCGAGCCCCGTCTCTGCTGTACATGAGGTCACGACGCCATGCTCGAATGTGAGCGTAAATTTGTCGATCAGCTGACCGTTCCAGTTCAGCGGCATCGTGCTCGTCACGGTGCCGTTTACACTATCCCTATGCGGCAGGGTGAACAGCTCCTCGGTCGGAATATTGGGCACAAAGAAAGTACCTTTTGCATTGTGAATGCCCCCGGCAACCCATTGATGATCAAGGGGCAGGTCCACGCTCAGCTCAGTGCCGGGCGCACGGTAGATCAGCCTCTCATACCGCTTGGCATTCATGCGCTCCGCATGACCGCGCAGCCGCTCAAGATGCAGCCTCCACGCTTCGACCGGGTTGTCCTCGTAAGCCCGCGCGGCCCTCAGCAGATGCTCCCACAGCCTTCTTTCCGCTTCCCCTTCCGAGACGTCGGGGAAGACCTTGCGGGCCCAGGCGGGAGAAGGTGCCGAGACGATAGCCCAGCTGATCTGTCCTGCCTGCATCATCTTGCGATATTCGTGCATGGAGGTTCCGTAAGCTCTGCTGGCAGCCGCCAGCCTCTCAGGCTTCACATCCTTGAGCAGATCCGGAGCGGGGGAATACACGGTCAAGAAAGCAGCGTCGTTGTTGGCCATGTCTACATAACCCTGTGCTTTCCATGCGGGAAATTCATCGAAGGCTTCATCAGGAGCCATCATATATTTCATTCTCTTCAGTTCATCATCGTCCCATTCCACCTGGACGTTCTTGGCGCCCGCTTCGTATGCTTTCTTCGCGATCTGTCTGACGAACCCTGAGTTGTAGATTGGAGCTTGGATGACTAGCGTTTGGCCGGGCTGCACATTGATGCCGACGCTAACGGCCAGCTCGGCGTAACGCTCGATTGCATGGGACAAGGAGTTTATCTCGGATCACCTGCCGGTTTAAGTTCGAGGGGCGCTATCATCCAAAAGAACGCGCCGCCTCTGTCTCCTTATTATGCGGATTTTTGTTGCCTAATACAAACTTTGACGGGGCAGGACCGATCATGCGGCAAGGGCCCATCCATGTCCCCGCATGCTTGAATATACTGGCTGAAGGCACACCCAGAGGAGGAGAACTACATGAAAAGCCGATTGGATGCCGCTATCGTCACGCCTGGCACGTTTCCGATTCCTTCGGGGACCAGCAGCTCTGTCGAGACGGTTGCGGCTGAAGTGGCTCGCCGCTTGCATGGACGGGTTAAGCTGGCGGTAATCGGACGAAGAGGGGTTCGCCAGCGGAGCCGGGAACGTTATGAGGGCGTATGCTATATGAGAGTTCCGGCGCCTTCCCCGGGCTCTTATATCCGTTCGGTCAGCCGCCGTCTGCGGAGCCTCCGTCCCCATGTCATTCAGGTAGAGAACCGGCCGAGATTCGCACGTCTGCTGAAGCGCAAGTACCCGAAGGCCGGAATCTGGCTCTCCCTTCATTCCGTAATCTTCATATCCCGGCCCCATATAGGGCGTCGGGAGCTGCGTCGTTGTCTGGCTGCGACAGACCGGATTATCGTCAATAGCCATTTCCTGAAAGAGGAGCTTATCCGACGGGCGCCCGGGGCGGCCGATAAAATTGCAGTCAATCACCTTGGCGTGGATCGGCTGAGGTTCGTCTCGCGCTGGACGCCCGAGGGAGCTGCCAAGCGTCAGGCTTTTTTGTCGAAGCAAGGCTTGGAGGGACGCAAAATCATTCTGTTCGTCGGGCGGCTCATCCCCATCAAGGGGGTGCATCATTTGCTTGCCGCGATGCCTACTATCCTGCAGCGGGTGCCGGATGCGACCTTACTCGTGGTCGGCAGCGCCTTCTATGGCTCGAAGCGGGTTACGCCTTACGTACGGCAGTTGAAGAAGGCCGCCAGGGATTTGGGTCCGCATGTCCGGTTTATTTCTTATGTCCCGCACGGCAAAGTGGATGATTGGTTTCGTTTGGGAGATGTCCTGGCGGTCCCCTCCTCTCCGCACGAAGCGTTTGGACTGGTGAATGTGGAGGCGATGTCCGCCGGCGTACCCGTTGTGGCGACGAGAGCAGGAGGAATGCCGGAAATCGTGCTTGAGGGGATAACCGGATACACGGTGGACCCTGCGGATAAAGCAAGAGAGCTTGCGGATCGCATCTCGGCCCTGCTGCTTGATGAAGAGCGGGCCAGGGCGTTTGGGGAAAGCAGCGCGCAGCGGGTGAACGAGTGTTTTACATGGGAATGCACGGCGAAACGTTGGCTGGAGTTGTTTTACGCAGGGTCTTCCGAGAGCAGACGGCCGTGAGACAGGCAGACCCGAAGCGACCGGTTTCCAGGGCGAACCGCCTAATTTTATCGGGACAGCTAACCATGAAATGGGTGAATGCATATGTTACCTATGATTGGATGCCAATTGTCAATTAGGAGGAACACTCATGAAGAAGGAGAATCGCCGCCGGGAAAACGGGAAATCCAGATTGCTTCAGCCGAAAAGGATTCGATCAATGGTCAACGAGCTGAGTTGGCTGGAGGAAGCGTCCGACGATGGGGATAAGCTTTGGCCATCGGAAGATGAGGCCAATATTAGCGGAGTAATCGCGCAGGAACGTGAAACTGAGGAGACGGAAGCCTCGTTCAAGCCCCAGGAGACGCCAGCTGCGTTGAAGAAGACGGGCGGTGTCGTGTATACGGACGATCTGGCCGACGAAGCGGTCACGAGCGAGAAGATTGCCCGTTATGCGGTCGACGGAAGCCGCATAAGGCGAGGTGCCATCACGCGCGATAATCTGGCCGATTATGCGGTCGATGCCGGGAAGCTTGCTGCTCAGAGCGTTACCGGGCAAAAGCTTGCGCAGCGTGTCGTCACAGCCGAGCATCTCGCAAGCGGAGCGGTCACGACCGATAAAATTCAGCAATTTGCCGTTACGGCAGATAAAATACAGGACAACAGCATCACCTCCGAGAAGCTGGCCGACAAGACGATAGACGCGATGAAAATTGCTGAGCATTCCATCCATACCAAGCATTTGGCGGAGGAAGCGATTACGGGAGAGCTGCTGCAGAGCCAAGCGGTCACTTCGGATAAAATTAAAAGCGGTGCTGTGCAGACGACGAATCTGGCTAATGGCTCGGTTAATACTTCCAAGCTGGCTGATTTATCCATTACGACGGAGAAGCTGCGCGATCAGTCGGTCTCTGCTACTAAATTAGCCGATAACGGGGTCTTGACCTCCAAGCTTGCAGACGGGGCCGTGACGGAAGAGAAGCTGGCCGCATGGAGTGTATCATCCGATCGTATCAAGCCGGGGGCTATCATGACCGAGCATTTATCGAGCGGGATGATCCGCGGCTCCCATCTGGCGCCCAAGCAGATCGAATCCTCACACCTGACGGAGCAGGCGGTTTTGCAGGTTCATCTGAAGGATGCTGCGGTGAATGCCGCGAAGCTGGCTCCTGGGGCGGTACAGGGTTCACATGTGCAGGAGTCGGCTATCGATACAAAGCATTTATCCCCGGGCGCCGTAGAAGCCCGCCACCTGGCTCAACGGGCAGTGACGGGAGATAAGCTCGCGGCGGCCAGCGTACACTCCTCGCATCTCGGGGATCAGGCGGTCACGCCGGAGAAGCTGGCGGATCAGGCGGTCACGGCGAAGAAGCTCGCCAAACAGGCTGTGCTGACCGAGCATCTGGCAAGGGGGGCGATCACCAGCGCTCATATTGCCGAGAAAAGTGTGCAAAGCGCTCATCTCGGGGCTAAAGCGATCAGTGCCGACCATCTTCAGGAGAGAGCCGTAACGGCGGAAAAGCTGGCCGAGCGAGCGGTTACGTCAGATAAGCTGGCCACTGGCACGGTCATGTCGCAGCATGTGCACGAATCGACAATACTGACGTCGCATCTGGCTAATCACAGTGTAACGACGTCGAAGCTTTCCAGCGAGTCCGTATCGACCGACAAGCTAACGAACCTGGCCATCACCACTGCCAAGCTGGCACACGGGAGCGTGACCGCAGAGAAAATCGGCAAGGGGGCCGTGCTTGCCGAGCATCTGGCTCCAGGCACGATTTTGAATACGCATATGGGAACGGCGGCAGTCAAATCGCAACAGCTGGCTACAGGCTCGGTTACGCGCGACAAGCTGGAAAGCGGAGCGGTTACGTCAGAAAAGCTTGCGGAAGGGGCGGTGACCGCCGTTCATTTGGCCGGGGGCTCGGTCGGCACCCAGCATCTGGCTGACCGATCTGTGAGCGCAGATAAGCTAAGCATCGGAGCCGTGCATACGGGGCATCTGTCTGCTCAAGCGGTAACAGCTGATAAGCTGGCTGACAGAGCGGTAGGCTCGGAAAAGCTGGGCATCGGCGCCGTGCAAACAGAGCAACTGTCCGCGCAGGCGGTAACAAGCGAAAAACTGGCTGATAGAGCCGTGAATGCAGATAAGCTGGACATCGGCGCCGTGCAAACAGAGCAGTTGTCGGCGCAGTCGGTAACGGGCGAAAAGCTCGCTGACCGATCTGTGAGCGCAGATAAACTGGGTATTGGAGCCGTGCAAACGGAGCAATTGTCGGCGCAGGCGGTAACAAGCGAAAAGCTGGCCGACAGAGCTGTTAGCACAGAAAAGCTGGGCTTCGGCGCCGTGCAAACGGAACATCTCTCGGCGCAATCGGTAACGGGCGATAAGCTGGCTGACAGGACCGTGGGCACAGAAAAGCTGCGCTTTGGAGCCGTGCAAACGGAGCAACTATCTGCACAGGCGGTAACGGGCGATAAACTGGCCGACAGAGCCGTTGGCACGGAAAATCTGCGCTTCGGCGCCGTGTCCACGGATCAGCTGGCCTTCCAAGCGGTGACGAGCGAAAAGCTGGCCGATGGTTCCGTGTCGACGGATCAATTGGCTGACCAAGCGGTGACGAGCGAAAAGCTGGCCGATGGTTCCGTGTCGACGGATCAGTTGGCTGACCAAGCGGTGACGGGCGAAAAGCTGGCCGAGGGCGCCGTGTCGACGAATCAATTGGCTGACCAAGCGGTGACGGGAGAAAAGCTGGTCGAGGGCGCCGTGTCGACGGATCAATTGGCTGACCAAGCGGTGACGGGCGAGAAGCTGGCTGAGGGCGCCGTGTCGACGGACCAATTGGCTGACCAAGCGGTAACAGGTGAGAAGCTGGCCGATGGTTCCGTCTCCACGGATCAGCTTGCCGACCAAGCGGTGACAAGCGAAAAGCTATCCTACGGTTCCGTGTCGACGGATCAGCTGGCCTTCCAAGCAGTGACGAGCGAAAAACTGTCCTACGGTTCCGTGTTGACAGATCAGTTGGCCTACCAAGCGGTGACAGGCGAAAAGCTGGCCGATGGTTCCGTGTCGACGGATCAGTTGGCTGACCAAGCGGTGACGGGCGAGAAGCTGGCCGAGGGCGCCGTGTCGACGGATCAATTGGCTGACCAAGCGGTGACGAGCGAAAAGCTGGCCGATGGTTCCGTATCCACGGATCAGCTGGCCGACCAGGCTGTGACGGGCGAAAAGCTGGCCGAGGGTGCCGTATCCACGGATCAGCTGGCCGACCAGGCGGTGACAAGCGAAAAGCTATCCTACGGTTCCGTGTCCACGGACCAGTTGGCCTACCAAGCAGTGACGAGCGAGAAGCTGTCCTACGGTTCTGTGTCGACGGATCAACTGGCCTTCCAAGCGGTGACAGGCGAGAAGCTGGCCGATGGTTCCGTGTCGACGGATCAGTTGGCTTTCCAAGCGGTGACAAGCGAGAAGCTGGCCGATGGTTCCGTGTTCACGGATCAGCTGGCCGACCAGGCGGTGACGGGCGAAAAGCTGGCCGAGGGTGCCGTGTCGACGGATCAGTTGGCCGACCAAGCGGTGACAGGCGAGAAGCTGGCGGATGGTTCCGTGTCTACGGATCAGCTGGCCGACCAGGCGGTGACGAGCGAAAAGCTGGCCGAAGGTTCCGTGTTCACGGATCAGCTGGCCGACCAGGCGGTGACGAGCGAAAAGCTGGCCGATGGTTCCGTGTCGACGGATCAGCTTGCCGATCAAGCGGTGACGGGCGAAAAGCTGTCCTACGGTTCCGTGTCTACAGATCAGTTGGCCGACCAAGCGGTGACGGGCGAAAAGCTGTCTAAGGGTTCCGTATCTACGGATCAGCTGACCTACCAAGCAGTGACGAGCGAGAAGCTATCCTACGGTTCCGTGTCCACGGATCAGTTAGCTTACCAAGCGGTGACAAGCGAAAAGCTATCCTACGGTTCCGTGTCCACGGATCAGTTGGCCTACCAAGCGGTGACGAGCGAAAAGCTGTCCTACGGTTCCGTGTCCACGGATCAGTTGGCCTACCAAGCGGTTACGAGCGAAAAGCTATCCTACGGTTCCGTGTCGACGGATCAGTTGGCCTACCAAGCGGTGACGGGCGAAAAGCTGGCCAAGGGTTCCGTGTCCGCGGAAAAGTTGGCCGACCAAGCGGTCACAGGCGAAAAGCTTGCCGATGGCGCCGTGTCTACGGATCAGATTGCCTTCCAAGCGGTGACGGGCGAAAAGCTGGCCTCCCTCTCCGTTGGGGCAGGGCATATTGATTTTGAAGCTGTCGATAGCCTGCATATTAAGCAGGAATCGATCTCGGGCTATCATTTGCTGCCGGGGAGTATCTCGATTATTCACCTGGAGCCTTCGATACAGGCATTGCTCTTGGAGCGGATCCAGATCAAGAACAGCTTATCCCAACGGAAAGAGGACGGATTAGAACCCAGCGGAGGCGAAGAACAGCCAGCTGCCGTCGCATCAGCCGAGGTCGAAGAGCAGCCAGCTGCCGCCGCATTAGCCGAGGTGGAAGAACAGCCAGCTGCCGACGCGTCAGCCGAGATGGAAGAACAGCTAGCTGCCGTCGCATCAGCCGAGGTGGGAGAACAGCCAGCTGCCGCCGCGTCAGCCGAGGTCGGAGATCAGCCGACTGCAGACGTACCGGCCGAAGTCGAAGAGCTGCGGATTGCCGCTATCCCGGCCGGCCCCGACGAGTTCCATTTGGGCGAGAGCGAAAGCGACGCTCAGGAAGATGGGATGGAGCATACCGAGGAGGCTATCCCGGCCCCGGCTGTCGAGCCTGAACCGACGGATGAATTTCGCTCTGAAGAGCAATCCGCTGTTGCTCCAAAGGTCAGCGTCCTTACTGCCGTCTCGCCATTGCCGGCCATCCAGCAGTTTGGTCTTGCTGAGTTTCAGGCGGAGGAGGAAGAGGATCAGGCGGATATCGGAATCCGCTTCGATCTCGGGTTTGCAAACGAGCATTATGTGCTGGTAGCAACCACCACCAATCCTAACTGTTATGCGGTTATCAAGGAGAAGCGTGCGGACGGCGCCATAATCACAGTCGTGCGCAGCAGGTTTTCCCCTGAGCTTCAAGGGCTGGTGAACTGGATCGCGATCGGAGAGCCAGCGGCAAGAACGAACTAAATCGGTATGGCCGAAGAACGTCCCCGAATGCTCGGCGGATGTTCTCTGGCTTTCGGGGCAACAAAGTCGGTGTGCTGCGGATGCTTTGGCAGAACCCGTCTGGATGGCCGCTGCAGCGAAGACGATTGTTGATATGGGGAGGGAAGATATTTGTGAATATACTGCTGGCGACTTACTGGCCTCTTCCTCATCTTGGAGGCGTCTGGCCATTTATGAGGCAGATCAAAGAGAATTTGGAGAGCAAGGGGCATTCCGTCGATATTATGGGCAATGGTCCGGATGTTCCCAAGTACCATATTCTCTATGAGAACCGGGAAATTTCGAAGGATGCGCTGCTGCCTCTGCTGCAGGAAAAGCTGAACGCCTCCACTGCTCCGCTTCTTCATGTCGACAGTTGGATTCGTAGTGTGGAGACGGACCGCTACTGCATGGAGCTGGCAGCCGCTTATTTCGGACTGGAGAAGTACGACGTTATTCATGCGCAGGATGTGATTTCCGCTCGTGCCCTCAGCCGGGCAAAGCCGGTGAAGACCCCTTTGATCGCCAGCATCCATGGCTCGCTTGCACGCGAGGTCAAGATGGCTGTAGCTAAGGATATGGGAGAGGAATACCGCAATACGGATATGTGGAAGTATTATCAAGCGTTGGAGCATTGGGGAGCTATCTCCAGCGATGTGACGCTAACCTCTACCCAATGGCTAAAGCAGATCCTCATCGATGATTTCGCTATTCCCCCCGAACACATTCAGACCTTTCAATACGGTCTCGATGTCCAAAGCTTCTGGAAAATATGTGAGCAGGGAACCCCGATTCAGCCAGCCCCCGGCAAAAAGGTTATTATTTGCCCGGCGCGGCTGGTCTATATCAAGGGAATCGCGTATTTGATCGAGGCCTTGGGCAAGCTGAAGCACAGAACGGACTGGGAATGCTGGATCGTCGGGGACGGGCACTTGAGGCAGGAACTGGAGCAGCAGGCCCAGTCCCTTCAGATTGGAGAAGCGGTTAAGTTTCTCGGTCAACGAACAGACGTACCCGCGCTGCTGCAAAAATCCGATATATTCGCCCATCCCAGCGTGCAGGATAATCAGCCTTTCTCCGTCATGGAGGCGCAAATCAGCGGCAAGCCGTCCGTCGTGTCCGATGCGGGGGGATTGCCTGAGATGGTCAAGCATGGCGTGACGGGTTTCGTCTGCGAGGTGGGGGATACCGCCAAGCTCGCTCTTTATCTGGCGCGGCTGCTGGATAATGACCGCTTGCGCAAAAAGATGGGGGCTGCTGCAGGCAGATGGGGGGCTAAACGTTGGTCCCTTGATCTGATGGCGGGAAGACTGCTGCAAGTGTATGAAAAGGCGATTCTGAGCAAACAGGAAAGGGCGTGAAAGCATGGATCTGACCCAAATATGCGGAGATTTGTATAACAGACTGTTTACCGTACAGATCTCGTCTCCTCAGCTGATGGTTGATTATGAGGTATGGACGCGCATCTTCGAATCGCTGCCCGAAGGTTATACGCTCCCGGATGAGACGATTCTACAAGCACTGAAAAATTGATGGCTGTCCATCGCCAAAACGAGCCCATCCCCCACCTGATGGTGGAAATTGGGCTCGTTCTGTTGCTCTATGTCAGGAGGAGGAGTTCTCCTTCTCCTGACGATTCTTTGCCGATCTTAAGAACTGATCGTCATGCCTCTGAAGTGAACGGGACCGGTGATCGAAGCGCTGCCTATGTTGCCGAGGCTAACGGTCAGATAATAAACCTGAGGGCCTGTTTCTTCAGGATTCAGCGTGTGCTCGAAGGAAGTCGTTACCGGATTGGAGATCAGTGGGATAAGAATGCCTGTCCCGAGAAAAGCCGAATCGCCGGTCTGATAGATAACTGGCGAATTCGGAGCGAAGCCTCCCTGCCGGATACGGAATGTGAGCGTAGGCAGCAAGGGAGTCAGCAGAGCCAGACCGGGCTGCCAGGACACCGTTCCCGCAAATACAAGCCGATCCGTCAAGTTGCTGCTCGAAAGATTGATGACAGCAAGCGGCACTTCCGTACCCGTCGTCAGAGCGAAGGGAAGGGAGCCTTCTCCAAGCAGCGCATCATTCGATTGATAATCAATTAATGTAGCCAAAGATACCACTCCTTTTGGTAATAGGTTGTCTTGCACTATTAGTACATGCAAAAGGAGACGGCTTGGAAACGGACAATCGTGAGGGGACGAGCGGCTAATTTTCGATAAAAACCGTCGCTTTCAGGACAACGGGTCCGACAATGATCGCCCGCTCATCTGAGGAACGGACCGTCAGCGCATAGACGCGGGTCGGTTCGGAACCCGTTCTCTCTTCGAAGTAAAGCTCGGAAGCAACGCTCAAGTAGCATGATTCTTGCGTATCGGCCAGTTGTTCGCCGTGTATCCCGGTATCCCTGATGGTCAGCTCAAGCTCGCCAATATCCAGGTTGGGTACAGCATTCTCCCAGACCACGGTCGCCTCAACGGCGACTCGCTGACATGGCTGCAGCCCGGTCAATACAACGGAGGTGAGCAGAAGCTCTGCATCCCCAGCCTTCAAAGGCAAGGGGCTGCTGCTAGCGTCAACCCTGCTGATTACGGTAATCGAGGACATGCGGCATCGCTCCTTCTATGGTTATGATAGGCAAATGCTCCAGCATGCCGATACTACTCGAGCTTGTTCAGCCCGGCATACTCATGCGTGATACGGGCGATGACATGTTCCCCCTGAAGCAGCTCAAACAGGATGCCGATCGAGTCTTTGTTGCGGATATTAGTCGCAATTTGCACATAAAACGGCTGGTATCCGTTGTGGTTATGGAAGACTGAAAAGGTGGAACCGAATAAGCCGACTGGTTGGATGCGTTGAAGGCGGAGAAGCAGCGGTTGAGCGGGTTGAGCGGGCTGAGAGGCTTGCACGAGCAAATCAAAACTCCTGTTCCCGAAATTCTGAACGTACAGATTGAAGGACTCGACGTAACGGGAGTCAATCGGCATGTGAATATCCGATGAGAGGTAGAACAGAGCCATGGGCGTAGATCCCTCCAACACTTCCATTTTTCCCTAGTATATGAAAAATCGTGACGGTTGGATTGGACATGCGCCCCAATTTACGCCGATGCGCTGCTCAGGTCCAATCCTTCCTAACCGCTCGTGCATTACCTGTATTAGGGACAGGATAACAAGGGTAGGAGGAACGAGCGATGAAGGTTTCGGAGCTTTCGGGCCCATACGATGCGATTTTCAGCTTGGGACAAAATTGCATGCCCGCCATTCAATTGGAAAAGAACGGGCTTCGTCCCTTTGCCGGAGTACTGGATTGGATGATGTCGGATACGCTTTCCGATGTGAACCGGCTGCTGCTGTCGCGATTTGACCCTTTTATGGAGCTGCCCGATCTGAGGGTGGTTTCAGCGGGCTACAAAAATTATATGGTTAAGGATGAGCGCAACAATGTAGTGTCCGTACATGATTTTCCGCTATCCAAAAATACGGAGCATCATCTGGCGACCTACGATGAATTCAAGGAAAAGCTGAATCGTCGGATTACCCGTTTCTATGACAAAGCTTCTACAAGCAGGCGCACTTTATTCATTCGGCTGCTTGGCACCTACGAAGAGGTCCTTCAGCTGCAAACGATTCTTCGCGGGATCGTGGCGCACGATTTCACCCTGCTGGTCGTCAATTATTCCGAAGTGACGGGCCTAGTTGAGTGTGACTGGGGGATCGACGATGTCTGCGTAGTGGAGATTCCTTCGGCGGAGCTGTGGAATTATAGGAGCGATCCTTATTGGCAGCATCTGTTCAAGGGCATTGCCTTGAGATAGGCGGGAGCAGCTGTGAGGTCCGCTTCGTCCTTCGGGTGAAGAGGCGGTAATTGCGCAATCTACACGTCGCTTTTCACGTAATCATAAGTCTCGCGCAGGCCGGACGCGATGTCATAGGAGGGCTGCCACGATAATGTGCCGATGATCTTGCGGTTATCCAGACAGCTGTGCCGGATATCTCCTGGACGGGGAGGGTCATAAGTGACGGCGAGGGAGGTCCCGCTCAGCCGCTCAAGCTCCCGGACCAGTGTGTTCACGGTCACAGGCCGGCCGGTGCCGACATGAAACGTCTGCTGATCGCCTTGCCCGATACAAGCCATATTGGCCCGGACGACATCTTTAACAAAGATGAAGTCGCGGGTCTGTTCGCCATCTCCGTATATGCGTAAAGGTTGGTTCAGACGAAGCTTGTCGGTAAACAGAGCGACCACGCCTCCCTCGCCCTTGGCTTGCTGGCGGGGGCCGTACACATTGCCGTAACGGAGAATGGTATAGGACAATCCGAACAAGCGGTGGAACAGGCGGATGTACAACTCGCCGGCCAGCTTGGAGAGCGCATAGAACGAGATCGGCGCGACCGGATCGTCTTCCTCGATCCGCTCCTTCTGCAGGTCGCCGTACACGCCTGAGGTGGAAGCGAACACAAGCTTGCGGACGCCGCCTTCCCGGCACGCCTCCAGCATGTTCAGTGTGCCGAGCACGTTGACCTGGGCGTCGTAGGCTGGCGTCTTCAAGGATTGCTGCACATCCGCCTGGGCCGCCAGATGGAAGATCACGTCGGGCCGAAGGCGGACAATCAGCTCTTTGGCTTCCAGGCTTTCCACTGCGTGCCGGTGCAGAGTCGCCTGCTTGTTTACATAGCTTGAATGTCCCGTGCACAAATTATCGAGGACATGGACCTCCGCACCCGAGTCCGCCAGGGCGTCAACCAAATGGGAGCCGATAAAGCCGGCTCCTCCCGTCACTATAGCCTTTATCACGTGCGTCTCTTCCTCTCCTGGAACCGTTTTGCGCTGCGCTTCCCTATCCTATGTCTCCGGTGCCGGATTGGTTTAGGCCCGGCTGGCGAGGGCGAGAGCCAATTTTATCAGGTTCATGGTATTCGTCCACTAGACATGTAGGTAGGGTGCATATCATACCAGCATGACTCTTGGTAGAACACATCCCGAATGGGAAGGGAGACACGCAAATGAAGGGGATTATACTGGCGGGCGGCACGGGCACCCGGCTGCGTCCGCTCACAAGTATCGTCAATAAGCATTTGCTGCCGGTCGGCAAATACCCTATGATCCATTACGCTATGATGCAGATGGTAGAGGCCGGTATCGAGCAGGTGCTCCTCATCATCGGCAAGCAGTCAGCCGGCCTGTACGCCGATTATATCGGGAGCGGCCAGTCATGGGGGCTGCAGGTTCGCTTTGGCATACAGGAGGAAGCTGGGGGAATCGCCCAGGCACTTGGTCTGGCCGAGGCATTCGTGCACCCGGGCGACAAGCTGATGGTGCTGCTCGGCGATAATTTATTCCAGGACACGCTGCGAGAAGCGGTGCAGGCGTTCGCGATAAGCGGCCAGGGTGCGCATGTTTTTCTGAAGCAGGTGGAGGACCCCTGCAGATACGGGGTGGCCGAGCTGGCTGCCGGGCGGATCACCCGAATTGTGGAGAAGCCCGAACAGCCGCCCTCTGGCTATGCCGTTACAGGCGCGTATTTATATGACTCCACGGTATTCGATATTATTCGCACGCTCCAGCCCTCCGAACGCGGCGAGCTGGAGATTACGGACGTCAACAACGCCTATGCCTCGCAAGGACTTCTTGCCTACAGCGTGGTGGAGGGCTGGTGGATCGATGCCGGTACGCACCGGTCCCTGCTGGAAGCCGGCATCCGTCTGTTAGGGGAGGAGTCGTGATGGCAACTTGGCTTGTAACGGGCGCTATGGGATTTATCGGCAGCAATTTCGTGCTGTATCGGATGAAACGGCACCCAAGCGACCGGATCGTCGCTCTTGATGCTCTTACGTATGCGGGGAATCCGGAGAATGTCGCAGCCGTCTCCAGTCTGCCTAACTTCAGATTTGTGCACGGGGATATTTCGGACAGGGGCTTGATCGCCGAGTTGTTCGCAGAAGAGCGCTTCGATGCGGTCGTACATTTTGCCGCAGAATCGCATGTCGATCGCAGCATCGCCGATCCTCAGATCTTTGTTCGTACGAACGTGCTCGGCACCCAATGCTTGCTGGAGGAAGCGAGGCGCAGCTGCGTCGGCAAATTCGTACATGTGTCGACGGACGAGGTGTACGGCTCCCTTGACAGCGGAGGGTACTTTACCGAAACGACTCCGCTTGCTCCGAACAGTCCCTATTCCGCCAGCAAGGCGGGTTCGGATTTGCTGGCCCGCGCCTATTACGAAACGTTCGGCTTCCCTGTGGTGATCACCCGCTGCTCGAATAACTACGGCCCTTACCAGCATCCCGAGAAGCTGGTGCCGACTATCATTACGCGGGCGCTGCGGGATGAGACCATTCCGGTCTACGGGGATGGCGGCAATGTGCGGGATTGGCTGCATGTAGAGGATCATTGCGCTGCGATCGAGCTGGCTGTAAGTCTTGGAAAGCCGGGCGAAGTGTACAATATCGGTGGGAATAATGAGCGTACCAATCTGGAAGTCGTCCGCGCCGTGCTTGCCGAGCTCGGCAAGCCGGATTCCTTAATCCGCTTCGTGCCCGACCGTCCAGGACATGACCGCCGGTATGCGATTGATGCGGCCAAGATCATGAGGGAGCTGGGCTGGACGCCGGGCTATACCTTCGAGCTGGGCATGAAGCAAACCGTCGCTTGGTACGCCGATCATCCGCTATGGTGGAACAGCGGGCTGCCGGGAGAGGATCGGACATGAGGCTGCTTATTACCGGAGCTGGAGGACAGCTGGGACGCGATCTGGTTCGCGTGCTGGAGCCTGCACATACCTGTTATGCCTTTACCCGGCAGCAGCTGGATGTGACAGATGGGGAAGCGATGCGAGCATGCATGGCGTCTATCGTCCCCGATGCCGTCATCTACGCGGCCGCTTATACTAAGGTGGATGAGGCGGAGTCCGATCCGGAGACGGCATTCCGGGTCAATGCGGTCGGAGCCGGACACGCCGCGATGGGTGCGGAGCTGATCGGGGCTCCTATCGTTTACGTCAGCACGGACTATGTGTTCGACGGAAGGAAGGGCGTTCCGTACAGGGAGACGGACTCCGTCCACCCGCTGGGGGTATACGGACGATCAAAGCTGGCGGGCGAGCAGCTGACCCGTGAGCTGAGCGCCAGCCATTACATCGTAAGGACTTCTTGGCTGTACGGCAGAGACGGCAGCAACTTCGTAACCAAAATAATGGCGGCGGCCCGAGAGAAGCGGGAGCTGACCGTCGTAGACGATCAATACGGCTCGCCTACCTATACCGTAGATTTGGCCGCCTGTATCGGGCGTCTGCTGGAGACGAACGCTTATGGCACCTATCATGTGGCGAATCAGGGCTTCTGTTCCCGGTATGAGTTCGCCGAGGCCATCCTTGCGGCGGCAGGCTGCCAGGAAGTCAGGCTGCGGCGGGTGCGCTCGGAGGCCATCGCCCTGCCGGCGCCGAGGCCTATGAACTCGGCGCTGGACGATCAGGCTTTACGACAGGCGGGACTTCCGCGACTGCGGGACTGGAAGTCGGCGCTCGAGCATTTTATCCGCTACGATTATGCGCCGTATGGCGCTCAAGGAGGATCTGTTCGATGAGTGTAATTGAGGGCGTCGAGAGGAAGCCGTTGGTGAAGCATAGCGATGACCGCGGGTATTTCATGGAGATATTGAGACAGGATGATGCGATATTCGGCAGCTTCGGCCAGGCATCTATATCGTTGTCCTACCCAGGAGTGATCAAGGCCTTTCACTATCATAAGCTTCAGGATGATATCTGGTTTTTTCCGTCGGGTCATGCTCAGGTCGTTCTTTATGACAAGAGGGAGCATTCGCCAAGCCTAGGTCGCACGGAGGTACATTATATGGGGGAGGATCAAGCGTATCTGCTGTTCATCCCCCGGGGCGTTGCCCACGGTTACCGGGTGCTTGGCCCAACGCCGGCGACCATCGTCTATTTTACCAATATGGCTTATGACCCGCAGCAGCCTGACGAATACAGGATTGCTTACGATGACCCCGCTATCGGGTTCGATTGGTCCACCAAATTCCGTTAGGGAGAGGATGAGAGTTGCTGGCTAAAAAGCGGCGTGTACGCGCAGTCAAGCGAGGCAGGTTGGCCGGATTGAGGCAAGGACGTGCGGTCGGTTATGAGCACGGGTACCACTTCGGCCGCTGCGAAGCGGTCCGGGCGCGCGCCGTGCCACCGGGTCCCGGAAGCCGCCGCAATCTGAAAGTATTATTCATCCCCCAAGGATTTCAAGCGCTCGATCATGGCGTGGCGGGCGGTCTTGGGTGCCACGTCAGGGAGCTGGTGGTCGGGACGCCCGAGAGGATGGAAGAGCTGGCAGGGCTGCATAGACCGGACATCATGATCGTCATGAACGGCCTTCATGTGTTTCCCGCGGATCATCTGGAGCAGGTGGACCGGATTCGCAGCATGGGCATACGAACCGTCATCTGGTTTGCCGACGATCCCTACTTTACGAATGATACGGCCGACATCGCGCTGCGCTATGACACGGTCATCACCCACGAGCAGAGCTGTGTGCCCTTCTATGAGCAGGCCGGCTGCTCGAATGTGTACTATCTGCCGCTGGCCGCCGACACCGGGCTCTTCCGGCCGAAGAGGGTGCCGCTGGCTTACCGCAGCGATATTTGCTTTATCGGTATGGCCTTCTGGAACCGCGTCCGCTTCTTCGATCGAATCGCTCCTTATCTGCGGGGCAGACGCGTCTTTATCGGCGGGGGGCTGTGGGAACGCATGTCCAACTACCGGATGGTCCAGCGCTTCGTTCGTTCCGGCTGGATTCCGGTCGAGGAGTCCGTGCTCTACTACAGCGGCGCCAAGCTGGTGATTAATCTCCACCGCGGATATGATCATGACACGGACAATAAGAACGCACGGCGCATACCGGCCTTGTCGATCAATCCGCGAACGTATGAGATTTCCGCTTGCGGTACCCTGCAGCTGACGGATCTGAGGGAGGATTTGCCCCGCTACTACACGCCCGGTCAAGAGCTGGATATCTTCGGCAGTCCCGAGGAGCTGATCGCCAAGATCAACCATTATTTAACGCATGATGAGATCCGGCGAACGATCGCACTCAACGGATTGCGACGGACAGTACAGGAGCATTCCTTTGTCAGCCGGATCGACCAGCTGCTTGGGCTGCTTGGGTACGGGTCTTAAACACAAAGAGGAGGAAGAGGGATGCCAGTAAAAACGGTGCCAAAACGCATATCAAGCGCCGCTATGGCCCGGACCCAAGGACGGGAGCGAGGCTTGCGGCTGGGCCGCCGCTACGGTTATGACTACGGCCGCTGTGAGGCCGTGATGAGGCAAATGCCGGCCCGTGCGCAAGGATGGTGGGATGTGCGCATCCTGTATGTCAGCTCGGGCAAGGGCTTGCCCTATTCGCCGCTCGATACTTCCGTTATTGAGGCGCTGCGCGAACTGGTAAGAGAGCTTATCGTGCTGACGCCCGCTCAGGACATCGTGGCTACGGCCGATCGGATCAAGCCGGATTACGTCCTCATCTTGGATGGCTTGAATCTGCCCGTCGAACGGATCGACGCGATTCGCTCTCTCGGCATTCGTACCGCGATCTGGCTGACGGACGATCCATACTATACCGACATTACGCTGCCGCTTGTCATGCACTACGATACGGTGTTCACGCTTGAGCTGGAATGCGTGACCCTATACCGTCAGCATGGTCATGCGCAGGCTCATTATCTGCCCTTAGGGGCTAATCCGAATGTGTTCCGCCCTAAGCCGGTTCCGCTCCAATATCGTTACGATATCGGTTTTATCGGCTCCGCTTTTTGGAACCGCGCCCGCTTCTTCGATCAGGTCGCTCCGTTTCTTGCGAAACGCCATACGTATATTTCGGGGATATGGTGGGATCGGCTCAAGCATTATGGACTGCTTAGAAAGAAAATTGACCTGAATAAATGGATGGACGCCGGAGAGACGGCGGCTTATTATAACGGGATGAACATCTCGATCAATCTTCACCGCTCCGTCGATGACGAGAGCTTTAACAACAACAGTCGGTTGGTCGGGGCTGTTTCTCCCAATCCGCGTACGTTCGAAATTGCCGGCTGCGGCACCTTGCAGCTGACCGATATCCGCAATGATCTTTACCGATTCTATACGCCGGACCACGAAATCGTCACCTATGCCTCCCCGGAAGAATTGAAAGAAAAGATCGAATTCTACCTGAATCATGAGGAAGAGCGAAGGGCCATCGCCCTCAATGCGCTGCGTCGCACGATGTCCGAGCACACCTACTCGCATCGGCTCGCCCAGATGCTAAAGCTGCTGTTCGGATAAAATGGGCGAATCGACCCGGGCGCCGGGCTTTCTTCCTGCATACGCTGTAGAGATGCGCATGCTTGAAGGAGGTGCCGGGTATGAAAAAGCGTAAAGTACGCAGCGTGCGGGCCAAACGTAACTCCCGTGCCATAGGCAAAGGAAGAAGGCGGAAACCGCATGTGCTGCGAAGGCCTAGAGCAAAGCGGGCGTTACGGAGGCCCGTCAAGCGACGTAAGGGCAGGCGGACCTTGCTCTCCCGCCGCCGCCGTCCCCTTGCTCGTAGGCGGCGCAGCCTTAGAGGACGGACGTATTCGCGGGCCTATAATGAAGCGTTCAACCAGGCTTACAACGAAGGCTTCAGTGCCGGGATGGAGCAGGGATTAAAGGACGGGCAGGCGCAGGGCTAACCGGCTGGCGGCACGATCAGGTGCCGAGGGCAGGTATGCACAGCTCGTGTAAGACAGATGAACAGTTAGCTTTAGTCAGACCGGGCAGATCTAGGCCCGGTCTCTTTGTCATGCCGCGGAGCGGAGCAGACCGTCTGCCGAAGCGGGTGAGAACAGACGGCTTGTCTAGCAAATTGTACGAATGGACGGGGGTTAAATGACGTGCCGTTACAGTTGTCCCGCTAATATATTGTATGGACCTGGGAACTATGAACTGTGTATCGGCGCTATGTTGAATTTCCTGAAGCAAGCTTTGTACTTTATGGCGGAGGTGAACGTCGTGTCGACCGCTTCAGGGCGGGGGGACATCAGGCGGTTCCTATGAAAATCATGCTATTCTCGCATGTTTGCGGAAGTCAGATGATTACAGGCGCTGAGAAATACTTGCTGCTCCTGGCAAGGGAGCTGGGGCGGCATGGCGACTGTACGCTGGTCGTCCCCGAGGCGGGCCTGCTCTCCCGGGAAGCGAATGCGGCCGGTATCCGTACGGTCATTCAAACCGTTCCGCTCATCTGGCAGATGTTTCGTCCCGTCTCGAGCCTGGGACAGGATGTGGAGGCCAGGCTGGAGCGCGGGGAACACGAAGGGATCATTAATCTGCTTCATATGCACCAGCCCGATCTGGTCGTCGTTAATACGTGTCTGAACGCATTGCCGGCCGCTGCGGCCCACGAGCTCGGGCTGCCTGTAGCCTGGTTTATAACAGAGAAAATAACAGAAAACGCCTGGTCCCGGCAAGCTGTCGAGCTGCTGAACCGCTATGCCGATTGGATCATCGGGATATCGGAGACGACGCTTAGGCCGATCCGGGCTCATTCTCCCGCTGCAGGAGCGAAGACCTATTTACTTCCCCCGTCCTGGCTGCTAGAGGAGCTTCGCCAGGACGAATGGCCCCGGTATCGCGAGCTGAGAAGGCTGGAGCTCGGGATTCGCGAGCAGGAGAGGCTGATCGGCTTTATCGCATCCAGCCTGCATGAGGAGAAGGGGCTGGAGCATTTCGTAACAATGGCTCTGCAAGTAGCCATGTGGCGGCCCAAAAGCCGGTTTCTGATCGTCGGCAAAGTGACGGATGAAGCGTATTTTGCCCGCTGTACGGAGATGATCAAGGCGTCCGGTCGAGGGGCAAGATTTCATTGGAGGGGCTTTGAGCCCCGGATCCATACGCTGTACCCCGCTCTGGATATCGTCGTAGTTCCCAGCCTGATCGACGAGGGATTCGGGCTTACCGCCGCCGAGGGCTTGCTATTCGGCGCCAGCGTCGTGGCCTACCGCTCAGGCGGTCTCGAAGAGATTATGACGACAGTCGGCAACGGATCGGGTCTTGTCGATAAGGGCGATGCAGCAGGGCTGGCCGATCGCGTGATCGCCCTGCTCGATACCGGAGCCGCCGGACTGGAGGAATCCGGTGAAGCCAACCGTGCTTCGATCGAAGCCGCTTACGGCATTCAAGCCTATCGGCGACGGCTGCAGCCCCTACTCCACCGCTTTCGTCACCGTATCCGGCAGAGACATGCGGAGCAGCTGTATTCCCCGGGGCCCAGACTCGAACCGGGCAGATTATATAAAGGCAGGAGAAGCACAGCCGTTTTCCTGCTGGAGGCGGGGGGGAAGCGGCTCTTCGCAACGGGAGAAACGATGCGGTTCTACCGGTATACCTGGCGCGAGGTGAAGGTTGTCCCCGATAAGCTGCTATATGCGCTGCCGAACGGACCTGTGATCCGGCATCGCCCGCCGTCGGCGGACAATCGACCGTCCACACTGCTTGCCAAAGGCTCGGGGCCGGGGGTATTTCTGCTCGCTCACGGGCGAAGGCAGTTATTCACCTCCCAGTTGGCTCTTCGCCAAAGGGGATACCGACCGGAGCGCGTCGTCGAGCTGCCGGACGAGGAGCTTGAGCGACTGCCGCTTGGCGAGCCGCTGCAGGCCCTTCCCAATCAGAAGGAGGCCGGCAAGCCTGGCAAGTCGCGGGGCAAACGCCGGGCGAGCACTCGCCGCCCGGCAGGTGGAAAGCATCAGGCGAAGCAGGGACGTCCGGACAAGAGCAAACGCCGGACGGCTGGCTCCGCCGCCCGAGGAAAAACGGGACGTCGGGTAGCGGAGCCGCGTCCATGAACGGTCCAGGGTCGGATGAATGAGTAATGCTCGGCGTTTCACGATGTGAAGAAGGAGGATGGGGATGAGGATCGTTACGATTCTGGGCACGAGGCCCGAGATTATCCGGCTCAGTCTGATCATCCGGAAGCTGGATGATCTGGCCGACCGCCATGTGCTGGTGCATACGGGACAAAACTTTTCGCACCGTCTAAGCGACGTTTTCTTCGAGGAGATGAACCTTCGATTGCCTGATTATGTGCTGAAGCACCGCAGCACCGCTCTCGGCGCGCAGCTGTCATTGATGTTCAGCGAGGTGGCGGACATTCTGGAGCGGGAAAAGCCGGATAAGGTGCTGCTGCTGGGGGATACCAACAGTGCGCTGTGCGCCATTCTGGCGGAAAGGATGGGCATCCCGGTGATGCACATGGAGGCTGGCAACCGCTGCTTCGACCTAAGGGTGCCGGAAGAGAAGAACCGAAAAATCATTGATGCCGTATCCACGATCAATCTGCCCTATACCCCTCAAAGCAAGCAGAATTTGCTGAGGGAGGGCTTTCCCCCCGAACGTATTGTCATGACCGGCAATCCTATTTATGAGGTGCTTCAGGCGTATGCCTCCAGCATCGACTCCAGCCCCGTTCTCGAGAAGCTCCGGCTATCGCCCCAGGATTACTATCTCGCGACAGCGCACCGCGCGGAGAATGTGGACGTCGCCGAGCATCTGCTGCAGATCTTGCTGGCGCTCAATACGATTGCCTCGCGCGATAACCGTCGCGTCATCTGCAGCATCCATCCGCGCACGCGTTCCCGCATCGCAGCTCTTGAGAACTATGAGCCTCATCCGCTGGTCGAATTCCATGAGCCCTTCGGTTTTTTCGATTTTGTCCGCCTGGAACGGGATGCGCTATGCGTCCTGACCGACAGCGGAACGGTCCAGGAGGAGTGCTGCTTACTGCGGGTTCCGGCTGTGACGATGCGTCTTACGACGGAACGGCCGGAGACTGTCGATTGCGGCAGCAACGTAGTTGCCGGTCTTACAGCCGGACAAATCGCCGATGCCGTGCGGCTGATGGGCCGCATGCCGAAGGACTGGAGCTTTCCCGAGGGCTATATGGATCGTGACGTGTCGGCGAAGGTGGTCAAATATGTGTTGGGAGGAAAGCAGCATGTTTAAAGACAGCACGATTTTGGTAACCGGGGGAACCGGGTCCTGGGGACGCGAGCTGGTTTCCCAGCTGATCGTCTATGAGCCGAGGTCGGTGATCGTGTTCTCCAGAAGCGAAACCACTCAGGTGACGATGAAGCGCGAGTTCGATAACCCCCGGCTGCAGTTCTGCATCGGAGACATTCGAGACAAGGAGGCGCTGCTGGCAGCTACCCGGGGTGTAGATTACGTGTTTCACCTGGCCGCCCTGAAGCATGTGCCGGTCTGCGAGGATCAGCCCTACGAGGCGCTCAAGACCAATGTACTGGGCACGCAGAACATTATCGAGGCTTCCATCGAGAACAAGGTGAAGAAGGTCATTAACATTTCGACCGATAAGGCGGCCAATCCGTCCAACTTCTACGGCATGACCAAGGCGATCGGGGAGAAGCTGATTATTTATGCGAATCTGCTGCATTCCGAAACCAAGTTCGTCTGCGTTCGGGGGGGCAACGTACTCGGCACGAACGGAAGCGTCGTTCATTTGTTCATGCAGCAGATTGCCGAGAAGGGCCAGGTAGGGATTACCCATAAAGAAATGACGCGATTTTTCCTTACGGTCGAGGAGGCGGTTTCTTTGCTGCTCAAGGCTACGGCCAAGGGAAAGGGCGGAGAAATTTTCATTATGAAAATGCCCACCTGCAAAATCGTCGACCTGGCCGAGGTGCTGGCCGAGCACATGGGCGTGCCTGACCTCGGGTTTGTAGAGCTTGGCGTCCGGCCGGGCGAAAAGCTGCACGAGATCCTTTATTCCGAATATGAAGCGCAAACGACGGTCGTCTTTGACCAGGATTATGTGGTGGTGCTGCCGCCTCTGGACATTCCGGGACTCAAGCAAGCCTATGAGGGCTGCCGTAAGGTGGGAGGGGATGAATATTCCTCTGCTTTCTCCCTGATGAGCAAAGAGGACATTTATGAAATGCTGAAAAAGGGCGGTTTTCTGCGATGAAACTATTGGTCGTCGGGGGCCATGGCATGGCGGGACACCTGCTTCTCCGTTTTCTGGCGGAGACATCTGACCATGAGCTGTTCTACACGGTGCGCGCCGGTTCCGGCGAAGAAGCAAGGCTGTTGACTCCTCTTCCCGGAGCGCGCCTGTATGTGGAGCTATCCAATTGGGAGCGGGTATCGCATGCGGTCGAGCTGATCAGGCCGGATGTGATCGTCAATTTGGCGGGGATACTGAACGATGCGGCTCGTCAGCAGGAAGTCAAGGCTTATGAGGTGAACGGCCTGCTGCCCCATAAGCTTGCCCGGCTCTCGGAGGGTCTGGGCGCGAGACTCATTCAGTTGAGCACGGATTGTGTGTTTCATGGCGATCGTGGAAGCTATGTGGAGCGCCACGTGCCCAACGGGCAATCCGTGTACGCCCTTACCAAAGCGCTGGGAGAGGTGAAAAGCTCCCCGCACCTGACGATCCGCACCTCGATAGTCGGACCGGAGATTCGTGAATGCGGGATCGGTCTGCTGCACTGGTTTCTTCGGCAAACGGGAGAGGTGAAGGGCTTCGTTCATGTGCGGTGGAACGGGGTAACTACGCTGGAGCTCGCGAAGTTTATCTCGCATGCGCTGGAGCGCGGAAGCAGCTTGAGCGGGGTTGTGCATTTGACGGCCCCCAAGGCCATCAGTAAGCATCAGCTTCTGGAGCTCTTCTTGCGAACCTTCGGGAATCCGGAAGTGACGGGCATTCGTCCAGATGATGCGACCGTCCTAGACCGTACCCTGCTTAGCACGCGTAAGGATCTGGATTACGAGGTGCCGGATTACGAGACGATGCTGAGCGAGTTGTACGAATGGATGCGCATGCACCCATGAGCCGGGGCAAGGTGATCGTGACCGGAGCCTCGGGTTTCACCGGCCTGCACGCCTGCGCTCATCTGGCCGGGATCGGTTATGAGGTGACGGCTGTTCTGCGCAAGCGGGGGGCTACGGCATCCATCGCTGCCGAAGCATCCGCAAGCGGGAGCGGCATGATCCGGGAAAGGGTAGTTGATCTGACCGATCAGGCAGCCGTCCTGAAGCTGCTCGAGCAAGAGCGGCCGGGCAGGCTGCTGCATCTTGCGGGACGGAATGACGTCGGCGGGTCCTGGCAGCAGCCGCTCACGTATGTGCAGCTCAATATGATGTCGACGCTCTATCTGCTGGATGGGCTCCGGCTGCTTGGACTGACAGATTGCCGGGCGCTGATCGTCGGCTCCATGCTGGGCTGCCGCCTTCGCGATGACGAGACACCGTGCCCGCCCCATCCGTATTCGCTCAGCAAAACGCTGCAAACCTTGACGTCCTCGGCGTGGGGAGCTCTGTTCGGCTTGCCCGTCTGTATCGCGCAGCCGTCCAACCTGATCGGCCCCGGCGCCTCGAGCGGTCTGTGCGGCCTAATAGGAGCTCATGTAGCCGAGTGGGAGAGGGCCGGCAAAAGCAACCCCTTTCGCCTGTCTTCGCTCGAGGAGGCCCGGGATTTTGTCGACGTGCGCGATGCGGTGCGCGCTTACGGCCTGATACTGGAGCATGGAGTGCCGGGATGCTCGTATCCGGTCGGCTCGGGCCGGCTCCGAACGCTGGGCGACATTGCCTCGCAGTTCGAGAGGGTGGCGAAGGCCCAGGTTTCGTGGCGAATCGGTTTCTCTGCCGAAGCTGCCGAGTTCCCGCCGGTCCGGCTTACGGAAGCCGGAAGGGGCGATGAAGAGGGAGACATCAGGCCCTCCGCCGTAGATGTCAGGCCGATGCGCGCGCTGGGCTGGGAGCCGGCCATCGCTTTGGAGCAATCCGTTGCGGATATTATGACCTATCACCGGCATCGGACCGGTCGTAATCCATAGAGGGAGTGAGCGCCATGTATCCTAAGGTGTCCATCGTTATTCCATTCTACAACGATCCTTACGTCGGGCAGGCCATCGGCAGCGCGCTTGCTCAAACCTATCCGAATATAGAGGTTATTGTGGTCGATGACGGCTCGACCCTGCATGCCCATGTCATCCAGCCGTTTCAGAAGAGGATCTGCTACCTGGGCAAGGCCAACGGAGGGACGGCATCCGCCCTTAATCACGGGATTCGAATGGCGTCTGGAGAATATATAGCCTGGCTCAGCTCGGATGACCTGTATTATCCGAATAAGCTGATGACACAGATCCCGTTCATGCTTGAGCGGGGGGCGCAGATCAGCTTCTCTTCTTTTGACCTGATCGATGCTTATAACCGGGTGACTCAGCGGCATGTCGTCCCGCATTTCCCGCATTACAGCGCTCTGATCCGTGCCATGATCGATTCCAATCCGATCAACGGCTGTACGGTAGTCGCCCGCAAGGATGTGCTTATCGGCATCGGTTTGTTCGATGAGGGGCTTCCCTATACGCAAGACTACGATATGTGGATCAGGCTGATGCTGAATGATGTTCATTTTCACTATGTTCACAGCCCGCTCATTCAATACCGCATGCATGCGGCGATGGGAACGGTGCGCCATCACGCGGTGATCGAACAGGAAATCGCGATGGTAAGAGGGCGATACCGGCAGCTGCTGAATGCGTATGCGAGCAGGCATGGCGGATAAACCGTCAGTTAGAGCGACGAACGGCAAAGCGGCGTTAACTTTCGCCTGCTTCCGCAGCAGCCCTTGCCACTTGTCCGGACCGGCATACCATAGGTAGTACCGGCCGTTGGAATGAGGAGTGATGTCATACTCAAAAGGGGGTACAAGGATGCGACGATCACGTAAGCAGCCGAAGGGAACAACCGTGCGCCGGTCCAATACCGCACCTTCGCGCGCAGCTCGGATATCGGTCATCATACCCGTCAAGAACGAACGTCGGACTCTCCCCAAGGTTATCCGGGAAGCCCGCAAGCTATCGCCCTCCCGCGTTGAAATTATTGTCGTCGTCAATGGCTCCACGGACGGCTCCAGACGTATCGCCGAAGCGATGGGCGCCAAGGTGTACGCTTACGATGAGGCGCTGGGGCACGATGTGGGGCGGAGCGTGGGGGCTCATCATGCGACGGGGGACATCCTGGTGTTCGTGGACGGAGATACGCCGATTCCCGCCAGAGAGCTCAGGCCGTACATCCGGGCCGTAGGGAGAGGGGTAGATATCGCGTTAAATCGTTACCTGGGTCCTTTGAGAAGGAAGTGGACGCATCCCGTCGTCTTGGCTAAACATGTGATGAATACGGCTATAGGCCGCCCGCAGCTTAAAGGCGCCTCCATGACGACAATCCCCCATGCGATCAGCCGCCGGGCATTGGATATCATCGGAGTGCCGTCGCTCAGTGTTCCTCCGCTTGCTCAGACGATGGCCATCCACCACGGTCTGAATGTACGACCGGTCCATCTGGTCCCCATCGGCCGGATCAATCGCTGGCGGAGGAGACGGATTTCCCGGCAGGGCGTCGATTCGGTCGGCCATCTGATTATCGGCGACCACCTGGAGGCGCTGCATTGGTATCTGGGACAGATGGGGAGCAGGGGGCGGTATGTGGACGCGATGCGGGCACGAGAAACGGTGAGGTGATTCCTTATGAAATTCGCAAACAGAAGCGAACGAACTCGCGGAAGGCCGGGCCCGGGCAAGGAAAGCCCTGGCGGAGCCACCGCACAGAGAAACTCCGTATACTTGCGGGGGACGCGGGCATTCCGGGTTGGATATGCGATGGGAAGGGAGGACGCTCTGACCCGCGTTGAGGAGGAGGCAGGGCGACTGCACGGCGTTCTGAATCGGCGCTGGGCCCATCGGATTCGCTCCTGCCAAGAGATCGGGGCTAGCGGGGCCAAGTATCGCGCGATGAGCGAGGGTTACTTGCACGGCTTCTTCGTAGGCCGCAAGGAGGCTGTCCCCGACTGGGTGCTGATCCCTGTGGAGCAATCGGTCGCCATCGTGATTACCGCGATGAACGAGGAGGGGACCATCGGGAGGACGATCAGGCAGGCCGCGCGTCTCGGCGCGGATGAGCTGGTCGTTGTGGTCAATGGATCTACGGATCGGACCTATGAGCGGGCCAGCAAGTATGCGGAGGCAACGGTGCTTCATTACCCGCAGCCCCTTGGCCACGATGTGGGACGCGCCGTGGGCGCCAAGCACACGAAGGCGGATATTGTACTTTTTCTAGACGGGGATATCCCGATAAGTGCCGAACGGCTTGTTGCTTTCGTATATGCGGTCTCACAGGGAATGGACGTGGCGCTTAACGATATCAGCCCCTATCTCGGCTCCTTCCGCCATCGGGATCAGGTGACGCAAATCAAGCAATTCCTCAACCTGAGCCTCGGCCGTCGCGACCTCAAAGCGAATTCGTTAACGGCCGTTCCTCATGCGCTGTCCCGCTCAGCTATAGATGCGCTCGGGCCCGATCTGCTGATGGTGCCGCCCAAGGCGCAGGCTGCCGCCCTGCTGCAGGGGCTGCGCGTCGGAGCTCCGGCCAGTGTGGATGTGATCCGCCTCAACAGACGCCGCAAGGGCAATCGGGGCCGCCTGAACCGCGTAGCGATGCTGATTATCGGCGATCATCTCGAAGCGCTGAAGCTGGCTTCCGATCAGGCGGGAGCGCGTCTGGGATTCCCCGATATGCAGCGCAAGCGAATCATGGCGGAAGGAGCTGCTGAGCATGCGGCTGCTGAGTATCATCATACCGAACTATAACGGGGCAGAGCTGCTGGACCCCTGTCTGAAGTCCATCCATCAATACGTTTCTACTCCGTATGAGGTCATTGTGGTCGATAACGGCTCCATGGATCAATCGCTGAGCGTAGCCATTCGCCACGACGCGAAGTTGATCGCCTTGCCGGATAACCGCGGATTTCCCGTTGCTTGCAACTTGGGCTTGCGGCTGGCCGCCGGCGATGAGCTGCTGCTGCTCAATAATGACACGCAGCTGACAAAGGGAGCGATGAAAGCTATGCGGCGATGTTTGCACAGCAGTCCGGACATTGGGATCGTCGGTCCGATGTCCAATTTTGCGAGCGGCAAGCAGCAGATAGCGGGGCCCCTCACTACGATTAGAAGGACGGCGGCCCGTATGAATGTGCCGAACCCGGCGAAGTGGAGGGCGACCGAGCGGGTCGTAGGGCTTTGCTTTCTGTTCAAGCGCGAGCTGCTGGAGCGGGTAGGTCTGTTAGACGAGCAGTTCTCGCCAGGGCACTATGAGGACGATGATTACTGCTACCGGGCTCGTCTGGCGGGTTACCGTCTTTTGATTGCCGGGGATGCATTTGTCTATCATCATGGAGGCGCCAGCTTCAAGCAGAGGGACGCAGGGCAGGTGGAGGAGCTGATCCGGGTTAACCGGGAGAAGTTCCGGGCCAAGTGGCAGGTCGATCCGCTAGCATTTATATAGCGGTTACTGGGCATCCGCCCGGTTCCCGGAGTAAGGGACTGCATACATTGCTAAGTAGGGGAAGCTGCTGGGGCAAGGAGGGAACGACATGCATAAACAAATCACGATGATGATGCATCATATGGCGACGTCTCAAGAAGAAATGGTCCGGATCTTGGAAGCAAAGCGCCAGGTTGCCGTTCGAATGGCTCAGCTCGTCCATGACATCCCGCCACAGTATCCCGGCTTCGAGGGCGTGGAGGCGCTAACTGAGAATGCGATGAACGTGACGAAGAATATAGCAGGTTACTTGAGCAGCCTGGCCGATCTGGAGGAGGCGCTTGCCGATAATTTGACTTTCGTGCTGAAGGAGGTTCAGATTCCGCCGGGCGAGGAGTAGGCCGGGGTCTGATGGAACACGGTAAGATTAACGAGGAATGAGGGAAGAGCAGTGAGCAGAGCCGATGCCTATCACCGGATGCTGATGGCCGCAGCGAAATTTCAACATAATATCGCGTTGATTCTGGAGGCGAAGGCCGTGGAGGCGGAGCGTTCCTGCCAGTGGATCTGCGGGCATGTGAGCGGCGAGCACTATGACAATCACGGCGATCAATTGAAGGGAACGATCGATGTTCACGAGCAACTGCTCGAGGTCATCGATGGCATGACCAAGCTGGAGCGAGCGCTGGCCAAAAACATGTCCGTCCTGCTCGGCGAGAAGGAAAGCGAAGGCGGTACGGACGATAGCGGCGGCGATATGGGGGATTTCTTCTCCTTTGGAGGCAGCGATTCCAAATGAGCCGGACAGAAGCAGAGAACAGAGCTAAGCTCCATATGCTGGTCTCTCTGGCGCGAAGTCAGCGGGCGCTTGCCCGGATGCTGGAAAGCATGGCCGAGCTGATGGAAGCCGGCGCAAGACAAGGACGCGACGGCAGCGCCAAGGCTGGCGAACGGATGGAGGGGGGCAGCCGCGAGCGCAGAGATATGGCCGGGCGCGAGTGGCTGGCCCAACTGGAGGCGCTGAGCCGCTATCAGCGGGCGATGGCTGAGCGGCTCGGTCTTCTCCGCCTGCGTAAGATCAGGCGCGGCATTCCCGGCAAGCCTTGGCTCAGCCATCCTATTCGCACTCGCACGTACCAGGGCAAAGAGCGGAGGAATCCGGTCTAACGCGCTGCGCTGGGTAAGGGGCGCTTATTCGCCTGGAGCGGGCAACTCCTTCCAGTTCATGACCAGACCGCCGTGGACGTAACCCCCGCCGAAGCCGAACAGCAGCACGCGGTCGCCGCTGCGGAACAAGCCTTCGCGGACGCCCTGATCGAGGGCAAGCGGGATGGTGGCGGCCGACGTATTGCCCAGCCGCTCGATCGTGTGAAGCGTGCGCTCGAGCGGGATTCCCAGCTTGTCGCAGACCGACTCGATGATCCGCAGATTAGCGCTATGGGGGATGAACCAGTCGATCTCGGCAATGGACATGCCTGCTTGCTTCAGCAGCGCCTGGACGCCGAGCGGGACGGTTTGCACGGCAAAGCGATACACCTCCCGTCCGTTCTGCACCAGCTTGCCGCCAGCCTGAAGCCCAGTGCCGTCCGGGGCGGGAACCGTCAGGGAGCGGTACAGATGCGGTGCGCCAGAACCGTCGCTTCCAGCCGTATAGGCGAGGAAGGCGGGTCCGGCATCCGGCCTATCGTCTCTTTCGAGCAGAACAGCGCCCGCGGCATCGCCGAACAGGATGCAGGTCGTGCGGTCGGTGTAATCGGTAATTTTGGACAAGGTCTCCGCGCCGATGACCAGCGCCTTGCGGCACAAGCCCGAGCCGATCATGCCGTCGGCTACCTGAAGACCGTATACGAAGCCGGCGCAGGCTGCGCTCAGATCGAAAGCCAAGGGAGAAGCAATCCCGAAGTGCTCCTGAACCAGACAAGCTGTAGAAGGAAAGGAAAAGTCAGGGGTGCTTGTGCTGACGATGATCAAGTCCACGTCGGTGAGATCCGCCGCATAGCGTTCCGCAAGATTATGAACGGCTTGTATGGCGAGATGGCTGGTGAATTCCGATTCTGCGGCGATGCGCCGCTCCCGAATTCCGGTTCGTTGAACGATCCATTCATCGCTAGTTTCAACCAGCCTTTCGAGATCGGCGTTAGTCAATACTCGTCCCGGCACATGACTGCCGATGGCGGTCAGCCGGGACGCATAGCGACGGTCAGGCAAGGGGAGAGAGCTTCCGTTGATCATGAACAGCACCTCTTTCGATAAAATATTATCAGATCATGTGACTTAATATTAGTAGTTGGTACTAATTATAACACACATCCACTACGAATAGATATCGAAATCGGAACTGCCTCATGCCTATCTTCTCGCTGTCGAGGCCCGTACCTTTAGCTCAGCGGGGAGGACGATCCTCCGCGTAGTCGCTGGCGCTTCATTTTGAATCCGTTCGATCAAGAGCTGCATACCAATATACCCCATGTCGTAGGCGGGCTGCTTCGCTATCGTTAAGAACGGGTTGTAGTCCGGTATTATATCCGGATCGTCGAAGCAAGTGACGGAAATATCCTCCGGCACTCGAATTCCTAGGGAACGCAAGGCGCGTAACGCATTCACTCCGATGAAGTTATTGGCCGCAACTATAGCCGTGGGCCGCTCATCATGCTGGAGCGAAATGAATTTGGAGATGATCTCGTCGAGGTTGTCCTGCTTGAAATGGGTTTCGATCATATAAGCCGGATTCGGCTGAATACCCGACAATATCAACGTGTCCCGGAAGGCCTGGGCCCGTTCGCGCGCATTAGACAAATAGCCGGGACCATTAATCAAGCAGATGCGCTCGTGACCAAGCTCAATGAGGTGTTGAACCAGCTGCCGGGTCGTGTTCAAGTTATCCCCTGTAACCGAATCGGCGGGTACCGAATCGACAGTTCGGTCTACATAGACAAAGGGGGTTCTCCGTTTCGCAAGCTTCTTCATATTCGCGGCGGAATCGTCGCTGGCCGGTACAATCAAGGCTCCGTCTACGCCAGTAGACATGAGCATATCGATGTACATGGCTTCTTTTTCCTTATTCTCGTCCGTGTTCCCTAATAGTAACTGGTATCCAAGCTGCAGCGCCTTATCTTCCGCCCCCCGCGCAATATTGGTGAAGAATGGGTTGGATATATCAGGAATAACAAGCGACACGAGCTTGGTCTCCTTCGAGGTAAGACTGCGTGCCGGCTTGTTCGGAATGTATTCGAGTTCTCTTATGGCCTCTTCCACTTTCAACCTCGTCGATTCTTTGATGGAAGGCGAATTGTTGATCACGCGGGATACCGTCATCGGCGAGACGTTGGCCTTCTTGGCTATATCGTAGATGGTTACCATCACCAAACATCCTTTCAAGCTCTATTCCTTCATAATGGGACAACGGCAAAAGGTTTTCAAGTCGGGGACCGTTGACCGTTAAGAAACTTGTATGATACTATTTTGTTACCGGTAACATAATAATAACAAGAGACGGGGTGTTATGTCCATGACCGTAACGATAAAATCCATGATCGACTTATCTCAGGAGGTTTATCACAACTGCCCGGTGCTGCCGGAATTTGATCCACCCAGGATCGACTATCTGCGGGTAGGGCCGAGGGACGGCTGGACGGTGGAGCAAATCACCATGAACCTGCATACGGCAACGCATATGGATGCGCCGGCTCATATGGCTGATTTTCGAAAGACGTTGGACGAATTTCCCGTGGAGCGATTTCAAGGCCGTTTAGTTTTGGTAGAGCTTTCTAATAAATTGCCGAGCGAGCCTGTGACTGTAGACGATCTGCATCCTTATGCGGAGCTGTTAACTGATGAGTCCGTCGTATTCTTACATACAGGCTGGGGTGAAAAACGGGCCTGGACCAAGGAGTTTATTTTCCAGTCTCCTTATCTATCCAACGAAGCGGCGCAGTTCCTGGTGGACAGAAATATCCGGGGAATCGGCATCGATCATTTCAGTATTGGCGGCACGGGTCCGGAGAACGAAGAAACCCACAGGATTTTGCTTCGCGCCGGCATGTGGATTGCCGAGGGGCTTTATTTGTCGCATTCCGAGCTAGCTGAGGGCGACTGGCATGTCATGGCGCTTCCGGTGAAAATTCGGGAGAGCAGCGGTGCTCCAGCAAGAATCGTAGCCTTCCAATGGGACAATCCTTAAGAATCGAGGGGTAAACATGAACTATCGAAAGCTCGGAAAAACCGGACTCGACGTGTCGGTATTAAGCTTTGGGGCCTCGTCGCTGGGGTCCGTATTCCATCCAACCGATGACAAGGAAGGGATCCGCACGGTCCATGAAGCCGTGAATCAGGGGATTAATTATATCGATGTTTCTCCCTATTACGGCTTATTGAAGGCGGAGACGGTACTCGGCCAGGCACTGCTGGATATACCTAGAGACCAATACATTCTTAGCACGAAGGCCGGCCGTTATGGGGCTGACCGGTTTGATTTCTCCTACGACCGGATCATTCGAAGCGTGGAAGAAAGCATGACCCGCCTGCATACGGATTATATCGATATTCTTTTCTTACATGATATTGAGTTTGGGGACATGAACCAGATTGTCGAAGATGCGATCCCGGCCTTGGAGCATTTGAAGAAGCAAGGCAAGATCCGATTTACGGGCATATCCGGTCTGCCGCTAACCATATTCCAAACGGTGCTTTCCCAAAAGCCGATCGACGTTATTTTATCGTATTGCCATTATTCACTTAATGATGATTCCCTGCTCGAGCTCCTGCCGCTGCTTAGTGAAAAGGGAACCGGACTGGTCAATGCTTCGCCCCTGTCGATGGGACTGTTGTCCGGCAATGAGCTGCCGGCCTGGCATCCGGCAACGCCGCTCATTCGCCAAGCATGCAAGGAAGCATTCGATTACTGTTCATCTATTGGGGTACCACTGCCCAAGCTTGCCATCCAATTTGCAGTAAACCATGAGGGCATCCCGACGACGCTGGTAAGTACCTCCAAGCCGCAGACCATAATGACGAATATCGGCTATGCGCTCGAAGAGCAGGATTTCGAGGTTATTCAAGAAGTTCGCCGTATATTGGAACCGATTCAACGTTTGTCTTGGCCCAGCGGAAAATCGGAATACAACATGGGGGTGCGTGTAGAATGAAATGCATCGTTTGCGAAGAACCGAATCGATTGGTGATGAAGGAGGTCGACGTTCCCGTTCCAGATCCGGGGGAGGCGCTTATCCGCATCGTGCGGGTCGGCATTTGCGGAACGGATCTGCACGCTTACAAAGGAAACCAGCCTTATTTCGTCTATCCTCGGGTGCTTGGACATGAGCTTTCGGCCGTCGTCGCTGAGATTGCGGATAATGACCTCGGGATCGCCGCTGGGGACCTCGTTAGCGTCATCCCGTACATCCACTGCGGGTCGTGTATCGCATGCCGGAATGGGAAGACCAATTGCTGCACGAAGATGAGCGTAATCGGTGTTCATCAAGACGGAGGCATGCGTGAATATATGACGGTGCCGATCGAGCATCTGATTCGCGCCGAAGGACTGACCCCCGACCAGGCTGCCATCGTCGAATGCTTCAGCATCGGGGCCCACTCGATTCGAATTGCCGGTATTCGTCCGGGAGACTTTGTGCTCGTGATCGGCGCGGGCCCCATTGGCCTCGGGACGATGAAATTCGCCAAGCTGGCCGGTGCGAAGGTCATTGCCATGGATATCAACGAAGAGCGGCTGCAATTTTGCAAAACATGGGTGCCTGCCGACTATATCGTGAATGTGAAGAACGACCCGTTAAAGGAAGTGGAGGCCATCACCGGAGGGGACTTCCCGACGACCGTTCTCGATGCAACCGGCAACGTGAAATCGATGGAGCAAGCGCTGAATTATGTGTCTCATGGCGGCAGGCTCGTATATGTAGGGCTAGTCAAAGCCGATATCACCTTCCACGATCCGGATTTCCACAAGCGCGAGATGGCGATTATGGGCAGCCGGAATGCGCTTCGTGAAGACTTCGTACAAGTGATCGATAGTATTCGCCAAGGATCCATAGACACTCGGGCGTTTATTACTCACCGTGCGGACTTCAATGAGATGATCGAGCGGTATGACAGCTGGCTTCGTCCTGAAACGGGTGTAATCAAAGCGGTTGTGGAGCTGTAGACCTTAATCAAGCTAGTAGGAGAGTGAGTGCCGGTGAGCAATAACCAAGTCATACAATTTCATGGCCCTGCCGTTACTTGGACGGAAGCGCTGCCTATCGGAAACGGCAGACTTGGCGGAATGGTTTTTGGCGGTGTTGAGAAAGAACGCATAGCATTGAACGAAGATACGCTTTGGTCGGGTTACCCAACGAATTGGAATAACGCGGAAGCGAGGGAAGTACTGCCGAAAGTAAGGCAGCTCATCGCGGAACAAAGATATGAAGAAGCGGATCGGCTCTGCAAAAGCATGCTGGGACCCTATACGCAATCATATTTGCCGTTCGGCGATCTGCATATGGTGATGGAGCACGGCCAAAGTTGCCGCCCCGGGTATGAAAGGAAGCTCGAACTTTCCACCGGCATCGTAACCATTGCTTATGAGATTGGCGGTATTCGGTACACCCGGGAAATATTCGCGTCGTATCCGGATCAAGCTATTGTCGTCCGGTTAACGGCAAGCCAAGAAGGGCTGCTCAGTTTCCGCGCCAAGCTGGATAGTCCGCTTCGATTCTCCTCGAATCTAGATGCGGATACCTATACGATATCAGGCAAAGCGCCGGAGCACGTCGCACCGAATTACCATCATGTGGAAAGCCCCGTGCGTTACGGCGACCCGGAAACGTCCAAAAGCTTGAGCTTCCACGGACGTTTAGCTGCGGTGCATGAGGGCGGGACCATGAAGGTCGATACGGATGGCGTACATATCGTGGGGGCGACAAGTGCGACCTTATATGTCAGCGCAGCGACATCGTTTGATTCGAGTGTCGGGGCGAGCAGGTCCGATCGCGTCCCGGCCCATGCAACCGCAGAAGCGATTCGGGCCATTCTCCAGAAGCCGTATGCGGATATTCGGAAGCATCATGTTGAGGATCATAGCAGGATTTTTAACAGGGTCGAGCTTCGTTTGGGGGAAAGCAGAGCCCCGCAGAACTTGCCTACGGACCGGCGAATTGCCGAATACGGAAGCAGCGATCCAGGACTAGTCGAGCTCTTGTTCCACTACGGACGCTATTTGATGATCGCCAGCTCGCGCCCGGGCTCACAGCCCGCCAATCTTCAAGGTATCTGGAATGAGGAAACCAGGGCGCCCTGGAGCAGTAATTACACGCTTAATATTAATGCAGAGATGAATTATTGGCCTGCGGAGACTTGCAACATGGCTGAGCTGCATGAGCCGTTGCTTGATTTTATCGGCAGGTTAGCTGTAAACGGTCAGAAGACTGCAGAAGTGAATTACGGAGCAAGAGGGTGGGTAGCGCACCACAATTCCGATTTGTGGGCTCAGACAGCGCCGGTCGGCGACTTTGGCCATGGAGACCCGGTATGGGCGTTTTGGCCGCTCGGCGGCGTATGGATGAGCCAGCATTTATGGGAGCATTATGCCTTTAGCGGGAACGAAGCATTTTTACGGGATAAGGCATACCCCATTATGAAGCAAGCTGCATTATTTTGTTTGGAATGGCTCATTCCGGGTCCAGACGGCTATTTGATTACGTCGCCATCCACCTCTCCGGAGCATAAATTTAAGATTGGGGATCAACACGGTGCGGTTAGCGCTGCAGCGACCATGGATTTAGCTTTGATCGGAGAATTGTTCGAGATCTGCATCCAAGCGGCGGAAAAGCTTCAGACGGATGAAGAGTTTGCGAAGACCCTGCTTGAGACGAAAATGAGGCTGCTGCCGATGCAAATCGGTCAAAGAGGCCGATTGCAAGAATGGTCCGAAGATTTCGAAGACCAGGATGTGCATCATCGTCACGTATCCCATCTGGTAGGCATTTATCCGGGGGGGCTCCTTACGGAGCAGTCTGCTCCCGAACTCTTTCAGGCAGCCAAGACATCGCTGGAGATCAGGGGAGACGGGGGAACGGGATGGAGTCTGGGCTGGAAAATCGGTTTATGGGCCAGATTCAAGGATGGCAATCGTGCGGAGCGGCTCATCTCGAATTTGCTGACGCTCGTGAAGGCGGACGAGCCGATGAACGCTCACAAAGGCGGCGTATATGCCAATCTGTTTGACGCGCATCCTCCTTTCCAGATCGACGGCAACTTTGCGGCGACGGCCGGAATCGCCGAGATGCTGCTGCAATCTCATCAAGCATGCTTGGAGTTTCTGCCGGCATTGCCGGATGCTTGGAGGGACGGTTATGTCAAAGGACTGCGCGGAAGAGGCGGATACGAAGTCGATTTGGAATGGGCAAACGGCTCATTGTCTAAGGCAGTCGTCACTTCTTCAATCACGCAGACTTGTGAAGTGTTCACGAAGCAAGCGATCCAGATAGCTCGGGCGGATCAGGATCAAGAAGTCGAATGGTCCTTTACGGAGAGCGGCCGAATTCGGTTCCATGTGGAAAGCGGCGGACGTTATGTCATCACGACGGTCAATGTTTGAATAGTTGATCCCGCAAAGTCCGGCGTAGCAAAAGTCAATATTGTTATAGTTTAAATCACAACATTAAGATTGTCGCTGTCCTCCGCAGCAAGGTAAAATCGATCTAAATAAGGAGAGCTCGACTCTCCATTCAGACGGAGGCTGGCATGTACAACGAAACCATTAGAATCCCGTTGACGGAAAATGAATATTGGTGGGGAGGAACCGTGTCCGACGGAACGCTTATGCCATTCGGCAAACGGACCCCCCATCAGCGCGATTTGTTCGGGGACGCCGGCTATAATCAAGCCAACCCGCTGCTTCTATCCAGCAAGGGGAGATATGTATGGTCGGAAGAGCCGTTCCGCTTTGCATTTGAAGGTGATGAGCTTGTGGTCGAGGGAGTGAAGGGAGCGATTAAGGTCGAGAGAGGCGGGGACCATATGCGAGATGCGTTTCGCCACGCATCGCAAACGTATTTCCCGCCTTCAGGCACATTCCCGGATTTATTGTTTTTCACCGTTCCGCAGTACAACACCTGGATGGAGATGAGCTATCATCCGACGCAAGATAAGGTGTTGGCTTACGCGGAAGCGATTATCGCGAACGGTCTTCCGCCAGGGATTCTTATGATCGACGATAACTGGCACGAGGACTACGGAACGTTCAGCTTTCACCCAGGCAGATTTCCCGACCCCAAAGCGATGGTGGACCGGCTGCATGAGCTTGGATTCCGCGTCATGCTGTGGGTGTGCCCGTTCATTAGCCCTGACGGAGAAGTGTTCCGTTATTTGCGAGACCAAGGATATCTGCTGAAGGAAGCGGACGGGAAGCCGGTCGTACGTTATTGGTGGAACGGCTACAGCGGTATATTGGACGGTACGAACCCGGAAGCGGTGAGCTGGATTGCCGGCGAATTGGATCGGCTTGTGGAGCAATACGGCGTCGACGGATTCAAATTGGATGCCGGGGACCCGCAGTACTACAAGCCTACCGATATGAGCGCAAGACCGGCGACGCCGAACGAGCAATCCGAACAATGGGCGCGGCTTGGTCTCCGATACGCCTTCAACGAGTATCGGGCGTGCTGGAAGCTGGCCGGTCAGCCGCTTGTTCAGCGCTTGAGCGACAAAAACCACAACTGGCAAACCGACGGTCTGGCCAGCTTGATACCCAACGGACTGGCGCAAGGACTCCTCGGCTATGCCTTCAACTGCCCCGACATGGTCGGCGGCGGACAGTATGGGGATTTAATCCGTCCCGACTTTCAAGTGGATGCCGAGCTGTTTGTCCGTTACGCACAATGCTCGGCGCTGTTCCCGATGATGCAATTTTCCACGGCGCCGTGGAGGGTGCTTGATGAAACGCATTTGTCCTATTGCATCGAAGCGGCTAATCTGCACTGCCGGATGGGAGCCGAGTTTGCCGGGCTGGCCAGGCACGCTGCAGCAACAGGAGAACCGATCATAAGACACCTGGCCTATGTGTTCCCAGAGGGTGGCTATGAGTCGGTGACCGATCAATTCATGCTGGGCGATGACATCTTGGTTGCTCCGGTGCTACGGAAAGGTGCAACCGTCCGTAAGATCCTATTTCCGCAAGGGACATGGGATGGCGACGATGGAAGCCGGGTTGTCGGCCCTTGCGAGGTTGACGTGGACGCTCCGCTTTCCAGGCTGCCGTGGTACCGCCGAGTATAATTTTTTAGTGGAAGCAGTGGAGTAATGACACTGCTTCTCTTTTTTGCTTCTATATTAAACGGGATCATGTTAAACGGGATCATGCAAAATTACTCATTCATTCGCTTCCGATGTCACAAATCAGAGCCTTACATTGTTATATGTGCAAAACGCAAAGGGAGCTGAGGAGTGATGAACGACTTGACATGCCTAATCATCGGAGGCGGCCATGCGGGGCTGGCCGCTCTCCAAGCCATAATGGAGACGACCAGAGGCATGGCGAACGGGCGGCGGATCCGGTTTGTTTTGCTCGACAAGCAGCCTGGTCATGTGCGCAAAGTGTTGTTGTTCCGGCCGGCTGTGAGTGGGGAAGAGATTATGATTCCCTGGACGCATTGGTTTCCCGAAGGAGTCGAATTCGTGCAAGGTACGGTTACGTCCGTGGATAGTGGGGAGAAACGGATTCGATATACGAATGCGCAAGAAAATGAGGCCCGAATACATTATGATCTTTTAGTCGTGGCGGTCGGCAGTATCGTTCGGCGACCGGATCCCGATCAGGGAGGCATCGCTTTGACCGACCCGCAAGTAGCGGCACACATCCGGGAACGCTGGCGTGCCAATCTGCAGAAGGCTGCTGATGAGAGGAACCTCAAGGAACGAAAACGATTGATGACAATAGCGGTTGCGGGAGCGGGTATCAGTGGCATAGAGACGTCCGCCGAGCTTATTCTCGCCATGCGGGAGGAAGCGTCGAGGCTAGGGCTGAATTCGTCCGATATCTGCGTCTATTTGCTGAATGCGCAGGAGCGATTGTTCCCGGAAGGGCCGGAGAAAGTAGGACGGAAGCTGGATAGGACGCTCAGCGAAATTGGAGTGACAGTGGTTCATAATCGTAAGGTGATCCGGGAGGAAGCGGGAGTGGTGACGTTCAGCAATGGGGATCGTCTGGCGGTTGGCTTATGTATATGGGCGATTGGACTGATACCGAATCCAGCCCTTCGCAGCATGGGTTTGCCGCTTACTCCTGAAGGTCAAGTGCTGGTGGATGAATGCTATCGCGTCAAAGGGGCGCCGGGTGTATACAGCATTGGCGACTGTGCGAGAATCGTCGATCCGAGAACCGGCAAGGCGGATCAGATGACGTGCAAAGAAGGCGGAATGCAGGCGGATCGATTGGGGAAAATCGTGCTGGCCGATCTGGAAGGCCGCCCCGCGCCGGTACACAAATCGTATAAGGATCTCTTCTGCATCGGCCTGGGGGAAAATCGCGGGTTGGTATGGACGCGTCAATGGGGACTTGATATGATCATCACAGGAAAGCTGGGATGGAAAGCCAGAAAGCTTGGATGGGATTTGGCCAGCAGGCTCCGATAGAAACATGGAGGCCCAGATGCAGGAGGTCTAATAGCCCGGAGAAGGTGATACGGCGAATGGAGAAACTGTACGATCAATATAAACCGCTGCTGTTCACGCTGGCGTATCAGTTGACAGGCTCTGCGGCAGACGCGGAAGATGCGGTGCAGGACGTGTTTGTCAAGGTCTTCGATGTACAACCCGAACGATTGGAGGAGCCGAAGGCCTATTTGTGCAAAATGGTAACCAATCACTGCCTCAATCTGCATAAGTCGGCGCGGAGGAGAAGGGAAGTGTACGTCGGTCCGTGGCTCCCCGAGCCTATTCGAACGCCGGAGGCGGAAACGCTAGAGATGACGGTCGTCCACCGTGATCTGCTGTCTTATGCCATGCTCGTACTGTTGGAGAGGCTAACGCCGACAGAGCGGTCGGTTTTCGTCCTGCGTGAGGCGCTGGGCTTTGATTATCCCGATATAGCGCAACTGCTCGGCAAGAGAGAGGCGAATTGCCGCAAGTTGATGAGCCGGGCAAGAAGCAAGCTGGGAATATCCGAGGAGGAGCGGGTCGAGGCCGAAGCGGTCGAATTGGAATGGGTTAGCCGATTCCTCACATCCCTGGAGCTAGGTGACGTCGAGCATGTGTTAGCCTTGCTGACTGAAGACGTCATGCTCGTCTCGGATGGAGGCGGCAAAGTCATCGCGTTCAAGCAGCCGATACAAACGCGCGAGCACGTGGCCAGAGTCCTGCTGGAAGGGTTTCAGGGCGGGCACATTTATCAGGGAAAGCTTCTTTTCGAGGTTGCCTCTCTAAATGGTCAGACCGGTATAGTAATCCGTTCAGGGGACGAAACTCTGGCAGCGATATGTATACAACTCCGACGCGGAAAGCTTGCCAACATGTATGTCGTACGAAATCCGGATAAACTTATCCGGGTTTAAGGAGCGACCAGCGGAGAACAAAAAAACCAGCGATGGAACCTATCCATCTCGCTTAGATAAGGAGCGCTTAGGAAGATGAATCAAGACCGATTAGAGAGGATAGCACCGGAGAAGGCCGGGATCTCATCCGAGGCTGTATGGGCATTTGTTAAGCAGGCGGAGGAGCTGGGCATCCCCCTGCATAGCTTCATGCTGCTTCGGGGCGGCCGAGTCGCCGCTGAGGGATATTATGGTCCATTCGAAGCGGAACACCTTCACCCCATCTTCTCAATAAGCAAAAGCATCACCTCTGCCGCGGTAGGCATCGCGATTGGGGAAGGTCTGCTGAAGCTGTCGGACAAGGTGTCGGACTTCTTCCCTGAGAAGCTTGAGGGGGAGCTGAATCCCTATACGGCGATGATGACTGTGGAGCATCTGCTGCTGATGGCGACGGTTCATCCGAAATCCACCAGCACGCAGATGGAGGATTGGGTTAGCGGCTTCCTGAATACGCCGCCGACCAAGCTGCCAGGTACCAGCTTCGCATACGATACGACGGGGACCCATACACTGTGCGCGATATTGCAGAAAGTGACCGAAATGACGGTACTGGAGTATCTGCGTCCCCGATTGTTCGACCCGCTTGGGATGGGCGAGCTGTGGTGGGAGAGCTGCCCGCTCGGTATAAATAAAGGGGGCAGCGGCGTTCGCTGCACGACAGAGGCGCTGGCTCGATTCGGTCAGCTGTATCTGCAGGACGGCGTATGGAACGGCACCCGCATCCTACCGGAGGGATGGGCCGGGCAGAGCACCGGCAACAGGATAGGCACTTATGGGACTCGCATGATGCTGGACGGCAAGCATGGCTACGGCTACCAATTTTGGCGGATCCGCAACAACGGCTACTGCGCCTTGGGGATGGGAGGGCAGCTGATTATCGTGCTGCCTGAGCAGGAACTGGTATTCGTGACATTGGCCAATACGCTGGAATACAGGGATGGACAGGCCCGCATATTGGAGTGCTTCTGGTCCACGATCCATGCAGGGCTTATTCAGAGGACGGATCGTCCCTACTCGCCTGAGCCGCAAGCGGCAGAGGAGCTATCGAAGAGACTCGCCAGCTTGAGTCTTTTCATGCCCGCAGGCAAGCCGGACTCCCCGTTATCTCGCGGGATTGCGGGTCGGCGTTGGGAGCTGCATCCGAACCGCTCCGGTTACGAGGCCTGTGAGTTTGTGCTGGAGGGCGAACGTACGGGCTTGCTTCTTCAGAAGGGAAGTGATCGGACGGAGCTGCGATTCGGCTTGGGAGCTTGGACGCAAGGGATGGAGCCTTTCATGGGCCTCGGGGCGCTTTCCTATGGTGCCGCTGTCTGGACGGATGAACGAACGCTTGTGGTGACGGTCCACGTCTTCGATCCGCTTCAGCTGTTTACCCTGACGTGCCGCTTCCTCGAGGGGGACAGCTTGAGCATCCAACTCATAGCGGCCGGAGCGCAGATGAACGATCACGAGGAGCACCTGACCGGTTGCTCGTATGGCTGAGAAACATGATTCGAAAGGTGAGTTCATTCCAGCCTAAAGAAGGCTTTACCGGTAAACGTCATGCATATGGCCGTCTTCGGTTTCATGCTATAATTATCTGGTATGAACAAGGGTAAATTGAGCCGAAAGACGGAAAGTGTGTGATGATCATCCGAATGTCAATGAGAACCTTAAAGTGGTGCACGATTTTGCTTCCGCCTTTCCTGATCGGGGGGTTCGAATATGTACGCCATGATTTTATGCTTCACCTGCTGTCTATGGAAGCGGGCAATCTGTATATCACGCTGCTGACTTTGCTGTTGTCCTACATATTCGGTACGTGGATGTTCCGAAAGATCGAGAAGATGAATGAGACGATAGCCGGCGAGAGGGCCAAGCGGGCCGTCTATGAGGAACGGGAGCGCCTGGCCGAGGAGCTGCACGACAATATTGCGCAGGTGCTGTTCTTTCTGAATGTACAGCTGACCAAGGGACAGATACACGAAGCGCGGGAGGCCATATCCGAGATCGACCACCATTTGCGTCAGGCTATATTCAATCTGCGTACGGTGCCGGAGGAAGGGGCGGCCTTCGAGAGCAGGCTGCTGGCATGGCTGGAGGAGTGGAGCGGATTGACGGGGATCAGCGTAGAGCCTGTCATTGAGCTTGAAGGGAAAGCGATCCTTCCCTCGGCAGAGGTTTCGCTGTTCTCTATCGTTCGGGAAGCCTTCACGAATATTCGCAAGCATTCGCAGGCGGACCAAGCTTTCTTGGAGCTGGGGCGCGCGGCTGACGGGCAGAGCTGGCGTCTGCGCATCGCGGACAACGGAGTCGGATGCGACCCGGAAGCCGATGCTTCGGGCGGCCGATACGGGCTGTCCATCCTGCGCAAGCGGGCGCTTGAGCTTGGAGCGGAGCTGCAGCTGCAACCGGCGCCTGGCGGAGGTACGGAGCTGGTTCTAACAGGGCCGATTCAGGAAGGGAGGGGCTTATGAAGGTTCGCGTGCTGGTGGCCGATGACCACCCTTTAGCCCGCCGGGCGGTCCGAACGCTGCTGGGGGGAGAGAAGGATTTCGAATGGATCGGCGAGGCAGCCAGCGGGGAGGAAGTGCTGGAGCTTTGCCCGGTCCTGCTGCCCGATCTGATTCTGATGGACATCCGGATGCCGGGCTGCGGCGGACTGGAGGCGACGAGACGGATCAAACAGCTGTATCCGCATATCCGGATTGTGATGCTGACGGTATCCGACGATGTGACAGATCTGTTTACGGCGGTTCGCGAGGGGGCTCAAGGCTATCTCTTAAAAAATATGAACCCCGAGGACTGGAGTCATTACTTGCGCGGACTGCTCGATGAGAACAGCGAAATATCGCGCGGCCTGGCCGATCGGCTGTTCCAGTCGTTCCGGCGCTCGGAAAGCGGGAGAGCGGACGACGTGGCGCCAAGCGCTTTATCGCAGCGTGAACTCGAGATCCTTGGCTGCATAGCGACCGGCCAAAGCAACAGGCAGATCGCTTCGGCTCTCCTCATTACAGAGAACACCGTCAAAAATCACGTAAAAAATATATTGGCCAAGCTATCTCTGGAAAACCGGGTACAGCTTACCGCTTATGCCGTCCGCCACGGCTTGACACAAAACGTCCAAAAATCACCCGAAAAATAGCCCGGTCGAGTCATGTTGTCCTGGAGCGGTTTACGTTACATTAGGAAGGGAAATACTTACCGCTGTATACCAGGAAGGGGCTAGTTTAATGATGAAAAGATCCAAACCCGTTTACGGTGCCTTTGCGCTTGTTTTGCTGCTGTCTATGCTGATCTCGGGAGTCGCCAGCGCCCATGTGACGGTCCTGCCGAAGGAATCGACGCAAGGAAGCTACGAGAAGTTCGCGGTACGCGTCCCCACGGAGAAGACGATTCCTACGGTTAAGGTCGAGGTCAAATTTCCGCTGGACTCCGTGTCGATTTCCCGCTTTGAGCCTAAGCCGGGCTGGACGTATGAGCTGACCAAGGAAGGCGACAAGATTACCGGCGTTATCTGGACGGCTACGGGCGAAGGACTCGGCGCTACGGAATTCGGCGAGTTCTATATGCAGGGCAAGGTAGCCGATACGGCGACAGCTATTACTTGGAAGGCTTATCAAACCTACAAGGATGGCAGTGTGGTGGAATGGGTCGGAGCGGAAGGCTCCGATAAGCCGGCCTCTGTGACCAAGGTCAATGCGAAGCCGGCTGGCGCAGGGACCGACGGTCACGGTCATACGACGGCCCCGGCCGCAGGAGCAGCGTCCGAAACGACTGAGGCTTCGGCGGCGCAGTCATCCAGCCTGCCGCTTTACCTGTCCATCGCTGCCGTCATCTTGAGCGCAGCATCGCTTCTCGTCACGCTGAGCAGGAAGAAATAACAGGAAGAAATAAACGCCGGGAAGCCGGCGCCTCCAGACAAGCCTTGGGCAAAAGGACTCTTTTGCTCAGGGCTTGTTTGTTGTACAATATTCGACAAGAAATGAGTGAATCTAATGGGGGGTAACTGGGTGTTGAATTCAAAGCTGTGGAAGGAATTCAAAGAATTTTCGATGAAAGGAAATATGGTCGATCTGGCGATCGGGGTAATTATTGGCGGCGCCTTCGGCAAAGTGGTGACGTCCATCGTCAACGATATTATCATGCCTCCTGTTGGGCTGCTGCTGGGCAAGGTTCCGTTCAAGGATTTGTTCCTGAGTCTGAACGGCAAGTCTTATCCCAACTTGGAAGCGGCCAAGGCGGACAGTGCCGTTACGCTCAATTACGGACAGTTCCTCAGCACGCTGATCGACTTCCTGATCGTGGCCTTCGTCATCTTCATGGTGGTCAAGCAGTTGAACCGTCTCCGCAAGAAGGAGGACCCCAAGCCCGCACCTAAGCCCGAGATCAAGGAATGTCCCGAATGCCTGTCGGAAATTCCGATCAAAGCGACCCGCTGCAAATATTGTACGGCTGCCGTGGGCGAACTGAGAGGAGAACAGGCCTGATACCAAGCTTGTCCGGGTAGCGGAACTGGCCCATGCCGGGCTTCCGCCTATTTTGTTCTAGGGGCGCACCAGTCCATCCTGTATTTCATACACTGGATTTGACTGTATCCCTAGACCTTGTATTGATACAAAAACCCGGGCAAGGAGGGGTGACACTTTGATGGGCAACGATCACAAAAGCAAATTTTTGCTTACCAACCGCGAGCGCGAAGTTTTTGAACTGTTGGTACAGGACAAAACGACGAAAGACATTGCGCAGCAGCTGTTTATCAGTGAAAAGACGGTCAGAAATCATATCTCGAACGTTATGCAAAAGCTGAATGTAAAAGGCCGTTCGCAAGCGGTAGTCGAGCTGATCAAGCTTGGGGAGCTGCAAATCTAAAGCATACTCGGGTGTTACCATACCCACCCAGCCTTCTTATTACGTTTTCCGTCTGGAAGCGTGAGAAGAGGGTTCTTTGGTTTTATATGCGTTCCTTGAGAGTTGCTGTTTAGCAAGATACGATTCTATTCATTCGTTTTCGACATGCAATTTAGGAGTACGTTTGGATTTGGGAGCTAGATATACCCGGTTTTTGTTGTATTTCTGCTAAGGGTGTCGAACTACGCGGTTTATAGATGAACTTAAAGAAATCTTTAATGTAGTTCACCCTTGTCAATATGTTATAAATAGGATATGCAAACAATCAACTATTCGTTGAAAGGTTAACGATTTTTGCTTGAAAGCTATGGACGATGATTTTTGTTATCGGGCGCTTCAAGCTGGTTGCAGCTTGTATGTGACTGATATTGTGTTGTTCGTTATATGGCACACCCTCTTTATTTTCAGAAATACCCCACTGGTAATTTTTATAGATGGAACACAATAAAGCGGTTACAGGGGGGGATGGGGATTTGACCTTACAGCAGTACTACTAAATTGGAAACAGCCTGTTAAGGTTAGCTTATAAAGCATGGAAATTAAGAGGGAGTTCCTCAGCTAGAACCAGCGATTCAAGGTCTCGCTTCAACATCACGAGTTTTTTGGATCATTAGCTAAATTGCATCAATCGTACATTTACTTTTCAATATGGAGGCTGGAATGAAGACCAGTATTATATTGTTGGCTCAGCATAGCAGCATGGTTAAACAATGTCTTGCAAGCATTCGGCGATCTACATCTGGCACCTACGAATTAATTGTGATCAATGATGGCGGCTCGAAAGAAATTGATAATTTGCTGAGTATGGACAAGAAGGGCATTGTTACGATTACCTCTCAAGAACGAATCGGTGTTGCTGCGGGTTATAACCTTGGAGCGGCCCAGGCCAAAGGCGATTTGCTTGTGTTTCTTCGCGATCATATGACCTTGTCCGAGGGCTGGTTGAAGTCATTGACTGGTTGTTTAAAACAGCGCCCTGATGCGGCAATGGTCGGACCAGTGAGTAATGGTGTCAGTGGAGCCCAGCATGTATCAATTCCCGAGCCTGTCAACAGCATCGAGCAGTTAAGTGTTATTGCTCGTGCCTTCATTGCGGAGCAAGCAGGTCAGACCCAAAGAGTGACACGGCTCCTTAGCCAAATGCTGGCTGTCCGTAAGAGTGCATACGACAAGCTGGGCGGCTTTGATGAACGGTTCGGCTTGGAATCATTCGAGGATGATGATTATTGTTATCGTGCTATGCAGGCTGGTTATGGTATGTATATAGCCAAGGATTGCTTTGTCTGCTATCAACAGCCTCCAGATTTGTTTCCGGATGATCCTAACTGGTACGGTAAGCTTCTTCAAGAGAATAAAGCGAAGGCAGCTCAAAAATGGGGCTTAGATATTTCACAGGCTTTGCTTAAATGGAAAAATAAGATAACGGTAAGCCTTTGTATGATTGTCAAAAATGAAGAGCAAACCCTTGATCGGTGTTTGTCCAGTGTCAGTGACCTGGTTGATGAAATTATTATCGTGGATACGGGCTCGGAAGACCAGACGAAGCAGATTGCACGAAAATACACAGACCGCGTATTTGAATTTGTTTGGGTTAACGATTTTTCCAAAGCACGAAATTATGCCTTCAGCCTAGCTACTCAGGAATATATATTATGGCTCGATGCAGATGATGTGATTTTGCCACCGGATGCTGAGAAATTTAAAGCCCTTCTTGCCGGACTTGAATGGACCGTCGATTCCGTTTCCATGAATTATATTCTTGCCCGCGACGAATATGGAAATGTGATGACCAGCCTGCGTAGAAATCGTTTGGTCAAGCGTGAGAAGTGTTTTCGATGGATCGGGTTTGTCCATGAATATTTACAGGTAGCGGGAAACCTACATTCTGCAGATATTAATATTACTCATGACAGGATGCACGGCAACTCCGATCGCAATTTGCATATTTATGAGGAGCATGAAGCAGTGGGCGAATGGTTCTCATCACGCGATCTATTCTACTACGGGAATGAACTTGCTGATCATGGACTATGGGAACGTGCGTTGGACAAATATGATCAGTTCTTGCAGCGTCCCGACGGCTGGGTGGAGGACCGGATAAGAGCCTGCGGCCGTGCAGCAGATTGTGCAGCAGAGCTGGGGTACATAAATGAAGCGAAAGCCAGGGCACTGCAATCGTTTGTATACGCATTACCGCGTGCGGAAATCTGCTGTCAGCTTGGATATCTTCATATGAAGGAAGAGAAATTTGAAGACGCCATATTTTGGTACAAGCTGGCGACTGAGCTCAAGAAACCGACGGATAGCTTTGCGATTTTGCAGCATTCCAGCTGGACTTGGGTGCCGCATTTACAGCTTTGTGTATGCTTCGACAGGCTGGGGCAGCGAGAGCTGGCTTTCCGACATAATGAAATTGCGGCGGGATTTGTTCCAAATAATCCGAGCGTTGTCGGGAATCGTGCCTATTTCAAAAGCTTGGGTTTACCATAGGAAGATTTCATATCGGAGAGGCTATTAACAATATTGGAGGATGAGAAATGAGTAATCACAAAGATGTTGAAAAATCAATCCTTAAAGCAATGAAGCAATATAAGAAGGAGAATAGAGACAAAAGCTTCAAAAACAAAGTATTTCAGGTTTCGACGGTAGCTCTAGCGGGCAATGTGGTCGCTGGAGCCATTGCGGATGTTCAGCTTATAGCAACTGGAATTGCCCATGCAGCAACCGCGGATATGTCCTTTCATGATGTGGATACAAGTTCATGGTCTTACAAATATATAACGAAGGTTGCAGCTTTGGGATTTACAGTTGGCGATGATGTTGGGAAATTCAATCCTGATAGCCCAGTGAGCCATCAAGAGGCTGTGATAATGGCAATCCGTTTTTTGGGTATTGAGAACCCTTCAGTCCAAGCAGGAAACTTGACACTAACCACAGATGTATGGGCACGCGATTGGGTGCTGCTGGCTATCGATAAAGGTTTGGTTGTACCTAGCGAAGAGAACGGAACGGCTGATGGATCGTGGGGGGCGGCAACTGCAACGCGCGAGTGGGTCACCAAGCTCTTTGTTCGTACACTAGGGAAACAATTGGATGCAGCTACCCTTTCCACTAACAAATCGGTATTCGCAGATGATGCTAATATTTCGCCAGCTGCGCTTGGATATGTAAATGCTGGTGTAAAGCTGAACATTATTAATGGCTTTCCTGATAATACCTTCAAACCGAAGGACACACTTACTCGTGCCCAGGTAGCAACGATCCTAGCAAAGATGGAAATGCTTCTAGGGGACAAAACAGATCGTATCATAAAGGGGAATGTGGTCAGCGTATCCAGCGGCAGCATTAGCCTTGTAAATAAAAGCGGTGTAATCCAGCAGCTTACTCTGGATCCTAAAGCTGTCGTATTTGGCCCAAGTAGACTTGGTTCAACCATTAAGGCAGGGCAGGACGTTACGGTTGTTTACAGTGGAACTACCGCTTATTTCGTTGAGGTGACGGAAGTGCCTGCGTCTCCCGGTTCAGTAGCTGTGCCAGAACCAACTGCAGGTCTTAAAGGCGATAAGGGCGATAAGGGTGAAAAGGGGGACCAAGGCCCTGCTGGGGCTTCGGGACCGTCAGGTTCTAATGGAAGCGATGGGGCTGTAGGGCCCACTGGAGCAACTGGAGCAACGGGAGCAGGCCTAGATGGAATTGTAACGTATGATGAAACAGCGGCTCCGGGGTATGCAGTAGGTCAAACCGTGTTTTATAATGGCAGCACCTATATTGTGAAAGCAGCAAATCCGACTGGCACACCGAGCATTGATTCGGCAAGTTACACTTTGGTAGCGTCGGCTGGGGCACAAGGAGATGCTGGAGCAACCGGAGCCACAGGAGCAACCGGCGCCACAGGCGTTGCAGGTGTGACCGGAGCCACAGGAGCAGCGGGTGTAACGGGAGCGACAGGCTCACAAGGTCCGACAGGCTATGACGGAGCAACCGGCGCCACAGGAGCAACCGGCGCCACAGGCGTTGCAGGTGTGACCGGAGCCACCGGAGCAGCGGGTGTAACGGGAGCGACAGGCTTACAAGGTCCGACAGGCTATGACGGAGCAACCGGGGCCACAGGAGCAACCGGGGCCACAGGAGCCACCGGAGCCACCGGAGCAGCGGGTGTAACGGGAGCGACAGGCTTACAAGGTCCGACAGGCTATGACGGAGCCACCGGAGCCACCGGGGCCACCGGGGCCACAGGAGCCACCGGAGCCACCGGAGCAACGGGTGTAACGGGAGCGACAGGCTTACAGGGTCCGACAGGCTATGACGGAGCAACCGGAGCCACAGGAGCAACCGGCGCCACAGGCGTTGCAGGTGTGACCGGAGCCACCGGAGCAGCGGGTGTAACGGGAGCGACAGGCTTACAAGGCCCGACAGGCTATGACGGAGCAACCGGAGCCACAGGAGCAACCGGAGCCACCGGAGCCGCGGGTGTAACGGGAGCCACAGGCTTACAAGGTCCGACAGGCTATGACGGAGCAACCGGAGCCACAGGAGCAACCGGGGCCACAGGCGTTGCAGGTGTGACCGGAGCCACCGGAGCAGCGGGTGTAACGGGAGCCACAGGAGCAACCGGCGCCACCGGAGCCGCAGGAGCGGGAGCGATTATTCCTTACGCTTCCGGAAAGCCAGTATCATTAACAACAACGTTCGGTGGAGTGAGTAACCAAAGCAGCCTTCTCGGGTTTGGGGGTTCTGTTAATGGAGTATCTATTCCTGGAGGAATTATTGATCTTACAGGTGGAGCAGGAACCGATTTAAACTATTCCTTCTCGGCGCCTCGTGCCGGTACTATTACATCCGTTTCTGGTTATTTTAGTACTACTGCTGCACTATCTCTTGTGGGAACGACGGTAACCATTACTGGGCAATTGTATGTATCAACGGCACCAGATAATATATTTACTGCCGTACCAGGCGCTACGGTTACCTTGAATCCCCCTTTAACAGGTGTTCTGGGCATTGGTACTATTTCCAGAGGAACAACTACTGGGTTATCGATCCCTGTAGCACCAGGAAGTCGTTACTTGATGGTGTATACAGCTAAAGTAACTGCAGGAATTGACTCTGCAGCAACTATTTCTGGATATGCCAGCGGTGGTCTTACTATTCAATAGCCGAAACCATGAAATACTGCCGGATGTAGAAACTCATGCGGGATTTGCCATTATTGTTCTATATCCGGTCTTATATAGAATACTGGATGGCCTAAGAAAGATGTCAAATTTATGGGGGATTGTATTATCGATGAAACAACGCGCAACGCTTATTGCACTTTTTGTTGCCTTTAATTTATTCACTCCTGTTTTGTTTGTGACTCAAGCAGTAGAAAACACAAGCTTGAACGGGGGAACATCAGCAGATAACACGGGTGCAGTTAGCTATCATGTATACAATGCTGCTGCAGGAAATAGTGGAGTAGTAAATAATGTTTACGTCCCAGTACCGGTTATGGATACAGTACCTCCAAGCGCACCTGTCTTATCCTTAGCCAGCAGTACAGCGGACAGTGCAAGCCTTGCATGGTCCGAGGCAACGGGTAACGTAGCTGTAACGGAATATCAACTGTATAAAGGTGCAGATTTGGTAACCAGTGTAACGTATGGGGTATTGAACCATACTGTCACAGGCTTGCTTCCGGGAACTCCGTATAGTTTCACGGTGAAAGCTAAGGACGCCGCCGGGAATGTATCAGTAGCAAGCAACGAGATAACCGTAAACAGCCTTGCAGCTTCACTATCCTTAGATGCCACAATCTCCATGGGGAATTTCAGTTCTTACCATACATTAGCAACTAAGAAAGATGGGACGGTATGGGCCTGGGGGAATAACGAGAAGGGCACCTTGGGCGACGAAGCTATCCAAAATCGTTCGTTACCTAAGCAAGTAGCCGGGTTGACCTCGGTAAGCTCCGTATCCGCTGGGCAGAATCATTCCCTTGCTCTTCTACAGGATGGAACCGTGTGGGCTTGGGGCGGCAATGAGGCTGGGCAATTAGGCGATGGAACGACCGAGAAGAAGCCTGTCCCAACAAAAATTTCATCATTAAGCAATATCGTTGCGATAGAAGCAGGTGAGCAGCATTCCCTGGCTTTAAAAAATGATGGAACCGTCTGGGCCTGGGGGAATAATGCTTTCGGTCAATTGGGTGACGGGACGACCAAGAAACAGTTGTCCCCCCTGCAAGTAGCCAATTTGAGCTCTGTTACATCGATCTCGGCTGGGGCATTCCACAATGTGGCAATAAAAAGCGATGGATCTGTATGGGCCTGGGGGTTTAATGCCTTTGGTCAATTGGGTGACGGAACGAAAGTAAACAAGCTAATGCCTCAGAACATAACGGGGTTAAGTGGAATTGCAGCGGTATCCCGTGGTCAATACCATGTACTGGCTTTAAAAAATGATGGTACCGTATGGGCATGGGGATATAACGGTGAAGGCGAATTGGGCGATGGAACAACAACAGATCGCTTATTTCCGGTGCTGCTAACAGGCTTAGAGTCAATCGCCCAAATAGCAAGTGGCTCTGTTCACAGCATGGCTTTAAAAAGTGATGGAACCTTGTGGGCATGGGGCAATAATAAATTTGGACAACTCGGGGATGGGACTCGGGTATCCAAGCTGCTGCCAACTAAAGTAGGCGGGGACAGACAGTTCGAATCGATCTCGGCTGGTTATCTGAACAGCAGTGCTATAAGCCGTGAAGGCAAATATTTCACATGGGGTTACAATGGTCATGGACAATTGGGCAATGGTACGATCGACGACACGACCACTCCTGCTGAAATCAGTTTAGTGCTTCATCCTGAACCGGACACAGCTAAGTAATCTCGCTTTGAGTATTGACCTGTAAGCTAAGCTGCGTCTGCATAATCAGGTAACACAGCAATCAGCTTACTCCAAATAAACTCTTAATCCCTTCAGTGATCTAAGGGATTGGGAGTTTATTTAATCACTAGGAATAATTCTTTTTATTAATGTCCCGTGCGGGAACAATTAATAGCGAATAGTAAGGGAGAGAAGCCAACTATGCGTCAACCATTCAGAAATGCGAAATTCCTGTGTGTCATGATGGCAATGTTTTTTATAGTGGAAGCTACGGTCATTTTTCCTGATAACGCCCACGCCAATAATAGCGGCGAATTAGCGATTCAATCATTGGCTACCGGTTACAGAGAATCGAAAGTCGTTAATCAGGATGGCACCGTGTGGGCATGGGGGGCCAATGAGGATGGCCGATTAGGTGATGGAACAACGGATAACAAGCTGTATCCTATACAGTTGAAAGGTGTTACAGATACAGTGGAGGTAACGAGCGGCCAGTCCTTCACAGTAGCTCTGCATAAAGATGGTACGGTATGGGCATGGGGCTGGAACCTCTACGGACAATTGGGAGATGGAACCACGGAAGATAAGTCAAGTCCCGTTCAAGTAAGTGGTCTAACGGATGTAACGGCTATTTCCAGCGGTGCCGCACACACCTTGGCACTTAAAAGTGATGGTACCGTGTGGGCATGGGGCTGGAACCTATATGGTCAGTTAGGTGTGAATATAACCGACAGTAAGCTGGTACCTGTGCAAGTGCAGGGTCTAACGGATATAACGGCTATTTCGAGCGGTCTTAATGACGGTGCAGCCGTTAAAAGAGATGGTACGGTATGGGTATGGGGAAATAACCGCTCTGCTGAATCGAGCATTGGTACATTAGGAAGCGAAGAATGGAAATCAGATCCGGTGCAATTGAGTGGACTGACGAATGTTGTGGCAGTAGCTGAGGGGAAATATACAACAGCTGTCAAAAGGGATGGAACGGTATGGGCGTGGCGTTGGAATCAAAACGGGAAAAATGAGAACAAAACAGCTCCGTTTCAAGTAAAAGGCTTGAAGGATATTATTGCGGTTTCAGGTGGCAGAGGCCATAATCTGGCATTAAAAAAAGATGGCACCGTATGGGCATGGGGAGGCAACTTTGCAGGCCAGTTGGGTGATGGGACTACTGATGAAAGAATAGATCCCATTCGCGTTAACGATCTTACGGATATTATAGCCGTCACTGCCAGCTCCGCGGACCATAATCTTGCTTTAAGAAAAGACGGCACTTTATGGGCATGGGGGGCAAACGAGGCTGGTCAGTTGGGGGATGGGAGCACTGAGAGCCAGCGTTATCCTGTTCAAGTCATCTTTGCCGGGGGGGATGGAAATCCTGCTCAAATCGGAGGAGCTATATTTAACGATGTTACTGGGCACTGGGCAGAAAGCATGATTTCATGGGCGTATGAGAATAAGGTCATCGATGGATACCAGGATGGCAGCTTTAAACCGGATAACAACGTATCGGAAGCGGAGTTTCTGGCGATTTTCCTGAAAATGTTTGGTGTTCAAGCTGCTGTATCCAATAACCATTGGGCTGACGCCTTTTATACGTTTGGTGAAGCTCGTCATTTTCCCATTCATGGAATCGGGGATGCTGTAGAATTGAGAAGTGCTTTTATCAATCGTGAGACAGTGGCTGGTATCATCGCAGCAGCAGACGGCACTTCTTTGCTAAAGGACGAGGCTATTCAGTATCTGTTGGATAAAGGCTATTCCAGCGGAAAAACGTCAGCTACCGTGGTTGGATACAAAGGAAGGGATTTGCTTACCCGAGCGGAAGCGATTCAGTTCGTAAAAAATGTCAAGGATAAAGGAATGACATTGAAAAGATGAAAGTTTTAATTGGCAGTCCTATCAGGCAGACTCCTGCTATTTTAGAGCAATTTCTGTTATCGCTTACGGAATTAACACAAAGCTCAACCGTTGTTGATTATATATTTGTTGACGATAATGTAGACATGCTGTCATCCCAGATGCTTAGCGATTTTTGCGAGACGACAGGAAGGAGCGTTATGATACGACCTGCTATACAAACCGATGAGGAATACAAACGCAGTGAGTTTACACACTACTGGAAAGAAAGCCAAATTTGGAAAGTCGCTGCTATGAAGGACGACATGATAGAACGAGCACGTAATGCCGAATATGACGGTTTGTTTCTAGTCGATTCCGATCTCGTTTTGCATCCGCAAACCTTGAAGCAGCTGATTCAAGCCGATAAACCGATTGTTTCCTGTATTTTTTGGACGAAATGGCAGCCGGATACGCTTGAAATGCCACAAGTTTGGCTGCAGGACGAATATACGCAATACCGCAAGGATCGCAGAGAAGAGGTGGAGGGCCAGGAGCAATTCCTGCGGCTGAAGCGTTTTTTTGCCCAACTGCGAGTGCCAGGCTTGTATGAGGTAGGGGGGCTTGGTGCTTGTACATGGATAAGTAAACAGGCATTGCAGGCAGGTGTAAGCTTTGCGGAAATTAAAAGTATTTCCTTTTGGGGAGAGGATCGACATTTCTGTATTCGTGCGGCTGCATTGGGTCTAGGGATGTTCGTGGAAACAACATATCCGGCTTATCATATTTATCGTGAATCCGATTTAGCGGGTGTAGCAGCCTTTAAGCAGCTTTGCCTGAAACCGGACCACGCAACACTTTTTGCTGGTTCAGTAAAGGAACTAACCGCTGAGCAATTGTTTCACAATGCAACAAGCATGCGTAATTATCTTTATGAGGAAGCAGCCCTTGAGTATTATTTGAGCTTTTTAGAAACTGGCCAAGGCGAACAAGAACAGCGAGTGGAGGCTATTGTGTATGCAGCAGACTTCTACTATATATTGGGAAAGCCGATGGAGTCGAGAAACATTTTGGAAACTTATGTAAACCGTATTCCTTCTGCCGAAATATACTGTAAGCTGGCGTTCATGATTATGAATGTGGAGCAATGGGAGGAAGCCATTCCTTTATATAAGCAAGCGCTCAAATTGACAAGACCGGCCGACCTGAGTGCATCTCCCGATCCTAGCGCTTGGACATGGCAGCCGCATTTGCAGCTTTGCGTTTGCTATGATCGTCTCGGCCAACATAAACGCGCAATGGAGCATAATGAGATTGGTCTGTCGTATGATCCCCATCACCCTAGCATGCTGCTGAATAAGCAATATTTGACCGGGGTCCTTAATCAGTCGTAAGCATCAGGATTTATGCATGAGCAGAAGTCACAGTGAGCCATAACCATATATTCTCAATCTACCCATTCAATCAAATGCGGATTGCTATCAATGATAGATCGATATTGCTCCTTCAGTCCGTAGACTGCATCCGGATCGAGCAGCATATATCGATTGAATTTTTGCAAACGGTCTGCAGCATTTGCCCAGCCAAAATGCTTCAGCCGCAAACTGGAAAGTTCATTGGGCTGCTGGTAAATGTTTTCCGGAAATCTCCCGCAATGCTGTGGCGTTTCTTTCCACACGTAGGGGAAATCAGGATTGTAGCGTAGCAGGAACGGTCGGTAATATAGATGCGCTTGCCAGTTGCTATCTTCCCTATAGGCTGAGTTCGTCCAAAAATCATACAACCGGAAGCTGATAACATAGGAGTTCGATTGTTCGAGAAGCTGGCGTATCTCGGTGGTGAATCGATCCTCGAACCATTCGTCGGCATCAAGATTAAGAATCCATTGCGGATTAACGCTTATGGTTTCCTCCCATTGCTGCTTGCGCAACGTTATTTCATTGCTGAACTTCGATGCTTCATTTTTGATTAACTTAACGGGGATCCCAGCCAGAGCCTGTAAGCAAATATCTATGGTATCGTCCGTGCTCCCGTCATCAATAATAACCGCATCGTCGATATACAGGCGATGCCGTTCCAGGGCCTGTTTTAAATAACGTCCGCTTTCGTTTTTTACTATCATTGACAACGTTATCCTGGTTGTCTGCCCAACTTGTGTCGTCATAAATTGTCTCCTATGGGTTAGTCAAATTGAGCACTGCAGTGCATGATGTTAATATAGCATTTCGACTGGTGATATATCTTTATCATCGCAGTATATGTCATATTTTCGTGAAGAAGAGTCCATATTCCTGCAAGCACGCGGGAGGATTTGTCGGGAGGAGACTTTGTTTGCTTAACTATACAAGAATAACTGCCTTTCTATTAACTATTACCATTACCTTAAGTCTTATAGGAGTGACCATTCCGAACGTACTCTCCAACGTGAAGCTTGGTCTCGATTTGAAGGGCGGCTTTGAGGTGTTATACGAAGCATCGACCTTTGAGGATAATGGAGCCGTTACGCTGGATGCTTTAAGGCAAACGGCAAAAAGTTTAGAAAAACGCATTAATGCTCTAGGTATTACAGAGCCGGAAATTTGGACGGAGGGATCCAATCGAATCCGGGTTCGGCTGGCAGGTATAGAGGATGAGCAGAAGGTAAGAGAAATTCTCAAGAAGCCAGCTCAGCTGACTGTCCGGGGCCCGGACGGTGCGATCGAATTAAACGGAAGCGATTTTCTGGAGGGTGCGTCGCACATCGTGTACGGGGAATTGCAAAAACCGCTAATACGGGTTGAGGTCAAGGATAAACAGAAGCTGTTAGAGATTTCAACCAGGCTGCTGCATCAAAAGATAACGTTTCAACTGGATGAAACGGTTCTGGTGGAGCCTGTCATACTAGTCGTTCTTACCGAAGGAATTTCTACCTTAACCGGTAATTACACTTACGACCAAGCCAAGGAAATTGTAGATACGATCAATCTTGGCGCGATTCCACTAAAGCTTACAGAAAAATACGCACAATCTGTTGGAGCTTCATTAGGTCAGCTTTCGCTTGAGCAAACTGTAAAGGCGGGAGCTTATGCCTCTATTATTATTTTGTTATTTATGCTCGTTCTTTACCGTATCCCAGGATTTATTGCCAGCTTTACGCTAATTACGTATTCATGGCTGCTACTGGGGATCATGAATTGGCTGGGAGCGACGCTGACCTTACCGGGAATTGCCGCTTTTGTGCTCGGCATTGGAATGGCCGTAGATGCCAATGTTATTACTTATGAACGACTTAAGGATGAAATGCGCACGGGCCTCAGCTTACAGTCGGCACTGCGCAAAGGCTATAAAAATTCTTTTCGGACGATTATGGATTCACATGTTACAACAATTATTGCCGCTATTGTCTTATTTTATGTCGGAACAGGCGCGATTAAAGGTTTTGCGCTTACACTTGTGCTTAGTATTGGACTGAGTGTCCTGACCAATGTCTACTTCTCTCAATGGCTGCTTAGAATGCTGGCCAAAACAGAGGCTTTCAACAATCCGTTGTTTTTTGGAGTTTCGCGAAAGCAAGTGGTTGCCATTGGCAAGAATGAACCGATGCCACTTGTGCACAGGTCTTTTGATTTTGTCAGCCATAGAAAACTGTATTTCTTTATTTCTATTCTAGTTACTGTCATTGGAATTGGCAGCTTGCTGGTACATGGTTTAAACTACGGAGTAGATTTTAAGGCAGGTACAACCATAGATATTGCCCTGGGCAAACCAATTGAAAAAAATAAAGCGGAAGAAATTGTTCGAAAAGCCGGATTTGATCCATCTGTCGTTACTGTAGGCGGAGGCCAGCAGGATCGGGTCACCGTGCGGTTTGATCGGGTGCTCAATGCGGATATTGGCGAATCCGACCGCATCCTGTCAGCTTTTGCTTTGGAATATGGAAACGGCATCGGTAAGGAGGAAAACACGGTTGACCCGGGGATCGCCAAGGAATTGGCCTTTCAGGCCATCGTCGCTGTAGCTGTTGCCAGCATTGGCATTATGCTGTATGTCGCCATACGCTTCGAATGGGGCTTCGCTGTTGCAGCAATCATCGCCCTGGTGCACGATGCTTTTTTCGTTATCAGCGTATTTTCCATCCTAAAGCTGGAGGTCAATCTACCTTTTATTGCCGCGATCCTGACGATTGTGGGCTACTCCATTAACGATACCGTCGTCATCTTTGACCGAATACGTGAAAATCTCCGATTTGCCCGAGCCAAAACCTGGGGGGATTTAACAAGCCTTGTTAATCTGAGTATCAATCAAACGCTGGTACGTTCCGTTAATACAGCTGTAACCGTATTGATCGCTTCGATCGCTTTGTTGGTTTGGGGCAGTGATTCCATTAATCTGTTCTCCTTGGCAATGACGTTAGGTCTGGTTGTCGGAATGTATTCCTCCATTTACATCGCCAGCCAGATATGGCTGACCCTGAAATTCAAATCGATACAGCGTATGGAGAGGCGCGCCCTTTATTTGAAAAACAATCCGCCGCCGCCCCCATCTCCACTGCCACCTGAAGAGGTATTTGAAAGCTACGAGCATACGTATGAAAAATAAATAAGAATTATAGGACATCCCATTTGTGTGTTGCCTGTCATTGTATGAAACCGTCTTTTGATTCAGGGCATACCCGCACGAAAGTCGGGGACTCCATGCCAAGGACCGACAGGAGGTATAATCCTGAAGCGCGGCTAGGATGACGTAGGTCATTAAGGTTGAATAAAGCTGATTGAATAAGGAACTCTTTAATTTTGGGTGTGTTTCAAACCACATCACGATCGTCATGACACGAGTCCTGAACGGAACGACTGACCACATTCAGCCTTCTTGACACGCCTTCCTTGAGGGACGTCACGAGAAGGCTCTTTGGCATGCTGTACGCCTCGGCGAATGGTTCTTGTTGAAGAGTGTGGCCCCTTGCATTAAACTAGTAAATGATAATTATTCTCAAATATGAACCTTGGATTTCGTGTACAACAGGGAGGAACACATGGATATTGACTTCAATATAGCCGGCCATATCCGCTTATGGACGCACGCTGTACATAAGGTGCTGGATATACGCCGTCGGACGGTCAAACGGGGAGAAGACTTCGCTACCTACCGACTGCCCGCAAGCGGGTTTTTATTCACCGTGAACGGCGGGGCGCAGCTGCGACTGGACGGTGTGGCCTATACCGCGAAGAACTTCCACGTCCTGCATGCCGGAAAGGGGGCCTGCCTGGATATTGTCGTAACGGAAGAGCAGCTCCACTTTTATCTGATTTTGTACAAAGCCTTTCTGCCGCCTTGGCGAATTCCTATGGTGAAGAGCTTGATGGATGATGGCAATCCGTTTCAAAGCCGGTACGGAATCTCCCCCCGGCATCCGCTTGCGCTGCTTCGTCTGACCGAGCTCATGGAGTACAGCTGGCATCAGCAAGGCGGGCTTGAGCGCCTGCATGTCAAAGCGTTGTTCCATCAGTTTATCTTTGAACTGATGCGTCAGCTCCAAGAGCAGGTGCAGGCGGATACGGCGGCGCAGGCGATCCGTTATATCCACGAGCACTACGCCGACTCGCTGACCCTGGAGGAATTGGCCAGTATGCTGGACTGCAGCCCCCGGCATTTATCCCGGATGTTTAAGGAAAGGACAAGCTGCAGCCCGATCGATTACTTGATCCGATACCGCATCGATAAGGCCAAGGAATTGCTGCTGCATACCGAGGCTTCTTTGTCTCAAATCGCCTCCGAGGTCGGCTTCCAGGATCGCTACTACTTCAGCCGAATGTTCAAGAAGCATGCCGGTGTAACTCCAAGCGGGTATAAACAGCATGCGGAGCGGTCCGCACGTCCATATTGTCCATTACCTTTGGCAAGAAGCTCTATTGCCCTGTCTTACCCGCAACCCTATAATGTTAATGAGGTTGATAATCATTATCATAAAGATCGAGAAGGGGTATTTACTATGAACCGCAGTACAAGACGATTGACCGTATTAAGCTTGCTGCTAAGCTTAACGCTGCTGATCAGCGCATGTGGAACGAATCCGGGCGCAGCCGGGGAAAGCCAGACGCCGGCAGCCAGTCATACACCCGAGCCTGCCGCTGCCGAGCGCGTGCTCAAGGACAGTCTGGGGAATGAAGTTAAGGTTCCGTCGAAGCCGCAGCGCATCATCGGCTCTTACCTGGAAGACCATCTGGTCGCACTCGGTGTCAAGCCTGTTGCTCAGTGGTCGGTCAAGCAAACCAACGTACAGGCTTACCTGCAGGAAGCTTTGAAGGACGTTCCGCTAATTCCTTCGGACCTGCCGCTTGAGGTCGTGACCAGCTTCCAGCCCGATCTGATCCTGATCGATTCCGCCGAAATGGTGGCGGGCGATAAGTACGCCCAATACGCCAAGATTGCGCCTACTTACACGGTAGGCATGGATAAAAACAACGATTGGAGGCAGGAGCTGCTCGAAATCGGTAAAGTGCTGGATAAAAACGCGGAAGCCCGGCAGGCGCTGGATACTTATGAAGCCAAAGTCAAGGAAGCCAAAGAGCAGCTGAACAAGTCGATCGGCACGAAGTCGGCGGTGGCGATTTGGCACAGCAAGAAAAACTTTTACGTCGTCCATGAAAAAATGTCCAGCGGAGATGTCCTATATAGAGACCTTGGATTTACGGTGCCAGCTGCCGTGAAGGAAATTTCGGCGTCCAGTAAAAACAACTGGAACGCCCTTTCCCTGGAGAAGCTGGCTGACATGGATGTCGATTATATCTTCCTGGTCAACAGCAACGGAAAGGACGCCTCGGAGGAGCTTCAGAGGCCATTGTGGAAAAACATTCCCGCTGTTCAAAAAGGACAGATCTATGAATTCGGATTGGAGAAGAGCTGGCTATATACCGGCACGATCGCCAATACCCGGATGATAGAGGATGTATTAAAGAGTGTGATCAAGCCATAAGTTTAAAGGGCGTTTGCGTAAAGGAGGACTATCCGGTCCTCCTTTTTGCTGTAAAGGCACGCTTGCCCCGCGATGACTTCAGGCGGCAGGAACAAGGACGATGCGGATCGCTATGTTTTTCACCCGGTCATACATATTATTCCCAGTATAGGAGAATACCTACAGGTGGGGTGATCGCGATATGCCGCAAGCCGAAGCACTGCAGGGAGAACCGCTGGATACCGATCTGCTGCGCAATCAGGAAAAACTCAAACAGGAATTTTCACTCTGTTCGGATATCATATACCGTGAATGCTGCATGGAAGGGACTTTGAAAGCAATTATTGTTTACATCGACGGGATGAGCGATGTTCAAGGGCTGGATGAGGCCGTGCTGCGCCCGCTCATGAATCACTTCCGGCAGCAGGCCGATGCCGAAGAAGCCGGGGAGAAGGCTGGCCACGAGAACTTGTGGCTCCCGACCATGCAAGTGAACAAGGCGCACAGCCGGGACGAGGTAGTAAAGGCGATACTAAGGGGAGAGACCGCGATTCTTCTGGAGGGCGAATCGTATGCGCTTGTTGCCGACTTGGTCAGCCTGGAGAAGCGTTCTGTGGAAGAGCCTACATCCGAAAAAGTGGTCCGTGGTCCGCGCGACGGATTTTTGGAGTCCCTGCGTACCAATGTTTCGCTTATCCGCCGCAGGCTGCGTACCCCGCTGCTCAAGGTAGAATCGCTTCAAGCGGGGGAAATGACTCGGACGAACATAGCGCTTGTTTATATAGAGGGTGTCGCGAAGGAAACGCTGGTCGATGAGATTCGAACGAGGCTGGGCCGCATCGTCGTGGATGGAATACTCGACTCGGGCAATGTGGAGGAGCTGATCGAGGATAACGTCATCTCTCCTTTTCCGCAAATCCAGAATACCGAGCGTCCCGATGTCGCGGCCTCGTCTCTGATGGAAGGCAAAGTCGTAGTCATCGTGGATAATTCTCCGTTCGTCCTTGTGCTCCCTATGACTTACTGGTCCGCTCTTCAGGCGGCTGATGACTATACGGGGCATTATCTATACGCCACCTTTGTCCGCTGGGTCCGGTACACTTTCGTACACGTGTCTTTGCTGCTGCCTTCTCTGTATGTGGCGCTGACGACCTTTCATCCGCAGGTGATTCCTACCCCGCTTGTCATTAGCATTGCCTCCGCGCGCGAGGGCATTCCGTTCCCGGCGGTGATCGAGGCTTTTCTTATGGAATTTATATTCGAAGGGCTGCGGGAGGCCGGGATCCGGCTTCCCCAGCAGGTAGGTCCGGCTGTGAGCATTGCCGGGGCGCTGGTTATCGGTCAGTCCGTCGTGGCGGCGGGTATCGTATCTACGCCCTTGATTATCATTGTATCGTTAACGGGTATAGCTTCCTTCGCCTTTCCGCTTTACAACGCCGGCACCGCTTTCCGCATGCTCCGGTTTCCGCTTCTGATCGTTGCGGGAATGCTGGGGTTTTACGGCATCGTTCTGTTTCTAATCGCGCTCAGCGTTCACTTGGTTATGCTGAAGCCGTTTGGCGTTCCTTACATGGCTCCCTATGCGCCGATGGTTCCCGAGAATTTAAACGATGTGCTGATTAGGGCTCCAAAATGGAGCATGCGAAAAAGGATGCGGTGGCTGGCCGGGCGCAATCTGGAACGGTTCCCGAAACGAAAGAGGCCATAGCTGCGGAAAGGACGGAGTCATGCTCAATAAAGTTTTGGCTTTGGCAGGCGTATGTTTGGGTGCCTCCTTGCTGTTGACCGGCTGCTGGGATCGGCTCGAGCTGAATGACCGTGCAATTATTTTGGGATGGGGAATGGACCTGGCCGAGGATGGCGTCTACCTGGCGACGGCCAATATCGTGCTGCCGCTTTCCGGCAAGCAGGGTTCCGAGCATGGAGGAGGGGGGCAGAGCGGGAAGACCGGCTTCTTGACTGAAAGCGCCTATGGCAAGGATAACAGTGACGCTGCGCAAAATATGCAAAAAAAACTGTCCCGCATCATTTTCCCGGGTCACCGCCGGAATATCTTTATCGGAGAAAAGCTGGCCAAGGCGGGAGTCGCTTCCGTTCTGGACGAGTACAGCCGCAATCCGACCGTTCGACCGCGCACGAATATTTTTGTCGTTAAGGGAAGCACGGCCCAGCAAGCGATGAGTTTATCCTATCAATTGGAGTCCAATCCTTCGACGGCCGTTCAAAAAATACAGGAAAAAGTGGGCGCGCCCATCAGCCGTTCCCTGCTTGATTTTTATATGATGGCCAATACGGGCAGCTGCGGGGTGATGCCGGCCTTAGAAATTTCACATCCGGAAAAAAAGTATAAAGTCGAGAAGCCGACGGATAACCCCCCAAAAACGACTCTGGAGCTAACAGGCGCCGCCATCTTTACCCAGCAGATGAAGCTCGCCGGTTACCTGGGTCCCGATGAGTTCTGGGTGAGACTGTGGCTGTTAGGAAAGCTGCGCTATCGGGCCTTCACTTATGCGATGTCGGGATCCAGGGAGACGGTAACGGTGAACGTTAACAGCTTCAAGAGCCGTATCGTGCCCGTGCTGGACGGTCACACGGTATCCTTCAAAGTACTGCTGGAGGGAAAGGGTTTTATTGTGGAGAACGATTCGGCTCTTGACTTGACCAAGCGGAAGGATATGGAGGCCGTTCAAGACCGGATAAGCCGTTACCTGGAACGCCAGACGCGGAAAACGCTCAATAAGGTGCAGAAGAGCTATAAATGCGATATATTCGGATTTGGCGATAGCATTCACCGCCGGCATCCGTATCAGTGGAAGGAGCTTAAGCAGGAGTGGGCGAAGCTGTTTCCTTCCGCCGATATAAGCGTCGAGGTGAAGCTTACCTTGACCAGCATAGGTATCACAGGGAAATCTCTGTTGCCAAGCCCCGAGAAGGGGGAATTCCGATGAAAATAACGAACAGACAGGTTTTCTGGATCATGCTTTTGCTGGAAGTCGGGATCAATCTTCTCATCTCCATCAGGGCTGTGCTCGAACATGGCAGACAGGATGTGTGGATATGCTACCTCGTCGCAGGCTTGTGCGGATGGCTGATCACCTATATAGCGGTGAAGGTCAGTCTCCGGCATCCGGATCAGACACTGATTGAATTCGCCGTAACGGTGCTTGGCAAATGGCCCGGGAAGCTCCTTGTTATCCCGTACCTGTTTCAATGGTTTTGGGTGCTTAACCTTATTCTGCGGGATCAATTTTTGTTTATTCGTCTGAATGTACTGTACGAAACGCCGTCATGGCTGATTATAAGCTGTATGCTTGCAATCATTGTCTATGCGGTGTATAAGGGCGGGATTGAAGCGATCGGGCGCTGTGCTGAGCTATGGGCGCCCCTGCTGCTGCTGATATTGGCGCTGACCTTTACTTTAACCGTCAATAATCTGGAGTGGAGGCTGCTTCTGCCTGTATATGCAGACACCGGGATAGCAGGCATAGGGAAGGGAACCTTGGGTCCGGCCTATTTGCTCGGCGAGTCGGTGTTCCTTATGATGCTGTTTCCTTTTGTGGAAAACCCGGGTAAAGGGACGCAGCGTGCGGCATTGGCAGGTGTACTGGTTTCTTCTTTTATTTTGCTCATCGGAGGGTTATGGGTGCTGCTCACCTTCGGACCGGAGATTAGCGCCAAGCTGCAATTCCCTTTCTTTGAGATGGTGAAGCTGGTGTATCTGATGGAATTTATTCAGAACATGGATATTCTGGTGATGTCGATCTGGCTGGTCAGCATTTTCATCAAGCTTTCCGTCTATTTATTTATCATCAGCTACGGACTTGCTCAATGGGTCGGGAAGGCCCGGAACTGGAAGAGGTTCGTAGGGCCTGTAGCTGGAATGACCTTTCTTCTAACCATGTGGATGATTCTCAAGTATAATCCATCGGAAGAGTTGATGCGGATAGGGTGGATCCGGTATATGCTGACGCTTAATATGGTGCTGATCCCCTTGCTTCTGTGGGGGGTATCCGTGTTGAGGTATGGCCGGAAAAGTTCTATACTATTCGGCACCTGCTCATCCGCTAGAATTCAAAAAAGAGAGAAATAAAGGACGTAGTTGAATGTTTGTTGAATATTAAGTGTATACTGTTAGCATATATGATTCTATTCTCTTAAAGGTAGGAGGAGTTCAATAAGTCATGGATCAAATCTCATCGCTATCCGAGTTGCTAGCTGTTCAAAAAGCTTCGTCCTTTATCGAAATTCCCGGAGCGCTATCCAGGACGTTCGGGCAAGCTACATTGTCCACTACGCTTCCGATGAGCAAGCTGTTTGCTATCTATGAAGTGGATCTTGAAGTACAGAGAGCCATTGTCCCCCAGAACTTGTCGCGAATGATGGATTACATTATGCTGTATCTGGATCATGGGCAAGGCATTTATTTTCCGGGCCTGATCTTATCCGCACGCGGAGCCGGGGAGTATGACTCGGCATCCGGCGCCTATCGCCTGCAAGCGATCGAGAAGCTGTATGTGGTGGACGGACAGCATCGGCTGGCTGCGTTCAGACGTTTGATGGAAACGCTGCAGAGCGCCATGGCTCGGGCCAAGGACCGTCGGGAATATGACCGGATGGAGGAAATCGGCAAGAAGCTGAGCAAGCTGTATCAATTCCCGATGTCGACGATGATCTACCTTGACATTAATGCCAGACAGGAGCGTCAGCTGTTCTCGGATATCAATAAGCTGCCGCGGAAGATCGGCGGCAACCTTGCCGTTCTGCGTGAGCAGCGGAGATTTTACCATGTGCTGGCGACCCGATTGGTGGACGAAGCTCCGGTCATGAAGCGGATTCCGGTCGATATGTACACGGAACGTGGCAAGGGGCCGGAGTTCATGTTCTCGTATCATCTGCTGATCGAAATCCTGATCGGGCTGTTCGAAGGGCGGCTCAAATCCGCTTCCCGTGGGAATGGGTATTACTTCGAGGAGAAAGAAATCGATGACAAAATGAAGGTGGCTGCGCATTATTTCGAAGGACTGCTTCGCCTGCTGCCGGCCCCCGAGAAGGGCGAGCTTTGCTGGTCGGAGAATCTGCAGATCGCGTTGGCGATGTTTTTCCACGGCGAGGCGACCAAGAGCGGAAGCTTCAATAAGTACGCGCTTGATTATGCGCTTCATATCCTGCCTCATCTGGACTGGAGTGCGATCTATAGCGGGGATGAGAAGGACCGCTTGCCGAGACGTTCCCGTATTATGAAAGCGTACCAGTATGTCAAAGGCTTCTACGAGGAGCATCATCTGTTCCTGATCCGGGAGTCGGATATGGCGGATGAGCTGCCGGAGGACTTGGATGCGAAGGAGGATGTCGGCTAATGGACGGCTTAAAGTTAAACATGACGATTCATCCGTTCTGTGAACGCTTCGGCTTGGCGACCATGCCGATTCAGGTGCAGGACCTGCTTAATTATACGACTATCGATCCGATGGTTCAGCGCAAGCTGAGCAGCGGACAGCGCCGTAAGATTTCGAATTATTTGCAGGAGAGGGAACTGGACCGTGTATTCTTCGGGCCCGTGACGCTGTCGCTGCGGGATGTCGCCAGCCTGACGAAATCGAGCGAAGGGCTTGCCTTGCGTCCTGGCTCCAAGCTGAGCATACTGGATGGCCAGCATCGGATTTTGGCGCTTGGCTACGTTAACGAGCAGCTGCTGAAGGAGTCGAGACGGCTGGAGCGTAAGCTGGCGTCATTGAAGGTTGCGATTCGCAAAAATCCGGAAAATCAAGAAGGGGTAACCGAGCTTGAACTGCTGAGCGGCCAACTGGAAGCGCTGGAGCGCCGCCGCTTGGAGCTGATGGAGAGCGAGCTTGCGGTGCAGATCTATATCGGACTTAGCGAGGAAGAAGAAAAGCAGCTGTTCGGAGACATCAACTCGAAGGTTCAGCTTGTCAGCAAAGAGCTTGGCCATTCGTTCGACTCGATCGATCCGCTAAATCTGGTGATTCAGCAGGTGGTCGATCACAACGTGTTCCTGAAGGGGGCAGGCGTAGAGCGCCGGGCGAACCTCACTGCGTACAACAAGAACTTTACGTCGTTCAGCTGGCTGTACTCGGCAGCGACTATGCTGTTTACCGGCAAGATGCAGCCGTCCTACGAGCTCGCCCGCAGAATCAAGAAGGATCCGAGCGCTTATATCGAGATGCTGCATCAATTTTATACGACCCTGCTTCCGCTTATGCCTGAGCAGCCGGGACTGCCGCAATACAGCTCTTCCGCTCGCGCTATGCAGGAGAGTATCGCGCTGTTCGCTCACCGCTACCTGTTCACCGATGGACAGTACACGAAGAACTGGACGGCCTGCCTGAACATTTTTGAGGGCTTCGATTGGTCTCATGGCAATGAGCACTTGGTGGAACGGTTCGGCCTGCTGGACAACGGCAAGCTGAATCTGATCCACGAGAAGTCGCTGCGCAAGCATGGACGGCTGGTACAGCTGTTCCAGGAGCTGCATGGAGGAGCGGATCCGGCGGAGGACGAAGCGACGGCTTAACGAGAGCCGGGGTAGATTATGCTGGACTAACCAAGGGCTGTTTCGAAATTTCCGGGAGGAGATTTCGAAGCAGCCTGTTTGACTTTAAGCGGTGTCATGTTTCGGATTTGTGAAGCTGTCCGGCCTACAGCAGGGTCAGCCGGTTTATGACCATCAGGGCGGCCCCGGCAGCCAGAGCGTCCTCGCCAAGCGAGCCTTGGCTGAAGACGACCTGATACTTGGGATAGTAGTAGGCCCGCTGTATCGCCGTCTTGGTGGCCGTATGGAAAAATCCCGGGTGACTGCTGATCAGAGCCCCGCCCAGAATGACCTTCTCGGGATGGAGAATGTTCAGCAAATTCGCCAGACCGATTCCGAAATAGGTGGCCGCTTGCGTAAACAGCTCCACGGTAAGCGGGTCATTCTCCTGCAGCGCCTGTTGAAGATGAGCAAACTGAATAAGATCCGGGTCCGGCTCCAGACGCAGCAGGAGGCTGTCGCGTCCCTGCTTCAGACGGGTCTGCGCCTGCTGCTCAAGGGAATGGATGGAGACATAGGATTCCAGCGCACCGTAATTGCCCTGTCCCCACAAACGATGGCCGTCCGTCTGAATAATCATTTGGCCGAGCGAGCCCTCCATATCGACGGCGCCATAGACGACCTGCCCTCCCGTCATCATGGCCGACCGGAGACCTACGCCCACATGCACGTACAGCAGATGGCGGTAATCCCGCTCCCGCACCGACCAGGATTCGGCGATCAGCGCGGTGTTGGCGCCATTATCCAGCATGCAGGGGATGCCAAGGCGCTCTTCCAGCCACGCGGTAAGAGGCACCTGGGTCCAGCCGGGGGCGGGGAAGTGAAGCGGCTCGAGCAGCACGCCCGTACTCCGGTCCAGCGGTCCGACCGCGCCGATCCCGATGCCGAGCACCTGAGAGACGTCGAGTTGACGGCGGGCCAGCATGGCTTCCGCTTCGGCGGCGATTTCCCCGAGCAGCACCTGCGGCGTCATCCGCTCGTCCATGGCCCAGCGCTTCGCCTCGAGGGGGTTCATTTGCAGGTCGAAAAGCATCAGCTTGGAGTGCATTCGAGATATATCCAATCCGAACACATAGGCATAATCGGAATTGATCGTATAAAGAATAGGCCTTCGTCCGCCTGTCGACTCTCCGAAGCCGGCCTCGGCTATGAAGCCCTGCGCCGTCAGCTCCTCCAGCGTTCGGGTGAGCGTACTTCCGGTCAGCCCGCTTCGCTCAAGCAGCTCAATCTTCGATACGACCCCATGCTTGCGGATATGCTCATATATTTCTTTAGCTTTGCGTCCGTTGATCAGCTGTTCGATTCGTAATCGGTCCATAGGAATTCCTCCATTGTAGACAGGGCATTGTTCAAGCATCCATTATACTACAGCGGAGGAGGCTTAACCATAGATTTTCCAATCGGCTATCTGGTAGTATAAAGGGTAGTTTGTTCGAACCCAAAGGAGCAGAGAATCGTATGTCGGATTGGTATACTAAAAGTTTCGGGGACGATTATCTGATCGTCTATAAGCATCGCGATATGCAGGGAGCGTATGAGGAAGTAAGACGCATGATGGAGTGGCTGGAGCTGCCGGAGGGCTCGGAGGTGCTGGATCTGTGCTGCGGCATGGGGCGGCATTCGATGGCGCTTACCGGCTTCGGGTTTCATGTGACAGGCGTCGATCTGTCGGAGGTGCTGCTGACGGAGGCGCGTAAGCTGGATAAGCGCGGAGAAGTCACGTGGGTGCGGGGCGACATGCGCCAGGTTCCCCTTGAGGGTCCCTTCGATGCCGTCGTCAACCTGTTTACGTCCTTCGGCTATTTCGAGGACGATCAGGATCATGAGCGGGTACTTGGCGAAATCCGGCGGCTGCTGAGCAGCGAAGGGCGGTTCATCATTGATTTTCTGAATCCGGACTATGTCCGCAGCCATCTTGTTCCCCATTCCGTGCGAGTGGAGGAAGGACTCCGTATCGAGGAGACCCGCAGGATCAAGGACGGATACGTCTGCAAAACGATCGTACTGCAGGAAGAAGGATCGGCAGACTCGCGCGTCTATGAGGAGAGAGTGAAGCTGATCGGACTGGAGTCATTCCGGAGTATGCTGGAGAGGGCGGGCTTGGCGGTGGACGCCGTGTATGGCGGATACGATGCTTCGGACTATTCTCCAGCCGATTCGAAGCGGATGATTTTCGTTGGACGAAGGGGGAAGGCCGATCATGAATAACTCCCGGCCTGTGCGGCAAGAGGTGATCATTAGGCATCCGGATGCCTACCAGATCAAGGTACCGCTGCCGTTTCCGCTCCGCTGGGTGAATGCCTACGTGCTGGAAGGACCGACAGGCTGGACCATTATCGATCCCGGACTTAGGACGCAAGAGGCCGAGCAGGTATGGACATCCGTCTTCGCGGAGCTTAGTCTGGAGCCGAGGCGGATCGAGCGGATCGTCTTGACGCATCACCATCCGGATCATTACGGACTGGCCGGCTGGTTGCAGGAGCTGGCCGATGCGCCGGTGCTGCTGTCCAGGCTTGGTCTGGAGCAGGCCCGTCTGCTCTGGGGAGCAGGAACTCCGCTCACCGAGCGGATGCTGGCGCTGTTCCGCCTCCATGGGCTGCCGGAAGACCTTGAGGCTCCCATGCGGGAGCATATGGACGGCTTTGTTCCGGCCGTGTCGCCGCAGCCGGAGGTTACGACGATGGAAGAAGGGGAGGAGATCCCGCTCGGGAGCAGGATGTACCGCGCTATTCATACCCCGGGGCATGCAGCGGGCCATCTTTGCTTCTATCAGCCGGAGACCAAGGCGATGTTCTGCGGCGATCATGTGCTGCCGCAAATCTCGCCTAACGTAAGCTATCTGCCGGGTGGCATCGACGAGAATCCGCTTGCCAGCTTCCTGGAGAGCCTGGAGACGATATCCCGGTATGAGGTGGGCATGGCTTATCCGGGTCACCGGGAGCCGTTTACTCGCTTGACCGAGCGGGCCAAGGAACTGATCGGACATCACGACGAGCGACTGGCTGCGATGAAGGCCTTGCTGTCTGAGCCGATGACGGCTTACGCGGTATGCAGAGCGATGTTCGGGGACCGGCTCAGCGTGCATCAGCTTCGGTTTGGTCTGGCTGAGACGCTGGCTCATCTGGTCTGGCTTCAGAAAGCGGGACAGCTATCCTCTGTGGAGCATGAAGGGATTATCCGGTACGTCAAGCATGATCTAGACTAGGGAAGGTGCGGGCTTTAATCGCGCCGTTAGCGGGACAACCCCGTTGACGGCGCTTTTTGGCGTGTGCATAATCGGCGCTTCGAATGGAAATAGTAGGAATTCACAGGAAATTGAAATCGGTCTGATGGAGCTAAGGAGGAGGCAACATGCACAGCATGCAAGCGAACCGCGCGTGGCGACCCGTGTCCGGGCTGCTGCTCCTTGTATCTTTGGTCTGTTCGGGCTGTTCGGCCGCGGAGACGAAGGAGCCGCTTTTTCAAAGAGACGGAGGAGGTCTTACGGTCGCAGGAATAGACGAGGGGGCGGGAGGGATTCGCATCACTGCCTTCAAAGGCGCTTCGGGCGGCAGCACGGGCGGCTGGCAGCCGCTTGGGGCACAAGCCGTGGAGTCCCGTTCCTTCGTCGCTCTCTCCGATGCGGCAGCGCTGCCCTGGCTCAGCAAGCAGGCGCCGCAGCTTGTCGTAATCGGCGAAAGCTGGGTTACCCGGCACGGCTTCCCCGCCGCTTGGGTCACCGAGCTGCGCCGCCTTGGACTCCGCGAGGGCAGCCGGCCGGCCGTCGCCATCGCATCGGGTACAGCCGAGGCGTTCGTCCGGCGGCCCGATGCGGCGATCATCGGGCGGTATGCGATCGGGAAGCATGCGTCCGTTCGGGATTCCCTCCGCGAGATGAGACCGGATTATGAAGCTGATCAGGCGCTGCCCTTACTCCCTGCCGGGATGCCGGCTGCACGGGATGGAAAAAATTACCCTGTTTCAATAGAGACGCTTCTGTTTAAGAAACAAGGACTTGTCGGGCGCCTGACCGTGGAAGAGAGCCGGGTCCTGGCTTGCCTGCGTGGGGGAGCTGATCTGCAAGACCCGCTATTGTCGGAACAGCCGGAAGGAGAGCAGGGACCGGCGCTCAGGGAAGAAGGGCTGCTTGGTGTTTCTTGCCGCACCGGTGTCGCTTCGAACGGCAGCTGGAGGCGCCCGCTCCTGAGTATTGATTTGCGCGTCAACGGCCGCTCCTCCGTACCGGGAGAAATGGATAAGCAGGCTGCTGCTCTTTATGAAGAGCGGCTGAAGCTCCGGGCGCAGGCCCTGATCGGCCGTCTGCAGCAGATGGGCGTAGACCCGCTGGGGTGGGGGGAAGCGACCCGCGCGCAATTCCCTGGTTATTGGAGCGCCGACAGGTGGCGCGGCTCCTGGTCTCGAGCCGACATTCAGTTGAATGTGAACGCACATATAGCCGGAGGTGGAGCTTTATGACAACCTTATCAGCACCGAACTGGAAGCGAAAGCTGATGGGCGCTATGGCCGTGCTGCTAGCTTCCGCAACGATCGCATCAGCCTGCTCCAAAAACGCACCGCAGGCAACGGAACCTGCTCCGGCGACGCCGCCGGCCGCCTCGACCGGAGAGAGCGGGCAGCCGCCTGCCGGAGAAGCGCAGACGCCTCCTTCCGAGCAGGCCCCTAACGGGCAAGTCCCGTCAGGAGGCAGCGCTCCCGGCGGGCCAACCGGGCAGCCCGCTGAACCGGTCAAGCTGGCCCCGTTGGAGCTGTCGAATATGTACAAGAAAACGGTACTGGACTTGGCTAAAGCTCAAGGCTTGAAGACGGTCTACGTTCCAAAGCAGGGCGCGCAGGATGACCGGGTTTCGCAGATTCAGGGAATGGGCGATGCCTTTACCATTCAATATCTGAATATGGAGCTAACCCAATCCGCGAAGGAGTTGAAGCCCTCCGGCAAGGCGGAAGCCGAGAAACCGGCGCAGCTCAAGATCGGGAGCGGCAAGCTGGTGACGGAAGACGGCAAGCCCGCTCTGTATCTTAAAGTAGAAGAGACGTATGTGGCGCTCCGGTCGCTTCAGAAGCTGTCCGCGTCCGATCTCGAGTCCATTGCAGAATCGCTTGAGCCGCTTAAGTAAGAAGCATCCTCAGTCAGCGCGGGCAGCGGCTTGTAAGGCCAGCCGGACCTTAAACTCACATGACAAACGGCCAACACGCGGACGAAGCTGTCCGCGTGTTGGCCGTTTATGCAGCATGCCGGGAGAGGGCTCCCGGGAGCTTATGGGGCAGGAGGGACGAGCCCCTTGTTCTCGATCTCTTCCTGCTTCCGGTGCGCGATGCGGCTGCTGGCAGAAGCGGCGATCGCCCCTACGATATCGTCGAGGAACGTGTGCTTGCGGGGTCCCGACTTGTCGTTAAGCATATTGACGATGCCGGGCTTCAGCTTGTCGATGTAGCCGAAGTTTGTCAGACCGATACTCCCGTATACGTTGACGATGGATAAGGCGAGAATCTCATCGCAGCCGTAAAGCCCTTCGTCATGCTCGATCATCTCCTGCAGCGGCGAAAGGAGCTTGCCTTCCTCGGCAAGCAGGTCCAACTGAATGCCGGTCAGGATGGCGTTCTGCACTTCCCGCTTGGACATCACCTGCTCGACGCTTGCGAGGCATTCCTCGAACGTCAGCGATTCGTAATAATCCTGTTGGAGCGTATGTGTAATGTCGGCGATATCCTCGAGCCTCACCCCACGATTGGCCAGCCATTCATGAGCGGCTTCGGCTACTTTCTTGCTATTCAGACTGTACTTCATACTCGTCCTCCTTCCGGGTTCGCAAAGAACCGGAATTGGTTTTTGCCCAGCTGTTTGGATGCGTACATGGCATGATCCGCGCTTTGGAGAAGCGATTCTCCGTCCAGCCCGTCCACGGGGTAAAGCGCGGCTCCGATACTGCTAGAAATTCGAATCTGATGTCCGCCGATATCGAAGGGCTGTCCGAGCGCTTCGCTGATCCTCCGGCCGATTTTGACAACATCCTCCGGATGCTCGAACTGCTGAACCAATACGACAAATTCGTCTCCGCCCATGCGGCATACCGTATCGGGCTCGCGAATGGAATGGGATAGGCGGGAGGAGGCGGCAGCAAGCAGCTCGTCGCCTACAGAGTGGCCGTACATATCGTTAATCCGCTTGAAATCGTCCAGATCCAGGTAGAGAATGCCGAGTTTATGATGATACCGCCTTGCGATGTGCATCGCTTGCATGAACCGGTCTTGGAATAACCTTCGATTGGGCAGGCCGGTCAGCGCATCGTAGTAAGCCAGACGCGTCAGCCTTTCTTCCTGCTGCTTGTATAAGGTGATGTCTCTGGCCGACACAGCGGCCAGGAGGTCATCATCCTCCTCCGTCTGCACCGGGTATCCTCTGGATTCTAGCCAGATGCGGGAACCGTCAGGCATAACGCCTTGGAAGATGAGGAAGAAGGGACGCCGCTCGCGCAGAAGCGCGCGGCAAGCCTCCTGCAAGACTCGGAGGTCGTGTTCGTAGACGAATTGGTACAAGGATTGGCCGGCTTGGTGCGCGGGGGACACGCCGATCGGGATGCCGGCGGCGTCGAAGATCCACAGCCAGTCAGGCGATTGCTGAGCGACGGCTCGGTACACCTGGTCGGGGAAAGAATCCTGCAGACGGATTTCCATTGAAATCACCTCTTATTGGAAAAACACTTCTTTAATTATAGGCTTTTGGTACTGGAAAAATCAAGGTGGTATCCAACTGGAGAACCAAATTAGTTTCTTTTTCAAAATGGACAAACAGCAGTCATAAACCCTCCTTCCTCCCGTATACATAAAAGTAAACGGACAACTTTCCAAACCAAGGAGGAACAAGCATATGAAACCGAATAAGCCGATCCGGTGGGCCGCCGTTACCGGCCTGATCATGGTTATGACGACAGGCTGCTCCCTGCTGGATACGAAGGAACAGTCGCTGCAAATCGATCCTCCCCAGGGCGGTGTGGAAGCCAAAGCGACCAGCGGTCATGCCGGCGTATCCGAACTGGCCAATCCGATGCAGCTGACCGTGTACGCGAAGGATGAGCTCGGCTACGTCGCTCCGGTAACCTTCCGGATTGAGAAGGCGGTGGATACGGCGAAGAAAGCGCTGGAATACATGGTGGACGGCGGACCGGCGGAGGGCCGGATGCCTGCGGGCTTTACGTCCCTGCTGCCCAAGGGAACCCAGGTTAAGGGCATCAATATTATAGCGGATCAGAAGCTGGCGATTGTCGACTTCTCCGCGGCGTTCAATGATTATAATGTGCAGGACGAGCGCAAAATATTGGAGGCGGTCGCCTGGACGCTGACCGGCTATCCGACCGTCGAGAAGGTGCAGATTCGCGTCGAGGGCGCGGACATCAAGGAAATGCCGGTAGGCGGAACTCCGCTTGACGAGCCGCTGACCCGCGCGATGGGCATCAATCTGGAGAAGCCCGAAAGTGTAGAGTACGGGCAGGCCACGCCGGTGACGCTTTATTTCCTGAACCGCAATCAGGAGGACTTTCAATATTATGTGCCGGTTACCCGCTTAATTAAACGGACGGATCAAGTGCCGGAGGCCGTGATTCAGCAGCTGATCGCAGGCCCCGATGAGAGCAAGGGGCTGGCCGCCGTATTGCACGCAGGCAGTGAACTGCTGAATGTAACCAGCTCGGAGGACGTGATTACCGTTAATTTCTCCGATAACATGCTGGGCGAGGACCTGCGGGCGCCGGCTGAAGCGCTCAAGTCCGTCGTCTTGTCGATCACCGAAAATATGGGCAGCGATAAAAGGGTGCAAATACTGGTGAATGGCGATGCCAAAGTCAATGCTACGGACAATCAGAGCTATGCGAAGCCCGTCGCCCGCCCTTCGATGGTGAACCCTGGCAAGCTATAGGCCTGCACGGGCGACGCTGCATGCGATGGAAGGAGGAAGGACCTGGCCCGGAGCGCAGGTCCTTTCTTCGTCTGGACAAACAGCCGGACAATCGGGGCGTCCCGGGTCTGAAGGCATGGATCTGCAGCGGCTTATTCTTCCCCTTCGGGCCTTCCTGGCACGTTTGGCATTCCCCCATGCCTTTGGTACAATGAGTTACGGATGAATAAAGGAGGACGAACGAATCACATGAGAAGCGACGGGAGAAGTGCCGATCAAGCCAGACCAGTCACCATCACTACGAATTATACGAAGCATGCGGAAGGTTCCGTCCTGATTGAAGTAGGGGAGACCAAAGTCATTTGCACGGCAACCGTCGAGGAGAGGGTACCTCCTTTTATGAAAGGACAGGGCAAGGGGTGGGTGACAGCCGAGTATTCGATGCTGCCCCGCGCCACTTCGGTGCGCAACCAGAGGGAGTCGGCCAAAGGGAAGCTTGGCGGCCGGACGATGGAGATTCAAAGACTGATCGGACGGGCTTTGCGCTCCGTAGTCAGCCTGGAGGCGCTGGGCGAGCGTTCGATCACGCTGGATTGCGATGTGATCCAGGCGGATGGAGGCACGCGCACGACTTCCATTACCGGCGCGTTTGTCGCGATGGCGATCGCCATGGATAAAGTAGCCCGGGAGAAAAACTTGAGCCGGTTTCCGATTAACGATTTTCTGGGATCGATCAGTGTCGGCATTGTGCAGGAAGCGGCTTGTCTGGATTTGAACTATGAGGAAGATTCGAAGGCCAAGGTTGATATGAACGTGGTGATGACCGGAACGGGCAAATTCGTCGAAGTGCAAGGGACCGGCGAGGACGCGCCTTTTTCACGCGAAGAGCTGGATTCGCTGCTTGCCCTGGCCGAGTCGGGCATACGTACGATGATTGGGGAACAGGTGAAGGCGCTTGGGCCCATCGCTGACCGGATCAGGGGAAATTCGCATGCGTCTGCACGAGCTTAGACCTGCACAGGTCGTCATCGCGACTAAAAACGCCGGCAAGGTCAAGGAATTTGAGGCGATGTTCGGAGAGGATGGGACGGCCGTCCGCAGTCTCAGGGATTATCCCGATATTCCCGATATTCCCGAGGATGGGGATAGCTTTGCCGCGAATGCGCTGATCAAGGCAAGAGCGGTGGCGCGTCTGCTCGGCGTACCCGTGATCGCGGATGATTCGGGTCTTGCCGTGGACCGCCTAGGCGGGGCGCCAGGGGTATATTCCGCGCGCTACGCCGGGGAGCCGGCGAACGACGAGGCTAACAACCGCAAGCTGCTCGATGAGCTGAGCAAGCTGGGCCCGCTGCCCGCGCAGTCCGGACAGGGGCTTGGTGCCGAAGGCCGCGCCGGAGAACAAGGCGGCCCTGTTCAGCTTAGCGCCGCCCAGTTCATATGTGCCATAGCCTTCGTCGATGCGGCCGGCGAGCCGATCGCCGAGGTTCAGGGCGAATGCCCGGGCGCCGTCATCAGCGAGCGGCGGGGAGAAGGCGGGTTCGGCTATGACCCGCTATTCTATGTACCTGAGCTTGGGCGCACGATGGCCGAGCTGACGATGGAGGAGAAGAACGCCGTCAGTCACCGGGGCCAGGCGCTCCGCAAGCTTTGGGCCGCGCTGGAGGAAGACCCGCGGCATTAGCTTGCTCTCGGGGCTCAAGCGAAAAAGCGGAATCGGACTGTAGCCGATTCCGCTTTTTCGCTTGGCAGGACAGCAGGTCAGCGGATCGATACCTTGTAATGGCGCAGCCAGGTATCGACCTGCCCCAGATAGGCGAAGAGCTGCGGGCCTGTCATCAGTTGACCGAACCAGGGCAGGTTAAATTGGCCGTTGTCGCTTGCGGCCAGCTCCCGGATTTTCTTTACGTCGATGAACTGCAGCAAGGGCGACGACGGATCATCCAGAATATCAAGTACCCAGCTGCGGACGGCCGCAAGGTAGTTCGGATTATGTGTTTTCGGGTACGGGCTTTTCTTGCGCGTCAGCACGTCCTCCGGCAGGACGCCGCGCAAAGCCTTCCGCAGGATGCCTTTCTCCCGGTCCCCGGCCGTCTTGATCTCCCAGGGGATGTTCCAGACATACTCCACCAGCCGGTGATCGCAGAACGGGACCCGCACTTCAAGTCCTACGGCCATGCTCATCCTATCCTTGCGGTCCAGCAGCGTGGGCATGAAGCGGGTGATATTCAGATAAGACATCTCCCGCATCCGGTTCTGCCTCTGGTTCTCTCCAGTCAGGCGCGGTACCTCGGATAACGCCTGGCGGTAGCGCTCCTGCACGTATTGGGCGGGCTTCACCCAATCTACGAACTCCGGCGAGAGCAGCGCCACCCGCTCCGGCGTAGCCAGCGACCAAGGGAAAGTATCGGCATTCAATGCGTCGTCCCGGTGAAACCAGGGATAGCCCCCGAATATTTCGTCGGCGGCTTCGCCGGACAGCGCAACGGTGGCCTCTTTTTTAATTTCGCGGCAGAACAGGTACAAGGAGCCGTCAACATCGGCCATCCCCGGCGTATCTCGGGCAAACACGGCGGTTTTCAGCGATTCCACCAGCTCGGGAGTGTCGAATTCCTTGGCGTGATGAACCGTCCCCAGGTAATCCGTCATCCGCTGGATCCAGGGTGCGTCGGAGTTCGGTTGAAAAGCGTTTGCCTTGAAATGCTTGTCATTGTCCACATAGTCGACTGAATACGTATGCAGCGGCCCCAGGCCCTGCTCCTTGAAATAGGCGGCGGCAAAGGAGGTCAGCGCGCTGGAATCGAGTCCTCCCGACAGCAAGGTGCAGATCGGGACGTCCGAGGCGAGCTGCCGAATGACGGTGTCCTTCAACAGATCATGGACCCGGGCGGCCGTGCTCTCCACATCATCCTCGTGCGGCTTGCTCTCCAGTCGCCAATACGGGCTGATCCGGATGCCTCCTGCATCCATGACCATCGCATGACCGGGTTTCAGCTCGCTCATATTTTTGTATATACCTTGACCGGGCGTGCGTGCGGGCCCGACTGCGAATATTTCGGCAAGCCCTTCGCCGGTAATTTGCGCGGGAAAATCAGGATGAGCCAGGATCGCCTTCGGCTCGGAGCCGAACAGCAGACGGCCGGGGGTATAGGAATAAAAAAGAGGCTTCACGCCCAGCCGGTCTCTGGCGAGAAACAGCGTCTGCTCCTCGTCATTCCAAACGGCGAAGGCAAAGATGCCGTTCAGTCGGTCAACGCAGGCGCGCCCCCACTCGACAAAGGAGACCAGCAGCACCTCCGTATCGCATGTGGTCGCGAACCGATGTCCCCGGCTCTCCAGCTCCTTCTTCAGCTCCGGTGCATTGTACAGCTCTCCGTTATATACGATGGCGAATGTGTTATCGCCATACTTGCGGGTCATCGGCTGAGCGCCGTTGGCCGGATCCATGACGCTCAGTCTGCGGTGTCCGAGTGCGCAGCGAGGCGTAATCCATGTGCCCGAAGCGTCCGGTCCGCGCAGCGACAAGGTGTCCGTCATGTTAATTAAAATGGACGGGTGCTGGGTTAAATCCCGGTTCCAATCCATCCACCCCGTAATGCCACACATAGGTCTTCATCCTCTCTGGTCTCATAAATGACGGCTGGTCCTGCCTGTTCCAGGCGAGGCGCGAGATGATTAAGATTATGCGCGGCCGGGGCATCTCATGTCTGTCCAAGCCCTGCCTTTACCATGTAAAATGATCGGGAAAAATTGGACAAACGGACGCGGACAAGCTACACTAAAAGCAATAGAAATATTGGAAGCTCCCGGTCGTCCCATAAGGGCGAGTTCAAAAGTCAACGCGTCAGCGACCTCGCGGATTATTCCGTGATCGATCGGGGACTTATTTGAACGACTACTCCGTGCATAGAAAGGGGCGCTTTTGTCCCAACCTATAGCTTAAGACGAGACTTGGTGACTGAAGGGGATCAACAAGAAAGGTGGCCGTCACGATGAAGAAAACGATGTCCGAACAACAGAAGGAATACAAAGAGGCGAAAGCGCTATTCCAGGCCGCGAACAGTGAATTCGAGAAGAAGCTTGCTACGACCAAGAAGCTTGGTAAAGTCGACCAGGAAGTCATGGAGCGCTTAGTGGAGGATACGGGCCTGCATACGGCTTTGAACCGCCTGGGCGCAGCCGAGAAAGCACTGCTCGAATGGTCGCATGAGATGATTCGCAATGAACGCGATTATTTGAAAAATAAAGATTCCGTCGATCGCATGTACGCTTTTATCGACGAGAATCCCAATATTAAAGCGCAGCTGATTCAGGCTGCGATGAAGATGGAATAGCCGCTGACGATAAGACGGGCGGCCGGGGATTGCTCCTCGGCCGCCCGTCTTGTTTGTACCGGAAGCTTGCGGCGGAAATTAACCATCGCATGGGCAACGCATGGGGAGAGAAATTTTGCTTTCGCCATTCATTTCCGGTACACTGCTGTCAAAGAGTCCTGAAGGAAAGGCGGTGGTGTTACCATGAGCTCGCTGCCACATGACAATGTGATCTTATTTCCGAAAACCGTTGAATATTACCAATACGAGCTAACCCGGCTGCTCGAGGCGGAGCGGTACTCCGACGCGATGCAGCTGCTTGTTTTTCTGCTGGGCTGCCAGACGGACGACAACACGGCGCGGGAAGAGTGGCAGTCGCTGCTGGATTGGATGCGGATGATGTTTCCGGACTTGACGGCCGTACAGCTTGCCGAGGACGACGAGGAAGATTCCGAGGAAGGGCTGCTGCGCCATCATCTCCACGCCAAGGGGGAGAGCAGCGGAGCGTATGCCGAACGGCTTCTGGAGACCATCCGTACCCAGCAGGCGCCCGATAAGCTGCTGCTCGCCCTTGACCAGCTTGCCTTTCTGGAACATGACGGGATCGACGCAGCCCTGACCGGCTGGCTCCATGAGGAGGAGCTTCATCCGCTGATTCAGTTCAAAACGCTCCAAACGCTCAAAAAAAGAGGCGTGGCCGGCTCGGTCACCTTACATAGAAACGGCGAAAGCATCGTTTGCGATATCGAGGATACGCCGGCGGATTTTGACCGGTTCCCTTCGCAGATCCAAGAGATCATCGCCCGCGTGCAGGAGATTAGCGAAATCAAGCACCCGGCGCTGTCCTATTTTGCCGCGCAGACCTGGAATGAGTTTCTCGCTTATATCTACGGCACCTCCGCCTACCGGCAGATGCTTCGTCAGGAGGAGGCTTGCGTGGACGTATGGGCCGCCGCGCTTCATCTTACGCTGCTGGAGAGGGTGTTCGAAGGTGGCGACAAGGAAGAGCTGCTGGAGCTGTATGGCATTACTTCCGCTCTGATTTTCCAGTGGGAGCAAGCGTATCGCATCATGCAGCAATTCGCTTCAGCGGTGTTTGGCCGCACCGTATAAAAGCTTCTTGATCTAGCGAAGGCATCACCCTTGAAAACCACGGACATTATGGGTATAATATAGTGGTTATATTGGCGGGCTTGTCCGGATAGCGGAACTAGGCAGCCAGGACGTGAAACGATCATGGACCATTTTTGGAGGGGAAGGCATAAAATGAAAGCAAGTTGGGAAAAAATAGAGAAGAACGTGGGAGTTCTTGATATCGAAGTGGACGCGGAGCAAGTAGCTGCCGCTCTGGACAAGGCATTCAAGAAAGTCGTGGCTAAGGTTAACGTACCGGGCTTCCGTAAAGGCAAAGTGCCCCGTTCTATTTTCGAATCGAAATTTGGCGTAGAAAGCTTGTATCAGGACGCCCTCGACATCATCGTACCGGATGCTTATGTAGCAGCCGTACAAGAGACCGGTATCGTGCCGGTGGACCGTCCTGAAGTGGACGTCGAGCAATTCGCCAAGGGCCAGAACCTGAAGTTCAAAGCCAAGGTAGTCGTAAAGCCTGAAGTCGAGCTGGGCGAGTACAAAGGCATCGAGCTCGAAGCCGGCGACGTCAGCGTGTCCGAGGAAGAGATCGCAGCGGAACTGGAGCGCCTGCAGAAGCGTCACGCCGAGCTTGTTCCGGTAGAAGAAGGCGAAGCCCAGAACGGCGACGTCGTTGTGATCGATTTCGAAGGCTTTGTCGATGGCGAAGCGTTTGAAGGCGGACAAGCCGAGCGTTATTCGCTGGAGCTTGGTTCCGGCAGCTTTATCCCTGGGTTCGAGGAGCAGGTCGTAGGCCTGGCCAAGGACGGCGAGAAGGATGTAACGGTTACCTTCCCGGAGAACTACCATGCGGAAGAGCTCAAAGGCAAGGAAGCCGTATTCAAGATCAAGCTGCATGACATCAAGCGTAAAAATCTGCCTGCTCTGGACGATGAGTTCGCCAAAGACGTCAGCGAATTCGAAACTCTTGACGAGTACAAGGCTGATCTTGCCGCCAAGCTCGGCGAGCGCAAGCAATCCGAAAACGAACGCAAGAAAGAAGCTGACGTCGTAGAGAAGGTAGCGGCGGCTGCTCAAGTGGAAATTCCACAAGTGATGGTAGATGACGAGTCCGAGCAAATGGTTAAGGAATTCGAGAACCGTCTGCGCACGCAAGGCATGAACCTGCAAATGTACTATCAATTCTCCGGCCAAACGGCTGAGGATCTGAAGGCTCAAATGGCAGGCGACGCTGAGAAGCGCGTTCGCAACAACCTCGTTCTTGAAGCGGTTGCGAAGGCTGAGAGCATCGAAGCAACGGAAGAGGATATCGAAGCAGAGCTGAACAACCTGGCTGGCATGTACGGCCGCTCCGCCGAAGAAATCCGCAGCATTTTTGCACAAAACGGCACGCTCGGCACCCTGGTGCAGGATGTCGTTGCGCGCAAAACCGTTAAATTCCTCGTAGACAATAGCAAAACGGCTTAAGCGACCGTCTCAGGCCGCTCGGCGCGACATAGACAACAAAGGCACGTGTATTTTTATGCGTGCCTTTGTTTTGTAGCTGCGGAAGAGATGCGCGGACAGGAAGACCCTGTTGCTTGCAGGGGCAAGACAAGCACCATCGACATAGGTTTTGGAAGTAAATAAGCTACATACATATGAGTTACACCCACTTGCCGCTCTGCGGAGGAGATGGACAAGGGACGGATTTTTGCGGGACGCGGACGCTCGGTTCGGATATGACTTTGCAAGTAAAACGTGTTACAATATGGGGTAAGCGAAATTTCTGCTTGGCATTCTTGGAGTAAAGGGGTTGGGACATGTGACTCTGGTACCTATGGTTGTGGAACAGGAAGGTCGGGGCGAGCGATCTTACGATATCTATTCGCGTTTGCTCAAAGACCGCATTATTTTTCTGGGAAGCGCGATTGACGATGACGTCGCCAACCTGATCATCGCTCAGTTGCTGTTTTTGGCTGCACAGGACTCTGAGAAGGATATCAGCTTGTACATTAACTCTCCGGGCGGTTCGGTAACGGCCGGTATGGGTATATATGATACAATGCAGTTCATTAAGCCGGACGTATCCACGATTTGCGTCGGGATGGCGGCTAGTATGGGATCCTTGCTGCTGACGGCTGGAGCCAAGGGCAAGCGCTTTGCGCTTCCGAACAGCGAGGTTATGATTCACCAGCCGCTTGGAGGAGTCCGGGGGCAAGCGTCGGATATCAAAATTCATGCGGATTGGATTATCAAGACGAAGCAGAAGCTGAATCAAATTTACGTGGAGCGCACCGGTCAGCCCTACGAAAGAATTGAACGCGACACGGACCGTGACAACTTCATGAGCGCTGAAGAGGCGAAAGCTTACGGCCTCATTGATTCGGTTATCACTCGCAGTGATTTGACTTAGAAAAGGAGTGATTCCATGTTTAAATTTAACGATGAGAAAGGTCAGCTGAAGTGCTCCTTCTGCGGCAAGTCGCAGGAGCAGGTACGTAAGCTGGTCGCCGGTCCCGGCGTTTATATATGCGACGAGTGCATCGAGCTTTGTACCGAAATCGTTGAGGAAGAATTGGGTCACGAGGAAGAACTCGATCTGAAGGATGTGCCGAAGCCTAAGGAAATCCGGGGCATTCTTGACTCTTACGTCATCGGTCAGGAGCAGGCGAAAAAATCGATGTCGGTGGCCGTATATAACCACTACAAGCGGATTAACTCGCAAAGCAGCAAAACCGATGAGGTCGAGCTGCAGAAGTCCAATATCGTACTGGTCGGTCCAACGGGAAGCGGCAAAACGCTGCTTGCGCAGACGCTTGCCAAAATCCTGAATGTGCCGTTCGCCATCGCCGATGCCACGTCCTTGACGGAGGCCGGCTATGTCGGCGAAGACGTCGAAAATATTTTGCTCAAGCTGATCCAAGCTGCCGACTATGACGTGGAGAAGGCCGAGCGCGGCATCATCTATATCGATGAGATCGATAAGGTGGCCCGCAAGTCCGAGAACCCGTCCATCACCCGCGACGTATCGGGCGAAGGCGTGCAGCAGGCGCTGCTCAAAATTCTTGAAGGCACGGTCGCTTCCGTACCGCCGCAGGGCGGACGCAAGCATCCTCATCAGGAGTTTATCCAGATCGACACGACCAACATTCTGTTTATTTGCGGCGGAGCCTTTGACGGACTGGAGCAAATCATCAAGCGCCGGATCGGCAAGAAGGTTATTGGCTTCGGCACCGATGGCCATAAGGCAGACCTCAAGCCAGGCGAATATTTGTCGCTTGTGCTGCCGGAGGATTTGTTGAAATTCGGTCTGATTCCCGAATTCGTCGGCCGTTTGCCTGTCATCTCGACACTGGAGCCGCTTGATGAAGCTGCGCTTGTCCGTATCTTGACGGAACCCAAGAATGCACTCGTCAAGCAGTATCAGAAGCTGCTGGAAATCGACGGGGTAAGTCTGGATTTCGAAGGCGAAGCTCTTGAGGAAATTGCCAAGGAAGCGATCAAGCGGAATACCGGGGCACGGGGACTGCGTGCGATCATCGAGGGAATTATGCTCGAAGTGATGTACGAAGCGCCTTCGCGTACCGAATCCTCCCAATGCGTCGTTACGAAGAGTGCGGTGCAGGAAAAGATCGCTCCACCGATTACGGCAATTGATACACCGCCGGTCAAGAAAAAAGAAGAAAGCGCGTAAGCGCACGAATACAAACACCGGGCACCTCCAATTCGCAGACGGAACTTCCTTTCTTCATGGGCAAGTTCCGCCAGCGGAGCGGGGGATGTTTGGTATCATGGGAGAGAAAACAATATGTTCCACAGAACCGAAACCGTTCCGGTGAAAGTCGGCAACTTGACCATTGGTGGGAGCAACGAGGTCATCATTCAGAGCATGTGTACGACGAAGACGGCTGATGTACAAGCGACCGTGGCGGAGATTCATCGTCTGGAAGAGGCCGGCTGCCAAATCGTGCGCGTGACGGTTAACAACAAGGAAGCAGCCGAGGCGATCAAGGAGATCAAGAAGCAGATATCGATTCCGCTTGTGGCAGATATTCACTTTGACTACAGGCTGGCCTTGCTGGCGATCGAGAACGGGATCGATAAGGTCAGGATTAACCCTGGCAATATCGGGCGGCGCGAGAAGGTAGAGGCCGTCGTGCAGGCTTGCAAGGCTAAGGGGATTCCGATCCGGATCGGGGTGAACGCCGGATCGCTTGAGAATCATCTGCTGGAGAAGTACGGCTATCCAACTCCGGATGCGATGGTAGAGAGCGCCTTGTACCATATCGGAATATTGGAGGAGCTGGACTTCCACGATATTATCGTCTCGCTGAAGGCGTCCGATGTGCCGATGGCGATCGAAGCTTATACGAAGGCAGCGGCCGCGTTCAAATATCCGCTCCATCTCGGCATCACCGAGGCGGGCACCTTGTTCTCGGGCACCGTCAAAAGCGCCGCCGGCCTTGGAGCGCTGCTGAGCATGGGATTGGGCTCTACGATCCGCATCTCGCTCAGCGCCGATCCTGTGGAAGAGGTCAAAGTATGCCGGGAGCTGCTGAAGTCATTCGGGCTTATTACGAATGCGGCTACACTCGTATCCTGCCCGACCTGCGGCAGGCTGGACATCGATCTGTTCTCCATCGCCAATGAAGTCGAGGAGTACATTTCGAAGCTGAAGGTGCCGATCAAGGTATCGGTGCTGGGCTGCGCGGTGAACGGCCCCGGAGAGGCCCGCGAAGCCGACATCGGCATTGCCGGAGCCCGCGGCGAAGGCATGCTGTTCCGGTATGGGGAGATGATCCGCAAGGTGCCGGAAGCCGAGCTGTTATCCGAGCTGAAGAAGGAGATCGACATTATCGTCGAGCACTTCGATCGTACCGGGGAGATTCCTGGACGCAAGCACCATGCGGGTGTGTAGAATACCGATACGGGGAATGTTCAAGACCGCACGTTCTGTCAGCAGAACGTGCGGTCTTTTTTTTGTCCCCAAGCAAAGACAGCAAATTTCTTGCGCATACATTGCTTGGATTTGGCGAACGCTTTAATCATACAGCAGTAGAAAGGAAGAAGGAGGAATGATGATGAGTAGAAAGAATGGTTTGTTGGCCGCAGCCTGGCTGCTGGTAGCTGTTATCATCGCTGCCGCACCCGCTGCATCCTCCGCCTCTCCTCTCAAGATCCCGGGGTCCGGCGAAACGAGACGGGTTGCCCTCGTCATTGACGACTTCGGCAATGATATGAAGGGCACCGAGCAAATGATGGAGCTGCCGATCCCCTTTGCCGCCGCTGTTATGCCGTTTCTGCCTACGACCAAGCGGGATGCGGAATGGGCGCACCGGAAGGGGCAGACGGTGCTCGTGCACGTGCCGATGGAGCCGTTCAACGGCAGGCCGGAGTGGCTCGGTCCCGGTGCCATCACGACCAAGCTATCGGATGAAGAAGTGCGCCAGCGCATTACGGCTGCCATCGAGGATGTTCCTTATGCGGTCGGCATCAATAATCATATGGGCTCCAAGGCTACGGCAGACGAGCGCGTCATGAGAATTGTCTTGACGGTTTGTAAGGAGAAGGGAATGTTCATGCTGGACAGCCGGACTAATTACAAAAGCGTCGTCGGCAAGCTGGCGGCAGAGCTTGGGGTGCCTACCGCCAACAATCATATGTTTATGGACGATGTACACACCCGCAGTCATATTGCCAAGCAGGCAGTTCAGCTGCAAAAGCTGGCCCATACCCGCGAGGAGACCATCGTGATCGGCCATGTGGGCGCATCCGGCAACCATACGGCCGAAGTGCTGAAGGGAATCATTCCGGTCATTCAGCAATCGGGGGCGGCATTCGTGCCGATCTCCGAGATGATGAGGTAATAGGTGATAGTTAGGGCTGCTTCACCTGCTTTTGAGCTTTCAGATAGGACGCCACACCCTCCGCTATCCGGGCGGCTATAGCCTGCTGACCCTTCTTGCTCGTCAATAGCTCACGGTCCTCCGGATTGGTGAGAAAGCCCATCTCCACAATTACGGCAGGGCTCTTGGAGTACTTCAGCAAGTAGTAGGTGCGGCCGTAGATGGGGGCATTCGGAATGCCGTACATGTCGTTCAGGCTGCTTTGAAGCGATAAGGCGAGCGCTTTGCTGCGCTCGTTTTTTTGATGCAGGATCAGGGCTCCGCGGGAGGAGGAACGTCTGGCGGCATTCACATGCAAGCTGATGACCAGCTTCGGGTCAACCTCGTTGGCCAGGTGAGCCCTCTGGGCCAGATCTTTAATATGTCTGGACTTGGAGCGCAGCCACAAATTTTCCCCGCTGAGCGCGTAGTCGGCTGTACGGTTCATCAGTACCAGATACCCATTCTTCCGGAGCTGCTCATAAGTGAGCTTGGCGATGGCAAGATTGATATCTTTCTCCAATATAGTTCCGTAAGACGTTCCTCCGTCTATACCGCCATGCCCCACGTCAATGACGACGTCTACATGGGAGAGAGCGGGGTGGTCGGATTTGATTTCGGGGAGAAAGAAAGGATCGTCCTGCGGAAAAGTTCTGGCCATAGCGGGCATCGGCAGGCTTAGCAGCAAAAGGACGGCTGCAGCCAAGCGGATTAAGGCTCGAAGAAACGGTAGATTCATCGTAGCATCCTTTCCCGGGAAACCCGGATCTGATTAGGATAAACCTTGCTTGCTCACTCCTTAGCATTTTCGAAAAAGTTTGTTCGTAAAAGGGATTAATGCTGTAAGCGGAGGGCAATACTACCAATTATAATTGGCAAGCAGGAGGGTGAAAAAATGAATATCAGTATGGTTTTAATGGTTATTCAGCTGTTTTTTGCCGTCGTCATCGGTTTGTACTTCTGGAATTTGCTGCGCAATCAACAAACCAACCGTTCGGCTGTGGATAAGGAATCGAAGAAGGAATTGGAGAAGCTCCGCAGGCTCAGGACGATCTCCTTGAACAAGCCTCTTGCCGAGAAGACAAGGCCTCAATCCATGGACGACATCGTCGGCCAGAAGGAAGGCTTGCGTGCCTTGAAGGCATCCTTGTGCGGCGCCAATCCGCAGCATGTCATCGTGTATGGCCCGCCGGGCGTAGGCAAGACGGCAGCCGCCCGCGTCGTATTGGAGGAAGCCAAAAGAAATCCCGAATCCCCCTTTCGGCCGGATGCCAAATTTACGGAGATCGATGCGACTACGGCGCGTTTCGACGAACGGGGGATTGCCGACCCGCTGATCGGCTCCGTCCATGATCCGATCTACCAGGGAGCCGGAGCGATGGGAGTAGCGGGCATCCCTCAGCCTAAGCCGGGAGCGGTGACGAAAGCGCACGGGGGAATTTTATTTATCGATGAGATCGGGGAGCTTCACCCCCATCAGATGAATAAGCTGCTGAAGGTGCTGGAGGACCGGAAGGTCTTTCTGGAGAGCGCGTATTACAACTCGGAAGACAACAATGTGCCTAGTTATATCCATGATGTATTTCAGAATGGCTTGCCTGCCGATTTCCGGCTGGTCGGAGCGACAACGCGGAATCCGTCCGAGCTTCCTCCGGCGATCCGCTCGCGCTGCATGGAGATTTTCTTCCGCCCGCTGCTGCCTGACGAGATCGGCTTGATCGCCTCCAAGGCTTTGCATAAAATCGGCTTTCCCGATAATCCGGCTGCTGTGGAAGTCGTCAAAAAATATGCGACGAACGGCCGGGAAGCGGTAAATGTCATTCAGCTCGCGGCAGGACTTGCCTTGACGGACCAACGGCGGGAGCTGACGGCGGCCGATGTGGAATGGGTCGTCAACAGCTCGCAAATCTCCCCGCGCCCGGAGAAAAAAATTCAAAGCCGCCCCGAAATCGGACTGGTGAACGGGCTTGCGGTCTACGGGCCGAATATGGGTATGCTGCTGGACATCGAAGTAACCGCCATTCCTGCTCTGCAGCCGGGAAAGGGGCAATTTACGATCACCGGCGTCGTGGACGAGGAAGAGATGGGCGGGGGCTCCCGGACGCTAAGACGCAAAAGCATGGCCCGAGGCTCGGTCGAAAATGTGCTGACCGTGCTTCGCCGAAAAAATTTGCGGCCTGACGATTACGACCTGCATATTAACTTTCCGGGCGGGATTCCCATCGATGGGCCGTCTGCCGGCGTAGCGATGGCGGTGGCTATCTCATCGGCCATCAAGCAGCTTCCGGTCGATAATCATATTGCGATGACCGGAGAGATCAGCATACACGGCAAGGTGAAGCCCGTAGGCGGGGTGATCGCCAAGGTCGAGGCGGCCTTTCAAGCCGGGGCTACGAAGGTGATTATTCCTAGAGAGAATTGGCAGGAAATATTCGCCGGTCTGAACGGCCTGGAGGTCATACCTGTCGATTCCATCGAAGAAGCGCTGCAGCATGCGCTCGGACTACAATTTGCAGAGTTGACGGAACATGAACTGCTGACCACGGAGGGAACGGCGCCTGCGTCGGTAACTATTCTGCACGCTGACGCACGCGAGTAGAGCGTGTGGGCAGATGGGACCCGAATCCTATAAGAATAGGTATCAAAGCTTGGGCCCCACTATGTGGGGCTATTCGCTTGGGCTCGGATTTCCACTTATACGCACGCCCGCTTTGGGAGAAACTCCGTTAAGGGCCGTTTCCCTCATTGGTGTTTTGCAAGTAATTTTGCTAAAATAAAGGAAGTATGAACGATCAGCAAGTCAGTAAAGTCTGGAGGTGCGGTTGTTATGGGACCGGGCAAGCAAAAGATGCGACGGTTGCCGCTGCTGCCGCTGCGGGGGCTTCTTGTGTACCCGAGTATGGTGCTGCATTTGGACGTCGGCAGAGAAAAGTCGGTTCGCGCGCTGGAGAAGGCGATGGTCGAGGACAGCATGATACTGTTGTGCTCGCAGTCCGAGGTGAATATCGAGGAACCGAAGACCGAGGATATATACCGGATCGGCACGATCGCCAAGGTCCGGCAGATGCTGAAGCTCCCTAACGGGACGATCCGCGTGCTGGTCGAAGGCGTCATCCGGGCGGAGATCGCCGAATTCCTGACCAATGAAGAATACTACGAAGTAAATGTTCGTGAGCTTCCGGAGCAGGACAGCTCCGATCCAGAGATCGATGCGCTTATGCGCACGGTACTGACCCAGTTCGAACATTATATCAATCTATCTAAGAAAGTGACGCCGGAAACGCTTGCTGCCGTTTCGGATATCGAGGAGCCGGGAAGGCTGGCCGATGTCATCTGCAGTCATTTGTCACTGAAAATTAAAGATAAGCAGGACATTCTGGAAACCGTCGACGTCAAGCAGCGCCTGGAGAAGCTTCTCGGCATTCTGAACAACGAGCGGGAAGTGCTCGAGCTGGAGCGCAAGATCAGCCAGCGCGTGAAGAAGCAGATGGAAAAAACTCAGAAGGAGTACTATCTCCGCGAGCAGATGAAGGCGATCCAGAAGGAGCTCGGCGAGAAGGAAGGGCGCGCCGGCGAGGCCGACGAACTGCGCAACCAGTTGAACGAAAGCCAGGTTCCGGATAAAGTGCGCGAGCGCATCGAGAAAGAAATCGAACGGCTTGAGAAAATGCCGGCTACCTCGGCGGAAGGGTCCGTTATTCGTAATTATATCGATTGGCTGCTCGGCCTGCCGTGGACGCATACAACCGAGGACGATCTGGATATTCAAAAAGCCGAGGAAATTCTCAATCAGGATCACTATGGCCTGGAGAAGCCAAAGGAACGGGTGCTGGAGTATTTGGCCGTCCAGAAGCTGGTCAAGAAGCTGAAGGGCCCGATCCTATGTCTCGTCGGACCGCCGGGGGTAGGGAAAACGTCGATCGCCCGATCGATTGCGAGGTCTTTGGGCCGCGAATTTGTCCGGATCTCGCTTGGGGGCGTCCGGGACGAGGCGGAGATTCGCGGACACCGGCGCACGTACGTTGGCGCCATGCCGGGGCGGATCATCCAGGGCATGAAGACGGCGGGTACGGGCAATCCGGTATTCCTGCTTGATGAGATCGACAAGATGGCGATGGATTTCCGGGGCGACCCGGCTTCTGCGCTGCTGGAAGTGCTTGATCCCGAGCAGAACTCAACGTTTAGCGACCATTACGTCGAAGTGCCGTTCGATTTATCGAACGTTATGTTCGTGACGACTGCCAATGCGGTCCATAATATTCCGAGGCCGCTGCTGGACCGGATGGAAGTGCTGTATATCCCGGGCTATACGGAGATCGAGAAGCTGAATATCGCCCTTCATTATTTGCTGCCGAAGCAGAAGCGCGATCATGGCCTTGAGGATGGCCAGCTGGTCTATGAGGAAGCCGCGCTCATGCGGACTGTGCGCGAGTACACGCGGGAGGCGGGGGTCCGCAACCTGGAGCAGCAAATCTCCTCCGTCTGCCGCAAGGCGGCCAAGCAAGTGGTTGGCGGGACGTCTAGCGTGCAGGTCACGGTGGATAACCTGAAGGAGTTTCTCGGGCCGGCCAAATTCCGCTTCGGCGTTGCCGAGGAGCGGGATCAGATCGGCGCCGTTACAGGGCTTGCCTGGACCGAGGTGGGCGGCGATACGCTGGTCATCGAGGTAACGGTCATGCCGGGCAGCGGCAAGCTGACGCTGACGGGGAAGCTGGGGGACGTGATGAAGGAATCGGCCCAGGCCGCATTCAGCTACACGCGCTCCCGGGTCGATCAGTTCCGTATACAGCCTGATTTCCATGAGAAGTTCGATATTCATATTCATATTCCGGAAGGCGCCATCCCCAAGGACGGACCTTCAGCAGGCATTACGATGGGGACTGCGCTGATCTCGGCCCTAACGAACATACCGGTCTCCCGGCATGTGGCGATGACGGGGGAAATTACGCTACGAGGCCGCGTGCTGCCGATCGGCGGCTTGAAGGAAAAATGTCTGGCAGCCCACCGCGCCGGCATCCGCACCATCATTTTGCCGAAGGATAACGAGAAGGATATTGAGGAAATTCCGGAAAGCGTCCGCCGCGAGCTGACGTTCTATCCGGTGTCGCATATGGATGAGGTGCTGGAGCGCGCGCTGGTAAAGCCTGCGCGGGTGTAGACCGGCCTCAAGCCGCAAGAATTGAGAATCGGAAATGAGTGAGCATCAATGAAGGTCAATCAAGCTGAGTTTATTATCAGCGCGGTTCGTCCGAATCAGTATCCTGTGGATGCCTTGCCGGAGCTAGCTCTGGCAGGGCGTTCTAATGTCGGGAAGTCCTCGCTGATTAACCGGATGATCAACCGTAAAAATCTGGCAAGAACGAGCTCCAAGCCAGGTAAGACGCAGCAATTAAACTATTACCGGATTAATAACGATCTTTATTTCGTCGACTTGCCGGGTTATGGCTATGCACAGGTATCGAAGACGGAGCGGGAGAAGTGGGGGAAGTTCATCGAGGAGTACTTGCTCGGACGCGAATTTCTCAAGCTGGTGCTGCTCATCATCGATCTGCGCCACCCGCCGTCCAAGGATGATGAGGCGATGTACAGCTGGCTCAAGCATAACGGCGTGCCCGTCTGCATCGTAACGACCAAGGCGGACAAGATCCCCAAGGGGAAATGGCAGAAGCATGCCAAGATCATCAAGGAAGCGCTGGGCGCCGATAAGAGCGACCCGTTTATTATGTTCTCCTCCGAGCTCGGACTGGGGAAGGACGAGCTTTGGAGCGTCATCGAGCAGCGCATCGGATATGGCCGCGAGGAAGGCGAAGAATCGCGGGAGATCGGAGAAGCAAGTGTCGTAGAGCCTGACTCCGGTGACCAGGAAGAATAGCGAATACGAGCATAACGAAGAAGATCCCAACCGCCGGTTTGGATCTTTTTTGCTTTGAGCCGGCTTGGTTTGTCCGCTCGTTTGTCCGCTCCATTTAGTAAAAAAGAGCCTTGCCGGACTGTTTCGAATGGCGGGAAAATGGTGAATATAAAATCACAACCCTGGGCCGGACTCTGTGAGGTGGCGGATAAGAATGGCAGGAGCATCGTGAGGGAAACCGAGTTTTTTACGTATTCTTTCAGCCTCATTCCGGTAAAAAGCGGATTTTTCTGAATTCCGGCCAAATACACAGGCTTGCAAGCAGGAATATTAAATAAATATGTAGTATAATGTATATAGAACAACAAAACAGAATGAGGCTTCAAGGTTCGAAACCAATGAATCGAGGGATTTTTATGGCAAATAGGTTAGCGACTGAATATGTCAAAACCTGCCTACAGTTAACGGAAGCCGAAATGGAAAGTTTTATCCGGATGTTTAAGGACCATGGCGCTTCCATGCAAGTGCAAGTATTGGAAAACGGTAACCAAGAGGTGGTACTGGAGGATGATGCGGATGAGAATATCGTCCTGTCATTCGAACGTCAAATGAGCCTGTACGTCTGCCAAGGCACCTGCCGCATCCACAACAAAAATATCGTCAACGCCATGCGAAAGGCCGTATCCCTCTTCAAGGGAGATGCTGTTGTTCACCGGATCTACGCAGGTTATACGATGATTTATACGTACAAACAAGGCGCAGTCGTTAAGATTACGGAAAACACGGAGACGCTGGAAAAGATTGTTTATGAATTCCGCGATACGCTGGGTCAGCTCGAGAAGCTGTTCCACAAGAACGAAGTGGAAGCCGAGATTGATGCCGTACGTGCGCAGATCAACAGCTTGCTTGACTTGAGAAACGAGCTGCCGGACCAAGGCCTACGCGAGCATATCGACGGTCGTCTGCACAAGCTGACGCACCGATTATTCGTACTCGAAGCTTAATTCCATATACACTTGCACCCGCGAGCCCCTTTCTTCAGCCTAAGGCTGATGGAAGCGGGCTCTTTTTTTATGGTAAAAACGATCACATTGGCCAAGTTTTGAACATATTGTGCTCATGTACCGGTGAAGCAACTCTTTTAAAAAAATATATTTGAAAAAGGTATTGCATTTCTGGTCAATAGATGTTATTTTTATTCTCGTTGAAAACAAAATAGGAACCAGGATTCACTCAGGACATTGAATGTTGCGAGAGATTATTCCCTCGAGAAGTGAATGACGTAGGTCCTAGCGGATGAAATTTTCAAAACATTTTATTCCTAGGAAGGGGGAACCGAAAGATGGAATACTCAACTTTCGGAAGACACGTAGCCGTAGACACTTGGGGAGTTAACTTTGACCTTCTCAACAGTGCAGAATGGTTACAGGCGCAAATGGTAGAAGCAGCTGAGGCATGCGGAGCAACTGTGATGTCGGTACAATCGAAGCAATTTGAACCCCAAGGAGCAACTGTTCTTGTATTGCTCTCGGAAAGCCATCTCTCCATTCATACGTATCCTGAGAGAGGATTCGCGGCTCTTGACTGTTATACGTGCGGCGAAACGGTAGATCCTCAACTCGCGATCGAGCACATGCTGTCTGTATTGAAGCCTGAAACGGTACATGCGAAGAAAATTGTTCGTGGTATTGGCGAATTGCAAGTCGAAACACCGGTTCTGAATCAAGCTCAATTGGTTAAATAATACTAGACTGACATATGGTAACCTCGGAGGTCATATTCCGAGGTTATTTCTTTTAACCCCAAACCATACAATCTCAGAGAAGAGAGCTTGTAACGTTGCACGGAGAAGGCGGGCCGTGGACGGGGGAAGGGTGAAGGACGATGAAGCAAAGACGCAGGAAATGGTTCATGTATGCGATTGTGGCGGTGGTCGTGCTGTGGTCGGCGCTTCAGGTTGCGGAGCTATCGGAGCGCGAGAAGGCGGGCGAGCCTGCGGATAAAATGCTCTATCAGGTCGCCTATTTCCAGATGGAGCTGCTGGGCAGTCATTTGGCGGAAAGCGCGAGGGCGAGAGATACCGATCAGCTGAATGCGCTCAGGCAGGCTGTGTATTCGGCTTCGTATACGCACGAGCATCTGGTAAAGGTCTACGGCAAGGAGCGGCTGGCCAGGCTGGAGTCGCTATCGGGCCTGCTCCAGTACCTGCTGCGTCTGCAGGTGGGGGGAACGCGCCCTCTGAAGGCTGAGGAGCAGGCCATGCTCGCGGAGGCTTCCAAACGGTATGCGGGCTTGTTCGAGGCGTACGGCAAGCTGATGAATGACGGCGGCCGGGTCATCGGCTCGCAGAATTCGGCCTTGAAGGCTGCGGATACGGCATTTGCCGCTCTGCTGGACCGGAAACAGCAGCCCTGAGGCGATGGATGGCGACACGCATATTCCGGGAAGCTTTTCACGGACGGAGCCGCAGGAGGTATACGGCAGGCATTTTCAGAAGAAACTAAAATTGGCATCGATTCTCGTAACGTTAGAAAAGTATTCATAAATATTGTCGAAGAAGCGCGCAAGCCTATGATATAATGAATTGAAAATTCGGAGGAGGGGGCAGGTGAACCAGATGCATATCGTCGTCGCGGGTTTAAATTATCGTACGGCACCCGTGTCTATTCGTGAACAATTTACATTCGCCGAAGGTGATCTACCATTGGCGCTGCAAGAGCTTAAAGCAACTAGGAGCGTGATGGAATGTGTTATCGTGGGCACCTGTAACCGCACGGAATTGTATGTGGCGGTCGACACGCAGCAGCTGTGCGCCCATCACTTGAGATCCTTTATAGAAAAATGGTTCCATGTGCCCAAAGAGCAATTCAACAAGCATCTGTATATCTACGAGCACGACAAGGCTATCGAGCACCTGCTTCGCGTAACCAGCGGACTGGATTCGATGGTGATCGGCGAAACTCAGATTCTGGGCCAGGTGCGGGAAGCTTTCCTTCTGGCCCAGCGGCTGAAGACGACCGGCGTGCTGTTCAATACCTTGTTCAAACAAGCGGTCACGATGGCAAAGCGGGCTCATTTCGAAACCGGGATCGGCGATAATCCCGTTTCTGTCAGCTACGCGGCGGTGGAGCTTGGCAAACGGATTTTCGGCAGCTACGAGAACAAGAAGGTGCTTATCATCGGCGCAGGCAAGATGAGCGAGCTTACCGTAAAGCATCTCTGTAGCAGCGGCGCCAGCAAGGTGACGGTGATCAACCGTACCTTAAGCCGTGCCACAGAGCTGGCGGAACGCTTCGGAGGCGTGGCAAGCACCATGGACAAGCTGGGGACTCATCTGGAGGAAGCGGATATCGTCATCAGCTCGACCGGCTCGGCAGGCTACGTGCTGACCGCCGAGCAAGTATCCTGTATTTTGCAGCGGCGCAGGTCGCGACCGCTGTTTATGATGGATATTGCTGTCCCTCGCGATCTGGACCCCCGGCTCGGCGAGATGCCGAATGTATTCCTGTACGACATTGACAACTTACAATCGTTGGTGAATGCCCATATGGAAGAGAGACATAAAGCGGCTGTCCAGATTGAAGAGATGATCAAGACCGAGATGGTTGCGTTCGAGCAGTGGTCCAAGACGCTGGGGATCAGCCCGGTTATTCAGGCCCTGCAATCCAAGGCTTCCGTCATTCATGAGGAAACGATGGAAAGCCTGATGAAGAAGCTGCCTGAGCTGGACGAGCGTGAATTGAAAGTCATCAGCAAATTAACCAAGAGCATCGTTAACCAGATGCTGCGCGATCCGATAGTCCGCATCAAAGAAATGGCCGCAGAGCGTCACGGGGATGAGGCGCTGGATATGTTCACGAAAATCTTCGCTCTTGAGGAGCAATTGGATGGGCAGAAGCGGGCGGAGCAGGAGCTGCGGCAGCGGGAAGCGGAGGCCGCGCAGGAGCGTGCCAAAGAAGACATACTTGCCAAGGTGCGAGTAGCCGTGCCCGGCGATTTGCTGGCCAAGGCCTGATCCGGAAAGGAAAGACCATGGTCATGCAAACCTGGTTTTATGATGCGATACTGTATATGTATGCCCTGAGCCTCCTGTTTTACTTCGCGGATTTCACCAATCCGAATCGAAGGGCCAAACGGATGGGGACAGGGTTGCTTCTTTTTGTATGGGTATTTCAAACGGGTTATCTTGCCTACAGCCTGACCTCTCATTCCAGCATGTCGGCATTTTCTATGTTTGAGACTTTATTTATATTTGCTTGGCTGCTAGTGACAGTATCGCTTGCCGTCAGCCGTTTTTTTCGGATCGAGCTGTTTGTGTTTTTCGTGAATGTGCTTGGTTTTTCGGTACTGGCGCTGAATATGTTCTCCGAGCCGGGCTTGTCGCCGGCGCTCTCGCATTGGAATATTAAGGACGAGCTCTTATTTATCCATATTTCGCTGGCGGCGGCCGGCTATGCGGCCTTTGTCGTGTCGGCGGTTTTCTCGGGGATGTACTTGTTCCTGCACCGTAAGCTGAAGGAGAAGCAGTGGACGCAGCAGATGCAGCGATTGCCTAGCCTGGAGCGGATGGATCACTTTGCGTTCGTAGCGGTCCTGATCGGCGCCCCTCTCATGCTCCTGACGATCTCTCTCGGGATTGTCTGGATCTCAATCCAAGGGGATTACGCCCTGTACCTGGACCCGAAGGTGCTGAACTCCTGGTTTGTTCTGCTGGCGTATGTGTTTTATCTGTTCCAACGCATGCTGCTGAAGTCGCCGGGGAACAGACTGGCCTTGTGGAATCTGGCGGCTTTTACGATCATGCTGATCAACTTCATCCTGACTAACTATTACTCGACCTTTCATCAGTGGTCGTAGGGAGAGCGGGAAGAGCGATGACGCGATTATATCCGGTCATGCTGCAGCTGGAAGGGAAGCGCTGTTGTATCATAGGAGGCGGACGCGTGGCCCAGCGCAAGGCAGCGGGCCTGCTGGAGGCAGGAGCGGCCGTGACGGTGATTAGCCCTCAGGTGACGCCGGAGCTGGAGAGGCTTGCCGGAGAGGGCTCTCTGCAGCTGGTGAGACAGGTGTTTATGCGCGGGATGTCCGAAGTAAAGGGCGCGGCATTGTTGTTTGCGGCGACCGACGATGCGGCCGTCAATGCGGCCGTACGCGAGGAAGGCGCTGCGCAAGGAATCTGGGTCAATGGAGCCGATGAAGCGGATCATGGTGACTTCCTGCTGCCCGCCGTGCTGCGGCAGGGCCGGCTTACCATCTCCGTATCCACCGGAGGAGCCAGCCCGGGCTTGTCGAGGCTCGTACGCAATGAGCTTCAGGGATGGCTGGACGACGGGTATGAAGCTTACCTGGATCTAATGCTGGAGCTCCGGCTGGCCGTACAGCAGCTGGTGTCCGACACGGAAGTGCGGCAGAAGATATTCCGCTCCATGCTGGAGTGGGATTTACGCGCACGCTTGAGAGACGGCCGAGGCTGGCCGCAGCGGCTGCAGGATGAACTGCTGGAGCGTTTGCGCCGCGATCCGACGCCGGAAGGCGTACGCCGTATCGGGGCATGGATGGAAGAGGTTGACAATACATAAGCGGGGAGCGATCAGATATGCGGACAATCGTAGTGGGAACGAGACAAAGCGCGCTTGCCTTAACGCAGACCGGGCAAGTGATCGAGCACTTGCGGAAGCTTTGTGCAGAGCATGGGATCGAGGCGGAGTTCGAGTTGAAGAAGATTGTGACCAAGGGCGACCGTATTCTGGATGTCACGCTGTCCAAGGTTGGAGGCAAGGGGCTATTTGTTAAAGAGATCGAGCAGGCGCTGCTGGACGGAGACGTGGACCTCGCTGTGCACAGCATGAAGGACATGCCCTTCGAGCTGCCGGATGGACTTGTAGTCGGAGCGGTACCTGAGCGTGAGGACCCGCGGGATTGCTTGATTATGCGTGACGGCTACAGCATTGACGACCTGCCGAAGGGTGCGAAGGTCGGAACGAGCAGTTTGCGTAGAGCAAGTCAGCTGCAGCACTACCGTCCCGATCTCGTGATCGAGCCGATACGGGGCAATATCGATTCAAGGCTTCGCAAGCTTGAAACGGAGGGCTTTGACGCTATTCTGCTTGCAGGCGCGGGGCTGCACCGCATCGGCTGGCATGACCGCATATCCGCTTACCTGGAGCCCGAGCTGTGCTTGCCTGCGGTTGGTCAGGGCGCGCTCTGCATCGAGTGCCGCAGCGATGACGATTTCGTATTGGCACTGCTGGCCAAATACCGCCATGAGGCGACGGCGATCGCGGTCGAAGCGGAACGCAGCTTCCTCGGGAAGCTGAACGGCGGCTGCCAGGTGCCGATCGGGGCCTATGCCAAGCTGACGGGAGAAGCAGGCAGCGACGGACGTCCGCGCATCGAGCTGACGGGGATGGTCGCCTCGCCGGACGGGAAGAACATGCTCAAGGAGACGATGTACGGAGCGGATCCGGTCGTATTGGGCTTAAGTCTTGCGGAAACGCTGATCGGCCGAGGAGCGGCCGAGCTCCTGGATGCCGCAAGGGAATAACAGGGAATGCCTCCGGCTTGCCTCGCGGACAGGCTATCGCCTTCCGCCGGGTTGACGGTAAAGTAAAGAGGATCTAATGGGTGGCTGAGAATATGGACAGGGTAAGGGGAGAAGCGTTTATGAGCAAGGTGACCGTTTATTTGGTAGGAGCAGGTCCCGGTGACCCGAAGCTCATTACGCTGCGCGGTCTGGAGGCTATCCAGCGGGCTGATGTCGTCGTCTACGACCGGCTGGCCAATCCGCGGCTGCTCCGGCATATGAAGCCGGGAGCAGAGAAAATATTCGTCGGCAAGCTGCCCGACAAGCACATGATGAAGCAGGAGGAGATCAACCAGCTGCTGGTGGATCTTGCGCTTCAAGGCAAAACCGTCACTCGCCTCAAGGGAGGGGACCCCAGCGTATTCGGACGCGTGGGAGAAGAAGCCGAGCTGCTAGCCGATAATGGCATTCCTTTCGAAATCGTGCCAGGCATAACGTCGGCCATCGCCGTGCCGGCGTATGCAGGCATCCCGGTGACGCACCGAGACTTTACGTCTTCGTTCTCGATCGTCACCGGACATGAATACAAGAACAAAACCTATTCGAGCGTCAATTGGCCTAATGTAGCGCAAGCTTCCGGCACGCTGATTTTTCTGATGGGAGTCGCCAATCTGGAGACAATCTGCGCCCAACTGGTGGAGGGAGGCAAATCTCCCGATACTCCGGTCGCCCTGATCCGCTGGGGAACCTGGATGGAGCAGGAGACGCTGACCGGCACCTTGACCGATATCGTAGAGAAGGTCAGGACGGCGGGCTTCCAATCGCCGGCTGTCACCATCGTCGGCGAGGTCGTCAAGCTGCGCAGCAAGCTCGCCTGGTTCGAGAAGAAGCCGCTGTTCGGGCGGCGTATCCTAGTGACAAGGGCGCGCAGCCAGGCAAGCGTGCTGGTCGGCCAGATCGAGGAACGCGGCGGGGAGGCTGTCGAGTTTCCGGTGATCCGTACGCAGCCTCCGACCGGGCAGGAGGCTCAGGAGGCCCGGGATCAAGCGCTGGAGAATTTGCACACCTTTGACTGGGTCATCTTTACCAGCGTGAATGGCGTAGAGGCTTTCTTCGACCGGTTGAAGGAGCTGCGCCGGGATATCCGTTCCCTCGCCGGGGCTAGGCTCATGGCAGTAGGACCCAAGACAGCCGCTGCGCTGGAGGCAAGAGGGCTGTTCGTCGAAGCCATCCCGCCGGTATATCAAGGGGAGGCGCTGTTCGAGACGCTGGCGCCCCGACTGCAGCCAGGGGAGCGTGTGCTGCTGGCTACGGCCGACATCGCTCGTACGACGCTGCCTGACAAGCTCAAGGAGCACGGGATGGATGTCGTCAAAATCGATATCTACGAGAATGTGCTGGAGACAGACGGCGGGGATGAAGTGCTTGGCCTGCTGCGCCAGGGCATGATTCATATTATTACGTTCACCAGCTCCTCGACCGTCACCAATCTGGTGCAGGCGTTGAAGCGTCTCGGAGTGGAGGAGCCGCTGGAGCTGCTGCAGGGCTGCCAGATCGCCTGTATCGGGCCGCTGACGGCTCAGACGGCCGAGAAGCTAGGGCTAAGGGTTGATTATATGGCTGAGGAAGCGACGGTGGACTCGCTGGTACTCAGCATGCTCGGGGAGCAATCCTGACGATAAGCAGAATGGATAGGCTAGGAGGAGAAGGATCATGAGTTTTCCCATCGTAAGAAACCGCCGGCTGCGTGCATCGGCTGCTATGCGCAATCTGGTTCGCGAGCATGCCGTATCGGTGAATGACTTGATCTACCCGATCTTCGTCACGCATGGCGCGAACGTTCTGAATGAAATCCCCTCGATGCCGGGGGTGTATCACTATTCGCTTGATCGGCTGGAGGAAGAGATCCGCGAGGTCGTGTCGCTAGGGATCCAGGCCGTGCTGTTGTTCGGGGTTCCTCACGAGAAGGATGCCCATGGCAGCTCCGCGTATGATCCTAACGGAATCGTGCAGCAAGCGACGAGGCGGATTAAGCAATGGGCTCCCGACCTGCTAGTCGTGGCGGATACGTGCCTGTGCCAGTTTACCGACCACGGCCATTGCGGAGTGGTTCATGTTGATCAGGCTAAGGGTACCGCCGACGTCCGGAACGATCCTTCGCTGGAGCTGTTGACCAAAGCGGCCGTGTCGCAAGCAGAGGCGGGGGCGGATATTATCGCGCCTTCCAACATGATGGACGGCTTCGTATATGCTATCCGTCAAGGGCTGGACGCTGCCGGCTATGAGCATGTGCCGATCATGTCCTATTCGGTGAAGTACGCGTCGTCCTTCTACGGGCCCTTCCGCGACGCCGCTCATTCGACGCCGCAGTTCGGTGACCGCAGGACGTACCAGATGGACCCGGCCAACGCCCGGGAAGCTCTTCGCGAAGCGGAGAGCGACATAGCGGAAGGCGCTGACTTCCTGATGGTGAAGCCCGCGCTGGCTTACATGGATGTGCTGCGCATGCTTCGCGACCGGTATGACCTGCCTCTTGTCGCGTATAACGTAAGCGCCGAGTACTCCATGGTGAAGGCAGCTGCCGCCCAGGGCTGGATCGATGAAAGATCGATTGTGCTCGAAACGATGGTTGGCTTCAAGCGTGCGGGGGCGGATTTAATCATTACGTATTTTGCCAAAGATATCGTCCGTTGGCTGCAAGCCTAGACGCTTTCGCTCAGGCATTCTGCCCCCTTCGAGGAGACAGGATGCCTTTTTCCCGTTCCGGACGGGGGACTTTAGACCTTGCCGGGAGGCGATGTCAAACTTTTGTCGGAAACAAAGGCCTCCACGCGTTGTTACCCGATTCCAAATAGGGCATAATGGTAGGTATAGCTTGGAAGTATGCGGAAAAGAGGATGCATCTATGAGTTATAATGATCTGTTTATTCGTGCTTGTAAACGTGAGCCTGTCTCTGAACTGCCGGTCTGGTACATGCGGCAGGCGGGAAGGTACGATCCGGACTACAGGAAAATTAAGGAAAAATACAGCCTGCTCGAAATCTGTAAGCAGCCTGAGCTGGCGGCCGAAGTTACGCTGATGCCGGTGAAGAAGCTCGGAGTGGATGCAGCGATTCTGTATTCCGATATTATGAATCCGGTAGCCTCGATAGGCATTGACTTCGATATCGTGCAGAACGTCGGGCCGGTGATCGATAATCCGATCCGTACGGCGGCTGATGTGGAGCGGCTTCGTCCGATCCAGGTAGAGGCCGATCTGTCTCATGTGATCCGTACGATCGAGCTGCTGGCGGCCGATCTGAAGGTGCCGTTGATTACGTTTGCGGGAGCGCCGTTCACCATCGCGAGCTATCTGATCGAAGGAAGACCGTCCAAGAGCTATATTCGGACCAAGTCGCTGATGTACGGCGAACCGAAGGTATGGTTTCAGTTGATGGATAAGCTTGGCGATATGGTCATCACGTATTTGAAAGCCCATGTCGCCTCGGGCGCGAAAGCGTTCCAGGTGTTCGACAGTTGGGTAGGCGCCCTGTCGCCGGCAGACTTCCGGGTGTTCGTGCTGCCGACGATGCGCCGCATCTTCAGCGAGCTGAGCCACCTGGACGTGCCGAAAATTTATTTTCCGGGCGTGGCCTCCGGGGAGCTGCTCCCTGAGCTGCAAGGCCTTCAAGCTGACGTGATCGGTCTGGACTGGCGCGTATCGATTGCCGAGGGCAGACGCCGCCTGGGCCACAACTATGCGGTACAGGGCAATCTCGATCCGTTCGTGCTGACCGCGCCGATGTCCTTCATCAAGGAACAGGCGAAAGCGATTATCGACCAGGGGGTCCAAGAGCCCGGCTACGTGTTCAACCTGGGACACGGCCTGTTCCCTGAGGCCTCGCTGGATAAGCTCAAGGAACTGACGGACTTTGTGCACGACTACTCCAGGCAAGCGCTGAAGGAGCAGGCTACTATCAACCAAGGGAGCGGCGCTTAATATGAGCGATCAGTCGATCCATCGAACGAGCGGGCGGAAAGTCGGCGTGCTGGTCATGTCCTACGGTACGCCGGAGAGTATCGAGCAAGTCGAAGCTTACTATACCCATATAAGGCGGGGCAATCCCCCGTCGCCTGAGCAGCTGAAGGACTTGACGGACCGGTATGAGGCGATTGTCGGAGGCGTATTTCCGCTCCGGGAAAATACGGATAAGCAGGTCAAGGCGCTGGAAACCAAGCTGAATGAGACCTACCCGCATGCTTCGTTTGTCTGCTACCAAGGACTTAAGCATGCGTCCCCCTTCATCGAGGACGGCGTCGAACGCATGGCGGCGGACGGCATCACGGAAGCGGTAGGCGTCGTACTCGCGCCACATTATTCGATCATGAGCGTTGGCGGATACATCAAGAGGGCTCAGGAGAAAGCAAGCGAGCTGGGCTTGAAGATGAGCTTTGTGCGAAGCTACCACCTGCATCCTAAGCTGATCGAAGCGTTGGCGATCCGGGTGGAGGAAGCGCTGTCCCGCTTCGAAGGGGCAGACAAGGATAAGGTGCTGGTCCTGTTTACCGCTCATAGTCTCCCGGAGAAGATTCTGGAGATGAAGGACCCTTATCCGGAGCAACTGCTCGAGACATCCCGGGCAGTCGCCGAACGTGCAGGCATCGCGCGCTGGCAGTTCGGCTGGCAGAGCGCCGGCCAAACGGGAGTGCCGTGGCTTGGACCGGATCTGCTGGACGTGCTGAGAACGGTGAAGCAGGAAAACCGGGCCGAGCATGTGCTCGTCTGTCCGGTAGGCTTCGTATCGGATCATCTGGAAGTGCTGTACGATCTGGATATTGAAGCGCAGCATACAGCAAGGGAGCTGGGCATTCATCTGGAACGCACGCGCTCGCTCAACACGGACCCGCTCTACATGGAGACCTTGAGCGACGTTGTCTATGCGCAGGCGTTCGCCGAAGAGAGATGACGACTATGGAAACGACTCCTAGGCGAGCAGCCATTATCGGAGGAGGCATTACCGGTCTTAGCGCTGCTTACTATCTGAAAAAGCAGATGGAAGCCGATGGCGTTCCTTACCAAATTACGATATATGAGAAAAGCGACTCCTTCGGAGGCAAGATCAAGACGCTTCACCGGGACGGCTTCGTTATCGAACGGGGACCGGATTCGTTCCTGGCCCGAAAGCCGGCTATAGTGGAGCTTGCCCGGGAGCTCGGACTTGAGGATTGCCTGACAGGGACGAATCCGAATGCGAAGAAAACGTATATCCTGTCCGGAGGGAAGCTGCATCGCATGCCCCCCGGGCTGATGCTCGGCATACCTACTCAGCTGGGGCCGTTTATGCGGACAGGCCTGCTGTCGGCGAAAGGCAAGGCGAGAGCGGCTCTCGATCTGGTGCTGCCCAAGCGGACTTCACCGGAAGACGAGTCGCTGGGCTCCTTTCTGGAGCGTAGGCTTGGCCGAGAGGTGCTGTCCCAGATTGCCGAGCCGCTGCTGGCCGGCATTTATGCAGGGGATACGTATGCGCTTAGCTTGAAGGGGACCTTTCCTCAGTTTCATAGCATCGAGCAAAAGCATCGCAGTCTGATTCTGGGCATGATGAAAAACCGCAAGGAAGGCGGCGAGGAGAGCCGTACGCTGCCGGAGGCGGCCAAAAACACGACCTTCTTGACGTTCAAGGACGGTCTGGAGACGATCGTACACGGCCTGATCGATGCCTTGGACAATGTGCGTTTCGTGAAAGGCTGCGGCATCTCTTCCGTGACGCCTTCAAGGGAGGGCTACCGGCTTGTCCGGGAGGACGGTGAGGCCGATGAGACGGACGGCGTGATCGTAACGCTGCCGGCCTACGCGATGGCCGGAGTGCTGGAAGACGCGGCTTCCGAGGCTGCGGCCGAGCTTAGAGCCATTGAGCATGTGTCCGTGGCCAATGTCGTATTGGCTTTCGATGAAAGCGATCTGAAGGAGAAGCTTGATGGGAGCGGCTTCGTCGTGTCGAGAGGGGAAGAAAGATTTATTACGGCATGTACCTGGACCTCGGTCAAATGGCTGCATACCGCTCCCCACGGCAAAGTGCTGCTGCGCTGCTATGTAGGCCGTTCGGGGGATGACCGGTGGATGCATATGACCGAGGATGAGGTCATTCGGGCCGTTCGCAAAGATCTGAAGGAAACGATGGGGCTCTCGGCAGAACCGCTCTTTACCGAGATGACGCCGCTGATGCGGTCTATGCCGCAATATCCGGTCGGTCACCTGGAACGGATAAAGCGTGTGCGCGCCGAGCTGGCTTCGGGCCTGCCCGGCGTCTTGGCGACCGGAGCCGCCTTCTACGGGGTAGGACTGCCGGACTGCATCAGACAAGGCAAGGAGACAGGGCTGGAGCTGGCGAAGAAACTAAAGGCTTCCAGCACGTCCGGCGGATAGAGAACGGCTAGTTGGCCAGATTGCCGAGATTCAGCATCATTTCCTGTCCGTTGAAGGCCAGGATCTGCTTCTCCTGCAGATCTCTCATGACCTGCATCAGGGCAAGCTTCTCGACGCCGGCGAGCTGGGAGATTTCATTATAATCCAGCATCGTGCGGATCGTTACCGTATTGCCTTGACGAATGCCGTTTTTATTGGCGAGCTTGATCAAGCTTTTGATGACGCGGGAGCGCGCATCCAGGAAGGTCAGATCATAGACATGCTGGTTGGTTTCGCGTAGACGACCGCATAGCTCTTGCATGATCAGCAGGCAAATATCGAAATTCATCCGGAGCAGATCGAGGAAGCTCGAGGCGGTTAACGTAATCAGAACGCAGCTTTCCAGCGTTTGAGCAGAGGTGGAGCGGGGTTTTCCGTCGATCAGAGATAATTCGCCGAAGCTCTCGCCTGGCTTGAAGACGGACAAGATCTTCTCCTCGCCGCTTAGCGAACGGTTATAAATTTTGACCGAGCCGCTGAATACGATGTAGAACACCGAGCCAGGCTCCTTTTCCTCGAACAGAACGACCCCGGCGGGGAACGTTTTTTTACTGCAGATGGCGGCGATGCTTTCGAGCTGATGGGCATTCAGATTGCTGAACAGGGGAACCTTCTTTAGAAAATCAATCATGATTTCTCCTCGTTTCTATCCAATGATTCTATCCATATACCTACTTTAAGGATGTTCCTTTCAATCGGAATAGAGGCTGCCGTACTAGTTCGATCTAAAGACCTAATTTCCGGTTTATTATATAGCGGTTGAATTTTGTTTTCAAGTTAATTTATGGGAAAGGTGTGGAAGGAATGAATGAACGCCGTGAGCGGTCGGAAGCCCGATCCGCAGCAGCTTTTCAAGAAGCGAAGCAGGTTATCCCGGGAGGAGTCAACAGCCCCGTACGCGCCTTCAAATCGGTTGGCTTGACCCCCATGTTCATGAAAAGAGGAGCAGGCTCACGCGTCTTCGATATCGATGGCAACGAGTTTATCGATTATATCGGCTCCTGGGGACCGTTGATCCTCGGTCATGCCCGTCCGGAAGTTATTGAAGCTGTAAAAAGCACGGCCGAGCATGGGACAAGCTTCGGCGCCCCTACTGAGCTTGAGACGGAGATGGCCAAGCTGGTCATTGAGCGGGTGCCTTCCCTCGAGCTGGTGCGGATGGTCAGCTCAGGGACGGAGGCGACGATGAGCGCTCTCCGCTTGGCTCGCGGCTACACGGGAAGAAACAAAATTGTGAAATTCGAGGGCTGCTACCACGGCCATGCCGATTCGCTGCTTATCAAAGCCGGGTCGGGGGTGGCTACCCTGGGACTTCCCGATAGTCCGGGCGTACCCGAGAGCGTGGCCGTCAATACCATCACGGTGCCGTATAACGATTTGGTTGCGGTACGTACCGCTTTCGATAAGTTCGGCGAAGAGATTGCAGCCGTGATTGTTGAGCCGGTTGCGGGGAATATGGGAGTCGTACCGCCACAGCCCGGATTTTTGCAAGGGCTGCGCGATCTGACGAAGGCAGCCGGCAGTCTGCTTATTTTTGACGAGGTTATGACAGGCTTCCGGGTGGGGTTGACTTGTGCGCAAGGAAAGTACGGCATCACGCCGGATTTGACCTGTCTTGGCAAGGTGATCGGCGGCGGCTTGCCGGTCGGCGCCTACGGCGGCAGACGGGATATCATGGAGCAGATAGCGCCGGCAGGCCCGATCTATCAAGCGGGCACCTTGTCGGGGAACCCCTTGGCGATGGCGGCAGGCTATACGACGTTGAAGCTGCTTGGCGAGCCGGGAGTTTATGAGCAGCTAGAGCGCATGGGCGCCCGCTTGGAGGAGGGCTTCCTGGCCAATGCGGCTGAGCGGGGGATCCCGCTGACGATCAACCGCGTCGGCTCTATGGTATGCCCGTTCTTCACGGACCGGCCGGTTACCGATTATGAATCGGCCAAAACCTCCGACCTGAATCGGTTTAACCAAGTATTCGCCAAGCTGCTGGACCAAGGGGTAAGCATACCGCCGTCCCAGTTTGAGGGACTGTTTATATCGACAGCGCACAGCGAAGAGGATATCGAGGCCACGATCGCCGCGCATCGCGAGGCGCTGGGGTCTTTGTAGTCCTTGAGCCAAGCAGGAAGCCCCTCAGGAGAATCGATTCTCCTGAGGGGCTTCCTTGTAGGCCAGCAGCCTGTTCATTCAACAAAAAGAGCCTGCGGAATCCATCTCCCGGCAGGCTCTTGACTGATGACACGGATATGTTGTGCACGCCGGCCGCCTACCGGTCCTTGCTGCCGGAAGAGGCGGAGGACGTATCGGTGATCTTTTCTGCGGAGGGTGCGGCCGGGCTGCTTGTCCCGGGAGCTATGTACGGCGAAGCACCGGTTGCGGGCGCGCTCGGTTCATTGTCTGCAGCTTTCGGGGGATTACCCGCCGGTGCTTGGCTGCTTCCTGCAGGGACGGAAGAGGAGCCGGCGGCTCCTGTTCCTGCTGCATTCGTTCCGCTCGCGCTTTCTTTGGAAGCCGGATGGCCTGGATCTGCTCCGGCGGGGACCCGGCCGTTCGATTCCGATTGGACCGGAATTTGGGTATTGCCCGATTCCGGCTTGCTTTCCTGGGCATTGCCTTCTTTATGCGGATCGGTGCCATTCGTATTTCCGCCTGAACGTGTGTTATTGTTCGTACCGGTTTCTTCCGCATGGTTATTGCCGGGTGCGGCTCCTGTCGAGCCTGCGTTCCCATTGACATTGCCGTTTCCGTTGCCATTGCTGTTGCCTGCAGCTCCGGTCGGCGGTGCATTCTTGCTTCCCGCAGGGGCCGAAGGAGTCGCAGGGGTCGCAGGGGTCGCCCGATTGCCGTCGGTGGTTTTGGTCCCGCCGCTTGGCGTCTTATCCTTGTCCTGTCGGACGGAGGAGTCTTGCTTGGCATCTGAGGATTTTGTCTTATCCGTCTCGTCGCCGGAAGGCTTGACCGTAGACGCTGGCGTGGACGTTGACGCCGGCGGGATTTGCTTCTGCTTCGCCTTCTTCTCGGCCTGCTCGCGCAGGAAATCCGGGTGGTCATACGAGCCGCCGGCATCGATCTTATCCACGCCGTCCCAGATGCGCGGAGCATGGACCGTGTCCGGGTTATCGTAGATCAGGAAGGCCGAAGGCAGCCTGCGCTCTCCGTACCGGCTGGATGGCTTCGTGACGAGCTCTCCATCCACGACAAGCTCCGAGGAGGCGCCGCCATCCAGATTGCCTGCAATCACGCAGCCCTCCTCCAGCAGCAGATCCTGCATTTCCTTGAGCGTAGCGCCGACACTATGCGACTGCCGGCCGTCGACGACGATGAAGATGACCGTTCCGTCTGCGCGCTGTCCTACAACAGTGCGGGGCGCGCGGCCCCAGCCTCCGTCGCCGCTAGTAATGAGCGGCTTGCCATTGGCGATCAGGCGGGGGTAGAACGATACGGCCTCGGTGACGCCCATGTCTCTCAGCTCGAACGCATCATACTTGCCGACGACAAGTCGGCCTTCCTTGGTAAAGCCTACAATATGCTGAGGAATGGAACCGTCCTGGTCGGTAAAAATAATGTCCCCCTCCGAGATGATCATGCCCAGCGCGGCAAAGCCGTTGCCAAGCCCTTCAGGGTCGTTGAAGGCACCGCCATTGAGACCCGCCACGGCGCCGGTCCGGGTTACCATCGAGCTGATACGCTCGCCCTCGCCGACTTTGCTCGGCGTCATTATCTTAATGGTCGTCGGGTCGTACACATACATTTTCTTGCCTTTATAGAATTGCGACGAAATATCCTCGACCTTGATCAATTCATCTAGGGAACGGTGCTTCTCCAGATTGGCACGTACCGATACGAGCTGCAGATCCTGCTTTTCCTTGGCGGCGAGCTCAATATCCTCCTGCATCTTCTTAACCATCAGATCGCGGCGTTCGGCACCGACGAAAATCCACGCCCAGCTGCGGTGCTGCGTCGTAATGACGGTCTCTGCGAGCCACTGACGGATCTTGTCGCCGGGTGGGGTCAAGTATAAGAAGCTGGATGTGACAAAGGTAAGCAGCGCCACGACAAACAACGTCCTTTTGAAGATGCTCCACTGACGAATCGCTTGCATACTGCCTTTCAAATGCATTCCTCTCCCATTAGAGGCCGAATGGCCTATTGTATCTATGAATCCACACGCTATTCTATCATAAATCGTCTGTATTTAACAGGAAATGCTAGAGTAAGATGAAGGAAATTAGAGGCTGGCATCGTTTGGACAAGCGCCGAAGCTTTGGTAAAATAGCAGGTAGTCAATCTATATGAATGAATGGAGCGGGGCATGTGCTGCAACGATACAGTTTTTTTGGCTTGACTCTTGAGATGCTGCTAGTTTTCGGAGGCTTTGCGCTTGCGCTCGTGATGATTGTGGGCTATGCGTACTTCGAGCATAGAAGGCAGCGGAAACCAGGCCGCACGTCTTCGAGAGAGGGGAGGGACCCGGCATGAATTGGCAGAGAAAAGGCGAGTGGCTGGAATGGCGGCATAGCGAGGCTATCGACAGCCGGGAGCAGGCGAGAGAGCTCGCAGGCGGGCTGATTGGCGACAAATGGAGCCGGACCCTGCTTCATCGGGAGGAGCTGGTATGGAATGGCAGCAGGCTGCGACTGCGGTTGTTTCCGCTCGAAACTGCGGATTCGAGCATGACGGCAGTGGAGACGGCTGAAGCCGTGGAGCTGCTGTACGAGGATGATTTTTGCCTCGTTGCGGGCAAGCCAGCCGGGATGAAGGTGCATCCCACTGAGCCGGGAGAAAGCGGGACCTTGCTGCAGGCCGTAGCCCGGAGGCTTGAGGCGGAGGGGCGGCCGTGCCTTCCCCGGCATATTCACCGGCTGGACGAGGATACGACGGGACCGGTGCTTTTTGCCAAATACGCCTGGGTGCAAAGCCGGCTGGACGTATGGATGAGCGAGAAGCGAATCGACCGTACGTATGTAGCGTTCGTACAGGGTCAGGTCGTCCGGCCGAAGGGCCGTATCGACGGAAGCATAGGCCGGGACAGGCATCACCCCACGCGTCGTCGGGTATCGCCCACAGGAGACCGTGCGGTGACGCGCTACGAGCGGCTGCAAACCTATAAAGGGGCTACGCTTGTCAGGCTATCCTTGGAGACCGGGCGCACCCATCAGATACGCGTTCATCTGAGCCATCTCGGCCATCCTCTGCTCGGCGATACGCTGTATGGCGGCCCAGTGGACCCGATCGGGCGGCAGGCGCTTCATGGGGAACAGCTTGTGTTCCCGCATCCGTTTACCGGCGAGCGAATCACTGTAGCGGCGCCCTGGCCGCAGGATTTGAAAGCGCTGAAAGTACGGCTGGAAAAATAGGTGTCATGCTCCTTCCGGCAGAGCCATATAAATGGGATAGGACAATGGGGCTCCAGGAAGACGAAAGGGAGGACATGACATTGACAACACCATCAAACGGTTTGCGGTTCGATATTTATGAGCGGGTGCATATCGGGGACGAGGTGCTCGGCATCAAGCAGCTGGAGGGGGTCGAGCTGGTCCCTCATATTCAAGTGCTTTCCCAGGGAGAACAAGCTGTACTGCGAGGCAATCTGCTGCTTACCGGCAGCTATGTGGACGAACAGGATCGCGAGGAGCAAAGATTGGAGCATCTGATTCCAGTTGAAATTACGCTGCCGATGAACCGGATAGCCAGCGTCGAGGAAATTGCCGTCGAGATCGAAAATTTCGACGTGGATCTGCTTTCGCCGAGAAGCCTGAATATAACTGGCGTATTATCGCTAAACGGCCTGGAGGTGCAGGCTGCCCGAGACGAACAGGAGCCCTCCTGGAGGGAAACGGAAGAAGAGATTGTTTTCGTTCATGAGGCTGCGTCTACTCGTCTTGAGGAATATATCGCCGATGCGCAAGTCAGGCAGCGCGAAGAGGAGCAAACGGCTTTTCAAGTGCCGGCGGCGGCCCCGGCGAGCTTGATTGGCGGCCGTCTGGAGGAACCGCAGCCGGTGGAGAATGCGGAGGTAAAACAGGAGTCCGAGCCTGCAACGAATGTGCCGCCAGCAGAGCCTGCGAACGAGGAGATCTCTTCAGCCGTACCCCCTCCTGAAGAAGAGAAGAAAGGGCCGAGGGTAGGCTACGGGAGCAAGCAGACTGCGGCAGAAGAAGCGCCTTCCGCTGCAGGATCGGCTCCTGCTAAGTCGGGAGCCTACGGACTGGCTTCCTTGATCAATTACAGCGCATCCAAGTCGGAGGCTCGGGCGGCGGAGGAAGCCGCGCAAGCGCAGGCTGCGGCCGAAGCCGCGTCCGCCCAGAAGGTGGAGTGGCGAAATCTGCTGCTTTCGCGGCGCGGGGAGCAGCATGAATTTAAGAGGGTCCGGCTCGTTATTGTGCAAAAGGAGGACACGCTGGAAACCATCGCCAAAAAATACGAGCTGAACCCGAGGGAGCTTGTCCTGTACAACCGGCTGGGGGACAATGAGCTCGCGGTAGGACAGGTCGTATATATTCCTCGCTGAATCGTTGAGACTCATCTGGAAAAAAAAGAAGTCCGGCCGGCCCCGCAATGGGGCTGTTCCGGGCTTTTTTTGGCTATACTGAAGCCAGGGACGGCAGCAGGCAAGGGAATTGAGCAGCAAGGTCTCTTGTCCTTTACATGCAGGTCTTGAAGGTGTCCCGCCCGTCCGGGTCTGCCTCCGAATCCGAGTCCGCCTCCATGCGGGTTTTGCCCGCGCATATTGACTCTCACCCTGGGATTGTTTATCATAGAACGCATGAGATGCTGTAATAACGTGGAAAGGGAGTAGTAAGCAGCGAATCCTTCAGAGAGCGGAACCGGCCCCAAGCTGAGAGGTTCTGCAGGACGTACCTGTTGAAGTCGCCCTGGAGTTGCCGGATTGAAGCCTTTGCTTAGATTCGGCCGGTCGCAGCCGTTATCTGTATAAGAGCCGTATGCACGCGGGCCGGCGGGAGACGCCCGACGCCAGCTTTGCATGCGGAATAAAGGTGGTACCACGGATGCGTAAGCCTTCGTCCTTTGCGGCGACAGGCTTTTTTCACGTTTGTCCCTTTATACCTTACCCGAGGAGTGAAACAGATGGAAGAGAACAAACAAGCGGCACCGGAAATCTCGATGCCCACTACCTACAACCCGAAGGAAAGCGAGAAAAAATGGTATGATTTCTGGCTGGAGGGCCAATACTTCCAGGCAGGCAAAAGGCCGGATGCGGAGCCCTACAGTATCGTCATTCCTCCTCCGAACGTAACAGGCATGCTGCATATCGGTCATGCGCTCGATAATACGCTGCAGGACATCATGATCCGCTTCAAGCGGATGCAGGGTTATGATGCGCTTTGGCTGCCGGGCACCGACCACGCCGGGATTGCTACGCAAAGTCGCGTTGAGCAGAAGCTGCGGGAAGAAGGACTAACCCGCTACGACCTCGGCCGGGAGAAGTTTCTCGAGAAGGTGTGGGAGTGGAAGGAGCATTATGCGGACACCATCCGTGGCCAGTGGGCGAAGATGGGACTGTCGCTCGATTATTCCCGCGAACGCTTTACGCTGGATGAAGGGCTCTCCAAGGCTGTGCGCGAGATTTTCGTCCGTCTGTATGAGAAAGGACTTATTTATCGGGGGAAACGCATCATCAACTGGGACCCTGCGGCCCGGACGGCGCTCTCCGATATCGAGGTTGAATATAAAGAAGTGCAAGGCGCGCTATACCATCTTCGCTATCCGGTAAAGGACAGCGGGGAGTTTATCGTCGTCGCTACGACCCGTCCCGAGACGATGCTTGGCGATACGGCTGTAGCCGTCCATCCGGAGGATGAGCGGTACCGGCATCTGATCGGCAAGACGCTGGTGCTGCCGATTATCGGACGGGAAATCCCGATCGTCGGAGACGAGTATGTGGATAAAGAGTTCGGAAGCGGCGCGGTTAAAATTACGCCGGCCCATGATCCGAACGACTTCGAGGTGGGGAGCCGCCACCAGCTGCCGCAGGTGCTGGTCATGGACGAATCCGGCAAAATGAATGAGCATGCAGGCAAGTACAACGGTCTCGACCGCTTCGACTGCCGCAAGCAGATCGTTGCCGATTTGAAAGAGCAGGGCGTATTGCTCAAGATTGAGGAGCACGTGCATCAGGTCGGACACAGCGAGCGCAGCGGGGCCGTCGTGGAGCCTTATTTGTCCACGCAATGGTTCGTCGCCATGAAGCCGCTTGCCCAGCGTGCGGTAGAGGTGCAGAAGGCCGGCGAAGGCGTCAACTTTGTACCGGACCGCTTCGAGAGAAGCTATATGCACTGGATGGAAAATATCCGCGACTGGTGTATTTCCCGTCAGCTTTGGTGGGGACACCGGATACCGGCCTGGTATTGCGAGGATTGCGGAGAACTGATCGTATCGATGGAGGACCCTGCGGTCTGCCCGCATTGCGCTAGCGCGAGCCTTCATCAGGACAACGACGTGCTCGATACGTGGTTCAGCTCGGCGCTGTGGCCGTTCTCCACGATGGGCTGGCCGGAGGATACCGACGATCTTAAGCGTTACTTCCCGAACAGTCTACTTGTAACGGGTTATGACATCATCGGCTTCTGGGTATCGCGGATGATTTTCAGCTCGCTGGAGTTTACCGACCGCATCCCGTTTGACGATGTCCTGATGCATGGGCTGGTACGGGACGCCGACGGACGCAAGATGTCTAAGTCGCTGGGCAACGGCGTCGATCCGTTCGAGGTTATCGAGAAATACGGGGCGGATGCGATGCGCTTCATGCTCTCGACAGGCTCGACACCCGGCCAGGACCTGCGCTTCCGCTGGGAGAAGGTTGAGCAAGCGCGCAACTTTGCCAATAAGATTTGGAACGCCTCGCGCTTTGCGCTGATGAACCTTAGCGGCTTCGAGTATAAAGATATAGATCTCAGCGGCAAGCTGGGGACGGCCGATCGTTGGATTCTCCACCGGTTGAACGAAACCGTCCGCGATGTGACGAGGCTGATGGACGCCTACGAATTCGGGGAAACCGGACGTCTGCTGTACAACTTTATCTGGGACGATCTGTGCGACTGGTACATCGAGTTCAGCAAGCTGTCGCTCTACGGTACGGACGAGACCGCCAAGAAGACGACGCAGTCGGTGCTGGCTTACGTGCTGGACCGTACGCAGCGGCTGCTTCACCCGTTCATGCCGTTTATCAGCGAGGAAATCTGGCAGCATCTGCCGCATGAGGGCGAGACGATCATGCTGGCGCCTTGGCCGACTTATGACGCGGCCTTCGAAGCGCCGGAAGCGGTCCGCGAGATGGAGCTTCTGATGGAGATTATCCGCACCGTCCGCAATATCCGCGCCGAGGTCAATGTGCCGATGAGCAAGAAGGTCGAGCTGCTCGTGAAGCCAACCGACAGCGAAGCGCTGGACATTTTGCAGCGCAACGAGGAATATGTCCGCCGCTTCAGCAATACGTCCAGCCTGGCTATCGATGCGGCGCTGATAGCGCCTGACAAGGCGATGACGGGGATCGTTACCGGGGCCGAGCTGTTCCTGCCGCTCGCGGGACTGATCGACATTGCCCAGGAAATAGCGCGGCTGGAGAAGGAGCTGAAGACGCTGCACGGCGAGGTCGAGCGGATCGAGAAAAAATTGGCGAATGAAGGCTTCGTCGCCAAGGCTCCTGCCAAAGTGATCGATGAGGAAAAAGCAAAGCTCGCGGACTATGCCGACAAGCGCAGCAAAGTGACGGCGCGCATCGCCGAGCTGAAAGGATGATACCGGCCGATGACAATCGAGGGAAATGAAGCAGCCCAGGCGCCGTTTACATCGGCGCGTGAGGCGGTGGACTGGATCGTGAGGTTCATTCCGCTGGCGGGCATCAAGTTTGGGCTGGACCGTATGGAGCGGCTCATGGAGCTGCTGGACAACCCGCACCGCAGGCTGAAGTTTATTCATGTCGCCGGGACGAACGGCAAAGGCTCCGTCTGCGCCTATCTGACCGAAGCGCTCCACTCGGCGGGCTATGACGTGGGAACCTTTACGTCCCCTTACATCGAGACTTACCATGAACGTATCCGCGTGAACGGGCAGAACATCAGCGATGAGGATCTGCTGGAGACGGTCAATAAGGTCAAGCCTCTGGTTGACCGGGTGGCCGAGGAGTACGGACAGCCGTCCATGTTCGAAATATCGACCGTGGTGGCGATCGAATATTTCGCGCGCACGGCTTATCCCGATTTCGTCGTATGGGAGACCGGGATGGGCGGGCGTCTCGATTCGACCAATGTGGTGACGCCGCTGGTCTCGGTTATTACGAATATCGGCCACGATCATATGGAGTTCCTGGGCGACTCCCTCGCCTTGATCGCGGGCGAGAAGGCCGGGATCATTAAGGCAGGCGTGCCAGTCATCACCGCGGTCGACCAGCCGGAGGCGCTTGCGGTCATCGAGGAGAAGGCCGCGCAGAAGAAGAGCCGGGTTTATGTATTGGGTCGCGAGTATAAGACGGAGCTCCTGCGGCGCGGGGAGAATGAACAGGTGTTTCATTTCGACGGATTGTTCCGCCGTATTCCGGATGTGGCGATCTCGATGAACGGCGCTCATCAGGTGAAAAACGCCGCGGTCGCCTTGATGACGCTGGAGGTGCTTAGGCAGTACTACGCTCTGATCGTCGACGACGAGGTGCTTTACCGCGCACTGCGGGCGGCCCAGTGGCCGGGACGTCTGGAGCAGGTGGCTGCTGAGCCGAGAATCCTTATCGACGGAGCTCATAACCCGGAAGGCGCCGAGACGCTGGCTGCGGCCCTTACCGATACGTATAAGTACGGCAAGCTGCATTTTATGATGGGAATGCTGTCAAATAAGAATCATACCGGCTATTTCAGGCATATACTGCCAATAGTGGATACGCTCATATTGACCGAGCCGGATTGGCTCAAGAAAGCGTCCGCCATGGAGCTGGCCGAGTTGGCCAAGCGGATGCTGACCGAGCTGGGACGAGAACATGTGGAAATTGTGATCGAACCGGACTGGAAACAAGCGTTGGATCGTTTGACGCGGATGACGGGACAGGATGACCTCGCCGTCGTTTCCGGGACGTTATATTTGATAGGGGATGTACGTTCCTGGATCAAGCATCAATCCGATTCTGAAAAAGGCTGGTGAAACGGGCGTGAACACATCGGAGCACATCCATTTTATCGGCATCGGCGGGTATGGTATGAGCGCCATTGCCAAAGTGATGCTGGAAATGGGCTACCAAGTTTCGGGATCTGATCTGGCGCAAGCCGAGCTGACGGAAAAGCTCGCTGCCAAGGGCGCACAGGTATATATCGGCCACGAGGCGCAGAACGTAAAAGGCGCGGACATTGTCGTCTATTCGACGGCTCTGTCCAAGGACAATGTGGAGATGGCTGCGGCTGAGGCGTTGAATATTCCGATCCTGCACCGCTCGGAGATGCTGGCCCGCCTGATGAACGCCAGGAAAGGCGTTGCCGTCGCAGGCGCGCATGGCAAGACGACCACGTCGTCTATGATCGCGCTGGTGCTGGAGGAATGCGGCCAGGATCCGACCTTTATCATAGGCGGAGAGCTGTTGAACGTAGGCAGCAATGCGAAAGCGGGGAAAGGCGATTACGTGATAGCCGAGGCGGATGAAAGCGACGGCTCGTTCCTTCAGTATGAGCCGCTGATCGCGCTGGTTAACAATATCGAAGCCGATCATCTGGAGAACTACGACGGCAGCTTTGACAAGCTGAAGCAGGCTTACGCCCAGTTTCTCAGTCAAGTCAAGCCGGAAGGCAAGGCCGTCGTCTCCAAGGATGACCCTTATCTGGCCGAGATGCTGCAGGATATCCGCAGCGAAGTCATCACTTATGCGATCGACTCGGATGCGGACTACGTCGCGCAGGCTATCGTACTGGGCGACCGCAAGGTATCCTTCGAGGTGGTCCATGCCGGTCAGACGCTAGGCACCATCCGTTTGTCCGTACCGGGCAAGCATAATGTATATAATGCGCTGGCTACGTTGATTACTTGTCTGGAAGCAGGCTTGACCTTTGACCAGGTGGCGAAGGCCATAACGGAGTTTCGCGGGGCGAAGCGCAGATTTCAAGTGCTCGGCGAAGTGGACGATATGCTGATCATTGACGATTATGCCCATCATCCTACGGAAATCGAAGCGACGATTCAGGCAGCCAAGGCAACCGGCAAACGAATCGTGGCGGTGTTTCAGCCGCAGCGCTATACGCGAACCTATTTCCTGTTTGAACAGTTCAGCCGGTCATTTCCGGATGCGGCCGAGGTGATCATCACCGATATCTACTCGCCGGCCGGCGAGAAGCAGATCGAGGGGATTACGTCTGCCAAGCTGGTGGAGCTGATCCGCCAAAATAGCAATTCGAACGTCAAGTACGTGCCGACCAAGGAAGAAGTGCAGGCGTACCTGCTGGGTACGGTTCGCCCCGGCGATCTGATCATCACGATGGGGGCCGGCGATATCTGGAAGACGGCAGCAGGCTTGGCTAAAGCGCTGGAGGAACGGTCGGAAACGAAGGGCTGACAGCCGGGTGGCAGCTGTGCAGCCGGCCGACAAGGGAAAGCGATACGAGAGAGAGGGATGTCCTGAACAGCAGGCATCCCTCTTTTTGAGGTTCTATTCAAGCTGCAACTCTCATAGTCTAGTAGCAAGATCACTGACAAGGGAGAGTTGAAGCTATGACTAAAGCCAAGATGACGTTTCGTTTCTCGCAGGACCGCCGGCAAGAGGAGGGCAGCCTCCGCCGGAACTCGAAGGTCATCCCGCTGCGTGCCGAGGAATACCGGATCGTGGAAGAGTCTTCGCGTCCGATTCCGGCCGAGGAGCCGATCGCCATGCCCGAAGCCATGACGGACAGGCCTGTCATGGAGCAGCAGCAACCGGATAGGAGCGCTTCCTTGGGACCTGCGAGCCGAATGAAGCCCTTGAATGATTTTACGACCGATTTTGGAGGCTGGCAGAGTTCCTTCGACGGGGAGCGCGATCGGACCGAAACCCCATTTCGCAGTCCCCCGGAACGACAGGTCGATCCTGAGACCGGATATAGCGAATACGGGCCGGGGGAGGCGGGTGACGAAGATCGTCGCGCCGCAGACTCGCGCGGCCGGGACGGGAATGGGGACAGGCCGGACCGCGACCGCCGCTGGGACGACGGGGGATTCGGGGGCCATGTAAGAATTACGCGTTCCCCCGGCAGCGGCTCCTTCTTACGGATTGTCATTTCTGTCGCAGGCGCGGTGGTTACGGGGGTGGCATTCGGATTTCTGGTGCTTTCGATGTTCTCCGCTCCCGATGGCGATCAAGCGGGACAAGCCAACATCGGCAAGACGGGACAGCAGCAAGCCGCCGGCGCATCCGGGGCAGCTCTTGGAACGGCTCAGCCAGGTTCGGGGCTCAGCGGAGCCGGGGCGCAGCCGACTTCAGCCGGCGCAGGAGTAGCTGTCAATCTTCCGGCGCGAAGCTATACGATTTTGCAGGGAGGCGTATTCAGCACGGCCCAAAGCGCTGAGGCGGAAGTAGCGAACTTTCGTAAGAAAGGATTGTCGGCCGTGAGCGAGGCCGGTGAGAAGTTCACGGTTTTCGTAGGAGTAGCCGCGAACCGCGATGAGTCGCTTGGCCTGTCGCAAACGTACAAGGCCAAGGAAATCGATGTGATGCTAAAAACGTATGAGATACCGGCTGTTTCGCAGATTCGCTGGAACGGCAAGCAGCCCGAGGCATTCGCCGCCTACATGAATCTGGGCAGCAAGCTCGTGCAGCTGATCGGCGCGCAGACCTCGCTGCATGTTGTGGATAAAGAGCCGAAGCCGATGGATGACAAGGCGCTGCAAGCCATTAAGACGGCGCATCAAGCCTGGTCCCAGTCGGCCCCCGCGATAAGCGACGGATTGGGGGAGGCGGGGAGAGCCGCGCTGCCCAAGCTGAACAGCGCACTCAATACAGCGGTTGTGACGCTGGAGGAGTACAAGAAAAACCCGTCGGCTTCGCTGCTTTGGCAGGCACAGACGGCCATCATGCAATATTTGGTCGCCGAGAAGGAATTGCTGAAGACGGTATCGGTTTCTTAACAAGAATCTGCACCTGCCGGATACCGGTTTCTCCAGTTCGGACATAAAAAAAATGATCCTTTTCCGGATCATTTTTTTATGCAATCTATCCCCATTCCAGGTCGGAAACATGCCAAAGTGCAGGTTTTTTACATAAATGGCTTTCTGATAGGGAAAAGTCTGCAAGTATGCAGGAATTTTATGCGATATTTCCCTGAACCAACGGGTTAAGCGGAAAATAGATGCACGGTTGCGGGAGTTTTACTTGTTGGTCAACTATCCGACAAAAAAGTTGTACACTCGCAGGTCTTTAAGCACAAGCTGGATTTGCCGCCGATGAAGCTCCAGCCGAATGTTACTGTCTTAAGTTCAACCTATATAGATGACGGGAAGCTGACGCTATGCCCTTAACCGCAGATAGCTTTATCGGGAATAGCTGCTGACATACCGGTCTAGCAGGGTCGCGGCTTCGGCCCGGGTGATCGACCTGTCGGGGGTAAAGCGTCCCGGCGACGTCCCGTTGATCAGTCCGCTGTTCTTAAGCGCGGCCACGGCTTGCGCGGCCCAGTGGTCGGCAGGCATGTCGCCAAACGGACTCGTTCCCGTCGAAGCCAGAGGCATCTGGGCCAGGCGCTGGAACAGCAAAGCGACTTCAGCCCGGCTTACCGTCTGGTTGGGGCGCAGCGTGCCGTCGGGATATCCTTCCAGCAAGCCCGACTTGACGGCCTGATCCAATTGGGCGTAGGCCCAGTGCTTGGAGGGAACGTCCCGGAAGGCTGCCGCGCCTAGCTCCGAACCTGCTGCCGCTTCCGGGCTTTGTTTCCGTTCAAGGTCGCCAGCCTTGCCTTGTCCGGCGCTAGGAGCGCCCGAAATGCCCGCGAAGCCGGGAATCCGGCTTGCATCAACGCCTGTGCCGATCTGGCCTTCGGCAGCACCGGGGTCGCAGTCGGCGTATACGGCGCCGGACACCGAGCCCTCGACTGCTTTGCAAGCTTTCCCCGCAGGGTCCAAGTCGAATACACGATTCAGCAGCGTCACCCACTCCGCTCTAGTTAATGCCCGGGCAGGCTCAAAGCGGCCTCCGGAGGCTCCTACGACAAGGCCGCGCTCCTTCAATCGCAGTATCGCTTCTCGGGCCCAATGCGTGCGTATATCGGAAAAACCGGTGTCCGCGGCGGACAGATATGCCTCGATACCGTCGACAATGCCCTCCGCCATCGCAACGCGAGCCGACTCGTCGGCCAGTAAAGCTGCATCTTGCGCATTCGATAAAAAAGCCGTCTCCACCAGGATACTAGGGATATTTCCCATCCTGACGACATAAACGGCACTTGGTACCAACCCGCGATCCGTGCCGCCCGCCTTGCCGAGAAATCCGTCCAGCACGAACTGCGCAAGCTCGCGGCTCTGGGGGGTCAGCGCCTTCATCTCTTCACTTGCCGGATAGCTGGACTGCGGATAGGCGTCGTCATAATAAAGAACCATTGCTCCCCGGGTCGCCGGGTTGCTGTAAGAGTTTGCGTGAATAGAGACGAAGATATCGGCTTGCTGAGCCTTGGCATAAGCGACCCTGTCGCTAAGCGACACATAGATGTCCGTGTCCCTGGACATCCTTACCTCGTATCCGCGCTGTATCAGCCGATCGCGTACCTTCTGGGAAATATCCAGATTAACGGTTTTTTCCTGCAAGCCATTCACGCCGATTGCGCCGGGATCGGTCCCGCCGTGGCCTGCATCCAGGACTACCGTGGCCGCCAGCGCTTGTCCCGGAGAGGTCCATATGCAGAATGCCGCTAGAGCGGCCACAAGGCATTTTGCTTTCAATCGGTTCCATCCTTTCTTTACTTGGCGAACAAGTTTCATTTTCGGAAATCCAGCCGGCAAATTGCTAACAAGAAAAGACAGCGCCTGAGCTTTCGAATATGATATAATAACGAAGGATTCGGGCAGCTCGTCGAAGCTGTCTCGCGAAGCCCTATATTGTGAAAAAGAGGTCATTTATACCTTGAAAAAAAATACGATTACGCTTCTCCTGTTGCTCCTGATCGGGCTGGTGGCGGGAACCCTGGTCGGCCAGTTTTTGTCCTCCTACTCGGCGCTGTCGTTCCTGACCAAGTCGGTCGAGCTGTCCTGGCAGCCCAAAGCGGACCTGCTCGTCATCCGCTACGATCTGGACTTTCATATCAGGCTCAACCTGATCAGCATTGCCGGCCTTGCCGCAGGGTTTTGGGTATTCCGCAGGATATAACTCGGGCATCAGGACATGCCTATACCCATTTCACAATAATTCGAAACGAGGTATCGTTTTATGTCGATCGTTCCGTTGATTCTCGCTTCCTCCTCCCCCCGAAGAAAGGAACTGCTCCAGGGGTTGAATCTGACTTTTACCACCCATCCGAGCGATGAGGATGAGACGGTCCCGCCTGGAACTGCGCCCTCGGAGATGGTGGACCTGCTTTCGCTCCGTAAAGCAAGCTCGGTAGCCAAGCAGTATGAAGCCGGCTTGGTCATCGGCTCGGATACGATTGTCGTATGCGACGACGAGATCATGGGTAAGCCGGTAAACGACCAGGACGCATTTCGGATGCTGTCGCAGCTGTCGGGCAGAGCGCACTCGGTATATACGGGCGTGGCTATCGTGGATGCGGGTACTGGACAATCCCGGGTAGCGCACTGGAAAACTGAGGTTTTCATGAAATCTATGGATGAAGCGAGGATTCGCCGATATATTCAATCCGGGGAGCCCCGGGATAAGGCGGGAAGCTATGGCATACAGGGCCTGGGGGCGACTTTGATCGAGAGGATTGACGGCGACTTTTTTACGGTTGTAGGTCTGCCTGTCGGACTGCTCTCCGATATGCTGGAAGAGTTTGGGGTTCGCGTTCTCTAGAACACAACAAGAGCATCATCCGGGCCGACGGGAGGCAGGAGATGCTCTTTCTTTATGAAGCCAAGTATGAGGGCTCGGCCGGATGGAGACAAGACTTAAATCAGCCTGGGTGGACGAAGATATTAAAAGTCCTGCCTGCTTCGATGAATAAGGAGGCGGTTAAGCTTGCAAAATGAGAGAGGATGGAGCGAGCGGATATTTGGGAATCATCCAATCGTCAGCAGGAAATGAACCGGGGCAAGCCTCTCGGATGTCGAGGGTGCGGGCCTTGATGGATGCGGCTTGCCGGCCTGTTTGCCGTTTTTTTGTTTGCTGTTTTTTGAGCGGGCGTAATGGTATAATGGAAATTCGAATGGAAAAGGGGGGAATACATGGAATCGCTCAATTTTACGTTGCGCGATGTCCCGATTGAAGACCGACCTAGAGAACGAATGATACAGCATGGGGCTGAAGCTTTAAGCAATGCGGAGTTGCTTGCCATTTTACTGCGTACCGGCACGATTGCCGAATCGGCTGTCCGACTGGCCGAGCGTTTGCTTAGGGAAAGCGGGGGCTTGCGCAAGCTGGCCGACGTAAGTACCGAGCAGTTGACTGAGATTAAAGGAATCGGCGCCGCCAAGGCGCTGCAAATTAAAGCCGGGATCGAGCTGGGCCGAAGAATGGCCCGATCGACGATGAACGATGCCGTTACGATCCGCTCTCCGCAGGATGCCGCCGCGCTGTTGATGGAAGATATGCGTTATTTGCAGAAAGAGCATTTCGTATGCTTGTTTCTGAATACCAAAAATCATGTGATCGGACAAGAGACGCTGTCGATGGGGAGCTTGAACGCCTCGATCGTACACCCGCGGGAAGTGTTCCGTGCGGCAATCAAGCGAAGCAGCGCTTCGATTGTATGCGCCCATAACCACCCAAGCGGGGACCCGACTCCTAGTCCGGAAGATATACAGTTGACCCAAAGATTGGTGGAGGCCGGCGAGATTGTAGGGATCGAGGTGCTCGATCATCTGGTTATCGGCGACCGCCGTTTTGTGAGTTTGAAGGAACTTGGATTGATGTAATATAATAGTCAAATGCGTGAGACACGCCTTCAAATAGAGAAGGGAGAAACATCGATGCTCGGATTGGGAGGATTCACCAAGGATTTAGGAATAGATTTAGGCACCGCGAACACGCTCGTTTACGTCAAAGGGAAGGGAATTGTTGTCAGGGAGCCTTCCGTTGTCGCAATCCGAACCGATACGAAGACGATTGAAGCTGTTGGTAACGACGCCAAAAAAATGATCGGGCGTACGCCGGGCAACATCCGGGCGATTCGTCCTATGAAGGACGGCGTTATTGCTGATTTCGAAACGACATCTACGATGATTAAATATTTTATCCGGCAAGCGCAGAAGCAGCGTCTGCTGTTCCAGCGCCATCCCAGCGTCATGGTCTGCGTGCCTTCGGGTATTACGGCGGTGGAGAAGCGGGCGGTAGAGGATGCTACTCGGCAAGCCGGTGCGCGAGAAGCCTACACGATCGAAGAGCCCTTCGCGGCGGCCATCGGCGCGGATTTGCCGGTGTGGGAGCCGACGGGCAGCATGGTGGTCGACATTGGCGGAGGGACAACGGAAGTAGCGGTTATTTCTCTGGGAGGTATCGTGACAAGCCGTTCGGTCCGGGTAGCGGGCGATGAGATGGATGATGCGATTACCCAGTATATCAAGCGGACTTATAATCTGATGATCGGGGAGCGTACCAGCGAGCAGATTAAGCTGGAGATCGGCTCGGCCCTGCCGCTGGAGAACACGATCAAGCTGGAGATACGGGGCCGCGATCTCGTATCGGGCCTGCCCAAAACGATGTCCGTCTCTTCGGAAGAAATTACCGAGGCACTGAGCGATACCTTTAACAGTATTGTCGATGCGGTCAAGGTGACCTTGGAGAAATGTCCTCCCGAGCTGTCTGCCGATATCATGGATCGGGGCATTGTACTGACGGGCGGCGGCGGGTTGCTGCGCAACCTGGACAAGCTGCTGACCCGCGAAACCGGCATGCCCGTTCTCGTCGCCGAAAATCCGCTGGATTGCGTGGCCATAGGGACGGGGCGCGCGCTTGAAAATATTCATTTGTTCCGGAAGTCAGGTCCAGCCCACAAGGCTCGGCGTTAGTCCGGTTGCCCGGAGGCGGTGATCGGCGTTTGTGGGACGCATACACCGCTTCGGCGGCCTACCAAGTTCGTAAGTTTGGAAGGTGTCAGTATTGAAGCTATTGGGGAACAAAAGATTGTTGATCCTGATGCTCGCTCTTATCGGTTTCATCGTACTCATGGGATTGACTTACGGGAAAAGCGGGTACAGGACTTGGCCGGGTAAATTCGTAAAAGATACGGTTTCGTTCACGCAAGGACTGATCTACAGGCCGGTAGGGGCAGTAGTCGAGTATTTTCAGGAGATTGGTCAGATCCGGACGATCTACGAGGAGAACCGAGTACTGCGGGAGACGTTGTCTCGCTACGCGCGTGATACAACAAGATTGAATGACCTGGAGCTGCAGAACCAGAGGCTTCAGGAAGCGGTTAACTTTACAGAGCGGCAGAAACAGATGAATAAGTATAAGTTCCGTATAGCGGAGGTTGTGCAATTCATCCAGCAGGGGAAAACGATAACTATTAATTTGGGTGAGCGGGACAATATCCGTCCGAATATGGCGGTTATTTCCGTAGAAGGCTTAATCGGCCGGGTGACCGAGGTATCGGCCTTCTATTCCAATGTCCAGCTGCTCACGGCCATTGACGACAAGGCCTCCATCGACTCCAAGGTGACGACTCCCGATTCGAAGGCTATCGCGGTTACGGCCAAGGGCAGAGTCAATCAGACATACGGTCTTATCGAACGCTACGATCCCGACACGAAGATGCTGGTTATGACCAAAATCGACCGGAACGATCCGCTGGAGGTGGGCGATACCGTCATTACTTCCGGCCAGGGGCTTGTATTTCCCCGCGGGATCGAGGTCGGCAAAGTGGTCGAGCGGCGGGAAGGCGACTTCGGAATTACGCATGTCGCGATGATCGAGCCCCTCGCCTCCTTCAACCACCTTCGCGAAGTATTCGTCGTCGAAGTGCCGGAGTGAGGTGAGCGGACGCGAATGAGTCATAAAAAGCTGTGGTTGCTGTTAGCTGTGTTATTTCTGCTGGAGCCTACGCTGCTTCCGTGGATTCTTCCGCTTGGCTGGCAGACGAATGTGGAGGTTAATCCCCACTTTGTTCTGGTCGTTATCTTGTACATCGGTCTTTATGTCCGCCGCCATGTCGCCCTGGTGTATGGACTTCTGTTCGGGTTTTTATACGATTTTCTATCGTCCTCGCCGATGCTTGGGCCAGCCGCCTTCGCGATGGGGGTTGCCGGTTATGCAGCCGGTCTGCTGCAGGGAAGGATGTACTCAAGCATCGTTGTCAGTATGCTCGTGATCGGCAGCGGGCATTTATTCTACGATTCGATTCTCTATGGGATTAATCGGCTGTTCCGGGTGACCGCCGTTCCCTTCGAGTGGGTGTTTCTTCATCAGATTTTGCCGAGCATGCTGATTAACTTGTTGTTCGCCTTGGCGATTTACGTCCCGGTGCGCCGTATGTTCGAAAGCCTGCCAGGGAAGTCGTCGGAGAAGGAAGAATAAATTTTCCTACTTCGGGCAGGAGAACGCCTGCGCCAAGCCGAATTGTATAGGCTTAGGAGGTAGGAACGTTTATGACGGCAGCCAAACATCATGTGATCATCAAGGGCGTGAAGGACGGCCTAGTGTTTTTGCTGGACGATACCTGCGAATTTTCTAAAGTCCTCGATGAGCTTAACCATAAGTTGGAGAAAACGCATCAGCAAATATTAACGGGACCTATCATTCATGTACATGTCAAGCTCGGCAAACGGGCCGTGACCGATGAACAGAAAGAGCAAGTGCGCCGCATTATCGGACAGAAGGGCAATCTGCTTATTCAATCGATGGAAACGCTGGACCCGTCGCATGAGCGGGCAGCGCCGGATGCTGCGGATGTCAAGATCGTCCGCGGGATCGTTCGTTCCGGCCAAACCTTGACGCATGAAGGCAATGTGCTGTTTCTTGGGGATGTGAACCCCGGAGGAGCGATTGTCAGCTCGGGCAGCATTTATATTATGGGATCGTTACGCGGGATGGCTCATGCCGGCTCGGACGGCGACGAGCATGCGGTCATCGCGGCTTCGTATATGCGGCCAACACAGCTTCGCATCGGGGGGATTATCTCTCGTCCGCCGGACGAATGGGACCTGAGCGAGGCTTTTGACGCGTACATGGAATTTGCCTATATCAAGAAAGGCAAAATGGAGATTGACAAGGTTCACCATATGCACAGATTTACACCGTTTCATCATGTCTAGTCGGCATCTCGATGGACTAGAGCGGGAACGGCGGGCCTGGCAGGGTGTGAGAATAGCATAACTAAGGCTTAAAGGAGTGGGACCTATGGGAGAAGCAATCGTCATCACTTCAGGCAAAGGCGGCGTCGGCAAGACGACGACATCGGCGAACATCGGCACGGCACTGGCGCTGCAGGGGAGAAAGGTCGTCATGGTCGATACGGATATCGGCCTGCGCAACCTGGATGTCGTGATGGGGCTGGAGAACCGTATTATTTATGATTTGATCGATGTCGCCGAGGGGCGCTGTCGGTTGGCGCAGGCATTGGTGAAAGACAAGCGGTTCGATGAACTGTATATGCTACCGGCTGCACAGACGAAGGATAAGCACGCGATCTCGCCGGATGCTGTCAGGCAGATCGTACTCGAGTTGAAGCGGGACTTCGAATTCGTCATTATCGATTGTCCTGCCGGTATCGAGCAGGGCTTCAAGAATGCCGTCGCCGGAGCGGATAAAGCAATCGTTGTGACGACGCCGGAGAATGCGGCCGTGCGCGATGCGGATCGTATTATCGGTTTGCTTGAGAAGGAGCCGAATGTGGAATCGCCCAAGCTGGTCATTAACCGGATTCGTCCGATGATGATGAAGAAGGGCGAAATGCTGGACATCGACGAGATTTGCTCCGTGCTTGCGATCGATCTGCTGGGAATCGTACCCGACGATGAGCTTGTGATCAAGGCGGCTAATACGGGAGAGCCAACGGTCATGAACCCGAATTCCCGCGCGGCCATCGCCTACCGGAATATTGCCCGCCGTATGCTTGGAGATACGGTGCCGTTGATGCAGCTTGAAAACCGTCCCGGCATGCTTGGCAAAATGAAAAAGTTTTTCGGGATAGGATGACGCAAGGTGCTGCACAAGTTTAAAAAAATAGATCCGCTGATCGTAACTTTACTTATTGTGCTGATCGTGATCGGAGCAATACTGCAATACAGTGTAGGGGTGGGCAATACAACCTTTGCCTTCGATGTCAAGAAAAGTATTGTCATCTACCTTATCTCGATCCTGGCTTTTGTGGGCGCGGCCTACTTCGACTATCGGATACTGACCAAGGTTTCGTATTATTTATACGGCTTCGGCGTGCTGCTGCTGGTGGCCGTTTATTTTTTCGGCTCCAACATTAATAATGCGCGCGGTTGGTTCCAGTTCGGGTTTCTATCATTCCAGCCCGTCGAGCTGATGAAGATCATCTTGATCATCACCCTGGCCGCCTTCATGGCGCGGCGCAAGGGAGAGCCGCTTGAGCTGATTCGGGATGTTTTACCGATCGGGATGCTGGTCGCTATTCCGATCGGTCTTGTCCTTTTGCAGCCGGACTTCGGCAATGGGCTGATTTTGGCTGTGCTGCTCGTAGGCATGCTGTGGATCGGCAATATCAAAGGCAGGTTTGTCTTGATCGGCGTAACGATTATCGGGGGCTTTACTTACCTGCTGCTGTTTCTAGTGAATCAGTACTATGCGTTCATCATCAGCTTCCTGAGCGAAAGAAAGCTGTCGATTCAGTGGATCGTACGGATCAATACATTCATTAACCCGACGACAGCGGATAAAAATGACAGCTACCACGTAGATAGCGCCATTCGATCGATAGGATCGGGCTTTCTGACCGGCGAAGGATATCTGCAGGGGACCTCGCCCCGCACGGTCCCTTATGCCTACTCAGACTCCATCTTCGCGGTAGTGGGCGAGGAGTTTGGTTTTGTCGGCGCATCGATCCTGCTGCTTATTTATTTCGTGCTTATTTACAGAATGATTCTCATCGCCCTCTACTGCAATAATTATGCCGGCTCCTTCATCATTATCGGGATCGTAACGATGCTGGTTTTCCAGATCTTCCAGAATGTCGGGATGATGATCGGGATCATGCCGCTCACAGGCATCACGCTTCCATTCGTCAGCTATGGGGGCACGTCACTGTTGATCAATATGGTATCGATGGGACTGGTGATGAGCATTAAGATGCATGATGACCGGCTGCTGGATGAGGACTGACACTCTTGTGGGCTCAGCGCTTGCCTGGTCCCCTCTTCATTGCCGGAGGGCATTGTTTCTCGAAGCGGAGGTCTGATCCTTGAGACGATGCGAAAAAGCTCCCTTTAACCCGCGCCAGCGGGTGGAAGGGAGTTTTTTCGTGCGTTTCGCCGTGCGTATATTTGCCCGTACAAGCTCATAGGATGAAGGGAACGAGCGATTCAGCTGGCGAGGAGGGCATCGTGAGTGAATACGAAGAAAAGCGTGCGCGACCGCAGAACGGAAAAGATCCGCAAGCTCCAGGAGCATGGATGGCGGAACGTCCATGGAGAGCCGGCACATGTGCATATGAGCTTTCCCTACGAAGGGGAGCCTGAAGGCTATGACAGGATAGATAAAGCGGAACGACCGCTGGCAGCGGGCCGCTTTGAATATGAGTACGGAGGGCCTGTCTCCCCGCGTCTGGACCCGGAGGAAGAGTGGAAGCGAAAGTATGAGCGCGAATGGTCCTCTTATCCTCCTCGTTATCGGGATGAGGGCGAAGGGGTCAGCGCATATCCGCCGAAGGGGCGGCGAATTGCGCTTCGGGTGCTGTTAAGCGGGCTGTTGTTCGTCGCTGTATGGGGGATGTACCGGATCGATCATCCCTTGGCCGGGCAGGGACGCGCGTACGTAGCCACCGCTTTGACAAAGCCGCTGGATACAGCGGCGCTGGCGGTCTGGTACGAACGGTACTTTGGGGGAGCTCCCTCGTTCCTTCCCGCGATCAATGGCGGGACCCGCCATCAGGATGCCGAGAAAGTGGCCTCGCTCCCCAAGCATTACTTTGCGCCTGTAGAGGGCAAGCTGATTGCTCCCTTCACGCCAAGTCAGGGAGGCGTGCTTGTGGAAGCGCCCGGCGGTACGCCGATATCGGCAGTGGATACCGGCATGGTTATCTTCGCGGGCAGTCGGGACGATACTGGCTATACGGTCGTGCTGCGCCATTCCGGAGGGATGGAGTCGACTTACGGTCACCTGAGTGCGGGCGGCATCCGGCAGAATGACTGGGTCAAAGGAGGCGAGACGGTAGGAACGCTTCAGGCTCCGTCGAACAGGCAAGCCCAAGCCGTTTTGTTTTTTGCCCTCCTTAAGGAAGGCAAGGTTGTCGATCCGGCGGATGTGATTCCGCTTGAATAATTTTGCCCGGCCACTCCTTTTGCTGAGAAACGCAGACAAGCGGCTGCTGGGGACAACGATTCGCTTTCATCCGTTATTCACGCTGCTCCTGCTGCTGTCGATCGTAACAGGGTACGTCGTAGAGGTGCTAACCCTGTTCGGTATCGTGCTTGTGCATGAGCTTGGCCATGTCGCGGCAGCAAGGAGCTTCGGCTGGAGGGTGCGGGAGGTTCGACTGCTGCCTTTCGGCGGAGTTGCCGTTGTGGAGGAGGCCCAGGGCGCCACCTCTATGCAAGAGCTCGCGGTAGCGCTGGCGGGTCCGCTCCAGAACGTATGGATGATGGGGGTTGGGTACACGCTGACCCGGTTTGGTTTATTGCCTCCGTTATGGGGTGAATATTTCATACAAGCGAATGCGATCATCGCCCTGTTTAATTTACTGCCGGTGATGCCCCTTGACGGAGGGAAGGTTATGACGGTTCTGTTCGGCCTCTGGCTCCCTTATCAGCGCACGCTGCAGCTTGCGGCAGACCTAAGTCTTCTGTTCAGCGCAGGGATGATCGTCGGGGCTCTAGTATATGCCTTTACGGAGAGAGGCGGCATTCCGCTGAATTGGCTGCTGATCGGCTGCTTCCTATTGGCGTCGAATTGGTATGAAAGGCGCGGGGCGCCCTATCGGTTCATGCGGTTCCTGCTTGGCCGGGAGGAACGGTTCGCCAGTCGGATCGATCAAGGGACGCTGGCAGGGCCGATCGTGGTCAATGGCCGCCGCAAAGCGGGAGACATCGTGCGGCTGTTCATGCGGGACCGTTATCATCTGATTTACGTCCTGGACGAGCGTTCGCGCATCCGTCATATCGTTCTGGAGCAGCAGCTGCTGGACTGTTATTTTGATGAGACGAAGCGAGAGAGAACCGTTGCCGAGCTTTTCGCTTGAAGCTCCCTCTAACGGGCAGAGCTAGCAAGATTATGTTACAATAGACCCGAGGTGTTGCCGGAGATGAAGCGAATATTGGTGAAATGCGAACAAGAGCATACTGAGGTGGCTGTTGTCGAATTCGGCAAGCTCACCGAGTACTATAGAGGACATCGAAATCAGGGACAGCTCGCAGGCAATATCTACATGGGGCGTGTCGTCCGTGTACTGCAGGGCATGCAGGCCGCCTTTGTGGACATTGGACTGGAGCGCAACGGTTTTTTGTATATCGATGACGTGCTTCCGGCCAATCTGGACAAACAGCCCAAGGAAAAGCCGCCTATCCACGAGCTTGTGCATGTGGGCCAGTCTATCATGGTTCAGGTGGTGAAAGAACCGGTCGGCAGCAAGGGGGCGCGCATCACGACGCATTATTCCATACCTGGAAGATTCGGCGTATACATGCCGAGCGCCGACTATGTCGGCGTCTCGCGCAAGATCGAACAAGCCTCCGACCGGGATAAGCTCAAGCGGATGGCCGAGCGGCAGCTTGAGCCCGGGGAGGGCTTCATCGTTCGAACGGCGGCGCTGGGCGAGCCGGAGGAGGCGCTGGCGGCCGATCTGCAGGAGCTGCGGAGCCGCTGGAGGCTTCTCTCCGCCTCAGCCGGGAAGGAAGGCGCGATTCCCCGCCAGATCCACAGCGATCTGGACATGCTGCCGCGGCTGGTCCGCGACGTGTTCCGCGACGACGTGCAGGAGGTGCTTGTCAGCTCCAGCGACGTTCAGGAGCTTGTCTGGAGCGTGCTGTCGGCTCCCGGCACCCGTACGCTGGCCGATAGGGTGAGCGTGCACCGGGGAGCGGATGTCATGGAGGATTTCGGGATCGCCAGACAGCTGGAGCTGGCGCTGCGCCGCAAGGTATGGCTGGACAACGGCGGCTATCTGATCGTCGACCGGACGGAAGCGCTGACGGTGTTCGATGTCAATACGGGGAAGTACACAGGCTCGGTGAACCTGGAGCAGACCGTGTTCGATGCGAACAGGGAGGCGGCGCGCGAGATCGCCCGGCTGCTCCGGCTGCGGGATATAGGCGGCTTGATCGTCATTGATTTTATCGATATGGAGACGCCTGAGCGCCGTCAGCAGGTGCTGGACGAGCTGAACCAGGAGGTGCGGAAGGATCGCACGAAAACCGTCGTCGTCGGATGGACGAAGCTGGGCCTTGTCGAGATGACGCGCAAGAAGGTGCGGGACAGCAAGGAAACGACGGCGCCTCAGCCTTGTTCGGCATGCGGAGGGACCGGCTTTGCGTTTCGCGGAAAATAAACCATTGCACAGTCTATGTTGTTTGTGGTAGAATAATTGGGTGTGTTGCTATAACATGCTGTAACCGCGCGAAGCGGGTATCCAAGAACTTGTCTTCATGGACAAGTCACCTGGCTTATAGGCGAGTCTGAGACATGAGGAGGTGCAACTATGTACGCAATTATTGAAACAGGCGGTAAACAATACAAGGTTTCCGAGGGCGATGTTCTTTTCATCGAGAAGCTGGAAGTCGGCGAAGGCGATGCGGTCACATTCGACCGTGTATTGGCAGTATCCGGCGAAGGCGGTCTTACTCTGGGCGCTCCGCTCGTTTCCGGCGCTACCGTTTCCGGTAAAGTCGAGAAGCATGGCAAAGGCCGTAAGATCATCGTTTACAAGTACAAAGCGAAGAAGAACTATCGTCGCAAGCAAGGTCATCGTCAACCGTACACGAAAGTCGTGATCGAGAAGATCCAAGCGTAAGACTGACATGATTCGCATTCAGATTATCCGAGGCGAGGACGGTCGTATCGTACGATTTCAAGTCGACGGGCATGCGCAGTACGACGAGCGGGGCAAGGATATTGTCTGCGCGGGCGTATCGGCGGTTACGGTCGGCACGGTTAACGCTATTGAGGCGCTGGCCGGTGTGCAGTTGAATACCCGGATGAAGCACGGCTTGCTGAGCGCGGATATCCCGCCGCAGACCGATGCGGAGACGGAACGCAAGATGCAGTTATTGCTTGAAGGCATGGTCGTCATGCTGCAATCTATCCAACAATCGTACGGCGCATATATAGCAATGCAAGACAAACCATCACCCGAAGTAAGGAGGTAGACACGAATGTTAAAATTGGATCTCCAGTTATTCGCATCCAAGAAGGGCGTAGGCTCCACGAAAAACGGACGTGACAGCATCGCAAAGCGCCTTGGCGTTAAGCGTGCAGACGGTCAAACCGTAACAGCCGGCAGCATTCTCGTTCGCCAACGCGGAACGAAAATTCATCCGGGCAACAACGTGGGCATCGGTTCCGACGATACCTTGTTCGCGAAAGTCGAGGGCGTTGTGAAGTTTGAGCGCCTTGGCCGTGACCGCAAAAAAGTGAGCGTCTACCCTGCGGCTGCTGCACCTGTAGCTGCTGCGGTAGAAGTGTAACATCGACGAAACGTCCAAACCCTGGCGAACTAAGCTTCGCCAGGGTTTGTTTGTTTAAAGAAAGAAGACTTCACTTCCATTCGTGTACTTTGCATGACGTCATGCTATACTGTTAGGGATATCGAATGATGCGGAACGGAGAGATCGAGCATGGCAACGGATGCAAAAGCCGAGGATTATGAACGTCAGCCTGGGGACGAGCACAGACGGCACTCCGCCGCATCGGAAGCTGCCGGACTTGCCTCGGAGCAGGACCTGCGTACGCTTCGGCTGTTCAATCACTACCGACACGATTGGATGAACGATATTCAGGTACTGATGGGCTACGTGCAGTTAAAGAAGTATGATAAATTACCGGGTATGATGGAGAAAATAAAAGATAAGGTCCAGCAGGAGAGTCTGATATCCAAGCTTGGTATTCCGTCTCTGATCCTGTTTATTCTGGCCTTTCAAGCGGAGGTCAAGGAGCTGCGTCTTGAGATCCGCATGAACGAAGAGATTCGGCTTGATGAGCTTCCCGGGCGTGGGGACGTGGCGTCGGGCATTCAGCGGCTTCTGGAAGGGTTTCGCGCAGAAGCGGCCTCATCGCCATATTCCGACGATAACCGGCTGGAGTTGGTATGGACCAAGGGCGACCGTATACTCAGGCTGGATATCGGATATACGGGGGCTTTCCGGGTAGAGCGTGTTCGGCGTCTGGAGCAGGAGCTAGCCGTTCTTTGGGAGGACCAGCAAGTCCGTATCCAAGGCAGCTACGAAGAGCAGTCGGTGTGTTGGAGTGTCGAGTGGACCTTGGACGACACCGCGCTGGAACGATAAAGAGGGTGAACTTTCATGTTTGTAGACAAAGCTAAAATTTATGTCAAGGGCGGCGACGGAGGCGACGGACTCGTAGCTTTCCGCAGGGAAAAGTATGTACCGGAGGGCGGTCCCGGCGGAGGCGACGGGGGTGACGGAGGCGACGTTATTTTCCGTGTGGACGAAGGCTTGCGTACCCTTGTCGACTTCAGGTATCAGAAGCATTTCAAGGCGGAGCGCGGAGAAAAGGGACGGAATAAGAGTAGGCACGGCGCCAATGCGGAAGATATGATCGTACGCGTTCCTCCGGGAACCGTGGTCGTGGACGATGATACGCAGGAGATTATTGCCGACCTGACGAGGCATGATCAGCAAGTCGTTATCGCTAAAGGCGGGCGCGGCGGGCGCGGCAATACCCGGTTCGCTACGGCCAACAATACCGCTCCGGAAATTGCGGAGAACGGCGAAGAGGGCCAGGAGCGCTGGGTCGTGCTGGAGCTGAAGGTTATGGCGGATGTTGGGCTTGTCGGGTTCCCGAGCGTGGGCAAGTCGACCCTGCTCTCCGTCGTCTCCGGGGCAAGACCGAAGATCGGCGCCTATCACTTTACGACGCTGACTCCGAATCTTGGAGTTGTCGAGGTCGGGGACGGACGCAGCTTCGTCATGGCGGATCTTCCTGGCCTGATCGAGGGCGCTCATGAAGGCGTGGGGCTCGGCCATGAATTTCTGCGTCACGTTGAGCGGACGAGAATTATCGTACATGTGGTGGACATGGCGGGGACGGAAGGGCGCGACCCGTTCGACGATTGGGTCAAAATCAACGATGAATTGAAGCTCTATAATGCGAAGCTGGAGGAGCGTCCCCAGATCATCGTCGCCAACAAGATGGATATTCCGGATGCCGAGGTTCATCTGGAATCGTTCAAGGAGCAGCTCGCCGCTCGCGGCCTGGACCTGCCGATCTTCCCGATCTCGGCTGTCGCCAAGTCCGGGGTACAGGAGCTTTTGTACAAGGTGTCCGATCTGCTGGAGACCATCCCTGAGATGCCTCTGGTCGAGGATCTGGTTGACTTGTCCGAGCGCAAGGTATACCGGCTGGAGGATAACGAGGATGAGGACTTTGTTATTCGCCGGGATAACGAAGCGTACGTGGTCGACAGCCCGAGCATTGAGCGGCTGATCAAGCGGACGAACTTCAGCACGCAGGAGTCTGTCCTGAGATTCGCCCGCATCCTGCGCAAGAAAGGCGTCGACAAAGCGCTGCGCGAGCGCGGAGCGAAGGACGGGACGATCGTACGGATCGGCGATTTCGAATTCGAGTTTGTCGAGCAGGAATAGAAGCTGTATAGTGGCTTACCCTTCATACTAAGACCAGGATCACTCTGTAGATAGGCCATTGGGACCTTGCAGGGTGATCTTTTTTAGTTCCTTCCCAAGGACTCGGGTTAATCAGGGAAGGGTGTCCAGCCGCTTGGCTACCGACTCCAGCTTCTGCCGGATTGACCCGCGCTTGTCGCGGCGGTCGTCGAATTTTACGGAGGTGCATACCCGCTGCGCGCCGGCTCCGAAGGGAAGCTCGTGCATGCCCCGGATGACGCGGAACAGCTCATCGAGCTCTCCTTCGATAATCGTACTCATCGCGGTCATCTCGAATGCAATGCTGCCGGCCTTCTGCTCTTCGTCCAGGTAGGCGTGAAGGCCCGCGACATAGGCGCTCAAGCTTGTTGAAGCGGTGCCGACGGGGATAACGGTGATTTCTGCTATGGCCATCTTGTCGTTCTCCTTTCGGGGATGGTTCTCTTCCTACAGCTGTTGAGGGTCAACCAAAGCGGTCCAGTGTACGGTCGGGGCGCCTGAGGCCTCAAAGCCGGCTGTTCCTACCCACACATGCGGTACCGGCGGATGCTGGAAATAATGCTCGAGCAACTTGTGAAAAATAAAAGGAATCTTTCGATCCAATACCTGATCGCGCGGAATCCAGTGCAGGGTCCCTTCATCGGACTGTACGATGTCCCGCTTGCTCGTGTTGGCGGTATAAATAAATTGCTGGCGTACCTCTTGCTCATTCAGTCGGATCAGAATGTACCTTAATCGAAGCTCATCCAGATGTTCCTCGAGCAAACCGGTTTCTTCGTGAATTTCCCGCAAGACGGCGCTACGGGGATCATTGATCTCATGAGGCTCCAGATGCCCGCCGACTGCGGCCCATAATCCGGGGGATAAGGTACGTGTAGGCGAGCGTTTCATCATCAGCAGATCCTCATGGTTGAATAGCATGGCGGTTGCCATCATACGGGCTCGAATCAAAGGGCTTCTCCTCTTTCCTGATGGTTAATTCTAACTTTATCATATTTGTACGCATAAAGCCTATTGCCCGAAGCGGTGGGCATGCGATATAATGTCCACTAGGTAAGAACAATCGTCTGTGCAGAGAGGACTATTGCTGTGCCTGATAAATATACCAAGGAAATTCCGCCGCAGAGCGAGCGATTTTTTCTCGTCCGGGAGGATATGCTGCCGGAGGCGCTTGTCAAGACGGTGCAAGCGAAAAGCCTGCTGGCCCGTGGCAAGGTAAAGACGGTCCACGAAGCGGTCGAGCAGGTGGAGCTGAGCCGAAGCGCGTTCTACAAATATAAGGACGGCATTTTCCCGCTGAGCAAGCTGGATCGGGATCGGATCGTTACCATCTCCATGGATCTGGAGCATCGTTCCGGGATTTTGTCCAGAGTACTGGCGCTCATCGCCGGGCTGGAGGGCAATGTACTGACCATTCACCAAACGATCCCGCTTCAGGGCATCGCCAATGTCGTCATTTCGGTGGAAACGTCGCTGATGGGCGAGAGCGTGGCCGTCCTGCTCGACAAGCTCCGCGAGCAAGATGGAGTTAGTCGGGCAACGCTCGCCGGGCAAGGATGATCAAGCATACTATCAAGAGCTATCGAGGAGGCAGATATCTATGAAACCCTATAAAGTCGGATTACTCGGACTTGGCACCGTCGGAACCGGTGTTGTGCGCATTGTGGAAGGACACCAGCATCATCTGATGAGCCAATCAGGCTCCCCGATCGAGATATCCAAGATTTTGGTCAAGGATAAAAGCAAGGCTCGCTCGATCAGCATTTCGGAGGAAAAACTGACGGAAAACCCTTGGGACATCATCGAAAATCCGGATATCGATGTCATCATAGAGGTCATGGGCGGCATCGATCAGACGAAGGAGCTTATTCTCGCCGCTTTGGAGCGGGGCAAGCATATCGTAACGGCCAATAAGGATCTCATGGCGCTGCACGGACCGGAAATTTTGCTGAAGGCTGCCGAGCACGGCTGCGACGTTATGTACGAAGCGAGTGTGGCCGGAGGTATTCCGATTATCCGCACCTTGATCGAGGGCTTCTCCTCCGACCGGATCACGAAGATCATGGGGATCGTCAATGGCACCACCAACTATATTCTTTCGAAGATGAGCCAGGAGGGAGCCGCTTACGACGACGTGCTGAAGGAAGCGCAGCAGCTCGGCTATGCGGAATCCGACCCGACCTCGGACGTGGAAGGCTTTGATGCCGCCCGCAAAATGACCATTCTCGGCACGCTCGGCTTCCATGCCAATATTGCCCTGTCCGATGTGAGCGTAAAAGGGATTTCCAAGGTAAGCAAAGAAGATATTGCGTACGGGAAGAAGCTCGGGTACGAAGTCAAACTGCTGGGTATCGCCGAGCGGCAGGACGAGCACATCAGCATCAGCGTGCAGCCGACGATGGTTAAGCAATCGCACCCGCTCGCTGCTGTTAACGGGGTGTTTAATGCGGTATATATTTACGGCGAGGCTGTCGGGGAAACGATGTTCTACGGACCGGGTGCGGGCGAGATGCCTACCGCTACGTCTGTCGTTGCCGATCTGGTAGCCGTGGTCCGCAACTCCAATCTGGGAATCAACGGTCGCCGCGGCTTCGTCCCTTACCAAGAAAAGAAGCTCAAGACCGACGAGCAGATCGCTTCGAAAAACTTTATCCTGCTGCATGTCGAAGACAAAGCTGGGGTACTGGCGCAGATTACGCAAGTATTCGCCGAGCATGAGGTTAGCCTGGAGTCTGTGCTGCAGCATCCGAATCAGACGAATCCGCTGGCCGAGATCATCATCATCACGCATGATGCGAACAAAGCGTCGATGAATAAAGTGTTGAAGCAATTCGAGAGCATGGGCGCCGTTCATGCGATCAAAAGCGTGTACCGCGTAGAAGGGTAATCGAGGTTAACGGAACGGGAAAGAACGTTATGAGAAGCTTGAAGGGTAGGCGTGAGAAGGAATGATACCAACCAATAAACGCAAGGTGCGGGTCCAGGTGCCTGCCAGCACGGCTAATCTCGGCCCGGGCTTCGATACGCTTGGTATGGCGTTGAACTTATATGCATGGATTGAAATGAGCGAGGCTGAGGAAACGCGGTTTACTCTGTATGGGGATCAGATGCAGGGCGTCCCGACAGATAAAAGCAATTTGCTTTACGAAGTCGCCAAGCTTGTATTTGAGCGGGCAGGCCTGGCTGCGCCCGAGCTGGAAATTGCGATCTACAGCGATATTCCGCTGACTCGGGGACTCGGCAGCAGCGCGTCGGCGATCGTTGGCGCGCTGGCGGCTGCCAATGCCTTGATCGGCGGCAGGTTCACGAATGAAGAGCTGTTCCAATTCGCGACAGAGCTGGAGAAGCATCCGGACAATGTCGGCGCTTCGCTCTTTGGGGGCATTGTCGTTGCGTTCTGGGACGGCTTGCGGGCGGAATATATCCGGGTCGAGCCGCATGAGGATCTCGAGGTGCTGGTGGCGATCCCGCACTTCCAGCTTGCGACGGAGAAGGCGCGGGGCGTTCTGCCGCGGGAGCAAAGTCTGGAAAACGCCGTGTTCAATGTAGGCCATTCCTCGGTATTGGTCGCGGCCTTCTGTACCGGAAGGCTGGACATGATCAGCAGGGCGATGAAGGATGCGCTGCATCAGCCGTATCGCGCGCCGCTTGTGCCCGGGCTGTCGGCCATTCTCGAGGAGGCGACCGACAACGGCGCGCTCGGTGTTGCGCTTAGCGGCGCGGGGCCGACCATTCTCGCGCTGGTCGACCGCGGCTCGGACCGCAAGGCCGAGCTGGAGGCGTTTATGCAGGGCAAGCTCCGCAGCGAGGGCATCGAATCGACGATGCTTTGGCTGCAGCCTGACAAGGCCGGCGTCCAGGTGCAGGAAGTGCCTGCCGGTGAGGCGGAGGCCAGCCTGCTTGAAGTGGCGAGGGGAGCGAGCCGGGTATGAAGAAGGTTGCATTGCTTGGTCCGGGCACCTACACGGAGGAATCGGCCCATCATGTACTGGGCAAGGAGGCATTCGATTACGTAGGATGCAGCCTGATCGCGGATGTATTCCAATCGACGGTCACCGGAGCGACGGATTATAGCGTTATTCCGATTGAGAATACGTTCGAGGGCTCGGTTACGCTGCATGTGGATTGGCTGGTACACGAGGTCGACCTGCCTATTCAGGCCGAGTGGGTGTACCCGATCTCCATTAATCTCCTTCGTCTGCCGGAAGGGGACGATGAGTCCCTGGTAACCGACCGCGGGGCTGCGTGCTCCCGCATCCGCAAGGTGTACTCCCATAGCGTCACGCTGGCGCAATGCCAGCGTTTCCTGCGAGAGCTGCTGCCTCATGTCGAGCTGGAGCAGGTGGGCAGCAATGGCGAAGCGGCCCGACTGGTACGCGAGCTGAAGGATCCAACGGTGGCCGCCCTGGCTCCACAGGGAGCCGGTATCTTGTACAAGCTCCAGACGGTGGCGGCAGGCGTACAGGATCATCAAGACAACTTCACCAGATTCGTGCTGATCGGTCCGGAGAAGCCGGAGCTGAAGCCGTCGTCGGATACCAAGACCACGATTCTGGTTACGCTGCCGGAGGATTATCCAGGCGCGCTGCATCAGGTGCTCTCCGCCTTCGCCTGGCGCCGGATCAATCTAACGAAGATCGAATCCCGACCAACGAAGAAGAGGCTTGGCAATTATTTTTTCTACATTGACATTAAAGCGTCCATGGACTCCGTCCTGCTGCCGGCAGCGCTGCAAGAGATTGAGGCGATCGGCTGTCAGGTACGTATTCTGGGGTGTTACCCGACTTATTCCTACCAGCCGGTTCCGTCGAAGTGATAGTTGAATATGGGCGTGTGCGGGAAGAAGGTTCCTGCTAGCTATGACGGACTTGCGCTCAGGAAGGTAAGTTTCGGTCGGTCATAGGTAAGGTTTGGCATACAGGAGCAGTATTGTTCGAGGAAAAGTGGAATCTAGAGCCGTATTTCATCCTAACCCCTACTTAGGGGGGAAGGGAGGATGGCGAGCTGGGTTCCGCTTTTTTTTGTTTGTTTAAAAAGCAGAATTAGAATTAAAATGAGAGATTGAAGTTGGATGGCGGCAGAACTATACTGAGACTATATCCTAGTGCGAACCCCAAGCTCACATGAAAATCCCTGGGGATTCGCACCTCAGGCAGGACATGGGATTCGGGCGTTTTTGAAGTGATTTTGGAACGTTGTGGAGCCTAGTTAAAGTGGGTCGCACTGTTGAGGCTACAATCCCAGGCGCAATAAGGGGTTGTAAGGGGATGTTGTCGCTCCCCGTGCGGGAGCGTGGATTGAAACTACATCAGGAACACCATAGGCACCCTTACCGATGGTCGCTCCCCGTGCGGGAGCGTGGATTGAAACGCCTGACATAAACGTTTTCCCGATTGTTCGAACCCAAGCCTAACCCGCTTGGTTTTTTTACGTTTCCGGCCAAGCTGCATTCGTTTTCCCTAACTCGCGCAGGGATGCTGGTTCAAAATATCGAATACGAGGTACTATGAGAAGTTAGTACTGTTTCCTGTATCGCTATTCGCTACAATAAAGCTAGATAGACTTTCGCGATGACGGGAGGATTCGACATGCAGAGACGCGAGGTAAAGATTGTCGGAACAGGTAAGTATTTGCCGGCGACACAAGTAACGGCACAGGAGATGGATCAACGGCTGGGAGTACCTGACGGGTGGGTGCTGAAGAAGTCGGATGTGAAGGTTCGTTACTTTGCGGGTGATGAGAAGGCTTCGGATATGGGGGCCCGGGCGGCTGAACAAGCGCTGGCTGCTGCAGGACTCGAGTTTGCCGATATCGATTGTCTAGTTTGTGCGAGCGGCACGATGGAGCAGCCAATTCCCTGCACCGCGGCGCTGATTCAGCGTGCGATGGGGCAAGGCGGCTCGGGGGTGCCGGCTTTGGATATCAATACGACCTGTCTGAGCTTTGTGGCTGCTCTCGACATGGTTTCCTATATGGTAGCGGCAGGCAGGTATCGCCGAGTGCTGATCGTGTCTGCCGAAATTGCTTCGAAGGGATTGAATTGGCATCAGAAGGAAAGCACAGCGTTGTTCGGGGACGGGGCCGCCGCTGCAGTGATCGAACGCTCACAGCCCGGAGAGCCGTCCGGGATTCTTTACGCATCCATGGAAACCTATGGGGATGGGGCTTCGTTATCCGAAATTCGCGGAGGAGGAAGTGCGCTTCCGGCCAGTTTATATGAGCCTGATCAGGCTGGAGAGTTTTCATTTGATATGAACGGGTCGGGTATTTTTCGGATGGCTTCCCAACGCCTGCCTTCTTTCCTGGAGCGGCTGCTTACGGCAACGGAGCTGAAAATAAGCGACTTCAAGCTGGTCATCCCGCACCAAGGCAGCGCGATGGCGATGAGGCTGCTTGGGCGAAAGCTGGGCATTTCCGAAGAACAGATGATGTACATTACACCTGATCACGGCAATACGATTGCGGCTTCGATTCCGATGGGACTGCACGAGGCGGTGCGCCAAGGCCGTATAGAGCGCGGAGATCATGTGCTGCTGCTGGGCACTTCCGCTGGCTTGTCGCTGGGGGGACTGGCCTTTGTCTATTGAACGGGGTCGGGTACTGCTGACAGGCGGCCGGGCGCCTGCCGCACTGGAGCTGGCGAGGCAGCTGGCGTCTGCGGGCTGGAGTGTGTTTGCGGCAGAGAGTGCAGAGCGGCATTTATGCCGGGCCTCCAGGTCAGTAAGCGGCCATTTTCGTCTGCCGGAACCGATTCATGGGGCAGAGCCATATATCTCGGCGCTTGAAGAAATCGTGCGGCGTGAGGAGATCGATTGTCTGATTCCGACTTGCGAGGAGATCTTCTACGTATCGGCAGGGCTGGAGCGTCTAAGCCGTCACTGCCGGGTGATTGCGGCTCCGCTCGGACAGCTGAAGCGGCTGCATAGCAAGTGGGACTTTATCCAGCTGGCGGAGCGGCTCGGCTTCCCTGTTCCCCAAACCTTGAAGCTGGTGCCCGGCGACCAGGCAAGCTTGGAGGCGAGCCTGAAGGCGCTGCAGCAGGCCGAATTTGCAGGGGGAGTCGTGCTTAAGCCTGAATTTTCCCGGTTTTCCTCGCAGGTGCAAAGCTTTGACAATCCCCGAGAGGCGGTCCGGTTCATGCTCCATGTGAGTGGTTTAGAAAAGCGCAACTTCGAAGCCGCGGAGAGAGGGCGGGAGCGAAAAGCCGGGAATGGAAACGGAATGAGAGCTTCTTTTAGAGAAGCTCAGCAGATAGATGCAGCTGGTTCCGACGACGATACCTCTGAAGCCCAAGGAACTTCTGCGGCTTGGGTCATGCAGCGATTGGTCAGAGGCCGGCAGCTATGCACCTACGGTATTGCCCATGAAGGCGAGCTTAGGGCTCATGCTGTATATGAGTCGCGTTATACGGCGGGCAGGGGTGCGACCGTATACTTCGAGGCTATTGTTCACGATGGCTTGCGTGAATGGGTAGAGCGATTCGTGCGAGCCGAACGATTCAGCGGGCAGATTGCATTTGATTTCATCGAGGACGGACATGGCGTTCTGTATCCGCTCGAATGCAATCCCCGGGCGACGAGCGGGGTTCATTTATTCGGCCCGGGAGACGGATTGGTTCAGGCGTTGCTCGACAATCAGGAGCGGATGGACGCTTTGGCGGAGCCGAAGCGGGGAGCAAGAGCCATGCTGGCTTTACCCATGCTGGCTTACGGCTTGCCTGCCCATCTATCCTGGCAAGGTATGAAGAGGTGGCTAGGCGACTTCCGACAAGCAAGCGATGTGGTATATCGGAGCGGCGATCCCGGGCCGTTCCTTGAGCAGGCGCGGATGCTGTGGGAGCTGAAGCGAAGGGCGGCGGCGAGCGGCATGACGATCATGGAAGCCTCTACGGCCGATATCGAATGGAATGGGGGGACAATGTGATGAAGGCTCTCGTCACCGGAGGGACGGGCTTTCTGGGAGGGCATCTCGCCTTAAGGCTTCGTGATCTTGGCTGGGAGGTAACTGCTACTGGCCGAAGCGAAGAGGCGGGGCGTCGTCTGGAGCAGGCGGAGATTCGCTTCGTCCGGGCGGATCTGGACGATGGACCGCGGATGATGCAGCTATGCGCCGGCCAAGATGCTGTCTTTCATTGCGGGGCTCTGTCGGCGGCGTGGGGCAAGTATGCGGATTTTTACGCCAGCAATGTGAAGGGAACCTCTCACGTAGCGGAGGGCTGCCTAAGGCATGAGGTTGGCCGAATGATCCATGTGTCGACGCCGAGCGTTTATTTTGGCGGTTCGCACCGCCTGAACGTGAAGGAGTGTGAGCCGCTTCCTGTCCGGCAGGCCAGTGCTTACGCCCGCACCAAACGGATGGCCGAGACGATCATCGAACAGGCGGCAGGCCGAGGGCTGCGGTCCGTCGTTCTGCGTCCGAGAGCCATATTCGGTCCGGGAGACCGGACCATCCTGCCGAAGCTGATCCAGGCAGGCGAAGGCCGAGGCGTGCCGATGATCGACGCAGGCCGGGGGCTGGTCGATCTGACCTATGTGGATAATGCGGTGGACGCGATGCTCCAAGCGTATTGGGCGCCTCAACAGGCGGTAGGCCGTGTCTTTAATATTACAAATGGGGAGCCGATGCCGCTGGCTGAGGCGGCTGCCTTGCTGTTCGCCAAGCTCGGTATGCCGCTGCGCACGGTCAAGCTTTCGTATCCGGCGGCTTATACGCTGGCGTCGCTGCTTGAGCTCACGGCTTACTTGCGGCCGGGAGCGGGAGAGCCGCAGCTTACCCGGGCGACGGCAGGGATGCTTGGCCGCAGCCAGACGCTGGATATCGGGGAAGCGAGGCGGGTATTGGGATATGAGCCTAGAGTGAGCATAGCGGAGGGGCTGGAACGATTTGCGGATTGGTGGAGGGAGCAGCGAGATGGACATGCCATGGTTTGACAAGTGGGAAAAGGGACCGCACGAACCGGGAACCCGAGTGAAGCTTCGTCTGTTCACGGCAGGCTGCTGCAAGCATCCCGAATGGGTGACGCTGCGTGGAGGGGCGCTTGCGCCGGTGAGCATCCCCGCGATGTTCGCTTGCATAGAGCATCCGAGCCGCGGCTATATGCTGTTCGATACCGGCTATGCGAGCCGTTTCCTGGAAGCGACGGACCGTTTGCCCGCAAGGCTGTACCGGATGCTGACTCCCGTCCGGTTCCGGGAGGAGGAGGGGGCCGCGGAGCAATTGAGGCGTTCAGGCATCGATCCTGCGGAAATTGGGCTGATTATGATCTCGCATTTTCATGCCGATCATATTGCAGGCTTGCGGGATTTTCCTCATGCGCGTTTTATCTACGAGTCCAGCGGGTATGAGGCGGTCAAACAGCTTACCGGAATGGCGGCGCTGCGGCGTGCGTTTCTTCCGGAGCTGCTGCCGGATGACTTCGAAGCGCGCTCGGATAGGCTGTCGGCAGACCGGCGGATTATGCCTCCTGCAGAGAGCGGCTTTCCTTTTCCCTATGTAACCGATGTACTGGGCGACGGGAGTATACTGGCTGTAGATCTCCCCGGGCATGCGGACGGACAGATCGGATTATTTCTCTCAACGGAACGGCACACTTATTTTCTATGCGCAGATGCCGTCTGGTCGAGCCGTGCTTACCGCGAGTCGCGTCCTCCGCATCCTCTTGCAGGAGTCATCATGCCGAGCCGCGTACACTATGCCCAGAGCTTCGAACGCGTCGTCTCGCTTCACAGCCGATTTCCCCATATTCGGATCGTGCCGTCTCATTGTCCCGAGGCAAGCGCCCGCTGGACGGGAGGAGGAGAGGAATTATGATCACAGTCGACCAGATGAAGATTATGGCACACTATGCTCGTTGTCGCTATGGGAGACGCTGGACGGACCGCGCCGCCTTCGAGCGGTGGCAGCAAGCAAAAGTCCTCTCGCATATCGAGCGGATCCGGGAAGCTTCTCCGTTCTATAGGGAGCTATGGGCGGGGCTTTCGACTGCTGACTGGCAGGCATTCCCTATGATCGACAAGCAGGCGATGATGGAAGCATTCGATCGTCTGAATACGGCGGGTATCCGCAAAGACGAGGCATTTCAGCTGGCCCTGACAGCGGAGCGGACTCGTGATTTCACGCCTGCTATCGGCGATATAACCGTCGGCTTGTCCTCGGGTACTTCGGGGAGCCGGGGGTTATTTCTGGTTAGCCGGAGCGAGCGGCTTGCCTGGGCCGGACATGTATTGGCGAGGATGCTGCCCGGCTCCTTGCTCGGCACACACCGGATCGCCTTCTTCCTTCGTGCCGACAGTAACCTGTATGGGACGGTTCAAGGCGGGCGGTTAGATTTCCAATTCTATGATCTGCTAGACCCGCTGGGTCGGCATTTGACCCGGCTGGATGTCCAACGGCCGACCCTGCTCGTCGCTCCGCCCTCCATGCTTCGTCTGCTGGCAGAAGCTGTGGAAGCGGGGAGGCTTCAGATCAGACCGAAGCGGGTGATTGCGGTGGCGGAGGTGCTGGAAGAGCTCGACCGCCAGATGATCGAATCTGCATTTGGCTCAGGGCTTCATCAGGTATACCAATGCACGGAGGGCTTTCTGGGAGCCACCTGCAGGTACGGAACGCTTCATCTGAATGAGGATATCGTTTGTGTGCAAAAGGAATATCTGGATGAGGGGACGGGGCGCTTCGTGCCTATCGTTACGGATTTTTCGCGCTTTGCCCAGCCGATAGTCCGCTACAGGCTGAATGATGTGCTGACTGAGCGGAGCAGGCCCTGTCCTTGCGGCTCTGTATATCTGCCTATCGAGCGGATCGAGGGCCGCTGCGACGATGTGTTTCACCTGCCGGCATGCGAAGGCGGAGGGACGGTCGCCGTGTTTCCGGATTCGATCAGCCGGGCTATTATTGCGGCCTCAGAGGAGGTCAAGGCTTACCATGTCGTATTGCTGGAGGAGGGCGCTATGGAGGTGGCTCTGGAAGTGGGAGTGGAGGCATCGCTGGCAGACGTGCAGGAAAGCGTCGCGCAGTCGCTCGGCGGGCTATGCGCCCGTGTCGGCTGTCGGCTGCCGGAGCTTCGGTTCAGGCCGTATGAGTTTGCGCCCGGCGCCCGAAAGCTGCGGCGTGTGGAGAGGAGGAGCGGTCCATGACAGGAAGCCTGAGCGGAACTGCGGCGCTGTACGACGGAAGAAAAGAGCGGATTCCTTGGCCGGACGATGAGCAGGGCCGGTATGCGCAGCGGTATTTGCAGCCGATATTGGAGCAGCCCGTCTCCTCTTATATAACGAATATCGATACCTCGCTGCGGGTGCTGGGCCTATGCGGTCATACGGTGCCGGTCACGGTGAACAGTACCGAGTATGACAGCTCGTATGTCTGTTCTCCTTATACCCATTATGTGACCTATGCGAAGGAAGAGCTTCGTTTGGCAGGCTTTCGCGGGCTCCGGCCGCCGCTCTCGGCACTGCTCGATACGATGGGCGTTATGCTGAAAATGTCGGGAATTAACCGGGTAGTCCAAGTAAATAATTGGCTGCTCTCAACCAATCTGTACCCGGCAATCCCGGAGGCTGCTTGGGAGCAGGCCGTAAGCCTGCTGCTGGATGCATATCCGAGCCATGCGCTTATCTTCCGTTCCTTGAACCGGACGTTGAATGGACCGCTTATCGAACGGCTTGTCAGTCACGGATTTCGATTGGTGCCCAGCCGGCAAATTTACCTGCTGAAGCCGTCGGACGACGCTTCGGTAAGCGCCAAAGCCCGCTGGTTGGTGAAGAGGGACTACAAGCTGCTGAGCAAGCACGGCTACGAGCGGCTGGAGCCCTCGGCTCTCACTCCTGCTGATATTCCTAGGCTGACCGAGTTGTACCGTGCTCTGTATGTGGAGAAATACTCGGCCTGCAATCCGCAGTTTACGGAACGATTCTTCGCGATGGCGCTGGAGCAGGGACTTCTTCAGCTCCATGCCCTCCGCAGCATCCGGACAGGACGGATCGACGGGGTGCTCGGCTTTTTCCAAAGGGAGGGAGTCATGACGACGCCGGTATTCGGCTACGATACCTCACTGCCCCAGTCGCTGGGCCTATATCGGATGCTCTCCGCGGTGCTGCTGGAGCTTGCAAGGGCGAACGGCTGTCTGCTGCATGAGAGCTCCGGCGCCGCCCAATTTAAGCGTAACCGCGGCGCGTGGGCCGAGATCGAATATTCGGCGGTTTACGACCGGCATTTGCCGATAAGGCGTCAACTAGGATGGGCTATGCTGGGTAGTGTTCTGAATGGATTAGGGGTTCCCTTCATTCAAAAATACAAGCTTTAGCCGACGGAAAAACAGGCGTGCAGACGGCGGCCGGAGTGCTTAGAAGGAATTTTTTCACGATACTATGGTCAAATGCCCAGGTTGTTGCATAAACTGTAATGTCATTTTGTTCCGGCAGGACAGAGCGCAAAACTGAAGGAGGTTTACACATTTGAAAATCCATATCGTGAAGAAAGGCGATACGCTTTACGAGCTCTCCCAGAAGTATGAGGTGGAGCTCGATAAGCTGATTGCTTTCAACCCTCAAATTGCGAACCCGGATGTACTCGACATCGGAATGAAAATCAAGATTCCGAGTGAATCGAAGCCGGCCGTACCACCGAACGACTATCTGTATAAGCATATGGTGGTGCAAGGGGACACACTGTGGAAGCTGGGCAAAGCCTGGAGCGTGCCGCTGGCCGATATGGTGGCTGCCAACCCGCAGTTGAAAAACCCGAATGTGCTGATGACCGGCGATGTCGTGTACATTCCAAAGCAAAAGTCCGTCCATGCCGGTCATGGCGAGTCAGAGAACCAGGCGAACGCATCCAATCTTGCTGGAGCAGGACATAAAGCCAACACCTCGGTTCAAATGGTGGCAGAATCCGTGGAAGAGAATGCTGCCAATGAGCTTCCTCCTAAGATTGACACGTCAGCCATGCCTATGACCCCGCTGCCTGTCGAGGCAACGCCGGTGTCGGAGCTGCCGCCCGCACCGGTTGTACCTGCGCCAGTTCCTATGAAGGAGGAGCCGGTTAAAGCTCACGAGCCGGTTGTCCTGCCGAATGTAAAGTCGAATGTACCGCCCCCTGTGTTGCCGGAAATGACTAAAGCTCCGAATCTGAATATACCGTATGGCCAAACGGAAGCAGGGAATCTGCCGCCAGCCAAGGATTTGTTCGCACAGTTTCAGGTGCCTGCCACCAAAGCAGGGGATGTTCCTTTTTCCCCAGAACCCGAGCTTCCGGTTTTTCCGAATATGCCGATCGAAAATATGGAAGTGAATGCTGCCATGCACGGACAACATGCGCCTTATCCGTTTTTCCCCGGTTTGGGGGCGAATGCCCAAGTTGCGGGAGGTTGTGGCTGCGGCCAACCGAATCTTCCTTATGCGCTGTCGCCTTCGGCCGAATACCCGAATGCAGCGCCTAATGCGTACCCGTCAAGCGCTATAAGTCCCGCGATGGGGTGGCCGAACGCCTATCAACCGAATGTGGAGTATCCGTCGAATTTTCCGAACGTGTACCAGCCGAGCGCCGTAAGTCCAGCGTTCGAGCAACCTAATGCGTACCAGCCAAGCGCTATAAGTCCAGCGTTTGAGCATCCGAATGCATACCAGCCGAGCGCCGTAAGCCCAGCGTTCGAGCATCCGAATGCGTACAATCCGAGCGCTATAAGTCCAGCGTTCGAGCATCCGAATGCGTACAATCCGAGCGCTATAAGTCCAGCGTTCGAGCATCCGAATGCGTACAATCCGAGCGCTATAAGTCCAGCGTTCGAGCATCCGAATGCGTACCATCCAAGTGCGGTAAGCCCAGCGTTTGAGCATCCGAATGCATACCAGCCAAGCGCCGTAAGCCCAGTGTCTGAATTTCCTAATGCGTACAATCCGAGCGCGGTAAGCCCAGCGTTCGAGCATCCGAATGCGTACAATCCGAGCGCGGTAAGCCCAGCGTTCGAGCATCCGAATGCATACCAGCCAAGCGCTGTAAGTCCAGCGTTCGAGCATCCGAATGCGTACTATCCAAGCGCTGTAAGTCCAGCGTTCGAGCATCCGAATGCGTACTATCCAAGCGCTGTAAGTCCAGCGTTCGAACATCCGAATGCGTACTATCCAAGCGCTGTAAGTCCAGCGTTCGAGCATCCGAATGCGTACTATCCAAGCGCTGTAAGTCCAGCGTTCGAGCATCCGAATGCGTACTATCCAAACGCGGTAAGTCCAGCGTTCGAGCATCCGAATGCGTACTATCCAAGCGCTGTAAGTCCAGCGTTCGAGCATCCGAATGCCTACTATCCAAGTGCTGTAAGTCCAGCGTTCGAGCATCCGAATGCGTACTATCCAAGCGCGGTAAGTCCAGCGTTCGAGCATCCGAATGCGTACTATCCAAGCGCGGTAAGCCCAGCGTTCGAGCATCCGAATGCCTACTATCCAAGCGCGGTAAGTCCAGCGTTTGAGCATCCGAATGCGTACTATCCAAGCGCCGTAAGCCCAGCGTTCGAGCAACCTAATGCGTTCAATCCAAGCGTCGTAAGCCCGGTGTCTGAGTCTCCGAACGCGTTCCAGCCAACCGCAGTGAGCCCCATGATGGAAGGGTTGAATGTTAATCAGCCTTACGAGGCCCCTCGAGCGGAGGAAAAGCGAAGTGCTGCGCCAGCGGCGAGTCAAGGAAATGCATCGTATGGTGCCGCCGCCTTACTCCCGCAATTAACTGCCCCTTTCCCCAACGGGCAGCTCGCAACCATCAATGCGTATCCGGGTGTGGGTACGCTGCCCTTCACTTCGACGGGAACGACGGAGATTCCGGCAAACCCCATTGCTCCATTGGTGGATGAGTTCGCCCCAAAGCAAAAGGAAAGTAAAGCGAAAGGAAGCGTTAAGGAAAGCTCGAAGACGGCTGCTCCCAAAAGCAAAGCCCGGAACCGTGAACGTTCCGCGTATGACGCCATCAGCAGCTTGCTTAAGCAGAACCGGCGTAAAGGGAGCGGGGGAGCAGTCCGGGCAAAAAAAAATAACCCATGGCTGAGCAGTTAATAAGCGCCGAAGCCGGATTGATGAAACCGGCGGAGTCCGGGGTGAATAGCTTTCAACTGAATGTGTGGCATAACGCTCAACATGACCCGAACGTAGAAGAAAACAGGCCGGCCGCTCCAAGCATAAAGCTTGAAGCGGCCGGCCTGTTCGGCGTTCCCGTCCCGGCAGCTCCGGGTTCTCGGCCTACATTAGAATTTGATGCCGAGCACATGATTATAAGGGACGAAGCCGATGGTGCGGCTATCCTTGCTGTGATTGCGGTTGTCGCCCATTACGAATACGTGTTCTTCAGGAACGGTCCAGATTTGCGGGGCGGAAGCCTGCATCTGTTCGTTCAGGTAAGGCTCGTCCAGCGGTTGCCCGTTGCGATACATCCGTTGATCCTTCAGCTCCAGCACGTCACCGGGCTTGCCGATAACCCGCTTCACATACATATTAGGGTCATCCACCCCGCTAATCAAACGAAGCAGCGGATGCTCCAGCAAGTCGTCCTTCAACGTGCGGGGGCGCTCGACCCTGCTGTCAATGATGACGATATCTCCATAATCCGGCGCATAACGGAACGTATGCGACAGCTTGGAGACGTATATGCGCTGTTGATCGTGGAGGGTAGGGTCCATGGAATGCCCGAGTACCTTAGTCGGCTGGAAAATAAACATACCGATCAGAATGGTCAAAATAAAGGCTGCGGCGATGGAGCGGGTCCAAGCCCATACTTCTTTCAAAAGCGACTGCATTGGTTCGTCAACATCCTTCCCTGCTGCATTGAAACCATATAACCAAGTATACACAGATTCCGTATAAACGTCGATCCCCATGGGAAAAATAGTAAAAACATAGGTGCAGACAAAGAGGGGATGCTTATGAAACTTTACACATGGTGGAATCATGTAAGAAAGCAATGGAAGCGAAGGCTTCGCATAAAGCGGAGGCTGCTGTATTTCGCTATCGTCACGCTGGTTCTAGGTTCCTTCTCGGCATGGATTTGGCTGAGCCGTTCTGCCCAGACGGCCGATGAAGCCAGAGAGTGGCTTGAGCGCCGCAGCCAGGCGGTATTCGGACATGCCGAGCGAGCGATCAAGCAGCCCGAGGAAGAGGTGCGCAGGATGCTAACGGGGCTGGAGGGCGAACGTGAGGCCTTTTCTCGCAAAACGTATGTATGCGGTGAGGAGCTTGAGAGGCTTGGTTATATGAATGCCGAAGCTATCCTAGCCCATTACAGGCAGCATCCGGCGCTGATCGTCAGCTTGGGCGAGTCGGGCGACGTTTATTTCACCGAGTCCATTGAAGACCTGTCACCGGCCTGCAAGGAGCATGCCTACTTCGGCCTGGATGCGAAAGGGAATCTGTCCATGTTCGAAGGCGTTCCGGGGTCTGGCTCGGAAAATGTGCTGCGTACGTTTTTCCAATTGAACATTGGCCATTTGGAAAGCAGCCTGCCGAGGGAAACGGTGCGCCAGTTGTACCAAGGCATCCGCATCCGCGACCTGGATGATTACAACAGCGTGCTTTCCACGCTTAGCGACTTTGCCGTCGAGGAGACGGAGAAGGCCATGCGGCAGACGCCGCAGGCGCCCCAGCCCTAAATCCGGCCGTTCCATGCGGCTCCGGCAGCCCGCCCCGAGATTATCGAACGTATTCGTTCTATAATCCCGGGGCGGGCCTGCTTGCGTTGACCGGATACTTTCGCGTGTTCATCGCTTCCGTTATCTGCTATAATGAAAGTGAATACATATGTTCGCTTCCTGCTGGCAGCGCTGGAGAGTCAGCGAAGGGACGAATAGGGGAGTTGCGGCAGCTTTGCGTATTTTAGGCATTGACCCCGGGATCGCGATCGTCGGTTTCGGATTTATCGATAAGCAGGGACATAAGCTGGTTCCGGTTCAGTACGGCTCTATACAGACGGAGGCGCATACGGACGACGGTCTGCGGCTGAAGCAGGTTTTCGACGCGCTCACACAGCTGATCGACAAGTATAAGCCCGACGCGGTGGCTATCGAGAAGCTGTTCTTCAACCGCAATGTGACGACGGCTATGACAGTCAGTCAGGCGAGAGGCGTACTCATGCTGGCGGCCGTACAGAAAGGACTTCCGATAGCGGAATATACGCCGCTTCAGGTTAAGCAGGCCATTGTCGGCTACGGCAAGGCGGAGAAAAGACAGGTGCAGGAGATGGTCAAGATGTTCCTGCACCTCACTGCCGTGCCGAAGCCCGACGATGTGGCTGACGCGCTTGCGGTGGCTATCTGCCATGCGCATTCGTCAGCGCTCCAATCCAAATTGAACGGAGTAACGAGACGATGATCGATTTTTTGCGAGGTAGAGTTGCCCATCGGGAGACCGATTATGTTGTGCTGGACGTACAGGGAGTCGGCTACCGGGTTTTTACGCCGAATCCGTATGCGATCGGGGCTAAGGACGGTAAGGACGCCGAGGTGACCATGTATATTCATTATCAGGTGCGCGAGGACGCTCATCTGCTGTTCGGGTTTCAGACCCGCGAGGAGCAGTCGCTGTTCCGGCTGCTGCTCGATGTGAACGGGATCGGTCCCAAGGTGGCTGTCGGCGTGATGGCCGGCGGCAGACCCGAGACGATCGCGTCGGCGATCAGACAGGAGAATCTGACTTTCCTCACTAAGCTCCCGGGGATCGGGAAAAAGACGGCCCAGCGGATGGTCCTTGATCTGAAGGACAAGCTCGGAGCCTACGCTTCCAGTGACGATGCCGCCGGCTTTATGGCAGAAGGCATTCCTTTGCATATACCGTCGGATGACACGGCCTGGGCAGAGGCGAAGGCGGCGCTGCTGGCGCTCGGTTATACCGAAGCCGAGGCCGACAGAGCCGGCGCAGCCATCAGGCCGAAGCTGACGGGACTAGAGACGACCGACGTGGTGACCAAGCTTGCCCTGCAGGCTTTGTTCCAGCAGTCCTTGACGCGCTGATCCGAGCTCGTAAACGCGGGCATCCGGGTCGGCATCTTTAAAGGAATGGAGAGTGTACAGCATGGAAGACCGGATCATTTCTGCGAATCTGATGATGGAAGACGAGACGGCAGAGTTCAGTCTGCGTCCGCGGTATTTGGCAGAGTACATCGGACAGGCGCAGGCGAAGGAAAACCTGAAAATATATATTGAAGCGGCCAAGATGCGGAAGGAAGCGCTGGATCACGTGCTGCTTTACGGTCCTCCGGGACTTGGGAAAACGACGCTTTCCAACATCATCGCGAATGAACTTGGCGTCAATCTGCGCACGACGAGCGGTCCCGCGATTGAGCGGCCCGGCGACCTGGCGGCGATCCTGACCAATCTGCAGGAAGGCGACGTGCTGTTCATTGATGAGATCCATCGCCTTCACCGTACGGTCGAAGAGGTGCTGTATCCGGCGATGGAGGATTACGCCCTGGATATTATGATCGGCAAAGGGCCGAGCGCGCGCTCGGTGAGGCTGGATCTGCCGCCGTTCACGCTAGTCGGAGCGACGACGAGGGTCGGACTTCTGTCCGCCCCGCTGAGGGACCGGTTCGGGGTCGTCAGCCGGCTGGAATATTATACCGTCGACGAGCTCTCGTATATCGTAAGCCGTACAGCCGACCTGCTGCAGGCGCAGATTGTCGGCGATGCCTCCTATGAGATCGGCATGCGTTCCCGCGGAACGCCGCGCATCGCGAACCGGCTGCTCAAGCGGGTCAGGGATTTCGCTCAGGTCAAGGGCGACGGTATTATTACGCGCGAGATCACGCATATGGCACTGACTAACCTGCAGGTCGATCCGCTCGGGCTTGACGAGATCGACCATAAGATGCTCCGGGCGATCATCCTGAGCTTCCAGGGAGGACCCGTCGGTCTGGATACGATCGCAGCCTCCATCGGAGAGGAGAGCCAGACCATCGAGGATGTATACGAGCCCTACTTGCTGCAGATCGGGTTTCTGCAGCGCACCCCGAGGGGCAGGATGGTAACCGAAAGCGCCTGCCGGCACTTGGGCTTGCCGATGCCGAAGCGTTCTTGACAGCAGAGGGACGGCTGCATGGTTCTGATGGGTAAGGAAGGAGATATGGAAATGAATGCAAGAACGACAAAGCCCGGCGGTCAACAGGCCGGGGTCTTGAGTAAGCGGTCCAATGGGCTCGCGACCTCGGCTCAAGCCTTAGAACCTGCTGCTGCAGCGGCTAGACATAAAGGAAAATGGAGCACGGCGGTCAGTCATACGTTGCTGGCTTCGCTGGGAGCAGGTGTGCTGATGATGGCACATCCTCCTCTATCGGTATACGCAGCGGCGGTCGATGCACCCGTCACGAACTCCCCGGCTGCCCCTGTGCCGGGCACGACAACGCCTCCTGCTGCCGGCAGCGAAGCGGCTTTAAGCGCCGACACGGTTCGCGTCGCTTTATTTATCGAGACGGCGCGCTTCACAAGCCGGGCCTCCGCCGTCACACTGTCAGCGGAGACCGGGATGACGCTTTCCCTGCGCGATCCGTTAGGAGTCAAACCGCTTCATGCGGCCAAGGGCAAGGAGGCTGTGCGAGCCTATACGGACGGATTCTATGTTCAGCTGCTTGCCACGCCCGACATGGCCCTCGCGACTTCCAAGGCGCAGGCGCTGAAGACAGCGGGGAAGGAAACGGGAATTCTGCAGCGGACCAAGCAAGGAAAGCCCCAGTATGTGCTGTATCAGGGACCTTACGCCACCAAGGCCGCGGCAGATGAGGCAGCCCAGGGAAGCCAGGGATCGTCGGTCGTCGGTCCTCAGCGCCTGAGCGCAGGTCTGTATGGGACGGAAGCGGAAGCTTCGGTCCAGGTTGCCGCTCTTGCCCAGGCGGGCTTCGAAGCGGACTTAGCTGTCACTTCTTCCGGCGGGTTTGCGGCATTGGTAGGGGCTGAGGCTGACGCGGCCGGCCTGGAGTCGCTCAAGGCGAAGGTGTCGGCGGCTCTCCCGGCCGTTAAGCTTGCTGCCGTCGATCCGGCGCAGGGATACATATTGAAGCGGCAAGAGCTTTCGGTGGCCGCCCAAGGAGGCGCCGAGGCTGTTGCGGCGTTTGTCACAGGGAATGGAGCCAAGCTGTGGGCCACGCCGGTTAACCAGACAGACGGCGTGAAGGTGGCGGAACGCTCCGGCCGTTCCTACCGCGGAGGCATCGAAGTAACCGCCTATGGAGGGAAGCTTGCCGTCATCAACGAAGTGCCGATGGATGCGTACTTATACGGCGTGCTTGGCTCCGAGCTCGGTGCCTCGTGGCCGGTAGAAGCTTTGAAGGCGCAGGCGGTTGCCGCCCGCACTTATGTCAAGAAGCAGGGCAATAAATACGACATCGCCCATGTCAGCGACACGACGCTCGATCAGTTCTACAAGGGAATCGAGGCTGAGTTTCCCGCGGCGCGGCAGGCCGTGGATGCGACCAGCGGCGAGGTGCTTACCTATAAAGGAACGCTGATCGATCCGCTTTATTTCTCCAATGCCGGAGGAATTACCGCCGATTCGCTCGAAGTCTGGGGCAATCCGGTGCCGTATCTGGTAAGTGTCCCATCTCCGGATGACGGGGCGCAGGCCGGGAAAAAGCTCTGGTACCGGATCGTACTGCCGGATGGTCTCATCGGATACATGCATTCGGATTACGCCAAGGACACGGGCCAGAAAAATACAGCGGGATTTCCCATCTACGAATCCCATACGGAGGCCGTCAATATTCGCTCGGCTCCCTATGTCGATAATACGAATAACCCCGCCATCGCCAAGGCCGATGTCGGGACACGCTTTGCCGTCATCGGCGAAGAGGTGGAGTCCAATGCCTACTCCTGGATAAGAGGGCCGTACGACGCCGTCAAACTGAAGGAGTTGCTAGGAGCTTCGCTCCCGGCTTCCGCGGCGGGCGGGATTCATACGTTGGAGATTTCAAAACGCGGACCTTCGGGGCGGGCGCTTGAAATTTCTGTCAATGGAGAACCCGTCAAGTCTTCCTACCCGGATGCGCTGCGTTCGTTGCTGGGCGGACTGCCGAGTACCCGGTTTGATATTGAAGAATGGGGACGCTATACTATACAAGGAGCCGGCGCGTCGCGCAGCGAGAGCTCGGGACAGCCGCTGTACGTTATTGGCGGATCAGGCTCCGCCCAAGCCTACAAGGCTGAGCAGTTTTTCGTGATGAGCGGGGATGGAAGCGTGAAGACGGTATCATCCAAGCCTCAGTTTGTTTTTAACGGAAGCGGATTCGGTCACGGACTCGGCATGAGCCAGTGGGGAGCCAAGGGATTGGCCGAGCTTGGCCATGATTACGTCCGGATCCTGAACACCTACTATACCGGCGTGGCGCTAACCAAGTCCGCGCCCTAAGCGATCGCTCCCCCGAAGAGACCGTTCACAAGCCTGCATCGTCAGGCTTCCTGAACGGCATACGAAGGGGCAAACTATACAAGCCAAGGGAATGAGAACCGTTCATGCAAGTTGATTTGTTTGATTACGAGCTTCCTGAGTCGTTAATCGCGCAGACGCCGCTGACGAGCCGTACGGCTTCGCGGCTGATGACGCTGGACAAGCGGACCGGAGAGATCGGACACCACAGGTTCGAACAGTTGGAAAATTATTTGCAAGCCGGGGATGTACTCGTGCTCAATGACACGAGGGTAATTCCAGCCCGGCTTTTTGGCGTGAAGCCGGATACGGGAGCAAGGGTGGAGGTGCTGCTTCTTAAGCAGCTGGAGGGCGACGCCTGGGAAGCTCTCGTGCGCCCGGGCAAACGGCTGAAAGCCGGGGCTTGCATACATTTTGGCGGAGGAGCGGAATCTGGTTCCGATGTCCGGCCGGCAGGAGGAGAGCCGCTGTTGACGGCTACCGTCGAGTCGGAAGGCGAGATGGGCACACGGGTGCTCCGCTTCAAGTATGACGGGATTTTCAATGAAATATTGGACCGTCTGGGGCATATGCCGCTCCCCCCGTATATTAAGGAACAGCTTCCGGAGAGGGAGCGTTATCAGACCGTATACGCGAAGCATCAGGGCTCGGCGGCGGCGCCGACCGCTGGACTTCATTTCACGGAGGAATACCTGCATAGGCTGGAACAAAAAGGTATACAATTAGCGTATGTGACGCTGCATGTGGGGCTCGGTACCTTCCGTCCTGTTGCGGCTGATACGATCGAAGAGCATGATATGCATCAGGAATACTATGAGGTCACCCGGGAAACGGCTGACTTGATTAATGACGCTAAAGCAAAAGGCGGCCGCGTCGTGGCGGTAGGGACGACGAGCGCTCGTACGCTGGAGACGGCAGCAAGCGAAGAAGGCACTCTGGTGGCCGGGAGCGGCTGGACGGGTATCTTTATTTACCCTGGCTACCAGTACCGGATGGTCGATGCGCTGCTTACGAACTTTCATTTGCCCAAGTCCACGCTGCTTATGCTGATCAGCGCGCTGGCCGGTCGGGAGCAGGTATTGGCGGCCTATAAGGAAGCCGTAGAACGTGAATACCGGTTTTTCAGCTTCGGCGATGCGATGTTTATCTATTAAAGGAAGTGACCGAATTGGCGATAACGTATGAACCTATTAAAACATGCAAGCAGTCCGGCGCCCGCCTTGGGCGCGTGCATACGCCGCATGGCATCATCGAGACTCCTGCCTTTATGCCCGTAGGCACGCAAGCGAGCGTGAAGACGATGAGTCCCGAAGAGCTTAAGCAGATGGATGCGCATATTATTCTGAGCAACACCTATCATTTGTTTTTGAGGCCGGGCCATGACATCGTCAAGAGAGCGGGAGGCCTGCATAAGTTTATGAACTGGGACCGCCCGATCCTGACGGATAGCGGAGGCTTCCAGGTATTTTCCTTAAGCGAGATGAGGAAGATCACCGAGGAAGGGGTGCAGTTCCGCTCTCACTTGAACGGAGACAAGCTGTTCATCTCTCCGGAAAAATCGATCGAAATTCAGAATGCGCTCGGCGCCGATATTATTATGGCCTTCGACGAATGTCCGCCATATCCGGCAGAGCACAGCTACGCCAAGCAGTCGCTGGAGAGAACGACCCGCTGGGCCGCGCGATGTCTGGAGGCCCATAGCCGGAAGCATGATCAAGGACTGTTCGGGATCGTGCAGGGAGGGATGTATGAGGATTTGCGCAAGCAGAGCGCGGCCGAGTTGACTTCCATGGATTTCCCGGGGTATGCTATTGGAGGATTGAGCGTCGGCGAGCCGAAGCCGTTGATGCTGGAAGTGCTGGATTATACCGTTCCTCTGCTGCCGGCGGACAAGCCCCGTTATCTGATGGGGGTCGGTTCTCCGGATGCGCTTGTAGAGGGAGCGATTCGCGGTGTAGATATGTTCGACTGCGTACTGCCGACCCGGATCGCGCGCAATGGCACGGTGATGACAAGCGAAGGGCGTCTCGTGGTGCGCAATGCGAAGTATGCGGAGGATTTCGGTCCACTCGATCCGGCGTGCAGCTGCTACACTTGCCGTCATTATTCACGCGCTTACATCCGGCATCTGATCAAAGCCGATGAAACGTTCGGCATCCGACTGACAACCTATCACAATCTGCACTTTCTTCTGGAGCTGATGCGCGGTGTGCGTCAAGCGATTCGTGAAGACCGCTTGCTCGATTTCCGCGATGAATTTTTCGCTCGTTATGGGATCGACGAGAACAGCAAAGGGTTTTAGTTACCATTATATAGAACTGCTACGACAGTAAAAAGGGAGGAATTGTTTATGTTTCTTGCAACAGCCGAACAGGCTTCGGGCGGTATCGAGAGCCTGTTGATGACTTACGGCCCGCTCGTTCTTATGTTCGTTGTTTTGTATTTCCTGTTGATTCGTCCGCAGCAGAAGCGTCAGAAGACGCGGAATATGATGCTGGGCAACCTGAAAAAAGGCGACAAGGTGGTCACGATCGGCGGTCTTCACGGCACGATCCTCGAACTGACTGACGACACGGTCATCCTGCGCGTCAATGACGTGACCAAGCTTACGTTCGAACGCTCTGCGATCAATGCCGTCCAAACGGCTTCCGAATAAGGAAATGTCTCCGGCGTTCCCGCCGGTGATATTGAAGAAGACCTGTACCGCGCTTTAGCGCCGATACAGGTCTTTCTTTCGTTGCTAGAAGACGATTACCTCTTCACATTGACGCCGATCATGCCGCCGAAAGCGCCCGCGGCGAGGGTCAGTCCCGCAATCATCCACAGCTCGCGGGTAAAGCTGCTGTCGTAGGCGAGAAAGCCGATCAGCCAAACGATGAAGGTGTAGGCAACACCAAGCAGCCCGCCGTGGTACCAGCCTCTGGACTCGCAGCGTTTGCCGGTAACGAATCCGCCGACGAGCAGGGCGAGCCCATGGATGAGCAAGGTGACGGAAAGCCAGGAATTTTCGGACAAACCGGTGCCCAGCATGAGAAGCGAAGCAAGCAGCGTACCGATAAGAGCGACCGCGGCGGAGTACGTCAGGCCGGACAAAAGCGGCGAACGATCCATAAGTCTGGAAACCTCCTTTATTGATCATGTTTCATTGTATGGGCCTAGCGATGCAATTAGTACAAGTTCCGCTTACCAACATTTCACCCGAATGCCGAATCACGGCCGAGGCCAAAATACCGAATGAACCGACAGGCGGAGGGAGTGTCTCATGGTGCTGTGGACTTTGTTCATGCGAACCATTCTGATTTATCTCATCGTGTTTCTGACGATGCGGATCATGGGCAAGCGCGAGATCGGCAAGCTTTCTATTTTCGATCTGGTTATTTCCATCATGATTGCGGAAATTGCCGTATTCGTGCTTGAGGATATGGATAAGCCTCTGATCGAAGGGCTGCTGCCGATGCTCACCCTGGTGGCCGTCCAAATGATGATTGCGTATGTATCGCTGAAGAGTGAGAGGATACGCCGCTGGATTGAAGGACGGGCGGCTCCCCTGGTGGAAAATGGAAAGCTCAACCGAGCGGAAATGAGCAAGCAAAGGTATAATCTGGACGATCTGCTGCTGCAGCTGCGTGAAAACAAGGTGATGAATCCGGCGGATGTGGAGTTTGCCATCCTGGAGACGTCGGGAAAGCTCACGGTTAAGGAGAAGAGCAAGACTGCCGACCGTGATGAGGAATCCGATGCCAAGCCCTCCTTCCGTTATGAGGGCCTTCCGCTTCCGCTGATCATGGATGGTAAGGTGCAGGAAGAGAGCCTGGTCAAGCTGGGGCAAACCCGGTTCTGGTTGAAAAAGGAGCTTCGATCACGGGGAATCCAGGATGTTAAGGATGTATTTTTCTGTTCGGTCGACCATCGCGGTAAATGGTTTATCGATAAGAACCGGTAAGCTATTTCACTATTTTTTTCCCCAGCCACATGATTCGAAAAAAATCTTGACGGTCGATCAGCTTCGTAAACAGTGCCAAGATCAGGTAGCCGGCAAAACCTGCCGCACAGGCGGCAAGAAAACGGCTGAGGCCTTCCTCGAACCAAGAAGCCTGCATGAGAAGGGCGCTGGCCCAGCCTGCTCCGCCCATGCATATTCCGGCTTTGACGAAGTCGATCACGGACATTTTGAACTGGAGCAGTCTGGCCACGCTGTAGCCGTGAAGGACAGTAACGAGCATGATATTGACGGTGATGGCAACGATAGCCCCCAATATTCCGAACTCGGGTCGACTGGCCAGCCCATAGATCAGCGACAGCTTGATGGCCGACCCTATGAGTGTATTGATCAGGGCCGCTCCCGGCTTATCCAAGGCTTGGAGCGCAGCCTGCAGCGGAGCCTGCAGATAGATGAACAAGGCGGCAGGAGCCATCAGGCGCAGCATGGCTCCTACCTCGGGCTGGGCATACATATAGGTACAGATGGGCTCGGCTAGCACATACATGAGAACGGCGAACGGCGCCCCGGTGACAAGCGCCAGTCTCAGCGATTGCTGAAGTCTCATATGGATGGTCTTCATGTCTCCATTGGCCGCGGCCTCCGACAAAGAGGGGACGAGGGATACGGCCAGCGAATACGTCAGGGCGCTTGGCAGCATGAGGACGGGGATGACCATGCCCTGCAGCGCTCCGTACTGAGCCGTCGCCATTGCGGTCGCCACCCCTGCGGCAGCTAGACTTTGTACGATGAGGATGGATTCCAGGAAGTACGAGCTGGAGCCTACCAGCTTGCTTCCGGTGACGGGAAGGGCGAGCTGCAGTAGCTGCTTCAGGCTGGAGCGACGCTCGGAGCCATTGCTCAAGCCCGCCTTCATGGCGATTCCGCGGCGGCTCCCTGGCTGTCTTACTTCCTGCTTGTACAGCAGAAGCAGCACAAGCATCGCCGCAATCTCGCCGGCTAGCACCCCGATCATGGCGCCAGCCGCCGCGTAGGCGATCCCATGGGGCAGCATCATATACGCGAAAGCGAGCACGGTAACGATACGTACAAGGGTTTCCGTCACTTGGGATACAGCGGTCGGAATCATATTCTGTCTGCCCTGAAAGTAGCCTCTGTATACGGCTGAGACGGCGACGAGCGGAACGATGGGGGTCATGCACAGGAACGTATAGTACACGCGCGAATCCGTGAATAGATGCTCTGTGATCCATCGCGCGCCGAACAGGATGATTCCCGTGAAGACGATGCCTAGCGACCCGGCCAGCCACAGGGCGGTACGGAAGATGCTTTTAACGCGCGCTTCGCTGCCCTCCGCTTCTGCCGCCGCTACCAGCTTGGCTACCGCTACGGGAATGCCGCCGGTCACGATGGTCAGGATGACGACCAGAAACGGCCAGCCCATCTGATAGAGGCCTATTCCTTCCGCTCCGATGACCCGGGGGAGCGCCATGCGGGGAATAAAGCCAAGGATGCGGTTGATGATACCGGCGGCGAGAAGAATCATCGTTCCTTTGATGAAGGATTGTTTGGTCAATGGGATAACCTCTTTTCTCACGGCAGGAGTATAGTAATGGATATGCGGGACCTGTCCGCATGCATGCACACATTTTTATACAAGCCCTGCCTGGACGAAAAAGCAGGAAAACGGGCGCAGGCAGCGAATACATACAAGCACAAGGACAGAACGGCTGCGCATCGGGAGGGATCGGACATGGAGGATGACAGCAAGCAGTTGGAGAGGCCTCGGGAGATTTGGGCCGGACGATCGGAGCATGCGGAGGATACGGATCCGGGAAGCGAGTCCGAGCAAGGCATCGGAAGCGAGTCCGAGCAAGGCATCGGAAGCGAGTCCGAGCAAGGCATCGGAAGCGAGTCTGCGCAAGACGCCGGAAGCGAGACGGACCACGAAGCAGGCGGCCAACCGACCAAAGGCGAGGAAGCCCAGGGGGCAGGCGCCTTGGAAGCCGCCTTGGAAGAAAACGAAGCGTTAAGGGAAGCAACGGATAGGCGACCCGCAGACGAATCGGTACCGAGCTTCGGGGCGGTGGAGGACAACCCGGACCTTCCTTACATGGAGCGGTTTTACGCTACGGACTCTGACGGCAAAGCCGGCAGCTCTTTAATGGGAAGCTGGGGAAGCAGCGAGGAGGAAACGCCGACCGGCCATTCGGAGGAGAGCGCGGGTTCCGGCTCGGAAGAGGCGGCGGCACTGGAAGCCGCTGCAAAGGAAGCGGCCGTATTTGCTCTCGAGACGGGCAGTCACCCGGATGAGTCAATCCCGGTACTCCCGGTTCCATCTGCATCTGTCACAGAGAATGAACAGGAGGCTGCTCTAGAGTACGCCGATGACGAAGCGGAGTCTGTGATGGATGGAGAGTCGCTTAGTCTGATGATTGAGGAGATCTGCATAAGCAAAGCTCAGGAATTCCGGATGCTGGGCTACGAGTATGTGACCGGATCGGAGATATGGGAATGCGTAAGCGACAAGTACCGGAAGCAAGGGATGCCGGCGCTTCATCGGATAGTGAACGATATTTTGTCGCTCAAGGTAACCAGCTTTATGAACTGGATGACGATGAGCGCATACAAGGACTCCCGCATCACGTAAGCGGGTGTCTTTTTTATTGTCCGCCTGGTTTCCTGCGGTAAAATGGCAAATTGACTCGATTTTCACAGGTGGGTATAATAGGACTATTGAGTGTGGAAGGAGATCCTTATGGACATCAAACGCATCGTTACTTTTCTAGCGATTATTCTGATCGTATTCACTTCGATTGGACTATCGAGCCCGGAGTTGGTCAAGAATATCAAGCTGGGTCTCGATTTAAAAGGCGGATTCGAAATCCTGTACGTGGCCGAGCCGATTGAGGCAGGCAAGCCGGTCAACAAGGATTCGCTTACACAAACGGCTCTAAGTCTGGAGCGGCGGGCGGACTCGCTGGGCGTTACGGAGCCGGAGGTTACGACGGAGGGAACGGATCGCATCCGTGTGAAATTTCCGGGGGTAAGCAATGAAGAAGAAGTTCGGAAAGTAATCAAGGAACCCGCCGAGCTGACCTTTCGCGGTCCGGACGGGACCAAGGAAATGCTCGGAAGCGATTTTGTCGAAGGCGCCGCAACGGTGCAGTTTGACCAAACTAACCGGGCTATGATCGCCATCGAGGTAAAAGATAAAGAAAAGTTCCGCAAGGTTACAGAGAAGCTGCTCGGGCAGCCGCTTGCGATCTACCTGGATGAAGACCTATTATCGGCTCCGACTATTCAGCAGGTGCTGACGGACGGAAAAGCGACGATTACAGGCAACTTTACGTTTGACGAGGCCAAGAAGCTGGCGGATACGATTAACCTCGGCGCCTTGCCGCTCAAGCTGACGGAGAAATATTCCCAGAGCGTAGGAGCTACGCTGGGTCTGATGTCCCTGCATCAAACGGTGAAGGCCGGATTGATCGGCTCTGTGCTCGTTTTGCTGTTCATGCTTATCTTTTACCGGATCCCGGGTCTGGTCGCTTCGATCTCGATCATTACCTACGCTTGGCTGCTGCTCGTCGTATTTGAGCTGATCCAGGCGACGCTGACGTTGCCGGGTATCGCGGCCTTTATTCTCGGGGTCGGTATGGCCGTAGATGCCAACATTATTACGGCCGAACGGATCAAGGAAGAAATTCGCAGCGGCAAAAGCATTTTGTCGTCCCTAAAAGCCGGGTCCAAGCACTCGTTCCGGACGATTATGGATGCGAATATTACGAACATTATTTGCGGCGCTGTCCTTTTCTACATCGGTAACGGCGCTATTCGGGGCTTTGCCCTTACGAATATGCTCAGCATTGCGCTTAGTGTCGTCACCAATATCTTCTTTGCGCGGCTTTTGCTTGTCTTGCTGATTCGCGCCAATGTGTTCAAGAAGCCGTCTTACTTTGGCGTAAAGGAGTCGGAAATCCGTGCACTCTAAAACTAATCATGTAACGAACACCCACGACTATTTCAAAAATTTCTTTGACTTCGTCAAGCATCGGAAATACTTCTATATGCTGTCTTTGATCATCTGCCTGCTGGGCGTGATCATGCTGTCCTGGAAGGGGCTGAACTACGGGGTAGACTTCCGCGCCGGTACTTCGATGGATATCTCTGCCTCGCAGTCCATTGATAAAGGAAAAGCGGCGGAGATCCTCGGCGCATCCGGGGCTGAAGCCGAGACGATGACGCTTGGCGGCGATAATGCGACCAGGTTGACGATGCGGTTTAGCGACATTTTGGACGACCCTACCGTACTGAGTATCAAACAAGGCTTTATCGCCGCATATGGAGACAGCGTGTCTCAAGAAGTTTACACGGTGACACCCGATATGGCTATCGAGCAGCAGAATAAGGCGCTGATGGCGATCGGAGTGGCGAGTGTGGCGATTGCGCTGTACGTGACGATCCGCTTCGAATGGCGCTTCGCGCTCGCTTCCATTATCTCGATTTTGCATGATGCGTTTGTGGTGATCAGCTTTTTCGCCATCTTCCGGCTGGAGGTCAATCTTCCCTTTATGGCGGCCGTCTTGACCACGATCGGGTACTCTATCAATGATAAAATTGTTATTTTCGACCGTGTCCGGGAAAATCTGCGCTTCGCCAGACTAAAGACAACGGAAGACTTGTCCAATATGCTGCATGACAGCATCTGGCAGACGATGAAACGGAACATCAATACGGTATTGACGGTATTGATCGCAGCCGTATGCTTGCTGATCTTCGGCAGCCCTGCAATCAAGCTGTTCGCGCTTGCCAAAATAATCGGCTTGACAAGCGGAGCTTATTCTTCGATCTGTATCGCCGGTCCGCTCTGGTATGAGCTGAAGAACAAGACGCTGGCTTCGAAGAAGAAAACCGCTGCGCAAGCATGAATATAATTGCCGTCGCGTCAATCAACATGCGGCGGCTTCTCTCTTTCCATCGCTAAGAGGATATCACTTTTCATAGAGGAGTGGCTCCATGACTGAAGTTAGAACGAAACAGGCGACGGTGGGCGCCTGGACCGGGATCGGGCTTCATCTCGCACTTGCTGTGGTGAAGGGCGTCTTCGGCGTCGCGGCCCAAAGCAAAGCGCTGCTGGCGGATGCCCTGCATACAGGGGCTCATGCTGTCGGGTCGATCGCTGCTCTCTACGAAGAACGGACGGGCAAGACCGCTGCGACCCGGGAGGCTTCATCCTCCTATAACCATAGAATGAAGCCGGTTACGACGATTTTGCTGGCTGTGCTGCTGATGGTGGGCAGTGTCGAGGTCGCTCTGACGGCTATCAAAGCTTTGCTGCAGGGGGAGAGTCAGCCTCCCAGAACGGCTGCGCTCATTATCATTGTCGTCTCCCTATTGATTAAGGAATTGTGGCGTCAGTACCGGATACGTTTCGTTCCGCAGACGGAAGTCTCGTATGCTTCGGGGGCCACTGCAAGCAATCGGGGGGATTTGCTGGCCTCTCTTATCGCATGTATCGGCATTGCCGGGGCGCTCGCGGCGAGCTACTTCGGCCTGACTTATCTGTATGTCCTCGATCCTCTGGCGGCATTGGTTATATCGGCCTCCGTTCTATGGACGGGCTACCGGCTTCTGCTGGAAGCGGCACTCCGTTCCAAGCCAAGGACGCTGCACCGGGAGGACGCCCATGATCTTCTGGAAACGGTGCAGCGGATTAAGGGAGTCATCTCGATCGATGATCTGCAGGCCAGAGAGGAAGGCCATTATGTGCAGGTTGACGTCAAAATCAGCGTAAACCCCCGTATTACGATCCATGAAGGACATGAGATCGCCAAAACGGTTAAGCAGGTTCTGATGAAGCGATTTATCCATATCACGGATGTTAACGTAGTGGTGTTCCCTTATGATCCCGGCTATCCGTACAAAAATGGGGACGTGGACCTGGAGGATATGCCGACGCTGATCCACTAGGGGCGGAAACAAATAAGGAGGCCTCACCGAATGCTGCAAGGAAAAGCAAGATGGACCGTCGGTCAAGCGGAAGCATGCGCGGCCAAGGCCCAGGAGCTTGAGAAGGAACTGAATGTCTCCCCGTTTCTATCGCGGCTGCTCGCGGTTCGGGGATTGACAGACATCGGGCATGCGGCTGAATTTTTACAAGGAGGAACGGATCAGGCGCATGATCCGTTCCTTTTGGACGGCATGGAACAGGCCGTCGAGCGCATACGCCGGGCCATAGAAGCGGGAGAGAAGATTCGTATCTACGGCGACTACGATGCCGATGGCGTAAGCAGCACTTCGTTGATGGTCAGCTTGTTCAAGCAGCTCGCATGCAGCTTCGACTACTATATTCCCCACCGTGTTCAGGAAGGCTACGGGCTCCATACGGGGGCGATCGACGCGGCAAAGGAGCAGGGAGTCAGCCTGATCGTAACCGTCGATACCGGGATCAGCGCCGTAGAGCAAATAGCGTACGCCTCTTCACTCGGTATCGATATTGTCGTAACGGACCATCACGAGCCGCCTGAGCTGCTTCCCCAGGCTTATGCGCTCGTCAATCCGAAGAAACCGGACTGTCCTTATCCATTCAAGCATCTGGCCGGGGTAGGGGTAGCCTTCAAGCTGGCTCATGCGCTGCTGGGCCGTTGGCCCGAGGAGCTGCTTGAATATGTGGCGATCGGGACGATCGCCGATCTGATGCATCTGTCGGGTGAGAACCGGATTATGGTGAAGCAGGGGATCGAGCGGATGCGGAGCACGACGAACGCAGGGCTTCGGGCGCTGCTCGAAGTATCCGGGGTTGCCGTCAAGGAAGTCAATTCGACGCATATCGGATTCGCATTGGGTCCAAGAATCAATGCGAGCGGGCGTCTGCTGAGCGCGGATGCGGCTGTCAAGCTGCTTACGACCGATAACGAGCAGGAAGCGATGCAACTGGCCGATAGTCTCGACGCGTTGAATAAAGAGCGCCAACGTATCGTCGATGACATGACCAAGGCGGCGTCGGGTATGGTGGAGGCCATGAGGGATGCTGACGGCGAGCTGCCGAAGGCTCTCGTACTCGCCCAGGAGGATTGGAACGTCGGCGTGATCGGGATCGTCGCCTCCAAGATGGTGGACCGGTATTACCGTCCCACGATCGTCCTCGGAATCGATAAGGAGACGGGGCTGGCCAAAGGGTCTGCGCGTTCCATCCCGGGCTTCGACCTTTATCAGGCTCTGACGCATTGCAGCAGCCTGCTGGAGCATTACGGCGGCCACCAGATGGCCGCGGGGATGACGCTTGCGCGCGGCTCACTGCAGGAGCTGTCGGAGAGGCTGAATCGGCTTGCCTTGGAATGGCTGGGACCGGAGGAGTTGACTCCGCAGCTACAAGCGGACCTGATCTGTCCTGCAGAGGATATCACCTTGGAGAACATCCGGCAGCTGGAGCTGCTCGGACCGTTCGGCATGGGCAACCCTGTCCCGCGCTTTATCTTCACGAAGCTTGGCGTCGGTGACATGAGAACCATCGGGAAGGAACGGCAGCATCTGAAGCTGACGCTCACCGATCCCGCTGCCGAAGCCGCCGCGAGCATCGAAGCGGTCGGCTTCGGCAAGGGAGTGCTGTCCGAATGGATCTCGCCGTCAGCACAAGTCGATGTTTTGGGCGAGCTGTCGATTAACGAATGGAACGGCGTCCGCCGTCCTCAAGTATTGATTCAGGATCTGCGCATCGAGGAGGTTCAGTTATTCGACTGGCGGGGAGCCGCCAAGCCCGAGCGCCGGGTTGCCGAGCTCCTGGACAAATGCAAGCGGATGCCCCCGGGAGAGCCGGGCGGCAAGGTGCCTCCCGCCATTATCGTCTTCGGTCGGGTTCCTCCAGCTGCTTTGAGGCCGTTCGCGGCGGCTGCGGCGATCTGGACGATCGACATTCATCTGGCCATTCGTCCGCAGAACGAGCTGGCGCGTTCCTCGCCGTTGTCGGAAGCCGAAGATATCATCGTGTTCAATGTACCGGACAAGCTTGAACAAATCGAGGCGCTGTCAGGCGAAGCCCAGGCCGTAAGGCGGTACTATGCGGTGTTTGGAGAAACGGAGCATGACCGTCAGGCGGGAGTCGTTCCGGGACGAGAGATGTTCAAGTCCGTTTACGGTGCTGTCGCGATGATAGAGAAGCAGCAGGGAGGCGGCTCAGTTGAAGCGGATTTTTGCCAAGTGATAGCGAGGCGCACGGGCTTATCCCCTTCGCTGGTTACCTTCATGCTGGAGGTATTCAGCGAACTGGGTATCGCCGCGCCGACGCCGGAAGGCGGCTACCGGCTTGTCCCTTCTGCGGCAAAGCGGGAGCTGTCGGCTTCGATCCTGTATCAAGCCAGGATGAAACGTCCGGAGGTGGAGCAAACCTTGCTTTACTCATCGGCCAAGGAGCTTTTGGAACGACTAGCCTGAAGCCTGCGGGCGGGCTGATAAGGAAACTTAATTGTAGAGGAGATTACAACATGGATTACAAGTCTTATATCCGGGAGATCCCAGATTTTCCGCAGCCAGGCATCAGCTTTAAGGATATTACGACGCTGTTGAAGGATGGCGCGGCTTATCGCGCGGTTATCGCAGACCTGGCCGGGAGACTGAAGGGCAAGCAGATCGACTGTATCGCCGGACCGGAAGCGCGCGGGTTTGTGATCGGGGCGCCCCTCGCGGTTGAGCTTGGCGTCGGCTTTATTCCGATTCGCAAAAGCGGCAAGCTGCCGGGGAAAACGATCGAAGCGGATTACGCCTTGGAATACGGCAATGACAAGCTGGCGATGCATGCCGATGCGATTGCCCCGGGACAGAAGGTGCTGATTGCCGACGATCTGCTTGCGACCGGTGGTACGATCTCCACGTCGGTCAATCTCGTGAAGCAGCTTGGCGGCGAAATCGTCGGTGCGGCTTTTCTTATCGAGCTGCTCGACTTAAACGGCAGAGATAAGCTTGATGGCATTGAAGTGCTGTCGCTGGTTCAGTATTGAGCGGTACAGAAAGAGCAAAAGCGGGTAAGTTCCAGGCTGCAGCCTGGAATTTACCCGCTTTTTTGCGTAGTTCTACCTAGAACCCCGCTTGCGGCATGTACAGCGGTTCCCGCTAATCGGCTTCGTGCGTCGAACTGGCTTTTTCCTGCACGCAGGGGACCCTTTTCCCGCCGCGCTTCCTGTACGCCTTGGGACTGTGCCTGTACGCTTGACGCAGCGGCGGACCCGCTTGCGGCAAGCCGGTCGCCGGGGATGCTTGGGCTTGCACCGATGCCCGGTTCCCGGGCCCGGTAGTCCCTCTTGCCCTGGCGGATAGTCTTCAGCAGGTGCTGCAGGCGGCGGAAGGGTCGAGTCTCCGGGTATGCCCGGGTGCTGCAGCGGCCAGCGGGAGGGGAGGCCAAATGGATTCGCGAGGGCGTCGGTTCCTTGAGCAGGCAGTCCGTTGCGATGGCCTTCGTGAGCCGCATCCTCCGTTAGGCTTCTGACACGGAATCGCTTCAAGGCAGGTTGTGCTTTGCTGTTCGGCATACAATTACTCCTTTCCATTAATCTACTCTATGTATATGTCCCCCTCGTCCCAAGGGTATAGTCGATGATCTACCTTCACGCAACATCCGCTTCCATCCTGTCCTGCTAGCAGATAAGAGAAGCGTTTCGCGAACGGGCTGCGAATTGGATTATGCTGCGATTGACGCAAAGTGTCGGTTTGTCCCGCAAATTCTTGACGCAGGGCACGTTTCAAGGGCATAATGGATTAAAATCGTTTTTAAGGGAATGGATAGACCAATGGGGATAGAGCAGCTTCTTGAGAAGGCATCCACTTATATTAAAGAGCAGGATCTCGTTCGAATTCGGGAAGCCTATGAATTTGCTGATCAAGCCCATTATGGTCAGGTGCGCAAGTCCGGCGAGCCGTACATCCTGCACCCGTTGGCCGTAGCGGAAATATTGGTCAACATGCAGATGGATACGATCAGCATCATCGCTGCGCTGCTTCATGATGTTGTGGAGGATACGACTGTTTCGCTGGAGTCCGTAAGGGACAAGTTCGGAGCGACCTGCGCGATGATCGTAGATGGCCTGACCAAGCTGGAGAAGATCAAATTCAAGAGCAAAGAAGAGCATCAGAACGAGAACTATCGTAAAATGTTCGTCGCCATGGCTCAAGATATACGGGTTATTCTAATTAAGCTCGCCGACCGGCTGCACAATATGCGCACATTGAAGCATCAATCCGAAGAGGCGCAGAGACGGATTGCGGACGAGACGCTTGAGATCTTCTGTCCGATCGCGCATCGTCTGGGGATTTCTGCGATCAAGTGGGAGATGGAGGACATTGCGCTCCGCTATCTGAACCCGCAGCAGTATTACCGGATTGTCAATCTGATGCAGAAGAAGCGTACCGAGCGCGAGCAGTATATTAACGATGTGATTCATACGGTTCAGGACAAGCTGAGCGAGATGGGCATCGAGGGCGACATTTCGGGCAGGCCGAAGCATATCTACAGCATTTATAAGAAAATGACAGCCCGCAGCAAGCAGTTCAACGAAATCTACGATCTGCTGGCTCTGCGGATTATTGTCGATAACATCAGGGATTGCTATGCCACGCTCGGTATTATCCATACGTTATGGAAGCCGATGCCCGGGCGCTTCAAGGACTATATCGCGATGCCGAAGCCGAATATGTACCAATCGCTGCACACCACCGTCATCGGGCCCAAGGGAGAGCCGCTGGAAGTGCAGATCCGGACCTTTGAGATGCACCGCACGTCCGAATACGGGGTCGCGGCGCACTGGGCCTATAAGGACGGCACTAACGTGCCCTCCGGCAGCTATGAGGACAAAATGCATTTCATCCGCGAAATTCTGGAGCTGCAGAATGAAGCGGAGGACGCCTCTGAATTCGTAGAATCCTTGAAGATGGACTTTTTCTCCGATCTTGTTTTTGTGTTCACGCCGAAGGGCGAGGTGATTGAGCTGCCGGCCGGATCGGTACCGCTCGATTTTGCTTACCGGATTCATACGGAAGTAGGCAACCGTACGATCGGAGCGAAGATCAACGGCCGCATCGTACCGCTGGACTACAAGCTGAGCACGGGGGACATTGTCGAGATTTTGACGTCTAAGCATTCGTACGGACCGAGCCAGGACTGGGTAAAGATAGCCCAGTCGTCGCATGCCCGGACGAAGATCAGGCAGTGGTTCAAGAAAGAGCGCCGTGAGGAAAACGTCGTCAAGGGCCATGAGCTGATCGAGCGCGAGCTCAAGCGACTCGGCTACGACCCTTCCCAGATGATGAAGGACGACGAGATGATGGAGGTTGCCAAGAAGTTCAACTTCAACGAGGTGGAGGATATGCTGTCCGCCGTCGGCTTCTCGGGCATCACGGCCGCTCAGATCGTAACCCGGCTGACGGAGAAGATGCGCAAGGAGGCCGAGGAGGCTCAGCAGCAGGCGCTGCAGCTTACCTCTGAAGTGAAGGAAATGAAGGCTCCTTCGATCGATAAGGAGCGCAAAGGGCGCCCCACCAACGGCGTTCGCGTCAAGGGCGTCGATAATCTGCTGGTACGCTTCGCACGCTGCTGCAACCCGGTGCCGGGCGACGATATTGTCGGCTACATCACCCGCGGAAGAGGGGTGTCTGTGCATAGGGCCGACTGTACCAATATCCCTTCGCCGGAGTGCAGCGACGAAGGGAACCGCGTGATCGATGTGGAATGGGCCGAGCAGGTGGAGGCTAATTATAATGTCGAGATAGAGATTACCGGACATGACCGGAGAGGGCTGCTGAATGAAGTGCTGCAGGCCGTTTCGGAAAGCAAGACCGTTATCTCGGCCGTATCGGGCCGCTCGGACAAGAACAAGATGGCGATGATTCATATGACTATTCTCATCCGCAACATTGACCATCTGCATGCGGTAGTGGAGAAGATCAAACGGGTCAAGGATGTATATTCCGTTCAGCGGATTATGCAAGCCTAGAGGAAGTGGGGTTCGGCGATCCAGTGAAGGTGGTAGTACAACGAAGCAAGGCGGCAAGCGTAACCGTCAGCGGTGAGATCGTGGGCAGCATCCCCGGCGGGCTTGTCCTTCTGGTGGGCGTGGGGGAAGGCGATACGGAGCAGGATGCACGCTACATCGCCGAGAAGGTGGCGGGCTTGCGCATCTTCGAGGACGAACACGGCAAGATGAACCTGTCGGTGCTGGATACAGGCGGCCAAGTGCTGTCGATCTCTCAATTTACGCTGTATGGCGACTGCACCAAGGGAAAGCGGCCGAACTTTATGGCTGCCGCCCGTCCGGAGAAGGCCGAGCCGCTATATGAAAGCTTCAATGAGTTTCTTCGCCAGCAGGGCTTGCATGTAGAAATCGGGCGATTCGGTGAGATGATGGAAGTGGCACTGATCAACGACGGGCCAGTCACCTTGATTCTCGAGAGCCAGGGGCGCGGAGCCTGACCTAAAGACCTAAGGGGTTAAAACGGAGGCTATGGGGGAATCCTAGCAGATGCCAGTCTAACATCCGACATAGACACCTGACAGGCAAGGAGACCTCGACATGTTCCGATCCCCCAAAGAGCAGATCGCGCTTATGCCGGAGCTGTACTTGAATCTCGGGCATATGGAGGAAGCCGCTGCGCTGCTTTCGGATGAACGAGGCGCCGGCGCCTGGAGCGCCGGACATTCCTCTCCCGAGGAGCAGCGGAAGCGGACGCCGCGCAAATCATTTCGTTGAATAAGACGGACCGTCACTCGCCGCCTGGGCGGCATGGTGATGGTCCGTTCTTCTCTGTGAAAATCACAGATAGAGGGCCAAAAGAAAGCGTGATGAAGCGACAAATGAAGTTTTATCTCATCTTTTAGGCCAAGTTGGCCGAATATTGCCGTTTTTGGACGAAATCTGCAACTTTTTGCGGACATGAATCGTATATTCCTTTTAGGAGTCCGTTTGTGCTCGCGGTCTTAGGCTTCTGCATGGACCTAGCAGCGGATTCGCTGAACTATTCCGTATAATAAGAGGTGTGATATGGCAAGCAATTCAAGGTATGCTTCAGGCGGCAGCCTGAAGGGGTATATCGTTATTCTCGCAGCGCTCGTCCTCATCGCGGCAGCTGCAGGCGGCCTTTACGTATGGAAGACCCAATCGTTGAAGCACAGTGTAACGACAAGCAAGGCGCAAACGCTGAAGGAGATCCAGACTGTTCAAGCGCCGAAGGGCTCCTATGACGTCATCGTGGCGGGCACCGATCCCGAAGGAGTAGCCGCAGCCGTATCGGCCGCGCGCAACGGCCAGAAGACGCTGCTTGTAGACGGCCATGATCGCGCCATTCTGGGCGGTCTGATGACGCTGGGATGGCTGAACAGCCTCGACATGAACTACGAGCCTGATAAGGGTGTTCTACATAAGCGCGAGGTATTGAACAAGGGGATTTTTAGCGACTGGTACAGCAAGATCGAAGGCGATTCCTTCGATGTGGTCACGGCTGCCAATGCCTTTCATGAGCTGGTAGCTGCAGAAAAAAATATTGATGTGCTTCTGAAGGTAAAGGCGATGGAACCGCTGATGCAGGCGGGCGGCGAAGGGCAGGTTGTGACCGGTCTTAAGCTTACGCTGGCTGACGGGTCGGTTCAGAGCGTCAAGGCGGGCTCCGTCATTGATGCGACGCAGGACGCCGATATTGCCGCATTAGCGGGAGTGCCTTACACAACGGGCCGCGAGGATTTGGGTGATAAGAAAGCCCGGATGGCGGTGACGCTTGTTTTCCGCTTGAAGAACATTACTCCGGACGTCTGGAAAAAGGTGCAGGAGCGCCTGGAAGGCGACGGGGATGCAGGCACGGGCGCCAATGCGATGAGCGCGTGGGGCTATAAGGATATGAAGGACTATCCTCCGGTCAACAAAGAACGCGTGGCTATGCGCGGCTTGAATATCGGAAGACAAAATGACAATACGATGCTGATCAATGCGCTTCAGGTCTTCGGTATTGACGGTACCGATCCCAAGTCGAAGGCTGAAGCCTTTGAGCTAGCTAAAAACGAGCTTCCTCATATCGTGGAGTACATGAAGAAGCAATATCCGGAGTTTGCGGGGATCGAGCTCGATGCGACAGCGCCTGAGCTGTATATCCGGGAAACGCGTCACATCCAGGGCGAATATCGACTAAGTATCGTCGATGTGCTGGAGAACCGGGATCAGTGGGATCGCATCGCTTTCGGCGAATACCCGGTCGATATTCAACGGATCTCGCCTGCTGATACCGGGGCGGTCGTCACTGATCCGAAGCAGTACGCAGTGCCGTTCCGCAGCATTGTACCGTTGAAGGTCGACGGCCTGCTCGTCGTCGGACGGGCCGCAAGCTTCGATACGCTGCCGCACGGCTCGGCCCGGGTTATTCCGGTCGGGATGGCTGCCGCCGAAGCGGCAGGGGCAGCGGCGAAGATCGCAGCGGACAAGAAGCTGACGTTCCGCCAGATGGCCGCCTCCAAGGAAGCGATCGCAGAGCTTCATGCTTCTCTGACGAAGCAGGGCATGGCGTTGAATGAATATACGCTGAAGCCGGAGCCTTTCATGGAGCATAAATCCTATGAAGGCTTGAAGGCCGCCGTGACGCTCGGATTGACGACGGGCGGATACGATAATAACTTCCGGCTGGATGAGAAAAGCAACCAGCAGCGAATGCTGAACATGCTGGAAGGCATGCGCAAGTTCAAGCCTGAGGCATTGCCCGGCGCTCCGTCATCAGCGATAGCCAAGGGAGCGGATGCGAAGACGCTGCCGGTTACGCTGGACACGGCCGCTTACATGCTCGCCTTGCTGCTCAAGCAGGACGCCACGCCTGAGACAGCGGTTGAAGTGCTGCAAAGCAAGGGCTGGCTGACCAAGGCTTCTGTGGATTCCATCGGCAACAAGCAGGAGCTGACCAACGGCGATACGTATATGCTGATTAAGGATGTTTATCAGGTACTGAGAAAAGAGAAGTAAGCAGGGCACGGCAAAAAGGCAGAATCCCGGGATTTCTGCCTTTTTGCCTATCACAGAACAACATAAAGCGCGGTGCCTGCTTGACTTTACCGACTTGGGCAGTTAAAATGTGAACATTGAAAGTCATTGATGCGATCCATGGATGGGAAGAAGTAATCCGAACCTTGCATAGAGCAGAGAGGGAAGCCCAGGCTGCAAGCTTCCTTATGCGAATCGGACGAAAAGACCTCCCGGAGGACAGTCGGGGAACCCGGCTGCTGCCGCAATCTGAGCCGTATACGGCTGGAGATGCGAGAGCAGCTGTGCAGTAGCCGCACTGCGTATGGCGGGCGTTATCCGCTTCAAGTGTGAGTGTGTCCTCGGGCCCGGTTGGCCGCGGCAGATGATGCATTCAAATCGCGGGTGGTACCGCGGGAGAAATCGATATGTTCTCTCGTCCCTGTCAACGACAGGGGCGGGAGTTTTTTTATTGGCCCGGGAATCATGCCGCATGAGGCTTGAGCCAGCTTGAGCCAGTATGTGGGGACCTCGTCAAGTTAAGAGCCGGCGGCCGCGGATAGTATAGAAAGGAGCGAACTGAAGATGAGCATTCAGAAACCGAAGGGCACGCAGGATCTGCTGCCCGGCGAAATCGAGAAGTGGCAGTATGTGGAGAGCAAGGCGCGCGAGCTTTGCCAGCGGTTCAATTACCGCGAGATCCGGACGCCGGTGTTCGAGCATACCGAGCTGTTCCAGCGGGGAGTCGGCGAGACGACCGATATTGTCGAGAAGGAGATGTACACCTTCCTGGACAAAGGAGATCGCAGTATATCGCTGCGTCCGGAGGGAACGGCAGGCGTTGTTCGCTCTTATGTGGAGAATAAGCTGTACGGCGAGCCCGATGTCAGCAAGCTGTATTATGTCGGGCCGATGTTCCGCTACGAGCAGCCGCAATCCGGCCGCTACCGGCAGTTCCATCAATTCGGCATCGAAGCTATCGGCTCTGTCGATCCAAGCCTGGATGCGGAAGTGATAGCTCTGGGATACACGTTCTACCGGGAGATCGGGATTAAGGATGTAACCGTGGAGATCAACTCCGTAGGCAATCCGTCGGTCCGTGCCGCTTACCGCGAGCATATCCAGCAATTTTTCGCGCCGGTTAAGGATCAGCTCTGCAAGGATTGCCAATCGCGCTATGAGCGCAACCCGATGCGCATCCTGGATTGCAAGATCGATCAGAAGTATTGCGAGGGAGCGCCGACGATCGTCGAGCATCTGGATGAGGAGTGTCGCACACACTTTGCACGAGTGCAGCAGTATTTGACAGCGCTGGGCGTTCCCTTCCGTCTGAATCCGCGGCTGGTGCGAGGTCTGGATTATTATACGCACACGGCGTTCGAGTATAAGGCGGCAGGAATCGGCGCGATCGATACGATCGGCGGCGGAGGACGGTATAACGGTCTCGTCGGCCAGATCGGCGGCCAGGATCAGCCCGGGGTCGGACTCGCTCTTGGCATGGAGCGCATCCTGTTGGTGCTTCAGGCGCAAGGCGCCGATATCCCGGCCGAGAAGCCGCTGGACGTGTACTTGATCGGGCTTGGCGAAGCGGCAGAGACGCGGATTGTCGGTCTGCTGCATGAGCTGCGCCTGGAAGGGCTGACGGCGGAGAAGGATTACCAGTCCAGGAAGCTTAAGGCGCAGATGAAATCCGCCGACCGCTACAAGGCGGCGTATGTCGGGATTTTGGGCGATAACGAGCTGGAGAAAGGCGAGATTGCTGTCAAGGCGCTCGCGACCGGCGAGCAGGAAACGCTGTCTCTGTCCGAGTTCGCCCGCACGCTGGCAGCACGTCAGCGCGGGTAGAGCTGAGACAGCTTCGCGCCATGACATCGATTCAACAACGAGTATCTAGATTCATCCCACTTCTAATCTGGAGGTAACATTCTATCATGACACAATTGTTGAAAACACATGACTGCGGCACGCTAAGCAAAGCGGGCGTAGGACAAACCGTAACGCTGAACGGCTGGGTACAGCGTCGCCGCGACTTGGGCGGAGTGCTTTTTATCGACCTGCGCGACCGCAGCGGAATCGTGCAAATCGTATTCAATCCGGAGTTTTCCGGAGACGCCCACGGTATCGCGGATCGTGCTCGTAACGAATACGTCCTTGCTGTGCGCGGAACGATCGTCGAACGCGATGCCGAGACGGTCAACCCGAACATCCCGACCGGGGATATTGAAGTTCGCATCACCGAGATCGAGGTGCTCAATCCGGCGAAAAACCCGCCGTTCTTCATCGAAGACGGCATCGAAATCGACGAATCGCTGCGCCTGAAGTACCGGTATCTCGACCTGCGCCGTCCGGAGATGCAGCGCACGCTGCAGCTTCGTTCCAAAGCCGCCAAAGTCTTCCGTGACTATCTCGACGAAAACGGCTTTATCGAGGTAGAGACGCCGATCCTGACCAAGAGCTCGCCGGAAGGCGCACGCGATTATTTGGTGCCTAGCCGGGTGCATCCAGGCGAATTTTTCGCGCTGCCGCAGTCGCCGCAAATCTACAAGCAACTACTTATGGTCAGCGGCCTGGAGCGCTACTACCAGATCGCCCGCTGCTTCCGCGACGAGGACCTGCGCGCCGATCGCCAACCGGAATTTACCCAGGTGGACATCGAGACCTCGTTCCTGTCTCAGGATCAGCTGCTGGATCTGATGGAGCAGCTTGCGGCCCGGTTGTTCCGCGAAACGGTAGGCGTTGAGATCCCGACTCCATTCGAGCGGATCAGCTATGCCGATGCGATGGGCAAATACGGCTCCGATAAGCCGGATCTGCGCTTTGGTCTCGAGCTGAAGGACGTTTCGGACATCGTCTCGAACTCCGGCGTCCAGGTGTTTAACAAGGTGGTCGCCGGCGGCGGCCAGGTAAAGGCGCTGAACGCCAAAGGCTGCGGCGTCTGGAGCCGCAAGGAGATCGACGATCTTGGTTCGTTCGCCTCGCGTTACGGCGCGAAAGGTTTGGCGTGGATCACGTACAAGGACGGCGAGCTGAAGGGGCCGATCGTCAAGTTCTTTAACGAATCCGAGCTGGAGCTGCTGAAGGAGCGTCTGGAAGCCGAGGAGGGCGACCTGCTGCTGTTCTCGGCAGACAACAAGAAGATCGTGGCTGACGTGCTTGGCAATCTGCGTCTGAAGATCGGCAAGCAGCTTGGCCTGATCGACGAGAGCAAATTTAAGTTCGCTTGGGTCGTGGACTTCCCGCTGCTTAGCTATGACGACGAAGCGAAGCGTTACGTAGCCGAGCACCATCCGTTCACGCGTCCGAAGGAAGAGGATGTGCACTTCTTCGATACCGATCCCGGACAAATTCGCGCGCAAGCGTATGACCTGGTGCTGAACGGCTACGAGGTCGGCGGGGGTTCGATGCGGATCTACAAGCGCGAGGTGCAAGAGAAAATGTTCGCGGCACTCGGCTTCTCCAATGAAGCTGCCTATGATAAGTTCGGCTATCTGCTGGACGCTTTCGAATACGGTACCCCTCCGCATGGCGGGATCGCATTCGGCTTCGACCGTCTGGTTATGCTGCTTACGGGCCGCACGAACCTGCGGGAGACGATTGCATTCCCGAAAACGGCGAGCGCAACCGATCTGCTGATGAATGCGCCGGCCGAAGTGGAGGACAATCAGCTGGAGCAGCTGTCCATCCGGGTGGCGAAGAAGCCGCCGGTCGCGAAGGCCTAGACTACGGTAAGCGGAAAGGAGCGAATCTTTGGTGCTGCATCAATTTTCACGCACGGAGCTGGCTATAGGTCCCGAAGGTCTGGAAGTCATGAAGAACAGTACGGTTGCCGTTCTCGGTATCGGGGGCGTCGGCGGGATTGCGGCTGAAGCGTTGGCCCGTACCGGAGTAGGCCGGATCGTGATGATCGACAAGGATGTGGTGGACATCACGAACGTGAACCGCCAGGTCCATGCGCTCACAACGACCGTCGGCCAGCCGAAGGCGGAGCTGATGAAGGAACGCATCAAGCTGATCAACCCGGAATGCGACGCCATCGCGCTGCGCATGTTTTATACCGAGGAGACGTATGAGCAGCTGTTCGAGTATCCGCTCGACTACGTGCTTGATGCTTCGGATACGATCAGCTATAAGATTCACCTGATCAAGGAATGCCGCCGGCGTAAAATCCCGCTGATCTCCAGCATGGGTGCGGCTAACAAGATGGATCCGACCCGATTCCAGGTTGCGGATATTTCCAAAACAACGGTCGATCCTCTGGCCCGCGTCATCCGTCACAAGCTGCGCAAGGAGGGCATCCATAAGGGGGTTAAGGTCGTCTTCTCGACCGAGGAGCCGATCAAGCCCCGCGAGGATGTCACCCAGAAGATCGTACCGGAGAACGCGCCGGAGATCCGCAAAGCGCAGCAGCCTCCGGCCAGCAATGCTTTTGTTCCTCCTGTCGCCGGGCTGATCATGGTCAGCGTGGCGGTCCGCGACTTGCTCGCCAAGGCCGGAATCAAGTAAATACAGACTGTCTTTCAACACGGCATTTGCTCCTTAGGGGCGGATGCCGTGTTTTTTTTGTAACAAAGAGGCCCTCCGGTTAGAACAGAACCGGAGGGCCTTTTCAGGAGGGTAACGGGGGCTCGGCGGACTAGTATGGGTCTAGAGGTTGTAAAGCTGCCGCAAGTTTGCGCATTCCAGAGCCAGACCTTCGCGGAGCGTCGTTTGCGGCTCGTAGCTCAGCAGCCTCTGCGCTTTGCGGATATCTGCCCATGTTTGCTTGGGTTCACCGTAAATTTTACCTATAAACTGAACATTTCCCTGGACCTCGAGGAGCTCTTCCAGGAGTGCGAGGCTTTCCAGGACCGTGGCCCGCTCTTTGCCGCCGATGTTGATGGTCTCGCCGATCACATCAGGGGCATCGAGGACGGATGCTATCGCATGTACGCAATCCCGTACAAATGTAAAATCGCGACTCTGTGTGCCATCGCCGTATATCGTGATGGGCTCCTGATGAAGCAGCTGCCGGATAAACCGGTGGAACGCCATGTCGGTACGCTGTCTCGGACCATATACGGTAAAAAATCGGAGGATCACAACCGGAAGTCCGTCGTTGTGCGTGTACACCTTGCATAAATGCTCGCCGGTCAGCTTGCTGACTCCATACGGAGACAGCGGACGCGTAACGGCATCCTCGCGAACCGCCCCCGCTTGCTCGCCATAGACGGAAGAAGTAGAGGCGTAGATAAATTTGGATACGGGGAACCGGCGACATCCCTCCAGCAGCCTCTGGGTTGCCAGGATATTATGGGACACGTAGGTCTGAAAGTCGGTGCCCCAGCTTGAGCGTACGCCTGGAATCCCGGCCAAATGATAAACGGCATCAACTTGAGGCAGTATGGCGGACCAGTCGATTTCCAGCAGGTCCTGCTTAAGAAACTGAAATCTCGGATGTCCAAGCAAGCCCGCCAGATTCTGTTCTCTTACCGATACAGGCGAGGCAGAAGGCACGAGGGCATCGAGTCCGATAACTTCATGATGCGGGTCTTGCAGCAGCCTCTCGCAAAGATGGGAGCCGATGAAGCCCGCTGCGCCGGTTACTAAGATTCTCATAGCATTCGTCCTTCCCGTGACTGCACGATCCCCACGCCATAATAATGGAAGCCGAGGGCGGCCATGCGATTGCCGTCAAGCATGTTTCGCCCGTCAAAGCAATAATGGTCTCTCATAAGACTGTGGAGCCTCGCCCAATCCGCCTCCTTATATGTCGGCCACTCGGAGCATAGAATGACGGCATCGCACTGGGCCAGCGTCTCCTCGATCGAGCCGAATTGCTGAATTTGCGAGGAGCGCAGCGTCGAAGGCAGCGTGGCGACCGGGTCGTGAACGCGAATGGCAGTCTCTCTTGCTGCTAGTAAGGAGATCAGCTTTAGTGCGGGAGCCTCCCGTAGATCATCGGTATCCGGCTTGAACGAAAGCCCCAGTACCGCAATGGTTTTTCCGTGGAACGAGCCGATGGCCTGCTCCCAGGTGCGCAGCAGGTGGGGGATTTGCGTCCGATTCACATGGTCGGCCTGTTCGAGAATACCCAGAGTCAAGTCATGCCCGGCGGCGATGTGCAGAAGCGCCTGAATATCTTTGGGAAAACAAGAGCCTCCGTAACCGAGACCGGCGTTCAGAAAATGCGGGCCGATCCGGTGATCCATCCCTAGCGCTGCCGATACCTCGGTCACCGGAACGTCGATTACTTCGCATAAGCGGGAAATTTCGTTGATAAAAGATATTTTTGTGGCCAAAAATGCATTTGCCGCATATTTCATTAACTCAGCGGTTCGAGGCGTCGTAACAAGTACCGGAGAATCGAGCGGGTCGTATAATTGCCGAACCTGAACGGCCGCCGAAGCATGCAGGGCACCGATCACGATACGATCCGGATGTAGCGCATCATGCCAGGCGTTGCCTTCACGTAAAAATTCAGGATTAGAGACGACGTCAAATGAAATCGGAGCGGGCTGGGCCTCGCGAATGATATGCGTCAATTGCTCGCAAGTGCCGACAGGCACTGTACTTTTCATAACGACAAGCTTATATTCTTTCGTGTGCTGGCCGATCTGGGTGGCCGCTTGTCCCATATATCGCAGATCGGCGCTTCCATCCTCGCGGGATGGGGTCCCCACGCAGATGAAGATGATGGAGTGATCGCGGATGGCTGCTGAAGCATCAGTGGTGAACCGGATGGAACCCGCTCGGACGTGTTTCCATAGAATGCGATCCAGTCCGGGCTCGTAAAAGGTGAGAAGACCTTCGGAAAGGGTATTCACTTTCTCCCGGTCCGGATCTAAGCCGGTGACTTGATGCCCGAGTTCTGCAAATAAGAGTCCGGTTGTCACCCCTACGTACCCCGTACCCATAATCAATATATTCATAGAGATTCTCCTCTTGAATCGGGCATGCTAATCGAAAGGGGACTGTAAATCGAATGAATTAGCTTATTGGCAATTGTAAGCAGCTCATTTGGGGAAGTTTTGGAAAAGGGTGTGAGTCTGTTGCCATTGCCGGCGCATAGGATGAGTCCTTTCATAGCATGTTCTCCTTGTCTTATTGTATTTACTATAAATTTATGAAAAAAAAATAAAGCCGGAAGGGCGTTTACCAGAAAGGGGCGAAAATGTGTGCTGTATATGAGTTAATTTTCATAATGAAGCTTGCAGGGTCTGTAGGAAATATCCGCTTATCCACGCTGTAAGCAGCCTACACCATATAATTGGCGGCTCATAGAATACAGGGAAACTTCTGAGCAGGTTTCGATACGAAAACTGAGAGGAATGATTGAATTGTCTAAAGTTGATCAAGTAAAGGGCTGGCTGCAAGGCGATCTCGTGGCTGTTGAGGTACAGGTGGAATATGCAAACGGAGAGACGGTAGACTATGATCTGGAAGAAAACCTGACGGCTCTGTGGGATGAAGTGAATTGGGATCAGGTTGTTGAAGTCGAGATCGAGTATGAGGACGGCTCCAAGCAGAACTTTGACCTTGTAGATGAAGAGGAAGAAGAAGAGGAAGAAGAGGAAGAAGAGGACGACGACGACGACGAAGAAGAGGAAGAAGATGAAGAGGAAGACGACGAAGAAGAAAGCTGAGTACAGATAGGGTTGTCTCGAAATAGCTAGTCTACTTTTGAGGCAGCCCCTTCCTTGGCAGTCCTATTCACGGCACTTGAAATAACGGCGAGACTAGGTTCGGGCATTAATCCGGTGGGACATGCCTAGATGTGCCTGTACGCCTCGCCGGGTTATCGAGTCGCAGAGAAAAATCCGCATGCAAGGCTTGACGGGGAGTGTAGGGTAGCTCCTCGTCAAGCCCTGATTCTCATGAATGAAGCCGCCGCAAAGAGGTGGTGTTTCATCACCCAATAGGAGCGACGACGGGCATTATGCCCGCCGTTCCCACACCGACATAATATCCTCGGCTACGCGCTGCCAGGTGAATCGTTCTTCCGCGAGTCGCCGGCCGTGTTCTCCCATTCGCCGACAGAGCTCAGGATGGGACAAGAGCTGATTCAGCTTCTCTGCGTATTCGGATGGATTTTCGGGGTCTGTGACTAGGAGGCCGTTGCTGCTCGTGACAATCTCAGGGTTTCCCCCACGGGCCGTCGTCAAGAATGGAAGCCCGGCAGCCATCGCCTCATAATGAACGCGGGCCAGAGGCTCTTGCCATATAGAGGTACAGACGAAGATATCAGCCGCCGTGAACCAGCGATGCACCTGATGAGCGTCCACATAACCCGTCGTCAGGACGGGGATGGGAGATTTTAGCGCAAGCGCTCGGACGTATGCGATATAATCGCTAACCGTATGATCGCTATACCAAGCCCCGCCGACGACAACTAACACCGCATCCGAGTGATGGATCTGATTCATCGCTTTCACGAGCACGTGCGGTCCCTTATTACGAGACAGCCGGCCGACGAATAATATGATCTTTTTATCGCTGAGTCCGTGCTCGGCTCGAAGTGCCGCGCGGTCTTGCTGGGCGGCTTGTGACTGGAACCAAGGCGCGAAGCGGGACAAATCGACGCCGGAGTAAATGGTTTTGGTTCTGCCTTCAGCCTCAGGATAGTAGTAGGCAATTTCATCTCCGATATAATTACTGATCGTAATGATTCGCTCTGTCTGCGAGATGGCGGCGATCGCTTCGCCCGGCTCGATTTTTTCGGGATTAAACATATCGTTGTGCATGCTTAAAATAATCCGCGCATGGGGCACTAACGCTCGTACTGGCATTACCAGCCTAGGCCGGTTAAATATATGAATGATATCGTACTGAGACCCGTAGAGGCCGACGAATTCCAGCACGCCCTTGGCGTAAATGTCGAGTGTGCTCCCAGAGGGCACTCTGACATAACGTATGCCTCCTGACGTTTCGTCCTGAGGCAGGTCGGGGTCGTCTCTCCCGAGAATCGTCAGGTTATGCTTCCCTGCCAGGAAGCCGGCTACGCCGCAAATATAGGTTTGAATAGCGCCGCCGCGAATATTGGGGACAGGCAGTTTTTCTGTACAAATCATCAATACGTTCAACTTGCCTCTTCCTCCTTTCGTCAAGCTGTCCGCTTGCGCTGCTTAGTCTTACCGGCGTCTGTCTTCGGCCGGGCTGCACTTTTCGGAAGGATACGTGCGGCGCCCTTCGTCTGTCCAGCGCGCCCGGACATCGCTTTGACCGGATGCTTTGCTGCCGAGCCGGATTTCCTGCCAGGGCGTATAACACGGGCAGTACGCTTGATGATTTTCGTAACTTTCGTCTTTCGGTTTAGTTGAGGACTCGTAGTCCGTTTGGCGCTGATTTTCTTTTTCCTATTGGGTTTACTGCGCCGCCTGCTTGATTTGGCAAGCTGCGGCTTTGTGATACGGATAGTTCTCTTGCGGCGTCTTCTTGCAGCGCGCGCCGGCGCAGGAGCGGCAATAGAGGGCAGCGGCACAACGATTGGAGTTTCGGCTGGCGGCTGGGCGGGCAGCTCCTGCGGCAAGCCGGCAAGCTGTTGGACAGGCTCGCTCCGGGCTTCGCCCGCACTTATGCGCTCTTGGTCCGGAAGCTGAGCTTGCCAGCCTTCTGCGGCAAGGGGTGCGGCGATGAGAGAGCTTTCCGCAACGGTCTCGGGAGTGAGAGCTTCTCCTCCCTCCGAATATACGGGGTACATCTCGGATGGGATCTGCGCCGACTGTTCCTCCGGCACGGCGGCGAACAGTCCGGGCATCGCCAGCTTGCCGGAGTCGAGCACCCGTTCCATCCAGGACGGCTTCGTCTCGACAAGCTCCGAGTAGTTGCCGGGAGCGTAGTTCTCTTTATCAAGCTCAAGCTCATGCAGTACCTGCCACTTGGTCGCTTCTCCGGTGATTACGCGCTGAAGGATGCCCTCCAGTTCCGTTTGAAGAAACAGGGAGGGCTCAAAGACAATTTCTTTAATGTGCTTGTAGAATTCATTGGGAAACGCCATATCCAGCCATAGAATCTCATAGGTTTCCCGATCAAGCGGATTGCCTTCGTGATAAGCGGCAATCATCCCGCGAAGCCAGGTAATATCCCAGTTGCCCATATCGTCCATAGTACTTGTCATCAGCTTGCGGAGGTCGCGGATAGGCAGGTCATAGGAGACGCCGTCCAAGTCGATGACCCAGATGCCATCCGGCCCCATTTGTCCATTGGACCATCCGTAGTCTTGGTGGGCAAGCCCAAAATAGGGTTCTCCCATAGCGGTCATCCGGTAGTAAGGCGATTGCTTAAACCGATCGAAAATATCGCGGGCCTGCTGCTCAAACTGATCAATGACGGAGAGCAGCGACGCGCTTGCCGGATATTCATTATAGGCCAGGCAAATATCGCGGAACCATCCGATCTTCGCAATAATCTTTTCATAATACTTGGGCCAGCGGTACAGCCGGGATGAGCTGGCGGCCCCGAAGGGAGGCTCATAGCCTTGAGATTTTTTATGGAACTCGCCAAGACCCTTGCATAGGGCGGCGGCTCCTTCCAAATCAATCTTCGATACGGGAGAAAGCGGTTCTATCCATTCGGTCACGATCCATAGCTTGCCGCCTGCTTCGACATATTGCTGGCCATCCAGATTCGCGATAAGTGCGGGAACGCGCGCCCCCTGCTTAACCAAGTAATCCTGTGCGCCGATACTGAACAAACTGCGCGCAGGCCCGCGGTGCAGCACCTTAAGGCTGCGGGGGCCGTGATTGGTGTTGATTTTCCATATGGCGCCGCCCTTATCGGGCTTCGATGTGATCAGCGTCATATCGTACACTTGCATGTCGTACTGCGCACTTACCTCTCTTGCCAATTCCTCAAGCTCGGGGGGGACATACTGTTCCAGGACAATGCCTGGGGGCAGGGTATCCGTAAGGTGATCCCACGGCCCGATTTGATACTTTTCCACCGACACCACTCCATCCAAACCGCTTATTTTAAGCCTCCGTACGCTTCGCTGCAGGGCTGACCTTCAACGCTTGCGAATACACCTCGATCATCTTCGCTGTCGTTTTGGCGACGGGAAACATGGAGGTTACCCATTTTTTCCCGCTCTGCACGTATTTGTGCGGATGCTCTTTATCGATATCGAGCGCTTTCTGCAGATGCTCCGCCAGTTGACTTCGAGACAATTTACGACTGCCGTCATGGTCGCCGAACCAGCTTTTCCAGGCATGTTCGTAATTGTCCGGCTTGACTACACCGAAAAAGCTCTTGCTCCCGACCGCGATTATCGGTCGTTCACATGCCATCGCCTCCAGCGCGATCCTCCCTGTGCCGATAATGCAATCGCTGACGGCATAGTACGATTTCATATTCAGAACCTCTCCGACATAATGGATAAATGGCTTTTTCGCTCCCGCCTGTTTCAGTGAGGCGAGCTTGAACACATGCTCCTCCTGATGTCCTCCACCTGCGATGAGACATTGCAGGTCGGGATGCCCGCTCCGGCGCATCGCAGATACGGTATGAATGATCTCCGAGCAGATGTCCGCTTTCTCCCACGATAATCGCCCGGCATACATTACGACCGGAGAGGCTGGGGGGATTCCCAGCTTCTGTCTCAGGTAAGCTCGATAAGCGGAGTTAACAGGGGAAAATTCCAGCGGATCAATGCCGTTAGGGACAAGAAACGAATGATGACCGCCACGGCTCTGGAGCATAAGCTGGATGGAGGGGCTGACGCTGGTGAGTGTTGCTTCTTTAATGGAGTGAAGGAATTCGCGGTCGTAATAGGTGCCGTGCACCGTAAAAACCACAGGAACCCTCAATTCAGTTGCAGCTGCAAATGCGACACCACCGGAAGGAATCTGGTGCGCATGCACAAGATCTATGCCTTGGGTTAAGATAATCGATTGAAGCATCTCTGTGTTCAAGCGTCGCTCGGGTAAATTTTCCTTGAAATTATCAAGGACAAAATCGATTTCGAAGCACGGGCAGCCAAGACCTAGAAAGCTGTCAAGCAGCTTTCCCTTTTTGCCGGCTGCCAAGACGGTGAAGCCTCTTTTCATCAGCTCTCTGGTCAGCGTGAGGGTGTAGGTTTCCGTGCCTCCTATATTAAATTGATCGATGACCATAAGGATCCGGGGCAAGGAGGGGGGACTGCGCACGTCGCTGGAAGCGGGGGACCCCGCAGGCAACGGTGGCTCGGCTATTGCCGAAAAGGGGAAAGGAACCGAGATAGATGGAGCTTTAGGTCTTTTAAAACGGCGGGGTACAGCTTTTCTTTTTTTCGGGTGCGCTGGCCGATTGGGGGAAACTCGTTTATTGTTCAACATTTCTTCACCTCCAAATTCGGATATGCTGTACCTCTTCCTATGCATATGTCTTTGGAAATTCCGTTGATAGTGCACATGCGGATTTACCGCAAAATAATATGAAATGCGCCTTCGTCCCAGTATTTATAGAAGGATGTCGAATATAGTGGAGTACAACTCTAATTCTGGTGGTGGGCGCACTTGAACAAGCAACAGTTCTCGCACGATGCCGTGTTAATCGGACGAGGCAAGCAAGGCGTGGTGTATCGAATTTCACCTGAACGGTGCATCAAAATATATAGGGATCGGGGCCATGCTCGTCAAGAACGAGAGGCTTATTTTCGCGCTCAGCATTCCAAGCTGATCCCCAGGCTGTACGAGGCGGGGCCGGATTATTTGATTATGGAATATGTCCAGGGAGAAACCATGTATCGGCGCTTGAAACGGAAAAAAGTGATGACTCGGCAGGAAGCGGGAATGCTCATCGGAGTGCTTCGCGAGATGAAACGGCTCGAATTCACGAGATGCGACATCGCTTTATTTCATATCCTGATTCCCGAAGAGGGGGGGGCCAAAATTATTGATTTGGTCCATGCCTATGTGAAGACAAGCGATGTGCCCCGATACTTGTTCAAAGAGCTCGAACGACTCCGGCAGTTGGACCGGTTCGTTGATTATGTGAAAGAGATGGATCCTGAGCTGCTCAGAGATTGGCACAATTATTTTTTGAAGAGGAGCGAACGGTATGGGCGTCTCGGGATCGTTCAGTCTGAACGATGAGTTCATTTTGGACTTTATTTGTCAACGTTTTCGTTTGGGCAGCATCCGACATATCGACGGCCCCATCGGGGGGGCCTATAACGTAAATATCAAATTGCAAACGAGTGAAGGAGAGTTCGTCGTTCGTGTATTAAATAGCTCCAATACGGCCGAGCATTTGAGATGTCTTCATAAGGTGCTTATCGCTGCCCGGGAAGCGGGAGTGCCTGTAGTGCTTCCGCTGCTCTCCATAGAAGGCGACTCTTTTATTCTTTGTATGGGGAAGCTGATTCAGGTTACGCGTTTTGTGGAAATGGGACTGTTTCAAAACAGGCAAGGCCAGGTATTGGCCAGCGGGCGCAAGCTTCGGGAATTTCATGATGCCCTGCAGACGATGCCGGTCGCTCCGAAGCCGGAATGGTCCTTCAACCGCGGAAATGATTATTTCACGAACGCGCTGAGCACGCTGGAGACGGTATCGGGCATCCCGGAGCATCAGCTCGCCGATGCCCGGCAGCTCAGCGAGAAGATCTTGCAGCTTATCGCTTCCGCAGAAGCGGGGCTTGAGCGTTCTATCCTTCACGGAGACTGGCACTTCTGGAATCAAGGCTATGCCGATGACGAGGTTGTGTGTGTGCTGGATTTTGATTTCGTCGAGCAGGGCTATCGTATTCATGATGTCGCCTATGCCTTGTGGGTTATCTATATGCTGCTTCCTGCATATGCCAGATCGTTCGACGAGGACTTCCTTAAGGGATATGGTCCGTTAACCGATGCGGAAGCGAATATATTGCCGGTCGCAGTAGCCAAAACCGCATTGTTTTTCTTATGTCATGCCGCGTATTCCGACAATCCGCGGGATAAATGGCGCAGACACTATAGGAAGCAGATGCCGTTGATCCGCTGGCTTCTGGACGACGGCGGCCAGCGGCTGCATGACTTAACGAGCGGGAAGCAGGGAGCTGCCAGGAACGGGGACGAGGAGGATGCCGGATAGCAGTTCTGCCAGGAGAACTCCCCTGCGGCATGCGCATACAGATGCGGAGGCGGGCCCGGCAAGCGCACAAATCGTTAAATCCCCGCGGGCCGCGCAGGGGCAACATTTAGATTCCTCTGTGTGTTATGTGCTACAATACAACTAGATTACATGATGAAGAAGGTAGATACACGTGGACTTATTCGATTATAATCAGCAGTCCTCTGCGGAAGAGTACATGCCGCTTGCCGAGCGGATGAGACCGCGGAATCTGGACGAATATATCGGTCAAACCCATCTGGTCGGCAAAGGCAAGACACTGCGCCATCTGATCGAGGCGGACAAGGTGCCCTCGATGATCCTGCAGGGGCCGCCGTCGAGCGGCAAGACGACGCTTGCCACGATCATCAGCCATCTCAGCGACGCTGAATTCATCAAGCTGAACGCCGTATCGCTGTCGATCGCGCTGCTCCGCGACACGTTCGAGAAGGCGAAGGATATGAAGAAGCTGTACAACAAGCGTACCCTCGTATTTATCGATGAGATACACGCGATGAAGAGCAACATCCAGGAGTCGCTGCTGCCCGTCGTCGAGAACGGTACGATCACCCTGATCGGCTGTACAACGGAGAGCATCCAGCACGATATCATCCCTCCGCTTGTATCGCGCTGCCGGGTATTTCAGCTGCAGCCGCTCACCGATCAGGAGATCCGGTCGGCCTTGCTGCAGGCGCTTTCGGATACGGAACGCGGGCTTGGCAAGCTGAAGGTGACGATTGCTCCGGATGCGCTGGCCTATCTCGCGGATATATGCAACGGGGACTTGCGAAACGCGCTCAACGCGCTGGAGGCTGCCGTCTTCTCGACATTCGATTCGGACGTCGTCGAGCTTCCGGCCGTTCAAGAGGCCTACGCGACAAGAATTAATACGATCAGCACGAACGATATGTACAACCTGACCTCGGCGCTATGCAAAAGCATGCGGGGCGGCCACACCGACGGGGCGCTGTACTGGCTGGCCCGTTTGCTGGACAGCGGGGTCGATCCGATGTACATCGTGCGCCGCGTCATCGTCCATAGCTGCGAGGATGTGGGGATGGCGAACCCGAATGCTCTTCAAGTGGCGGTGGCGGCGAAGGAAGCGATCCAGTTCGTCGGCATGCCGGAGGGGAGATTGCCGCTGGCCCAAGCCGTTGTGTATGTGTGCGAAAGTCCGAAGTCCAACAGCGTATATAAAGGAATCAACGCCGCATTGCAAACGGTCCGCGATCATCGGGCCTACGAGGTGCCTGCGCAGATAAGAGACGGCACCAAAACCTATGTCAATCCGATCGACAATCCGGGCGCCGTCATTCAGTATCTGCCGAATGAGCTGAAGCATACGAGGTTCTACATCCCTCAGAATGCCGGAGTCGAGGGGAAAATATTTACGAAGTATCATGATAAGCGTTCCAAATAAGCCGAAGACGGAGTGTGACTGGAGCTCATGTATCTCATGGGGAAGCGAATGAAACAGTTAAAACGAATGAAGCCGCTGCTGGCGCTTGTGCTGCTTGCATCCATCGCAACGGCATGTGCGCCGAAGCCGGAAGCCGCCACCTCGCATGCCGGACATGAGCAGCATCAGGGCAGCGGCGACATCCAGGAAACGACGGCTTCCGCTACCGTACTGCCGAAGTTTCTGGACAAGCAGTCGGAAGAGATCCGTCTGGTATACCAAGCGGCCGGTCAGGCAACGGAAATCCTCAAGTGGATGCCCTGCTACTGCGGCTGCGGGGATAGTGTCGGTCATCAGAGCAATATGAATTGCTTCATCCAGGAGGTTAAGCCGGGCGGCTCGGTCGTGTGGGATGACCATGGCACGCGGTGCGGCGTCTGCCTCCAAATCGCGGTGAAGTCGATCAAGCTGACACAGGACGGCAAGTCGCTCCGTGAAATACGTCAGACGATCGATCAGACGTACAAGCAGGGCTACGCCAAGCCAACCCCAACCCCTATGCCGACATAGGGATGAGAGCCGCAGGTACAAGAGGATTTTGGGCATTGCACAAAGGGCGCGGGCTGAAGGCCAGCGTCTCTTTGTGCTGTTCTTTTCTGTCAACGTGAATGACGCTCTTCGTGGCTGTAGCTTCACCGATTACCGTTCTAGGCCAAACTCCGGATGTATAAGGTATTAATAGAATCTTAATATCGGAGGTCCGGACCGGACTTCCAGACATCCAGGGTGAGGAAGGTGGGTATGGGGCTTGAACGGCGATCCGTTATCCTTCTGGGTATGCATCGTGTTGGTTGTCCTGTTGATTGGATTAAACGGGCTGCTCGCTGCCGCTGAGTATGCGCTTGCCAGGGCTTCTTCCGGCGAGGGAATGAAGGCCGTGACGGCGGAAGGCACACCATGGGCCCGCAAGCCGTTAAGGGGTGACGGGCAGCCGCACTTGGCTGGCGAGGCCCCGCGGCGCGGGCCGGAGCTGTATGCAGGAGCCATCAAGGCCGGCATCACCCTGGCGACGCTGGGTCTCGGATGGCTCGGGGCTTCCGGCTTGACGGTGCTGCTCGGGCCGTCGTTACGTCCGCTCGGGCTATCGGAGGAAGCAGCGCACGCCGTAGCCGCCGCAGCCGGGTTTGCGGCGCTGACGCTGCTGCAGCTGACGCTGGGCGAGCAGCTGCCGCGGGCTTACGCTCTACGCAGAAAGGAACGCATCGCCTGGCTGTTTGCCGGCCCCGCGATGTGGCTGGGGCGTTTGCTCTACCCGCTGTTGAAACTCTCCAACGCCGTGTCGAATGCGCTGCTGAGGCTGGCCGGGATTGAACCGGCGGAGGAGAGGGAGACGGCCCATACCGAGGATGAGATTCGCTCCCTGATGAAGGAAAGCAACCGGCGGGGATTTATCGCGAATACGGAGATGACGCTGGTTGACAATATATTCGAGTTCGCGGAGACGAATGCCAGGGAGATTATGATACCGAGAACGGAAATGGTTTGCTTGTATGCGCAAAGATCTTATGAGGACAACAAGCTGCTGGCCATCAGCGAGATGCATACGCGTTACCCGCTATGCAAGCCGGATAAGGACAATATCATTGGGTTTGTGCACATCAAGGATCTGCTCAAGCTATCGGATGGAGAAGGCGATATGCAGGAGATTGTGCGTCCGATCCTGAAGGTGCCGGAATCGATGCAGATCAGTGCCTTGCTGAAGCTGATGCAGAAGAGAAAGACCCAGATGGTGCTGCTCATCGATGAGTTCGGGGGTACGAGCGGGCTGGTTACTTTCGAAGACATCATCGAGGAGATCGTTGGCGAAATTCAGGATGAATTTGACGAAGAACGCCCTCAGATCGAACGAAGAAATGAATGGGCTCATTCAATAGACGGCCGGCTGCTGATTGAAGAAGTCAATTCCTTCTTCGGTTTGTCGATTGAGACCGACGATTATGACACGATCGGGGGCTGGATCTATTCGCAGGTGGAGATGCCTCCCGCCAGTCAGCAGCAGGTGAGGTGGGGAGAGGAGTGGACCTTCACGATTGAGGAGATCGATCATCTGCGGATAACAAGGATCATCATTGCCCGGTCCATGCCCGGCGTAAACAGGGAGTCGTCGCGGTAGGCGAGGCGCTATCCCCCTGCCCAGTAACGAAATTGCCCGAGACATGGTATACTTGCTCTAACATTCGTATGAGAGCAGGGAGTTGGGTAAGAATTGTCCCGTTTATTCAAAGGTTTCAAGCTGACGCCTCCGCGCGTCTTCGCGATCGGTTTTGCGTTAATTATCGCGGCAGGCACCCTGCTGCTGTCACTTCCGGCTGCAGCACAGAGCGGCAAGCATACGCCATTCATCGATGCGCTATTCACGGCGACGTCCGCCACCTGCGTGACCGGGCTTGTCATCGCGGATACCGGCACCTATTATACAACGTTCGGACAACTGGTGATTCTGGGACTGATCCAGCTGGGCGGACTGGGCTTCATGACGACGGTGACCTGGTTTGCCATAGCGCTTCGCAAGCGCATCTCGCTGCGCGACCGGATCATTCTCAAGGAATCGCTGAACTTGTCGGGTATCGAAGGAGTTGTGCGCCTGATCTTGAAGGTATTGCTCTACTCGGCGACGATCGAGGGCGTAGCTGCCCTATACTTTACGTATCGCTGGTCCTTCGAGATGCCTCTGCCCCAAGCCGCTTACTATGGCGTTTTCCATGCGATCTCCATATTTAATAACGCGGGCTTCGAGCTACTGGGCGGATATAGGAGTTTGACGCCTTATGTGGATGACTGGGGGATCAACATGATCTCCATGCTGCTGATCTTGCTGGGCAGCATAGGGTTTATCGTGCTTGCCGAGCTGGTGGATTACCGCCGTTCCCGGAAGCTTTCCCTGCACAGTAAAGTGGTGCTGTCGGCAACGGCCGTGCTGACGCTGGTCGCGGCGCTGCTCATTTTTATTTTTGAATTTACCAATTCCAGATCGCTTGGTCAGCTCGGTTGGGACGGCAAGCTGCTCGCTTCGTTGTTCCAATCCATCAGTCTCCGCTCGGCGGGCGTTAACACGCTGGATATTAGCCAGCTTCGTTCGGCCACCCTGTTTCTGATGATCATCATGATGTTTATCGGTGCCGCCCCCAACTCGACCGGCGGCGGAATCAAGCTGACGACCTTCGTTATTCTGGTCGGGGCTTTGCTCGCGATGATCAGGGGCAAAGAGGATGTCGTGCTGTTTCGCCATCGCATCGCCAAAAGCGATATTTACAAGGCGACTACCTTTTGCTTCATCGGCTTGTTTTGCGTCGTAGCCTCGACGATGGCGCTCTCCACGGTGCAGCAGCAGGATTTTATCATTATTCTCTTCGAAGCGGTGTCCGCCTTCGGGACCGTGGGGCTTAGCGGAGGCCTAACCTCGGAGCTGGGGACCGCTGGCAAGGCGATCATTGTTATTATGATGTTTATCGGCCGGGTGGGGATTGTGACGCTTGCTTACGCGCTTCAGCCGAATCCGAAGAAGGATCCGTTTCGGTATCCCGAAGGCAAGCTGACGATTGGATGATAGCCCGTACGAAATCCAGCTTATGCTGATGTTCAAGCGCATAGCTGCCCGAAGCCCGGAATTATAGCCCGGGAAATAACGTAAAAAACCGTCGGATTTTGAAGGGCGCTCCATTGTTAGACACGATCTGACACATGGGAGATGCCGTTCAATCCTGACGGTTTTTTTGGTTTTTCTAAATTAGGCGCGAAGCATGGTATCAATAACGGCTCCGCCGAGACAAACATCCCCGTCGTAGAAAACTACGGATTGTCCAGGCGTGATCGCCTTTTGCGGTTGATCGAAGATTACCTCACACGCTCCGTCCGAGCCAAAGTGGACGGTTACTCCTTGGTCGGGCTGGCGGTAACGGAACTTGGCTGTACAGGCGTAAGCTTCCTTCGGAGCGTCGCCAGCGATCCAGTTCAGCTCGGAGGCCAGCAGGCCCGTGGAGTACAATTCCGGGTGCTTCTCCCCCTGGACGACATACAAGACGTTATTTTGCAAGTCCTTACCGGCTACAAACCAAGGCTCTCCGCTGCCGGAGCCGCCGATGCCGAGTCCTTGGCGCTGACCGAGCGTGTAGTACATCAGTCCGTCATGCCGGCCCTTCACTTCCCCGTCCAGCGTTTTCATATCGCCGGGCTTGGCCGGCAGGTAGCCGCTGAGAAACTCCTTAAAGTTCCGTTCGCCGATAAAGCAGACGCCTGTGCTGTCCTTTTTCTTGGCGGTCGCCAGTCCCGCCTTCTCCGCGATAGCGCGAACCTCCGGCTTCGGCAGATGGCCGATCGGGAACATCGCTTTGGACAGCTGGTACTGGTTGAGCGCGTGGAGGAAGTAGGTTTGATCCTTCCCGGCGTCCACTCCGCGAAGCAGACGAAACTTGCCATCCTGTTGGTCAACGCGGGCATAATGCCCGGTAGCGATATAGTCGGCTCCCAGTTCAAGCGCTTTGTTCAAAAACTCGCCGAACTTGATCTCGCGGTTGCACATGACATCGGGATTGGGAGTGCGCCCCTTGCGGTATTCGTCGAGAAAATAGGCGAATACCTTATCCATGTATGGTTTCTCAAAATTTACCGTATAATAAGGAATACCGATTTGATCGCAAACGCGGCGAACGTCTTCGGCATCTTCCTCTGCTGTGCAGTGGCCGAATTCATCGGTATCATCCCAGTTTTTCATAAATACGCCTATGACCTCGTAACCCTGCTCCTTCAACAGGAGCGCTGATACGGAGGAATCGACCCCCCCGGACATCCCAAGGACGATACGTGGTTTACTCATAGCATTCCCTCGCTTTGCTTGATGACATGGTTGTTATTATACATCGAATTGCTGCGAAGATAAAATATTTTCAATATTATGCCCAGGTTAGTCTCCCACAGGAAACGGTTTTATGTTACCATAGAAAAGATACGAAAATGTATGATATGTAAATGAGGTGCTCGACTTGAAAATTTCTACTAAAGGCCGCTACGGACTAACCATCATGATGGAGCTAGCGACTCGTTTCGGAGAAGGCCCCACCTCACTGAAAAGCATCGCGGAGAAGCATCAGTTATCCGAACATTACTTAGAGCAATTGGTTGCCCCGCTGCGTAACGCAGGGTTAGTCAAGAGCATTCGCGGCGCCTACGGGGGTTATATACTGTCGAAGAACCCCGAGGATATTTCTGCAGGCGATGTGATTCGGGTATTGGAAGGGCCGATCAGTCCCGTTGATTTTACGGAAGAAGACGATCCGGCGAAGCGACATTTGTGGATTCGCATTCGTGATGGCATTGCAGAGGTGCTGGATTCGACCTCTTTGCATGATTTGATTACTTTCAGAGATGAAGGCAGTCAGAGCGACAGCTACATGTTTTATATCTAGTCCGGGCAGGCCTTACTCCTGTAAGGCTTGCCACTTTCTCTACCGGTTTGAAATATATGCGGAACGAATTGTGGTGAATTCAATTGGACACGATTTACTTGGATCATGCCGCTACGACCCCGGTTCACCCGGAAGTTGTAGAGGCTATGCTGCCTTATTGGACCGGCAGCTTCGGCAATGCGTCGAGTACGCACTCAGCCGGACGCGGAGCGAAGCTCGCGTTAAACGATGCTCGGGACCGAATCGCCAGCTTCATCGGCAGCTCGTCCTCCGAGCTTATTTTCACGTCCGGGGGTACGGAGAGCGACAACCTCGCGTTGTTCGGTGCGGCCGAAGCGGGACGCAGCCGCGGCTCTCATATCGTAACCACCCGGGTGGAGCATCACGCCGTTTTGCATGCTTGCGAGCGGCTGAGCAGACTGGGCTTCGAGGTTACCTATGTCCCGGTCGATGAGTACGGGCAAGTGTCCCTTGTGGATGTTCAAGAGGCCGTGAGGCCGGATACGATATTGATCAGCGTGATGCATGGCAATAACGAGGTTGGTACGCTGCAGCCGATCGAAGAGATCGGCTGCTTCGCTCGCGATCGGGGCATCGTTTTCCATGTGGATGCGGTGCAAACGCTCGCGTATGAGCCGCTGCGGCTTTCGGAGCTGCCAGTCGATCTGATGAGCTTTTCCGCGCATAAGCTTTATGGTCCCAAGGGGATCGGCGCGTTGTATATAGCCCGTAATACGCGATTTATCCCGCAGGGCTACGGCGGTTCGCAGGAGCGCAAGCGCCGTCCTGGCACGGAGAATGTTCCGGCCATTGCAGGGTTTGCCAAGGCGGTGGAGCTTTTTGATCGCAACAGGTATGAATACAGGGAGAAAGTGGAAAGACTACGTAGTAAATTGGTTCATGAGCTGGAGCGGCGGCTAGGAAAGGAAGCTTTCCTCCTGAACGGACATCCGTGCGAACGCCTGCCCCACATCCTGAACATCAGCTTTCCGGGTATTTCTACCGAGACAATGCTGATGAATCTGGATCTTGCCGGAGTTGCAGCGGCCAGCGGATCGGCCTGTACGTCAGGCTCGCTCGAGGTCTCTCATGTCCTCCGTGCCATGGGGTTGTCCGAGGAGAGGGCGGGCTCCGCTATCCGATTCAGTTTCGGGGCGGGCAATGACGAAGATCAGATGATCCGCACCGCTGAAATAATTGAAACCGTCGCGGCGCGCTTGCGTAATAAAATCTAGGTTTTTTGTTGCGCTGCAAGCTGCGGTGACGTTCCCGGTTTTGGCTCAAATCCGGAAATGGAGAGAATGTTGTTGAAGCGAACGCGAGATGTAATCGGACTACCTGTGATAGGCGTACAGACCGGCAAGCAAGTAGGCGTTATCAAAGATGTACTGCTCGACGACGAGTGGCAGGTTCAAGCTTTCGTACTCAGTGATGGATACTGGTTCCAGGATGCGACAGGCGTCGGATGGGACAGTGTAGTAGCAGTCGGCGACGATGCCGTGACGATCAAGCAGGAGGAGCTTATCGGGCCTCTAGACGCTGCTGGGTCATGGAGATTGCTGCTCGGCGGCAGCCGCCGCATCAAAGGATTGCCTTTACTAACCGTCAACGGGCACCAACTCGGGGTGGTCGATGATGTTTATTTGGATGGGGAATCGGGTAGGAAAGTAATAGGTTATGAAGTAACCGAGGGTTTCATTTCAGATCTCAAAGAAGGGCGCAAGTGGTTGCCCATGCCGGAGTCCGTCAAAGTCGGCGAGGATGCCTTGATTGTTCCCGTTCACGCAAGCGAGGCGTTGGAGGAAATCTTCGTACCAAAAGAAGAATAGGGTGATACCGATGTTACGTTGTCCAAATTGCAACTCGAAAGATATTGGCAAAATCGGCTCGCACCAGTTTTATTGCTGGGGCTGCTTTATCGAACTGACGGTGAACGGTGAAAAAATGTCCGTATTTCAAGTAGAGGAAGATGGTACGCTTAGCTCGCTTGATGATCTTTTCTTCGAAGAGGAAATGCCGGAAGTACACGCTAACTAACATGCGAACGGACAGAATAAATATGAAACGCCGCCTCGTTCAGCGCCCGCCGCTGCCAAGGCGGCGTTTTTTGCCTGCTTCCGGGTTGTGCGGCAAAACCATGGGTTAAGATCCAGAGGTTGTACATATACTGTCTTATGTGGAAACCCGCCGCTGCCCAAGCGGCGCCAGGAGGGGAAACCCATGGAGAAGATACCCAAAAACCGCTTGCTGCTAGGAATGATATATGTACTGGTCGGGCTGGCGATCCTGTTGCTGCTGATGCAGCTTCGGCCGATGATCTCGGGGGTATACGTATTCCTGCGGGAAATCCTTACTCCGTTCATCATAGCCCTCATCATATCTTACGTGCTGAATCCGGTAGTTTCGCTGCTGGGAGCGCGCAGAGTGCCCCGTACGATCGCCGTCCTGTTGATCTATGCGATGTTCATCATGTCCATGACCGTGATTCTGATGAACGTCATCCCGATGTTCGTAAGACAGCTGTCAGAGCTGAACGAGCGTATGCCGGATGTCTCGATCAAGGCTCAGAGCCTGGTAGATAATCTGAACGGACTGCAGTTTCTGCCGGATAGCGTGCGGATTGGAATCAACCAGTCGTTGTCGAAGCTGGAGGCGGGCATCTCGGCAGGCATCGCGGATTATATCCACGGCATCGGCAACACGATCAATACGCTTTTCATGGTGTTCATTATTCCGTTTGTCTCCTTTTATATGCTGAAGGACTTTCATCTGCTGGAGAAAACGACGCTTGCCATCGTGCCGAAGACGCATCGCAAAGAAATTGTTTCCTTGCTGATGGATATCGACACGGCGCTCGGCAATTACATTCGCGGGCAATTTACCGTCTGCCTCATCATCGGCTTGTTGGCCTATATCGGGTACTGGGCCATCGGCATGCCTTATGCGCTGCTGCTCGCCAGCATCGTGGCAATATTCAACATCATTCCGTATCTGGGGCCGTTCCTCGGAGCCGCGCCGGCCCTGATCGTAGCCTCTACGATCTCGATCAAGATGGTGCTGCTGGTCATCCTGGTCAACACGGTGTGTCAAATTCTGGAGGGAAATGTGATTTCCCCGCAGGTCGTGGGCAGATCCTTGAACATGCACCCCTTGTTCATTATTTTCGCGCTGCTCGTCGGAGGCGAGGTCGCCGGGGTGGCGGGACTTATTTTGGCTGTACCGTTTTTTGCCGTAATGAAGGTGATCGTGCAGCATTTGTTTCTGTATTTGGTGCATCGGCGGACGGTATAGCGCTGTATAGCGTGAGAGATGCCAGGGCGGGCTTAAGCTGTCAGTCCTTTCAGTCCTCTCAGTTGACAGTCCACGCCGGAGAGCGGTATAATTTGTCGGTATAGCTTCCATTGACTATAGTCAAAAAGCGTTGAAGAAATCAAGTAGGTCATAGTCCATTAGCCAGAGAGAGGGCTTGGGGGCTGGCTCAGGCACGTCGGTACGCTACAGGTTGGCCGCCGGCATGTCGCCAGACTGCTCCGCTGCGAGAGCCTTCCTGATGAAGGATGACCGAAAGCTCATTTCGGAGTGCGGATAAACGCCGCCGGTCCCGGACCCGTTACTGTCCGGCTAGAGGAGATTGTGTCACCGGTAGAGGCGCCCAGGCGGCTCTCCAAGGGTGTGCGCACAATAACCAGGGTGGTACCGCGATTTATTCGTCCCTGCTTTCAGGGGCGTTTTTTTGTCGTTTTCCGTTTCATACCAATTAAGGGGGGTTATTAGCAAATGAAAGCCAGTGAAATTCGCGCCAAGTGGTTAGCCTTTTTTGAAAGCAAGGGACATAAGATTGAGCCGAGCTCTCCATTAGTCCCGCACAACGACCCGTCGCTGCTTTGGATTAATGCCGGCATGGCCCCGCTCAAGGCGTATTTCGACGGCCGCGTCGTGCCTGAGAATCCGCGCATCGCCAATTCGCAGAAATGTATCCGCACCAACGACATCGAGAATGTAGGGAAGACCCGGCGTCACCATACTTTTTTCGAAATGCTCGGAAACTTCTCGATCGGCGATTACTTCAAGGAAGAAACAATTACCTGGGCCTGGGAGTTTCTGACGGGCAAGGAATGGATCGGCTTCGACCCGGAACGGCTTTCGGTCACCGTATATCCGGAAGATACCGAGGCATTTGAGCTGTGGAACAAAAAAATCGGGATTCCGGAGGAGCGCATCTACAGGCTGGATGAAAACTTCTGGGATATCGGCGAAGGCCCATGCGGACCGTGTACGGAAATTTTCTACGACCGCGGAGAGAAGTATGGCGATCTGAACGATCCGGAATGCTGGCCGGGAGGCGAGAATGAGCGTTTTCTCGAGGTGTGGAATCTCGTCTTCTCGCAATTCAACCATAATAAGGACGGCAGCTACACGCCGCTGCCCAACAAGAACATCGATACCGGGGCAGGCCTGGAGCGGTTCGCTTCGATCCTGCAGGACGTGGACTCGAACTTCGATACGGACCTGTTCCAGCCGATCATCCAGAAGACCGCCGAGTTGGCTGGCGTCACCTACAAGCAGCATGCGGAGACGGATGTCGCGCTGAAGGTGATCGCGGACCATATCCGTACGGTCGCCTTCTCCGTAGGCGACGGCGTTCTGCCTTCCAATGAGGGCCGCGGCTACGTCATTCGCCGCCTGCTGCGCAGGGCCGTTCGTTACGGCAAGGTCATCGGGCTGGACAAGCCCTTCCTGTATACGCTGACAGGCATCGTCGGCGATATTATGGGCGTTTACTATCCGGAGGTTGTGGAGAAACGCGAATTTATCGAGAAGGTTATCCGTACCGAGGAAGAGCGGTTCCATGAAACGCTGGGAGGCGGTCTCGCGATCCTGTCGGAGTTGACGGAAAAGGCGCGTCAAGCTGGCGAAACTGCCATCAGCGGGCCTGATGCATTCAAGCTCTACGATACGTATGGCTTTCCTTTCGATCTGACCGAGGACTTTGCAGCCGAGCAAGGCTTGACGGTCGACCGGGCAGGCTTCGATACAGCGATGCAGGAGCAGCGGGAGCGCGCCCGCGCCGCCCGGCAGGAATCGGACAGCATGAAGGTTCAGGGCGGGCCCCTTGCCGATTACACGGTTAAAACCGAGTTTGTTGGACATACTGAACTGGTAACAACTGCTAATGTCATTGCTATTGTGCATGAGCAGCAATTCGTGGATCTCGTCGGCATCGGAGAAATCTGCCAGGTGATTCTCGACCGCACGCCGTTCTATGCGGAAAGCGGCGGCCAGGTCAGCGACCATGGCTGCATGACCGCGGGAGACCTGGTGCTGAGGGTCGAGGACGTCAGCAAGGCCCCGCACGGCCAGCATGTGCATACGGTGCGCGTCGAAGCGGGCGTGCTGCGCAAAGGGGAAACCGTCCAGGCTGTCGTCACTCAGGATGTGCGCGAGGATATTATCAAAAATCATACGGCAACCCACTTGCTTCACAAGGCGCTTAAAGATGTTCTTGGCGAGCATGTCAACCAGGCGGGCTCGCTTGTAGCGCCGGACCGTCTGCGCTTCGACTTCTCGCACTTCGGCGGCATATCGGCTGAGGAGCTTCAAGACATCGAGCGCCGCGTTAACGAACAAATCTGGAACAATCTGGTTGTAGATATCAGCTTGAAGCCAATTGCGGAAGCAAAGGCCCTTGGAGCGATGGCTTTGTTCGGCGAGAAATACGGCGACATCGTCCGCGTCGTGCGGGTCGGTAACTACAGCCTGGAGCTGTGCGGCGGCTGCCATGTGGCAAGCACCGGCCAAATCGGCTTGTTCAAAATAATCAGCGAGTCGGGGATCGGCTCCGGAGTGCGTCGGATCGAGGCGGCAACCGGAAGAGGGGCTTATCAGTATCTGGACGATCAGCTGCAGCTGCTGCGGGACGCAGCGGGACTGCTGAAGTCGAATATCCCGGATGTACCGAAGCGCGTAGAAGGGTTGTTCGCCCAGCTCAAGGAGCTTTCTCGCGAGAACGAATCGCTTAAGGCGAAGCTGTCTCATGTCGAAGCAGGCTCTTTGACCGATCAGGTCAAATCGGTCGGCGGTATCTCCTTGCTGGCGGCCGAAGTCAGCGCAGGCGATATGGAGACGCTTCGCAACATCGTGGATCAAATGAAGCAGAAGCTGGGCTCCGCCGTTATCGTGCTCGGCGCAGCGGCTGAAGGCAAGGTCAACCTGGTCGCGGCGGTGACGCCGGATTTGGTCAGCCAAGGCTATCATGCCGGGAAGCTGATCAAGGAAGTTGCGACGGCCTGCGGAGGAAGCGGCGGCGGGCGGCCGGACATGGCCCAGGCGGGAGGCAAGGACGCCTCGAAGCTGGCCGAAGCGCTTGCCGGCGTCGAAGGCTGGATATTGTCCAAATAATGTTCGGGTAAAATGTTCGCCTGTCAACAGGAATTTGTTGACTGATGGCGAATATGTGTGTAAATCGAATTGCAGGGGGTGCTTCGCAAGATGAGTTCAATGGATAAAACGATGAAATTCAACGTCAAAGCGGAAGAGATCGAAACCTCGCCCAAAGAAGTCATTCTGGCGGTATATGACGCGCTGCAGGAAAAAGGGTATAATCCGATTAACCAGATCGTCGGTTACTTGCTATCCGGCGATCCGGCCTACATCCCGCGTCACGATAACGCCCGAAGCATCATTCGCAAACGGGAGAGGGACGAGCTGATCGAGGAATTGGTCCGTTCGTACCTGAAGCAGTACAAGTCATAAGTTGACAGACGGGGAACATGCTATGCGCTTGATGGGATTGGATTATGGGGACAAAACGATCGGCGTCGCAGTCAGCGATGAGCTCGGATGGACGGCGCAGGGCTTGGAAGTGATCCGGCGCACGACGGAGGAGCGCGATCTGGGCAGGCTGCAGGACATCATCCGGGCCTACGAAGTCTCGGAAATTGTCGTCGGCCTGCCGAAGAACATGAATAACACGATCGGCCCCCGCGGAGAACTATGCATCGAGTTCTCCCGGAATCTGCACGAGGCGCTGCAGATGCCCGTGCATCTGTGGGATGAGAGGCTGACTACCGTTTCGGCGCAGCGGACGCTGCTTGAGGCGGATGTCAGCCGCAAGAAGCGGAAGCTGGTCGTCGATAAGATGGCCGCAGCCCTGATCCTGCAAAACTATATGGATGCCCATTCTAAGTCAAAGAGGTGAAGGACCATGTCCCAGAAGGAAAACAACGACATTCAGGACCAATTGGAAGAGGAACCGGAAATTATTTTTATTCCGGATGAAGAAGGCAACGAAGAAGAGTTCGAAGTGATCATGAAGTTCGAGGTGGACGACTCGGATAAGAAGTACATGATGGTTGTGCCGGTCGATGCGGACGAGGAGTCCGAAGAAGTGTACGCCTTCCGCTACGAGGAAGACGGGGATGATCTCCAGCTGTACACGATCGAAGACGAGGAAGAATGGAACATCGTGGAAGAAACGTTCAACACGCTGATGGATGAGTTCAATGAGGATGAAGAAGAGGAAGAAGAGTCGAAGTAACCCTTCGGCTCTTCCGCCTCACCTGAAGGAGGACGCCATGTCGAACCCTGCGGGGGAAGCTTCTCCGACGCGCCAGTTGCGGGATGCGTACGGAGATGATATTATTTTAGTAGACGAGCGGCAGGAATCCGTCGTTTATCAGATCGTATCCGAGCTTGTGCTGGACGGGCGTGGCTATGCCATGCTGGAGAAAGCACAGCCGGGCAAAGAGGATGAACCGGAAATTTTTCGCGTCACGCGCAAGGGCGATGGAGAGCTGGAGCTCGAGACAATCGAGGATGACGACGAGTGGGAAGATATCTCGGAGCTATTCGACGAGTGGACATTCCCTCCGGACGATAGCCTGTAAGCCGGCAATTGATCTTGAACAGCCTATGAGCGGAGATGATCCGCTCTTTTTCGTTTGTGCGGAGAAAGGGGAACTATGACACTAAAACGGTTCTGGATATGGGGACTTCTGCTGATCATCTGCCTCGCGGTCGGCCTGACAGTGGGCCTGGCGCTCTATGTGAGCCGGGGCCTGGCGCCGTCGCCCGCTTCGGAAACGCCCGTACGGGTGGCCTTTCCGTCCGGTACAGGGGTTGGAGAGCTCGCCGCTGAGCTGCAGCAGAAGGGCTTGATTCGCGATGCGCGGCTGTTCAGGTATTATGTGAAGTATAAGGGCGAGGGCGGCCGGTTTCAGGCCGGAGAATACGAGATGCGGCCGGGCTTAACCTCCGACGCGATTATTGCCATGCTGAACCAGGGGGATACGGTCAAGGAGGCGGGACTGCGTCTCACGGTTCCCGAAGGCTTTACGATCAGACAAATTGCCGAGAAGCTGCAGCAGTCGGGCATAGAGCCAGCCGCGTTCGAGGCGGCCTTGAAGCGATTTGTGGCTCCGCAAGGTTCGGCTGCGGCCGGCATTCCTAGCGATCCGAATCTAAAGGCGCGCCTGGAGGGCTACCTGTATCCCGACACCTATGAATGGAAGAAGGATGCCGGAGCGGACGAACTGGTGGCGACGATGGCGGCACAGCTAGACAAGCGGCTGCAGGAGCTTCCGGAGGGCTGGCGGCAGGCGATGGATACCCACGGGCTAACGCTGCATCAAACCTTGACGCTGGCTTCGTTGATCGAGCGGGAGGTCGCTGCAGAGGAAGAGCGCGCTCTGGTCAGCGGGGTCATTCATAACCGACTAAAGCAAAACAAGCAGCTTGAGATTGATGCGACTATTCAATATTTATTCGACAAGCAAAAGGAAAGACTGTTTGAGAAGGACCTGCGTGTAGAAAGTCCTTATAATACGTATTTGAACCGGGGCCTGCCCCCGGGACCGATCGCCAGTCCATCGCTTGCATCTATTCAGGCGGCCTTGTACCCGCAAGAGACGAAATACCTGTTCTATGTAACTAAGAAGGACGGCAGCCGCAAGCATTTATTCGCGGAGACCTTTGAAGAGCATAAGAAGAATATCGCAGAGAGCAACAAGACGGCCTCGCCCCTGACGAGGGAGACCGAATCTGAGAAAGTAGAGGTGCCGGAATGAGGACAAAGCCGGAATTGCTAATAGCTGCGGGTACGCCCGCAGAAGCTCGGCGGTACGTGGAGGCGGGAGCAGATGCGGTGCTGATCGGCGAGCATCGCTTCGGATTGCGTCTGCCCGGCGAGATAACTGTCCGCGAGCTGGAGGAGCTGGTGCCATGGCTGCACGAGCGCCAGGTCAAGGTGTACGCCGCGGTAAATAATCTGATGAGCAATGAGCAGCTTGACGAGCTTCAGGCGTACCTGAAGGAGCTGCATAAGCTGAAGATCGATGCGCTTGTGTTCGGAGACCCCGCGGTGCTTATCGCAGTTCGCAAGGCGGCGCCGGGCATCGGCTTGCACTGGAACGCGGAGATGACCTCGACCAATTATGCAACGGCCAAGTATTGGGGGACCAAGGGCGCTACACGCATGGTGCTGGCCCGTGAGCTGAACCTGGAGGAGACGCTCGAAATCAAACGTCTGCTGCCCGACATGGAGGTGCAGGTGCAGGTCCACGGGATTACGAATATTTATCATTCGAAACGCAGCCTGCTGACGAATTATCAGAACCATCAAGGCGAAAACCGCGTATTGACGTCGGATGAAGTGTTGAAGGCAGGGGTCGATCAGGGATTGTTTCTCATCGAGCAGGAGAGGCAGAACGAGCGCTATCCGGTTTATGAGGACATCAACGGAACGCATATTATGAGCTCGGACGATATCTGTATACTGGACAGCCTGCATGAGCTGCTGGAGGGCGGGATCGACAGCCTGAAGATCGAACCGCTGCTCAAATCAGTCGAATACAATGAGACGGTGCTGCGCGGCTATCGTCAGGCGATCGATGCTTACACGGCGGACCCGTCAGGCTATGTGTTCGATGAAAGACTGCTGGATGCGATCCGCGAGCTTCAGGATCCGAGACGCGAGCTGTCCTACGGATTTTTCTTTAAAGAGCAAGTCTACTAAGATCAGGCTATAAGGAAAGAGGTGAGCCCGAATGACTACAAAGGAACAAGAAGCGCTGCTAGGCAAGCGCATCAGGCTGGAGAAGCCTGAGCTGCTGGCGCCTGCGGGGAGTCTGGAGAAGCTGAAGTTCGCCGTTCATTACGGCGCAGATGCCGTCTATATCGGCGGGCAGCAGTACGGCCTTCGTTCGAACGCCGATAACTTCACGTTCGAGGAGATGCGCGAAGGCGTGGAATTCGCCGAGAAGTACGGAGCGAAGGTTTTCGTGGCGACTAACATTTATGCGCATAACGAGGATATCGCCGGCCTGGAAGACTACCTGAGAGGCATTCAGGACACGGGTGTCCATGCCATTATCGTGGCCGATCCGATCATCATCGAAACATGCCGCCGCGTCGCGCCTAAGCTGGAGATCCACCTCAGTACGCAGCAATCGACGATGAACTGGCAGGCTGTCCAGTTCTGGAAGGAAGACGGCGTAGAACGCGTCGTGCTTGCCCGTGAGGTGAGCATGGACGAGATCGTAGATATCAAGCGGAACGTCGAGATCGAGATCGAAGTATTCGTGCATGGCGCGATGTGCAGCTCGTACTCGGGACGATGCGTGCTGTCCAACCACTTTACGGATCGGGACTCGAACCGCGGGGGCTGTTCGCAGTCCTGCCGCTGGAAGTATGATTTGTTTACGACGGAAGAGGAGCTGGCCGGCCCGCAGATCGGGATCAAGGAGCTGCCGCTGTTCCAGGAGGGGGATAACCCCTTCTCGATGAGCTCCAAGGACTTGTGCATGATCGAGCATTTGCCGGAACTGATCCGTTCTGGTGTGGACAGCTTCAAAATTGAGGGTCGGATGAAGAGCGTGCATTATGTGGCTACAGTCGTGAACGCCTACCGCCAGGCCATCGATGCTTACTTTGCCGATCCGGAGAATTATGAGCTGAAGCCCGAATGGCTCTACGACATCCAGAAGGCAGCGAACCGTCCGCTGAATACCGGATTTTTCTTTGATCAGCCGGATCATGAGGATCATATATTCGAACCGGAAGATAAGGCCGCGCCTTATGATTTTGTCGGAGTGGTCATGGAGTACGATGCGGAGAACGGCACGGCGCTCGTCCAGCAGCGCAATCACTTCAAGCCCGGCCAGGAAATTGAGTTTTTCGGTCCCGGCGGTACCTTCTTCAAGCAGACGGTACCGGATATCTACAACGAAGCCGGCGAATCGCTGGATGCGGCAAGACACCCGCTCCAGCCGATCCGGATGAAGGTAGCCTCTCCTGTCCGGCCATACGATATGGTAAGAAAACGTATGGGCAAAGGAAAGTAAACGCATGGCAGCGAGGCCATAGCTAACATGAGGAAGAAGCGTCTGTCCCAGGCTTGGGCAGGCGCTTTTTGACGTCCTATATACGGGTAAGAAGAGGATGGGACGTAAGGACTATAAAATTTCTAAATCGGCAGGTTCCTAGGAGGATTTCGCCAAAATGATGTCGAATATATGGATAAGCTTACAACAACCCAATATTTACTTATGTGCTGCAAGTCCATATGTGCCAATCAAGAATAGGTGGTGTATCCTGTGAAGAAAACGCTATCATCGCTGCTGGGGCGCTTTCGACAAGCCGGCAAGTCTGAGAAAACCGAGGCCGACGACTCTCTTATCCATCCGCCGCAATCCGGCCAACCCATCCCAAGCAGGGCCGCCGAATCCTTGGAGAGCACGCGCGTTAACCCGTTGAGGTCGGTAGGGGGCAAGCTATTTGTCATCTTCTTCTTAAGTATTGTATGTTTCGTGCTGACGGTAGGGCTGATTTCTTATAACAAATCCAAAGAGGTCATTCAGAATAAGGTAGCCAATGCTTCCGAGCAAACGATCATACAAGCAGGCGAGAAGCTGGATCTGGTCTTTTCCAGGTATGAAGAATTGTCGATGCAAATGGTGCTCAATAATGAAATAAGCAAAGGTATAAGCGCTATCCAGATGGTGAACCGAAACTCCTATGAATTTATGGAGCAGGGCCGTCTGCTGACGGAGCAGTTGAATATGTATGCGTTTTCCAATAAAACAATCAGCGCCATTCATCTGCTGACAGTGAAGGGAGAGGGCATCAACTCAACGAACAGTACGCTGGGGGCGACGATTCAGCCTGACCAGGAATGGTTCAAATCGATCGTGGAGGCAGGCGGTCAGGTGGTATGGCTGGAGACCAAGGAGAACGGATATACGGAGGCCTCCTACTCGGGGGGTAAGGGAGAGCCTACCTTCGCACTGGGGAGATTGCTGAAAAATGCCGTGTCCAGCGAGGTTATGGGTGTTCTGATTATCGAGATCAAGGTAGACGTCGTCGGACAACAGATGGAACAAATTAACATGGGGGATGGCGGAAGCACGGTAGTGCTCTCAGGATCGGGCAACTATGTGTATGCCAAGGACAAGGGCCTTATAGCCAAGCCAAGTACGCTCCCGGTCGGCATGGAGGCGTTCCAGGAAAAGCACGATCAACTGAAATCGCCTGACGGCCAAAGTCAGCTGGTGTATTATAGATCTCCGATGAACGGCTGGACGATCGTTGGCGTCATGCCGGTGAAGGAGCTTGTAAAGGACGCCTCCGTCATTTTCAATCTGACGATTGTCATAGCCTTCGGCGCTATGCTGATCGCGCTGGTGATCGGATTTATGCTGGCCCGTCTGATCGGTCAACCGCTTGTTGAGCTGAGGAACCTGATGAAGGAAGGCGAGAGGGGGAATCTGGGCGTGCGCATGCCCGTCAAACGGCAGGACGAGATCGGTCAGCTCAGCGTCAGCTTTAACCAGATGATGGAGAAGATTACGCAGCTCGTGCAGCAGACGAATATATCGGCTCAGGAAGTGCTGGACACGGCGGGCGAGCTGTCCGAAGCCTCGAAGAAGACGGCGATGTCCGCGAAGGATATAGCGGTGGCGACCGAGGAGATCGCAAGCGGAGCCAGCAGTCTGGCCGTGGAGTCGGAGCGCGGCAATGAGCTGACGCACGCCATCGGCATGCAGATGAAAACCGTGGTCGAAGCCAACGTGATCATGGGGACGGCCGCCGGCGAGGTACAGTCGTCCAGTAAGCAGGGGATCGCGTACATGGACGAGCTGATCGGCAAGACCAATGAGACGGAATCGATGACGCGTTCGATGGTGGAGAAGGTCGATAATCTGAAGGAAAGCACGCGCTCGATCGTGAAAATACTCGATGTGCTGGGCAATATCTCCAAGCAGACGAACATTCTGTCGCTGAATGCGACCATCGAGGCGGCGCGGGCAGGAGCGGCAGGCAAGGGCTTCATGGTCGTCGCTGATGAAATCCGCAAGCTGGCCGACCAGTCGCGGCAATCGATCGCGATCGTCGGTCAGATTACGGAGAAAATCCAGAAGGAGATTGAGGAGACGGTCAACGTACTGTCGAAGGCTTATCCGATCTTCCAGGAGCAGATTTCCTCCGTCAAGGAGGCCGACGAGATCTTCAAGCAGGTCGATCAGCAGATGGGCGGCTTTATCGAGCGGCTGTCCGAGGTAACGGAATCGATCAGCCGGCTTGAAACCTCGCAGGTCGTTTTGAACGAAGCCATGACGAACGTCAGTGCAGTGGCCGAGGAATCGTCGGCAACTTCACAAGAGGTCGCATCGCTAAGCACGGAGCAGTTGAGCATTTCCAATGGTTTGGTCAACCTGTCCGATAAGCTGGAGGAGCTGTCCAACTCCCTGAAGGAGTCTTTATCTAAATTCCAGGTATGACGAACGCTGCGGAGCTAATATCGAAGCCAAAGAAACAGGTATGCAGAAAGACCTAGAGCGACCGTCCGGAGCTGGATTTCCGGGCGGTTTTTTTTATGGAACGGCCGTATCCGAGGGGATGTTTCGAATTAAAAGGTTGAAATTGTTCGGAAACACGGATTTTGAGCTTCAAAAAAAAAGGAGACAGACCGATATACATAAGATAGGACAATCGATGTTAAGACTATGGCACTATTCATTCTTTTACGAAATCCGAAAAATGGAAAAGGATTTTGACTGATAGTGTCGAAAGTGTACGTAAACTTTATGTGAAGAACGTGTAAAGAAGAGAAAATTCTAGGTCATATGCGTTCAATCTAACAAAATTAGGTGGTGCTTCCTGTGAAGAAGACATGGTCTTCACTGCTCGACAGCCTGCGACATGCCGGCAAAACCGTACAAACCAAACTCGCTTCCCGCAATTCCGGAGCCAGCTCGACAGGCACCGGCAAAATCTCCGGTGTATCTGAAGGGATCCGGTCCAATCCGCTAAAGTCAGTTGGCGTAAAGCTATTCGCGATCTTTTTCTTTTGTATCGTCTTCTTTGTGCTGGTCGTCGGCATGATTTCCTACACGAAGTCCAAGGATGTTATTCAGAATAAAGTAGCGGATGCGTCCGAACAGACCATTATCCAAGCAGGTGAAAAGCTGGACCTCATCTACTCTTCTTATGAAGATTTGTCGATGCAGATTATGTTGAATGAGGACCTTCGGAAGCTCGTAACGGACATTCGCGCCTCCGAGCGCAATAGTTATAATTATCTGGAGCTTAGCCGTCAGATCGGGGATAAGCTGAATGTGTATTCGTTCGCTAATAAGAACATCAAGGCTGTCCATTTATTGACCGAAACAGGCGATGGGATCAGTTCTTCCTCCGGCAACCTGGGTGCCACCAACCGGGGCGATAGAGATTGGTTCAAAAAGGTATTGGAAGCGGGCGGCCAGTCGGTATGGCTGGAGACATCCGCCAAAGGGTTCGTGGAGGAAAGCGCAGCTGCCGTGGGGACACAGACGTCCTTCGCCCTAGGGCGGGTTCTGAAAAGTGTAACGACGAGCCAGATTACCGGCATTCTCCTCGTCGAGATCAAGCTAGAGGTTATCGGCGACCAGGTTAAGCAAATCAATATGGGCGAAGGCGGGAGTACGGTGGTTGTTTCCCCAGGGGGCAACTACATCTACACGAGCGATAGAGAACAACTGGCCAAGCCCCATAATCTCGATATCGAAATGAATGCTTTCGACAGGGTGAGCGGTCAGCTGAAAACACGCGATAGCCAGAACCAGCTTGTTTATTACAAATCCAAGCTGAACAATTGGTTTCTGATCGGGTCCATGCCGGTGAATGAGCTGGTTAAAGACGCGAGAGTGATCTTTGATATTACGCTCGCTATGGCGTTCGGCGCGATGCTGATTGCCGTCGTAATTGGCTATATGCTGGCCCGAATGATTGGCAGCCCTCTTATTCAGCTGAGGAATCTGATGAAGGAAGGCGAGCAGGGGAATCTAAGCGTGCGTATGCAAGCGAAGGGACAAGACGAGATCGGTCAGCTCAGCGTCAGCTTCAACCAGATGATGGAGAAGATTACGCAGCTCGTGCAGCAAACGAATATCTCGGCGCAAGAAGTGTTAGGAACGGCCGGCGAGCTGTCCGAAGCCTCGAAGAAGACGGCGATGTCCGCGAAGGATATAGCGGTGGCGACCGAGGAGATCGCAAGCGGAGCCAGCAGTCTGGCCGTGGAGTCGGAGCGCGGCAATGAGCTGACGCACGCCATCGGCATGCAGATGAAAACCGTGGTCGAAGCCAACGTGATCATGGGGACGGCCGCCGGCGAGGTACAGTCGTCCAGTAAGCAGGGGATCGCGTACATGGACGAGCTGATCGGCAAGACCAATGAGACGGAATCGATGACGCGTTCGATGGTGGAGAAGGTCGATAATCTGAAGGAAAGCACGCGCTCGATCGTGAAAATACTCGATGTGCTGGGCAATATCTCCAAGCAGACGAACATTCTGTCGCTGAATGCGACCATCGAGGCGGCGCGGGCAGGAGCGGCAGGCAAGGGCTTCATGGTCGTCGCTGATGAAATCCGCAAGCTGGCCGACCAGTCGCGGCAATCGATCGCGATCGTCGGTCAGATTACGGAGAAAATCCAGAAGGAGATTGAGGAGACGGTCAACGTACTGTCGAAGGCTTATCCGATCTTCCAGGAGCAGATTTCCTCCGTCAAGGAGGCCGACGAGATCTTCAAGCAGGTCGATCAGCAGATGGGCGGCTTTATCGAGCGGCTGTCCGAAGTAACGGAATCGATCAGCCAGCTTGAAACCTCGCAGGTCGTCTTGAACGAATCGATGACGAACGTCAGCGCAGTGGCCGAGGAATCGTCGGCAACTTCGCAGGAGGTCGCATCGCTCAGCACGGAGCAATTGAACATTTCCAATGGGTTGGTCAACCTGTCCGATAAGCTTGAAGAGCTGTCCAAATCTCTGCAAGAATCGCTGTCGAAGTTCCGGGTGTAGAAGTTCGGTCTAAGTTTATCGGTTTTCAAGAAGCGCGTGCCTTTATACAAGGCTACGCGCTTTTTTGGGCTAGGCGGTCTATCCTAATCGGTGTTTGGAGCAAGCGGCTTAAGCCTATACTGGTTAGCAGCAGCCAGGAGATAGGAAGGGGCCGAGTAACACCTATGGAAAGGCCAAACGGGTTGAAGAAAAACCGGATATTTTTACTTCTGATTGTAATCATCGCTGTCCTGATCGTCTGGAATATTCGATTGTTCTGGATCCAAATCGCGGCTTCCGGACGCTGGACCTCCCGTCATGTCGACCTGGTGGAGAACTCGGTCGTGCAGAGGGAGCAAGGCATTGTGCTGGATAGCGGCAGGGGGGATTTCGTGGATAGGCAAGGTCGGTCGTTGACGGGGAAGTCTTTGCAGGTGCTGACGGTATTCCCTGTAAGAAGTGAGCCTGAGCGGAGCGCCGAAAGAGAAGGCGAGCTCGCCGAAGCTGCTCGTATTATGGAGACGTCGCTCTCGAAGCTTAAGGACTTCCAGCAGTCGGCGAACGCTCCGCGGATGTGGCCGGGGGCCGATGGCAAGCCTCTTGCCCTCTCCGACAAGCAGGTCTCGCTTCTCTCGGCGCTTGCGCTGGAGGATTTGTGCGTGACCGTGTACAGGCAGCGGTATGAGGCACGGCAGCCAGCCGCCCAACTGCTCGGGTACATCGGGCAAAACCCGGACCGGGTCGCCAAGCAGTTTACGGACCAATTTCAAAAAGGAGAGCTGCAGCTGACAAGCCGGATCGGCAATGCGGGTCTGGAGAAAACCTTTGAGCCTTGGCTCCGCGGCATCGGACCTACGACGGTCTCGCTGTTCACCGATGCCGGTAAGCGGCCGCTGCCCGGGCTGGATATTCGGACTGTTACGCCGGGCAATCCTTATTATCCGCTGAGCGTCGTTACCACCCTGGACCGAGAAGTGCAGGAGCGGATCGAAAGCAAGCTGGCGCAGTCCGCCATCCGGGAGGGAGCTGTCGTTGTGCTGGATCTGGAGACGGCTGATGTCGTCGCGATGGCGAGCAAGCCGGCCTTTCATCCCGATGATGTCGATCCGACTCAGACAAACTGGCATAATCTCGCCATCCAGGCTGAGCCGCCCGGCTCCATCTTCAAGACGGTGACCGCCATCGCAGCGTTAGAAGAAGGGGTAGCACAACCCGGAGAATCTTTTCACTGCGCCGGTGAGCTCGGGCAATTCGGGTTTCGCTGCTGGAAGCAGGGGGGACATGGTCATTTGACCTTCGAAGAAGGATACGCACAATCTTGCAATGTGGTATTCGCCAAGCTGGCTCAGAGATTAGGCGGAGAGAAGCTGGAGCAATATGCCGGGAGGCTGGGCGTTACCGGGACAGTCGGATGGTCGGGGGCAAGCTCTATATCGGATCATTTCCTGCAGTGGGACGGAGAGCAGCGTGGTCAAGCGTATGCGGCTTCCACAGACCGGTCCGATCCAGGGGCGCTTGTACAGACGTCGATCGGTCAACGGGATGTGCAGATGACCCCGCTTGCGGCAGCCAATCTGATCGTCACGCTCTTTCATGAAGGACAAGTGCAGGCTCCCCGCGTGGTACGGGAGGTTCGTTTCGGCAATGGAAGACTATATGAACGGTTTGCCCGTAAGGCGAGGGCGGAGGAGGACAGTCCGGTAACGGTTCATGCGAAGACGGCGGGTAAGCTGCTGGAGTGGATGAACGGGGTTGTCGTTCGAGGGACGGGACGTGCGCTGCAGTCGGCCCGATGGCCCGTGGCGGGGAAATCGGGTACGGCCCAGGTCGTTCTGGAGCAGGGCCGGGCCGGCGAGAATCATTGGTTTATCGGCTACGGGCCGACGGATAAGCCGAAGTATGCGGCCTCCGTCCTGGTCCGTCATGTGCCGGAAGGCGAACCGAATCTAGCGATCCCGCTCTTCCGCGAAGTGATGGATATATTGGCAGCCTACGAAGGCTAATGATAGCTGGAGGGCTGCAGCGTAGGCAGCATGAGCGTGAAGCAGGTGCCTTTGCCTCGTTCGCTCGTTACATCGATACGTCCGTGAATATTATGAATAGCCCGGTAGGTGACCATCATGCCAAGCCCGTTCCCTTTGCCGCGCGCCGAGTAATAGGGAGTACCAAGCCGTCCTACTTCATCCGGTGTCATCCCGATGCCCTGATCGATAATATCGATGCAAACGGTTGAGCATTGAACAGAGCCGATGATCCGCAGCGTTCCTCCTCCGGGCATCGATTCGATTCCATTCCTGCACAAGTGCACGATGCATTGGATAAATTTGTCCGGATTGGCGCTGATCATCAGCTTGTCCTGGAGGTCGGCTGCAATGTGGACCTGACGAAGGCTGGCGAACGTCGTCAGGGAATCCACCGCTCGAAGAACAAGCTGCTTCGCATCCAGCAGCTCGATCGCATCCAGCTGGGGCTTGGCGAAGGATAAATAATCGTTGATCATGGATTGGGCCTTCTCGATCTCATCCTGCACGAGCTGGGCATAGATCTGGCGCTTGGTGTCAGACAGATCCCCCCGCCGGATCATTTGTACAAATCCCCGGGCTACCGTCATCGGATGACGAAGCTCATGGGCCAACGAAGAGGCAAGCTCGCCCATCATGTGCAGCTTCTCCTGATGCTGAGGCCGCTTGCCGGAGTCTGTTTCATTTAGAAGCTTCTTGACGATGTATACGGCTAGAACGGCAGCCGCCGCATGAAAAAGGATATACATAGTAAACATGCCGGCCAGCTCGAGGCTCATGGGGGTCCCCTTCCAGCCCAGATAGACGATAGAACCGAGGGAAGCAAGGGCTGACAGGGTAAGCCCGGTTCCTGCTGCCGCAAGCGGTGCAAGCAAGCAGGCGTTCGTCATGAGCCTCCTGCGGCTTGGCAGCAGCCAGGCGGCTATAAGAAGTATCGAGATGGCCTGCATATAGAAACTGTCTTCGTTTCCCAGAAGAAAGCGATACAGCAGCATAAGGGCGCATACTGCTAGCCCCGGTAGGGGGCCGGCGTATAGGAAGCAAGCGGCGAAGGCGAGCGCGCTCAGGTCGAACGGCAATCCCTCCGTCAGCTGTACCGGATAGGTCATGCAGAATAAGGCCGATAGAGAGCTGAGGATAACCGCAGACCGCCAAGAGCTTTGTTTACCGAAGGGCTGGAAATGGTCCTGTCCGAAGAGCTGCGTCAGGAAGAACGGCATGGCTATAAACATCATATTCAGCAATAATCCTGTAATAACGCTCACAATTCATCACCTTTGCAGTCTGAATCAAATGGAGGTACGGGCTTTGGCCTTGATCGGCACGGTCCATTCCGCTCCCGGTATCCAGGAACGATCCGTAAACTCCCGGCCTTTCACGACGACCTGATGCGAATAGATTTGTACATACATGCCTTGGATGGCAGGGCCGCCATTCGCGCTTGCGCGAGTTTTACCGACGGAAGCATTGTTGAACCAGTGAAACGTGTTCTCCTGGTTATAATGGTTATCGCTGAGAAAATTTCGATGCGTATGCCCGGAGAACACAAAAGCATTGCGATAAGGCTTCAAAATCTCCCGGAACCGCTTGGCCCGAATCAACCGATGAGTCCCGCCGTCCGTTCCCGGAGCAGGCAGCGGCTGATGAATGAAAATAAAGGCGGGCCTGCCGTCCGCATGCTCCTTCATTTTCGTTTCGAACCAGGCGAGCTGCTCGTCGGAATACCAGGCGCCCTCTCCGACATCAGGCTTCTCCTGCACGTAGCATTCCTGCGAGAGCAGGATCAGGTGGACGTCCTGCAGCCATACGTCCGTGTAGGGCTTCTCCTTATAGCCGAAAAAGGTCATAAAGCGCTCGCGGCACATCGCATCCGTTTTTCCGTTGGGCACCGTATCGGTTGAGAAAGCGCCACGATCGGTCAGCCAGATGTCATAGTAATCGTGATTGCCCATATTGGCATAAATGGGAGGAAGCTTGTAGGAGTCCAATATTTTGCGGAGCTGCTTGTATTCGATATCTCGTCCAAAGTCGGTCACGTCGCCACCGAAGATGATCGTATCCACAGGCGATTCGAACTTGCTTACATCCTTCAAGGTTACGTGAAGCTTATCGCCGATTGTCGTGTCAGCGACTGAAATATGCAGATCGCTGAGGAGGAAGAAAGAAAGCAGGGGCTGATCGGAGACGGCAGGCTCTGCGGAAGCGGGGGCTTGCGGTCCTTCGGCTGGGGGATCGACAGAAGCGGCCTGCTCCGAGCCGAGGTAACGATCCGATAAAGCCGCTCCACCCGTCGCAAGGGCAATCATGGCAAGTAGCTGCTTGATAAAGATACGTCTTGTTATCATGTAGGAATTTCCCTCCGGGTAGCTTGGCAAATTAAGGGCCGTATTTTGCATTTAATCGAGATAGCCTCATTATAATGGAGGATGCGACAAAAAAAAATACATGAATCGACCACCGCCGGCTAATAGGTTGAAATAAAGAGTTTGCCGGGTAAGGTACTAGTAGAAGATAGTACTTCTTTTGCGAGAATCAACGACTATACTATAAGTATAAGGTCCTGCACGTTTTGGCGTAGCGGACCAGGACAGAGGTGATCAGGCATGAGCAGGAAATGGGTCGAACAGGAAGCGCCGGGCTGGGTGGAGAAAGGGATCGTCACCCGGGAGCAAGCGGATCGTATTGTCGGTCTTTATGCAGAAAATAGACGGGGTATCGGTATCCTTCCGCTGCTCGGCAGCATTCTGCTGGCTCTCGGTATATTGAGCTTCGTCGCTGCCAATTGGCAGGATATCCCCCAACTGGCCCGTCTGGGACTCATCGTCCTCGTCATGTGCGGCTTCTATGCGGGGGGCGAGGCATTTATTCGCCGTGGAGATTCCAGGATGGGGATTGCGCTAGTCAGCTTGGGGGTAGTCAGCTTCGGGGCGGGCATCGTGCTGATCGGACAGATGTTTCATTTGGTTGCCTACAACGCAGGCTCGTTTATCCTATGGGCAACGGCCGCCATGCTCGTCACTTATTTATATCGCAGCCGGTATTTATACTTAATTGCTTTGATTTTGTTTAATGTGGCTCAAATATACAGCGTTTCTTCGTTCGACAGCTTCAGTTATTCGGCCTTCGCCTTGATGGTGATCGGGCTTGGGTACTTCGGCTGGAGGAGCCGCAGCGCTCTGCTGATCTGGTGCTTCAGCTTGAGTGTAATCATTCACTCTCTCGTATGGATCATGAGCGAGGAGCTGCCGTTTATGTGGGTCTTTATCCCTGCGATGGTCCTTTATGTGGTGGGAGATTGGCTGAAGGACCGCCGAGGCGGCTTCGCGATGCAGGCCGCTCCGCTCGCCCTGGCTTATGTATTCGGGGTGTTCATGGTGCTTGTCAGCGGGGAGTGGACCAATCTGGATGCCGATGTGCGACCGCAGGCACTGGCTTATCTGGGCGCGCTTGGTCTGTTGTTTATAGTCTCGATGTCGGGCAAATATGTCCGCGGGACGCTTGCAAGCGGATTTGAATGGGTGCTCCTCTTGCCTTTCGTATATATGTCTGCCGGATATCCGGTGCTTTACCTGCTGGCGCTGTTTATGTTCTCGCTTTATGTGCTATGGAGAGGCTATGCGGAAGGCTGGCGGTTCAAGATCAACTTCGGAACGCTATTGTTTATATGCAGCACCTTAGTCGCCTATATCAAGTTGACTTGGGACTTTATGGATAAATCATTGTTCTTTATACTAGGCGGAGTATTGTTAATCGGGCTAAGCTGGTTCCTGAACCGGAGAAATAAGCGGGTATTGAAGTCTGTAGAGGAGGCGAATCGCCATGAATAAAGGGAATACGGCTGCAGCCGGTCCTCTCTGGCTGTCGAATCGTCGGGGGAAACTGGCAGCGGCGCTCGTGCTGCTCCAGGTGCTGGTGCTTATCGGCGTTGCTCTCTCCTATTATGCCATTAGCTGGTACGGACAGGATGTCAGGGTCAAGACCGTGCCGGTAGATCCGCGGGATCTCCTGTATGGTGATTACGTGAACTTGAGCTACGAAATCAGCGAAATTTCTCCAGCTTTGTGGAAGGGCTCTGCTGAAGGAGTGAAGCGAGGGCAAGTCGTGTACGTGGTCGTGAGAACAACGCCGGACGGGACTTCCATTCCGGTGGGGGCCTATGACCGCAAGCCTGATCTGATGTCCGGCGAAACGATGATGAAAGGCCGCGCTTCGTATCAATGGGAGCCGCTGGACTGGAGGCTTCGCGTCAATTACGGCATCGAGAAATATTATGTCCCCGAGAATACGGGCAAGGAGCTGGAGGAGAAAGCATCCGATCTGATCGTTCATCTGAAGGTGTCCTCGTGGGGACAAGCAAAAATCGAGGGACTGGAGGAAAGGTAGGTTCCTCCGCTTAGAAGGAGTTGCTGCGGCAGCTCCATTTCGATAAGATAACGGTATTCAGCAACGCGCCCCGTTCCTCGAAAGCCGAGCGGCGTCTGACGGGCCGCAGCTCCTTGGCAAATGCAAGCAGGGAGAGGAACGGAGCGGAGTGCCCGCAGCGCGTGAGAGGGGAACTTACAACATGCAGGAGAAGAAAGCTTCGCCCTCAGGGGAAGGACTTCAAAATTTGCTTATGCTGGACCGAAGCGGGGATTTCAGCGAGCCCGATATTTTATATCCGTTTGCTCTGGAGGAGCTGTTATGCCGGTATGTCGGCGAGGGAGGTCCTCCGTTGATCCATATGTGGAGACATCCGCGGGCCTTCGTAATGGGATTGAGGGACAGCAGGCTGTCCTCTGCGGCTGAGGCAAGCCGGAGTTTGGAGCAGGCAGGATACAGCGTAGCGGTCCGGAATTCCGGCGGTGCGGCGGTGCCGCTGGATCTCGGCGTAGTCAATGTCTCCCTGATCGGGCGCAAGCCGGCCGGCAGAATTGACTTTCATGACGACTTTGAGCGGATGTACGAGCTGATCGCGCTGGCTCTGCAGGAGGCTGGCGGCGCTGTAGCCAAGGGAGAAATCGAAGGGGCTTACTGCCCCGGCGACTTCGATCTGAGCATAGGGGGCCGGAAGTTCTGCGGGATTGCCCAGCGTCGTCAGCAGCATGCCTACGTGGTACAGGCATTCGTAGTCGTGGAGGGCTCTGGAGCGGAGAAGGCTGCCTTGGCGCGGTCTTTCTATGAGCTTGCTGCGGCGGGAAGCGCAGATGCCGTCTATCCGCAGGTCCGCGAGGAAAGCATGGCGAGCTTGACGGAGCTGCTGGGTACGGGGTTTGCCCGCTCTGTGCAGCCGGATGGCCCGGAGAGCCTGGCGGCAGGGAATGCGGATCCCGCCGGCCCCCCGGACGAAGGGCGGTCGACGGGCGGCCTTCGTCCGGGAGACACGGCCGCTAGCGGGCCAACCCCGGCCCAGACGTTCATCGATGCGGTCAAACGCGTAGTCCGAGACCGCCAGACACCGGACGGGCTGACGGACGCTTCCGCCAAGCTGTGGCTGCCCGATCCGGCTGAGGTGCGGGCGATGGCCCAGAGGATGCGGGAGCGCTACGGTTTATAACAAAAACCGCTTTAGCATGGACGGCAGCTCTTTTTGCCAGAAGCCCCAGACATGTTTACCTGGCTTTTCTTCATAGACGACCGGACAGCTCCTCTCCAAGAGGAGCTGTTTGCTTATCCGGTTGGCCTCCAGGAAGTCGAAGCGGCCTCTACCGGTATCGACGTCTTTTTCCTCCAAGCCGATCACCATCGATAAGCTCAGCCACGACAAGTCCGATTCCAGGCGAATCCGCTCCTGAGTCGAGAGCAAAAAAGCCCCCGATAAGGATATAACCCGGGTAAATAGGCTAGGATAATCTAAGGCAAGATGCAGGGATACCGTTCCGCCCAGCGAGTCTCCCGCCAAAATTCGTTCGTTCGGATCGGTCCGAACGGGGTAATGATGTTCAACGAATGGCAGCAGCTCTTCTGCAAAAAAACGGCAGTAAGAGGTAAACCGGTCGCCATCCGGTGAGTACTCGCTGGTACGGATGCTTTTATCCACATCAACGCCGACGATAATCGCCGGCTCCGCCTGATCATCATAGATCAGCCGATTCATGGTCGTCGCGATGCGCCCAAAATTAAAAAAATCTTCACCGTCCTGACAGTAGATGACAGGATAGGACAAAAGCTCGTTATAACCGGGCGGCAAGTAAATCCTAAGCGGTCTCTTCTCACCAAGAAAGGTTGAGGGGACAAGCTCCTTGACAATCGTTCTTTTGTAATAAATATCCTGGTCCATAAAGGGATACCTCCGGTTGTATTATAATAGTTTTGTAAATTTTCTAAAACTGTAATACCCTTTTTGTGAAACTGTTATAGTCGGTTCGCGCAAGAAAGAACGTATTTATCTAGATAGTTCTTGTGTTATTTATAAAAACAGGTTTATAATACTACTATAACAGAAAGTGTGTTTTTGTTCATTGCATCATCACCGTATCGTTTGCATCACTAATACCCAACTAACCGTAAGAGGTGACTTTTGAGATGAGTAAGCCGCATATTGTTGGCGTAGAAGAAGTAAAGCCGCTCAGCGTTCTTTCGACAGACGGCCAGATCGTCAACCCGGAGGAAATGCCGAATTTAACCGATGAGCAATTGCGCGAGCTGATGCGCCGCATGGTGTTCACCCGCACCTGGGATCAACGTGCCGTTAACCTGACCCGTCAAGGACGTCTTGGCTTCTATGCGCCGGTCTCCGGACAGGAAGCGACCATGATCGGAAGCGAGTTCGCTTTGAATAAAGATGACTTTATTTGCCCGGGCTACCGCGACATGCCGCAAATCGTATGGCACGGCCTGCCTATGTACCAGGCGTTCCTGTATTCCCGCGGCCATCAGCATGGCGGACAGATTCCTGACGATGTGCATGTGCTTATGCCGCAAATTATTATCGGCGCTCAATATTTGCATGCGATGGGCGTGGCTATGGCGTTCAAGAAGCGCGGCGAGAAGCGCGTAGCGATCACCTACACCGGAGACGGCGGTTCCTCCGAGGGCGACTTCTACGAAGCGCTGAACTTTGCGGGCGCGTTCAAGCTTGGATCTATTTTCGTCGTGCAGAACAACGGTTATGCAATTACGACGCCATTCGAGAAACAGACAGCGGCTTTATCTGTCGCACATAAGGCGGTATCCGCCGGTATCGTGGGCGTCCAGGTCGACGGTATGGACGTCCTGGCGGTCGTCAAGGCGGTACAGGATGCAGCCGAGCGCGGACGCAACGGCGAGGGAGCTACCCTGATCGAAGCGATCACGTATCGCTACCTGCCGCACTCCATGTCCGGTGATGATCCTTCCAAGTACCGGACGAAGGAAGAAACGGCTGAATGGGAGCTGAAGGATCCGCTGAACCGTTTCCGCACTTACCTGGTGGGCAAAGGCCTCTGGACCGAGGAAGAAGAGGCGGCTGTTGTCGAGGAAGCGAAGAACACGGTAGCCGAGCAGATCAAGAAGGCGGAAACGACGGAAAAAATGACAGTGCCGGGTCTGATCGACAGCATGTTCGAATCGACGCCTCAGCATCTGGAAGAGCAAAAAGCGGATTACTTAGCGTAAGCGTAAAGGAGAGGAACATTCAGCCATGGCTCAAATGACAATGATTCAAGCGATAAAAGACGCGATGCGCGTCGAGCTGCAGCGCGACCCGAACGTCGTCATTTTCGGGGAAGACGTCGGTAAGGTAGGCGGCGTATTCCGGGCAACGGAAGGCCTGCAAGCCGAATTTGGTGAAGAGCGCGTATTCGATACGCCGCTGGCCGAGTCGGCTATCGGCGGTATGGCGGTAGGTATGGCCACTCAGGGCTTCCGTCCGATTATGGAAATTCAATTTATCGGCTTTATCTTCGAAGCATTCGATCAGATCGCAGTTCAAGCGGCGCGTCTTCGCTACCGTTCCGGAGGCCGCTATCAGGCTCCTATTACGATCCGTACGCCTTTCGGCGGCGGCGTTAAGGCTGCCGAGCTGCACACCGACTCGCTCGAAGGCTTGATGGTGCAAACGCCCGGTATCAAGGTTGTCGTTCCTTCCAATCCGTATGACGCCAAAGGTCTGTTGATCTCGGCCATTCGCGATAACGATCCGGTATTTTTCATGGAGCATCTGAACTTGTACCGTTCGTTCCGTGCCGAAGTGCCTGAAGGCGAGTACACAGTGCCGATCGGCAAAGCGAACGTGGTTCGCGAAGGCTCCGACGCGACGATCATCACCTATGGTGCGATGGTTCACACCTCGCTCAAGGCTGCGGAAGAGATCGAGAAGACGCGCGGCGCTAAAGTCGAGGTCATCGATCTTCGTACTTTGATCCCGCTCGATATCGATACCATCGTCGAGTCGATCAAGAAAACGAACCGCGCGATCGTCGTTCAGGAAGCGCAAAAAACGTCAGGCATCGCAGCGGAAGTTATTGCACAAATTAACGAGAAGGCGATCCTTCACCTGGAAGCGCCTGTGCTTCGCGTAGCACCTCCGGACACGGTATATCCTTTTGCCCAGGTCGAGGACCAGTGGCTTCCGAATCCGGCGAGAATCGTAGCCGGCTTGAATAAAGTGCTTGATTTTTAATTTGACGAAGCGACAAGGATGGTGAATGTTCGATGGCAAACTTTGAATATCGGTTTCCGGAGCTAGGCGAAGGCATCCACGAGGGCGAAATCGTCAAGTGGCACGTCAAGCCTGGCGATACGGTGAATGATGAAACAATCCTGATGGACGTACAGAACGATAAATCAACCGTAGAGGTTCCTTCCCCGGTAGAAGGGAAAATTGTGGAGCTGAAGGTTGCCGAGGGTACCGTATGTACGATCGGCGATATCATCGCCGTCATCGAGGTGACAGGCGAGGTGCCTCAGCAAGCGGGCGGACATGGAGATGCTCCTGCAGCGAGCCCGTCCGAAGCGGCGACGCCTGCGGCAGGCGCCGCAGAGAATGACGCGGCCAAGGGCGGCGCAGAAGTTCCCACTGGCGGCGTAGAGCCGGTCGGCAGCGCGGTTGCTGCGAACGTAGCGGCTTCGAAGCTGGACACTCCGCTTGCCGGCGGTTCCGCTCCTTCCTCATCGGCAGGAAGCGTGCTCGCCACGCCTAGCGTGCGCAAGCTGGCACGCGATAAGGGCATTAACATTGCCCAAGTTACGGCTACCGGTAAAAATGGCCGTATTACTAAAGAAGACGTACTCGGCTTCGCAGCAGGCGGCGGCACAGCGGCCGCACCGGCAGCCGCTAGCGCAGCTCCGGCCGCGGAAGCAGCCAAGTCGTCTGCGCCGGCCGCAGCTTCGGCAGCGGGCGCCGTAAGCGGCGACCGTGAAGAAGAGCGCGTGCCGCTGAAGGGTATCCGCAAGGCGATCGCGAACGCTATGGTCAAGAGCGCCTACACGGCACCTCACGTCACTCTGATGGATGAGGTCGACGTGACGCGTCTGGTCGCGCTTCGCGAGAAAGCCAAGCCAGTCGCTGAGAAGAAGGGCGTCAAGCTGACTTACCTGCCTTTCATCGTGAAGGCGTTGGTGGCTGCAGCTCGTCAATTCCCGGCTATGAATGCGATGATCGACGAAGAGAAGCAGGAAATTGTATATAAGAAGTACTACCATATCGGGATTGCCACCGATACGGATAACGGTCTGATCGTACCGGTCATCCAGGACGCAGACCGAAAAAATATTTGGACGATTGCTTCGGCGATCAAAGACCTGGCTACGCGCGGACGCGACGGCAAGCTTGGTCCGGCCGAGCTGAGAGGCTCCACGCTGACGATCACGAATATCGGTTCCGCCGGCGGGATGTTCTTCACTCCGATCATCAACTTCCCGGAAGTCGCTATCCTGGGCACGGGCCGTATTTCGGAAAAAGCAGTCGTTAAAAACGGAGAGATCGTGATTGCTCCGGTTATGGCTCTGTCACTCAGCTTCGACCACCGTATTATCGACGGCGCTACCGCTCAACAGTTTATGAACTACATTAAACAACTGCTCTCCGATCCAGAGCTGCTTGTTATGGAGGTGTAATCCGCTATGGTAGTAGGTGACGCATCTGTAGAAATTGACGTATTGGTCATTGGCGCAGGTCCCGGCGGTTACGTAGCGGCTATCCGCGCTGCGCAATTGGGCAAGAGCGTGCTGGTCGTAGATAAGGATGAAGTAGGCGGCGTATGCTTGAACCGCGGCTGCATTCCTTCCAAAGCGCTGATCTCTGCGGCCCATCATTATGAAGTGGCCACCCAGTCGGAATCGATCGGTATAACGGCCGAAAATGTGAAGCTCGACTTCTCCAAGGTGCAAGCCTGGAAAGACAGCATCATCAAGAAGCAAACCGGCGGCGTTCAAATGCTGCTGAAGGGAAACAAAGTTCAGTATTTCAACGGCGAGGCGCTGTTTATTAACGAGCATGAAGCGCGCGTCTTCAACGATAACGAAACGGCACGCTATAAATTCAATCATTGCATCATCGCGACGGGCTCCCGTCCGATCGAGCTAAAGGCCTTCCCATTCGGCGGACGTATTCTGTCCTCGACAGAGGCGCTGACCCTGCAGGAAGTGCCTAAGAGCCTGGTCGTCATCGGCGGCGGCTATATCGGTATCGAGCTGGGACAAACCTATGCCAGACTGGGTTCTAAGGTTACGGTCCTCGAGGGCTCCGACTTCATCCTGCCGGGCTTCGAGAAGGAATTGACCAAGCTGGCGGAGCGCAACCTGAAGAAAAAGGGCGTCGAGATCATTACGGAAGCTTTGGCGCAGTCTTGCGAGAAAACGGCCGACAATGTGACGGTTACGTACACGGTGAAAGGCGAAGAGAAGCAAGTAACGGCTGACTATGTGCTCGTTACGGTCGGACGCCGTCCGAACACCGACGGTGAGCTCTCGCTGGAGCTGGCAGGAGTCGAAGTCGGCGAACGCGGCTTGATCAAGGTCAACGAGCAATGCCAGACGAATGTGCCGCACATCTATGCGATCGGCGATATCGTACCGGGTCTTGCCTTGGCGCACAAGGCTACCTACGAAGCGAAGGTCGCGGCAGAATCCATCGCAGGACTGCCTAGCGTTATCGACTACAAGGTGATTCCGGCCGTTGTGTTCTCCGATCCGGAAATCGCAGGCGTAGGCTTGAGCGAAGCGGATGCGAAGGCTCAGGGCATCAATGTGGTAGTCGGCAAGTTCCCTTTTGCCGCCAACGGCCGTGCCCAATCCATGAACGCAACCGACGGCTTCGTCAAGCTTGTCGGCGACAAGGATACCGGTCTGCTGATCGGGGGCTTCGTGGCTGGCTATGAAGCATCCAACCTGATCTCCGAGCTGACGCTGGCCATTGAGATGGGCGCTACGCTTGAAGATATCGCTTTGACCATTCATGCTCACCCTACTTTGGGCGAAATTACGATGGACGCCGCAGAAGGCGCGCTGGGCCATCCGATTCACCAATTGGGCAAATAAGCATAGGGCTTAGGAAAACCCGCCGATAGGCGGGTTTTTTGCCGTCGGCGCCCTTTCCGTCGATAGACCTGTATTTGGTTCTTAGGTCCGTATTCATACCGAGACACTTGAATATAAAGACCCACGTAATTGCTCCCGCTTATCCTCTATAATGGAACTATAGAGCGACAAAATGTAACAATGTTGATGGGGGTGGGCTGGGCATGCGGTCTCCTTTTGCAATATGGAAGGATGCAAAGGATAGAGAAGCGAAGCAAGAACCAGAGGTAAAGGAAGATTATCGGGAACAAACGGATGAGGCATCGACCTATGACACGGATCATCAGCCTGTGATTATGACGGCAAGCAAAGCTAATTTGGACAAAAAGTCTCTGGATTTGCTGTTTGCCGTGGATCAAATGATCCAAGCTAAGGCGCATGCGGAGATGAGCATTTATGAGTATCAGGACCGCTTGACGCATGCGAGCGGCAATGTAGACAGGTTGACCCGGGACCTAAAGAATATGGGCCGCGTAGTCGAAGAACGGGAAAAGAGCATCCTCGAGCTGGAGCAAAAGCTGATTGAGAAGAATCTGAAGCTTGATCAAATGATGGATGACTGCCGCGATATTCAAAACGGGCTGAGCGAGGAGATCGAGGAACTGAAAAATGTGATCGATCTGGAGCAGCAGAAATACAGCAGCTTGCTGCAGAAGCATAATGAAGCTCAGCTTGAGAAGAGCAGGAAGATTAATGAGCTGGAAGAAAAGATCGGCAAGCTTGCCGTCGAGCATGCTCATCTGACACAGAAGTTCGAGGAGCAGCGCGAGGAGAAGGCTTACCTGCTTAGCATGATTCAAGATTTTACGACTCGGATGTCTTCCCCGCTGGAAGCGATAAGAGCCAAGCATGAAGACGGGAACGGGAGCGGCTAAGCTCCATGTTATCCGATACATATGAGGTCTGTATTATTGAACTGCTGTCGCTCAAGCAAGATTCGACCTGCTGCAAGTTGGAATTGGCTTTAAACCGGGAAGAAGGAACGGTCCGGTGCGAGATTGAGATCGACGAATATACATATGATCAGCTTGTTTCTTTGGAATTAAATGATTCGGCAAGGGTGAGGCTATCTCCTTATTCCAAGTGGGATCCCTTCAAAAAAACGCATTTCAGTTCTCTGGTTGCTACAAAAGGCTCTACCGGCAAGACTTTTTATTTTGCCTGTTCCGTTCTTTATCAAGAACAACTGCAGCGAATTAAGGGGCGCAGCTATACACCGAAAGCCCCGAGAGCTGTGGATCAGGAGAAGGAGCTCATAGGCCAAACTCTTGTTGGCGGGAAGAGCCCCCTAGGATGGCTGACCACCCGGAAAAGGCATGGACTGGGCGTTCTTGGCTTGATCCTGGCCTTGATGTTTGTGACGGTACTGGCCACAGGGAAGGATGAACCGGCACTGACCGCAGTACCCGATAACCGACTTGAACAATGGGGTCTTGGACATGTCCCGCCGATGGAAGCGGAGCTTGCATCCATGGAGGCGGGGATGAAGCCGTTCACGGCGGAGACAGGTTCTAGGGAAGTCGTGGAGCTGAAGCCTCCGCCGCCGGAACGGATGCCGTCCGAACAAACCGCGGGAGTAAGCGAATGGTATGAGATTGGCGAAGCCGACGCTTTGTCAAGCTTGCCGGAAGGTTACGTGGCTTTGACCTTTGATGATGGACCGTCCGTCTATACACGGAAGATTGTCGATATTTTAGTCGAGCATAAGGTGGCCGCGACCTTTTTCTTCATAGGAGAAAACGCCCGTAAGCGTCCGGAGATGGTGACCTATGCCAGCGAGCGCGAGATGGCGGTAGGGAGTCATTCCTGGAATCACAGGGATTTATCTCAAGCTTCCTCCGCCGAGCAAAAGGCAGATTTGACCCAAACGAACGAAGTGCTGGAGCCGCTCGTGCAGTCGCCGATCACGCTGTTTCGACCGCCTTACGGCTCGTTAAACAATGCTCTGATGGAGAATATGAAAGCCAATCGGATGAAGATGGTGCTGTGGAACCGGGATCCGACGGATTGGACCGAGGGGAAGAAGGCGGAGGACCTCGTGCGGTATATGCAAGAGCATACTCCCTCCAAAGGGATCTATGTCTTTCATGAAAAAGCGGCGACCGTCGAAGCGCTGCCGGAAATGATCGAGTATTTGAAGCAGCAGCAGCTCAAATTTGTTCTGTTCAAATAGAAAAGCCGGTACGTTTGAGCTGCTCCCACATAGGGAAGTCTCGCACGTACCGGTTTTTTTCTTGATCGATTAGTAAGGGGGCGGGGCGTGCTTACCTACTTGGCTGCGGATGCCCGCTCCTTTCCTTTATCGGACTCACCGGCGTTTTGATTGGCAGCCGCCCGGTTTTTCTGCATCTCCTCGACGGACTTCACCGGCAGGCGGGCCGCTCCCTCGTAGCCTTCGCGGGTCTTCAGCCGGGGCTCAGTCGCGAGCCGGTGCTTGGCTTGCGCGATAGCCTCCTTATACTGAGGCAGCCAGGGCTCTCCCGCGACCAGCATTTCGTCGACGAGCTGCCAGATTTCCTTCGGATTGCAGACGGCGCCGACCAGCGGGTCCATCATGAAAGCCTGACGCAGCAAGGCGTCGTCGCCGTGGACGGCTGCTTCGACCGAGAGACGCTGCACGGAGATGCTTACATTGCACACCGCTGCAGGTCCAATCGGCAGATCGCCGACCAGCGGCATGGAGATGCCGTTGCGGTCTACGTAGCCGGGAGCTTCGATGATGGCATCGGCCGGCAGATTGGAGATGACGCCCTTGTTCACCACATTGAAGTGGCCCCGATACACGCGGCCCGTCTCCAGCGCTTCGATGATATACGAGCCATGCTCATGACTGCGCTTCTCCGCCGTGTAGACAAACGCAGGTTCTTTCATCCAGTTCGGGAAATCCGTCTCGAACCAGCTTCGCCCTTCCGTACACACCCGCAAGTAGCCTCCGGTCTCCCCGTTGATCCAGCTGCCCAGATCGATCCAGTCCTGGATCTCGTCCGGCCGCTTGCGGTACCATGGCACGTACTCGCTCAGATGGCCGTTGGATTCCGTGCTGTAGTAGCCGAAGCGGCGCAGCATGTCGATGCGGACCTTCTCCGTACGGGCGAAGTCGGGATGCCGCTCGAATGCCTCCAGCAGACCGCCGGTCAAGTCCTTGCCCTGATGGCGGGCCTGAATGTACCAGGTCTGATGGTTGATGCCCGCGCAGATGATATCGACTTCTTCTTGCTTCAAGCCGTAAACCTCGGCAATTTGCCGGTGGCCGTGCTGAACGCCGTGACATAGACCAATGGTGCGTACGCCGCCGTATTTGTTGCAGGCCCAGGTCAGCATCGCCATCGGGTTGGCATAGTTGAGCAGCAGCGCATCCGGAGAGGCAACCTCGCGGATGTCCCGGCAGATGTCGAGCATGGCGGCGATGCCGCGCTGACCGTACATGATGCCCCCGGCGCTAAGCGTATCGCCTACGCACTGATCGACTCCGTATTTCAATGGAATGTCCACGTCGCCCGCGAACGCCTCTAGCCCGCCTACCCGTATCGTACACAGGATATATTTGGCTCCTGCCAAAGCTTCGCGCCGATCGGTCGTAGCATGGATGGGGACGTTTAACCCGTTCTCGGCAATATCCCTCCGGCATAGCTGGGTGACCATGTCCAGATTATGCTCATTGATGTCCGTAAATGAAACCTCGATATCCCGAAACTCCGGTACGGACAGCATGTCCCGCAGGATGCCGCGAGTAAATCCGATGCTGCCCGCCCCGATAAAAGCGATCTTGAACGACATAAGAAAGTCCTCCATTCTGAACAATAGGTGGTGGTAACGTTCTAGCCCGATTGTATCAGGGATGGAAGGGTCGAGGTTACTAAGATCGTGACTAGACGAAGGCTTAACTGTCAGAAATCATCACTTTGTTCCCCGCGAAGCGCTTGAGCGAGGATCGATTTGCGAAAGGCCGTCGGGGTCAGGCCCGTCTGCTTCTTGAACAGCGAATGAAAATATTGCCTGCTCCCCACGCCGACATAATCAGCCACGTCCAGAATCGGAATATCGGTGTGGAGCAGCATTTTGGCCTTCTCGATCCGCAGAGCAGTTAAGTATTCGGTCAGCGTGCTGCCCGTGTGCGCTCTGAAGATCCGATGCAGGTAACCGGGGTGAAGGCTGACGGCAGCCGCGATATCCTTGACTTTGATGTCGCAGTCGTAATGGTGATGCATGTATTCGATGCATTGTCTCACGTAGTGGTCGGCGTGCGGCTGACGGCTCTCCTCCGCGCTGCGCTGCAGCCGGGCGATACGGATCAGCAGCTGCATCATCTGCAAACGAATGAGGAGCAGGCTGCGCTGTTCTTTCCCATCCAGCTCCAGCACCAAACTTTTCAAAATCTGATACACTTCATCGGGATCGCGCAGGATCAAATGGGTACGCGCTAAGCCGAGCAGCCGGCGGAGCATCGCATCTTCGTCCGCTAGCGTCCGGACCGAGGGGAAGCGCTCGTCTCGACCGCATCGCCCGAAGCGGAACTCGACATTGAGCATGCGGCAGGGAGTGCCTTCCTCGACGATCAGCCTGTGGGGGATATCGGCGTTCAGCATAATGAACTCCCCTTTTTTGAGAAGAACGCTCTCAATCCGACCTCTGGCCTGCAGATCGACCCGGCAATGCCCCGAGATGATGTACATGATTTCGGTATCGGAATGTCGATGAAAAGCCATCTCGAACGATTCCCATTGCTTGAAATAGTAAGCCGTTACGCGAGGATGGTAATCGCCCTCAAGCAGTCCGGCTTGAAACAAGGCGTATGCCGTCATGATCCGTCACCCCGAATCGTTGTGTTCGTGTTCTCTCTATCATGCCGAATATCGGGAGGAAGTACAAGAGCTCTTCCGTGTCGAGCTACCCAAAGATAACGGACAATGTTATAATAAGTCTTCAGGCTAGAGGGCTAGATCATGCGTTGCACATGTAGGGATGTCAAACTAAATATGACCATGGGAGTCCGGGGGGAACCGGGCTGAGAGTACGGCTTAACCGTCGTTAACCATTTGAACCTGTTGGGTCATGCCAGCGTAGGGAGAGGTGCATTCAAACACACTTTGCTTAGGGCGGGGTGTGTTTTTTTGCAGGTTGGGACAAGGAGAGAAGCAAGGTGTCCTATTTGGGCTTTGAGAGGATCACACATCGGTATATTCAAGACGGACAGCCCGTGCTGCAGGATCTGAGCCTGCAGGTGGCGGAAGGCGAATTCGTGTCCTTGCTCGGACGGAGCGGCTGCGGCAAAACGACGTTATTGAAAATGGCCGCGGGACTGATAACCCCCACCGAAGGGCGGGTAAGTATCGCGGGCCAGCCGGTGACGAAGCCGCACGAGCAGATCGGCATGGTCTTTCAATCCCCGACCCTGCTGGAGTGGCTGACGGTGCGGGATAATGTGCTGCTGCCCGTCGCGCTGCAACGCAAGCCGACGGGGGCCGACCGCGAAGCGGCGGATGCGCGGCTTGCGCGCATGGGCCTGGCCGGCCACGAGGACAAATTCCCCGGCCAGCTGTCTGGCGGCCAGCAGAGCCGCGTTGCGCTAGCCCGCGCGCTGATGCGCGAGCCATCGCTTCTGCTGCTGGACGAGCCGTTCGCCGCGCTCGATGCGCTGACGCGGGAGGAGCTGCAGGAGGATCTGCTGCGGCTGTGCGCGGCCCAGACGATGACGGTGCTGTTCATTACGCATGATATTGCCGAGGCAGTCTATGTGTCGGATCGTGTCGTAATGCTGCAGGATGGCCGGATCGCGGCGGATACGGCGGTTCCTCTGCCGGAACAGCGCGAGTACAAGCTCCGCTATGAGGAGCCTTTTAATAAGCTATGTCTGTCGCTGCGGCAAACGATGGAAGGCGGTGGGCGCGTATGAGGCGCGGCAAAGCGAACGGAGGCCAGCCGCAAAGAGTAGTACGACAAAGCCGGAGCGGTTGGCTGAACGCCGGACTGCTCGCGGCGCTGCTGCTGCTCTGGGAGCTGGGCGTGCAGTCCAGCGGGGTGTCCGCCCTTGTGCTGCCGGCGCCGACGGTAGTCGCCGCCGCGCTGTGGAAGGGATTGTCCAGCGGCTACTTTATTCCGCATATTGGGCAGACGCTGCTGGAGATTATACTCGGGCTGCTGCTGGGAGGAGCGCTCGGACTGCTGATCGGGATCGGCATGGGGGAATGGCGCTGGCTGAGAAGGCTGCTCTCCCCGTATGTGATCGCCAGCCAGGCGGTGCCCAAGCTGGCCCTGGCGCCGCTGTTCATGATCTGGTTCGGCTTCGGTACGACGCCCAAGGTCGTCATCACGGCGCTGATCGCTTTCTTTCCGCTGCTTGAAAGCACGGTAACGGCTATCCAGTATGTCGATCCGCTTAAGCAAGAGCTGTTCCGCGTGTTGGGGGCTTCCCGCTGGCAGACGCTGCTTCGCCTGAAGCTGCCCGCCGGATTGCCGGGGATGCTTGCCGGCGTTCGGGTGGCGGTCGTGCTGGCAGTCGTAGGAGCGGTTGTGGGGGAATTTATCGGAGGAAGCAAGGGACTGGGCGCCCTGCTGATCGCTTCGCAGGGCATGATGGATACTCCGCTGATGTTCGCGGTGGTGCTGCTGCTGACCGTGCTCGGCATGGCGCTGTATCAAGTGGTGTTAGTGATCGAGAGGATCAAGCTTAGACCCTATAAAAAGGAGAGCGACCAATGAAGAAGACAACATGGACGATGCCTGTCATTTTGCTGCTGGCCGGGGGACTGCTGCTATCGGCCTGCGGATCCGGCCCGGCTGTATCCGATCCGGTGAAGAGCGGGACGGGAGGCGCCGCCGCGCCGGCTGCGCAGGCTCAGAAGCTGGTCATGGCTAGCTGGAGCAAACCGATTGCCGAGCAGACGAATCTGTTCCAGGCCCAGTCGCAGGGCTGGTTCAAGGAGAAAGGCATCGACTTTGCCTTTGTGCCGGGAGCCGGGGGTGGGGATGCGATCAAGAATATTTTGACCAAGCAGGCGGATATCGCCTTTACAGACCCGGGGTCCTTGTATTTCGCGCTGGAGAGGGGCGAGAAGCTGCGCGTCATCTACAACATCTATCCGCAGAATGTGTTCAACGTCGTGTCGCTGAAGGAGAAGGGCATTCGCGAGGCCAAGGATTTGAAAGGGAAGAAGATCGGCGTCTACAGCCTGGCCAGCGGAACGCGGCATAACCTGCTCGTGCTGCTGCATCAAGCGGGACTGACGGAGAAGGACGTAACGATCATCGAGACCGGCGTCTCGAACTTCGCTCCGTTAATTCAGGGACAGGTCGATGCCACGGCCGCCACGGACACCGGATTGGCCGATGCGACGCTGAAGGGGCTTGGCGAGGTGAACGAGCTGCGCGTGGCGGATGCGCTGAATGTGCCTAGTGACCTGTTCGTCGTTACGGAAGAGACGCTGGCCCAGAAGAAGGAGCTGTTGAAAAGCTTCCTGGAGGTATACAAGCGCAGCGCCGAATGGATGATCGAAAACCCGGAGGCGGCAGCGGAGGTAGCTGTGGCCGAGGCAATCGACGGGCAGGATAAGAGCCGCAATAAGCGGATTATCGGGCTGCGGAATGCATCGGCGCTGACGCAGGACGGGCAGCCGCTCGGCACGTTGGATGAAGCGGTGCTTCAGCAGGGGGCCGACTTGTACAAGAAGCTTGGGCTGATTCAGAAGGAGCTGAGCCTGAAGGACATGGTTACGAATGAGCTGCTTCCAGCCGAGCCTGCGAAGAAGTAACGTTGAAAACACGGTATAGCTGCTGAGAGGAAAGGAAGTGAAGGCAAGCGATGAGACCGGAGTCGAGAGAAATCGTAGATCGGATACTTGTATATATAGGACAGCAAGCGGCCGAAGGCTCGCCGGACTGGTCGGCGGAAGGCAGTGCCGAAACGGAGGCCGAATTCAATAGATTGGCGCTGGAGGTGTTCGCCTACCAGGTGAAGCATATTCCCGCTTATCGCAAATATTGCCAGGCGAGGCGCAAATCGCCACTGACCGTACGCAGCTGGCAGGAGATTCCTCCGCTGCCGATTCAGGCCTTCAAGGAGCTGACTTTGTCCTGCGAGCCGGCGGAAGAGGCACAGGCCGTCTTCATGACGAGCGGCACGACCCGGGCGGACAGCCGCGGCAAGCATTACCACCCGACTCTGGAGGTATGGGACGCTTCGATGGCCCCGCCGTTCAAGCGGTATGTGCTGCCCGATCGGGAACGGATGACCATCTTCGTGCTGTCCCCGGCGGAGGATGTGAACCGCAACAGCTCTTTGTCCCGGTATTTGTCCCGAGCAGTCGAGCTGTTCGGTGAACCGGACAGCCGTCTGTTTTACTCGCCGGAGCACGGTATCGACCTGTCTGAGGTTTGGACTGCGCTGCAGGAGCGAGAGGCGTCAGGCGGCCCCGTGCTGCTGATGGGAGCGACGTTCGCCTACGTGCATCTGCTCGATGCTTGTGCAGAGCGGGGGATCGACATCCGGCTGCCGGAAGGAAGCCGGCTTTTCGATACCGGAGGGCTGAAGGGACAAGCGAGGGAAATATCTCAAGAAGAGCTGTACAGTCAGATTAAGCGGATTCTTGGCCTAGAGCGGGATGACTGCGTGAACATGTACGGGATGACGGAGCTGAGCTCCCAGCTCTACGACCGTCATATCCGCAGCCGCTTTCTTACGGGGGAGACAATATACGAGAAGACAAGCGGCCCTTGGATTCGCACGCTCGTGCTTGATCCGGACACGCTGGAGCCCGTCGCTGACGGGAAAAGGGGCGTGCTTGCCCATTACGATCTGGCCAGCTGGAACTCGGCGTTCGCTACGCTTACGGAGGATCTCGGCTACCGGACGGAGCATGGGCTTGTGCTGCTTGGCCGGGTCCAGGGCTCGGAGGCAAGAGGCAGCTCGATCGCCGTAGACCAATTGATGAACGCCAGTCGAAAGTAGGTGACCCTCATAGCTGCATATCAGGACGATCATCTTCCGCTTCGTGAAGAGAAGCCGCCGCTGCGGACGGGCAGCGACACGGAAAACGGAGTCGAAGCGCCGGTTCTTACGCTCGCCGCCTGCCGCTTGCCGCGAGGCATAGAGCCTGAGCGGTGGACCGAACGGAGATTCGAGGGACCGGCAGGGACGCTGGCGCTGAAGCTGCCCGTCCTCGACCCGGAGCTGCTGGAGAGGATCGCGCGGGAGGTAACCGCCTGCCGGGCGGCCTATCTGGAGACTCTGCGCACGGAGCGTATTGTCGAGCTCCTTGACCGCGCCGTCGCCCGCTGGCTGGACCCGGACTATGAGCTTAGGAAGCTCGCAGAGACGTGGCTGCCGGTCATTACCGGCTATGACGCCGGGATGATCCGGCTGGAGCTGAAGCGGCTCTTCCGCACGTTCCGCAAGAAGGAGCTGCTGCGCTTTCTGGATGAAGAATTTGACGCGGCTGCCGTACTGGACGAGTTTCGTCCCCGCAAGCATGGCGGCATGAGCCGCGCCTACGGACCCGAGCTTATCTTCCACGTGTTTTCCGGCAACGTGCCGGGGCTTCCGGTTTGGAGTCTGATCATGGGTCTGCTGGTCAAGGCTGCGGGGATTGGCAAGACCTCCTCCTCCGAGCCGTTGATGGCGGTGTTGTTCGCCAGAACGCTGGCCGAGATCGATGAGGAGCTTGCCGATTGCCTGGCTATCCTGCCATGGAAGGGCGGCAGCGAGGAGCTGGAGCGCCCGCTGCTGGAGGCTGCGGACGCGGTGATCGTATACGGCTCGCAGCAGACCGTAGAGCATCTTCGCAGTCGTACGCCCGCGACCCGCAGGTTTCTCAGCTACGGGCATAAGATCAGCCTCGCCATGATCGGGCGCGAGGCGCTGACCGCGGACCGGTACAGGGAGACGGCGAGAAGGCTGGCGGAGGACGCATCGGTGTACGATCAGCAGGGGTGTCTGGCTCCACATGCCGCCTTCGTGGAGGAAGGCGGCGCGGTATCCGCGCGGCAGTTCGCGCAGCTGGTCGCTTCCGAGATGGAGCGCTATCAGGAGAAGAAGCCGCGCGCCGAGCTCTCGGACGAAGAGGCGATGGCCATCCGTGCGGTCCGCCAGCGGATGGAGCTGCGCGGGCTGCAGGGCGAGCCGGTCCAGGTGTACGCGAGCGCTCAGGGAACGGCGTGGACGGTGATCTATCACGACGTGACAGGCTTTGAAGCATCGCCGCTGAACCGCACGCTGCATGTCTATGCCTGCAGCGGCTTGGAGCAGGCGGCAGCGCAGCTTCGGCCTTTCCGCGATTATGTGCAGACGGCTGGACTTGCAGTCGGACCGGACCGTCTGGAGCGGGTGGCGGCGCGTCTGGGGAGCTGCGGAGTGACGCGGATATGCGCCGTCGGCCAGATGGCGAGAACGCCGGCGGGCTGGCATCATGACGGGCGGCTGAATCTCCTCGATCTGGTGCGCTGGGTGGATCTCGAGCGGAGCGCGGAGCTGGAAGCCGATCGTTATGATCCGGATGCGGAGTAATCTGCCACGCGGGGGTCATAGATCGGCAAGGGCAAGCCCGATGGCGTCCCCTTAAGCAAAGGACTGGAGGAAGCATCATGAATTTTACCGGGAAAACCGTACTGGTCACCGGCTCAAGCCGCGGCATCGGAGCCGCGATCGCCGAGGCATTCGGTGCGCAAGGAGCGCTGGTGATCGTCAATTATATCCGCAATGAAGCGGCTGCGGAAGCGGTAGTCGGCCGTATCCGCGCACAGGGCGGAGAGGCTGTCGCGATGAAGGCCGATGTGACCGACCCCGCGGCGGTACAAGCGATGATCGACGAGTCGGCAGAGGCTTTCGGATCGCTGGATGTTGTGGTCAACAACGCGCTCAGTCCGTACAGCTTCGATCCGAAGCGGCGCAAAACCGCCTGGGAGCTTCGCTGGGAGGATTACCGGGAACAGCTGGAGGGCAGCTTGGGCGGAGCCTTCCACGTCGTGCAGGCCGCTATCCCGTTGATGAAGGAGCGAGGAAAGGGAAGGATCGTCAATCTGGTGACCAACCTGATCGACTTTCCGGTGGTGCCGTACCATGATTATACGACGGCGAAGGCGGCGCTGCTCGGCTACAGCCGTAACCTGGCGGCAGAGCTGGGGGCGTTTGGCATCACGGTCAATTGCGTAGCTCCGGGCTTGACCTCTCCGACGGATTCCAGCCGGGATACGAAGGAGGATACGAAGAATGCCATCATCGGATTGACGCCGCTCGGCAGACTGGCATCTCCGGCGGATATCGCGGGAGCGGTGCTTTTCTTCGCTTCCGACTGGGCTTCATTTGTAACGGGGCAGTGTCTCCATGTAGACGGCGGGCTAGTGATGCGTTAGAGGCTACCTCCAGAGGCGAACTGCCTGAAGTAAGGTGAAATAAAAGGTACGGCATGGGGCAAAGCCTCATTATGAAACGATTAGGGAGGGCTATGCAAATGAACATCGAAACAAGTATCGAGCTGTTGAACCGGGTACGCGAACAGAAGCCGCTCGTCCACAACATTACGAATGTCGTTGTCACGAATTTCACGGCCAACGGGCTGCTGGCCTTAGGGGCTTCCCCGGTCATGGCGTATGCGCATGAAGAAGTAGCCGACATGGCGAAAATAGCGGGCGCGCTGGTCGTCAATATGGGAACGCTCGACGAGCAGCTGATCGAATCCATTCTGATCGCCGGGCGTTCGGCCAACGAGCATGGCGTTCCGGTCATTTTCGACCCGGTCGGCGCGGGAGCTACTCCTTACCGGACGGCCGCGGCCAAACGCATACTCGAAGGCATTCGCGTCTCCGTGCTGCGCGGCAATGCGGCGGAGGTCGCCAACGTGATTGGGGGGACCAGTGAGATCAAGGGCGTGGATGCCGGGGAGTCAGCCGGGGCCGATGGATCCTTACTGGCTCGTCAGGCGGCAAGCCTGCTGAACGCGGTCGTCGTCGTTACGGGAGCGGATGATTATGTAAGCGACGGGAAGATCACTCACCGGATCAGCAACGGCACGCCGCTGCTGACGGCTGTTACCGGTACGGGCTGCCTGCTGACGAGTGTGATCGGGGCCTTCGCCGCGGTGGAAAAGGACCTTATGACGGCAGCTGCGACGGCACTCGCCTTCTACGGCGTCGCGGCTGAGCTTGCCGTAGAAATTTCAGGGCCCAACCATCCGGGTACGTTCCAAGTCGAGTTCCTTAACCGGCTGCATACGACGACGGGAGAGGACCTGGGCTCGCGAGCGGTAATTTGGCAGATTGGCTGAAGCGCAGCGAGTGAAGACGGGGGCATCGGCCTATTCTAGGCAGCGGTCGTCCTATGTCCGACATCCGAATACTCATCAAGGCAGAGCAGGTCTCCTTCCAGGAAGGAAAGGCCGACTCTGCCTTTTTTTGCATTCGTCATGCCAGCCTTTCCGGGCGAAAGGTGCATGGACGCCGGAGGCATGTTATGATCGGGGATATCATCGAGGACGGAATGAGCCGCGCTTCCTGTCGCTCCATGTCTTTAAGACGGCCAAGGGGAGTCCCGCGTCCTCTACCGGGCAGCTCTTGCGGAAGGCGTCACTTGAGGACTCAGCCAGATGCTGGGGCTCTTCGGTCGCTGCTTGGAGACGGTCGGCGCAAGCTTGCGGGGCTGCCGGCTTCCGGCTGCCTGGTACCGGCTCCAAGCTTGCCGAGCGGGATGATTGGCCCGGGGGAATGACTTTGCTTGTCTGATGCTGCGCACAGCTGAGGAATCATTCGGGGAGACGCCCGAGGAAGAGCGGATTTTATGAGAGAGAGTCGCTTGGCCCGGACGGTTGGCTTTGCCGGAACGGCTGGCGGCATCGGACTTTTGCGGTTCAAGGCCGGAGGAGGGACCGTCCTCCGGGCGGCCGGCCGGTTCGGCAACGATCGGCGCTTCCACAGCCGCAGAATTGCCGATCGCCAAGGTCTTTGACCTTTGATTATAGGCTAGCTGCTGGATATGGCCGGGAACGAGCCCAAGCTTACGGCAGAGGGAGGCGGAGAGCCGGAGCTCCTCGCTGATCTCGTTCTCAGGAACATGAAGCCGTACCTTGGCGCTGCTCTTGCCGTTTCTCACGGTGAGGATAGGGTACGCAGCCCGAGGGATTCCGAGCGCAGCGGCTAAAGCTCCCCCGATCGTAATATGCGGAACGCTCCTCCGGTAGCGGTCCGGCTCGAGCAAAGCCTGACTGCGGCTGACGATGACCTGTGTCAAGTCTACGGTATCCTGCATAGGGTTATAATCGACCAGATACCGGCACTGATCGCGCAAGCCCAGCGACTTGGCCATCGCAGGGTCGATCTCCAGATATGGAAATGCGCATTCATCGCCATCCCCGCGAATAACGCGGACTTTTTGCTCCGAGCGGCCGTTCTTCAAGGTGACGGTGGCCCCGTTCGGCAGGTCGTTCAGTCCGAGGGCAGCCTGGCTGTAGGATTCCAGGACGAGGGTGATCTCGCCGCTCGCCTGATGTTTGGTAACCGATAGATCGACGATGTCTCTTCCCATGGTCGGTTCGTTCCTTTCTGATCCCGAAGTCTGGCTTAGATTCATGTTACAACGTATGTCATTTGTCCCCCCGGCGTCTGGATAGATGCCCCTGTTCGGTATACAACGGGCGTTTATTAGGAAACGCGAGTTTCGAATGCCGTTGACCGGTTCGGCGGCCGTATCGCCGGATAACCGGCAAGAAAAAGGAGGTGTGCAAGGATGACGGTTGAATCCCAGGAAGATATTGAAGCGCTGCGGCGGGTCGGGCGTGTAGTAGCAGCCACGATCGCCGAAATGAAACGGCGGGCGCGACCCGGCATGACGACGCAAGAGCTGGATGACATCGGCCTGCGTTATATGGAGGAGCATCGCGCAAGGCCGGCTCCTCGTCTGGTTGTTGGATTTCCCGGTGCGACTTGTATCAGCGTCAATCAGGAGGCGGCGCACGGTATCCCCGGACGCAGAAGGCTGAAGGCGGGGGACGTGGTGAATATCGACGTCTCGGCCGAGCTAGACGGCTATTATGCGGATGCCGGCCAGTCCTTCGTGCTCTCGCCTGCGGAGGACGGACCTTTGCTTCACTTGTGCGAATATACGTACCTGACCATGATGAGGGTCATCTCGCAGCTCAAGGCGGGCGTAAAATTGAATACAGTCGGGCGCCTGATCGAGGAACAGGCCCGCGCAGGCGGACTGTTTGTCGTGCGGAATTTGTGCAGCCATGGGATAGGGCGTTCCTTGCACGAAGAGCCGAGGCAGATTCTGCCGGTGTACGATCCGCATGACAAGAGGAAGCTTTGCGACGGGCAGGTCATTACGATAGAGCCCTTTCTGTCCACGGGCGCCCGGTACGCAGTCGAAGCCGGCGACGGCTGGACGCTTCGCCTGCCCGACAACAGCTTCGTAGCCCAGCATGAGCATACGATTATCATTACCAACGAGCATCCGATCATTGTGACGGCTCTATAGAGGGGCGTTTCCCGGCCCCTATCGGCTAGTCTTCTCCTCTTCCCCTCCGGAATCGGCGCACTTGAAGGAGGGGGAGGCGCGATCGAAAATTTTCAAAAATCGATTCGATTCTTGCCTAATGGCGCATATCTTAGATTAGGAAACGAAACGATTGGGGAAAGCGAATACGGATGAGCGGCACGGAAACTTTACCTGCGGAAAGGGGCTGTCATGGAGAGCATCAGGTCAGCTCGGGGTCTTTTTCTCGGTAATGGTGGAGATTTACTCATGACTGTGATACAATATGTATCAACGGTTGGGTATTACGAAGGGGGACTACTATGAGAAAAGTTTTGAAAATTGAATAAAACGATGTTTAACCGGCCCTTTCCTGGTGTAACTAGTAACAGAAGCAGTACATATTTCCTAGATAAGTATACAAAAAGGAGCAGAGTCATGAGAGCACTAATCAAGCGTAAGTTTTCCCTGTGGTTGTCGCTTCTCCTCGTATTGGGCTTGGTATTTCCAGTCCTTGGAGTTGCCGATCGCAAGGTCTGGGCATCGGATGACCAGACACTGCCTGCTGTAACGATCCAAGCCGGGGGTTCGGCTACTGTAGGAGGAGATGTTTACGGAGGGACCTGCAAGCCGATCATTGCGACTACTCAGAAGGTATGGCAGAGCATCCTGAGCCCTGTCATGACGGCGGGGAAAGTAACGTTCACGATCCCAGAGGAATACTGCAGCATTGAGCTGTCCTTTACGAGCTATGCGTTTAAGGACAATGTGAAGCCCGACCATATGGGGGCTCCCTACAACAAGCAGTATGTGCACGACAATAAGACCGCCGTATACGGTCCGGGTACTCACACCGTCGAGATCGATATGCCTTGCGGGTACTGGCAGATTGATCTGTATTCGGGTCCTGTGATTCCCTCCGTCCCTTACGGCCATCCGGCCGCTTTATTGATTAAGGCGCTTGTCAATCATCAAGTCAACGGATGCGAGCCTGAACCGACTACGCCTACGCTCGATCTGATCGATGTGACGGCTATGTGTGTAAACACGACGGGCCAGCTGCGGTTTGAACTGACGAATCGCAACAGTACCAGCGCTACGATCGGATACACGTTAGCCGATCAGAACGGGCAGGTGACGCTGGGAGCTAACGAAACCAAAGTGATTGAAATCGTTTCCAACAGCACGGCGGTTCTACAGCTTTCCCTTAACGGAGTCAGCAAGGATACGGTGGCTGCCAATCCGCAGAGCTGCAATCCCGGCCCTGCCACCTCCGTGCAGTTGATCGATGCGGCTGCGCTCTGCTTCAATGAGAGCGGCATCGTCCGCTTTCAGCTGACGAACCGCAATGCAGCGGCAGCCGAAGTGGCCTACTCGCTGGAGGGCGTGAGCGGGAAAATAACGCTGGCGGCCGGCGAGAGCCGCATCGTGGAGCTTGCTTCCGCAAGCAAGGAATTGTTGAAGGTCACGGTTAACGGAGTCAGCAAGGATACGGTGGCCGCAAGTACCGAGGATTGCAATCCCGGCCCTGTCTCTACGGTAGAGCTGGTCGATGCGGCAGCGCTTTGCTTCAACGAGAGCGGTATTGCCCGCTTCCAGCTGACGAACCGCAATGCGACGGCAGCCGAAGTGGTCTATTCGCTGGGGAACGCAACCGGCGAGGTGACGCTGGCAGCCGGCCAGAGCGAAATCGTGGAGCTTGCATCCACAAGCACGGACTTGCTGAACGTTACAGTTAACGGAGTTAGCAAGGACACGGTAGCGGCCAGTACCGGGAATTGCAATCCCGGTCCTATCTCTACGGTAGAGCTGGTCGATGCGGCGGCGCTTTGCGTCAACGAGACCGGTATCGTCCGCTTCCAGCTGACGAACCGGAACTCCACGGTGACTGAAGTCACCTACAGCCTGAATGGATTAAACGGCCAAGTAACGCTTCCGGCTAATGGCGGGGCAGTCATTCAGCTTGCGACGGCCGCTGACGGAGAGCTGCTGAAGGTCGGTGTTGGCGGTGAAAGCAAGGATACCGTCCAGGCCAGCGCTACGCTATGCAGCAATCCGGGCGGTGGCGATGGCGGCGGAGACAACGGCGGTGGCAGTGATGACGGTGATACAACAGAGGTCGATGATGATCCGGTTCCGACAGGTCCTCCTGTGACGCCGACACCGTCGACTCCGACTCCCGGGGGGCAGACTCCAGGAACACCGGTACCTGCCGTTCCTGGTCCTGCGGTGCCTGATACCGACATCATTCTTCCGGAGGATTCGGATGTTCCCCGGGGAACCGGTCAACCTACGGCGGAGCAGCCAGCCGGAGAGCAGACTGAGGAGATAGCGGACGGCGAAATTCCGCTCGGCTATTCGAAGCTGCCGCAAACGGGCGAAAAAACGCCATGGACGTTTTACGGCTTAGGAGCTTTATTGATCGCAGCAGGACTTGTAACCGGCTTGAGGAAGCGTCGTGCCGGTCTGTAAGGAGCAGAAAAGGGGACCTTGGTCCCCTTTTCGCATTTGCGCGAGAAGAATAACCTTGAATAGAGGACCAGCTTACGAGTGACAGGGGGGATACAGATGCGAAAATGGGCAATAGGTTTGGTTCTGGCTGGGCTGTGCACGATCGCTTTTCCGCATATTCAGCAGGCCCGGGAAGACAAGCAGCAGCGCGAGCTGCTTGCGGAGCTGCAGGTATTTGCGGAAGCTGCAGAAGGACAGGCCAGCGAGAACTATGCAGGGGCTGAGGTGCCGCCGCAGGGCGTGCCTTTCGAGGAGGGAGCGCATCGGCCGGCGGGCGATGCAAGCGTCGAAGCTCCAGATCCGGCTTCCACCGCTCCCTCCGAGCCGGCGTCGCCGACGCCTGCGCCTAGCCCAGTTGCAAAGCCTCTAGCTGCAGCGGCCAAGCCTGCTGCAATGGGCATCCTTGAAATTCCGAAAATCGAATCCAAGCTGCCGGTGTTGGCCGGGGTGACCGATGTCAATATGAAGCTTGGCGCCGTTCACTTCAAAGGGACCGCAGTCCCTGGCCACAAGGGGAATGCGGTGATAGCCGCTCATCGCAGCCTTAGCTACGGCCGTTTGTTCAATCGGCTTGTCGAGCTGAAAAGCGGCGATACGATCATTGTCCGCACAGGAGGGGAGAAGAAGGAATTTACGGTCACGGCTACCGAAATCGTCGAACCGAGCGATGTTTCCGTTCTGAAGCAGCCCGCCTCCGGAGTATATTTGACCTTGATCACCTGCGAGCCCATCGACACAGGGACCCATCGCTTTATCGTCCGCGCCAAGATGACAGAGGTGTCGTGAATGCCTAGATTCTCCCTTGTTTCGACAAGAGAAGGTAAGTTTTTATTGACTGTATTGGAAATATGAGGATATAATAAGGGCTGTCGATAACCGATAGAACGGTGTTTAAAGGAGTTCTCCGTATGAGCAACATCTTGACGCTGCTCACCCTCTCCGGCTTCCTTCTTCTAGGCACGCCCGTACCTGCTCCCATGTCCCTCGCTTCCGTGTCCCATCAAGTAGGACAAGCCTTTTCCGACGACGGCGCTGTAGTTGTCCGTGTGCCGGAGCATGCCGCTCCTGCGGCGAGGAAGAGGGTTTTGATCCAGTCCGGCGCAGGCCAGCAATTTTATCCGCTCCCCGCCTCGTTCCAGTCGGGAGAATTTCCACTGAAGGATGGGGACGGCACTTATACCGTTACGTTATATGAAAATGCGCGCGGCAACGAATACAAGAAGCTCTCGAGCCAGGTTATTAAGCTGCAGCTGAAAAATCCGAATGCCGTTTATTTGCAATCCATCCAGCCCATTCATTGGACCGAACAGATGGATGCGATACGCAAGGCGAGGGAACTGGCAGAGCAGGCATCGACGCCCTCCGAGAAGATCGAGCTGATCTATGCCTATATCGCAGAGCGCTTTGCTTACGATTATGACAAAGCCCGAAGCAGCTTGACGCCGGAATATACGCCCGATATCGAAGCGACGTTTGCGGAGAATGCCGGTATTTGTTATGATGCTTCGGCTCTGTTCGCAGCGATGCTCCGGAGCGTCGATGTCCCTGCGAAGCTGGTGAAGGGATATGCCCCGGATGTACAGGGGCTGCATGCATGGAACGAAGTTTATATGGAAGGAAAAGGCTGGGCGACGATGGATATCACGACTGACGCCCCCTATGTGCAAGCCGGCCGCGAGGTGATGAAGTGGAAGGACGCCTCGTTGTACCGCCCGAGCCTTTCCTTCTAAATCGAATAGAGTCCTGGTGTCGTCCTCACATGAGCGTGCTCATGTGCAGGGCGATTTTTTGTATGCCGCCGGAAGTCCCGGGCAAGCCTCACACGATACCCCTTAGCTAACCGATACGCCAAGCCATCAACGATTCCTCCAGATCGTCCAATCCGCGGATAGGCCGGTCTGTTTGTCCAGGAGCGACCTGTTTATGCCGGACTTGCTTGTAGAATCACCGTATTATCAACCTTGCACGCGAATCGTCCAGACCGGGCGGGTTCGCGTATTTGCGCATGCTCTGGAGGATTGAACGATTGAACAAGCCGGGCGTCAGCGGGTAAGATGACGATACATAAAGCGAAGGAGGTTCGAGGCGGTGGCAAACTTATATACCCCATCGACGCCCGGCTCCACGGAAGCGCAGGCGGTCAGGATGAAGGCGGAGAATCGATATCTTGCCAACATCCGCAAGCACTGGATGCTGTACGTGATGATTGTTCCGGGCCTGCTGTTCTATCTGATTTTTAAATATGTGCCGCTGGCCGGCAGCTTGATTGCTTTTCAGAACTATCAGATCTTTAAGGGGATGACAGGCAGCCCCTGGGTAGGACTGGACAATTTCAAATTTATTTTTTCGTATCAGGATTTTTATCTGGTGCTGAGAAACACGGCGACGATCGCCTTCTATCAGCTCTTGTTCGGGTTCCCGGCGCCGATCATCCTCGCGCTTCTCTTCAATGAAGTGAGGCTGCTTCTGGCCAAGCGGGTCGTCCAAAGCTTGTTTTACCTCCCGCACTTTCTGTCGTGGGTCGTCGTGGGAGGGATTGTGTTCGAGCTGCTGTCGAGCCAAGGCGTAGCCAATATGGTCCGCGGCTGGATGGGGCTTGAGCCGATCCTGTTTATGCAGGAGCAGCGGTACTTCCGCACGATCGTCGTACTGTCCGGCATCTGGAAAGAGGTCGGCTGGGGAACGATCATTTATCTGGCAGCAATCGCCGGGATTAATCCGAATCTATACGAAGCGGCTGTGATGGATGGCGCCAACAGGTGGAAGCAGACGATTCATATCACCCTGCCGACGATGCTGCCTACGATCCTGGTACTCTTCCTCTTGAATATCGGCAATTTCCTGGAGCTCGGCTTCGATCAGATGTATAACCTGCTGACTCCGATGACGTATTCCGTTGGCGATATCATCGAAACCTATGTATACCGGGCCGGGGTCCTGCAGGGGCAGTACAGCGTGACGACCGCTATCGGGCTGTTCCAGTCGGTAATCGGTTTCACACTGCTCTGGATATTCAACCGGTTAGCCAGAAAAACAGAACAGGGGCTGTGGTAGATGAAGCTGACCAAAGGAGATAAACTATTCCAAGCCGTGAACTATGTATTTCTGGCGGCCGCGGCAGCCACCATGCTGATTCCGCTCGTGCATCTGTTGGCCGTGTCGTTCAGCTCGCCCATCGCGGCTGATTCCAAGCAGGTGTTTCTCCTTCCCGTGGAGTTCACCACAGCCTCATGGGTCCATGTGCTGAAGAATAAGGGGCTCTGGACTTCGTTCGGCATCACGGTCTATATTACGGTGGCAGGCACGCTTATGAGCATGCTGTTCTCGGTGCTCACGGCCTACCCGCTGTCCCGCAAGGAGTTTATCATACGCAAGCCGATCATGTTCGGGATTATCATCACGATGATCTTCAACGCGCCGATGATTCCTTTCTTCCTGACGGTCCGCGAGCTGGGGCTGATGAATTCGCTGTGGGCGCTGATCATACCGGGGTTGATCGGTACGTTTAATATGATCATCATCCGAACCTTCTTTATGGGCATTCCGCCGGAGCTGGACGACTCGGCTCGTATCGACGGCTGCAGCGACGCGGGGATTCTGTTCCGCATCTATTTACCCTTATCGAAGCCGGTGCTGGCTACCGTCAGCTTATTCTATGCCGTCGGCTATTGGAATACGTTCCAGCGGGCCGTGCTGTTTATCCGCGATCCGTCCAAGTGGCCGCTGCAAATGAAGCTGCGCGGGTATCTGCAATCGCCGGAAGAGCTGGCCGCCGTTAATCTGGTGCTGGGCGACTACGATTTTAATACGACTACGTTGAAAGCGGCGACCATTCTGTTTGCCACCATTCCGATCATTTTGGTATATCCGTATTTGCAGAAATACTTTGTCAAAGGCTCGATGCTGGGATCGCTTAAGGAATAAGTTCGGCGGTCACTCAGCTGCTAGGCCGACAGGCGGGTAGATATGAAACCGGTCCGCCGGTTTGATATATAGCATGCATATAAAAAGGGAGGATTTACGCATGACGAAACGATTATTCGGTAAACCGGCCGCGCTATCCGCGCTGGCATCGCTCCTCGCGGTAACCACGCTCGCAGGCTGTGCTTCGACAGGAGAAGCTCCGTCAGCTTCAGGCAATGGCGGAGAAGACGGCAAGGCCGTGCCGGTCAAGGTGTTCAAAAGCCATATGGGCGTCGGCACGATACCTGACAGCAACAATGCGCATGTGAAGTATGTCGCGGAGAAGACGGGCGTAGAATACAAGCTCATCACGACGCCGCCGGGATCGGAGCCCACAGAGTTTCTTAATCTGATGATCGCTTCGAATGACCTGCCTGATATCCTCCGCCCGATCGGGGGGATCGAGCAGACGCTGATCAAGCAGGGAGGAGCGCTTCCGCTTGATGATCTGCTGCCGAAGCATGCGCCGAATGTGTGGAAGAACATTCCGCAGGAAGCCTGGGACATCGTCCGTTCGGCCTCTCCGGACGGTCATATCTACTATATCCCGAAGGTGTTCCTCGTCCCGGAGCGGGCGCCTATGATCCGCAAGGATTGGCTTGACAAGGTCGGGCTGCCGATGCCGAAGACGGCGGAGGAGTACAAGGAAGTGCTGAAAGCGTTCCGCGACAAGGATCCGAACGGCAACGGAGCCAAGGATGAGCTGCCGACTTCGGGCCGCGAGTTCGGGAAATGGATGGACCATCTGTTCGGCATGTACGGCATAGCGATGTGGGAAGGCAGTCCGGAGTGGGATATTTACGAGGGCCAGATTCAATACGCCGGCGTCACGAAGAACATGAAGGCGGCCATCGCCTTTATCCGTGAGCTGTATGTCGAGAAGCTGCTGGACAATGAGACTTTCCTCAACAAGGGCGATGTTTGGCAGGCCAAAATCAACAATAACCTGGTCGGCAGCTGGTACCATCTTCCCGCCAACGTCCGCGACCGCTACAATGCGATGCTGAAGGGCGCTCCGGACGCTTATATCGTCGGTATGCCGGTTCCTAAGGTGGACGGCTTCGAGGGCTTCGTTACGCAAAAAAGCATGGGCGAGCCTGAGTGGATTATTCCGGCCGCTGCCAAAAACAAAGCGGAGGCCTCGCTGAAGCTGCTCGACTTCTTCTATGATCAAAACCATGATGAATTCGTCCGCTTCGGTATCGAAGGGCTGCAGCATCAGCTCGTCGACGGCAAGAAGGTCCTGCTTCCGCCGGAGGACAGCAAGCCGCTCGCGCTCGGCATGCGCAATCTGACGACCAAGAACGACATGGATATCCGCATCAAGGAAACGATCCCGGAAAATATGCAGAAGATGGTTCAGGATATATTCGCGGTCAGCACCGCCGATGCGCGCCGGATTGCCGGAGACGGGCTGCCGAACACGGTATATGAAGGATATCCCGATATCCAGTCGCATAAGCTGTTCCAGGAATATTTGACAAAGATCGTCATCGGCGACTGGCCGATCGAGAAGTTCGACGAGTTCGTAGACCGCTGGAATAAAGCCGGCGGCGAAGCTGTCACGAAGCGTGTTCAAGAATGGTACGGTAAGGTCAAGAAGTAAAAGAGCGGAAGGGATGGTTTCTCATGAAAAAGCGATATGCGATCTGCGGAGTGAGCGGACGAGCGCTCGGTATGTTTGCCAAGCCGATCCTCACGACGTTCGCCGGCAGCTGTGAGCTGGTCGGGCTGCTGGATCGCGACCCGGCGCGTTTCGAGCTGTACCGGACGCGTTACCCGGAGCATGCCGGAGTACCGACGTACGGAGAGCAGGAGTTCGACCGGATGGTCGACGAGACGCGCCCGGACGTCATCATAGTAGCCGGCCGCGACGATACGCATGCGCGGTATCTGATCGCCGCGCTGCGGCGCGATCTCGATGCCATCACGGAGAAGCCGATGGTTACGACCGGCGAGGACAGCCGGCGCGTGATGGAGGCCGAGCGGGCCAGCAAGGGGTCTGTCATCGTGACCTTCAATTACCGGTATGCGCCGATTCATACGCGGATTAAGGAACTGGTGCTGGAGGGCAAGCTGGGGCGGATTACCTCGATTGATCTGAACTGGTACCTGGATACGTATCACGGATCCAGCTATTTCAAGCGGTGGAACCGGGTCCGCGAGCTTTCGGGCGGCTTGTCTGTTCACAAAAGCACGCATCACTTCGATCTGGTCAACTGGTGGATCGGCCAAAAGCCGGTCGAAGCGTTCGCCTACGGCGCCCTGAATTATTACGGCGCCGAAGGGGAGGCGAATCCGAAGAAGGAGGACGGCCGGTTCTGCAGCACCTGCGACTATACGCGGGACTGTGCTTACTATGCGCGCTGGAACGCCAGAAGCAAAAATATCCGCGTGCCTGACGATCACCTGGGCTCGCTGGACGCGGCCAAGACGGGGCAAGCCGGGAAGAGCGGATTCCCTTACTCGGATTACCGGCCGGATCAATGCATCTTCGATTCGCAGATCGATATCGAAGATACGTATACGGCAACCGTTCGCTATAGCGGCGGGGCTCTGCTCAGCTACTCGGTTAATTTCTCGCTGCCCTACGAGGGCTATCGTCTCGCCATCAACGGGACGAAGGGACGCCTGGAGACGGTGGAATATCATATGCCTGGACGGACGCCGTTCCCTACGCCGGTCCAGACGATCGATTACTTCCCGCTGTTCGGCTCCAAGGAGACGATCCATGTCGTGCATCGCGAGGGCGGTCACGGCGGGGGCGATCCGCTGCTGCTGGAGGATTTGTTTATGGGCGAGGACCCGACGCGTCCGTACCGCATCCTATCGGGGTCGGAGGACGGCGCCTACTCGGTTGCGACCGGAGAAGCGGTGTGGCGCTCCGTGCAGGAGCATCGGCCCGTCACGATCGCTGAAGTGCTCGGAGCTTCAGAGCGCCAGGTATCTGGCGATGACGCGCCGCCCATCCGTTCGCGAGCCGGGGAGCCGTCTGTCGAAGTAGGAGCGGGAGCCGAAGGCTCGTCTATGCGCCTAAGCGGCCAAGGCCAAGGAGGGCATCGCTGATGAGAAGGAGCGCGGGGGCATATTTTGATTATGCGGACAGCATGGCCGCCCAGACAAACGGCACCGATATCCCGCATGTGCTGGCAGCCGTCGCACAGCGGTATGTCGGGGAGCATCCGCCGCATCCTCCGGTATACCGGGTGACGCGAACGAGCGCGACCTGCAAACAGGACGATCATCGTTACGTCTTTCCCTTGAGCCGCTTGTTCCCCGGTATGACGGAGGGACAGCGGGTCTACGCCTGGGCGAAGCTGTGGATCGAGCAGCCGCAGGAATTCATCTTCCTGCTGCGCTGCTGCGGTCCGGCCCGGCTGTACCATAACGGGCAGCTGAGGTTCGGGTCGTCGCCGGAAGAGGAAGGGGCTGAGCAGGCGCCGCTGAAGCTGAAGCTTGCCCTGACTCAAGGCTGGAATCATGTGGTGCTGGAGCTGGGCAAGCGGCCTGGTGGAGGCTGCGGAGCTGAGTTCGGCACCGGCAACCGAAAGAACAAGCCGTTTCACTTCCTCGCTCCTTCTCCCGAGCGGGAAGGGGAAGAAGGGTGGATCTATACCGGGCCGCTGGACAGCCCTTTGGCGCATATTCCGGGAGCGGGGCATACCGAAGCATCCACGGGGGTTGCGTGGAAGCCGGAGATTTCTCCTCCGGAAGATGGCTCGCCGGGTCGTATGGAGAGACTGTACGGGCATCGGCCGGGCTGGTCCGCCTATGCCTGGTCATCGGTCGTCAACCGGACGACAGCAGCGAGGCGCGTGTGCTTGAAGGGCACGGCTTACGGCCCGCTGCGGCTGTTAGGAAACGGCCAAGTGATCCATGCAGCTTCCCAGCCGGGCGAGTTCTCGGTTGAGCTCGAGGTGTTGCCGGGCAGGACCGACCTGTTTGTCCAAGCGGTTTGCGCCGAAGATGGTGCAGAGCCTGGCTGGGGGCTAAGCATAGACCGGCTGCCGGACGGAACGGAGCTGTGTGCTCCGCGCCTGATCCATGGGTATGACAGACCGTGGCTCTGTCTTGGACCGTTCCCTCCCGGGACATCCGTGAACCCGGCTGAGTATACGGGGATGGACAGGGTGGCCGAGAGCGGCGAAGGGGAACTCGTCTACTGGACGACCGACGAGCCGAGAGCGCATGTCCGGCCTTTTCTGGAGAATGAACTGTTCGGCCGTTGGAATTACCCGCTGGGCGTCACGCTGAACGGGCTTCTGGAAACAAGCCGGCTGCTGCAGCGCAGCGATCTGGCCGACTATGCAGCCAGCCATGTCGAGTTCGCTACCTCGACCTATGCGTACTCGCTGTGGGATCGGCACCGGTTCGGCGCTGCCGGGTTGAACAACCAGCTGTCGCATATCGACAGTCTGGACGATTGCGGCTCGTTCGGCGCCTTGGCGATAATGGCCGACCGTTTCCGCCCCCTCAAGGGCGTACGCGAAGCTTCGGACGATATCGCCCGCTACATCATGGAGACGCAGGACCGGATGCCGGACGGAGCGCTGTACCGCCGCGTGGGCGTATCGCCGAGCATGCACAATACGATGTGGTGCGACGACATGTATATGAGCGTGCCTTTCTTATGCCGGTATGCGGAGATGACGGGAGAATCCCGCTATATGGATGAGGCGGCCCGACAACTGCTGCTGTATAAAGCCTATCTGTATATGCCGGAGAAGCAGATCATGTCCCATGTGTATGACGTGGCGGCCGGGAAGCCTTCGCTGACCGCCTGGGGACGGGGCAACGGCTGGGTGTTCTTCTCCCTGGCCGTGCTGCTGGGCGTGCTGCCTCAGGAGCATCCGAGCCGCGCGGCCGTGCTGGACTTCTATCGGGAGCTGGCCGAGGGCTATCGACGTCTGCAGGGCAGCCATGGGCTGTGGCATCAGGTGCTGACCGATCCGGAGTCTTACGAGGAGTCTTCCTGCACCTCGATGTTCATGTACGGCTTCGCTCTCGGCGTCCGGCACGGCTGGCTCGAGCAGCCCGGACCTTACGCGGAGGCTGCGCTAGGCGGGTGGCAAGGTCTATGCGAGCGTGCCATCGACAAGCGCGGCAACCTGTACGGCGTGTGCAAAGGCTCCAACTGGTCGTATTCCCATTCCTACTATAAGCATGATCTCGGTTGGAATCTGAACGATACTCACGGGATCGGCATCGTACTGCTGGCGGGGATCGAAGTGCAGCGGATGAAGGAACGGCTTGAGACGGAGGGTTAGGACGAGAAGGCAAGGAGAAGTAAGGTGACCGGGGCGGCGTGCGGCATGGGCAAGCCGCGTGCATGAAATCGAACGCGGCTCCCAGGCCTAATCCGGCGAGGACGTGCCAAGGGGGCCGGTTCAGGCTATAATGAAGAGATTCTCGGCATAAGGTGGGACATTAACGTGACGCAATCCCTCAACAAGTGGCTGAAGCTGCACCTAGCCCATACGCAAACCCGATTCGTGCTCATTTTGACTGTCTCCGTATTTCTGATCATCTTGGCCGTCAGCCTGACCTCGTACTATACGTCCAAGTCGGTGCTGCAGGAAGAGCTCAGCGAGCCCCAGAGGCAAATGCTGCAGCTGAATATGAGCGTGATCGACGATTCCATCAAGGAAAGCGATCAGGTCGCTATTCAAGTGGCCTTGAACGCAAACATCTACAAATTTTTGAACGATAAGGTACAAAATTCCTATACGACCATCTCGGAGCTGTACCAGTTTCTATCGACGTTGATCGGCAATTCGAAATATGTCAAGAGCATCTACGTTTATGATATCGAACGCAGCAGCTTCGTAGCGCTGCCGCAAGGATACAGCTCCAGCAAGCTGACTTTCGTCGACTCCGAATGGGTCAGCGTGGCCGATGAATTCGGCGACAGGATGACGGTCATCAAGAAGCGCCAGGTGCCGGAAGGCGCAGGCGGAAAGGGCTCGGACGTGACCTTGTTCCGTAAAATCATGATTCAGGGCGAGTTCAAGGGCATCGTCGCCGTCAATCTGAAGGATGAGGAGCTCTTCGCCAAGCTCAATCCGCCTGCTCTGAACAACCTGGACCGGATGCGGTTCATCATCAACGAACGCGATGAAGTGCTGTATGCCTTCTCAAACTACGTGTTCGACGAAGACGTGGTCAGGCAGGCGCTGAGCGAACTGAGGCAGGAAGGCCGCGGAGGCGGGGATCTGATGTATCAGGGCCGCAAGCTGCTGGTCAACCAGCTCGAATCCCCTGTAACGGGGTGGAAGTATGTATCGCTCGTCGTACAGGACAGCCTGCTGGCCAAATCAAAAAAAGTACGCAACGTGGTGCTGGCCGTCTCTGTAGCCGCCCTGGCCCTGGGCGGGGCGACGATCTTCTACATCAACGCCGCCGCCTTCCGCCCGGTCCGGCGGCTGAAGCAGCTGTTCAGCGCCTATGACCGCCAAACGGACGGAGGCCCGGAGGGCCTGGATCTGGAGAAGCTGGCCGGGGAGCTGCTGAGCAATCACGCGCATTTATCCCAGCTCGTCAGGGAGACGATGTCCGAGGCATCCTCCAAGCTGCTCCAGGATATCCACACCGGCAGCCTCACAGGGAGACGGGATATGGAAGAGAAGTGGAACCGATACTTCAGGGACTGGACGGCGGCGCCGGTAAGCGTGGCCATCCTGTCTATCGACCGCTACGAGGCCTGGTCGCGCTCCTTCACGGGCGGCGATCAGTCGCTGCTGAAGTTTGCGCTGGCTAACATCGTAGCCGAGCTGTTTGAGCCGCAATGGCGCATTGTGTGCGCCGATTTCGGCAAGGACAAGACGGCGATTCTGCTGCAGTCCCGCGGGGAAGCGGCGGAGCCGCCGGAGAGCAAGATGGCGGAAGCGCTGGAGGTGGCGGCGCATCTGCTGAAATTTAGCGTATCCGCCGGGCTGAGTACGGCCCAGACGGATATTACCAAGCTGAAGCAGGCCATGCTGGAGGCGGAGAATGCGCTTACTTACCGCTTGTACCGGGGCTATGGACAGGCGATCCCGTTCCAGACGGTATCCGGGCATGAAGTGAAGGAGCCGCTGCCCGGCGATGGGTCGCTCGAAGAGCTGACGCGGATGATCGAGGCCGGCGACGAGGCCGGGACCCATGTAGCCGTGGAACGAATCATCAGGCATATCCGCGAGGACTATGGCTATCCTTCGGCAGCGGTGTCCTTTCTGCAAATGGCCGTTGAGCGGATCGCGCAGATTCGGCCGGGAGGCGAGGAGGAAGCCTCGATCGTCTATGAACGGTTCGATACGCTCTGCCTGGACGATATCGGCAGCGAGCTGAAGCGGCTTGCGGCACCGCTCGCCCGGCAATTTTACAAGCTGATCGGGAGTAAGGATTTTATTATGTGCCACCGCATGATTGACTATATGAAACAGCATCTGGGCGAGCCGATCGGGATCCCGGAGATCGCGGAAGCGATCGGGATCAGCAGCAGTTTGGCCAGTCAGGTGTTCAAGCAGGAAACCGGCGAGACGATCTACAATTACTTGACCCGGCTGCGCATGGAGCGTGCGGGAGAGCTGCTGATGAAGACGGAACATCGCATCTCGGACATTGCGCTGATGGTCGGATATCAGCATGAGAACAGCTTTATCCGAAGCTTCCGCAAATTCAAGGATATTACCCCGGGCAAGTACCGGGATATGATGAGAACCCGGATGGACTCCCTGCTGGAATAATCAGGAGGGAGCTTCATGCGGAATATTGCCCAAGGAGGCGCTTATGGACAGACGAAAGATTGTAGACCGGCACCAACCGGAGCTAACCAAATGGGACCCGTTGTCCCCGTTCTCCGTCGGCAACGGAGAGTTCGCTTTCACGGCGGACGTGACCGGGTTGCAGTCCTTTCCCGGCCAATATGAGGTTCCGCTGGGCACCCAGGCAGGCTGGGGCTGGCATTACACGGGCGGGAAGGGGCGTTTCACCGAACGGGATGCCGCCTATCAAACTTTCGATACCTATGGCCGTCCCGTCGGCTATCCGATGAAGCCCGGCGATAAGGCGGAAGCGTATCATTGGCTTCGCCAAAATCCGCACCGCCTTCAGCTGGGCCGCATTGCGTTCCGCTTCCTGCTGGAATCCGGAGCCGAAGCGGAGGCAGCCGATATTACGCGCATCCGGCAGCGTCTTGACTTATGGAGAGGGCTGCTGATCAGTGAGTTTGCGGTGGAAGGCATACCGGTCCGTGTGACCACCGCCTGCCATCCAACCTTGGATACCATCGGAGTCCGAGCGGAATCCGAGCTTATCGCCCAGGGGCGGCTGCAGGTATTCGTCCGCTTCCCGTCGCCGGATATGACGAATACGGCATGGGCGAAGTCGGTTTTTCCCGACTGGGAGCACGACGACAGGCACAGGACGGAGCTGCGTGAAACCGGGAGCCGGCACGCCATACTGGACAGAAGCATGGATGAAGACAGCTATGCTGTCAACTGGTCGTGGAATACGGATGGCGGGCTCGAGCAGACGGGAGCTCATGAATTCACACTGCATCCTAAGTCGCAGGATCGGCTGCTGGAATGCTCCGTCGGCTTCGCGCCGCGCGATCCGCAGACCGCTGCCTTTGATGAGATCGCGGCAGCCAGCGCGGACCATTGGGAGGCGTTCTGGCTGAGCGGCGCGGCGATCGATTTCTCCGGCAGCTCCGATCCGCGGGCATACGAGCTGGAGCGGCGCGTGGTGCTGTCGCAGTTCCTGTGCGCTTTGCATAGCGCGGGGACGATGCCGCCGCAGGAGACCGGACTGATGTACAACAGCTGGTTCGGCAAATCCCATCTGGAGATGCATTGGTGGCATGGGGCGCATTTTCCGTTATGGGGCAGAGAAGAAAAGCTGCTGCGCAGCATGGATTGGTATACGGAGATTTTGCCCGTCGCCCGCGATCTGGCCAGCTCTCAGGGGTATGAAGGAGCCCGCTGGCCCAAAATGGTCGGGTTCGACGGCAAGCCCTGCCCGTCTCCGGTCGCTCCGGGCTTGATCTGGCAGCAGCCCCATCCGATGGCGCTCGCCGAGCTCTGCTATCAGGCGGACCCGTCAACAGCTACGCTTGAGCGCTTCCGCGACGTGGTATTTGAAGGAGCCGACTTTATGGTTTCTTTTGCCCACTGGAACGAAGAGAAGCGCGTCTATGACTTGGGGCCGCCGCTGATCCCCGCCCAGGAGTGCCATCCGCTGGACGGCAGTAAAAATCCTCCGTACGAGCTGGAATACTGGAAGTACGGATTAGACATCGCTGTCCGCTGGGCCGAGCGTCTGCAGACCGAGCCGAATCCGCGCTGGGCCGAGGTTGCCGCGGCCATGGCCCCTTCTCCGCAAGCCGACGGCGTTTATTTGGCTCATGAGCTGTGCCCGGATACCTTTGCGGCTAAAAATCACGATCATCCGTCCATGCTGGGCGCGCTCGGCATATTGCCCGGGGCGGCCATCGATCGCGGCGTGATGCTCAATACGCTGCTGAAGGTAAAAGAGGTATGGAGATGGGGGTCCGCCTGGGGCTGGGATTTCCCGATGTGCGCGATGACGGCCGCCAGGCTGGGAGAGCCGGATCTGGCTGTCGATTTTCTGCTGATGGATGCGGCGAAAAATACGTATTTGACCAATGGACATAATTATCAGCGCCCGGGACTGTCCGCCTACTTGCCCGGCAATGGGGGACTGCTCACGGCTGTGGCGATGATGGCTGCAGGCTGGGAAGGCGGAGACGGCAAGGCGAATCCGGGATTTCCCCAGGATGGAAGCTGGTCGGTGAACTGGGAAGGGCTAAAGCCCTGGCTGTAAAAGACGGCCTGCACAAGCCCTTTGCAGAGGAAGCGCGCAGGCCATAGCGGAAAGCCATAAACAAATGGCTGCCTAAGGAGGCAAAACAGATGGCTAAAGGTACAGTCTGGCCCTCGGAACGGAAGACGGTCATCGACCGTCTGACCGGGATCGAGGTCGTGCAGTTGACGAATTATAAGGCACATAGCCATCATTTGTATTTTACGGAAAGCGGCTGGTATGACGGAGGCCAGCGCCTGCTGCTGATCTCCGACCGGGGCAACAGCACGAATCTGTTCAGTCTTCACGTGGAGAGCGGGCTGCTAACCCAGCTTACGGATTACCCGGGAAATGATCACCTGGATGCCTGCTTGCTGCCGGATGGAAGCGCAGCCTTCGTCAAGGTTGGGCGACGGCTCGTCCGGTTGGATCTCAGAACGCTCCAGGAGGAGCTTCGTTACGAAGCGCCCGAGGGGTATCATCTGGGCAATGCAAGCGCGGCGGCAGACGGGCTGTCCGTGCTGACCTGCGTGCAGGAGGACTTGTCGCACCGCATCCGGCTTGATCTCGGCAACGGCTATGTCGGCCACCGGGAGCTGATGGAGGCTGCTCCTCACAGCATGATCGTACGGATCGACGCCCGGAAGGGAGGGGCGGAGACGATCTATGAAGCGAACCGCTTCATTACGCATATCAACGCGTCCCCGACGCAGCCGTGGCTGCTGACCTTCTGCCATGAGGGCCCCTGGCACCTGGTTGACCACCGGATCTGGGGATTGGATCTGCGGACCGGGGAAGCCTGGAAGATCCGTGAGCGGCTGGAGCCGAGAGAGAAGGTCGGGCATGAGTTTTTCTACCCGGACGGCGTAACCGTCGGTTATCATGGCTTCCGCGAGGACGGAACCAATTTCTTTGGAAGCACACGATACGATAACACCGGGATGGAAGAAACCGAGTTCGGCTTCGATACATGGCACGGCTACGCGGACGGCCTCGGTCAGGCGGTTGTCGATGGCAAGGACAGTGTAAAGACGCTAAGCGTATGGCGCCGGATCGAAGGGGGTTATGAGGGGCCGCGCATGCTGTGCGAGCTTCGCTGCAGCTTTCATTCGCAGAAGGTGCATGCTCACCCGCGCTTCGATGCCGATGGCAAGAGACTGCTGTTCACCAGCGATAAGGACGGCTACGGGAATGTGTATCTGGTCAACATGCCGGAGGATTTCACGACGCTTCCGCTATTTACACCTGGAATTTGAGGCGAAAGGAGCTTGATTAGCATGCAGACGGCCGAAATAGCGACACCCAAATCCGGGTACATGTCCGTCAAGGTCGGGGAGTCGATCCTCTCCCAGAGTGTGGACGGCTATCATCCGAAAATCGCGAATATATGGGGATATGTCGCAGGGATGGCGCTGACGGCGCTCGGACGGCTCGGCGAATGGAGCGGAGAAGGCAAGTATCAGGAATTTGTGAAACGGCATATGGATGTATTCGTTCAGGAGGACGGCTCGGTTCAGGGCTATACGCTGGAGGACTACAATCTCGATCATATCAATAAAGGCAAGCATCTGATGAAGCTATGGAGGGACACCGGGGAGGCGAAGTATGAGCAGGCTGCCCGTTTGCTCGCCGCTCAGCTGACCGGCCAGCCGCGAACGGAGGAAGGCGGCTTCTGGCACAAGAAAATATATCCGTACCAGATGTGGCTGGACGGCTTGTATATGTCGTCGCCGTTCATGGCGGAGTTCGCCCGGACGTTCGGCGAGCCGGCCTGGTTTGACGAAGCCGCGCATCAGCTGCTGCTGGTAGAGCGCCATACGCGCAACCCGGAGACGGGATTGCTGCATCACGCCTGGGATGAAAGCCGGGAGCAGCGTTGGTGCGACGGCGTCACGGGACGTTCCCGGCACGTATGGGGCCGTGCGATGGGCTGGTATGCGATGGCGCTTGTCGACGCTCTGGAGCATATTCCGTTCGCGCATCCGAAGCGCGGGCAGCTGATGGGCATATTCGAGCGGATGGCGAACGCCGTCGTACGGGTTCAGGATCAGGAGACGGGCCTATGGTATCAGGTGATGGATTGCAACGGCAGGGAAGGCAACTATCTGGAAGCATCCGGGAGCTGCATGCTCACCTACGCGCTGGCCCGGGGCATTCGGCTTAAGTACTTGGCCGAGATCGACCGCCGGGTTGTCGAGAAGGCTTATGAGGGCATCCTGAGCCGTTTCGTTACCGAAGATGCGCAGGGTGTTCATCTGCACGGAATCTGTCACGGGGCTGGACTCGGAGGGCGCAAATACCGCGACGGCTCCTATGCCTATTACCTTAGCGAGGCGGTCGTCAGCGATGTGCTGATGGGCGTTGCTCCGCTGCTGCTGGCCAGCATCGAGATGGAGCGGCTGTGGGAAGCGAACTGAACATTCCGCGCCGCCGTGCAAGCCGACAGCCCGCCCTGGCTCCAGGGCGGGCTGATGGCGTTGCAGCCGCCGTCCGCGGCATGGGCTAGGCTTGGCTGAGCGTCGATGAATGTCAACTACATGGAAGGAGCGTGAAACGATGCAGAAGCACATGGAAGCAAGGACGTGTGGAAAAGATAGGCTTGTGATGAGCTACCCCGCCTCCTGGTGGCGGAATATGTGGCGCGAAGCGCTGCCCTCCGGCAACGGTGTGCTGGGGGCCTCCGTCTTCGGCGGCGTTCACGAGGAGACGGTACTGCTGGGCCATGCGAAGCTGTGGCATTGGGGCCGCAGGGACGAGCTGCCGGACGTGAGCGGCACGCTGAAGCTTACCCGGAAGCTGATGGACGAGGAACGGTATGCCGAAGCAAGCTGGAAACTGGCCGATGCTTTGAAGGAAAATGGATACGGCACGCGGCTGGCATCCCGGTTTCCGCTCGCCGCGATCCGGCTGGAGATGCCGTGCGGCAACGCCTTTCAGCAGTACAGCCGCTCGTTGGATATGGCGACCGGTGAGGTCGAGGTCAGCTGGAGGGACGGGGCGCGCAGCTTCCGGCGGAGGCTGTTCGTTTCCCGCGCCGACGATGCCGTTGTCTATGCGATCGGCGGGGAGGACGCCGAAGCGGGGGCTCTGCACGGAGCCGAAGTCGGAGACGGGGGCAGGAACGGGGAGAAGTCTCCCGGCAGCGTGTCCGGCGAAATCGGCCTTGTGCTGCATCCGAGCGACCGATGGGCGGACACGCCGGAGTTCAAGGAGCTGGAAAGCTCCATCGAGACCGGCTCCGATGATAGCTATGTCTGGTACGCAGGGCGGAATGATGACGGCACGGACTTCGGAGCCGTCATGCTCGTCAGGAGAGAAGCCGGGCGGGCGGAGCCAGGGGAAGGCGCCGTCCGATTCGAAGGGGTTCGCGACCTTCTGGTGCTGGTCAAGGTATTCGTAGAAGGAGAGAGGGAGCGGGACTGGGCAAGGCTCAAGCAGGAACTGGCCCTGCTGGCGGCGGAAGCGTCGTACGACCGCCTGATGGAACGGCATGCGGCGCTGCATGGTCCGCTGTATCGTTCCGCTTCCCTGGAGCTGGAGCCAGAGCTGGAGCCGGAGACCTGCGGGCAGGGCAACCGGTCCAATGAAAGGCTGCTTCTGGATGCATACGAAGGGCAAGCTTCCGCCGAGCTAATACGCAAAATGTGGGCATACGGCCGGTATTTGTTCCTCAGCGGGACAGCAGATCGGGAGGATGCCGCTCCCTTCGGCTTATACGGGTTATGGGGCGGCGATTATCGGCTCGTCTGGAGCCATAACATGGCCAATGAGAATATTCAAATGATGTACTGGCATGCCCATGTCGGCGGTATGGGGTCGCTGGTGCCTTCCTTGTTCCGCTATTATAACGAGATGATGGACGACTTCCGGAACAATGCGCGCATGCTGTACGGCTGCAGAGGCATCTATATCCCGGCAGGCACCACGCCAGGCATCGGCGTGCCCAATCAGATCGTGCCGGTCATCCTGAATTGGACCGGGGCGGCAGGATGGCTGGCCAGACATTATGCGGAGCATTTCCGGTTTACACAAGATATGGAATTTCTTCGGCATACGGCCATTCCTTTTCTACGGGAAGCGCTGATGTTCTATGAGGATTTTCTGGTGGAGGACGAAGAGGGGCGCTACCGGATGTATCCCTCGGTATCGCCGGAAAATACGCCGCTCAACTTCATGCCGCCCGACGGCAAGCAGCTTGCCCATCCGATGCCGACGGCAGTCAATGCGACGATGGATGTTGCGATTGTGAAGGAGCTGCTGCATCATCTGATCGAAGCCAACCGGGCGGCCGGCGGCGACCCCGCAGAGGAGCGGCGCTGGCAGCAGATGCTGGAGAAGCTGCCCGCCTATCGGATCAATAGCGACGGTGCGGTCAGCGAATGGATACATCCCGGCTTCGAGGATCGGTACGCCCATCGTCATCTTTCGCATCTGTACCCGGTTTTCCCCGGGTATGAGGTGACCCAGGAGAGCGACCCGGAGCTGTTCGAGGCGTTCGCCCAGGCAGTCCGGCTGAGGGAGATCGGCGCACAGAGCGGGTGGTCGCTGGCCCATATGGCATCCGTCTACGCCCGTCTTGGAGACGGGGACAGCTCCCTCGAAAGTCTCGATCTCTTGACACGCTCCTGCCTGCTTCCCAATTTTTTCACGCTTCACAATGACTGGCGGGGCATGGGGATATCGATGAAAATGCCTACCGCTCCGGTGCAGCTGGATGCCAATCTGGGCTGGGTCAACGCTGTTCAGGAGATGCTGCTGCAGGTCTCTCCGGGACTCGTGAAGCTGCTGCCTGCCCGGCCTGAACGGTGGAGACGCGGACGGTTCGGCGATTGGCGCTTCCACACGGGCCGGGTGTCTGTAGAGTGGAACCTGGATGACGGGTCATGGCGGGCCGAGTTCATCGCGGAGTCGGATACCGAGCTGACCGTTAGGCTGCCCGAGGAGGGGCGCACGCCCGGCATCACTGCGATCAAGGAAGCGAAAGCGCTGCCTTCCGAGCTCGGAGCCTCCTATTATTGCGTGGTGATGAAAAGCGGCTCCGCGCTGATTTTCAGCCAGAAGGGCGGCAGCTAGCCCTCAAATGATTTGTCAAGCGTTCAGGTTGTAAGAAATTCTCATGAATTTTTAATAATCGCAATTTTTCCTAAGGATGAAAAGGGATCGCGCTTCCCTTGGTAAATGGTGGGCGATGTGGTTTATGGTAAGGTGTTCATGGGGAGTTTACCCAAGCCCATCCATCACATACTTAGGAGGAAGTCATGAACAAAACGAAGAAAAGCCTGATCGGAAAAACGCTGCTTGGAGTTTGTCTCAGCTTATCGGTAGCTTTCTCAGGCAACTTGCTGACGGCCCCTCAAACCGCATACGCGGCTTCGTCCAGCACGACGACGGCCAATAAAATCATAGCAAAGGGTAAGCAATATCTCGGAGTCCCTTACAAGTTTGGCGCGAAATCGGGGATTACAAGCGCTTTCGATTGCTCCTCGTTCACTCAATATGTGTATAAAAAGTACGGCATCAACCTCCCGCGCGCCTCAAAGGACCAAGCCAAGGTAGGGACCAAGGTAAGCAAGAGCAACCTGAAGGCGGGGGATCTGGTTTTTTCGGATACGAACCGTGACGGCAAAATCAACCATGTGAGCATCTACATCGGCAACGGCAAGCTGCTTCATACGTATAAAGTCGGCGTCGGCGTCACGATCTCGAAGTTTAAAGGCAGCACCTGGGACAAGACGTTCGTGACCGCAAGACGGGTCATCAAGTAAGGGAGTAAGGACGATCACAGGTTTGGCAGAAGCAGGGCTCTCATCGGGGGCTCTGCTTTTTTTGGCGGCAAGAGTCGGTCAAGAAAAAAAAGGGTTGTTGGAAATGCATACCTGTAGTATGATCCAATTAAGCGCTTAACCTGGTTGAAAAGGTGAGCGCTTGACGAATGGCAGATTAAGCGCTTAACCTACTTAAAAGAAAAGGAGCAGCGAACATCCGATGAGTACAATCCGATTAACGATGGCACAAGCCTTGCTGCGATTTCTGGATCACCAGTATGTGTCGGTCGACGGCCAGGAGCAGAAGTTCGTGCAGGGCGTGATGGGCATCTTCGGACACGGCAATGTGACCGGGATGGGGGAAGCGCTGGAGCGCAGCCCCGGAGCATTAACCTATATACAAGGGAAAAACGAGCAGGGCATGGTTCATGCTGCAACCGCTTTCGCGAAGCAGAAAAACAGGCATCAGATCTATGCCTGCACGACCTCGATCGGCCCGGGCGCTCTGAATATGGTCACGGCAGCCGCAACGGCGACCGTGAACCGGATTCCCGTCCTGCTGCTGCCCGGCGACAACTTTGCTTCCCGGCAGCCCGATCCCGTGCTTCAGCAGCTGGAGGTCCCCGGGGATTATACGATCTCCGCGACCGACCCCTTCAAGCCGGTCAGCCGGTACTGGGACCGGATCGTCCGTCCGGAGCAGCTGATGACGGCAGCCGTGTCGGCCATGCGCGTATTGACCGATCCGGCCGAGACCGGCGCGGTCACGCTGGCGCTGCCTCAGGATGTTCAGGCGGAGGCCTACGATTATCCGCTGTCCTTCTTTGATAAAAAGATTCACTATATCGACCGCCGTCCGGCGGCTCCCGATGCAATGAGCCGCGCGGCGGAGCTAGTGCGCGGAAAGAGCAGGCCGCTTCTGATCGCGGGCGGGGGCGTTCTGTACGCTTCGGCCGGCACTGAGCTTGCGGCCTTCGCCGAAGCGTTCGGCATTCCCGTAGCGGAGACGCAGGCCGGCAAAAGCTCGCTGCCGTGGAATCATCCGCTTCAGGTCGGAGCGATCGGCGTTACGGGCTCGCTCGCGGCGAACCGTCTGGCCCGGGAGGCGGATGTGATCATCGGCGTCGGCACCCGCTATTCCGACTTTACGACAGCGTCGAAATCCGCCTTTACCCATCCCGATGTCCAGTTCGTTAATCTCAATATTAGCGGCTTTGATTCATCGAAGCTAAGCGGAGCTGCCCTTACTGCGGACGCGAGACTGGGACTGCAGGCCTTGCACGAGGCGCTCGCTGCGAGCGGGTACCGCTCCGGCTATGGGCCGGGTGAGATCGACGAACTGAAGCGGGAGTGGGACACGGAGGTCGACCGTCTGTATGCGGCCCGGCATGAAGCGGGACTGGCGCAGACGCGGGCTCTGGGCGTCATCAACGAGACGATCGATCCTTCGTCGGTCATTGTTTGCGCAGCGGGCAGTTTGCCTGGAGACCTGCACCGGCTGTGGAGGTCGGCGGCGCCCAAGACGTATCACATGGAATACGGCTTCTCCTGCATGGGCTATGAGGTCGCGGGCGCGTTCGGCGCGGCTCTGGCCGAGCCGCAGCGCGAGGTGTATGCGCTGGTCGGGGACGGCAGCTACCTCATGATGCATGCCGAGCTGGTCACGAGCCTGCAGGAAGGACGCAAGATCACCGTACTGCTCTTCGACAATCACGGGTTTCAATGCATTCACAATCTGCAAAGAAGCCAGGGCAGCGACGGCTTCGGCAATGAGTTCCGATATCGCTCGGGGGACACGGGGCGCTTGACCGGCAGCTATATGCCGATCGACTTTGCGGCGCATGCCCGCAGCCTCGGCGCCAAGGCTTACAAAGCCGGTACGGCCGAGGAGCTGAGGGAAGCTCTGCTGCAGGCGAAGCGGGAGACGGTGACGACGCTTATCGAGATTCCCGTCGTGCCGGGAACGAACACGGACGGCTACGAGTCATGGTGGAACGTAGGCGTGCCGGAGGTATCGGCAAGCGGCAAGGTTGTGGAGGCGCACCGGCAGATGAAGGCGCGTACGCAGGCCATTAAGCTCATATAAGCGGAGGGAAGACGGACGATGAGAAAGCTGCCATTTAAGCTAGGGATTCATCCCATTAACTGGGTCGGAGAAGACGTGAAGGAGCACGGAGCGGATACGGGCTTCGAGCAGATCGTCGATGAGATTCAAGCTCTGGGTCTGACGGGAACGGAGATGGGCTGTAAATACCCGACCGAGCCCGCGATCCTCAAGGCGGAGCTGGGCAAACGCGGCATCGCCCTTGTGTCGCAGTGGAAGTCGGTGCTGTTCTCCGATCCGGCTTATCACAGAGAGGAGCTGGCGGCCTATCGCCTGCATGCACAGTTCTTAAGCGAGATGGGGAGCAAGGTGATCAGCACATGCGAGGTGGGCGGCTCGCTGCATTTCGACCCGCGCCGTTCGCCGAACGAGAAGGAGGTGCTGCGCTTCGATGAAGCGCAGTGGCAGGCGCTGGCGGAGGGACTGAATGCGGCTGGGGCGATTGCCCGGGAATACGGGCTTAAGCTGACCTACCATCATCACGGAGGAACGGCTGTGGAGCGTCCGGAGGAGATTGACCGGCTGATGGAGCTTACCGATCCGGCGCTCGTGTCTCTGCTGTTCGATACGGGCCACGCCTACTACGGCGGCGATGATCCGCTTGACCTGCTGCGTCGGCATTACGACCGGATCGCGTACATTCACCTGAAGGACATCCGGCAGGAGGTACTGGATCAGGCGAGAGCGGACGGTGCGGACTTTGTTACCTGCATCCGCCGTGGCGTCTTCACGGTGCCCGGCGACGGCTGCCTCGACTTTGCTCCGATCTTCGGCGAGCTGATCGCCCGGGGCTATGACGGATGGGCCATGCTTGAAGGCGAGCAGGACCCGGCCGAGCATCCGGCCTACGTCTATGCCAAGAACGCGCTGGCTTATCTAGATTCCCTAATTCCTCAAGAAAGCAGGTAGAGAAACTATGACCTATGTATCCTTTCCGCAAGGCAAGCCGCTTGATTTCGTCGCGATCGGCCGGTTGTGCATCGACTTGAACGCCAATGAAATTCACCGGCCGATGGAAGAAACGATGACCTTCACCAAGTATGTCGGCGGCTCGCCTGCCAATATTACGATCGGAATGTCGCGTCTCGGGCTGGAGACGGCCTTCATCGGCAAGATCGCAGACGATCAGATGGGGCGGTTCATCGCCGATTACTTGCAGCGCAACCGCATCGGCACGACCAATGTCGTGACCGATACGACCGGCGCGGTAACGGGGCTGGCCTTTACGGAGATTAAAAGTCCGACCGATTGCAGTATTCTCATGTACCGCGACAATGCGGCCGATCTGCTGCTGACGCCCGGCGAGGTTTCCGAGGAGCTGATCGCACGCGCGAAGGTGCTGCTGATCTCCGGCACGGCGCTGGCGAAAAGCCCTTCCCGGGAAGCGGTGTTCCAGGCGCTGAACTACGCCAAGAAGCATGGAGCCGTCATCGTCTTCGATCTGGATTACCGTCCCTACACCTGGACGTCTCCGGAAGAGACGGCGGTCTATTACAACCTGGCCGCCGAGAAATGCGACATCCTCCTTGGCACGCGCGAGGAATTCGATATGATGGAATGCTTCGAGCATAATCCGGAGCACAGCGATCAGATTACGGCGGCCAAATGGTTCGACTACGCGGCCAAGATCGTCATTATCAAGCATGGCAAGGACGGCTCTATCGCGTATACCCGGGACGGCGAGGGACACCGGGCGAAGAGCTTCCCGGCCAAGGTCGTGAAGACGTTCGGAGCGGGAGATTCCTATGCGGCGGGCTTCCTCTATGGAGTGATGCAGGGCTGGACTCTTGAGAAAAGCATGGAATTCGGCAGCGCGGCCGCCTGCATCGTCATCTCCAGCCACAGCTGCTCCGACGCGATGCCTACAGCCGCTCAGGTCCATGATTACATCGACCGCTGCAACCGCGGAGAGATTACAGCATCCTAGACGATTCGCCTGACGCGAATCTGCAGAGCTATGAACCGATTGAGAGGGGACAATTACCATGACGCAAGTATTGAAAAATTGGGTCGGAGGCGCCTGGATCGACTCGGCCTCCACGCAAACCGAAGCGGTCGTTAATCCGGCTACGGAAGAAATCATCGCTTATGTGCCGATATCCACGAAGGAGGATGTGGACCGCGCCGTTCAGGCCGCCGCTCAAAGCTTCCAGACCTGGAGCCGCACGCCGGTTCCGCGCCGCGCGCGCATCCTGTTCAGATACCAGCAGCTGCTGGTCGAGCATTGGGAGGAGCTGGCCCGCCTCGTTACTCTTGAGAATGGCAAGAGCTATACGGAAGCGTACGGCGAAGTGCTTCGCGGCATCGAGTGTGTCGAGTTCGCGGCGGGCGCTCCGACGCTCATGATGGGCAAGCAGCTTCCGGATATCGCGACTGGCCTGGAATCCGGGATGTACCGCTACCCGGTAGGCGTAGTTGGCGGCATTACGCCGTTCAACTTCCCGATGATGGTGCCTTGCTGGATGTTCCCGCTGGCGATCGCCTGCGGCAATACGTTCGTCTTGAAGCCGTCGGAGCGCACGCCGCTGCTGGCAAACCGGCTGGCCGAACTGTTCAGCGAAGCGGGTCTGCCGGACGGCGTATTGAATGTCGTACATGGCGCCCATGACGTGGTGAACGGCATCCTCGAGCATCCGGGCATCAAGGCTGTTTCCTTCGTCGGCTCTCAGCCGGTCGCCGAATATGTGTACACCACCGCATCAGCCCATGGAAAACGGGTGCAGGCGCTGGCTGGCGCCAAAAATCACTCGATCGTCATGCCGGATGCGGACCTGGAGCTGACGGTCAAGGAACTGATCAACGCGTCCTTCGGCTCTGCCGGCGAGCGGTGCATGGCATGCTCCGTCGTCGTGGCCGTCGGCGGCATCGGCGATGCGCTGGTGGAGAAGCTGGTCGAGGCCGCCGACAAGCTGACCATCGGCAACGGCAAGGACGACGGCGTCTTCCTCGGCCCGGTCATCCGCGGCGGGCATAAGGAGCGGACGCTGACGTACATTGAGAGCGGCGAGAAGGAGGGTGCGCTGTTGCTGCGCGACGGTCGTAACGATGCGGCCGCCAGCGGAGCGGGCTACTTTGTCGGTCCCACCATCTTCGATCAGGTGAAGGACAGCATGAAAATTTGGCAGGATGAAATCTTCGCTCCGGTGCTCTCGATCGTCAGGGTGGAGACGCTGGAGGAAGCGGTGGCGCTGGCGAACCGTTCGGACTTTGCCAACGGGGCCTGCATCTTCACGGACAGCGGAAGCCACGTCCGGCAATTCCGCGAGACGATCGATGCCGGTATGCTTGGCGTCAACCTGGGCGTACCCGCGCCGATGGCATTCTTTCCTTTCTCCGGATGGAAAAAGTCGTTCTACGGCGATCTCCATGCGAACGGCACAGACGGCGTAGAGTTCTATACGCGCAAGAAAATGGTAACGGCCCGCTGGTAACGGCAGGCAGCGGTCAGGCCGCTAAGAGATCAGGCAAGAGATCAGGCCAGAGGTCAAGCTGTCAACAGGGATGGCAGAATGAAGGAGTAGAGAACATGACGCTCGTTTCCATGAAAAGCATGCTCACGAAGGCGCTGGAGGAGCGGTACGCCGTCGGGCAACTTAATCTGAATAATCTGGAGTTCACGCAGGCAATTCTCCAAGCGGCGCAGGAGGAGCAGGCGCCCGTCATTTTGGGCGTCAGCGAAGCCTATATTCCTTATATGGGCGGGCTTCCCTGCATCGCCGGGATGGTCAAGGCGCTGATCGAGCACTACGGCATTACGGTGCCCGTCGCGCTGCATCTCGATCATGGGTCTACGTTCGAGGTTTGCGTGCAGGCGCTGCATGCCGGGTTCACCTCCGTCATGATCGACGCTTCGCATCATACGCTGGAGCGGAATATCGACATCACACAGCGAGTAACGCAGATCGCGCATGTGCTGGGCGCCACGGTGGAGGCGGAGCTCGGACGGATCACCGGACGCGAGGATGATCTGGTCGTCGATGAAGCGGAAGGGATGTACGCCGTACCGGAGGAGTGCGTCCGCCTAGTGCGCGAAACCGGTATCGACTGCCTGGCTCCGGCGCTGGGCTCGGTTCATGGCCCCTACCGGGGCCAGCCGAAGCTGGGCTTCGAACGGATGGGCGAGATTCAGCGGCTGACCGGCCTGCCGCTGGTGCTTCACGGGGGCAGCGGTCTTCCGGATGAGGAGATCCAGCAGGCGATCCAGCTAGGAACCTGCAAGATCAACGTCAATACGGACAATCAGGCGGCCTGCACCGCAGCGATCCGCAGCTATCTGAATGAGCATCCGCAGACCTACGATCCGCGGCATTACTTAGTACCGGCACGTGAAGCGATCAAAGCTTCCGTGCAGGCCAAAATTCGTTTGTTCGGCAGCTCGGGCAAAGCGGGAGGAAGCGCACTATGAATCAAATAAAAATCGGAATTATCGGAGCAGGACGCATCGGCAAGATCCATGCGGACAATCTGCTGCGGCTGCCGCAGGCCAAGGTCGTCGCGGTCAGCGATCTGTTCGCCGGACCAGAGCTGGAGGCTTGGGCGGCGGAGCGGGGGATCGGGACGGTGCTGACGGACAGCGCCGAGCTGATCGCAAGACCTGATATTGACGCCGTCTTCATCTGCTCGTCGACCGACACGCATGTGCCGTTGATCAAGCAGGCGGCGAAGGCGGGCAAGCATATTTTCTGCGAGAAGCCGGTCAGCATGTCCATCGCGCAGACCGAGGAAGCGCTGGAGGCGGTTCGCGAAGCGGGCGTGAAGCTGCAGATCGGATTCAACCGGCGGTTCGACCATAATTTCAAAAGAGTGCGGGAGATTGTCGGGGAGGGCGCTATCGGCGAAACGCATATCGTGAAGATCACCTCCCGCGACCCGGGGCCGCCGCCTGCCGACTATATCAAGGTGTCGGGCGGAATCTTCATGGACATGATGATCCATGACTTCGATATGGCCCGGTTCGTATCCGGCAGCGAAGTCGAGGAGGTTTACGCGCAGGGGAATGTGCTGGTCGATCCCGTATTTGCCGAGCATGGCGATGTGGATACGGCGATTGTTACGCTGCGCTTCGCGAATGGTGCGCTCGGCGTGATCGATAACAGCCGGCAAGCGGTATACGGCTACGATCAGCGCGTCGAAGTCTTCGGCTCCAAAGGCAGTGTCGCGGTAACCAACGATCATCCGAATACGGCTGAGATCAGCACGTCCGAGGGAATCCGGAAGGATAAGCCGCTGCATTTCTTCTTGGAGCGCTACCAGGCGGCTTATGTGGAGGAAACACAGCTGTTCATCGATTGCCTGGCGCAAGGCAAGCCCCTTCCCGTAGAGGGCAACGATGCTCTGCAGGCGGAGCGCATCGCCTTGGCGGCGAAGCTGTCCAGCCGCCTGCGGCGTCCGGTGAAGCTGAGCGAGCTGCCGGAGCTGCTGTAGCCGTTACAAGCGACTACAGAGCGAGAATGTCAGAAAGCTGGACTACCCGCACTTCACTTTATCTTCCAAGCATAACTTTAGGAGGCTCATCCATGTCGAAGCTAATCGTCAAACCGGAGGCGACTCCGGATCGGGAAGGCGTCGTTCTAAGCGTCACCCCCGAATCCGCAGGCTGGACCTATGTCGGCTTTCAAGTGATAAGGCTGGAGGAAGGCCAGGAGCTGATCCGCGACACCGGCGATCAAGAGAATTGTCTCGTTCTGTTGAGCGGCAGAGCGGACGTCGCGACCAAGCATGAGGCTTGGGAGGGAATCGGCGGGCGGATGAGCGTGTTCGAGAAAATTCCGCCGTATTCGGTCTATGTACCGTCCGACGACCGCTGGAAGGTCAAGGCGCTAACCGAGGTCGAGCTTGCGGTCTGCGCCGCTCCGGGACGCGGCACTTACCCGGCGAGACTCATTGCGCCGGATCGGGTCGGCGTGGAGATGCGGGGCTACGGGAACATCGAGCGACGCATTCATAACATCCTGCCGGAGCAGGAAGCGGCTGACAGCCTGCTGGTGGTTGAGGTCTTCACCCCGAACGGCCACTGGTCCAGCTATCCGCCCCACAAGCATGACCGGGACGCGCTTCCCGAGGAATCCTTCCTGGAGGAAACGTATTACTATCACGTTCAGCCCGCGCATGGCTTTGCGCTCCAGAGGGTATATACGGACGACCGGTCGTTGGATGAGACGCTCGTTGTTGGAGACGGCCAGACGGTCTTGGTGCCGAAGGGCTATCACCCGGTCTGTGCGCCTCCCGGCTACGAGGTGTACTATCTGAATGTGATGGCGGGCCCGACCCGGACGTGGAAGTTCCATAACGACCCCGAGCATGCCTGGCTGATGACGAAGCCGTCTGATAAGTAGCCTCACGGCAGGCGGGTTGCAACCGGAACGTCTTCTCCGCATAATAGAAGGGATACCCTTCTCAGGCAAGGAAGGAAGATCGGCGGGGGGCAACGATGAAAGCAACCATCTATGATGTGGCGCGCGAAGCGGGCGTATCGATCGCGGCGGTGTCGCAGGTGATCAATGGAAAAGGGAAGATCAGCGAGGAACGGCGTCAGGAGATTTTCCTAGTCATGGAACGATTGAACTACAAGCCCAGTCTGATCGCGGCTGCCCTAACCGGCAAAAAAACGTACACGCTAGGTCTGCTTGTACCGGATATCTCCAATCCGTTTTTTGCGGAGATTGCTCATGCGGTGGAAGATCAGGCGGATAGCTTGGGATATAGCGTAGTCATCTGCAGTACGCACAATGAGGATGACCGGCTGGAGCGATACTTGACGCTGCTTCAGCAGAAGAGCGTGGACGGGATCATCATCGGGACCGGGATGGATCATGCGGAGCTGCTGGATCCCTTATTGGAGAAGTCGATCCCGATCGTATCGATCGCGCGGGAGACGACGAGCCCGCATGTGCAGACGGTGCTTGTGGGCGACCGGTTGGGGGGGCAACTGGCCGGACGGCATCTGCTCGCGCTTGGTCACACCCGGATAGGCATCATTGCCGAGCAGCTGAAGGTCAGCAGCAGCCGGGAGCGGATCGGCGGCTTCCGGGAGGCTTTAGCCGGAAGCGGCCTGGAGCTGCCCGATGCTCGGGTGAAGGCAAGCGGGAGCGATCTGCTCCGCGACGGCAAGCGCAAGGCGCTGGAGCTGCTGCAGCCGCAGTCGCAGCCGGAACGTCCGACGGCGCTGTTCTGCTGCAACGATCTGCTTGCCATCGGGGCGCTGCAGGCGGCCAAGGAGCTGGGGCTGCGAGTGCCGGAGGATGTGTCGATCGTCGGGTTCGACAATACGATCCTGGCCTCGGTTACCGACCCGCCGCTCACGACAGTCGCTCAGCCTATCGAAGCGATGGGCAAGCTGGCTGTGGAGGTGCTGGTCGGTAAACTCAACTCGACATCAGCCGGTCCGGCCCGGTCCGTTCTTGAACCTGAACTGATCATCCGCGGCTCGACGGCGGCTGTTAGTGAGTAGCTAGGCGTATGTCTACGCCAAGGAGATAAGAGTAGCGCCCCTTTGGTATTGGGGGCGCTTTTTTTTATGCGCAGTGCCCCCAAGCACGCGGCTCTTCTAACCGGTGAAAGTTCAGTCTCGGGAGAATCCTCGCGCAGCTAGGATATCCGTCCGGTCTTGTCAATTCTGGCTTCCGCTCGTATACTTGGAGCAACTATGCAAGCGGTTCACGCCTGCTGCGTCCAAGGGAGGGAGGAGATCATAATGAAATGGATCATGCGAAGCATACGGACCAAGTTGATCATCAGCTTTATTAGCGTTATCCTGCTGCCTCTCCTGCTGTCCATTTATATTTCTTACCGGAACTTCGCACACGAGCTTGAACAGAGCTATATTGTCAACAATACCGTCATATTAAAGCAGTTGAACAACCGGTTCGATGATTACTTTATCCAACTGGAGAATACAGGGCTGACCTATTATTCGGACCTGCTGTTCTCCCAGGAGTACCAGATGGCGGATCATGATTTCAGCCAGCATAATCTGAAGCTGAAAAAGCTGATGAGCCTGTATCTGGCGAACAAGGAAACCAATTCCGTCTTGTTCTATACCCCCTTAAAACAAGAGCTCTACGTGATTAATAAGGCCTTGAATACCTCCTTTCCGAAGGCGTCGGCTGTGGAAAGTAAGGGCTGGTACAGGGCTGCTGTCTCCTCTCCCAACACGCTGGTGCTAAAGCCCTCTCATCTATTACAGGGCTATCCGCCCGAATACCGGATTCAGGAGTCGTCGCAGGTATTTTCGCTCAGCCGGATGATCAGAGGATACTCCTCCGAAATCGGCGTGCTTACGATCAATTATGGAATGGATCAGCTGCAACGAATAAGCGGCACGGGTATTCTAAGTCCGGAAGAAGAAATAACCTTGCTGGATAATCAGGGGGTGATGATCTACAGCTCCAACCCTCTATTCAGCAAACTTGACGATGCGCTGTTAGCCCGGATTCAGAGCGGCCCGGAGATGGACGGCTCCTTTCATTACATGGAGCCTGATAGCCAAGAAGCCAAGCTTATGCTCTACTCCAAGTCCGGACATAACGGCAATCTGCTGCTCAAGCTAATTCCGCTGCCTATCATCCTCGCCCAAGCGGAAAAGACGAGAACAATCAATGTGTTACTTGCCCTGACGATTATCCTCATCCTGATTGTGACCACGATGTATATTTCGTTCAGACTGACGAGGTCTCTGCTTCAACTGAAGCGCCTTATGGTCAAGGCGGGAGAAGGGGACTTTCAGGCGCCGATTGCCGTTACCCAGACGGATGAGATCGGACAGATCTCGCATGCGTACAATCGGATGATTCAGCAGATTGATACGCTTATCACGGAAAAATACAAGATGAAGCTGGCGAATCAGGAATCGCAATGGAAGGCCCTGCAGGCCCAGATTAATCCCCACTTTATGTACAATACCCTGCAGACGATCTGCAGCGTGGCCCTGGATGAAGGCATCGACGAGCTGGTCAGGATGACGCAGGCGCTCTCCGACATGCTGCGCTACAGCATTAAACCGGGGGAGAGAGCGACCCTTCAGGACGAAATCGGAAATGTGACGGATTATCTGTTTATTCAAGCCTGCAGGTTTGAGGAAAAGCTTGAGTACCGGATCGAGGCACCTGCAGCGGTCCGTCACTTGCAGGTACCTAAGCTGCTGCTCCAGCCGCTGGTGGAGAACGCCATCATCCATGGTCTCGAGCCTGCGAAGCACAGGGGGAAGATCGTGCTGGAATGTTCGCTTGATCAGGGATATCTGCGGATAAGCATCAGCGATAATGGAATAGGCATCATGCCCGGCAAGCTGGCGGAGCTTCAGGCAAGTATGGATGCTCCCGATGTGCTCACACTCGACAAACGGGACAGCATCGGTATCGTCAATGTCAGGCAGAGGCTGCAGCTGATGTTTGGCGGCGAGTGTTGCATGAGGATTCATAGCCGGCCGCAGGAGGGGACGAGGATCGAAATCGCAATACCAGTGGGAATAAACTAGCGAAGCGAGGGTATGTCGGCTATGCATAGAGCGATACTGGCAGATGATGAGAGAAGGACCCGCAGCGCGATCCGTAAGCTGGGTGACTGGGAGGCTTTAGGCATTGAGATCGTGAGAGAGGTTCAGGACGGAGACGAGCTGTGGGAGGCCATGCTGGCCGAGCGGCCCGATCTCATTCTGACTGATATGCGTATGCCGGGTCTTAGCGGGGCCGAGCTGATCAAAAAACTGAGTGAGGCGCACGCTCCTGTGAGGATTATCGTGGTCAGCGGCTATGACGATTTTGCATATATGAAGCAGGCCATATCATCTCGGGTGGTCGATTATATCTTAAAGCCCGTCCATAAGGAAGCTCTGAACGAAGCTCTGAAAAACGCGGTGAAGGAAATCGACGCCAGAAAGGATACGCAGGAAGCGAGTCTAGACGTGCAACGGAGATTGAACGAAAGTCAGCCTTTGTTGAACGAGAGTATTTTCTATCAATTTTTAACCGGCTCGAAAGATAGCGAAGAGGAATTTATCCGCTGCCTGGACATCCCCGGCTTATCCGCTCAGGAGCTCCGCTTCACAGCGGTTGTGCTGATGATCGAAAATTTCCAAGAGGTGGCTGACCGTCGATATAAATCCAACCCGGACCTGCTGTTGTTCGCGATGGTCAACATGGTCGATGAACTGATCGCCGGCCAGGGAAAGTCCTTCCGAAGCCGGCATCAGGACAATGAGCTCCTGATGAACTTCTTCAAGCCACTAACCCAAGACGAGTTCGCCCTGCTGTTAGTCAACATAAGCGGAAAACTTAAGGAATTTCTGGATGTATCCATACTGAGCGGGGTAGGCGGCTCTTACACGAGTCCCACGGACGTCAAGCATTCGATGAATGAAGCCAGAGCAGCTCTATCGCAGTTGAATGCGAAGGAAGGGCAGTTCCGTATCTCCTTCTACGATAAAATGAAGCTGCACGTCCGCTCCCCGCAGATTCAAATCGGCAGCAGCGAAAGGCAGCTCGGCGCTGCGATTGATACCGCCAATATCGGATTTATCAAGCAAACCGTTACGCAGGTGTACATGGAGCTGGCGCAATCGGATTACATGAGTATTACCAACATCCGCAAGCTCAATGCCGATATGCTGTATCAGTTGGAAAGGCTGGTGGATACCGTGGAGGACAAGCCCGCCTTCATCAGCGAGCTTACCTCTCTGCGGCATAAGATCTTGCACGAGTTGAATTTGCACTTCGTCCTGGACTGCGTGCTGCAGTTTATCGAATCCCTCACCAAGTATGCGCTGAAGCAGAGAAAGGAACGTAAAGTAATCTACGACATCCGCGACTTCCTGGTTCATAACTATGCAAAGAAGCATTCCCTCAAGGAACTGTCCGATATGTTCTTTCTTAGCAAAGAATATATTTCCAAGATGTTCAAGGAAGAATTCGGTATGAATTTGTTTGAGTTTATCGCCATGCTGAAGATGGAGAAGGCTAAGCAGATGCTAAGCTCGGACGATCGGAAGCTCCGGGAAATCGTGGATGCGCTCGGGTTTAACGATGAAAGTCACTTTAGCAAGGCGTTCAAAAAGTATACCGGGCACTCGCCTCGCGCATATCGGGATCAATGGGGGGCGAATCAGCTGAATAACGAGTAAAGGGATGTATGAAAGGCCCGATCCATGACCTGGATTGGGCTATTGCTGTATGTATTTGTTCAATTCTGTACAAGTCGAGGCCAATGGCGTACATGTTTATTTACTCGGATTCCTTCTACACTATCACTTAAGGATGTCCTGCATCACAATCGATCTTCAGAGAGGGGTTTTACGATGAAAAAGAGTTTCAAAATGCTCGTGCTGGCCTCGGCCGCATGTCTCATGCTATCAGCTTGCACCACCACCCAAAAAGCCAAGGAGAATAGCGGTGGCGAGGCCCAGGCAGCCAAGCCGGTCAAGCTGAAATTTCTGACCCAGGTGGTCGATTACCCGAAGTACCAAGATCAGATTAACGAGGCGCTGCACAAGACGTATCCGAATATCACGGTGGAATTCGATCATGTGTTTGACAACTACGACTCGGTCTTAAAGACGAAGATCGCCGTAAAGGATGCGCCGGATCTGTTCAACTATGCAGGCTATCTGGCGATGAAACCGTTCGTTGATGCGGATCAGCTGCTGGACCTAACGAACGACAAGATCGAGGAGAATATCTTGCCGGGTTTCCGCGAAGGCGGCAAATACAACGGCAAAACCTATGCGGTATCCACGCAGGTGCTCGGGTATGGACTGATCTATAACAAGCAGGCTTTCAAAGAAGCCGGGATCAGCGCGCCTCCGCTCACTCTGTCCGAGCTGAAGGAGGATGTCGAGAAGCTGAAGAAGGTCGGGATTACCCCGTTTGCCTCCGGATTTAAGGATGTTTGGCTAAGCTATCACATGTTCTGGGCGATGCAGGGGGCAACCTTGGACAACTTCCCGCAGTTTTATGAGGATATGAATGCGGGCAAGGCGTCCATGAAGACGGACAGACTGGTGAAGGCCTTCGAATTGCTCGATATTTATAACGCGAATGACGGCGAGAACCCGCTGTCCAGCGACTTTGCCAACATGAGCCACCTGGTCGGGACGAAAAAGGCTGCGATGGCGATCCAGGGCGTATGGTCCTACGACGAAGCGACCAAACTGGATCAGAATGTGGAGCTGGGACTTGCCCCGATCCCGGTCTCTGAGGATCCGCAGGATGCGACGATGCTGGCCGACGGCGACGGATTTATCTTCATTTCAAAGGACACCAAGCACCCGGAAGAAGCTAAAAATTTCCTGAGGTGGATGGTATCCAAGGAAGGCGCCGAGGCTACCGTAGGCAATATTCTAAAGCAGCAATCCACTTCGGCGTCCAATCCGAAGACCGAGCTGAACGCACTCAGCGCCGATGTGGCCAAGCACATTGCCGAAGGCAAGAAGACCCGAGGCTTCGTGATCAACTTCTGGCCAAGCGGTCTTGCGGATATTATTGGCAAAGAAATTCAGGATTATATCGTCAAAGGAAAAACGAGAGATCAACTGTTCGAGAACCTGGATGCGTCATGGAAGAAGCTTTCTAAATAATTATAGAGGACGAAGCTTTCTCTGAAGGTCCGGTGGAGCCTATGGCGACCAAATTCATCGGACCTCCAGGGTCGCATAGTTGAGGAGAAAAGCCTATGGAAAGCAGCTTGAGCCGGAATGGAAAACAATTCAGATCCTTATTGCTGTTCATCGCACCTTTTTTGCTAGTGTTCACGATGTTCTTCCTGTACCCGCTCGCAAGGGGAGTGGTGCTGTCCTTCACCGATTGGAACGGTATCGAACGAACCGCTGTTTTTAACGGTCTGCAAAATTACGTAGAACTATTCACGGATGATAATCGGTTTCTTCACTCGCTCTGGATCACCTTTATCTTCACGGCCTGCACCGTCGTGGCATCCAACTTCGTTTCCCTGCTCCTCGCGGTTATGATCGAAAGCGGAGCCAGGTTCAAAAACACACTGCGCACCTTATTTTTTCTGCCTTATGTGTTCAGTCTCGTGGTGGTGGGATTCACATGGAAAATCATGTATATCGAGATCATTCCCGATATTGCTAAACTTAGCAGTCTGCTGAAGTTTTTAAATCTCGATTATATCGGTAATCCGCATCTGGCGCTATATTCGGTCATTATCATGAATATCTGGTTCGGGATCGGCTACTATCTGATCATCTATCTGGCGGGTATGCAGACGATCGACAGCAGTGTGATGGAAGCGGCTTCGATCGACGGGGCTACGGGCTGGAGAAGGTTTACGGCGATTACCGTACCCTTGCTCATGCCTTCCATTTCGATCTGTGTTTTTACCAGCATTACCAGCTCGCTGAAAATTTTCGATGCGATCTTCGTCTTGACCGGCGGGGGTCCTGGCTACTCAACGGAGTCGATAGCGCTCAATATTTATTATGAAGCCTTCGGTACGGCGAACCGGTTTGGCTATGGCATGGCCAAGTCTGTGGTGCTGGGCGTCATCGTGCTGATCATTTCGTATTTTCAACTGAGATTTTTCAAGTCCAGGGAGGTGGAAGCTTAGTGCGAAAGTCGACGCTGAGCCCCGTACTGGGGATTTTACTGCTCCTGCTGCTGGTGCTATACCTGTTCCCGGTGTATTTGATCGCATTGAATTCCTTCAAGCCGTTCCGGGATATTTTTGAATCCTTTTTGGCTTTTCCGAAAGCCCTTTACTTCGACAATTACGTTAAGGCGTGGGCATCAGCCAACTTTGCGACGGCTTTTAAAAATAACTTGATCATCACGGCTGCATCGGTGGCCGGCGTCATTCTGGTGGCCGCTTTGGCGGGCTATAAGCTTTCCAGGGACAAAAGCAGGATAAGCTGGTTTTTTTACTTGCTGTTTACCTTTCCGTTCCTGATTCCGTTCTATACGTATATGATTCCGCTCGTACAGTTGTCCAAAACCTTGCACATCACGAACAATCCGTTAGGGCTCTCTCTGATCTATATGTCGACAGGCAGCTTCGCGGTATTCCTCTTTCATGCCTTTGTCAAAAGCATCCCTCGTGAAATTGACGAATCGGCTTACATGGACGGCTGCTCCGAAGCAGGCTTGTTTTTCAAAATTATCTTCCCCTTGCTCAAGCCGGCTATCAGCAGCGTTGCGATTCTGTATGCGCTCTGGACCTGGAACGATTTTCTTCTGCCCTTCCTCGTGCTCACGGACAAAGAGTCTGCCACGATTACGATCAATGTCTATAAGCTCTTCGGCAAATTCGGAAGCGACTGGGATATCATCACAGCGAGCTTGATTCTATCCTCTCTTCCCATTGTACTGCTCTATATAGCTTTGCAGAAATATATCATCAGCGGAGTCGCGGCCGGAGCCGTGAAGGGCTAGCCGGCCCTTCCTATGCACCTGCCGCCCGCGCAAGCATACCGGGGAGTGTGAATAAGGATGTGGAGTCCTGACGATTATTTGGACAAGCTGTATACGGCAACGCTGGCAGGCAGCCTGAGTCAGACGAATAAAGCAGATCCCTTCTCCACCAGGCAGCAGAAGCTGAAAGAGGGGCTCATGGCGGCTATGGGCTCCTTCCCCACCAAGCGGGAGCCTCTGCAGCCGGAGCTGCTGGAGCGCAGCGACTACGGAGAGCTTGTTCTGGAGAAGCTGGCTTATTCCACGTACGAAGGCATGAGGGTTCCGGCGTATGCCCTGTACCCGAGGGAACGGACCGGCAAGCTTCCGGCGGTGCTGGCCAATCATGGGCACGGTATCGGGCAGCGGGCGGCTCTGGGCTTGAATCCCGACGGTACGCTCGCTGCTGATCCCGGCATACATAACCGGTTCGCGGTGGAGCTGGCGCGAAGAGGGATGTTCGTGCTCGTTCCGGAGATCATCGGATTCGGCGACCGCAGGTTGCGGGAGCACGTCGAAACAGACCCGCAGGCCTCTTCCTACAGCTGTCTGCCGATTGCGCTACAGTTGCTGATGTGTGGCATGACGATCGCTGGCTTCCGGGTGTACGAGGCCGTGCGCGCTCTTGATTACTTGGAAGAACGGGAGGAAGTCGACCGTGAGCGGATCGGGACGCTGGGCTTCTCCGGCGGAGGCCTGATTGCTTCATTAACGGCTGCGGTGGATGAGCGCATCCGCGCGGCGGTATTATGCGGCTATGCGAGCACGTATAAGGGTAGCATTTTACAACAGCCGCACTGCGTGGACAATTATGTGCCGGGGATGCTTCATCTGGCGGAGCAGCCGGAGATTATCGGCCTGTTGGCCCCACGGCCCTTGTTCATCGAAGCCGGCGAACAGGATACCGTATTTCCAGTACAGCCTGCGCGAGAGGCGATCTATCGCCTGAAGACGAAATACGCCAGCTGCGGGGCGGAGACTCAGTTTGACTTCGATGTGTTCCGGGGGGGACATGAAATATCCGGGAGAAAGTCGTTCGACTGGCTCAAGCGCAAGCTATCGTAGAAGTCGATCCGATGGCATGCCGTGCGGAGGAAGGCTGCGGCGCGGGAACCATCGGTGTGAACTATATTTTGACTTGGAGGAAGAAGCTTCATGATTGTGGCAGCGGACGGCAGCGGGGATTTTACCCGGATCCAGGATGCGATCGACCAAGTTCCGGCAGACAACCGGGAGCGGGTCATTATCCACATCAAGCCGGGGGTTTACAAAGAAAAGTTGAATATCGAGGCGTCCTATATTAGTCTTAGGGGAGAGAGCGCTTCCAGCACGATCCTGACCTATGACGATTACGCCCGAAAAACGTTCAGCAACGGGGAGCCGTACCATACCTTTAATTCGTATACGGCCTTCATTGGAGCGAATGATTTTACCGCCGAGCATCTGACCTTCGAGAACAGCGCCGGCCCCGGCGAGTCGGTCGGACAGGCCGTTGCCGCGTATGTAGACGGAGACCGGGCCAGCTTCCGACACTGTCGGTTTATCGGCCAGCAGGATACGCTATTCACAGGTCCGCTCCCCGAGGTTCCGTTCGACCGCCCGACGTTCGGCGGACCGAGGGAGGGGGCCCCGCGCGTGTACGGACGCCAATATTACGAGCATTGCTATATTGAAGGCAATGTCGATTTTATTTTTGGCTCGGCCACGGCTGTTTTCCGGCAGTGCGAGATCTTTTCGAGACAAGGGAAGCCTGGTGCAGATACTCACGGCTGGATCACGGCAGCCTCCACCCCGCAGGGTGCCCGGTACGGCTATGTTTTCCTGAACTGCCGGTTAACGGGAGATGCTCCGGCCCGAAGCGTTTACTTGGGCAGGCCGTGGAGAGCACACGCGAGGACTGTCTTTGTGGATTGCTGGATGGGCGGGCATATCAAGGCCGAGGGCTGGGACAACTGGAGCAAGCCGGAAAGCGAGCAAACGGCTTTTTATGCAGAAAGCGGCTGCTCCGGCCCGGGAGCTGAACCGGACGGACGTGTCGGTTGGTCCCGGCGGCTGACAAAGGAAGAGGCCGATAGCTATACGGCGGCTTCGATCCTGAGAGGTCCGGATAGCTGGAATCCCTCAAACGTCGAAGGAGGTAACATCTTGAGCACAGTCTGGTCTGTCGCAATGTCTGAATCCTTTATGCAGCAATATCCGCTTGTCTCCGATATGCCGTTTCAGAAACGAAGATGCTGGAATTATGAGAACGGGTGCATTCTGACGGCCTTCGAGCATATGTGGCGGACAACGGGGGACGATCGGTATCTCCGCTATATTCAGGAAAACATGGATTTATTCGTGCGCGAGGATGGCAGTATCGACACCTATTCCTTGAATGAATACAACGTGGACATGATTAATCAGGGCAAGTCCTTGTTCCTGCTGTACGAGCAGACCGGCCAGGATAAATACCGGAAGGCGGCGGAACGGCTGGTCACCCAACTGAAAGGCCATCCTCGGACCCGAGAGGGAGGGTTGTGGCATAAGAAAATTTATCCGTTCCAGATGTGGCTGGACGGCGTCTACATGACCTCGCCGTTCCTCGCCCAGTATGCGCAGGCGTACGATGAGCCGGAATGGTTCGACGATATCGCCAATGAAATTCTACTGATGGAGCGCGTATCGCGCAGCCCGCATACGGGCTTGCTGTACCATGGCTGGGACGAAAGCCGGGAGGAGCGCTGGTCCGATCCCGTCACGGGCTGCTCGCCGCACTTCTGGGGACGGGCTGTCGGCTGGTATATGATGGCTATCGTGGATGTGCTGGACTTCTTGCCGGAGGATCATTCGCAGCGCGGCCAGATCATCGGTATTTTCCATCGTCTGTCCAAAGCGATCGTGCGGGTCCAGGACGAGGAGAGCGGTCTGTGGTACCAGGTGATGGACCAAGGCAGCCGCGAAGGCAATTATCTGGAGGCCTCCGGCTCGGCCATGTTCACGTATGCACTGGCCAAAGGCGCGAATCAAGGCTATCTCGAGGGTTGGGCGCTCGATGCAGCGCTTCGCGGGCATGAAGGCTTGGTTGCCCGCTACGTGGAGAAGGACGAGGATGGCTCCCTGCATCTGAACGGCATCTGCAGCGTGGCCGGCCTTGGCAATACGCCTTACCGCGACGGCTCCTACGAATATTATATCAGCGAGCCGACCCGGCGCGACGATCCGAAAGGCTTTGCTCCATTCGTGCTGGCCTGCCTGGAGATTGAAAAGCGTCAAGGTTAATCTGGCTTCTATCTTATCCCCGCCTGGAAACAGGCGGGGGTTTTGGCGTTCAGGGGCGGAAGAGATCGGCCGGAAGGCTGTGCATGCATGGCGAAAAACCGGCCTTGTCAACGGACAGTGGCCGGTCTTCCCAGATGGAATCTAGGGCATTGCTTTCCCGCGCGCGCTTATGTACAGCGTGTACCATTCTTCGCGCGTCATCAGCTCGGCTTGCCGCCCGGCATCGGCGCATGCGCGGATTCGCCCGGCATTGGCCGTGCCGATGACCGGCTGGATCCGCGCGGGATGCCTCATGAGCCAGCCCAGCACGATGGCTTCCGGCGTTGTGTCCTTCTCCAGCGCCAGCTGTCGGACAAGTTCGGCCGTCGCCCGTACGTGCTCCTCGGCTTCCGCAGCCGGCTTGCCGGAGAAGATGCCCTTGGAGAGCGGTCCCCATGCCTGAAGCTGGATATGCTCCGTCTGGCAGTATTCCAGCAGACCTTCGCCGAAGTGAACGGCAGCTCCAGCCTTCTGATTCACGTGGATGGTCTGGTCCAGCCAATCCAGTCTGGACAGGCTCATCTCCAATTGGTTGACGACGAATGGCTCGGGGCTGGCCTGCTGCAGAAATCGAATTTGCGAGACGTTCATATTGGATACCCCGAACCTGCGCACCTTGCCCGAAGCTCTCAGCACCCGGATCGCTTCGGCCACTTCCTCCGGCTCCATCAAGGGGTCGGGACGGTGCAGGAGCAGGATGTCGAGCGTCTCGATCCCGAGCCGCTGCAGGGTGCCGTCCACGGATGCGAGGATGTGCTCCTTGGAGAAATCAAAGCGGTGCGGCATCTTGCCTTCGGCAAACCGAATCCCGCATTTGGACTGAATAACCATGAGGTCGCGCAAGCCGGGGTTGTGCTTCAGCACCTCGCCGAAGACGGCTTCCGCCTTCCCCATCCGGTAAATATCCGCATGATCGAACATCGTAATGCCTACGGAGAGAGCCGCATCGATCGCTTCCTCGGCTTTCTTCACATCGGCCGGGGTATACGGATCGTGGTTCCATTCCCCGCCTAGACTCATACATCCGAGTACAAGACGGCTTGTGTCAATTCCCCAGTGCGCAAGTGGCTGTTGTTTCATAGCGATTCCTCCTCATTCGATGCTGGGTACCTGTCTGGTACGCGAGCATGCGAACGTATTTTCCTGTTCATCATAACCGAAGAAAGCAGAAGGGGAAAGAGCTGAAAAGTTCTTCACTTACTTACCTTGAGGTAAGCACGGAACGGTCGGCCGCTCCAGGGACTCTTTTCTCTCCTAGCCTTCCTTACCTTGAGGTAACTAAGTTACCCGGTTAGGAGTACCTAACCTATTTGTGCGTACTTTCCCCTTCAGCCGGGCAGCGTTAAGATAGGGTTCAGGCTAGTCAATCATTCCACCTTGGAGGTAAGTGATGAGTAAACAACGTGTGATCGTAACCGGCGGAAGCGGGAAAGCGGGAGTTTGGATCTTAAAGCATTTCGTCGAGCAGGGCTATGATGTGCTGAATCTGGATGTTCGTCCCCCGAACGAGGAGATCTGTCCCACCCTCATCGCGGATCTGAACGATGCGGGGCAGGTTCACATCGCGCTGTCTCCTTATGCGGGAAGAGACCGGAAAGAAGCGATAGGCATCGTTCACTTTGCCGCGATCCCCCAGGCGTATACGCATACGAATGAGGTATGCTTCCGGAACAATGTGATGAGCACCTACAATATTCTCGAGGCCGCAGCCAATTTCGACATCCGCAAGGTTGTGCTGGCCTCTAGCGAATCTTCCTACGGCATATGCTTTGCCAATCAGTTTTTTGAGCCTCAGTATGTCCCCGTGGATGAAGAGCATCCTCAGCTTCCCGAGGATAGCTACGGCTTGTCCAAGGTGGTCAATGAAGTGACGGCGGAAGCGTTCCATCGTCGCACCGGGATGCAGGTCATCAGCTTCAGGCTGGGCAATATTCTGGTACCGGAGAGCTATGCCGCCATCAAAGCCGACTTCGCCCGGACCGAGGCCCGGCAGCGCATCTTATGGTCGTATATCGATGCACGCGATGTTGCGTCGGCATGCCGGCTTGCCCTGGAAAAGGAAGGCTTGGGCGCCCGGCACCTCATACTGGCCGCCGATGACACCTCCTCGGATCGCCCCACCCGGGAGCTGGTCGAGCGGTATCTCCCGGGCGTTTCGGATATCCGAGGCCCGCTGGAAGGAAGAGACTCGCTGCTCTCTAATGCGAAGGTCAAGGAGCTTCTAGGCTGGGAACAGCAGTACCGATTCATGGAGCAGTAGGACATCCGCTTCTTCAACGCCCCCGACAGGTGATCGTCGGGGGCTTTTTCATGTCGGCATGCCTAGTGCCCGCTTCGTCCTTTTTTATTTCCGGCTAATACTTGCCTTAACCGCACATGAAGGTATCGTGCGTAAATATGTCGAATGGTAGGAAGAACTTTACAATTGGAAGAATAAAACAAAAGGAGTACAACATGATGGGTATCATTAGGCTATTTGTGAATTATCTTCAGCAGGCCACGATTAAGAAGAGAATCATGTTTATATTCGCAACGGCTACATTGGTCCCATTTCTTTGCGTCGTGTTGTTGTCCTATCATACGATGTCGAACATTCTATCCAGCAACTTGGAGAACAGCGTCCGCAGTAATTTGAAACAAGTGGAATTATCATTTGAAGGCGCAATCCATAATTTAAACCATGTAACCCAGCAGCTTGCCTTTCAGGGCAGCATCGGCAAGAAAGTGGATTTGCTTCTATCCTCCGAAGATCAATTTGAAAGAAGGGTTCTGATGGAAGAGATTCATACAGAGCTCAATCTGATTTCCTTCACTAACCCTACGATAGGGCTCGTCATGTATTATTCTCATGATGACGGCTCTTTTATGTTTAATAATAACATCGTCAAAGAAGATTATGAGGTCAACGATTTGCCGCTGCTCGCCGAATATTTTAGAATCTCCTATTTCGGGCCCCATATTAGCAACGAGCGTTACAACGATGAATATGTTATTTCGGCGCTTAGAAAGATGGGTTTCCAGGGGGATCATGAAGACCTATATGTGTATGTCGAGTCCGGCTTCCATACGTCTCAGAACCTATTCGAAAATAAGCTTGGGAATTATTCCTCTTATCTCATCCTGGACAATGACAAGAGGATCGCCTATAGTGATGCAGCTTCGGATTTTCCTATCAATCAATACTTTGACGATTCACGCGGTACGGATGGTTCAGGTATGCAAAACGGATATTATTGGTTCAAGAGCACGAGCAATCAAGGTTGGAGTATCGTTTCGCTTATTCCCAAAGACGAATACAACAAAGAAAAAAATCGTTGGGTTACCCTAATGATTTATTTATCCATATTATTCCTTGCGGTTACTCTGTTTGTTTCATGGCTATTGTGGAAAATGGTATATGTTCCGCTGCATCATTTCAATCTGGAGATTAAATCCATGACGCAGAAAAATACGCCGCTGCCGGAAACTCTTCCTACGAAGATTCCAGAATTCGATTTTTTGATTAAACAATTGCAAAATATGAAAAACCAAATCTATGAACTTATTAACGAAGTGGAAATGAAAGAGAAACGAAGAGCGGATTTGGAGGTTGAGAAGCTGCTGTACCAGATCAACCCCCACTTTCTAATGAATACACTGGATACCGCACATTGGCTGGCTGCTATAAATGGAAATAAGGAGTTGGATAAATTGATTCTATCTCTGAATAAACTTTTATATTATAATCTGGGAAAAAGAGGGCGAACATCAACTGTTCGGGAGGAAATCGATTCAATCAAGCAGTATCTAACTTTGCAAAAAATTCGTTATGATTTTGCGTTTGACGTCAGAATTCATGTTGATGACGATGTATTGGATATCGCTATTCCACGTTTTATTTTGCAGCCGATTTTGGAGAATGCTCTCTATCACGGTCTGGACGATGAAGGATTTATTCAGGTAGAAGTAGGGAAGAACGATGATGAACGGATCATTATTTCCGTTTACGATAACGGAGCGGGCATTTCTGAAGAGGAAATTGATAAATTGCTGAATCAACAACAAGTTGAACAACAACGGGCCGGCATGGGCATTGGATTAAATTATGTCAAACGAATGGTTGATAATCAGTATGGGGACCAAGCGGATCTGGAAATAAAAAGCGAATTGGGCAAAGGAACGACCGTTTATTTGATATTGCCGAATACGGAGGTGTTGAAGCTTGATCAAAGTATTGATCGTGGATGATGACAACCTGGTAAGAAAAGGACTCATTTCGATCCTTCCTTGGGAACAATATGGCATGGAGGTTGTTGGCGAAGCCAAGAATGGAGAAAAGGCTCTTGAGTTATTAGCATCGCTGAAAGTGGATCTATTGCTTACAGATCTAGCTATGCCTGTAATGTCAGGAATGGAGCTGATGCGAATCGTTCGGAAGCAATATCCCCAAATCTTTATTGTCGTGCTTACTCTTCATCAGGACTTTGAATATATTCAGGAATGCCTAAGACTCGGAGCCATCGATTATATAGCCAAAGTCGAAATGGAACAGGAGAACTCTGGCGAAGTGTTCATGAGAGTGAAAGCGAGGATTTTGGAGGAACAATTGAAAATCAGTTCAGCTTCTGAATCGGGTGAGTCTAAGAGCAAAGAGCTGGAGATGTTCTATGACATAATCATTGGCGAAACGCTGGGTTCCATCAACGAAGATAGGCTTACCGACTTGAAAAAGCGCGGACAAGCATTAGGTTGGGTTCATAGAGTATCCGAGTTTGAATGTTTCTTAGAAGATCTAAAAAATATGCAATTGCCTCCTGCCAAGCTTATGTCATTTCTGCATTCGCAATGGAACGTATGGGATAGAATTTATAACTCCGTAACCGAGAACCACATCGAACTGCCGGACTCCTTTCATTCTTGGACTGAGGTGAAGGACTGGCTATACGAGGTTAGAGAATTAGTAGCGAAAGCCATCGGAAAGGCCCAGTACTCGGAAGAGGTTAAAGATTGCATCGCGAGAGCGGTTCAGGCGATGCACGATGAATTATCCGAATCGGTCCATGCTTCGGAAATGGCGAAGAGGGTGAATATGAGCCGGAGCTACTTCAGTCAGTGCTTTAAAGATCTTATCGGCATGACCTATAATGAGTATTTACGACATATTCGTATGGAGAAAGCCAAGGAATATTTGCAATACACGCAAAAAACCATTCAATGGATTACCGAAAATACGGGATATACCGATCAGAAATATTTCAGCCGCATTTTTCAAGAAAAAACGGGCATGCTTCCCAGCGAATATCGGCAATTAACCCATTCGGAGATACAAGTGTCCGATTAGTTGGGGGACATTTGTCTAACTCGCAGTCAAAATCCCTTCATATCTCTACCCTATCTGACAACCGCGTTCACTCACGAAGGCGGTTTCTATCATGTTATACTTGTTTCCACGAGGTCATATAAGCGAAAGCAGGGAATGTACGATGAAGAGAAGACAGTGGATGATTGGCTTGATCGTCCTGACACTGTTCGTTAGCGCGTGCAGCACCTCGAATGAGTCAAACGAAGGGACTAACTTAAGTGAAAGGACGCCACCCGATCCATTCGGTAAATACGAGGAGCCGGTTACGGTGCGAATAGCTATGGTTGTCGAATCCACGAAGTCGATGCTGGAGGGAGAGACTCTACTCGACAATCAATACACTCGCAACATCAAAGAAAACTTAAACATAAACGTGGATTATTCCTTGAAAGCATCGCCTACAAATTATAACCAAAAAGTAAGCTTGGCTATAGCAAGCAATGATCTGCCAGACGCTATGATAGTAGGACCCGTGGAATTGAAACAAATGGTTGAGGCGGGTCAACTAGCAGATATGACGGATGTGTACAAAAGCTACGCCTCCCCTGTCATAAAAAGAATAGTGGAAAGCACGGGCGGAGAAGCCGTTCAAAGCGTTACGTTCGATGGGAAAATGATGGCTATCCCTAATGTTCAGCTGCGAGCGGATGGTGTTCATTTGTTATGGATTCGCAAGGACTGGTTGGAAAAGCTGAGCATGGATCCGCCTAGAACGATCGAAGAGCTTGAAGCCGTAGCGCGAGCATTCGTTGATCAAGATCCTGACGGTAATAAGAAATCAGATACGATAGGGATCGCTGGACATGGCTCAGCGGGTAAGCTGTATGCAAACTTCCTTCAGCCAACAAACAATTTGTATGGATTGGATGGCATATTTGCCGCTTATAATGCTTATCCGGGTTATTGGCTAGAGAAAGACGGTAAAGTGGTCTACGGTTCGACCGAACCGGAAACAAAAGAAGCATTGAGTAAATTAAAGGATATTTATTTATCGGGGTTGATTGATCAAGAAATCGGCGTGCGTCAGGAGCCTTGGGAAACCATCATAAGTGGTCAAGCAGGGATGTTCTTTGGGCCGTGGTGGGCGCCATATGGGCCGGTGAGCGATGCCATTATGAAAAATCCGAAAGCGAATTGGCAAGCCTACGCGCTTCCTCTTGACCGAAATGGCGAATATCGTCCTCATATGAGTACATCATCCAGTCATTTTGTTGTCGTGCGCAAAGGGTATGAGCATCCTGAAGCCGTTATGAAAATATTGAACAACTTAGTTCGAGGAGAAAGCGAAGGCACGTTTACGACCGAAAGAGGTCCCACGGAATACCCGTTAAAATTAACCTTTGCTCCATCCGATGAAACGGAATATGAAGTGAAGGCACTAAGACAAGTGTTGGCGGGGACCAAAACCGCCCAGGATTTTCTGGATAAACCCGAGTATAAGCTGCTGCGTACCGATGCGGAGAAGATAGGTTCCGTGAAAGTAGAGAACCACGATCAATACGACATTCAGTATTGGGATCCTAGTAAAGACAGGCCGATGTGGGTTCGCGCTTATGCTTTGATGGTGGGCGGATCACCGCTCATTGATAATAAGATGAACGGCGTGTTTAGCGTCACCTACTCTCAAACGAAAACGATGGAGAGAAGATGGGAAAAGCTTCAGAAGCTTGAAAATGAAGCCTTCCTCAAAATTATTTTGGGAGCGGCTCCACTTGATACATTCGACCAGTTCGTAGAGGATTGGAAGAAGCAAGGCGGAGAACAGATTATTCAAGAAGTAACCGAGTTGAAACAGTAAAAAATGCGCCAAAAAATAAGAAGGAGGAGCAGCATGAGAGGAAACGACACAGTGGTAAAACAAATGATGATTACGAGATCGCGTAATAATAGGACAAGGCCAAAGGACAAATATAGGTTGTTTCTGATGGCGCTGCCATTCCTAGCCCTGGCCTTCCTATTCTCCTATCTGCCACTATACGGATGGATCTATGCTTTTTATGATTATCGACCCGGTATACCGTTGTCCGAGTCGGAATTTATGGGTTTTGATTGGTTCAGCTCCATGATTTCCAATGAAGTTCAGCGTCAGGAAGTGATGAGGGTATTACGGAATACGTTCGCCATAAGTAGTCTGAATATTCTGACCTCTATTCTGCCCGTTATTTTTGCCGTCTTCCTGGCTGAGCTGCGCAGTGCCAAATTCAAGAAGCTGGTGCAAACGCTCACAACGCTGCCGAACTTCATTAGCTGGGTACTTGTCTACTCGTTTGCGTTCATGTTGTTCTCTGTTAACAATGGCTTCATCAACAACCTTCTGATGGATCTGGGTTGGATTTCCCAGCCGATAAACATTCTCGCCTCCGACGATCATACATGGCTATCTATGACATTGTGGAGCGTGTGGAAAGGTCTGGGATGGGGAGCCATTATGTATATTGCCGCTATTATGAGCATTGATCAGGAGCTCTATGAGGCGGCGAAAGTCGACGGCGCCGGGCGGTACCGTCTGATGTGGCACGTAACGATACCGGGTATTATGCCGACGTTTTTCGTGCTGCTGCTTCTCTCCATCGGTAACTTCATCAATAACGGGATGGAGCAGTTCTATGTGTTCCAGAATGCGATGAATACCCATAATATCGAGGTTCTAGACCTATATGTGTACAATATCGGAATGGCCAACTCCAATTTCGGTTTCGCCACGGCCGTAAGCTTGTTAAAGTCGCTTGTAAGCTTGTTTCTGTTATTCATGGCAAACAGCATGTCAAAAGTCATTCGCGGCGAAAGCATCTTTTAATAGTATTCGTCCAGAAGGGAGAACGCGAACACCATGGCCATTAAAGAGAAGTTTTCATTGTTTCACTTCGTGAATTATGTCGTCTTCGCAATTATCACCATCATATGCGTATTCCCGTTCTACTATTTATTCATTAATACGATCAGCAGCAACGATCTGAGCAGCAGAGGTCTCGTTATGTTTTACCCGAAGGACATACACTGGACGAATTATATCGACGTCTTCCAGATTCCGGGTCTGGGGCAGGCAGCGCTCGTATCCGTCGGACGTACGGTACTGGGTACCCTTCTGACGGTTGCCGCATCGGCGTTTCTTGGCTACCTATTCACGAAGCAAATGTGGGGACGCAGCTTCTGGTATCGCTTCTTAATCATTACGATGTATTTCAACGCGGGCTTGATCCCCTGGTACTTGACCATGCTGCAGTTGGGCCTGACCAATAATTTCTGGGCCTATATTTTGCCGGCCATCGTCCAACCGTTCTTTATCATCTTAGTCAAAACCTTCGTCGAGTCGACGCCGCTAGCCCTACAGGAGTCTGCGCAAATCGATGGGGCCGGATATTTCACGGTGTTCGCGAAAATCATTATTCCCCTGATTATGCCGATATTGGCCACCATTGCCATCTTCTCAGCCGTTTCGCAGTGGAACAGCTTTACGGATACGTTGTTTCTGATCACGGATCAGAATTTGTTTTCCTTACAGTTCGTTCTTTATCGGTACATGAACGAAGCGACCTCGATTGCCCAGTTAATGAAGCAGTCAACTGGCGCAACGATGGATCTGAGCAGCATGGCTACGCCGACATCGATTCAGACCACCGTCTCTATGGTTGTTGTGTTGCCCATTCTGCTGATCTATCCATTCTTTCAACGATTTTTCGTAAAAGGGATTATGATAGGCGCCGTGAAAGGATAATGGCTATTAGCGATGCATGTCCATAAAGGAGGTGAAACACTCGGACGAGGGGTGTGTTTATCTTTAAGACGAATGGTGTCAGATGAAAGTAGTTAGTGAGAATGTACAGGGGAGGATTTTTCTACATGGCAAAGAGGATGCTTACTTCCACGCTTCTTGTGCTAACTTGTGCGATCATGATATTCACCGCTGCATGCAGCAGCAATGTTGGGAAAACAAAGGACTCCAATACAGGGACCGCAACCAATGGCGGGGAAGCAAGCGAGAACAGAGAAGAGATTACGATCAATGTTTTTTCCATGCTATCTAACTATGCAGGAGAGCAGCCGGGATGGTTCGCGAAAGTAGTAAAGGACAAATTCAACATTAAGCTGAACATCATTTCCTCGAACTTGGCCGGCGGGCAGCAAAAAATCGCTACGATGATGGCTTCAGGCGACATGGGGGACCTTGTCGTATTCGGTACGAATGGCAAGGACTATCAGGATGCCATTAAAGCCGGTTTGCTGCTGGATTGGACGAAGGACGACTTGCTTACTAAATATGGGCAAGGTATGTTAGCCAATGCGCCAAAAGCGATTGAAGCAAACAAGAAGCAATTCGGCGGAGGTAAAGCGGTATACGGAATCGGCTTCGATGTGGGCATTGGTGAAGGTCCTTCCGAGGGCGCGACGATGACCTATGGTCCGAATCTGCGCTGGGACTTGTATCAGAAGCTTGGGAGTCCGGAAATTAAAACCTTGAATGACTACTTGCCCGTTCTGAAGCAAATGCAGAAGCTGGAACCGAAAAGCGAATCTGGCCGTCCGACTTATGGTATTTCTTTGTGGGCGGATTGGGACGGGAACTACATGACGCTGGCCAAAGTCGTTGCCCAGTTCTATGGTTATAACGAGGGCGATGGCCTTAATCCGGCAGGTCTGATTCTGACGCATCAGAACAAGGATGAGTGGCAAGGCGTACTTGATGAAAACGGACATTATCTGGAAGGATTGAAATTTTATTTCGATGCCAACCAAATGGGATTGCTTGATCCAGACTCCTTGACTCAAAAATTCGCGGATGTATCGAGCAAGTTCCAGGACGGACAAATTTTCTTCTCGCACTTTCCTTGGGTAGACAACGTTTACAATACCCCTGAGCGTACCGCGGCGGGGAAAGGTCTCGCACTGGTGCCATTCTCTGAAGAGAAGATCACGTCATATGGTCAGAGTCCTTACGGTGGAAATCGGATTTGGGCGATTGGCGCGAAAACGAAGGATCCAGCCAGAGTCATGGAGCTCATCGATTGGTTGTATACGCCGGAAGGCGTCATGGAGTCGAACTATGGTCCAAAAGGGTTGGCGTGGGATATCGACAAGAATGGAAAGCCGTACGTAACGGAGTTTGGCTGGAAGGCATTACCTGGTAAAGCGGAGCCGGTGCCTGCGGAATATGGCGGCGGAACGTTCAAAGACGGATTGAATCAAATCAATAATACGACATTAAAACTTACGAATATTCATCCGGAAACAGGCGAACCGTACGATTATAGTATTTGGACTTCTACTCTGAATCACAATCCAGATCCTGTCACAAAGAGCTGGCGTGAAGCAATGGGGGTTATGACGGCAAAGGAATACTTCGTGAAAAAGGATAAGATAGAGGTTTCCAAGCCTTTCTTCACGACCGAAACTCCTGCTACGCCATCTGCCCAAATGCAGCAGATGATAACCGGAATCGGCAAAATCATTAAAGAATACTCTTGGAAAATGATATTTGCGAAAAATGAGGCCGAGTATAATAAACTGAAGGAAGAAATGATCTCGAAAGCGAAAGGTCTTGGCTATGACAAGGTTATCAAGTATGAAGTAGATCTGGCAACAAAAACGGTGTTTCCTCATAGATAAGATATCCATCGCTTGATTCAATTCCCGTGCCAGCTGAGACTGGTACGGGAATTTGTACATAAGCGGACAAGGAGAGTGAAAGGAACATGCATGCAGTAATTCAAGCCAAAGGTTATCAAGGAAACGAGACTTATGTAAATCCAATTCTTGCAGGAGACTATGCCGATCCTACAGTCGTTAGGGTTGGTAACGATTACTACATGACGCATTCCTGCTTCGAATTCGCGCCGGGCTTTCTGATTTGGCATTCCACCGATCTGGTCAACTGGGAGCCTATTGCGAAAGCGTTGACGGAATATGCCGGGAATGTATGGGCACCGGATTTGGTTTATTACAAGGGACAATTTTATATTTACGCGCCGATTGATGAAGAGATTATGGTGCTGACGGCTGTACAGCCGACAGGACCATGGAGTACTCCGACAAAAGTGGGCATACGCGGTATCGATCCCGGTCATGTCGCCGATGATGACGGCAACCGGTATTTGTTTTATGGATCAGGATACGTGGCGGAACTAACGCCCGATGGGCTGTCGGTGAAAGGCGCGCCGCGCAAGGTTTTCAACGGCTGGCGCTTCCCGGAAGAATGGGTAGTGGAGGGCCGGTTCCTGGAGTCACCGAAATTGACTTACCATGGCGGGTACTTCTACTTGACTGTGGCCCAAGGAGGATCCTCCGGACCTGCGACAAGCCACATGGTAGCTTCCGCCAGATCCAAGGATCCTTGGGGACCTTATGAGGATTCGCCCTATAATCCGATTGTCCGAACGCAAAGCCGGGGGGAAAGGTGGCTTTCGAAAGGTCATGGTTCGATCGTCAATACACCGGACGGAGACTGGTGGATCATCTACCACGCCTATGAGAAGGGATATTATACCCTAGGGAGACAGACACTTCTGGAGCCGCTGGAATGGACGGAGGATGGCTGGTTCCGCATACCGGAAGGCGTTAGCACCAGTCTGCCGATTCGAAAGCCTAGTGGGCGAGTCTTATATCGATCCGAGAGCTTCCGGGAGTTTCAATCCGAATCCGGCGATCTAGGGTACGCTTGGAGCTGGTATAAGCCGACAAGTCCAATCAAATACGAGGTCGACCGTCGAACGATCACGATTAGCTCTGGTTCATCAAGCGCTCCACTGGTCTTCATGCCGAAAGACCATCATTACGAAGCAGAGGTTGAGATCGACATTTCGGAGAAGGCTGCATCAGGACGATTTGTCTTATTTTATAATGACAAGACTTACAGTGGGCTCGAGCTTTCCGGCGAAGGTGTTCATGGAGTAATTCGCGGCTGGAGGACGCCTGCGAAGCCATGGCCTTCTTGTCATCTCATCGTGCGTCTTCAATATATCTGGCATGAAGTGATTTTCTATTACAGCCATGACGGCAAGGAATGGACTAAATTCGAGCATTCCTTTGAAACTTCAGGCTGGCATCACAACGCACTTGGCGGATTTCTTGCGTTGCGGCTGGCGCTCTGGGCCCAAGGGCAAGGAAAGGTTACGTTCAAAAATTTCGACTATCATGCGCTGGAATGCGATCCAGAATGTCAGACGGTTTAGAAAGCCCTGCAGCCGTGGTTTCCTAAACAGAGCCGCTGTCCACCATCAAATACTACTCGTATGGAAAAGAATCTAGATAAATAATATACTAGCTATAACTGTTTTTTGTTGAGGTGAATCTAATGGATGAAATCAATGAATCAAAAGAAATTGTATTACAAATCGGTGTTGCCTTGAAAAAGTACAGAAAAGAAAAAAACATGAGCTTAGACGACTTATCGGAACTAACGGGCGTAAGCAAACTTACTCTGGGGAATATCGAACGTGGCGAGACAAATCCAACTTTGGCGATTATATGGAAAATTTCAAAAGGTATATCTTTACCGCTATTGGCTTTGTTCAAATCAGAAGACTCTGCTAGTTTGTATCGAGCAGGTGAAGGACTGCGGTTTTCTAATGATCAAAAGAATTGGATCATTGAACCAGTCTTTAAAAGTAACGATATTGAAATGTGTCGGGCTTACTTACAGCCAAATAGCTCGTATCAGCCTGAAGGTCATCATGTCAATACATCTGAAATTGCGACAGTCATGACGGGTTCCATTGAAATTCAAGTCAATGGAGAGATTTACACATTGAATCAATATGATACTATCAGTTTTCGTGCAGATTGTCCTCATTCTTATACCAATCATACGGATAGCGAAACAGTGCTCCATATATCCTTAAAATACGGTTTCTAAAGTCGAAAATTCCACTTATTAAATACAACTCTGAATTCCATGACGGGAATTTCAGAGTTGTATTTTTGTTTTTAGATGAACAAAAGTATATTATAAAGTAATTATTGATAAAAATAATATACTATAATATACTTTATTTATTCGCGCGGATGTATTGTTTTTTTAAAATCAGCAGGAAGCAAATAATTACGTAAGAATTCAGGAAGGAGAAATTAAGAATGCCGAACAAACAAAATAATAAAGCCGCACCATCCTCTATAGGGCTGATCCTTCTCGGCATTATTGTTATTGCAGCTAATTTACGTACTCCCTTAACATCAGTCGGTCCTTTAGTGAGTCTCATAAGAGATGACGTTCATATTTCAAATACATTAGCAGGCCTGATTACAACGGTACCCTTGCTTGCCTTTGCTTTTTTATCGCCTCTAGTACCAAAATTAGGACAAAGGTATGGGGTTGAACGTATCATAATGATCGCCTTACTCTTTCTGACTGTAGGTATTGTAATACGTTCTTTATCTGGCGCAGCTAATCTGTTTATTGGGACAGCCATTCTTGGATTCGCAATTGCCGTATGTAATGTATTATTGCCAAGTATAATCAAAAGGGATTTTCCAAATAAAATAGGCTCCATCACAGGTGTTTACTCCATTTCAATGAGTTTATGTGGAGCAATCGCATCGGGAATCAGTGTGCCTCTAGCCGTGAACGCAGGTCTAAAATGGCAGGGAGCATTGGGAATATGGGGGATTCTAAGCTTTGTATCGATCCTCTGTTGGTTACCCCAATTAAGGAATCAAACGAAGCAAACAGCCACGACGAGTCAAAAGATGGCCAGCAACGATGTGAATGTTTGGAGATCCCCGCTTGCTTGGCAAGTAACCATGTTTATGGGTATACAGTCCATGGTTTTCTATGTATTGATCGCATGGTTGCCTGAAATTTTAAAGCAGCAAGGAATTGACTCAAACCAATCAGGATGGTACCTCTCGATCATGCAGCTAGCTATGCTTCCATTTGCCTTTATTGTCCCCGTTATTGCTGGGCGCATGTCTAGCCAACGGATGTTAGTGGCCATTACAACCATTTTGCTTTTGACGGGAACGATCGGACTTCTTTACGGAAGCTCTGATATCATTCTGTTGTGGATCATCATGCTCGGAATTGGTGGCGGCTTCGCCTTTAGTTTGTCCATGATGTTTTTCGGGTTACGTGCTGAAAATGCGCATCAAGCAGCGGAACTGTCTGGCATGGCGCAATCGATCGGATATCTTCTTGCCGCAGTCGGTCCTGCTCTTATAGGATATCTGCATGATGCGACAAATAGTTGGAACCTGCCACTTTTCATTCTGCTTGGCGCTGCGGTCTTGCTCTTTTTAGTCGGTATAGGAGCAGCAAGAAACCGTTTTGTAGGTAGCCGAAATAGTTACGAGCTGCCACAGAAAGGATGATAAATAGGGCTTGCTGAATGCGAATAAATCCATATTTCACAAGGGTTACCGGGCATTTCCGTCGAATATATCTGCAAGGAAAACGTGGCAAAACGCTCAAAAACCTTGCAGATGGAGTGACGAAACATGTT
>NZ_WUWM01000010.1 GCF_009846885.1 Paenibacillus puerhi
GAGTTGCTTGATGAGCACCTTCCATGGAGTCCAGCAGTTAGGCAACATTGTACATAACGCAAAGCCTATGGATTCTCATGAACCATGGGCTTTTCTTTTTCAATACACCTGGTTATTAGACGCTTACACTCTATATAGAAGAAACCCGCTTTGCCGGGTGTTCGGCAAACCGAAAGGTTCACGGAACGCCCCGCAAGCGGGTCTTTGACGGTTGGAAATGAACTGGCTCAGGCGCCTGCCGTATGAACCTCGTTAGCAGGAGCAGGCAGTTCAGCTTCTCGGGCTTTTTTCGAGAAGAAAGGAATCGCCAGGGCGCAGGCAATGGAGATCAGCAGGAGCATAATGAACGGAAGCCCGTGCAGATTTTCGATCCCCAATATCCAGACAAGGATCACGACCCGCGACCCGATCAAGAGCCACTCCCGCCAAATCAATAAACGGGCCTGCTCGATAGCCGAGTGCTTGCTGATCAACCGGAAGTGCTCCGTGTTCCATACGGTTCCGAAATAAAACATACCTATGGTCATCAGGATGTTCGAGATAACGAGAAATACCGACACCTGCAGAAGCGGAAACAGGAACCCCGTGCTCATCGCCACAACGCCGATCACAAGCCAGCGACGTTCAGGCACGCGCAGTTTCCGATAGAGCAGCATGGCGCCCATGGTGGACAACGTATAGAGAACGTTCAGCAGGGCGATGACGAGCTTGTCGCCGGAAACGGAGAAGGTGAAGATCAGCGTAAATAAATTGTGAAACTGCAAGACGACGCCCGCTGCCAAACAAGAGGGGACCATCCACCGCAACGCGCTGTACGAGAACACCTGCCGGAAGCTGATGCTCTGAAAGACAGTCCCCGACTGATCCGACAGCGTGATTTTTGGAATGAAGAAGGATACGACCATCAGAATGGTGACAAAGACGAGCATGAGCATAAAGGAGCCGTTATATCCGATCCATTGAATCACCAAGGCGGATATGACCGGATTGATGATCGAGATGACCTGTCCGACGATACTGGCCGTGGCGAAGTACTGCTCGAAATCCTTCCCCTTGCCGATCAGGCTCAAGGTGATGTTTTGAGTAGAGGCGTAGGTTCCCCACATAATCCCGACCGGGGTAGCCAGTATGGCCATCCAGAGCAGCCGGTTATCCAGCGTCAGAGTCGTCAACAGAAGAAAGGTCAGGCCGCCGCAAACGGCCGTAATCTGGATCAGCAGTCTCGTCGTGAAATGGGTAAGCAGCCGGGAGCTCGTAGCGAAGGAAAAGCCCCAGGCCAGGAACATAATCAGGTTGAACCAGGCGACATCGAAGATCCGATGGCTTTGTTCCCAAATATATAGATTTACGAAAATTCCGATATAGTTGAAAATGATCGTGGAGGACGCGTTCATCAACAGCATTCTGCGTACGGTTCCGGTAAGCTGCAAGCTCATTCCACTCCCTTGAGTCTAGTTGTTTTGATTGGTTATTCTTGGAATCATGACTTGCGGCTGACTTGCCCCTGTACGGCAGTCTGCGGTATGAACGACGGCTCTATTATATATGATTTTGGATGGCTTGGTAAGATGGCGAATTCCATATCTTTCTTCCGGGGAAACTATTCATGTTGTGTTAGGTTTATATTTCTGTTATATTTCACTGTTGGCAGGGGTCTTTCATGAGACCGACATGCGGGTGGGTGAGGGATTCTAGTAAAGAGGTTGAACATGGAAAAAAACAACCGATGGAGGGCTATCGTTTATGTGCTGATCGGTGCGGCATCTTACGGTGTGCTATCCAGTGTGGTGAAGCTGGCCTACGGGGAAGGATTTACAGCGGGAGAAGTGACGGGAAGTCAGGTCTTGACGGGCTGCTTGGCCATGTGGCTGCTCAGCATTCCGCAGTGGCGTCGCTTCCGGCAACTGTCGGGTGCTACCGTTGCCAAAATGATCGGTAGCGGAACGTTTACAGGGATGACGGGTATATTCTACTACCAGTCGCTCCAGAAGCTGGATGCCTCGTTTGCGGTATTGCTGCTGTTTCAATTCGTATGGATGGGCCTCGCGGCGGAATGGCTGTTCCTTCGCAGGCGTCCCGGGCGGATGCAGATTGCGGGAGCGGTCGTCGTGGGGGGCGGTACGCTGCTTGCCTCAGGGCTTTTGGGCGGGAGTCAACCGGCCTATGATGGACTGGGCATTATGCTCGGGCTGCTTGCTGCCGTTTCCTATACGTTATCTATGTATGTTAGCGGCCGAGTAGCCACTGAGGTGCCTGCGACACTCAGAAGCGCCTGTATTCTGACGGGAGCTACTATTTTGACGCTGATGGTATATCCGCCTCATTTTATATGGAATGGATCGCTGCTGGCCGGATTATGGCTCTGGGCGCTTGTCCTGGGCTTGTTCGGGATGATTCTGCCTCCGTATCTGTTCGCGAAGGGGGCGCCGAAGCTGAACACCGGCCTGACCACTATTCTTGGCTCCGTTGAGCTGCCGGTCGTTATGCTCTGCTCGGTTTGGCTGCTCCGGGAACATGCAGATGGCTGGCAATGGCTCGGGGTTGCGATTATTCTGATGGGGATAGGCGTATCCGAATGGAAAGGCCGCTTCCCGTTCCGAAGGAAAAACAAAGCATCTGCGACTTAGCCTCGTCTTGCGGCCGCTCTCCGAACGGAGGCGGCCTTTTCCATTTACTTGCTTTTATCGAGTCGCGGATAAAGGTCTGGCGGCGCTGTCATCCGCCGCACTTTCGCAACAAACCGAAACAAATCCGGCTTTGCCGCGTATAACAGAGCAGCGTATCATCGAAAATTCGATAAGCAAAATCTAGTGCAACATTTTTAAAGACGGGTACGTTTATAAGGTTGCAAGAGAGGGGGATCACCTTGGTAGCGCCAGATTTGATCAAGGCTGCCCAGATGGGCGATCGCGACGCTCTAATTACCCTATTGCGAGAAATAGAGAATCATGTTTATCGCACGGCTTATTACATTCTGGGCAACGAGCAGGACGCGCTTGACGCGGCCCAGGAAGCTTTAATCCGAATTTATACCAAAATCAACTCCTACGAAGAAAAAGCTCAGTTCAAGACGTGGGTACAGCGCATCGTTACCAATCTTTGTATCGACAAATTCCGTCGCACGAAGCCAACGGTCTCGATCGAGCAGCATGATATGAGCTTTACCGATCACAAAACGGTGGAAGACGAGGTTATGTCTACGTATATCGCTCAAGACATTCGGGAGGCGATCGACAAGCTCCCCGAGCACCATCGCTCCGTGGTCGTACTCAGGTATTTGCAGGATTTCTCGTATAATGAGATTGCGGAATCACTGGATCTCCCCATCAATACGGTCAAGTCGTATTTATTCCGGGCGAGACAGCAGCTGCAGGGCATATTGAAGGATTACAACAAGCAACAACGCAGCGATGCGGTGCGGGGATAAGCTAAGCAGCAGTAGAGTCGGTATACGAATCGTTAGGAAAGGTAGTGTACGGGGATGATGTGTCAAGAGGTGATCGAACTGATGCAGAGATACCTTGATCGGGATCTCGAAGAAACCGAATACCGCCGGATGCTGGGGCATCTGCAGCAGTGTCCGGATTGCTCTGAACTGTTCGAACGTCTTGTTCATGTATCGACTGAGCTGGAGAGCTTGCCAAAGGTTATGCCTCCTTATAGCCTGGTCGATGCGATATTGCCTGAAATTGAGCGGATGGAGGCAGGTATCGGGGGAAAAGAAGCCGGATGGCTCTTCCCCGCCCAGGAGGAAGCCGCGGGACAAAGCGCTGAGCAGCCGGACGATTTGACATCTCGGACGCGCTCTAGACAAAAGCTTGGCTGGCGCGGCCAGGTGCGCGAATGGATATCGTTCCCTGTGCTGGGCGGCGTAGTCGCCGCCGGATTGATCTTCGGCTTTTTCGCCTTTCAGCAGGATCTCGCAGTCAAAAATAAGATGGCGGAGGAGGTAGCTTCGAAGTCCGATCGGTTGTTGAGTACGCCTCAGTTAACCAACAAGGCGTCAACCGGCAGCAGCGATTCTTTGTCTGCCGCCGGCAGCAACAGGGCCGATGCTACCACGGCTCCGCCCGCGGTGGAAGGAGGCGGGGGGCAGCAGCCGTTTGACGCGAGTCAGCCGGCGAAGCCTGAGGAGAAGCAGGCCCAGCCTGAAGCCGGACAGACCCCGGCTACTGAAGGGCAGCCGTCTGGCGGGACGGCCCCCAAGCCGGCGCCAGGAGCAGGCGCCGTACAACCCCCTGCAAGAGCGGAGACGCCTAAGTCGGGTGAAGAGGATCGCAAGCCGGCGGCCAGTTCGGCTTTGCCGGTCCCGCAGGAGCCTGTCTCAGGTCTTCCCTCCCCGGGCGAGCAGAAGATAGATGACCAGCAGGGTGCCGTTAGCAAGGGCTTGCCTCCGTCCGGTAGCGTTAACGGGGATCAGCCTCCTGTGGCCGGGACGCCGGCTGACGGCCGTGCAGATGAAATCAACCGGCCGATGGGTCTGGCCGTCCCAGACGAACGGGAGTCTGCTCAAGATCCGAACAACCACGGATCCGCGGATCGGATGATCGGGCCGAGTTATACGATTTCCGGAATTCCGTCTGCACCGAAGCATGATCTTCCGTCCAAGGATGGCAACTATCAGGCGGTGGTCAAGGACAATCAGGTGTTCGTCCATGACAAGAGCGGCAAGGAAGTCTACGCATCCAAATTCGACCAGTGGAACGGCGCGGACCGTATCGAATTGGTCGAATGGAATGGACCTAAACTCAAATACGCAGTTAAAATGAACGAGCAGACAAGAACGTTCGAGATCGATCTGGAGACGCTAACCGAGATCGAGATCAAAAACTGACTCGTTTTGATAATGGTTGCTTCGAGTACCGGGGCAGCAGGTTCAAGGAGGGATTACGTCGAATCCGTGAAACGGTTTTGACGTAATCCCTTCGTTGTTGTTATGATAAATGAACGGTATACCCATAAGAATGATTCTAGCGGAGTTGGATGAGAATGGACTACAAGCAGGCGCTAAAGCAGATTGCGAAGGGACAGGTTGCTCCCGTATACATAGCTTACGGTTCTGAAAGCTATCTGATTCAGGAGCTTGTGCATCGCTTGACCGATAAGCTGATCCCTGAGGATCAGCGGGCATTCGCTGTCGGCAGGTATGACCTGGCGGAGACGTCGATCGATGCCGTGCTGGAAGAGGCGGAAACGCTGCCTTTCCTGGCCGAACGGAAGCTGGTCGTCGCCTCGGGCGCCGCGTTCCTGACGGGAGCCAAAGATACGGGCAAGGTGGAGCATAATCTGGATCGTCTGGCCGCTTATTTAAAATCCCCGGCCGACTTTACGGTATTGGTGTTGACCGTGGATGCCGAGAAGCTGGATGAACGCAAGAAAATCGTCAAAGCTCTGAAGGAAGCGGATGCCCTTATTCCCTGCGGAATGCTAGGCGAGGCGGAGCTGATCCAGTGGGTTCAGCAGCAGGCAGGGAAGGCGGGGTTTTCTTTTGCCCCCGGCGCAGTGGAGCAATTAATCCAGTTCACAGGCACCAGTCTGCAGGCGCTTGTGAAAGAGATCGAGAAATGCTATCTCTACATTGGAGCGGGCGGGACGATAACCGGAGCTGATCTCGATCAGCTGGTGACGAAGACCGTGGAGCAGGACATTTTTCAAATGGTCGAGCACATCGTGCAAATGCGGATGGAGCAGGCGTTCACCATGCTGGCCGAGCTGCTGCGCCGTAAGGAAGAGCCGATCAAGATCGTGATTCTGATCGCCCGGCAGTTTCGCATTATGCTGCAGGTGAAGGATCTGATGCAGCAGGGCTATTCCCAGCAGCAGGTCGCCTCTCAGATCGGCCTCCATCCCTACGCCGTCAAGATCGCCGCCGGCCATGCGGGCCGGTTCGAAGCGAAGCAGCTGATGCTTATTCTCCAGCAGCTAGGTGAGCTGGACTATCAGATGAAGAGCGGCAAGATCGATAAGGTGCTAGGGCTCGAGATGTTTCTGTTGAAGCTGGCTGCCTGACAGGGCAGCCCCAGCCCTGGGCGTCTTGAGCAGACGAAAAAAGACCATGCAGCCTCCCGAAGGGGCGCATGGTCTTTGCTTTTGTCGCATGCTTGTATGTGTCGCTTAGCCTTGAGCGGCAAGCGCGTTAAGCTTTTTAGCGAGGCGGGATTTCTTGCGGGCAGCGGTATTTTTATGCACGAGACCTTTGGTCGCTGCTTGGTCCAGCTTTCTGCTGGCAGTGATCAAAGCTTCCTTAGCGGTTTCTACGTTGCTGCCTGCTGCGGCCGTTTCAAAAGCTTTCACAGCAGTACGAAGCGCGGATTTGTGAGATGCGTTACGCTGACGGCGCTTCTCGCTCACTTTCACACGTTTAATCGCGGATTTAATGTTTGGCATGTGACGTTCACCTCCTACTACAACTTGCGAACAATCATGTGGCATGATTTGTTGACAACTCTAGATATTCTAACATGGGCATTTCCAAATTGCAATAGAGTGAAGTAAAACGTATGCAAGCGCTCCATGCATAAGGAATAAGGATTTATCGCACTCTAAGTGGCGATAGCCGACTAAGAAGGGGGAGCCGCTCGATGAGTTTGGATTTAAGCGCCTATTCGGTGCGAACGGACCTGGCTTTGGAAGCGCATGATCTGGCAGCGTCCTCCGGGACCTCCATTCCCGGGGTGCAGATGTCCAAGCGGGAGGATCAGGGCATCCGTATCAGTCTTATCGATATTACGTCGCAAGAAGGATCGCAGGCGATAGGGAAGCTGCCGGGCCATTATATAACGATTGACGTGCCGGAGCTGCGCAAGCAAGATACCGATCTGCAGAACCGGGTAGCTACCCTTTTTGCCCAAGAGTTCGAGAAATTCCTCGTTAAGCTGAACATTCCGGCTAACGCAAGCGTGCTGATCATCGGACTGGGCAACTGGAATGTCACGCCGGATGCACTCGGGCCCCTGGTAGTGGAGAATGTGATGGTGACCCGGCATTACTTCGAGCTGATGCCTGGCGAAGTAAGCCCGGGATACAGGCCGGTCAGCTCGGTTGCGCCCGGCGTTCTGGGTACGACGGGGATCGAAACCGGCGATATCGTTCAGGGGATCGTGGAACGCTCCAAACCCGATCTGGTCATCGCGATCGATGCCTTGGCCTCTCTTTCGCTGGAGCGGGTGAACACGACGATCCAGATCGCAGATACCGGCATTCATCCGGGCTCGGGGATCGGCAACAAGCGGAAAGGGCTGACGCTGGAATCGCTGGGCGTGCCGGTTATCGCGATCGGCGTGCCGACGGTCGTCTATGCTTCTACTATTGTCAACAATGCGTTTGACATGATGCATGCGCATTTTGCGAGGCAGACGTCCAATACGGGCCAGATTCTGGGGTTGATGGATACGATGCAGGAGCGGGAACGGTTGGAGCTTGTGAAAGAGGTCCTGAACCCGCTAGGCCACGATCTGCTGGTCACGCCCAAGGAGATCGATCAATTTATCGAGGATATCGCCAATATTATCGCCAGCGGGCTGAATGCAGCTCTGCATCAGGCGGTGGATGTGGACAATGTGTCCGCCTATACGCACTGACGGCGTCACAGAACAAGCCTGCTCTTTCGCTCAAGGCGAAAGAGCAGGCTTCTTCTGTGACGAAAACAAGTTCTATCTCTTTGCGAGGACTCATAGAGTAGTTACTAGAGAATCGGGGGAGCACCGTTTCCCCGTACGATGCCAGCAGCGATCGATGCCGGTCCGAAGCAAAGGAGGAATAGAACGATGAAATGGCCTGCCGTTACCGTCAATGCGAGCAAGTTCCGTAGAACGGGACAAGCGCTCGGAATCTACTCCAAAACGTTCTCTTTGTTAATGATAGGGTGTCTCGTCATTTTTATAGCCCTAGGTCTGCTTGGCTATGTGCACTCGCGCGTATCCGGCAGTTCGCCGAACGCTTCGATGAAGGGACTCGCCGCCAGCGTATCGAGCCGATTTTTCATGGATATGATGGGGCTGGAGGTACCCGGACTTAAGGAGGACGGCAAAACCTTTACCTTCTCGCAATCGAATGTCTCCCAGTTCCTGTTCTCGCTCGTGACGGATTTGAATCCCAAGGATCCGAAGACCCTGATCGCTCGCGAAGTTCCGGGGATGTCTCAGATCCGCTCGGTTCCCTTGAATGGGGCGATAGGGGGCATCGATGCGCCGGAGGACTATAGTCCCCGCTCCGATGTATTTGACCGCGATAATCTGGGGGAGGCCGGAGCGATTACCGCCATTCCGGGGACGAGCACGGATGCCCCTCCTGTGGATCTTGCCGCTCCGGGATCCGTTGAGACGTCGGCAAAGCCACCTATTACGGCTGGGAAAAACGTAGCCTTCATCTATCAATCCCATAATCAGGAATCGTATCTGCCGGAGCTGCCAGGAGAGAAGGACCCGGATAAAGCGTACGACCCGAAGAAAAACGTCACCCAGGTCGGATTAAGACTCGCCCAGCGTCTGGAGAAGGAAGGAATCGGAGCCGTTCATTCCGACAAAAATTACCCGGCCATCGAGAAAGGCTTTAACTATTATTATTCCTATAAATATTCCTTGAAAACGCTGCAGGAGGCCTCTGCCGGCCATCCCGATCTGAAATATTACTTCGACATCCATCGCGATTCTCAGCGCCGCGACAAGACGACGGCTACGATCAATGGAAAAACGTATGCTCAGGTGTATTTTATCATCGGAGGCAAGAACCCGAATTACAAGGAAAACTACGAATTCGCCGAGCGCATCGACAAGGTGCTGCAAGCCAAGTATCCGGGCTTATCCAAAGGGATCCATGCCAAATCGGGTGAAGGCAATGGGGTATATAACCAGACGTTCTCCTCGACCAGTGCCCTTATCGAGGTGGGCGGGGTGGACAATTCGCTGGAGGAATGCTATCGAACGGCGGATGCGCTCGCCGTTGCTATAGCCGAAGTGATTACCAACGCCGAGAAGGTGGATGCCCAGCCTGCGCCTGGCAGTGTGGAAGGCGGGAAAGTGGAGGGTTAAGCAAGAAGAGTCAAGACTTGGAGCGTTAAGCGAATACGGTGAACAAGCTCGTTGAACAAGTACGGTGAAGAGGGGGCGTGCCTCGGATGGCTGGTGGAAAAGGTTGGCTCAAGCTTGGTTCGGTAGCGCTGGGTATGGCGTTCTGCCTGTTCTTCGGCGTCTCGCTGGCGACGCAGGGAACCGAGCGGATTCATGGCCCGCTTACTGCGGGGGGAACTGGAGCGCCTGCAGGTCCCGCTCGGGCTTACAGTGCCGAGCCGGCCGGGGCGAAGAAGGTGTCCGGAACGGAAGCAAAGACGGCTGGTGTGAAGTCAAGCGCGAAGGAGAAGGAGGCGCCGGGCGCAACGGGCAAGCCGGTCCCCAGACGACCGGAGGAGCCAGCCGCGGAGACAGGGATTAACCGGGTCGGGAACAAAGCCGGGGAGCTGCTGCAGATCCTCTCCTATCACGCGATCAGGGGCGTTGTCTCGCTTTTTGAAACGCTTCTGAAATAACGGTGTCGATGCTCATTGCTGGCGGACTTCACAACTGCTATAATAAGTTATTGTACAAAAAGCGAGTTTAGTGAGGTTTTGCTGCCAATGGATATTCAAGCCCGTCAGAAGAAAATTAGAAATTTTTGCATCATCGCTCATATCGACCATGGAAAATCGACGCTCGCAGACCGTATTCTTGAATTTACGGGCGCTCTGACAACCCGCGAGATGCAGCAGCAGGTGCTGGACACGATGGACCTGGAGCGCGAGCGCGGCATTACGATCAAGCTGCAGGCCGTTCGGCTCAATTACCGCGCCGACGACGGCGAGGACTATATATTGAACCTGATCGATACTCCCGGACACGTCGACTTCACTTATGAGGTGTCGCGAAGCCTGGCTGCCTGTGAGGGCGCTCTGCTCGTCGTGGACGCGGCACAAGGTATCGAGGCCCAGACACTGGCCAACGTTTATCTGGCGCTGGACAACAACCTGGAGATATTGCCGGTGATCAACAAGATCGATCTGCCGAGCGCCGACCCGGATCGGGTGAAGCAGGAGATCGAGGATGTGATCGGCCTGGATGCCAGCGAAGCGGTACATGCCTCCGCCAAAGCGGGTATCGGCATCAAGGAGATACTGGAGCAGGTCGTGCAGAAGGTTCCGGCTCCGGAAGGCGATTCGACGAAGCCGTTGAAGGCTTTGATTTTTGACTCTCACTATGATCCGTACAAGGGAGTTATCGTCTACGTGCGAGTGATCGACGGCTCGATCCGTGCCGGTTCCCATATTAAGTTTATGGCGACGGATAAGGTGTTCGAGGTGATCGAGGTCGGCGCGTTCAAGCCGCGGATGGGAGCTGTAGATTCGCTGGAGATCGGAGATGTCGGCTTTATCGTCGCGGGGGTCAAGCACGTCGGGGACACCCAGGTCGGGGATACGGTTACCGATGCTAAGAATCCGACGCCCGCTCCTTTGCCTGGCTACCGTAAGATCAACCCGATGGTATTCTGCGGTCTTTATCCGATCGAGACCAGCGACTACAACGATCTGCGCGAGGCGCTTGAGAAGCTGCAGCTGAACGACGCATCGCTCAGCTTCGAGCCGGAGACGTCAACCGCGCTTGGCTTTGGCTTCCGCTGCGGCTTCCTCGGACTTCTGCATATGGATGTCATCCAGGAACGGATCGAGCGCGAGTTTAACATTCCGCTTATCACGACCGCCCCGAGCGTGGTGTTCCGAGTGACGCAGACGAGCGGCGAAGTGATGAGCATCGAGAACCCTTCGCTATTCCCGGAGCCGGGCAAGATCGAGTTCGTGGAAGAGCCTTTCGTCAAGGCGTCGGTCATCGTGCCCAATGACTATGTCGGGACTATTATGGAGCTGTGTCAGGGCAAGCGCGGCGAATTCATCAATATGGAGTATCTCGATACGACACGGGTTACGCTGACCTATGATATTCCGCTGTCGGAGATCGTCTACGATTTCTTCGACCAGCTCAAGTCGAGCACGAAGGGCTACGCCTCGTTCGATTACGAGCTGTCGGGCTACAAGCGGACGAATCTGGTCAAAATGGACATCTTGCTTAACAACGAGCAGGTCGACGCGCTCTCTTTCATCGTACACCGCGACCGCGCCTACAACCGCGGACGGATTATTTGCGAGAAGCTGCGCGAGCTGATCCCGCGTCAGATGTTCGAGGTGCCGATCCAGGCCGCGATCGGACAGAAGGTCATCGCCCGCGAGACGGTCAAGGCGATGCGCAAAAACGTACTTGCCAAGTGCTACGGCGGGGATATCAGCCGGAAGCGGAAGCTGCTTGAGAAGCAGAAGGAAGGTAAGAAACGGATGAAACAGATCGGCAGCGTGGAGGTTCCGCAGGAAGCGTTCATGGCTGTGCTGAAGATCGACGAATAACGGAAGCTTGCCGGGCTCTGTCCGGGAAGCTTGCGCGAAGGAATGAAGCAATGCGCCGAGCAGGGGTTTGCATGATGCGAATCCCTGCTTTTGGCTATGAAACGGCTGTACGAGGCGCCAGGCGCGCAGCCGCGAGAGCAAAAAAGGAGGCTTACCCGAAAGATGAAGCAGCGAACGCAAACGCCGGCCGCAGTCTATTTGCACATCCCGTTCTGTACGAACAAGTGCCATTACTGCGACTTCAACTCGTATATATTGAAGGGCCAGCCTGTGATGGATTATTTGGACGCGCTGGAGCGGGAGATGGAGCGCACGGCTTCGGAGGTGCCTCCCGGGGAGATTGAGACCATCTTCGTCGGAGGCGGCACGCCGACCGTACTGACCCCCGAGCAGATGGAGAGCTTCCTTCGTCGGGTACGGGCCTACTTTGGCAACTGGACGGCGAATATCGAGTTTACGATGGAGGCCAATCCGGGAACGACGGATCTGGAGAAGCTGCAGGCGATGAAGGAAGGCGGCGTGAATCGGATCAGCTTCGGCGTCCAGTCCTTCGACAATGTCTTGCTGGAGCGGATCGGCCGCATTCACAATACGGATGACGTCTACCGGAGCTTGGAAAATGCTAGACAAGCCGGGTTTACCAATATGTCGATCGATCTGATGTTCGGACTGCCCGGACAGACGATCGAGATCATGGAGGCGACGCTGAAGGAAGCGTTGGCCTTGGATTTGCGGCATTATTCCATCTACAGCCTGAAGGTCGAGGAGAATACGCTGTTCCATGCCCTCTATGAGCGGGGAGACCTTCCGCTTCCGGAAGAAGAAGAGGAAGTGGGCATGTTTCTTCATATTATGAAGCGTCTGAACGAGGCCGGGTATGGGCAGTACGAGATCAGTAATTTCGCGAAGCCGGGGTATGAAAGCCGGCATAACTCGATGTACTGGCGCAATCAGCCTTATTATGGTCTGGGCGCAGGCGCCCATGGCTACGTTCACGGAAGGCGCCATGTCAATATAAAGGGCGTTCAGCCTTATATAGAAGGAACCCGAAAAGGACAGCCTCTGCTCGACGTCCAGGAGGTGAGCCTGACGGAAGCCATGGAGGATTTTATGATGGTCGGACTGCGGCTGCTCCGTGGGGTACGCCGAGCCGACTTTGCCGGGCAATTCGATCGGCCGCTGGAGACGGTATTCGGCACGGCTATCCGAAGCTTGGTGCATAAGGGACTGCTGGAGGAGACGGCTGAAGGGTACAGGTTAAGCGCACAAGGGCTGCTGCTTGGCAACGATGTGTTCGGACATTTTCTGGGTGCGGCTGAAGCCGTCGAAGCCTAAAAATATTATTTTTCTTTGCACGAAAAAAGGATTGCCCATTTATACGTTGTGGTGTATATTTATTCATATCATTTTTTTACTTGCGAATGGTGGGATCTCCAGTGACAATGACTCTGACCTGTCGGAAAGCAACCGAACAGGACATCGACACGTTATACGACATAATTCAAGGCTATGCGGAGAAAGGGATCATGCTTCCGCGAACGAGGGAGATGCTGACCGCACAGCTCGAAACGTTCGTCGTTGCCGAGGTCGGCGGGCAGCTTGTCGGCTGCGGATCCAACACCCAGCTCGGTCCTGACTTGGTGGAAATTCGCTCGCTCGGCGTCACCGAAGGCTACAAGGGGCTGGGCATCGGCAAGTCCATCGTCAATCTGCTCATCGAAGAAGCGCGCAAGCTCGGAATTCCCAAAATCATGGCGTTGACCTATGAGGTTGCTTTCTTCGAAAAGATAGGCTTTACCGTTGTGCAGAAGGAGATATTCCCGGAGAAAGTATGGCGGGACTGCATCCACTGTAAAAAACAGCATTGCTGCGATGAAATCGCCGTGCTCAAAAGGCTCGATTGACTTGACACAGACCCTTGAGGTCTGTTATTTTTGTAGTAGCTTAGCACTCGCTCGGATGGAGTGCTAACGAAGTGAACGAAGAGGCTTGCGGCCGGCGGTGTTTCGGACCATGATTCGAAGCGGATAACGGCTTGGGACTTTTGTAAACCGGAGGTGGAGTTCGCCTATGCTAACCGAACGACAAAGACATATATTGAGTGCCATCGTAGACGATTATATCCGTTCCGCGGAGCCGATCGGCTCTCGCAGCATATCCAAACGCGGCGACGTAGGGTTTAGTCCCGCCACCATTCGCAATGAAATGTCGGATTTGGAAGAAATGGGATTCCTCGAGCAGCCGCATACATCGGCCGGGCGGATTCCTTCCCATAAAGGCTATAGATATTATGTCGATCATCTGATGGCGTATGGCGATCAGTCGGTCGACGAAGACATCGGCGTCATGAAGCAGTTTTTCGCAGACCGTCTGCAGCAGATGGAGCGGGTCATTCAGCAGGTGGCGATGATTTTATCTCAAGTGACTCCGTATACCTCGATTGTGATGGGCCCTGAGATGCTGACCACGACGATGAAGCATCTGCAGATTGTCCCGCTTAACGAGCGTACGGCGGTAGCGATCGTCGTCACCAATACGGGACAGGTCGAGAACAGAACCGTTACGATTCCCGAAGGCATTCCGATGTCGGAGATCGAGAAGTTCGTAAACATCTTGAATACGAGACTGAAGAATGTGCCTTTGCTGCACTTCAAGTCCAAGCTTTATACCGAGATTGCTTCGGAGATGAGCCGGTATGTGTCCGGTTATGAAGAACTGCTGGTCATGCTGGATTCGATCATCGAGCGCGAGGAGGAACGAGTCTTCCTCGGGGGCGCGACGAATATGCTGACGCAGCCGGAATTCAAGGATGTCGATAAGGTGAAAAGCATTCTGGATCTGCTCGCCGAGACGCCCAAGATCATTCAGCTATTCGAAGGGACCAGCGCGGCCGGCGGCATCCAGGTCAGGATCGGCAGCGAGAACAAGCTGGAGGCGGTCAATGATTGCAGCTTCATCACGGCTACTTATGCGTTCGAAGGACAGACGCTCGGTACGATCGGCATACTCGGGCCGACACGGATGGATTACGCCAAGATGATCAAATTGCTGGACCATTTGTCCAAAGACATGACCCAGCTCATGGAGCGTTGGTATAAATGAGTCAGAACAGACAGCCGGGCGCAGGCCAGGAAGGCGAGGAAGCTTTCGCCACTCTGCGCAATAATGTGAACGCCGTTCGGGCGATCTGCTCCGCCGTTGAGGGAACGCTGGGCCCTAAGGGACTCGACACGATGCTGGTCGGCGCTCGCGGCGAGGTTATCATTACCAATGACGGCGTCACGATTCTTGAGAAAATGGACGTCGCTCACCCGGCCGCGCAGCTGCTTGTTCAGGTGGCGCGAGCTCAACAGGAGCGCATCGGGGATGGGACTACGACCGCAACGGTGCTTGCCGGAGCGCTTGTCGCCGAAGGAGCCAGACAAGTGATGCGCGGCGTCCCGGTAGCGAAAGTGGTGCGCGGCATCCAGGAAGGGGTCGCGCAGGCGGCGCAATCCTTGACCAGCCGGGCGCGGCCGGTGAAGGGGCTGGACGATCCGGCCTTGTACCGGATCGCCTATGTCGCCGGCAGGGAGCATGCCGATCTGGCCGGGCTGATCGTTAGCGGAGCCCGGCAGCTTGGCGCGGGCAAGCTGCGCGTAGAGAGATTCCGCTTCGCGGACGTCGTGCAGTCGCTCGGCCAGGCTCGCGGCGAGGTATGGCCGGGGGTAATCCTGTCCAAGCGGCCGGCTAACGCACAGGCGGAATTTCCGGCGCAAGCCGCGCAGGTGTTGATTCTCCAAGATGCATTCGCTCCGGAAGAAGTTGAGGAAGAGGCATTGACGACGGAATCCGGTTATGGCAGGCATATGCAGCTGCGGGAGCAATTCCGCGCCGCGCTGGATAGGCTGTCTGAGCTCAAGGTAGGCCTCATCGCGAGCGAGCGCAGCGTGGATGCCGAGGCCGAGCAGTTCTGCACGGATCGCGGCATTATGGTGCTTCAGCGGGTACCGCGGGCTCTGCTCCGGCGGCTGGCCGAATACACCCTGGCCCGTCCGGTCCGGCGCTCGGCGCTGTATCGGCCTGCTGCCGAGTGCGCAGGCTATCTCGGATATGCCGGGCATATCGCTTACGACGAGCGGCTCGAATGCGTCCGGATCGCCGAGGGGCGAGGTCAGGCACAGGTGTCGATTATCGTCGGAGCCAGCACGAACGAGATTGCCGGAGAAAGGCTGCGTATTGCGCGCGATGCCGCCTCCGCGCTTCAGGCTGCGCTCCGGAGCGGCTGGCTGCCTGGCGGAGGCGCAGCCGAGATCACGGCCGCTTATGAGCTGGACCGTCACAGGGAAACCGTGAGGGGGATGGAAGGCTTCGGAGTCGAGGCCGTAGCTCATGCGCTGCGCAAGCCCTTGTCGCAGATTGTCGTGAATGCCGGCTACAATCCGCTGGAGAAGGTCGAGGAAGTCAAAACCGCCCAGCTGGCTGCAGCCAGCGATGCCCTCGGCATTGATTGCGATACCGGAGCGGTTGCCGACATGACCGAAGCGGGAGTAATGGATCCCGCGGATGTGAAGCTTCATGCTCTGCAGGCTGCCGGAGAAGTAGCGGCGGCGGTGCTGCGCATTCATACGGTCATCAAGATGCGTCAACTGGAGGATTAGTCCGTTAAGAAGCTCTGCAAGGTTTCGACACTAGCCAGGTGGTTACAATATATAGAGGGACAGATTTATTTAAGGAGGTGACAGAAATTGAATACGGAACACCAGAACCAGCCGCAAAGCGGCGAGCAAGCTGATAACAAAGAGCAAACGGATAACGCTACATATCAAGCTCCTGAGAATGAGCAGGCGGAACCCGTACAAGCTGACTCTTCCAAGCCCGAGGATGCTGTCGAAGGACAGCTGGAGGAAGCGAAGAAGCAGGCTGAGGAGCATTACCAGCGGTTGCTGCGCACTCAAGCCGACTTCGACAACTTCAGAAGACGGACGCAGAAGGAAAGAGAGGATCTGGCCAAGTATGCATCGCTCAAGGTGATCGAGCAGCTGCTGCCGGTCGTCGACAACTTCGAGCGTGCGCTGTCGGCTAGCAAAGAAAACAATGATTATGACGCCCTTGCCAAAGGGATCGATATGATATTCCGTCAGTTGGAGCAGGTGCTGGCCGCTGAAGGCCTTAAGCCGATGGAAGCGGTCGGTACGCCATTTAACCCTGAGTTTCACCAAGCGGTCATGCAGGTGGATTCGGAAGAGCACGAAGAAGGCATCGTAGTCGAAGAAGTTCAGAAGGGCTACCTCCTGAAGGACAAAGTACTGCGTCCTGCGATGGTTAAAGTAAGTTCTTAAGCAATTCCAACAAAATAAAGGAGGAATTCCCTCATGAGTAAAGTTATAGGTATTGACCTTGGTACCACCAACTCCTGCGTAGCCGTGATGGAAGGCGGCGAAGCCGTCGTAATCCCGAACGCCGAAGGTAACCGCACGACCCCGTCCGTAGTTGGCTTTAAAAAGGATGGAGAGCGGGTAGTCGGTGAAACGGCGAAGCGCCAGGCGATTACGAACCCGGACCGCACGATTATTTCGATTAAACGCCATATCGGTACGAATCATAAGGAAGCGATCGACGGCAAGGATTATTCGCCGCAAGAAATTTCCGCAATCATCCTGCAGAAGCTGAAAGCGGACGCGGAGGCCTACCTCGGCCAAACGGTGACTCAAGCCGTTATTACGGTACCGGCTTACTTCAACGACAGCCAGCGTCAAGCGACCAAGGATGCAGGCAAAATCGCCGGTCTCGAAGTGCTTCGTATCGTCAACGAGCCTACGGCAGCGGCGCTTGCTTACGGCCTTGAGAAAACCGAAGATCAAACGATCCTCGTCTATGACCTCGGCGGCGGTACGTTTGACGTTTCGATCCTGGAGCTTGGCGACGGCTTCTTCGAAGTTAAAGCGACCAGCGGCGACAACAAGCTTGGCGGCGACGACTTCGACCAAGTCATCATCGACTACCTCGTGGCCGAATTCAAGAAAGAGCAAGGCATTGACCTGAGCAAAGATAAAGCGGCTGTCCAGCGCTTGAAGGATGCTGCGGAGAAAGCGAAGAAGGAATTGTCCGGCGTACTGACGACGACAATCTCCCTGCCGTTCATTACAGTAGCTGACGGCGTGCCGCAGCACTTGGAGCTCAACCTGACCCGCGCCAAGTTCGAAGAGCTGTCCGCAGCGCTGGTTGAGCGCACGCTGGGGCCGACTCGCCAAGCGCTGAGCGACTCCGGTCTGTCTCCTGACCAGATCGACAAGATCGTCCTGGTCGGCGGATCCACTCGTATTCCGGCCGTACAGGAGGCTGTCAAGCGTCTTACCGGCAAAGAGCCTCACAAGGGCGTTAACCCGGATGAAGTCGTAGCACTCGGCGCGGCTGTTCAAGCGGGCGTACTGACAGGCGACGTCAAGGATGTCGTACTGCTCGACGTTACTCCGCTTTCCCTCGGTATCGAGACGGCAGGCGGCGTCTTCACGAAAATGATCGACCGCAACACGACGATTCCGACGACGAAATCGCAAGTGTTCACAACGTATGCAGACAATCAGCCAAGCGTAGAAATTCACGTTCTGCAAGGCGAGCGCGCGATGGCGAACGACAACAAGACGCTGGGCCGCTTTATTCTCGGCGATATTCCGACGGCTCCGCGCGGCATCCCGCAAATCGAAGTTACCTTCGATATCGATGCCAACGGGATCGTCAATGTCTCTGCCTTGGATAAAGGTACGGGCAAAAGCCAAAAAATCACGATCACGTCCTCCAGCGGCTTGTCCGACGAGGAAATCGACCGCATGATGAAGGATGCCGAATCGCATGCCGAAGAGGACCGCAAACGTAAGGAAACGGTTGAAGCCCGCAACAACGCGGATCAGCTGGTTTACTCGGTAGACAAAACGATCAAGGACCTGGGCGACAAGGTAGAGCAGGCCGAAATCGATAAAGCCAATGAAGCTAAAGAGAAGCTCAAGAAGGCTCTCGAAGGCGATAATCTGGAAGAAATTAAAGCGGCAAGCGAGGAGTTGACGCAAGTCGTGCAGCAGCTGTCCGTGAAGCTTTATGAGCAAGCGGCACAGGCTCAAGGCGGAGGGGAAGCAGGCGGCGAACCGCAAGGCTCTTCCAAGAAAGACAATGTGGTAGATGCCGATTACGAAGTTGTGGACGACAAGAAGTAAGCAATTGTCGTAGAATAAGAAGAGCGAGTTCAAGAAGTCACCGTTTCGGCACCAAAGGGCCCGGCCCCGGAAGGGGAAGGCAGCGCTTTTGAACTCGCGTCTGACATAGGTTAAAGCCGTGGAGTCAAAGCCGAAAAGCGGCTTTGACTTTCGGTTTTCCTGCGTAGAAAACCCGGCGCCTTGCGAGGACGCCGCTTTAATGGAAGGCTGGGGAGTGGGAGTGAAGGATGAGTAAACGCGATTACTATGAAGTGCTAGGGGTTGGCAAGGACGCTTCGCAAGAAGAAATCAAGAAAGCCTACCGCAAGCTTGCCCGCACGTATCACCCTGACGTGAACAAGGCCGACGATGCCGAATCCAAGTTTAAAGAAGCGAAAGAAGCGTACGACGTGCTGGGCGACGATCAGAGGAAAGCCCAGTATGACCGGTTCGGCCATGTGGATCCTAATCAGGGCATGGGCGGCGGAGCTGACTTTGGCGGCGGCTTCGGCGACTTATTCGACATGTTTTTCGGCGGCGGCCAAAGACGGAATCCGAATGCGCCTCAGCGCGGCAACGATCTTCAATATACGATGACGATCGAGTTCAAAGAGGCGGTATTCGGCAAGAAAACCGATATCGTGATCCCACGGACGGAAACTTGCGATACTTGTCACGGCAGCGGGGCCAAGCCGGGAACGAAGCCGGATACGTGCGGAGTCTGTCATGGCTCCGGGCAGCAGGAGGTCGTGCAAAATACGGCGTTCGGCCGCATCGTGAACCGCCGGGTTTGTTCCGCCTGCCAAGGGCAGGGTAAGATCATCAAGGATAAGTGCGGAACGTGCCATGGTGCGGGCAAGGTCAAGAAGCAGCGCACGATCAACCTGAACATTCCGGCCGGCGTAGATGACGGTGCGCAGCTGCGTGTCACCGGCGAGGGAGAGGACGGCTTGCGCGGCGGTCCTTCAGGAGACCTGTATGTGGTGATCAGGGTCAAGCCGCATGATTTCTTCGAGCGGGAAGGCGACGATATTTATTGTGAGGTTCCGCTTACGTTCACCCAGGCTGCGCTTGGCGATGAGATCGAAATTCCGACGCTGACCGAGAAGGTGAAGCTGAAGATTCCTGCCGGCACGCAGACGGATACGTACTTCCGGTTGAAGGGCAAGGGCGTTCCGCACCTTCGCGGCTACGGACAAGGCGATCAGCATGTGAAGGTGGTCGTGGTAACGCCTACCTCCATGAATGAAGAGCAGCGTGAGCTTCTTCGGGAGTTCAGCCGACTCAGCGGCGAGCATACGCATGAGCAGAACCAATCGATTTTTGAACGCATGAAAAAGGCTTTCCTGGGCGACTAGCCGGGAGGGCGCAATGGTGGACGCAGAGGACGGCGGGAGTACCTGCCGTCTTTTTGTGTTGCCCCGGCTCTTGATAGCTGCAGCAGCTGGCACTTCCTGTGAAATTCGCATATTCGTTTTCGAATATGCGGACAATAGAAAGGAGCAAAGCGCAGAAGGGAGGCTAACGGCATGACTAGACAAGCAGAGGATCGGCAGCTGCCGCAAGCTAAGAATGAGGACGTTGAATTCTCCGAGCAGCTGGCTGACTCGGATGATCGGGAAGCGGCCAAGCGTGCGGCCGAGGCTGACGCCCGACAGGAAGGCGTCTAACAACGGTTCAAGCGGCTTCTGAGAATCCATCGTACATCGTATCGGCAAATCCGAAGAGAAATGAGGCTGGTCTTATGTCGGAGAGAGGAATCATGGCATCCTTCGGCTCGCCTGAAGAAGCATTAAGCTGCATCTCCAAGTTGCAGGCTCTGCGGGCGACCGATCTCCAGGTCGATCACGGGCATCTTCAGTTGTCCGGAGCGGTGAGCGAGTCGGCTTACGAGCAAGCGCTGCGCGTAATTCGCGAAGCGGGCGGCAGCATGCAGGGGCAAATGGGATAGTAACAATACAGAGCGGCTCCACAGCTTGAGACTTCTCAAGCCAGGAGCCGTTTTTGCGCGAAGAACCACATGCAGAACAACCGCGAAAGCATAAGGGTGATGAGCAGCGACAGCCAGGTCCAATACCATTTCCACTGGTGATACTGGATCACATGCAGAGATTTGCTGGTCTCCAGGATTGATTCTACTATCGTGATCACCGTGGAATAAGCTATCGCATATCCGATCTGGTAGAGGATCGAACGGGTGGAAGGATATCGGCTGTTGAACACCGCGCATACGGCCGGAAAAGCAAAATATTCAAAGGTGAAGCTGGCCCGGTTGACATCGGCGAAAAATCGGACCGGATATTCCAGCCAGCCCTTCTCTACGACATAAAGACCGGTTACCCAGGTTATCATCTGCTTGAACAGAAAGGCAGCTTGGCCCACTCTTCTTTTATCCCTCGGCACCGCAAAAAGCAACAGAGCGGCGGAAGTCGCCCATACCCCATATAAGATTAAATAATCCAATGCGGCACCTCTACTCCCCGTTCGGACGGGCGGATTCGGAATAACGGAAAAACCAATAGCAATAAGCTCTGGCAGCTGCGAACTGGCCCGTAAACACGATCCAATTCCAGTACCAGGTATAGCGCTCATAATGGACAAGATGAGTAAACGAAACGAGCAGTACATCGATCAAAACAACCGCCCCTGTCAAGCTGAGCAGCAGGATCCAGTTGATGGTACGCCGATGCACAGGCTCGTTAACCACGTAGAGGCAGCAGAGGAAAGGGTAGAAAAAATATTGGGTCGTAACCAGCAGATGCGTTGCTTTAGGAAACTCGCGCACCGGGAATTCCAGTATCTTATATTGGCTCAGCGAAAGCGAAGATACCCATAGAAGAGCCTGGCACGCTAGAAAAGAGATGACAGCCACGCGGATATGGCGTCTTGGGATGAACAGGAAAGCGAGCATGGCGCTCAGCAGCCATAGAAGGACAAGAACTAAGCGGTCTATCGTCATGAGCAAGAGGCTCCTTGGTCAGATTAAGCAAGCTGCATAGAGTAGGCGCAAGCAGCCCCATCCTGCGCCGTTAGTTTCTAAGGTTTGGCAGGGCCTGCAGCAAGTATGTGCGCACGTTATTTTACCCTCACATCTAATTGTTGTATACTAGGGCGTATGTGATTATTTGAGTTGATAGGGAGGAAACCCGGTGCGTTGGCATGAAATTACGGTTCACACAACCGAAGAAGCGATCGAAATGATCTCCAACTTTATACACGAGCTCGGCGCCGGAGGCGTCTCCATCGAGGAGTCCGGCACCTTAAACAAGCAGAGAGATACCTCTCTCGGGCAATGGTACGAGCTGCCTCTCAACGACATCCCCGAGGGGCGTGCCGAAATCAAGGGTTACTTTGCCGAAGGTACGGATACCGAAGCGGTGCTGGCCGACCTGAAGGCAGCGGTGGATCGGCTGGCCGAGTATGATATCGATACCGGCAGCCCGGTCTATGAGTGGAAGGAAGTGGACGATGAGGACTGGGCAACGGCCTGGAAGCAGTATTTCAAGCCCTTGCGCGTTTCGGATCGTCTGACTATCAAGCCTACCTGGGAGGAATACGAGGCTCAGGAGGGCGAGATTATTCTTGAGCTCGATCCCGGGATGGCCTTCGGCACAGGGACGCATGCAACCACGGCGTTATGTCTGAAAACCTTGGAGAAGGTTATCCAGGGCGGCGAGGATGTCATCGATGTGGGGACGGGCTCGGGGATTTTGTCCATCGCGGCGGCCAAGCTCGGGGCCCGGCATGTGCTGGCGCTCGATCTTGATCCCGTGTCCGTCTCCAGCGCGACAGAGAATACCTTATTGAACGGCCTGCAGGACCGTATCACGATCAAGCTGAGCGACCTCCTGCAGGTGCTGACCGAAACACGCGAAGCCAGTCCTTCCGAGTTGGGCGTCAAGCTGCCGGCGCAGGTCGTTGTCGCCAATATTTTGGCCGAGATCATTCTTCTCTTTATCCAGGATGTGTATGAGGCGCTTGAATCCGGCGGAACGTACATTGTTTCAGGCATTATCAAGAGCAAGCAGGAGGTCGTGCAGGATGCGCTGCAAGCTGCGGGCTTCATCATTTCCGAGGTGAACGAGGACCAGGATTGGGTCGTGCTCGTTGCCAGAAAGCAGTAGGTGAGTCATGGATTGGAACTCCTTCCTGGCCTACCCCGTAGAGGAGCTGCCCTTTGTCTTTCTCGTGCTGCTGCTGGCGTTTACGGTGCACGAGTTTGCACATGCTTATGTGGCGGATAAATTCGGGGATCCTACCCCCCGCGCCATGGGCCGGGTCACGCTGAATCCGCGTGTCCACCTGGACTGGCTGGGAATGATTTTTTTCCTGATCGTCGGGATCGGCTGGGCAAGGCCGGTGCTTGTGAACCGGGCGCGCTTCAAGCGTCCGAGAGCTATGGGCATCACCGTATCGTTCGTCGGACCTTTTAGCAATCTCGTGCTAGGCTTTGTCAGCTTGATCGTGATGTACGCGGTTCATAATTCCGGTGTGCTGCAGGGCATGAGCTCCGGTATGGCTCTGGCGCTCTCGACCTTCCTGAAATATATGGTGATTCAGAACATTTTTCTGTTCATTCTTAATTTAATCCCGTTCCCGCCGCTGGACGGGTACCGGATATTGGAGGACCTTCTGCCGGTACGCTGGGCGATAAGACTGCAGCAGGTACAGCAGTGGCTGTTCTACATCGTGCTGCTTATGTTCTTCATCCCGCCGCTGCGCGCTGTGACGCTCGGCCCGATTTTTGCGCTGCAGTACGATATTTTGGGCGCTTTTATGCGGGTGCTGACCCCCATATTCGGCCCGTTGCAAGCCTTGTGAGGGCTGAAGGGGACCCGCTTTTGGCAAGGCCTGGACTGGTATTTTTAGTGGAAAACGTGTAAGATGAGGGATGACCGTTCTACGTTTCTTGTATAACGGTCTCACCTTTTTTTAAAGGAAAGCGATGGTTGCTTATGCAAAGATATTTCATTCAGCCGGAGGGCTTCTCCGCTGATCATGTTACGATAACGGGCGATGACGCCCATCATTTAATCCGCGTGATGCGCGCCAAGGCCGGGGATCGCGCGATCGTCAGCGATGGATGCGGACGAGAGGCGGTTGTGGTCGTCCGTTCGCTGGAGGGCGGCGAGGTGACAGCCGATGTGGAAGCATGGCTGCCGCCGGACCGTGAGCCGGGCGTGGATGTTTGGATTGCGCAAAGCTTGCCGAAGGGCGATAAGATGGAATTGGTCATCCAGAAGGGGACCGAGATTGGGGCAGCCCGCTTTATCCCTTTCTCATCGGCGCGGACCGTGGTACAGTGGGATGCCAAAAAAGAAGGCAAGCGGCTGGAACGCTGGCAGAAAATAGCGAAGGAAGCGGCTGAGCAGGCGCATCGCAATCGTATCCCGTCCGTGGATTCGGTCCAGAGCTGGAAGCAGCTTCTCAAGCTTGCGGCCGAAGCGGATGCCGCCTGGTTCTGCTACGAGAAGCAGGATGCCCAGGAGCTGCGCAGCCTGATCCGATCGGCGCTGGGGAAGACTGGACGGGCGGACAGGCCGAGCGGGGAGGCCGGGAGCAGCCGGGACCGAGAACGGCTGCAGCTGCTGATCATCGTCGGGCCGGAGGGCGGCTTCAGCGAACGCGAGGCGGAGGAAGCGGAGCAGGCCGGGTGTCGCCCGGTTTCGCTTGGCAAACGGATTCTGAGGACAGAGACAGCCGCGATGGTCGGTCTGACGTGCATTCTGTACGAAGCCGGAGAAATGGGAGGAGAAGAATAGATGGCGACAGTCGCTTTTCACACGCTGGGCTGTAAAGTGAACTTCTACGACACGGAAGCGATCTGGCAGTTATTCAAGCACGAAGGCTATGAACAGGTCGATTTCGAATCGACGGCGGATATTTATGTCATCAATACCTGTACCGTAACGAATACGGGAGATAAAAAAAGCCGGCAAATGATTCGCCGCGCCATACGCCGCAATCCGGAAGCGATCGTGGCGGTGACGGGATGTTACGCGCAGACTTCTCCTGCCGAGATTCTGGCTATTCCCGGGGTGGATCTGGTTATCGGCACGCAGGACCGCGATAAGATCCTGACCTACGTTCAACAGCTGCAGGCCGAGCGTGAACCGATCAATGCGGTTCGTAATATCATGAAGACGCGCGCATTCGAGGAGCTGGACGTGCCGGACTTTGCGGATCGTACCCGGGCGTTCCTGAAAATACAGGAGGGCTGCAATAACTTCTGCACCTTCTGCATCATTCCTTGGTCGCGGGGCCTGATGCGCAGCCGTGAACCGCAAAGCGTGCTCAATCAGGCGCGCATGCTGGTCGATGCCGGGTATCAGGAGATCGTGCTGACAGGTATCCATACGGGCGGTTACGGCGAAGATATGGAAGACTACAGTCTGGCCAAGCTCTTGTGGGATTTGGACAAGGTGGAGGGGCTGAAGCGCATTCGCATCAGCTCGATCGAGGCCAGCCAGATCACGGACGAGGTGCTGGAGGTGCTGCAGCATTCCGACAAGATGTGCCGGCATCTGCATATTCCGCTTCAGGCTGGCAACGACGAAGTGCTGAAGCGGATGCGGCGCAAGTACACGACGGCCGAGTTTGCCGCCAAGATCGAGCATATTCACCGCATCATGCCGGGGGTCGCGATTACTACGGATGTGATTGTCGGCTTCCCTGGAGAGACCGATGAGATGTTCCGGGAAGGTTACCGGTTTATGGAGCGTATGGGCTTCTCGGAGATGCATGTATTCCCTTACTCCAAACGGACGGGAACGCCTGCGGCACGGATGGAGGATCAAGTGGACGAGGAAATTAAAAATGCCCGCGTTCATGAGTTGATTGATTTGTCAGAACGGATGCAGCTGGCCTATGCCGAGCGCTTCGTAGGCGAAGTGCTGGAGATTATTCCCGAGCGGGACTTCAAGGGTCAGCCGGATAGCGGCTTGATTATGGGCTACTCGGACAATTATTTGTCGGTTGTATTCGAAGGCAGCGAGGATTGGATCGGCCGGGTATGCCGGGTAAAAGTAACCGAAGCCCATGTCAATGATTGCCGTGGAGAGATCGTCGAGGAGCCGAGGGCGGCTGCAACGGGGAAAGGCGCTCTAAGACTTGCCTCCCCGTTGAACGCCGCTGCAGGCAGCAACGATACGATTCCCGGACAAGCAGAGAAGGCGATCGTTTAGAAAAGTCCGCAAGAAGCAGGATAATGAGAAGCGACCGAGGATTTCACTTGCGCTGGGAGCCTATGCGTCAGGTGGAATCCTTTCGTTACGGAAGGCTGCTGGTCGTTATTGGTGGAAAGGATGTTGGCGATGAAGGAGATCTCAGCAGGCGGAGTGGTATACCGGAAGACCCATGACGGCGGGCTGCAGGTGCAGATGATTCAGGACAGATATGGAAAAATTACACTCCCTAAGGGGAAAATGGAGCCCGGCGAAACAGTGGAACAGACCGCACTCCGCGAAATTCTGGAAGAGACGGGTATCCAAGGCCATATTATTCAGCCTTTGGAGACGATCGCGTATCAGTTTCAGCTCACTGGAGTCGGTCAGGTAGATAAGGAAGTGCATTACTATCTGGTGGAAGCGACGGGCGGCGAATTACAGGCTCAGGTAGAAGAAATTCGAGGCGTCGAATGGCTTCATCCGCTGGATGCCTGGCAGCAGCAGACGAATGCCGGATATGGGAATAACGACATCGTACTAAAAAAAGCGCTCCATGCGCTTGGATATGAGGTGAATTAGATGAGTTTTGATGTTAGCAAGCTGCCGAGCTATATTGACCATACGTTATTGAAGGCGGATGCAAGCGAAGAGATGATCCGCCAGCTATGTGCGGAAGCGAAGGAGCATGGCTTCTATAGCGTGTGCGTAAACGGTACCTGGGTTCCCCTGTGCCGTGAACTGCTCGCCGGCTCAGGCGTGAAAATCAGCGTCGTCTGCGGGTTTCCGCTCGGAGCGATGGATAGCTCGGCGAAAGCTTGGGAAGCTGCGAAGGCAGCCGAGCAAGGTGCGAATGAAATCGACATGGTGCTGCAAATCGGACGCTTGAAGCAAGGGGACTACCAGGCGGTTCGCGACGATATCCAAGCGGTCGTCAAGGCCGTAGAAGGCAAGGCGATCGTCAAGGTCATATTTGAAACGGGCTCGCTGAATGAGGAGCAGAAGCTGGCAGCCTGCAAGTTGTCTGTAGAAGCGGGCGCGCACTATGTAAAGACGTCCACCGGCTTCGGCCAAGGCGGAGCGACGGCGGAGGATATCGCCCTGATGCGGCGCGCGGTGCCAGAGAGCGTCGGCGTTAAGGCCTCCGGCGGTATTCGAGATCTGGAGACGGCCGTGAAGATGATCGAGGCGGGAGCGACCCGGCTTGGCACAAGCTCGGGCGTAGCGCTGATGCGGGGCTCAAGCGGGTCATCCGCTTACTAGGCCGAAGGATAGATTCAAAAAGCGGGGTTCCGTCTTTCATGGACTGGCGGAGCCCTGAGTTTGTTGCAAGGAGAATCGATGGATGAAGTAGCGGAACCAGGATGTCTTATTGTGCGGCTTTATAAGATACCGTGGTTCCGTTATTTTATGGTTGCAGGCTAATCAGGGAAGGCGGAGGAACGAACGCATGAGTAAAGTTTATTTACATAAAAAAAGGAAAAAAAGACTCGAGGAGGGTCATCCCTGGGTGTATCGCACCGAGATCGAGCGGGTAGAGGGGGAGCCTTTGCCTGGCAGCCTGGTGGCTGTACACCGTCATGACGGAGCTTACCTGGCAACCGGATATTATAACGAAGCTTCCCAGCTTACGGTTCGCATCGTTTCTTATGAGCCGATGGAGAGCTTAACGCGGGAATGGTTCGTGGCGAAGCTGAATGCTTGCCGGCAGCTGCGGGAGCGGTTCGTGCCGGAGGCAAGATCGTACCGGCTCGTCTACGGCGAGTCTGATTTTTTACCGGGGCTGATTGTCGATAAGTTCGAGGATACGCTCGTTGTTCAGATCTTGACGTATGGGATGGAGGCGGCCAGGGAAGAGCTCGTGGCGGCGCTTATCGAGGTTATGCAGCCGACAGGGATCTACGAACGGAGCGACGTGTCCGTCCGGGAGCTCGAAGGTCTGGAGCAGCGTAAGGGTTTGCTGTATGGAGAATGTTCGAGCCCTATCACGATTCGCGAGAATGGGCTGCTTCTGGAAGTCGATATCGTCGAAGGACAGAAGACCGGGTATTTCTTCGACCAGCGGGAGAATAGGGCGGCGATCGCCCCTCTGATGCTCGGCTGGGGCAAGCGCAGCGGCATTCAAAAGGCGGACCGCGTTCTGGACGATGGGACCGTGGCAAGCGTACCGGTTAACAAGAGCGGACAGGAAGTGACCTTCCCTTACTGGGACGGCGCTACGGTGCTCGAATGCTTCTCCCATACCGGCAGCTTTACGCTGCATGCCTGCAAGTACGGAGCGAAGAAGGTAACCTGCCTGGATATTTCGCAGCATGCCGTTGAATCCGCCAAACGCAATGTCGAGCTGAACGGGTTCGGCGATCGTGTTGAGTTTGTGGTGGCCGATGCCTTCGATTATTTGCGCGAACAGGTGCGCGGCCAGGAACATCGGGAGGCAAGAGGACAGGCTGACCGCCGCAAGGTGGACACCTCCGTCCCGCTGGCAGCCAAAGGCCGGACCTGGGATGTGGTTATTCTCGACCCGCCGGCATTCGCCAAATCCCGCAGTGCGGTAGAGGGCGCTTGCCGAGGCTACAAGGACATTAATCTGCATGGCATGAAGCTTGTGAATGAAGGCGGATTTCTCGTTACGGCGAGCTGCTCCTACCACATGAAGCCGGACTTATTCCTTGAAACGATACATGATGCGGCTCAAGATGCGGGCAAGACGCTCCGATTGATTGAATTCCGCGGAGCAGGCAAGGATCATCCCCGGATCTTGGGCGTCGACGAAGGGCATTACTTGAAATTTGCCATTTTCGAGGTTAGAACGCGCCGTTAACAACGGTGAAGCTATACGTCAGGCTGATCGATGGGGGAAGTTCTGCAGTCGGCAAGTAGAAGGCACTGAAGAAGGCACAGAAAAAGGCATGGACGAAGGGAGTAGAATCATGGAAGTATTCGAAGCTATCCGTACGCGAAGGACGACCGGACGCGTGAAGAACGAGCCTGTCCCGACGGAGCTTATCGAGCGTATTCTGGAAGCGGGCAACTGGGCGCCTAGCCATCATGCGACGGAGCCTTGGCGATTTTTCGTCATGACGGGCAGCGGACGGCTGCCGCTCGGAGAGGCTTACGCCGCCATCGCTAGCGAAGAGGCCGGCGTAGCGCTGGACGAAGAGGCTCTGGCCAAGCATCGGGGTAAAGCGCTGAGGGCTCCGGTTGTTCTTGCTGTCGCGGTCTCCCCTTCGCAGGAGAAGGGCGTCATCCGCATCGAGGAATATGCTGCGGTCCATGCGGCCGTTCAAAACATGCTGCTGGCTGCTCATGCGCTGAAGCTGGGAGCGATCTGGCGTTCAGGCGAGCCCATGTACCATCCGCGGATGCAGCGGACCTTCGGGCTTGAAGAGGGCGAGGAGCTCGTCGCTTTGCTTTACATCGGTTACCCGGAGATGAGCCTGCCTGCAGGTAAGCGAAGGCCTGTTACCGGGAAGACGATGTGGATGACGGATGACGGAAGCTAGCCACGTTCGATCAGCCGCCCGTCTCGGATTCACCCCGCAACGAAGGAAGCCTCCCGTCCACTTTGGAAGTGGCGCGGGGGCTTTTTGCTTTCTGCGATTCTTGGAGCGGCGGCTCTATCGGAACAGATGTTCTGAGTGCGTCGAATATGGTATAATTCAGACAGATCATTGGATCGCTTCCATAACCTACCTTTTACCAATACGCCCGAATATTTGGTAGAATAGTAGAACCTTGAGGAAAGCGTTCGGTTGGAAGGGGAGAGCTTGCGAATGGCGTTTCAATATATACTTGGGCGTGCAGGAACGGGGAAGACGACCTATTGTCTGAAGGAGATCAAGCAGAGGCTGAAGGCGGAACCGCAGGGGGCGCCCCTTGTCTGGCTTGTCCCGGAGCAGGCTACCTTTCAGGCGGAGTATGCCCTTGCATCGGACACGGAGCTAGGCGGTACGTTGAGGGCCCAGGTGCTAAGCTTTCGCCGTCTGGCCTGGAGAGTGATGCAGGAGGTTGGAGGAACATCCAGGCTTCCGATCGACGATACGGGTAAAAAATTGCTGCTTTACCGCATTCTACATAGACAACGCGACCGGTTGAGAAGCATGCATGGAGCGGCCGGCCAGACGGGCTATTTGGAACATATAAGCGAGTTTTTCACCGAACTGAAACGATACCGGATATCAGCCGATGAATTAAACGCCTTTTATTCCTCCCGAATTTCGGCTTCCGAACGGGCGGGAGCGTCGTTTTCCAATAAGCTCCACGATCTGCAGCTGGTGTACGCCGAATTTCAGGAAGAGCTATCCCGGCTATATCTGGATGGGGAGGATTATTTGACGCTGCTGGCCGCGCAAATCTCGGAGTCTGCTTATTTGCGCGAAGCTTCGTTCTGGCTTGACGGCTTTCATGGATTTACGCCTCAGGAATCGGCGGTTCTTGAGCAACTGGCGCTGCATGTTCGCGATGTCAGCATGACGCTTACTCTGGACCGTCCGTACGCGGCCGGAGAGCCGGTCCATGAGCTTGAGCTGTTTCACCCGACCGCGCGCACGCAGGTGCAGCTGACCCGCAACCTGGTCGAGCTCGGGGTTGAGGTGAAGCAGCCTGTCTTGCTGGAGGCGCAGCCCCCGGCGAGATTTGCGGCGAATCCCGTGCTGGCCCATCTGGAGCGGCATTGGGGACTTGGAGCCAAGCCCGCCTATCGGATGAAGGCTGAGGAGAAGGCGGCCAGCCGCTTGCGGCTCACGGCGGCCGTACATCGACGGGCCGAGGTAGAAGGGGTGGCGCGCGACATCCGGCGGCTTGTCCGTGAAGAAGGCGTGCGCTGGCGGGATTGTGCGGTAGCGGTGCGCAGCATGGAAGCTTACGGCGATTTGATTGCAGGCACGTTTGCGGATTATGAGATTCCGTTGTTTCTGGACCAGAAGCGCTCGGTGCTGCACCACCCCATGGTAGAGTTCATCCGTTCGGCGCTGGAAGTCGCCCGGCAAAATTGGCGATACGACGCCGTGTTCCGCTGTGTCAAGACCGGTTTTTTTCTGCCGATGCAGCAAAAAAAGGGTAGGGGATCGGACGAAGGGACAGAGCCCGTTTCCCGCTACGGGTTCGATCAATTGGAAAATTACGTGCTGGCCTTTGGGCTTCAAGGAGCCAAATGGCGGGACGGCTCGGATTGGACCTATAGATACGATACGTCCATCGAGCAGGAAGGCGAGCTTAGCGGAGACTCCGGCTTCCTGCGCTCCATTAACCGGTACCGCAGACTCGTTACCGAGCCGCTTGGCGCCTTCCAAGACCGGCTGCGCGAGCGGAAAACGATACGCGGCCGGGTAGAGGCGCTGTACGAGCTTCTGGCCGGGCTGCACATACCGGAGAGGCTGGAAGCCTGGGCCCAGACGGCCTTGAAAGCCGGTCAGCCGGAGAAAGCGCGCGAGCATGCCCAGGTCTGGGACAGGGTGGTCGATATGTTCGACCAGCTTGTCGAGTTGACGGGGGATGAAGAAACCTCGCTGGAGCATTTCGCCAAGCTGATCGAAGCAGGGGTGGAGAGTATCAAGCTCGGTCTTGTCCCTCCTACGCTGGATCAGGTGCTCATCGGCAGTATGGGCCGAACGCGGTCTGCCGGGATCAAGCATTTGTTCGTGCTGGGTGTCAATGAAGGCGTAATGCCTGCCAAAATCGCCGAAAGCGGTGTGCTTACCGAGGCTGAGCGCCTTTATCTGGCTTCGGCGGGGCTGCAGCTTGCGGAAGACAGCAGAAGAAGGCTGCTGGATGAAACATTTCTGATCTACGATACGTTGTGTACGCCCAGCGAGTGTTTGTGGGTTAGCTATCCGCTGGCTGATGAGGAAGGGAAATCGCTGCTGCCTTCGGATGTCATCCGCCAGCTCAAGCGGCTGTTCCCCGACGTGACCGAACGCCTGATGCTAAACGAGCCGGCTGCGCAGACGGAGTCCGGCGAGCAGCTTGACTTTGTTGCCCATCCGGACAAAGCACTTTCCCTGCTGGTTGTTCAACTGAAGCAGTGGTTGCGGGGAACGCCGATGCATGGCGTATGGTGGTCGGTATACAACTGGTTCGCCAGGCAGCCGGAGTTCGGCGGAAAGCTGGCGCGGATGATGGAGTCTTTGCAGTATACGAATCGAACCGCCCCGCTCGCGGAAGCGACGAGCCGGGAGCTGTACGGAGAGACGATCGATACGAGCGTGTCGCGGATGGAACGATTCGTCGCATGTCCCTTCTCGCAGTTCGCCTCGCACGGACTGCGTCTCAAGGAGCGCCGCATGTTCCGGCTGGAGGCCCCGGATGTCGGCCAGCTTTTCCATGCGGCGCTCAGCCGGTTTGCCGAGCAGATCGTCGCCGAGGGCGCCGACTGGGGAGGGCTCACAGCGGCTGAATGCGAACGGCGCGCGGCACTCGTCATCGATGCTTTGTCGCCCAGGCTGCAGGGCGAAATTCTGCTCAGCTCCAAGCGCTATCACTACATTGCGCGTAAGCTGAAGCAGGTCATTGGCCGAGCGGCGTACATGCTGGGCGAGCATGCCAAACGGGGGCAATTTCAACCGATCGGGCTCGAGATCGGGTTCGGAGCGGGACAGCAGATTCCGGCTCTGCAATACGAGCTGGACAATGGGGTGAGCATGAACCTGCGGGGACGTATCGACCGGATCGACCGTGCCGATACCGAGCAGGGGGCGCTGCTCCGCGTGATCGACTACAAGTCAAGCTCCAAGGCTCTTCAACTGGGAGATGTGTATTACGGCCTGTCGCTGCAGATGATGACCTATCTAGATGTAATTCTGACCCATGCCCCGCTCTGGCTGGGTACCGAGGCGCAGCCGGCGGGCGTGCTGTACTTCCATGTTCACAACCCCGTGCTTCAGGTGAAAAATGCGCTGAGCGCCGAGCAGGTCGACAAAGAGCTGAAGAAGCGGTTTAAGATGAAGGGTCTGCTCACGGCCGACCCGGACACGGTGCGCATGATGGATAGCGGACTGATCGGGGCTAGCGGCTATTCCGAGCTGCTTCCTGTCGCTCTGAAGACGGACGGAGGGTTCTACAAGTCGTCATCCGTCGCCACGGAGCAGGAGTGGGGGACGGTCAGACGCCATGTTCAGCGCACGATCCGGGAGATTGGCACCGCGATGACCGACGGTCATATTGCTATCGAGCCTTACCGGAAGGGAACGGCCGTTGCCTGTCAGGGCTGCTCGTTCCAGCCGGTATGCCAATTCGATCCCCAGCTTGCAGGCAATACGTACAAGCAGCTGCCGCTGCTGGGGAAAGAGCTGGCACTGGAGCTGATGGAGCGCAAGGGGTCCTCGCCCGGCAGAGGCGGAGCGAAGGAAAATCACTTGGGCGGGAACGGGAAGGATGGAAACGATCGATGATGATGACGAATCTGATGCCAAAGCCGGAAAACAGCAACTGGACGGACGACCAATGGAAGGCGGTCGCGGTCCGCGGAACCTCGGTGTTAGTTGCCGCCGCCGCCGGCTCCGGCAAGACGGCCGTACTGGTCGAGCGGATCATTCGCCGTATTTCGGACCCGCAGGAGCCGATGGACGTCGACCGGCTGCTGGTCGCGACATTTACGAAGGCGGCTGCCGCCGAGATGCGGCATCGCATCAGCGACGCGCTGGAGAAGGCGCTGACGGCCGATCCCGGCTCCGAGCATCTGCGCAGACAATTGGCGCTTATTCCGCGCGCTTTTATTACAACGCTGCACTCCTTCTGCATGGAGGTCATTCAGAAGCATTACCAGTCGATCGGGCTGGACCCGGGCTTCCGCATCGCCAATGAAACGGAGAGCGCGCTGCTGCGCCAGGAGCTGCTTGAGGAGCTGCTGGAGGAGCGGTACGGCGAGGCGCTGGAGGGCGAGCCATTCTGGCTGCTGGCCGATACGTTCAGCGGGGACAAAAACGATGAGGGGCTTTTCCGGCTTGTGCAGCGGCTGTATGACGATTCCCGAAGCCATCCTTGGCCGGAGCATTGGCTTGCGAGCTGCGTAAGGATGTTCGAGGAACGCCTGGATACCGAAGACCACCCATGGCTGGCTAGTCTCCGTGCGGCAGTTAAGTTGGAGCTGCAAGGGATGGAGGGCTTGCTGCGCGAAGCGGTCCGGCTGGCCGCCGGCCCAGGCGGCCCCGCTCCCTACCTGGCCAATCTGGACGACGATCTTGCCGTGGTGGGTCATTTGCTCGACATGTCCGAAGAATCTTCTTGGGGGCTTCTGTACAACGCCTTCCAAGGCGCTGCGTTCGGCAAGCTGAAGCCCTGCAAGGGCGAGCAGGTGGACAAAACGCTGCAGGAGCAGGTCAAGGATCTGCGGAATGCCGCCAAGGACAAGCTGGCGCAGGTTAAGGAGGAGTGGTTTGCCCGCTCTCTGGAGGAGTATGCCCGGGAGCTTGCCGTGATGGCCCCCTTGATGCAGGCGCTGGCCGATCTGGTCACCGACTTTGGCGAGTCCTACAAGAAAGCCAAGTCGGACAAAGGATTGGTCGATTTTGCCGATCTGGAGCATTATTGCCTGCAAATTCTATGCGGGGCGGACTCGGAGCCGGGGAAACCGCAGCCGTCCGCGGCTGCGCTCGAATACCGCGAGCAGTTCGTGGAAGTGATGCTGGATGAATACCAGGACACCAACCGGGTACAGGAAACGATCGTGGCGCTCATCTCTCGGGAGGAACCGGGCAACCGGTTCATGGTGGGCGACGTGAAGCAGAGCATCTACCGGTTTCGTCTGGCGGAGCCGGGGCTGTTTCAGGAGAAATACAAGAGCTTCCGGCCCGATGGGATCCTACCCGGACAGCGTATCGATCTGGCGCGCAACTTCCGCAGCCGTCCCGAGGTCGTAGACGGGACGAACTATATTTTCCGCCAGGTGATGAAGGAGAGCGTCGGCGAGATCGACTATGACGAGCGGGCGGAGCTTGTATACGGCGCTGCCTATCCGGAAGCGAAAGGGAGAGCGCAGGCAGCCGAGCTCGTGCTGATCGATCGCTCCGCGACGGCAGATCCGGGGGAGGAGCCGACAGCCGACTCCGAAGGAGAGCCGGGAGATGCCGCAGGCGGGATCGAGGGAATGACCGAAGCCAAAGACCTGGAAACCGCCCAACTGGAAGGCAGATTGCTGGCCGAACGGATCCGCCTGATGATGGGTGCGGATGGCGGAGGGAAGTATCAGGTTCTGGATAAGCAGTCGAAGGAGATGCGGGACGTCACTTACCGGGATATCGTCGTACTGCTTCGCGCGACCCAGCAGTGGGCGCCGGTCCTGATCGAGGAGCTGAGGCAGCAGGGCATTCCCGCCTATGCGGAGCTGAATACCGGCTACTTTACGGCTACGGAAGTGCAAGTCGTCTTGTCGCTGTTGAAGATTATTGACAACCCTTATCAGGATATTCCGCTTGCTGGCGTGCTTCGTTCTCCGCTTGTGGGCCTTAGCGAAGAGGAGCTGGCCGCTATCCGTATCGCGCGCAGGAACGGCTCGTATTTCGACGCTGTGCGCGCCTATGTCCGCGGAACCGGAGCTGTGGAGGAGCCGGGCCCCTCTCAAGGAGCCGCTGAGCCGGCACGCGCCTTATACCTTGTGGGCAAGCAGAGCGTCGAGGATAAGGAAAGCTCGCTTCGCAGCAAGCTTGAACGGTTTCTCGCCGCATTAGCCGCCTGGCGAATGCAATCTCTGCAAGGGCCGCTGGCTGAGCTGATCTGGGAGATATACCGGGAGACGGGGTATTTTGACTTTGTCGGAGGCTTGCCGGGGGGCGAGCAGCGGCAAGCGAACCTGCGGGCGCTTTATGATCGCGCGAAGCAGTATGAAGCGACGAGCCTGCGGGGATTGTTCCGCTTCCTGCGCTTCGTCGAGCGGATGCAGGATACGGGGGGCGATCTGGGCACGGCCCGGGCGCTCGGCGAGCAGGAGGATGTCGTGCGCATCATGACGATCCATAAGAGCAAGGGGCTCGAGTTCCCGGTTGTTTTCGTGGCCGGCTGCGGCAAAATGTTCAACCGCCGGGACCTGACGGATGCTTTCCTTCTGCATAAGGAGCTAGGCTTCGGACCGAAGCTGCTGGAGCATGGAACCCGGGTCAGCTATCCCACGCTTCCTTGGCTGGCGATCAAGCAGAAGATCCGCATGGAAATGCTTGCGGAAGAGATGCGCGTCCTTTATGTGGCTCTGACGCGGGCCAAAGAGAAGCTGATTCTGATCGCCAGCGTCCGGGGGCTGGAGAAGCTGCTCGGTTCCTGGGCGCGTTATGTCAGCCATAGCGGGCAGACACTACCGGATGACACGCTGGCAGCGGCGAAATGCTACCTCGACTGGATCGGGCCGGCGATCATGCGCCATCCCGATGGGGAAACGCTTCGTCAGGCGATCGGTCTGGAGGAAGAGCTGCATCCTTCGATGAGGCAGGAGGCGTCCCGGTGGACAATTCAAGTGTTCAGTCCCGATCGCTTTGCGTATATCGCACAGGCGGCCCCCGCTCTGGAGGCGGTGCCGGCTGACCCCCGCAGGTCTTCGCTGCTGCGGCTTGAGCCGGTCGACGGTACGGAGCGGTGGGAGCAAGAGGTTTGGGGACGTTTGTCCTGGGAATACGGTCATCAGGAAGCGACGCAAGTTTTCTCCAAGACGTCGGTTACGGAGCTGAAGCGGCTGTCGGAGCATGAGAGGCTGCTGGAGCTGTTCGCGGAAGAGCCTGCCCCCGTTTTTTGGAACGAGGAAGGACTGGATTCGGGAGCTGGGGAAACCTTGAACGGGCGGCGGCAGCAAGCGGGAGGCGGCTACCGGCCTCTGATCGTAAGAAGACCCCGCTTCCTGGAGCAGCGGGAGGTGAATGCGGCCGAGCGCGGTTCCGTCTTTCATGCCCTGATGCAGCAAATCCCGCTCCGCCGCCTTCCGCAGCAGAGCGATATTGAAGAAACGTTAGCCGACATGGTGCGCCGGGAGCTGCTGACGGAAGCCCAGCAGGTCTTGGTCGATCCGCAGGTGATCGTATCGTTCTTTGCGAGCGACCTTGGCGCCCGGCTGTTATCCGCTCAGCGGGTATACCGGGAGCTGCCCTTCAGCTTCGGCATGCCGGCAGCGGATGTATACGGAGGGGAGAATGCCGGTCTTGAGGCGGAAACTGTGATGCTGCAGGGGGTCATCGATTGTTTGATCGACGAAGGAGACGGCTATGTGCTGGTCGACTACAAGACGGACCGGCTGAAGGGCTCTTCGCCCGACCGGATCGCCGAGCGGTACCGGCTGCAGCTGGAGCTGTACGCCAAAGCCGTGGAAGGAATATGGAAGAAACCGGTTAAGAGCACCTTTGTTTATTTATTCGACGGGGCGCATCTGGTGGAGTTATAAATGCAGACGACCGGTGAACGGCAGCTGACAGCTGACCGGCTTCACCGGGTTTATTGGGGAGGAACTGGGCATGCGTATATTGCATACGGCAGATTGGCATCTTGGGCGAACGCTCGAAGGGCGGAGCCGGTTGGCGGAACAGGAAGCGTTCATCGACGAGCTGGCGGCGATCGTCCATGAGCGGCAGATCGATCTGGTTCTGCTCGCGGGCGATGTGTATGATTCGGTGAATCCGCCGGCTGCTGCCGAACAATTGTTCTATGAGGCGCTTGCCCGACTGTCGGATCAGGGTCACAGGCCGGTTTATGTGATTGCCGGCAACCACGATCATCCTGACAGGCTGGCTGCGGCCGCGCCGCTTGCGGACAAGCTGGGCGTCAAGCTGATCGGCCTGCCCGAGGCGCGCGTTCACCGGATCGCGATCCCGCGGACCGGGGAGAGCGCCGTGCTGTTCGCTTTGCCTTATCCTTCCGAGTCCCGGCTTAAGGAGCTGCTGACCGACGAGACGGACGAAGCCCTGCTCCGCTCGGCCTATTCCGACCGGGTCCGTCATATCGCCTTGGAGCAGGCGCGCCACTTCGGGCCGGATACGGTCAATCTGCTGATGAGCCATTTGTACGTGATGGGCGGCAAGGAAACGGAATCGGAGAGGCCTATCCAGGTCGGAGGCGCCTATACGGTCGATGCTTCGGCGCTATCGGCAGGCGCAAGCTACGCGGCTTTAGGCCACCTGCACCGGCCGCAGCAGCAGATGAGCGGGGACTGCTTGATCCGGTACAGCGGCTCTCCGCTGGCGTACAGCTTCTCCGAGGCGGGGCAAGCGAAGTCGGTGACGATTATCGAGATCGCCCCGGGGGGAGCTCCGGTGCTGGAGGAGCTTTATCTATCCTGCGGGAGGCCCTTGGTCGAATGGCAGGCTCGCGGAGGGCTTGCCGAAGTGTACCGCTGGCTGGAGGAGGGCAAGGACGCCGCAGCGTGGATCGATCTGGAGCTGCATCTGCAGGAGACGATCTCGCTGGAGCAAATTCACCGGCTGCGGCAGGCGCGCGAAGGGTTCATTCATATTCGTCCGGTCTATCCCGAGCTGCAGGCTGAGGCGGACCGGATACGGGAAGTAGCCAAGGTGCCGATGGACGAGCTGTTCCGCCGCTTCTACGAGCGGCAAACCGGAGGGGCTCAGCCGGAGCCGGAGCTGATCCAGCTGTTCCTGGAGCTGCTGGCGGATGAGGAAGACGATCCGGCTTCTGCCGTGTAGATCAACGGAAACGGAATCAGCAGCCACCGGAATCGGAAAGGTCGCCTGGAGGGAAGAGGAGAGGGGACCGCGGATATTGCACTTTTCTAGAAGGAGTCGATGAAATGAGACCCATATTGCTGCAAATTACGGGCCTGCAAAGTTACCGAGAGCTGCAGGAGATCGATTTCGCCGCTTTGACGGGAGCGGGCGTTTTTGGCATCTTCGGCCCGACGGGCAGCGGGAAGTCGTCGCTTCTGGATGCGATAACGCTGGCGCTGTACGGAAAAGTGGAGCGCGCTCCAGGAGGAACGCAGTCCGTCATGAACCAGGCCGAGGACGTGCTGGCCGTATCGTTCAGCTTCGAGCTGGCCGCTCCCGGCGGAGCGATCCGCTACCGGGTGGACCGGCAGTTCAAGCGAAACGGCGATCAGTCCATGCTGGGCAGCTTGTGCCGGCTGATCCGACAGCAGGACGGAGAGACAGTCGTCCTGGCGGATAAAGCAGGCGAGGTCAATCACCAGGTGCAGGAACTGCTCGGTCTGTCTATGGCCGACTTTACTCGGGCGGTTGTCCTTCCGCAGGGCAAATTCGCCGAGTTTCTGACGCTGGCGGGCAAGGACCGCCGTGCGATGCTGCAGCGGCTGTTCCACCTGGAGCCCTATGGGGATCGGCTAAGCGCCAAAACAGCCTCCCGCTACAAGCAAGCCGATGCGGGCGTGAAGCAGCTGCAGGCGGAGCAGCAGGGACTTGGCGATGCGTCTCAGGAAGCACTGGCCTTGGCCGAAGCCAGGCTGGCGGAAGCGCAGGCTGCCGCCCGTGCTGCGCGCGAGGCGCTGACGGCATGCGAGCAGCTCGCGGCCGAGCAGCGCGCGGTGCGCGAGCTGCAGCGCGAGCGCGGCATCCTCGCCGCGCGCGGCGCCGCGCTGGCCGCCGATGCGCCGCGCATCGCCGCGCTGGCGGCGAGGCTCGCGCGCGCGGCCGAGGCCGAGCGGCTGCGCCCGCTGGTGCGCCGCCGCGCAGCCGCCCGCGCGCAGCTGGCCGGCGCGCAGGCCGCCTCTGCGGCCGCGGGCGAGGCGCTGGCCGCCGCCCAACGCTCGCTTGCGGCTGCGGAGGCCGCGCACCAGGCCGCTCGCGACGCGCTGGCGGCCCAGGAGGCGCCGCTGGCCGCGCGCCTCGAGCAGCTGCGCTACGCCGCGGAGCTGGCGGCCGAGCTTGCCGCCGCCCGCGAGCGGCTGGCCGTGCTCGCCGCGGAGGCGAGCCGCGCGGACGCCGGGCTGGCCGCGCAGCGCGCCGAAGAGGCGCGCGAGCGGGGGCTGCGCGAGAAGGCGCAGCAGCGGCAGGCGCAGCTCAAGACGGAGCTGGCGCGCGTCGAGACGCCGGCTGCGGTCCGGACGCGGCTGCAGGATGCGCTGCAGGCCGCCCGCGAGCTGGAGCGGACGGAGGCGCTGGCTGCCGAGCGGCAGGCCGCAGCGAGCGGCCAGCGGCAGGAAGCCGCGCGCGAGCGGCTGCGGCTGCAGGAGCAGGCGGAGCGGGAGCAAGCCTGGAGCGGCCGGGCCGCGGCATGGCTGGCGCATGCCGGGAGTCTGCGTCAGGCAGCGGGCATCGTGGAAGCGAGGCTGCTCGAACTGGAGCAGGCGGCGGCCCGCGAGGAGGAGCTCAGGCGTCGCCGCGATCTGGCGGCCGAGCGCGAAGCCATGGCCGAAGCGCTTGCCGCGCAGCTGCAGGACGGGGAAGAGTGCCCGGTCTGCGGCTCGAAGGAGCACCCGGCGCTGGAGAGGCATCGAGTGCGCGCTGTACCCAAGCAGCCTGATGACGGAGAGGCGGAGTCTGTTGGACCGGCAGGAGCTGCGGGTATGGCCGCGTGGGAAGCCGGAGCCGCGGGACAAAGGAAAGGCATGCGGGAAGCCGGAGGGCTCCCGGATGACGCCGCCGAGCTTGAGCATAGCCGCAAGCGGACCAGAGAGGAGCAGTTCGCCGTGCGCCAGCTGCTTCAGCGGCTGGATTCGCTGGAGAGGCAGTGCGCTCAGCTGCATGGTTCTGCCGCCGGAGCGGACGCGCAGGCAGAGCTGCTGGAAGCCCGCCTGCAGGCAGCGGCCGGCCGGTCGGATCAGTCCCTCGGCTCGGCTGCTGAGCCCCCCAGGGGCTCTGAGATGCCATTTGGTGTGCATACCGGCGAGCGGCAGCCCGAGCATCTGGCGGCTTACCCCAAGGCGGACATTTTCCTGCCGGACTTCGTGGATCTGCTTGAGCATCTGAGTCCCGAATTCCCTGCTTCTTTATCTTCTGCTCACTCGGATTGCGCCGGGGCGCTTCGCCGGTTCGAGCAGAGGGCTGACGAGCTTGAGAAGCAATGGCAGGAGCTGCTGCAGCATTCCCGCCAGGGAGAGCGCAAGCGGCAGGAGCTGGAAACCCGGCTGCAAACCCTGGAGGCCGCGATCGCGGCGGAAGAGGCCAAAGCCGGGGAATGGCTGCAGGCCCTTGCCTCGCAGCGCGAAGCGTGGCAGCGTGCGTACGCGGAGTGGGAGCCTGCCCGGGTCCCGGAGCTTGCGGAGCAGGGAAGGCTTCAGGAGGCGGCTGCGGAGGATATTCGTCAACGTCTGGAGACAAGCGTCGCTTTTCTCCAGGAGAAGGAATCGAGACTTCAGCAGCTTCAGCTGGAGCAGAGCGGGCTGGAGAAGCAGGCGGTCAGGCTCGCGGCCGAGAAGGAAGCGCTGGAGGGGCAGTTCCGGCAGCAGACGGAGCGTCTGCACGGCTTGGTCGGAGATGGCGAGCTCGGCTCTCTTGCAGCCGAGGCGACCGCCAGTCTGCAGCGTCTGCGGGGGGAGGCGGAAGCCTCGGCCGGGCGCCGCGAGCAGGCGCTGGCCGCCCACCAATCGGCTTCCGCCCATGAAGCTGCCGCCAGGCAAGCCGAGCAATCGGCGGAAGCGCTGGACGCCCAGACGCAGAGCGAATGGCTGGAGCAATCGGGGGCGGCAGGCTTCACGGCCGCAGCTGAGGTCGAGGAAGCGCTCGTATCCGACGAGCAGAGATCGGCATGGACCCTGGAAGTGGAGGGGCATGGCAAGCAGGAGCATCAGGTGAATGTCCGTCTTCAGGAGCTGGATGTCCTGCTCGCCGGACGCTCCGTCACCGACGAAGCCTGGGAGCTTACCGAAAGCCGGCTGGCTGCGAGCAAGTCGAAGGACGAGGAGGCGCTGCAGGCCGCAGCAAGAGCGGAGCGGGATTGCGAGGCGCTTCGCGAGAAACACGGGCGCTGGCAGGAGCTGGAGCGGGAACGCGAGAGCTTGCAGCAGGAGCTGACGCTGCTGGGCAAGCTGCAGGGGGTGCTGCGGGGCAACGCCTTTGTGGAATTTTTGGCCGAGGAGCAGCTGATGCATGTAAGCCGGGTTGCTTCAGAGCGTCTGGGACAGCTGACACGCCGGAAATATGCGATCGAGGTCGACTCGGGCAGCGGCTTCGTCATCCGGGACGATGCCAATGGCGGCACGCGGCGTCCGGTTACGACGCTGTCGGGGGGAGAGACTTTTCTGACATCGCTCTCGCTGGCCTTGGCTCTGTCGACGCAAATTCAACTCAAGGGCGAGTACCCTCTTGAATTTTTCTTCCTGGACGAAGGGTTTGGTACGCTTGACCCGGATCTACTCGATGCGGTGGTGACAGCTCTCGAGAAATTGCATGTAGACAACCTGACCGTGGGCGTCATCAGTCACGTACCGGAGCTGCGCGCCAGACTTCCACGCCGGCTCGTCGTGCAGCCTGCTGAACCGGGCGGCCGGGGCAGCCGGGTCGTACTGGAGACGATGTGACCGGCCGGGACCGTGACGAAAGGCCGGGGCAGCCGTTGCTGTGGAACGCGAGGCCGTTGTTTCCGTACATAAGATTATCGCGAAACGCATATGAAGCGGAATAGGGAAATGGACACGACGGCGATGCCGTAAAGGGGAGACAAGATTGATGAATCGTACACGACGGAAATCCGCATGTATCCAGGAACTTCCTTATGCCGCGAATGACGGTGGTGCCGCTTTCCGGAATAACCCTCGCGGGCCCCGGCGATCTCGTAGGGGCGCTGCAGTCCGGTCTTTGCTTGTACTTGCGCTGGGTGCCGGCTTGTTGTTCACCGGGACCGGGACTGTACATGCCGATGAGATATGGAACCGATGGCAGGCGGCCGACAAGGCGGCAGCCGCAGGCAATCCAGCGGGAGCCGTTCCCCATTGGGAGTTTTTAGTGGAGCACTATGCCGGGATTGGCGACTGGCAGAATGCCGCCTTGTTTTGCGGCAGGCTTAACGCTTATTTTGACTCCATCGGGGAATACGAGCGCGCCATCGTTTATTATGAACGCGAGAACGACTACTGGTTGAAGGACGGGAAAGACTGGGGAGCCGTCGATCTGCAAAGAGCCGAACAGATCCGTACGATCGTCGAGGCTTACATCTCTACCTCCGATACCGAGGCGCTGCGCAAGCGGGGGCTTCCTGCGGACGGCAAGCTGGCCAAATTCGAGCCGGAGTACGGGATGTATATCGGCCTGTACCCGGAGCGCGATCCCAAGATGCTCAATTACTACGACCGTTCGGAATCCATTTATGGCAAGAAGCATGCTTTGTACCTCGTTTATACGCAGGTTGGCAAGCCGTTCCCGAAGCAGTATGCGGATCGCGCCAGGAAGGCTGGGGGGAGCTTGCAGATTGCCTGGGAGCCGATGGATGGTCTCGATGCCGTCAAGGAGGCTGTCGTGCGTGAATGGGCGAAGCAGGCCAAGGCCGCCGACATTCCGATCTTCCTTCGTTACGCAAGCGAAATGAACGGCAACTGGATCCCGTGGCATGGCGATCCCGCCAAGTACATCCGTAATTTTCGTATGGTGCACGATATCATGGAGCAGGAGGCCCCCAACGTAGCCATGGTCTGGAGCCCCGGGGATGTGCCGATGTACTCGATGGATGCCTATTATCCGGGAGATGACTACGTCGATTGGGTCGGGGTAAGTCTGTACAGCGAGCCGTATGAGAACGGCGATCCGCAACAAGGGAATATGCAGGGGACCAGTCCCGTTGAAAGGCTCGATTATTTATACCGCACTTACTCGGAGCGCAAACCGCTGATGATCAGCGAAACGGCCGTGTCGCATTACGCCAACATTCCCAAGGAATCCTTCACCGAATACGGAACGATGAACCTGCAGCGCTTGTACGGCATTATGCCTTATAAGTATCCGAGGCTGAAGTCGGTTACGTACTTCAACGTGAATCTGGAAATGTCGGAGAGCAAGAACAATTACCTGCTGGGCGATAACGACGCCATGATGAGTTTGTATAAGCAGCTGATCGCTCCGCCGTATTATTTAACCAAAGTGGAGCAGGGGGCCCGGCCATCCGATCAGACCGGACTTGTCCCGCTGGGGGCGGGTTCCGTTTTCTACAAGCAGGCGAGCATCACGCCATTTATCAAGATTCCCGATATTTATGTGGGCAAGGTTCAGTACAATCTGAATGGCAAGCTGATCGGGGAGCAAACGGAGCCTCCCTACGGGCTGGAGCTGAAGGCGGGACAGGTACCCGACGGCTCGGTGCTCGGTATAACCGTATACAACAAGGCGGGCAAGCAGAGCGCGAACCGGTCATTTCCGCTGGCGTCAGGCATATCGGTTGCGCTGGATGGGAAGGACTTGTCCTTTGAACAGCCCCCGGTCATCCGGGAGGGCAATACGCTCGCGCCGATCCGCGCTATTTTCGAAGCGATGGGCGCGACTGTTGAGTGGAATGCCACGACCCGTACAGCTACGGCCCGAAAGGGAGCCAAGGAGGTAGCTATCGCCATCGGCAGCCGGGAGGCTTCTGTGAACGGGAAGCTTATCGAGCTGGAGGTGCCCGCGCAGCTGATAGGGGGATCGACGCTGGTGCCCGCCCGCTTCGCGAGCGAAGCATTCGGCGGTACCGTCACTTGGGACGGGGCGACGCGAACCGTACACATCCGCAGCGGCGCTAAGTTATCGGCAGCCTCAGCATCCGCATCCGCAGCGTCAGCTTTGTCAGCTTCACTTGCTTCTTCTGCGCCGGATGCCAGCGTCGCGGCTGCTGCAGATGAAAGCTCGGAGCCCGAGGCTGGCTGGGTTGCCTGGGTCAAACGGCAATTCGGACGCCTTGAGGGATTATGGACCCGTTTGGTTTAACGCACGCCAAAAAGCTCTCTTCGGACGCCGCCGTCCGCAGAGGGCTTTTGGCGCAGAAAAAAAGAGCCCTCAGGCTCTGGGCCTGAAAGCTCCTTATTGGTCTTAGCAAGGAAGAGATGACCTAGGCATGAACAGCCAGCTCATCCAAAACATATTTCGCGGCCTGTCTGGCGGTAGAAAAGGCACGTTCGGCCAGTTCCCCCTTGCCCTGACAGCCGTCTCCACAGAAGTAGAAGGGCACGCTTTCGACCCGCGTAGGAAGCAGTCGATTGCCAGCGATGTTTTTCACGCTCGCGACCATCGCTTTCTTGGATACGCGCTTGACCTCCGTAACCTCACGCCAGCCCGGATAATACTCATCGAAGAGAGCTTCCATCTGCTTCGTCTTTTTTTCCAAGTAAGCTTTGCGCTCGGCCTCGTCCACGAATGTATCGCTCAAGTAGGCAATTCCTTGGAGCAGCTGACCGCCTTCGGGAACGAGCGTATGGTCGGTAGCCGATACGTCGCTGATAAACAGCTTGTTGTCCATGTCGCTGATATAGCTGAACGGCCGGGCGACAACATGCTTCAGACCGATGTCATAGACCATAACCTCCGTGGAGCTGTTATGCTCGTAAGGGGCAAGGAACGGCTCCCATGGGGTATCCTTGAGCAGCTTGCATACCTGCTGAACCGGCATAGCGAAAATAACGCGGTCGAATGCTTCCTCCCGGTTCTTGGTGCGTAGCACGTACTGGGAGTCCGCATAGCGAAGATTTTCGACCCCTTCTTGCAGGGCGATGCTCCAGTTGCCGGATTGCTCGATTTTCTCCCGCAGCTGATTCGTAATGACAGCCCAGCTTCCAAGCACGTAATTGACCGGGCGGCTAGACAAAAACAAGTTATGGTAATAGTCGCTGATCACATGACCGGGCACCTTGCGGGCTTCCTCCGGCGCGATAAAGAAGTTGGAGCAAACGAGGTGCTCCCACAGCTCCTTCACATCCTCGTCAGCATCCGATTCGGCCAAGTAGTCGCCAAGGGTCGGGTAATTGCGCAGCTGATGGATGTTTGCGATGATCGCCGTAATCTCACCCACGAAGCGAACCTTCTGCAAGGGGTTTAGCAGCTCGGTGCGCATCAGATTGACGAAATCGAGCGGAGCGGGCGTAAGCTGCCCGTTTTTGGCATACATCACCTTGCGTTTGTCCACCTGCTTGGAGCTGAAGGACAGCCCGAGCTCGCGTTCCATGACGGTCAGCTTGTGACGGTCGATGCCGTAGACAGCGTGAGCGCCATAGTTAAGCGTAAATCCGGCCTTTTCGTATGTAAAGGCGCGGCCGCCAAGCTGCGGACTTCGCTCGAACAACACGCCTTGAATCCCGTGCTGCTCGGATAAATAGGCGGCTGCAGTCAACCCTGCAAGTCCGCCTCCGATGATTGCTACTTTCATAGGATAATCCCCTTTCATTGTGGTACATCTCTCTGCAGGCTCGGGGCTGGCTTCGTGACGGATTCCGGACCAGGTCCAGTTCAACTGCTGGCGAATAAGCTCGGTAAGGTCGCTGTCTTCCTCCTGCGAGCACCAGAGCATCAGCGATCCGAAGTAGGACGTCACGAGTGCGTGGGCTTTGCCCGGGTCGGGCAGCCAGCGCAGGACGGCGGCATACAGAGTGGATCTGAGGCCGTTCATCGCCGCTTGCAGACTCTCGTTCTGAAGCGATAGCGCGATCCAGCTGCGGATGAAGCGGGCAGAGGGAGCGGCATGGGCGGCCAGTTCCAAAAACAGCCGGTTGATATGCTGCTCGAGTGGAGGAACCTGAGTAGGCTTTCGTTCCGACCAGACACGGATTATCTCCATTTGCTGCCTGGGCAAGTCCAGCAGAATCTCATCTTTTCCTTTAAAGTAATGATAAAACGTCCCTTTGGACGTGCCGGTCGCAGCTATGATGTCATCGACGGAGACCTGTTCGTAGCCTCGCTGTATAAACAGACGAATGGCTGCTTCCATCAGCTGCTCACGTTTTTTTCGGGTTGCCGCGCGCATGAATGGCCTCACGGGGCGCCTCCTTTTTCAGGCTCAGAAAGATTGTATACGACCATTATAGGCGATGCCGCCAAGAAATGATACGCCAAATTAGACTTTAAGTCTAATTTGTTCGGCAAGCAGGGAATGCCATTATTTTTCTTTTGGCGCAAATTCATGTATCATAGAAAAAGACGATGTCAAAAGTTGCAGGAGGGAAACGAGCGTGGATTGTATTTTTTGCAAAATCGTCGAGGGGACGATTCCTTCTACCAAGGTTTATGAGGATGACCGAGTTTTGGGCTTTTTGGATATCAGGCCATCGGCGCCCGTACATGTGCTCATCATTCCCAAGAAGCATATCCCGTCTGTCACCGAAGCGGAAGGGGAGGATTTCTCTCTGATCGGCGACATGCACCGTGTGGCGCAGCAGATTGCCAAGGAAAAGGGCGTCGCGGAGTCCGGTTATCGACTCCTTTCCAACTCCGGACCGGATAGCGGCCAGGAGGTTTTCCACCTTCATCTTCACCTTCTGGGGGGAGAGAAGCTAGGGTCGGTGAACGGCTGATTGGGGGCCTGCTTCCCAGCAAGAGTTTTCTATTCTAGGTTGACACTCGGTTGGTCATTGCCCTATAATGAGGTGTGATGAATGTCTTTTATCGTCTTGGACGGTCTGTTCGGAGGGAGGGAAAACTGGTGTCAGAAACTCGAGTTCGCAAGAACGAAACGATAGATGCTGCACTTCGCCGCTTTAAGCGTTCCATCGCTAAAGATGGCGTGTTGGCGGAGGTTAAGAAACGGAAGCATTATGAGAAACCTAGCGTCAAGCGTAAGAAGAAGTCTGAGGCTGCTCGTAAGAGAAAGTTCTAGGGGGCTTAATCGATGAGCTTAAGCAACAGATTGAATGATGACATGAAGCTCGCGATGAAGAGTCAAGACAAGTTTAAACTCTCCGTTATCCGTATGGTTCGTGCCGCTATCAAGAACATTGAGATAGATCAGCGAAAACCCTTGGAAGAACAAGAAGTTCTTGATGTTTTGAATCGTGAGGTTAAGCAACGCAAAGATTCCCTCCAAGAATTTGAGAAGGCCGGTCGTGAAGATTTGGCTGAGAACCTTAGGGCTGAGATCGTCATATTGATGGAATACTTGCCGCAACAGCTTTCCGATGAAGAAGTAAAAGCCATTGTACAGCAGACCATCCAAGAAGTGGGGGCTTCTTCAAAAGCGGATATGGGAAAAGTCATGGGCGCATTGATGCCAAAGGTTAAAGGACGAGCTGATGGTAAAATTGTGAATCAGTTTGTTCAGCAATTTCTTACTTAACTATCATGGGAAACACTCCATAACGGGGTGTTTTTCTTTGTTTTACTGCGGAATGAATCATATTGACGTTTGCTGCGTATTACATTGACGTACTGGCTATTCTATGTAGGAAAGAGGAAAGGCAGTTGTCGAAGTCGAAGTCAGTCAAGAAGGAGGGTACACCATGGGCATCATGCATCCACTTTGGCGGAAGCGCTTCAATAAACAGGGGCGGCTCGTCCGGTTTCTGCTGCCTGCGCTCTTGATCCTGGGCATGCTGATTCCGGCGGCCGGAGTAATGGCGGCTCCAGCGTCCACGCCGCCCCTTGCGGCACCGATCGTCGTAATACCGGTGGAGCACACGATTGAGAACGGTCTCGAACGCTTCCTGCAGCGAGCCTTTCATGAGGCGGAGGAGCTCGGAGCGAAGGAGATCATCCTGGAGATTGATACGCTGGGGGGAAGCGTGGAGGCGGCGGGCAACATCGGACAACTGGTGAAGGAAAGCAAGATTCCGACCATTGCCTATGTGCGGGGTAAAGCAATCTCAGCCGGCACCTACATCGCTCTGAACGCGAATCGCATCGCAATGGGGCCGGGCAGCTCCATGGGGGCGGCAGCCGTCGTAGATGCGACAGGGAAAGAGGTAGATCAGGTTAAGATTATTTCCTATTGGTCCAGCCGCATGTCCGCGGCGGCCGAGCTGCGCGGCCGCGACCCGCTGGTCGCCCAGGCGATGGTCGATAAGCGGATGGGTATCTCGCTGCCGCAGATCGGCCGTGAAGTGGCTAAGGGGGATATTCTGACCCTGACAGCCGGAGAAGCCGTTAAGGTCGGGTATGCGGAGACGCTGGTCGCCGACCGGCAGGCCGTCGTAGCCTTCATCGGCGGAGAGGAGCATCCGCTGGTTGAGATCAATCTAAGTATTGCCGAACAGCTTTCCCGCTGGATCACTCAGCCCTGGGTTTCGGTGATGCTGCTTCTGATCGGCATCGCGGGCGTCGCCATCGAGCTGTTCGTACCGGGGTTCGGGATTGCAGGAATTCTCGGTATTCTGGGCTTCGCTTCCTACTTTTTCGGCCACTACATCGCGGGTTTTGCGGGAGTGGAGGAGATCGTACTCTTCGTCGCCGGGTTTTTCCTGCTGGTGATGGAGATGTTCGTCGCCAGCTTCGGCATCCTGGGCGTGCTTGGGGCATTATGCTTATTCGGCGGCGTCGTGCTGTCGGCGCATAATATGAAGCTGGGCATGGCGAACCTGGGGATCGCGTTCGTACTGGCGCTGATCGTGGTCTTCATCTTCATCCGGGTATTTCGAAAGCGCGGCGTCTGGAACAGATTCATTCTCCAGGATCAGCTCTCCACGCAGGAGGGATATGTATCAGCCGTGAGCCGAGTGGAGCTGGTAGGCATGAAAGGGCAGTCGCTAACGCCGCTTCGCCCATCAGGAACCGCGCTATTCGGCGAAGAACGGCTTGATGTCGTGACGGACGGCGAATTTATTTCTGCCGGGTCGCCGGTCGTGATCACTTTCGTAGAAGGTTCGCGAATTGTAGTCAAGCCTTGGAAAGACCCTTCCTAAGCAAGGGATAACACAACAATAGAGGAGGATATTCGCTTATGGTAGATACCGGTTTAATATCCATGTTAATTTTGGTGGTCGTTATTATTATCGCGCTATCCGTATTTTTCACTTTCGTACCGGTGATGCTGTGGGTTGCGGCACTAGCATCCGGAGTTCGCATCGGTATTATCACGCTGGTTGCGATGCGTCTGCGCCGGGTTATCCCGAGCCGGATCGTGAACCCGCTGATCAAGGCAAGGAAGGCTGGCCTCGACGTGTCCGTCAACCAGCTGGAAAGCCACTTTCTGGCTGGCGGTAACGTCGACCGTGTCGTCAATGCGCTGATCGCTGCCCATCGGGCCAATATTCATCTGGAGTTTGAACGCGCGGCCGCGATCGACCTGGCTGGCCGGGACGTGCTTCAGGCCGTTCAGATGAGCGTTAACCCTCGCGTTATCGAGACGCCGATCGTGTCTGCCGTTGCCAAGGACGGGATTGAAGTAAAAGTCATTGCCAGAGTTACCGTTCGCGCCAACATCGACCGGCTGGTCGGCGGCGCCGGCGAAGAAACGATTATCGCCCGGGTCGGCGAAGGGATCGTTACGACGGTGGGTTCCAGCAATTCCCATAAAGATGTTTTGGAAAATCCGGATATGATCTCCCGTACCGTGCTGGGCAAAGGCCTGGATGCCGGTACAGCTTTCGAAATTTTGTCGATCGATATCGCCGATGTGGACGTAGGTAAAAATATCGGGGCTCATCTGCAGACGGAACAGGCGGAAGCCGACAAGCGGATTGCGCAGGCCAAGGCGGAAGAGCGCCGGGCTATGGCTGTCGCCCAAGAGCAGGAGATGAAGGCGCGCGTCGTCGAGATGAAAGCGAAGGTTGTCGAATCCGAGTCTCAGGTGCCGCTGGCTATGGCTGAGGCGCTGCGCGAAGGAAAGCTGGGCGTGATGGATTACATGAACCTGCAAAACATCGAAGCGGATACTCAGATGCGCTCCAGCTTGGGCAGAACGAATGAATCCGGTCCAAAGCCTGGTGACGACGCGTAATATCCCGTGCCGGGAAGTCAGGAAGAAAGGCGGTGAACGCGGATGAAGCTGCTTGATCTATTGCTGCAGAATTGGGTGTTTGTAGCCATAGCCTTTTTCGTATTGAGCTCGATGTTCAAAAAAAACGGGAGCCGCGGCCAGGACGCCGAGCGCGGACCCGAAACAGGTCCGAAGGGACGCCCGCAGGGGATGCCGACTTTCGGAGGAGGTCCCGACAAGCCGCGGCGGAATCCCATGCCGCCCTTTGGAGGAGACAGGTCCGGCTGGCCGACGTCCCAGGAGTCCCCTCCCGTTCGCAAGAAGCCGGTGGCAGCCGCTCCTCTCAAGCCGGTGCGCCAAGCCGCTGATGAGTACGACCGCGCCGAGCTTCATCGCGAGCGTAGCGATCGAGACGGACGCAGCTACGACTATTCAGAAAGTGGCGACTCCAGAACGTCTGTTTCTCAAGCGTCGGGACAAGAGACGGCGAGGGCAGCGTACTCACCGTCTGAGGCATCGCTTGGCCGCCTCCAGGCCTCCGGGAGCACCTCCGCCGCTTCTGGAGAGCCGTTAGGGGCCTTGCGTCCCGAGGATGTGGCACGGGGCGTGCTGTGGGCTGAGATCTTGGGCCCTCCCCGGGCCAAGAACCCTTACCGCCGCCGCTAACGGCGAACCTGTTGCTGTATAACGCAAGACCGGCAAGCGCCGTCTTCACGAGCATTCGTGAGGACGGCGCTTTTTGCGCGTTTGGCATAAATTGCGAGTTGGGGCATATGGTGTAAATAGCCCGAGATTTGCCGCCGTATACGCACATCCATAGCCGTGTACAGAAGGGTACGCGTGGACATGTAGCTCGCAAGCTGCCGGAGGAGGTTAGGTATGCGCAGTCTTACTCGCAAAATCAATCAGTTTACGGCAAAACTGCTCGACTTGCCTCAAGACGTCGCCTTGGACTTGCCTCGGATCACGATGATCGGGAACCTGCAGTTATACATTGAGAACCATCGAGGCGTCCTTCATTTTTCAAGCGAATCCTTGAAGCTGGCGCTTCCCAAAGGAAAGCTTGAGGTTGTCGGCTCGAATCTGGTCATTCGGGCGATTATGCCCGACGAGGTCATGATCGAAGGAATTATCCGTGATATCCAATATATGCAGTAGTCCGGAAAGGGGTAGAGGAGCTTGAAGCAACCGTTCATTCAGCGCCTGCGGGGCATCGTGCGAGTCGAAGTGACGGGGGCGAAGCCGGAGCGCCTGGTCAATATGCTGTCGGAGAAACGAATGTCCGTCTGGGACATTCGTTATGTGGACGAGAATCGGGTTATATTCCACGTGACCGTGCGTGATTTTTTTCGGCTTCGTCCGCTCCTGAGAGGGACAGGCTCCCGCCTGCGGATCCGCGGCAAGGAAGGGCTGCCGTTCTGGCTGGACAAGCTGGAGCAGCGCAAGTTTTTCGCTATTGGCTTGCTTGGGTTCGTCATCGGGATCTACTTGCTATCCTCGCTGGTATGGCAGGTCAAGGTGGAAGGAAACGAAAAGCTGGAGGCTGAGCGTATTCTGCAGGCTGCACGGGAGGAGGGCATCTTCCGGATGCAGTGGAAATTCAAGCTCCGCCAGCCCTCCGAGCTGTCGCGGGGATTGCAAAGCAGGCTGCCGGAAGCGGCCTGGATCGGGGTGGAGGTACGGGGCACGCACGTCCTCGTCAAGGTGGTGGAGGCCCGGATACCGGTAAAGCCGCCGCTGATGAATCCTCGTCATCTCGTCGCTTCGAAGAGCGCGCTGGTTACCGATATATTTGCCGAGAAGGGGCGTCCGCTCGTGAAACCCAATACATACGTGCGCAAGGGAGACATTCTCATATCCGGAATTCTCGGAGACGAGATTCATACCCAGACTGTCGTTGCAAGCGGCGAGGTTAAGGGCATTGTTTGGTACAAGCCGACGGTCGAAGTGCCTTTGACCCGGCAGTACAAAGTATACACGGGCGAAAGCAAAACACGCTCGTACTTGGTGCTGGGGAGCCGGGGCATCCAGTTGACGGGATACGGCAATGTTCCGTACGAGCAGACGGAGACGATACAGGATCGCAAAACGCTGGTCTGGCGCAGCTTTACGCTGCCGATAGGCTGGCTGAAGGAGAAGGTCATGGAGGTTCAGCTGCTGGAGCAGCCCGTCGATGAAAAAGAAGCGGCGGCGGTCGGACTGGAGCAGGCGAAAGCGAGTATTTTATCCGATGCGGGCAAGCATTCAAGAGTCGTATCGGAAAAAATTTTGCATGAGAAGGCGGAGAATGGTAAAGTTTATATGGAAGTGCTTTTGGAAGTAGAAGAGCCGATCGCGGAAGAACAGCCGATTGTGCCATAACCCTTCATAAGGAGAATTTAATGGAACAAGCGACAACGGTTAAAATATCTTTGAAGACCCCTGCCGAAGGCCAAGCGCTGTTCGGCCCGCAGGACAAGTTCCTGCATCTGATCGAAGAGGCCGTGCCAGCCTCTATCTTTACTCGCGAGGAATCGATCGTCATCCAGGGAGCAGCAGCAGAAACCACGCGACTGGAGCACCTGTTCACGGTACTGCTCGAGTTGATCCGCAACCAGTATGTGCTGACGGAACGCGATGTGAACTATGCGCTGGACTTGTCCCGCGAGATGAAGGCCGATCAATTGCTCGACCTGTTCAAGGGAGAGATCGCAGTCACGCATAAGGGCAAGCCCATCCGGGTCAAGACGATCGGGCAGAAGCAATACGTGAATGAAATCAAGAGAAAAGATATTGTATTCGGCATAGGTCCTGCGGGGACCGGCAAGACGTACATCGCCGTCGTGCTGGCCGTAGCCGCGCTCAAGGAGGGCAGGATCAAGCGGATCGTGCTGACCCGTCCTGCCGTGGAGGCAGGGGAGAACCTCGGCTTCCTGCCAGGAGATCTGCAGGAAAAAGTTGACCCCTATTTGCGCCCGTTGTATGATGCTCTTAACGACGTGCTGGGCCCGGATCAGGTCGTCAAGTCGCTGGAGCGCGGCTTGATCGAGATTGCTCCGCTTGCCTATATGCGCGGAAGAACACTCGACGACTCGTTCATCATCCTCGATGAGGCGCAGAACACGACACCCGAACAGATGAAGATGTTTTTGACGCGTCTCGGCTTCGGCTCGAAGATGGTCATTACCGGCGACGTGACGCAGATCGACCTGCCCCGGGGCAAATCCTCCGGGCTTGTGGAAGCGCGGCGCATTCTAAGTAAAATCGAGGAGCTCGGCTTTATTACGTTTGCGGAGCAGGATGTCGTCAGGCACTCGCTCGTGCAGAAAATCATTGTGGCCTACAATGAAGACAAAGAAGGCTGAGAAAGGGCTGACCTTTCATCATGAACAACCGCGTTTCCATTCAAGGCAAATTTCAGTACCGGCTTGCCGGCTGGAGATACAGCGCCGTCGTGCGCTTTCTTCTATTTTTGGCGCTGGCGATTTTTATGTATGCGACGCTGCTCCATCGGATCGTTCCACAAACGTACGATATTCAGCTGAACTCTCTGGCTGAGAAGGATATCCCTGCACCGCGGGCGATCCTGAACGAGGTGGAGACCGAGAAGGCGAAGGAAGAGGCCGCAGCGCGCGTCCAGCCGGTCTATAAAATCGTATCGCTCAAAAACGAGACGGCTATCGACCTGATGTTCGAGAAGCTGCAGCAGATCAATGCCGATGCCGACGTTTCCACCACAGACAAAGTCAGCATTTACCGAACGGTTATACCGACGATCGTCAAGGACCATCTGAGCCGCCAATTGAAGCTGTTCGAAAACAGCGGGCAGTACAGCCCCGAGCTGCTGGCGGAAATGCGCAAAGCGTTTGATGAACAGCAATACCGGATTCCGGAGGAGTCGTTCTACAAGCTGCCTCGTCTGACGAAGGAAGATCTGGCCGCAATGGAACCGGTGTCGCGCGATATCGTCTCCCGTCTTATGACGGACCAGCTGCTCGACGCCCAGGTCGGACGCGCTAAGGTGGCTGAGCTGGTGAACGCGTCGCCCTTGTCCAAAAACAACGTGCGCGAGCTCGTACAGGAGCTCGTCAGAGCCTCGCTGACGCCCAACAAGTTCTATGATCAGAAAGGGACCGAAGAGGCGAAGGGGCACGCGAGAGACAATGTAAAGCCGGTATATATCAATAAGAATGATGTGCTTGTGCATAAAGGCGATAAAATAACGGAGGATGTGTATCAAAGGCTGGCACAGCTCGAGCTGCTGAAGGACGAGCGGAGCTACTGGCCGCATCTGGGATTGGTCATATTCGTGGCGCTGTGCTGCCTTCTGCTGTACATGTACGTCAAGCAGAGTGCGCTTCCGATCCGTCATAATAATGTCCAATTGGTCATGCTCGTATTGATATTATTCCTGACCGTTACTTTCATGAAGGTGTTCTCGATGATGCAGGGATTGGATTACCCCTTCATCGGGTACCTGGCGCCTACGGCCTTAGGTGCGATGCTGATTACGATTCTGCTCAATCCGCAGATGGCCTTCGTTGCGACCGTCCTGTTCGGGGTGACGGCGAGCATTATATTTAACCCGGAACATGTTCAGGTGTTCGACTTCCGTTACGGGCTTCTTACGCTGGCGACTTCATTCGCCGCCATCTTCTCGATCCAGCGTGCGAGCCAGCGCTCGTCGATTCTTAAGGCGGGGATTATGGTATCGCTGCTGGCGGTGACGCTGGTCGCCTCGATGATGCTGTTCGAGGAGCAGGAGACGAAGCGGGAAGCCATCTTTGCCGCCTCCTTCGCGCTCGGAAGCGGCCTGTTGACCGCGGTGTTCGTCATTGGCTTGCTGCCGTTTTTCGAAGTGGCCTTCGGTATTTTGTCGCCGCTTAAGCTCGTGGAGCTGTCCAACCCGAATCACCCGCTGCTGCGTAAGCTGTTGACGGAGACGCCAGGCACTTATCATCACAGCGTCATGGTGGGCAATCTGTCCGAAGCGGCAGCCGAAGCGATCGGAGCTGACGGACTGCTCTGCCGGGTTGGTGCTTATTACCACGATATCGGCAAGACGAAGCGTCCGAGTTATTTTATCGAGAACCAGACCAATATCGAGAACCCGCATGATAAAATTGATCCAGCGTTAAGCAAGTCGATCATCGTGGCCCATGCGCGGGACGGCTCGGAGATGCTGAGGGAGTTCAACATACCGAAGCCTATCCGGGATATCGCCGAACAGCATCACGGTACGACCTTGCTGCAATATTTCTACCACAAAGCCAGGAAGCAGGCTGAGGAACGGGGCGAGGAGCCGCCGGAGGAGCAGGAGTACCGTTATCCGGGGCCGAATTCCCAAACCAAAGAAGCCGCGATCGTAGGCATTGCGGACTGTGTCGAGGCGGCTGTCCGTTCTCTGCGGAATCCGACCGTGGAACAGATCGACTCGATGGTGCGCAAAATTATCAAGAGCCGGCTGGATGACGGCCAGTTCAATGAATGCGACCTGACGATTAAGGAGCTGGACCAGATCGCCAGGACGTTGAATGAAACGCTGCTGGGCATCTTCCACTCCCGGATCGAATACCCGGCCGAGGCTCAGCCTCCCAAGGCGGAGCCGCTGAAGTAGAACGGCGGCCGAAGGCGCAGAGCATCCATTTTATCGAAGATGAGGTGAACCTATGAGTTTGCGGTTGTCATGGAATAACGAACAGTCCGAGATCGAGATTACGCCAGAGCTGATTGCCAAGCTGGAACAATTGCTGAGCCTGGCGGGCAAGGCCGAAGACGTCCCGCATGGCGAGGTGGCTTTGACGTTTGTCGACGATGCGGCGATTCAAGAGCTTAACAAGCAATACCGCGGCCTGGACAAGGCAACCGATGTCCTGTCCTTCTCCATGCAGGAGATGGGCGAGGACGAGATTGAGATTATCTATGGCGACGAAGAATACGATGAAGAAGAATTCGAATTCATCGATGCGGCCGAAGGAGCCGAGCTTGACGGAGCCGAGGAAGCGGATCTCCGCGAGGATGGGGCTGACGAGGATGAAGACGAGGACAGCTTCGAAGAACCGCTGGGCGATGTCATCATCTCCGTACAGCGCGCTGTGGCGCAAGCGGAAGAGTACGGCCACTCCGTCGAACGCGAGCTGGGCTTCCTGTTCGTGCACGGCTTCCTGCATTTGATCGGTTATGATCATCAGGAAGAGGACGAGGAGAAAGTGATGTTCGGCAAGCAGGAGCTTATTCTGCAGCAGGCAGGCCTAACGCGTTGAGACAGCCCGCCAAGTGGCAGCGAAGCTTCCGGTATGCCTATGAAGGCGTCAAGTATGCGCTAGCGACCCAGCGCAACATGAAGTTCCACTTTTTTGCGGCTTTTGCTGCGCTCGTGGTCGCCCTGCTGTTTGGACTGCCGAAGACGGATGTCCTGTTCCTTCTGCTGGCGGTGACGCTCGTCATCGTGACAGAGCTTATCAATACCGCGATTGAGAAGGCGGTCGATTTGGCGATGCCGGACATACATCCGCTCGCCAAAATCGCCAAAGACGTAGCTGCAGCCGCGGTACTGGTGACTGCAGCTTTTGCCGTTATTACGGGATTGATCGTGTTCTACGAGCCCGTCGATCGTCTGATCCGCAGCGGACGCCTCGTGGAGGGGCATGCGTTTACCGCGGGGGCGGTATGGATCTTGTTATCCTTGGTCATTCTTAGCGTCATCGTGGTCCAGACCCGCTTCACCGACAAGGGAACCTGGGTGAAGCCCAGCCTGCTGAGCGCCGTCGCTTTTGCCGTCTCCACGCTGATTGCTTACCGGACGGAGGATACGCTCGTGTCGCTGCTGGGCTATCTGCTGGCCGTTGTACTGACGCTCGCGCTTCATGACAAGCGGAGACGACCGCTTGGCTCGCTGCTGCTCGGAGCCTTGCTCGGCAGTTTGATTACGGTATTCAGCTTTTATTTGTATTTGTTATAACGACTTGAAGAGGAAGGGAGCGTGAGCGTATGCAACCGGGCGAATTGATTGAAATGGCTAGGCTTGCCAGGGAGAGGGCATATACGCCTTATTCCAAGTTCCAAGTCGGAAGCGCCTTGCTCGATTCGGAAGGCCGTATTCATCTTGGATGCAACGTGGAGAACGCAGCGTTCGGCCCGACCAACTGCGCGGAGCGGACGGCTTTGCATCGAGCGATCGCAGATGGCGTCAAGCCGCGCTCTTTCCAGGCGCTGGCTGTTATCGGGGATACGGCGCTGCCGATCACGCCCTGCGGCGTCTGCCGGCAGGTGATGATCGAGCTTTGTGCGCCGGATATGCCGGTTTACATGGCCAACCTGCAAGGAGATATAGCTCGAACGACCGTAGCGGAGCTGCTGCCGGGCGCGTTTACATCCCATGATCTGGACGGAGGAGCAAGCAACTGATGGCATCAACAGACAATGCGCGAAAAGCGCCATTCAAATCCGGCTTTGTCGCTATTATCGGGCGGCCGAACGTCGGCAAGTCAACCCTTATGAATCAGGTGATCGGTCAGAAAATAGCGATTATGTCCGATAAGCCGCAAACCACCCGCAACAAAATACACGGCGTGTACACGACGGAGCAGTCCCAAATTGTATTCCTCGATACGCCGGGCATTCACAAATCGCAATCCAAGCTGGGCGACTACATGATGAAGGCGGCCGAAAGCGCGCTGAAGGAAGTCGAGGCCATCCTGTTCCTGATCGATGTCGTCGAAGGTATCGGCGGCGGCGACCGTTACATTATCGAGCAGCTGAAGAAGGTCAAGACGCCGGTCATTCTGGTCATGAACAAGATCGATCAGGTGCATCCGGAGGCGCTGCTCCCGATCATTACGACGTACAAGGAGCTGTATCCCTTCGCCGAGATTGTACCGATCTCCGCGATGAACGGCAACAACGTCAACACCTTGCTGGATCAGGTTGTCAAGTACTTGCCGGAAGGTCCGCAGTACTATCCGGCCGATCAGATTACCGACCATCCGGAGCAGTTCGTTTGTGCAGAGCTGATCCGCGAGAAAATTTTGCATCTGACGCGGGAGGAAATTCCGCATTCCATCGCCGTCGGCATTGAGGATATGAAAGTGCAGGATAATGGCGTCGTTCACATCTCGGCGGTGATCTATGTAGAGCGCGATTCCCAGAAAGGAATTATTATCGGGAAGAGCGGGGCTCTGCTCAAAGAGGTCGGGAAGAAGGCGCGCGCAGACATCGAAGCGCTGCTGGGCTCCAAAACATTTTTGGAGCTTTGGGTGAAGGTGAAGAAGGACTGGCGCAATCAGGAGCGAGTGCTGAAGGACCTGGGCTTCCGCCACGAGTAGGCGGAAGCATCCGTTTCAAGTGCGATTCGGCAGGTTAATGGAAGTCATACATGCCAGTTTTTGTGCCGCATACTTCGATGAGCTTCGTATCATCCTACACTTATAAACAGGTATTGTATAAAATACTGGTCAACTAGGGGAGGATGTACCATGAAAGACTTTTCGTGGAAGTATTTTTCAATGACCGGCGACGTGGATGCCTACCTGCTTTATAAAGAATCGAACGGTGAGGAAAGTGAGGCTAAGGAGCCGGAGGACCTTAGCGTCACCCAGGAAACCGAGTGGCTCCAATAGCAAAATAAGCAAACCTGGAGCATGTCCCGGGCAAGCAGGAAAGAGGCTGCCGATGCAATACAGACTCCAAGGCCTTATTATCCGCAGCATGGACTACGGGGAAGGCAACAAAATTGTGACCCTGTTTACCAGGGAATATGGAAAAATGAGCGTCGTAGCCCGAGGCGCCAAAAAAGTAAAAAGCCGGTTCGGGTCAGCCGTTCAACTGTTTACGCTAGGCGACTATGCTTTTTTTAAAGCGGGTCAACAAGGGCTCGGTTCCATGAATCAGGCAGATATCGTGGAAGCCTTTCATTCGCTGAGGGAGGATCTGCATCTTGCGGCTTACGCCTCCTACCTCGCTGAGCTGACGGACAAAATGTTCGCCGACCAGGAAGGCCACCCTTATGTGTACGAACAGTTGAAGGGCAGCTTCCAGGCTCTTCAGGAAGGCAAGGATACCCAGATCGTCGTTCATATGTATGAGATGAAGATGCTGATGCAGGCCGGGTATTCCCCCGAGCTGCACCAGTGTGTCGTATGCGGCTCCAAAGCGGAGCCGGTAGCGCTCAGTGTCGCCTTGGGCGGGACGTTATGCGAGATGTGCAAGCTGCGCGATCCGCAAGGCATTCCCTTAACGACGGGGGCGCTCAAGCTGCTGCGCTTAATGGCTCAGGCGGATGTGAGGCGGCTTGGCTCGATCGATGTCAAGGAGTCGAACCGGCAGCTGCTGAAGCACTTGCTGCGAGTTTATTTCGATACGCATGTCGGAGTTCGATTAAAGTCGCGAGACTTTATCGAGCAGATGGAGCGTTACGGTATTTGAATATTTGGGCTACTTGAAAGGCTAGGTATAATTTGACTGGAACCTGCTATAATGGTATTATTATATGATGTTTTTTCTAAAACTCTCGTTACAAAGTCTATCAAGATAAGGCTTTGAGTAGCGGGATTTTTTGTTGCCTGACTGAAACAAATCGTCGCATTTTTCGTAAGAGAAGAGAGAACACGACGGCCATTTTTCATTTTTACTTACATATTGAATAAAGGGGCGGTTCCAGATGGAAACGAAAGTGAAGCCGGTCATCTTTGTTGCGTCGGATTCGGCCGGGGATACGGGGGAGGCTGCTGTCCGTGCCGCCGCCGTACAGTTCGAGCCGCTGCATGTCGAGATCAGACGCGTGCCCTTTCTGCACGATACGTCGGACATCGACCGATTGATCCTCCATGTGCTGGAGCGGAAAGGCGCCATCGTATTTACCTTGGTGCTGCCCGAACTGAGGGATTATCTGATTCTGGAGTGCGAGCGCAAGGGGATCTTGTATATCGATCTGTTGGGACCGATTATCCGGACGCTGGAGAGCACGCTTAACCAGGAGGCCCGTCATGAGCCGGGGATGATCCATAGATTGGACGAGGATTATTTTAAAAAAGTCGAGGCGGTCGAGTTCGCCGTAAAATATGACGACGGCCGGGACTTCAATGGCGTGCTGCAGGCAGACATCGTGCTGGTGGGCGTCTCGCGTACCTCCAAGACGCCGCTGTCCATGTATTTGGCCCACAAGACGTACAAGGTCGCGAACGTGCCTCTGGTGCCCGAAATCGCGCCGCCTGAGCAGTTATTCACCGTCTCCCCCAACAAGATTATCGGGCTCAGAATCGATCCTTTGAAGCTGAATGCCATTCGAACCGAACGCTTGAAGGCGCTCGGATTGCCGGGGAATGCGACTTATGCCAATACCGAGCGGATTCTGAAAGAGCTGGAGTTTGCGGATCAAATTATGAAGCGGATAGGCTGCGAGGTCATCGATGTTTCGAATCGCGCCGTCGAGGAGACGGCCAGCATGATCATAGACTTCCTCCGCTCGCGATAAATGAAGAACGGCTTATTCTTTGAAGCGAAAAGCAGGATTTTTTGTAATTTCATCGTATATAATATTACGGAAACTTTAAAAGTCAGGAAATCCGGTGGTAGCCAATGACTTATAAATTGATTGTGGATGCCGATGCCTGTCCGGTTAAGACGGAGATCCGTACCGCCGCGGCGAGGTTTAATCTTGGCGTGCTGATGGTCGCTTCGTTCGATCATCGGCTGCAGCCGCAGGAAGGCGTGGAGGTCGTGCAAGTGGACCGCTCCGATCAATCGGTGGACCTGTATATCGCGAACAAAATCCGCCCCGGCGACGTGCTGGTTACGCAGGACTTCGGGCTTGCCGCCCTTGCACTCGGGAAGAAGGCGCATGCGATTTCCAATCGCGGCCAGTGGTTCACGGAACGGACGATCGATTTTTTGCTGGACCGCCGACATGAGCAGGCCCGTTTGCGCCGGGGAGGCAAGCACACGAAAGGCCCGAAAGCGATGACGGAAGCGGATCGGGAGGAATTTCTACAATCTTTGACAAAACTTTTAACCCGATTGCAGGAGAATTGAACGAAACAGCGAATACGTATACGTGTTAATCGGATTGTAGGTGGATAGGATGAGCAACGGACGTATACCTGACGATGTCATTGATGCTGTACTCAAAGCTCATGATATTGCAGAGGTTGTTGGCAGACACGTTCATTTAACAAAGCAGGGCCGATATTTGAAGGGATTATGTCCCTTTCACTCCGAGAAGACGCCATCCTTTACCGTATCACCCGAGCGGCAGACCTTTCACTGCTTCGGATGCGGTGCAGGGGGCAGCGCCATCCGGTTCATATCGGAGATCGAGGGCTTATCCTTTGCGCAGGCGCTGCGCAAGCTGGCGGAGGAAGCTCAGCTGGCTGTTAACCTGGGGACGACTGGCAGCGGGGATAGAACCGGTCCGAATGATAATCCAGAGCGCCTGAAGCTGCAGGAGGCTTACGGATTGGCCGACAAGCTGTACCAGTATATCCTTCATAACACGGAGCAGGGTAAGGCGGCTAAGGAATATTTGAAAAGACGCGGCATCGACGACAAGCTGATGGAAACCTTTGGCATCGGCTACGCCCCTGACCGGTGGGACACGCTGGTGAAGCTGCTGGACAAGAATCAATTCCCCTTGCCCTTGATGGAGCAAGGCGGCCTGATCTCCGCGAAGCAGGACGGGACCGGGTATGTCGACAAGTTTCGCGACCGCGTGATGTTCCCTATCCGCGACTGGAAGGGACAGACGATCGCGTTCGGCGGCAGAATGATGGGCGAAGGCCAGCCCAAGTATATGAACAGCCCCGAATCGATGCTTTTTCACAAAAGCCGGACTTTATACAATCTTCATGCGGCCAGGCCACAAATCCGCAAAACGCAGGAGCTTGTGTTATTTGAAGGGTATATGGATGTGATTCGATCCTGGGATGCCGGAGTTTTGAATGGGGTCGCCACGATGGGGACGGCCTTGACTCCCGAGCATGCGGAAGCGATTCGCCGTCTGGCCGAACGGGTAACGGTAGCTTATGACGGGGATAGCGCGGGGCAGTCAGCGGCGTATAAGAGTATACCGATTCTGGAAAACGCAGGTTGTCAGATCCGAATCGCCGTGCTTCCGAACGGACTGGACCCGGATGAATTTATCGCCAAACATGGTTCTGAGCGATACGTACGCGAGGTGATTGAAGCCGCCGTACCGTCGATCAAATATAAACTTCTTTATTATCGCCGAAACTACAGGATGCAGGAGGATGGGGAGAGGCTAAGATATATACAGCAGGCGCTGCGGATGATTGCGGGACTGGCATCTCCGATCGAGCGGGAGCACTACGTGAAGGACTTGACCTCAGAGTTTCGTTATTCCTATGAAAGTGCGATGCAAACGGTCAACGAGATCCGGCTGCAGGCGGAAAAAACGGATAGTGGCGGGGATAATAAAGCCAATCCGTGGAATAATGTTAGGAATGATGCCAAACCGCGCGAGAAAGCTCCGAAGATCATACCAGCCTACCAATTCGCAGAGCGACAGCTGCTAGCCGTCATGATGCTGGACCGTGAAGTAGCGCAATATGTCGAGCGACGCTTAGGCGACGGGTTTAACCTGGACGCTCATACGGCTATCGCTGCAGGCTTATATGCCTTCTACGGTCAAGGCTATGAACCGAATGCAAGCATGTTCATCGGGACGCTTCAGGATGACAAGCTCGAGAGCTTAGCAAGCTCTTTGACCTTAATAGATAATCGCAGCGGCGTGAACGAAGCCGTGATCGACGATTATATTCGCGAGATTAAGAAGTACCCGCTTCTGCTGGAGTTGGAACAGAAGAAAGAACTGATCAAACAAGCGGAACGGGCGGGAGATATCCCTAGAGCTCTGCAGCTCGGCAATGAAATCATATCCTTGGAAAAGCAGTTGAAGTCATCCTGACGGTTGTGACGGTTTCGGGAGTTTCCAAGGAGGAAGGAGCCCTAATTATGGCGAACGATCAACGCACGGAAATAGAGACAGAGTTGACGTTGGAGCAAGTAAAGGAACAATTGATCGAGCAAGGCAAGAAGCGTTCCGCCATCACTTACAAAGAGATCATGGAAAAATTGGCGCCTTTCGATCAGGACCCGGAGCAAATCGACGAATTTTTCGAGCAGCTTCAGGAGATGGGAATCGATGTGGGCAATGAATCGGACGAGGAAGAAGAGCTCGGCGGAGGACGACTTGAGCGCGAGCATGACGAGTTTCACTTCGATGATGACCTGTCCTTGCCACCGGGCATCAAGATCAACGATCCCGTTCGGATGTATCTGAAAGAAATCGGACGGGTGCCCCTTCTTTCCGCAGAGGATGAAATCGGGCTGGCCAAGCGCATCGAGCAGGGGGATGAGGAAGCGAAGCGCCGGCTCGCCGAAGCCAACCTGCGTCTGGTCGTCAGTATCGCCAAACGTTATGTCGGACGCGGCATGCTGTTTCTGGATTTGATCCAGGAGGGCAACATGGGCTTGATCAAGGCAGTCGAGAAGTTTGACCATGATAAAGGCTTCAAGTTCAGTACGTATGCTACTTGGTGGATTCGTCAGGCAATTACGCGGGCCATTGCAGACCAGGCACGGACGATTCGGATTCCGGTACATATGGTGGAGACGATTAATAAGCTGATTCGGGTATCCAGACAACTGCTGCAGGAACTGGGCCGCGAGCCTACTCCTGAGGAAATCGCCAAAGAGATGGATCTGAGTACGGAAAAAGTGCGCGAGATCATGAAGATCGCCCAGGAGCCGGTATCGCTTGAAACTCCGATCGGTGAAGAGGACGATTCCCATCTTGGCGACTTTATCGAGGATCAGGAGGCGCTCGCACCGGCGGATGCCGCTGCCTACGAACTGCTGAAGGAGCAGCTCGAGGATGTGCTCGACACGCTTACCGAACGGGAAGAGAACGTGCTTCGCCTGCGGTTCGGCCTGGACGACGGCCGCACTCGGACGCTAGAGGAAGTGGGCAAGGTTTTCGGCGTTACTCGTGAGCGTATTCGCCAGATCGAAGCCAAGGCACTTCGCAAGCTCCGCCATCCGAGCCGCAGCAAACGGCTGAAGGATTTCCTGGAATAACCTGATTGAATAAGCTTGAAGACTGATGACGACCTTCTGCGACCGCTCGCAGCAAGGTCTAATTTTTTATGTCCCTGCGGCCGATAATCATTATGAATAAGGAAGCACATGACATGGCTTGGGGGAACCGCTATATATGGATGAAAAAAAGAAATTACTGATCCGCGAAATCGAGCATTGGCGCCGCAGTCGGCTGCTGCCTGAGCAATATTGCGACTTTCTGCTGAACATCTATCTGGACGCCGGTCAGGACAAGGCCGATATCGACACCAAATCGACGATACTGGGACTTTCCTCTGCCAGCATCAGAAACAGCAACTGGAAAATCTGGATGCTGCTTTTGCTGGTGGCAGGCGGTTTGTCCTTTGCTGCTCTTAATTTTAACGCTTTTGAATTACCATTGCAAATGGGCATTTCATTCTTCATTTTGTCTGCTTTATACATATGGGGCGGCTCGAAGCGGGAGAAGGAGCCGATGGCGGCTCAAATCCTGTTAGGCATGGCTTCGCTATTCCTGCTGTTCATCGGGGTATACTTAATGAAGCTGCACGGCATAGAGGCGGCCGTGCCGGTGGTGGGCTATGTATTTGTCACCAGCCTGATCTGGATTATTACGGGCCTTGCGGCGAAGCTTGCTCTGTTCCAGCTGTGCGGGTGGGTGGTGCTTGTGTTCTGCTATGGCTGGCTGCTGCATCACCAGCTGGATACGATGAATTGGGTGACGCTGGAGCTGAGCTGGGCCCCGCTTGCTATACTGTTCTGCTGGATGTCGTGGATGATTCATGAGCGGAGCAAACAGATTGGATTTGTTTTCTTTGTACTCGGTCTAATCGTTTGGTTCATGCCGGAGTTATATGGTATGCTGTATGCCGAGAAGTATGGAGCGCAGACGATTCAGTGGCTGCTGCTCGGCAAAATGTGCGTACAGGCTGCCATATTGTTTGCTTGGCGCAAAAAATGGACGGTGTGGGTATTATCATGATACGTTTATCGAAAAGACTGGAGAAAATCGCATGCGAGGTGCCGAAGGGAAGCCGGCTGGCGGACATTGGGTCCGACCATGCCTTGCTTCCTTCTTACTTGGCTCAGCAGGGCCTCATCGCAAGAGGTGTGGCAGGCGAGGTCAATGAGGGACCTTACGAGGCCGCTTCAAGGCAGGTTCGAGCGGCTGGGCTGAAGGATAAAATTGCCGTCCGCCTGGGCGATGGACTGGAGGTCCTCGAGCCCGGAGAGGTCGATGTGATCACCATTGCGGGGATGGGCGGCGCATTGATCGTCTCGATCCTCGAGGCGGGTAAAGCGAAGCTTTCCGGGGTTAGCCGTCTTGTGCTGCAGCCGAATGTCGGTGAGGATGCCGTTCGCGTCTGGCTGCTGGCCAACGGCTGGGAGCTCGTGGGCGAGCAGATTCTGGAGGAAGACGGGAAGATTTATGAGATATTGACGGCCGACCGGCCTGAAGACGGCGCTGACGGTTCTTTGGGTGAGCCGAACGAGGGTCAGACGGCGAAGCTTAGGCGGCTGTACGAGCCTTTGGTCTTGGCTGACGGACTGGTCGTCGACAAGGAGCTGCTGCTCCGTATGGGACCTTATCTGATCCGCGAAGGGGCACAGGCGTGGATAGCCAAGTGGCGTCTTGAGCTGGATAAGCTGGAGCATATCTGCGCCCAATTGGAGCGCTCGGACACCGAGGCGGCTAGAGCGAGAGAACGCGAATTTCGAATCGAAATGAAACGTATCGAGGAGGTGCTGTCCGCATGTACGCGAAAGGACAAGCCGTCGTTCAATTAATGGAGGAGCTTGCTCCCAAATCTTATGCCGTGGAAGGCGACAAGATTGGGCTGCAGCTCGGTACTTTGCAGAAGGAAATCCCGGCAGCGCTGGTCGCTCTGGATGTGACCGATGAGGTCGTGGATGAGGCGATTCGGGAAGGCGCCAATCTGATTATCGCCCACCATGCGATCATCTTCCGGCCCTTGGCGAATTTGCAAACCGATACGCCGGCTGGACGCTTGTACGAAAAGCTGATCAAGCATGACATTGCCGTTTATATCTCCCACACGAACCTCGATGTAGCGGACGGGGGCATCAATGACATGATGGCGGAGGCGATCGGACTGCAGGTGACCGAGCCTCTGGACGAGGTGCATACGGACAAGCTGAAGAAGCTGGTCGTCTTCGTGCCGGCCGAGCATGCGGATAAGGTTCGCTCGGCGATGTTCGATGCGGGAGCGGGCAGCATCGGCGACTACAGCCACTGCAGCTTTAATATCGAGGGTGTGGGCACCTTCCTCCCTGGAGAAGGCACGAACCCTCATATTGGCCGCCAGGGCCGGCTGGAGCAGGCTCAAGAGATCAGGATCGAGACGATCGTGCCCCAGAGCGCGGAGCGACGTGTCGTTCAGGCGATGCTGAAGGCGCATCCTTATGAGGAGGTCGCCTATGACCTCTATGCGCTGGATCTGAAAACCCGGACGTTCGGTCTCGGCCGTGTCGGCAAGCTGGAGACTCCGGTCACGCTCCGCGAGCTGTGCGAACGGGTGAAAGCTGCCTACGAGGTGCCCATGCTGCGAGTGGTCGGTGATCCGGACCGGTTGATCCGCAAGGCGGCGGTGCTCGGAGGCTCGGGAAGCCGTTACATACGCCAGGCGATGTTTGCAGGAGCCGATGTGCTGATCACGGGAGATATCGATTATCACACGGCGCATGACGCGCAGGCCGCAGGCCTTGCTCTGATCGACCCTGGGCATAACGTAGAGAAGATCATGAAGCAAGGGGTTGCCGACTATTTGCAGCGGAAGCTGGACGGGCGCAAGTGGAACACGCGCATGATCGCATCCAAAGCCGATACGGAGCCTTTTCGATTCATTTAGACGGGGGAAGGAGCCTGTTCCCGGCATTTGCTAACGCGGACGCAGGCTCTGAGCACTTGAGTTTTGCGTCGATACCCTGTATACTAGCAAATGCATCTGTTGCAAAAGAAAGTTTGACAGACAATCGCTGGCGGCCTTGTGCCGCGAGAGGAAAGTCCGGGCTCCATAGGGCAATGATGCTGGATAACGTCCAGTCAACGCGAGTTGAAGGCTAGTGCCACAGAAATGGACCGCCGATGGATGGCTGCCGGTCAAGCCGACGCACGTAAGGGCGGAGGATGGTCGCAGCATCACAGGCAAGGATGGAACCGTGGTGTAAGAGACCACGAGGAGCCATGGTGACATGGTTCCTGGTAAACCCCATCTGGAGCAAGACCTAATGGAACGCTAGTCCCCTTGAGGGACAGCCTCGGCCCGGGGCGCGTTCGGGTTGGTCGCTTGAGCCAGGCAGCAATGTCTGGCCTAGATAGATGATTGTCGCTTCAATGGTGGCAGGGTGGCACCCGTTACGACCACCGGAAGCACAGAACCCGGCTTACGGCAAGCTTTCTTTCAGCCCTATGCCAACCGATGCATGCACCAAGACATGAAAGAAACCGCCTCATGAGGCGGTTTCTTTTTGATTACAGACAACCGTCCGAAGCTATCGGACGGTTATGCGTCGTGCCTCGCTACGTACCGAGCAAGCTCCGCAGCCAGTCGGACCAGGACGAGCCCAGCGTCGTGCCGCCCGGCGTCGAGGCTTCCTGCTTTTGCCCGGCGGCCTGCGGCCGCGCGGCCGCAAGAGCGCGGGCAACGTCGATCAGGCCGTACCCATAATACATATCTTTACCTTTCGGTCCGAGATCGGTAGCGGTGTCGCGCATCAGCTGCATGACTTCCGTGTTCTTGAGCGCCGGGTTGACCGATCGGATCAGGGCGGCCAGTGCCGTGACATGCGGGCTGGCCATAGAGGTGCCCGATAGAGCGGCATACTGATTGTGGAGGTACGTGCTGGCTATACTCACACCCGGGGCAGCGACATCGATATAATCCCCGTAATTTGAAAAGGAAGCCTTGGAGTTGTTGGAATCGACGGCCGCGACGGCGAAGACCTCCGGATAAGCCGCGGGGAACCCGGGGCGGTCCGTGTTGTCGTTGCCGCTGGCCGCGATCATCACGACGTCCCGTTCGAAGGCATATCGGATGGCATCATGGAGAAATTCCGCATCCGCATAGTTGCCCAAGCTCATATTAATGACCTTGGCTCCGTTGTCGACGGCCCAAATGATGCCCTGTGCCACGGAATAAGTACTGCCAGCGCCGGTGCCGTCCAGCACTTTGACGGGCATGATCCGGTTATACCAGCTCATGCCGGCTATCCCGAGGTTATTGTTCACCAATGCGCCGATTACGCCAGATACATGAGTGCCGTGTCCAACATCGTCCTCCGGCGCACTGCCCTGATTGACGACATTAATGCCACCGACCAGCTGATCCCTCAGGTCCGGGTGAGAGAGGTCCGCGCCCGTATCGACTACGGCTACCGTTACCTGATCAGAGCCTTTGGTGAACTCCCAGCCCGCCTCGGTTTCAATCTGAGGCAGGTTCCCTTGGTACCGGCGGTAAAGCGCGTCATTGGGACGGAATATCCCGCCTTCCTGCAACGCCTTTGGTCCGAGGGTCGTGTTGGTCAAATACAGGAAATGCGGCTCGGCATAGGAGACGTTCCACTTGCGGAAATACGCTACGAGCGCTTGGGCTTCCATTCTCGGGGACTCGAACACATACGCATAACCGAGCTTGCTTACCAGTCTGCCGCCAATTTCGCTGCTAATTTGGTTCAATTGAGCTTCTGTAGGCTCTTGCTTGAACTTGACGACGACCTGATCTTTGTGATAATGGCTTGTTCCTGCATTTTCCTCGGGGTGATCCACATGCACGTCCTTCATTGTATCGGAATCGACCGATTCGATCTTATAGCGGCCTTCAGCCGGATAAGGAATAAGCCGCAGGTTTTTACGCTGATGATCGGCGACCTGACGGAGGATGTGCTGGTGCACCACCGCAATGATCCCGCTGCCGCCGTCAGCGGCTGGCTCGCCGAGTACGAAATAGTGCTGTCCGCCTACATTCAGCGGCTCGGATTGATAGCTTTCTCCTGCATCCAAACGGCTCTTGGCGCGATCAATCTCAGCTTGCGCCCGGCTCCTGACAGGCTCCTCTATCGAGCCGACGGTCTCTCCTTGACTAAGCGGTTCGTTCCGCTTGGAATGAATCAGCCATTCCATATGCGGATGCTCCTGCTGCAAGTCCTTCAGCAGCTTCGAGGCTGGGGAAGCTTGGCCGATGGCGCTGCCCACGCGGTGCAGCTCGTAGCTGCATTGAAGCCGGCAAAGCTCGTCGGTGCGCTCCAGATCCTGATTCATGGTCGCTTCCTTCATCCGGATCTCGGATTGGGGCGTCATGGCTTCCGGTTCGGGAAGACGCTCCCCTCTGGGAAAGAGAAGCGCGGCTCCTGCAAGAACGGCGAGCGCGGTAAACGCATATTTTCTCATGGATTCACAGCCTCCTGCGGGTTCGAAGATTCAGTAAGGCTACTATTCCCTGGTTCCGCTTCGGGCATCAGCAGTAAAGTTAACCATTGGATAAGGTCTGTATTTATGGTAGGATATAAGGAGTGCTGTTAAGTTTCATAACAAACCCTGATTGGTTTTCTATGTTGAGGAGGTTTATTCAGCCATGGCTGTTGAACATGTTAAAAACCTATGCGCAACGACAAGAGCGAAACTGAGCGAAGCCATCGTCAAGATGGAGGAGTTTCTGAATGCAAGCTCTTTACAGCTCTTGAATTCCGAGAATGACGCTGCTATGGAAGAATTCTATAAAGGCTATCTTTCAGACACTAGACATCTGCTGGTTTTCTCTGAGGTTTCCTACGAGAAGCTGGGCGTAGCCCTCCGCCGTCCGAATTTCAATCAGGATTATTCCGAGAGAGTGCTGTACGACGTGTATCACAGCTCGGTCAACAGCTTCTTTTACCCTCAAAACGAATGCTACTCCGAGGACGGGCGCTACGCCTATACAGGTCAGGACGCGATCCGCTTCCGCAAAAAGCCGAACCGCGAGGTGCGCGACCTTACGATAGAGCTTTCCAAAATTTTTGAAGAGCTCCGCGAGGATCTGGCCTACTACGAAACGGACTATATCACCCAAAAAAGAATGCAAGGCGAGAAGATTTAAGTTAGATAAGCTATCATCCATACACTTACAACCTAGAGATGCTCCTGGCATCTCTATTTTTATTCAGGATGCATGCGGAGCTCAATGAGGGAGCAGAAAGGGTATTGGTTAATAATTCCGAAATATTGTAAAATAATCTTTATGATGGGAAATTTCTGCTCTTAACACGTCTATAAGGTTAGCTGGCCAGCTAATCATGTATAGAATGGGAGGAGCTTTAAATTGTTGAAAAAGAAGCTGCTAACAAGTACGGTTGTTGTAGGCGTATTGGTGGGTGCAATTACAACGGTCTCATTTACTATCCACAAAAGTTCATGGTTAAGTTTCACCGGGGGAGAGAAATATACTCCTGCTCCACTAGAAGCGGATACTAACTTGGGAGCAGGACCGCTTTCCACCTCAACATTAGTGAGCGAAGAAAAAATTCATCCTTCATACTTTAGGAATAAAGAAGGCAAGACCTTTGGTTCTGCTATATATGCTGAAACTGAAGAACAAATGCCCGATTTCGTCAAGGCTTATGGCGTAGGCGGCACGCGGGGATATCTAAAGAAGGAAGATATGCATGAAGAAATGCCAAAAACACGTGAAGAAGCATTAGCACTGACTCTAGCTAGGAAGGATCGTGAAATACCGCTGTATGACGTTGATGGTGAAACCTTAATTGGAGTGTTTTTAATTCAAACCCCCAGAACGGAAGAATTCGAGATTCAAAGTCAACATCAAGAATAAAACAAAACTGGCAGGCACCGAAGCTAAGTGATGACAAATGTAGGAGGCGATCGACTTAATGAGAAACGATCTGAATCTGCAGCAGCTGGCGGAAGCGAGTATCCGCCTGATCACATGGAATCAGCATGAACGGGGAGCATATACCGCTTCGCCGCTCTTCCCTCATTACGGCTTCGGCTGGCTGCGGGACGGAAGCTTCATTGCCTATAGTATGGATCTATCTGGACAGCATGAAAGCGCAAGGCTGTTCTACGAGTGGGTAAGTCGTATCGTCGACAGAAAGAGGCCCCATATCGATGACTTAATCAATCGCAAGCAGCGGGGCGACTATGTGGAACGTCATCTGTTCTTACATACTCGCTACCAGTTGGACGGACGGGATGATGACCATTCCGAATGGGGACATTTTCAGCTGGACGGCTATGGCACTTGGTTATGGGGGCTATGCGCTCATCTGAGGTTAACCGGGCACGCCTTCATTCCCGAGTTCTTCCGCAAGTCTGTAGATGCGGTGGCGGACTATTTGCAGGCCTTCTGGGAATATACCAATTTCGATTGCTGGGAGGAATACAGCGACTTCGTTCATCCCTCCACGCTCGCTTCCATTTATGGAGGACTGAAGGCTGTAGCGGAGATGGATGGAAGGGATGAGCTGCTGCCGCTGTGCGAGCATATCCGGGAATTTCTGCTGCGGCATGCCGTTCACCCGGACGGATACTTTGCCAAAGCGATCCGCCCGCTATATCCCGAGGGACGCGTGGAGTATGAGATTGGATATGACGGCGTAGATGCCAGCCTGCTTTGGCTGTGCGAGCCTTTCCAGGTATTCGGGGCGGACCATCCCGTCATGGCTGCAACGATCGATCGAATCGTCGCAGATCTCCAGACGTCCCAAGGGGGGATACGGCGGTATGTCGGCGACACGTACTATGGCGGGGGAGAGTGGCTGCTGCTGACCGCCTGGTATGGATGGGTTGCGCTAGCCCAAGGGAAGCGGGTTGAAGCGGAACAAGCGCTCGCCTGGGTAGCTTCCCAAGCGGATCAATTAGGACGAATGCCGGAGCAGGTTCCCCATGCGCTGGATAACCGGGACATCTATGAGCAATGGGTGGACCGGTGGGGGCCGCCCGCATCTCCGCTGCTATGGTCGCATGCGATGTTCCTCGTGCTGTTTCACCGGCTGAATGCCAGGAATACCCCCTGACTCAAGCGGGCAAGCTGTTGACGGAGGTGATTATGATGCCAGATGTCAAATGCAGCGTAGCCAACTGTGCGTTCTGGGCCCAGGGCAACAACTGTCAGGCAGCAGCCATAATGATCGAAGTCGATGGACATGCCAACATGAAGTATGACACCGAGTTTGCCACGGAGTTTGACGATCACCAGGATCATGCGAAAAGTGTTAGAAATACCTGTTGCCACACCTTCGAGCCGAAGAAATCCAAGTAACTCTTAAGGAGGAACTGGAGATGAAACGAAAGCTCGGAGCCCGTTCATCCGGGTTGACCTCTATGGAAGCGGCCAGGAACCGTACCCAGCTGCAGCTGCTGAGGAGGAAATCCGCCCATTACCGGGCCAAGGAGGAATTTGCGGCAGAAGCAAGCTTCGGAAGTCATCCTGCCTCCGTGTCGCGTCGCAAGGCCGATGGAAGTCCGGGAGCCATCCCGGTCTTGGGAAAGGCAGATGCCGGCCGGAGCCCGGCTGAAGCGCGTCCGTTGTTTATCGGCGCCAGATGGCCGGGATATGCCGGTCTGTTGGCATCGGGGCTTGCGCTCTTTATTTACCCGGTTGGGCTGGCCCTGACTGGCATGCTGCTCGGCGTGGCCGCATACCTCGGAGGACAGCGGAAGCTGGCCGCCTGGGCTGTGGCGGTAGGTCTGCTGGCGCTCGTCGGATATTTCTTGCTTGTGCCAAGGTATACCTGAGCACGGACGGCGACAGCAGCCCGTTCACGGCAATCGGCAGACAGGCAGCATGCTGCCTGTCTGTCCGTATTCTCAGGATCGTAAAGGGAAATAAATGAAGTTTTCATAATCGAGGGTAGCTGAGGATTCAAAAAGGGTGTACAATATACTTATCTATTTCATGAATAAGGGGAAGTACACCTCATGACGATAAAGATTGAAGGCTCCGACCTGCATAAGCTTCAACGGCAATCGGAGGCCAGCAAGACGACCCAGGCTGCAGCGCCGGAGCTTGGTCAGGAGGACGGCCATTTTTCCAATCTGCTGGAAGGACTGATGGCGACCCGTGCCGCACAACAGCAGGCTGCTGGCCGATCGACGGCGACTGCATCCGTGAACTTCGCTGCTGCACAGCCTTCTTGGGGAGCTTACCGGTCAGCTTTCCTCGGACAGAGCAGACCGACTCCGTTCGAAGAGCTGATCCAGGGGGCCAGCCAAACCTATGGCGTCGAATCCAGCTTGGTCAAGGCTGTTATCGAAGCGGAGTCGTCCTTTAATCCCAACGCGGTTTCCCGGGCGGGAGCCAAAGGCTTGATGCAGCTGATGGACGACACAGGTGCGGGACTCGGCGTAACGGATCCTTTTGATCCGGCGCAGAATATCGCAGGCGGTACGAAATATTTGTCCAATTTGCTGATGAAATACAACGGCAATCCCTCCGTCGCCCTAGCCGCTTACAATGCAGGCTCAGGCCGCGTGGATCGGCTTGGCATCCGTACGGATCAGGACTTAGAGGGAAAACTTCATTTGCTGCCGGCTGAAACGCAGAAGTACGTGCGCAAGGTGCTCGAGCTGCAAAACGATTTTGCCTCCTGATGAGGAGCCAGCAAGGACCAATTCCCGTCTTTCGCCACGCGAAAACGAGAGGATTGGTCTTTGTTTTCGTTTGTTTAGTACTTTTTGGAAGCGAGGGTCAATAAGTTGTTATATATGGATTATGCGGCGACTGCGCCGATGTATCCCGAAGTCATCGATACGATGACGGAGGTGATGCGCATGCACTACGGCAATCCTTCTTCCCTGCATAGGCTCGGCCTCGAAAGCGAGCAGCTCGTCAATCGCAGCCGGGGCGCTATAGCGGCCGCCTTGCGGTGCAGGCCGGAAGAAATACGCTTCACATCGGGCGGTACGGAAAGCAATAATGCGGCGCTTCGCGGAGCAGCCTATAAGTATCGTCATCGGGGGAGTCATCTCATCACGAGCGCAGTCGAGCATCCTTCGGTGCACGAAACCATGCTGCAGCTTGAGAAGGAAGGGTTCCGGGTTACTTTTTTGCCCGTTTCTCGTACAGGCCATGTCGAGCTTGACGTGCTGCGCGAGGCGTTGACGGAAGATACGATTCTGGTCAGTCTTATGTTGGTAAATAATGAAGTAGGGAGCGTACAACCTGTACGCGAAGTAGGGGAACTGCTTCGCGATCGTCCCAAGACTTTATTTCATGTGGATGCCGTACAAGCCCTGGGCAAGGTTCCGGTCGTTCCTTCGGAGCTCGGGGCTGACCTGCTGTCCGGTGCCGCTCATAAGCTGGGGGGACCCAAGGGGGCGGGGCTGCTTTATGTTCGAGCCGGTCTTGAGCTGGAACCTCTGCTGCATGGGGGAGGCCAGGAGTTCGGCTGGCGGTCCGGCACGGAGAACGTACCGGCGATCGTGGGCATGGCCAAGGCCATCCGGATTGCCGTGGAGCGGCAGCCCGCTTTCTTGGAAAGGACGTCTTTGCTAAGGGAAGGCTTGGCCGGGGTCATCGCGGAATACCCCGCGCTGCAAGCATCCGGTTCCCGGGTTGTCTTGGACGGATCAACCGGGGGGCAAGCCATGGCGCCGCATATCCTTCATTTTGTATATCCGGGGATGAAGTCGGAGGTGTTGGTTCATGCTTTCGAACAGCAGGGCATCTGCGTGTCGGCACGCTCGGCCTGCTCTTCATCCGCGGAGAAACCGAGCCGCGTCCTGCTCGCGATGGGCTATAGCGATAGAGAAGCACGCAGCGGCATTCGGGTAAGCTTCTCGGCCGAACACGATCCAGTCGAAACGACGGCTGTATTCGGACGGGCACTAGGCGAAGTAATGACCAGACTAAGCCCGCAAGCGGTACGGTCGGGGGGGAGAGGGAGAAGAAGATGAAGGCAGTGACGGCAACCATGGCCATCCTCCGGTACGGAGAATTGGTTCTGAAGGGAAAAAACAGGCATCGGTTTGAAAAAACGGTTTACGAGCAGGTGAAACGGGCATTGCGGCCCTTTCCCGGGATCGGGTATGATCGGGAGTTCGGCCGGATCGTCCTGCATCTCCACGGAGCGCCTTATGAAGAAGTGGTGGTGCCGCTCAAGCGCATATTTGGCTTGGCATCCATAAGTCCGGCTATGGCCATTGAGCTTGATCGGCAGCTTATCGAAGAGGCTGCCGCTCGTATGATGCAGGAGCTGAGCCCGCAGCCGCGTACCTTCAAGGTCACCGTCCGCCGGGTCAATAAGAAATTTCCGCATGATTCGCAGGAGATGAATAAGCTTGTCGGAGGCGCCGTGCTGCGCGCGATACCCGGTCTCGGCGTGGATGTGCATCAGCCGGATGTCGAGCTGAAGGTCGAGCTGCGGGGCGAAGGGGCATGGCTGTATGCCCGCACCGACCAGGGAGCCGGAGGATTTCCATACGGCTCGAACGGCAGAGGCATGCTGATGCTGTCGGGAGGCATCGATAGTCCCGTGGCCGGGTACTTGGCGATGCGTCAAGGGCTTAGGGTGGAAGCCGTTCACTTTCACAGCTACCCGTATACAAGTGAAAAGTCGCAGCAGAAAGTGAGAGAGCTGGCCGAACGTCTGGCGGGCTTCAGCGGGTCGATCCGGCTGCATATGGTGCCCTTCACGGAGGTGCAGACGCGTATTCATGCGGCGTATGCGGACAACCTGCTGATCACGCTGCTGCGCAGGGCGATGTACCGCATCACGGAGAAGCTGGCCGAAGCTTCGGGCGCGGGGGCGATCGTCACAGGCGACAGCTTGGGTCAGGTCGCAAGCCAAACGTTGCCGAGTCTGGATGCGATAGGGAGCGCGGCGAGACTGCCGATCCTTCGTCCGCTGATTTGTACGGAGAAGAACGAAATTATCCGGATAGCGAAAAGCATCGATACGTTCGAGCTTTCGATTTTGCCTTACGAGGATTGCTGCACCTTGTTCTTGCCGCCAAGTCCTAGCACGAACCCGAATCTGAACGTAATCCGCAGCATCGAGAACCATATGCCTTGGCTCGACGAGGCAATCGAGGACGCGGTCAGGCGGACCGAATCGACCTGGATCGAGAAGGGAGCCGCTGATAATAGCCGGTTCGCTTCGTTCTTCTAAACCTTGACCATAACGGAGGGCTGCCTATGCTTTGGGAAAATGTGCTCCTGTTCTTCGAGATCATGCTCATAAACATCGTATTGAGCGGAGATAATGCGGTTGTGATCGCGCTCGCCAGCAAAAATCTACCCGTTTCCCAGCGCAAGCAGGCGATCTGGTGGGGCGCATTCGGAGCCATCGCCCTGCGCGTCGCGCTGACGGTCGTTGCTGTCTATGTACTCGATATTCCCTATATCCAGGGGATTGGCTCGCTGCTGCTGCTCTGGATTGCGATCAAGCTGCTGGTCGATGACGAGGGCCATACCGATGTGAGGGAAGCGGCTACGCTGGGCAAGGCGGTCAGCACGATTATTTTGGCTGATTTTGTGATGAGTCTCGACAACGTCCTGGCGATTGCGGCCAAGGCGAAAGGGGAGATCGGCATCATTATTATGGGGATCGGACTCAGCATTCCGATTATCGTCTGGGGCAGCAATCTGGTCGTCAAGCTGCTGAAAAAATTTCCGGTGCTGGTGTTCTTGGGGGCGGGAATTCTCGGCTATACGTCCGGGGAAATGTTTTTGGCGGATACGAGCGTCTCGAACCGTCTCCTGGGGGATACGCCGCATTATATCATCCCTCTTGTCACGACAGTCATCGTGATTGCCAGCGGAGTGATCAAAAAACTGATTACTCCGAAGCACGCTTAAATGAGCTCGTGATTTCCCAATGCTTCCATGACTTGTTAAAGTAAGCGTTTTATGCAAAAAAACGACGTAAATCGGGGGCTATTTTCTTGCCTTTTGACCTAATCGCACGTATAATAAAAAACGGATGATAGCGTCGGCGCTTCGGTGGTCGGCGCTTCTTTGATGAACGGGCTGGACAGCCAAACCAGAAGAGAGGATTTTGTAAACTTATGCATGCAAGAGAAAAGATTCGCAATATCGCCATTATCGCTCACGTTGACCATGGCAAGACGACGCTCGTCGATCAGCTGCTTCAGCAGTCCGGTACGTTCCGCGAAAACGAGGCCGTTCAGGAACGGGCTATGGACTCCGGTGATCTGGAACGGGAGCGCGGCATTACCATTTTGGCTAAAAATACCGCGATCAATTACAAGGATTATCTGATTAATATTATGGATACGCCGGGGCATGCCGACTTTGGCGGCGAAGTGGAACGGATCATGAAGATGGTTGACGGCGTGGTGCTGGTCGTGGACGCTTTCGAGGGCACGATGCCGCAAACGAAATTCGTGCTTCGCAAAGCGCTTGAAGCCGGATTGACTCCGATCGTAGTCGTGAACAAGATCGACCGTCCGAACGCCCGTCCAGGCGAAGTGGTCGACGAGGTATTGGATCTGTTCATCGAGCTTGGCGCTGATGACGAGCAGTTGGACTTCCCGGTTACTTATGCGTCCGGGCTGATGGGAACCTCAAGTCTGTCGCCGGATCCGGCGGATCAGGAAAGCAACATGCAGCCGCTGTACGATACGATCGTCAATCGCATTCCGGCACCGACGGAGAATGTCGATGCTCCGCTGCAATTCCTTGTTACGCTGATGGATTATAATGAATATTTGGGCCGCATCGCCATCGGCCGCGTGAACCGCGGCGTCGTTCGTCAAGGCCAGCCTATCGCGGTCATCAACCGAGAGGGACAGATCAAGCAGGCAAGGGTCGAGAAGCTGTTCGGCTTCCAGGGCTTGAAGCGGCTGGAAATCGACGAAGCGGGAGCCGGTGATATCGTGGCGATCTCCGGTATTAAGGATATCAATATCGGCGAGACGCTCGCGGATCCCGCAAATCCGGAGGCGCTGCCGGTGCTGAAGATCGACGAGCCGACGCTGCAAATGACGTTCGTGGTGAACAACAGTCCGTTCGCCGGCCGCGAAGGCAAGTTCGTTACATCGCGCAAGCTGCGTGAGCGTCTGTTCAAGGAGCTGGAGACCGATGTAGCGCTCCGCGTGGACGAGACAGACAGCCCGGACGCGTTCATCGTATCGGGCCGCGGCGAGCTTCATCTGGGCATATTGATCGAGAACATGCGCCGTGAAGGTTTCGAGCTTCAGGTGTCCAAGCCGGAAGTTATCATCAAGGAAATCGATGGGCAGAAGATGGAGCCGGTCGAGCGCTTGGTTATCGATGTTCCGGAAGACAGCATGGGCGCTGTTATGGAAAGTCTCGGGACGCGCAAGGCCGAGATGGTGAACATGATCAACAACGGCAGCGGCAACGTCCGGTTGGAGTTTTTGATCCCGGCCCGCGGTTTGATCGGCTACCGGACCTACTTCCTGACGCTGACACGCGGATACGGCGTCATGAACCATGCCTTTGACAGCTATGGTCCATTCCTGGGCAGCGGAGTAGGCGGACGCCATGAGGGCGTACTCGTGTCCAGCGAGACAGGCACCTCCACCTTCTACGGGATGCTGTCGGTTGAGGATCGGGGCATCTTGTTCCTCGAGCCGGGAACCGAGGTATATGAGGGCATGATCGTCGGTGAGCATAATCGCGACACCGATATCATCGTTAACATTTGCAAGGAGAAGCAGCTGTCTAACGTTCGTTCCGCGACTAAGGATGAGACGGTCCGACTGAAAACGCCGCGGCTCCACTCCATGGAGCAGGCGCTTGAATACTTGAACGATGACGAGTACTGTGAGATTACACCGAAGTCCATCCGGCTTCGCAAAAAAATATTGAACAAAAGCGAGCGCGAACGGGCGGAGAAGCACCGCAAAATGTCCGAAGCGGGAGTATAAGTTCAGCCTATAAACCGGGAAAGCTCTGAGCGATCAGAGCTTTCTTCGCAGTATGCGAGTATGGCCTGTCATTCCGCTTGAACGTATATTGACCTCTAGGGGGTGTCCATGCTATGACGGATTGGTTCCGCGAGCATCCATGGATTGCATATATTCTGATCTTTGTGCTGATTACCTATGTATACAATAAAGTGTTTCGCGCCCGTAAGCTTCCGCTGCTGAAGGACGCTATTATTTATTTGATGCTGGCGCTCGGCTCGGTCATGCTGCTTTTCTTTCAGCTGGCGGGATTGCCGATTATTATAAGTCTGGCGGTGGCCGTAGGACTGATGCTGCTTGTCCGCATCCGCTACTTTTTCCAGGAACGGGGCAGCAAGTAGAAGCGGTGAAAACGTAAGCAAGGGGGAGGCGGACCGATGGCGGCGTATTGGCTGGTGCCTGTAACGATGCATGGGACCCAGGTCATACTGGGCGAAGAGAGACTGGAGCTGACTCCTGAAGAGCTAAGGGGCAGGTTCAGCCGCTCGATGCAAGCGGTTCATCCGCGGCTGCTTCTGCCGTTCAAAGCTCATCTGCTGCTTTCGGACGAATCCTTGGAAGCTTGCGGGACGGATGAGCTGCCCTTTTCACTCGAAGGACCTGGAAACCTGGTGCTTGATCGAATCGTGGAGGAGTCCGAGAAAGGCTGCGAGGAGGGCGCTGGCGCAGGCCGTCCCGAATGGGGGCTTTCTCCATGCGCAGAGGCTTATGTAGCCGGGTTAATGGCGCCTGCGGAAGCGGCGGCCAAGCTGAAGCTTGTTCAAGTGGAGCCGGGAGCCGAGCCTTGGTATGAAGCGATGGGCGAGTGGCTGGCCGGCAATCGCATGGTCATGATGCTTAGAGAGGACTGAGGGGACATGAAGCTGCAGGATGCTATCTTCAATTGGTTACAGATCAGCATTGTTTCCGAAGCGCGCCCGGATGACGGAGCGGCCAAGGAAACGATGGATTTTTTCGAAACAATCCTGCGGGAGGACCATGCCCTGAGCCGCTTCGGCTACGTTTGCGATGAAGACGTTTACAGGGTGGATTACGAGCTGGACGGACAAGAGAAGCAGCTGCGTTATGACCGGGAGCTGGCCGAGCAATTGCTGGCGGACATTAATTCCAACCCCAAATATAATGAATGACATATATCCTCTCGCGTTTAGATAATATACAATATATGGACGCGAAAGGAGTGTCAGTTGCCTTTGTCTGCAGTGGCTGTTCCAAAACCCTTATGGTATAATTGGTGTAGCAACAGTGACTTCAATCACAGGAGGGACCTTATGGCAGAAACGATCACAGCCTTATCCGAACTCTTGGTCGAACAATTGCAGAAAGAGGCGCTTACTTTGCTCAGCACGATTGACCATGAGCAGGGTGCGCCGGCTATGAATGCTGTCTCTTGGCTGTTTGCCAAGGATGCTTCCACCATTCGTTTTGCCGTGGATCAACGTTCGCGTATTGTAACGAACATCAAGGCAAACCCGCTTGTCACTTTGACCTACATCGGAGCGGGAACCGTCCATGCCATCTATGGCAAAGGCCGCCTTGTGACCGATGCGCTCGAAGAAGTGCCCTTTAAGCTGGCCTGCTTTGATGTGGAGATCACGGAAGTGCGCGATGCGATGTTTTATGGAGCGCGCATTGCAGTTCAACCTGAATATGAGAAGACGTATGACAAGCGTGCCGCTGAGAAGCTGGATACGCAGGTGTTCAGCGCCATGAGAAAAGCCTAGATCCGGTTATCGTTTCTAGGCTTTTTTATACCCAATCGAGAGGTCGGGGAGGACTATAAGGAGCGATTAGGGAGCTGAGGCTCGGCTTGCTGCGGGTTGCCGGGCACAGGACTTACGTCTCTGGGCATCTGCGGGATAATCCGGCCGATGATGGCTGCCATCTCTTCAGCCAAGCCATTGAGGCCTCTGCCGCTTTGGAGCTGGTCGCGGACCTTCCGCAGTCGTTCTCCGAGATCCATATCGGCTGTAACATAGGCATCGACGCCGTAGGGGTCTTTTTTCAAAGCTTCGGCTACCGACAGCTTGACCGTCCCTACCTTGGCCCGGTCCATTCCTTGCGGAACATTGATGCCGACGATGGCTGTGTTGCCGAATACGACGCAGTTGGCGCTCTCGACATTCGGGACGCTGGTAGCTATTTGCTCCAAGCGCTGGGCGACAGCGCCCTGATCCTGTATTTCCTTCTTCTGGGGAGCCGTTTGCCGCACTCTCACCTGCCTGTCTGTATTCGGGGCCTCCGATGGGGCCGCGCCGCGCTGGGTGGAGGCGCAGCCTGACAGAATGGCGGAAAGCAGCAGAAGTACCGAGACAAACTTCAACATCGATCATCATTCCTTTCTTTGTGGTATCTGCTTTGGCTAGTTTGTCCTTAGAGGCTATTTACTATGTAATACGCTTTGAGCCAAACACCAAACCCTGGGAGGAACTCGCATGAGAAAAATATATGTATTGGACACCAACGTCCTGCTGCAGGATCCCAATGCGATCTATGCTTTTGATGAACATGATGTGGTTATCCCCGCGGTGGTATTGGAAGAGATCGACCTGAAGAAAAGGAATGCGGACGAACTGGGACGCAACTCGCGTCAAATCTCCCGTATGCTGGACGCTTTGCGCGCAGGCGGATATTTAAATGAAGGGATAGAGCTTCCCGGCGGGGGACGATTGAAGGTCGAGCTGAATCACAAGAGTTTCGCCAAGCTGCAGGAAGTATTTGCCGAAGCGACGAATGATAACCGGATACTGGCGGTAGCGCTCAACTACCATCTGGAGGAGAAGGAGAAGCCGGATCCTAAGCCTGTTATTCTCGTCAGCAAGGATATGCTGGTGCGGATCAAAGCGGATGTACTAGGCATCACGGCGCAAGACTACTTGACGGACCGGGTAGTCAATGTAGCGGATGACATTTATTCCGGTCATCTAACCCTGCACGTTCACCCGGCCATCATTGACGAATTCTACTCCTATCGATCCTTGAGCGTCGGCTCGCTGAATCTGGCTTATTCCTTGCATCCGCATGAATTCGTCATCCTTAAGGACGAGATGGGGACGAGCAAATCCGCGCTCCTCAAAGTGAATGCGGATGGCAAAAGGCTGGAGCCCCTCTACCTAAGCAATGATCCGGTCTGGGGGATTGCCGCCCGCAATGCCCAGCAAAGGATGGCGCTGGAGCTGCTGCTCAATGACGACATCCCCCTCGTGACCTTGACAGGCAAGGCAGGCACAGGGAAAACGCTGCTGACGCTTGCAGCGGGTCTCATGAAGGTGGAGGATGAGCACAAGTATAAGAAGCTGTTGATCGCAAGGCCTGTCGTCCCGATGGGTAAGGATATCGGCTATCTGCCTGGGGAGAAGGAAGAAAAGCTGCGACCTTGGATGCAGCCGGTCTACGATAACTTGGAGTTCTTGTTCGATACGAAGAAAACCGGCGATATCGATAAAATATTAGCAGGGCTAGGCAGTATCCAGGTCGAAGCGCTCACGTATATCCGCGGCAGATCCATTCCCGGTCAGTTTATCATCATCGACGAGGCGCAGAACCTGTCCAAGCACGAGGTAAAGACCATCGTCTCCCGGGTAGGGGAAGGCAGTAAAATCGTGCTGCTGGGCGATCCGGAGCAGATCGACCACCCGTATCTGGACGCTTCCAGCAATGGCTTGACCTATGTAGTCGAACGCTTCAAAGAACAAAGCATCAGCGGCCATATTCTGCTTGAGCGAGGGGAACGCTCGCATCTCGCCCAGCTCGCCGCCGATTTGCTGTAGGCCGCTTAGGCATAACAAAGGGGGAGCATCCGTATTCGGATGCTCCCCCTTTGTTATGTTTTCAAGAAACCATACCGCCCCTACAGCGGCTTGTACAGCCACTCCAAGCTGCAGCCGTAGGCGCGGGCGATCCCGACCGCTAATTCGTCATGCTGGGATTCCATAGCGTAAGCAGTCTGGCCTTCGGCACCTACCCAGTGGCCGAGCAGATGTTCCTCGAGCTGTAAAGCCGCAGAAACCGGATTGCTGAATGACCCTTGTGAAGAAGGAGAAGCAGGGAACAGTCGGAACAGAACAGCCGTATCCGCGTACAGGTAGAACCGTTCCATCCGGCTCACGAAGCCGAAGTCGGTGAAGGTTGGTCTGGGCGTGAACGATTCGGGCAGAAGAAGCAGATCGATCGGCTCGGCGGGTACGTTATATTGGGACATGACCGGCAGGGCGGACTCCCGGTCGCTGGCCGATAAGAAGATGAACAGTTCCTTATCCCGGTCGAACACGGTGGCTCGTTCGGCCAACGCCTTAATAATCTGCGCGTAGTAACCGGGGCGCTTCCCGCCTGGCAGGGCCATATCCAGTGCGTAGGTAAGACTGGGGGGAGCAGGCATAGTCATCGCGGTGTGTCTCCTTTCCCGGAAGAGGGTTTATAAGACCAGCTTGAGTACGATTTTTAGCAATCCTTCCTCTTGATGGACCTCTGTAACTTGAAGGATGGGGGCTAGCTTTTCCGGATAAATGCTCAGATCCACTTCTTGTTCCAGCATCTCCACGGTCGTAGAGGGAAGCTGGAACCCATTGAAGCGCAGCTCCTCAATTTTGAAGCGTATGAAGGGCTTGGCCTTCGACTCGCCCCTGGAAGCGATAGAGTAGGTGCCCTCCACGGACAGGTCCATCCCGTCCTGACGTCCGGAAGCTACGATTTTCCCGGGAACGAACTTGAAGGTGAGAGCGCTGAACATAGCTTCCTTCGACCTTAAGTACTCATTCAGCTCATCGTCGGTCAATTGGAAGGTCGAGCTTAGGCCGTTGTCAAACAAGCTTAGATTTCGATTGGGCCCGGAGCCCGTACCCGAAGTGATAGCTTGGGGCAATTCCTGCATAGCCTTCGCGAGCTCGTTCAGGTAACGCTTGAAGGCGGGAAGGCCCTGCTCATGCCACTGGCGGTTCAACTCCAGCATCTGCGATTGGAGCGAAGCGGCCTCGGCTTCCGTATCGGTGCGGCTGGCGATTTGTAGATCCAGCTCGGCCTGCAGAGCCAGCTGCTTGTCCAGCTGCGCCTGAAACCGCTGCTTGGCTGTCTGCAGCGATTCCCCGGCTTCGTGGAGCTGGCGTTTAAGCTCGGATTGCTTCTGATAGGCTTCCTGATGCCGGCCAAGCGCTAATCGATCGTTTCCCAAAATCATCTGCAAGTATTCGAAGATGGCGATTCCGTCCGTGAAGGAACGGGCCGAGAAGAGCAGCGTCCAAAGGGAGTCCCGATCGCCCATATAATAAGCGCGGACGACCTTGGCTGCATGCTCGCGAGTCGAATGAACGGCGGAAGCCGATTCCGCCAACGCGCCTTCGGTGCTGGCTATCCGAACGCGCAGCTCGTTTTCCTGCACTTCGATCCGCTTCAGCTCCTGGTCGATTTCGAAGATCGTCAGCCCTTGCTGCAGGATATCGCGGTCGGGTTGTCCCGTTGGCGCAGCGGTGGCGGGCAGCAGGACCAAGAGGCATGAAGCTGTCCATAGCAGTCCGGTCAACAATCGTGTTCGAGCCTTCACCCAAAGTCCCTCCAATCCTCTCAAGTACAGGTTATCATGGGAAAGGGAAATTCATGACAATTACTTTTGGTTTTCTTGCGCTCTGCGGCAAAAGAGGCTGCCGAACAAGTCAGCAGCCCGCTTCGAACCGATTCACGGAGAAATGATCCATCTACTCCTTATTTTGCAGCAGGCGCCTTGGAGGTCAGTTTCAAAATATCAGCCAACGGTTTTGTCAGCTTGGGAATTTCCTTGATAAAGGCTTGAACTTCATTGACTCCATCGATTCTGTGAGTCCAGGCGATCGAGTGTATAGGGCCGCCTTCTTTCAAGCTGAGACGTATATCGCCTTTTTGCTGACGGATAAAGCCTTTGTCGTCAATCCAGATATCCAGCGTAGACGGGGCAACGATTTGCGCGGGAGCGAGCGCCGCTTTCCAGCTGGCAGCCTGAGTCTCGCTCAGCAGTCCGCTTGTTATTCCTTCCTCCAGCAGGGAAGGGAGAATTTTGATCAGGTAGGCGGATACTTGCTTTTGATTTTTTTCCGTAAGCTGGAGCGTGATTCTTTGCGCGGCTTCGCCGCTTGCCAGCTTCTCGTCTTTGCTTCCCGGCTCCAGCCAGCCTGGTTCCAGCTCCTGGAGGAGCTTGGCGCTGACGGCAGAGGAGAGACGACCGGTATGCTTCAGACGCTCGGCGTTTTGTTCCAGCGGCACGCTCAGGTACTCATCGGTTTTATTGATGATTGGCAAGTGAGCGTACATTTTGTTATCTTTAAGTAAAATGGGCAGCTCCCATCCTTGATTCGAGCCTTTAGGCGTAAAGGTAAAGTCTGCTTCTGCTTGTACCGGGTCATTGAGCGAGGATTTTCCCTGATACGTTAGCTTTCCTTCCTTAAAGGCCGATAACATAGCGGCCGTCAGCGGCTGTGCGCCTTGAAAGATAGAGGCGTCGAGCTGGACGTCGGCCTCTCCCGAGAATTGGTAGCTGGTGATCTGCTCCTGCTTGGCGGCGGCTTGTACCCAGTCTTCCTTAAGCTGCTTGCGGTCGGTACAGCCGGAGATGAGCAGAACGGCGCAGCCGATAACGGCGGCATGACGAATGAAACGCGATGGATTCATGGTATTTCTGCTCCCTTCTTTTAAACTATCCGTACTATTATAACGATTTCGGAGAAGTTTGTCTGTAGTGAAATGAGGTTTGGAGGTCGCGGAATGAAAGACGAAGTGAGGAAGGAAGAAAATAACGGACTGCTTGAACGCATTCTCGAGCGCCTGGGCGAAAGTCCGGATGACTTTTTGTCATTTCGAGATTATATGGAAGCCTGCTTGTATGATCCGGAATGGGGCTACTATACAAGCGAGCGTCCGAAGATCGGACACACGGGCGATTTTTATACGGCGGCCTCGCTTGGCGGTCTGTTGGGTGAATGTCTGGCTGCCTACATCTCCGTTCAGCTAAAGTCCTTCGAAGGGACGCTGCGTCTTATCGAGTGGGGGGGAGGGACTGGCAGACTGGCTGCGCAGGTCTTGGATACGATCCGGGAGAAGGAGCCGGAGCTTTACGGCCGGCTTCGATACACCGGTGTCGAGGCGAGTCTTTATCATCGTCGACTTCAGGCGGAAACGCTTCAGGAGCATAAGGAGCTCATAGATATCGTGGCCCCGGAGTCTTGGTCTGCGAGCGGATCTCTGGCGAATACGGTTCTTTTCTCCAACGAACTGCCGGATGCCTTCCCTGTTCATCGGATAGTCTGGCGGCAGGAGGGCTGGATGGAGCTGGGCGTACGATGGAGCCCAGCTGTTGGGAAGCTGGTGGAGACCGAGAGGCCGCTCCGCGGTGAGGAGCTGCTTCGTTACATCGAAGCCGAACAGCTGCCGCGGCGAGTGGACCAACGCTTCGAAGTAAATTTGGACGCGGTCCGCTGGTGTCGGGAGATAGCCGCAAAACTTGCTTCTGGAAGCCTCATGGTGACCATCGATTACGGAGATGTGAGGGAGGAGCTGCATGCTTCCCACCGGATGGAAGGGACGCTGCTCTGCTATCGGGGCCATGTGGCTAGCGATACGCCCCTAGAGCATGCCGGTGAGCAGGATATCACTTCCCATGTGAACTTCAGCGCTTTCATGGAGGCCGGGGAGGCGAAGGGGATGGAAACCGTTCTGTACCAGACGCAGAAGCAGTTTCTCGTCGAGCAGGGGATTCTCGGCTTGCTGCAAAACCACGATGCCTCCGACCCGTTCTCGGAGACGGCCAAAAGAAACCGGGCGATTCGTCAGCTTCTGCTGTCGGATTCGATGAGCGAGCTGTTCAAGGTATTGGTACAAAGAAAAAAATGAGCCGCATGCTGCATGCGGCTCATTTTGCTAACTTGAATGGTGCGATGGCTAGATGGACATTTTGAAGAATGACCAATACGTAACCCCTGTGAACGAGAGAATCATGTAACCCCAAAATAATAATATGTAGGTGCGCTCGGACAGCTTCAGGTAGCCAAGCAGTACGAAGACGGCTGTCTGGGCAAAAAAGATAAAGGCCATTGGAATTAAGTCACCGGCCAGTGCCATTAGCCCGATAACGAGCGTCCAGAAACCGAGTACGCGAAACATGCGATCCATTGTGCATCCCCCTCTCTACATTCACGATTCAAAAAGTGCATTACTATCCAACATTATAACGAAATCATGGTGGTGTGTAAACGTCAAAACAGTGACGAATTTAAGTCATTTTGTTTCAACATCCTATAGGATTACCCGAAATGGGGCTTAAGATGTATGGAGCGCGATAAAAATGGCAATACAAATTACTAGAAATGTATTCTATGAACTCTACCAAGGGCATAGAGTAAAAGTAATACAACACGTTCAGCTATAGTTTCACTCATAGATGATGAATAACGCGAGGGGTTAGGAGGACTGCATCAATGACCGCAATCAGACAGGATGCATGGAGCGATGAAGATGATTTGATACTGGCGGAGGTTACGCTTCGTCATATCCGGGAGGGAAGCACGCAGCTATCCGCTTTCGAGGAAGTAGGAGAGAAGATAGGCAGAACGGCTGCAGCTTGCGGCTTCCGCTGGAATAGCTTTGTCCGTAAAAAATATGAAGCGGCGATTCAGATCGCTAAAGCCCAAAGGCAGAAAAGGAGTCAGCAGCGCAAGCAAGCTCCTGTCTTCGCTAACGTTTCCGGCGCGGTCGAGGTAGCTGAACCTGCCGGTCTCCGCTCGGATGGGGTCGTTGAAGAGCTGTCGATTGATGCCGTCATCCGATTTTTGCGTCAATGGAAGGGCAGCTACCAGGAAATGGTGCGGCATCTCCGCCAGCTAGAGAAGGAATTGAACGAGAAGCAGGAAGAACTGGAGAAGCTGCGCAATGAGAATGAAACGCTCAGCCGGCAAGTAAATGCGGTGTCTACGGATTACAGGGTAGTAAATGATGATTACAAGGCGCTTATTCAAATTATGGATAGAGCCCGCAAGCTGGCCTTCCTGGCCGAAGAGGAAGAAGAGGCGAAAGCGCGCTTCAAGATGGACGAGAACGGGAATCTGGAACGAATCGACTGATATCCCGGCATACGGCATTTAAGCAGGCCTTCTCAGGGGCGAGACCCGGAATGTGATTCCGGCAACCCGCGAGAAGGCTTTTTGTATTTCTAGGGGAGTGATTCTTAACTGACAACTTGCCCAGGACCTGGTTATAATGGAACAAAGGACCCGAATCAGAAGGAGGGACAGAGACTGAGTCGTTATACTTGCATTGGCGCCGGTGCTATCGGCACGCTTTTTGCTGTAAAAATAGCTAAGGCCGGATTTCCCTTAGAAGTGTTCGTGCGCAGGGAGGAGCAGGCCCGGCGGATTGCGGATGCCGGTCTTACGCTGCGCGAAGCTGAGGGCGAGGCGTATGCGGCAAAGCCGCTTGTGCGCCTTTTGCCGAGCCGGACGGAGCATGCGGCCCGGGATTACAAGCCTTCGATGGAAAGCGGAGATGCGGAAGACCCGCACTTTATCTTCCTGAGCGTAAAGCAGAACGCCATCACCGATGAGCTGGCTTCCGACATCCTTGGATTGATGGGGCCGGGTTCCTGGGTGGTCTGCCTGCAAAATGGCATCGGGCATGCCGAGAAGCTCGTCAAGCATCTCCCAGCCGATCGTTTGCTGCTTGCGGTTACCACCGAAGGCGCTCTAAGGGTATCGGACTGCGAATCTATTCATACCGGGCATGGAGAGACTTATATAGGCGCTTTTCGAGAAGGGGACAAGGAAGAAGTCGAAAACAGCCGCATAGTACAAAAAAAACTTGCAAAACAGCTGGAAATGGCAGGATTTCGGATTTCGCTGTCGAATGACATCATAAGTCGAATCTGGCAGAAATTATTGATCAATGCGGCGATTAATCCGTTATCGGCCCTCCTGCAAGTGCGCAACGGCGAATTGCTGGAGCTGAGCGAAGCCCGGCAGCTTATGCAACAGCTTGTCGAGGAAGGGAAGCTGCTGGCATCTGCCTGCGGGATCGAGATAGGAACGGATCTATGGACCCGCGTTCAGGAGGTTTGCGAGAATACCGCTGTCAACCGTTCTTCCATGCTGCAGGACATGCAGGCGGGACGCGTGACGGAGATTGAAGCGATCACGGGGAATATGCTTAACAAGGCTCGGACTGCAGGTCTTGAACTGCACGCGCATCAAAGTGTGTATCTCCTAATTAAGGCGCTGGAGAAACGCAGGTCTGCAGGCGATTGAACCACTAAGGTCGAAGCGGGTGATGTTATGAATGTATGGAACTGGCTTCATCAATTGTACACGATACTTGCACTCGTACCTTTTGTCGTTTTTTTCATCACCTGGCTTATCGTGTATAACTCCAAGCGGGATAAGAGAAAAGCTACCCACCTGAGTATGGATCTTACGACCGTGTTTCTGATCGGATCAGTCGGCTATATGAGCCGTAATTTGTTTAATTCGTCGCTGCTGCTCTGGCTGATCATTTTGCTCTTCCTTATAGCTGCCGGTTTGCTTGGCAGCATGCAGAACCGGATGAAGGGCCGGATCGATCTGAAGAAGATCGTGCGAACCTTGTCCAGACTTGGGTTTCTAGTGCTGACGACCTGCTATGTCATGCTGGTCGTCGTCGGGATCGGCAAGTACATGTTCCTATCCTAAGAGTTAAGTAGAGGGTTGCCTGGGCTAGAAGAAACTAAAGTTGTGATTTTCGTACATACGCATAATTTTACTACAAAAAGAGAGCCTATTTTCATAGGCTCTCTTTTTGTTTATAGAGAAAATGAAGCCGCTGTAGACATGGAAAGACTCAACGTTCCTCTATTCGACAAGAATTGACCAATGACAAAAAGTAGAAGTAGATTTTATTAACCGAGGGTTGTATAATTTCTCAGTGGCAACGGTTTCAGTCATTTACAAATCGGTATAATATATGTATTATCGTTAGTATTCATTATTTGACCAGGTGATGATTCTGAATTATTCATTCAGAATTAACATATAATTACATATTAAAAAGGAGGAGTTATTATGAAATTCAAGAAACTTCTAGTTTTGGCTTCTGTCACCGCCATGCTAGGCTCAGCCGTGGCCGGATGCTCGGGTGCGAATAATCAAGGAGAGGCAGGAGGCGGCGCAGCTGGCGATAAAAATGCGCCGGCACAAGAAATTCGGACTAATTTGTCCGCCGAACCGCCTGCCCTGGATAGCTCTATCGCGACGACGAACCCTACCTTCACGATTCTGAACGCGGTCAACGAAGGCCTGTACCGCCTGGATGCCGAAGGGAAGGCCCAACCGGCTCTGGCTAAGGAGCTTCCCAAAATTTCGCCTGACGGCCTCGTGTACACCATCACGCTGCGCGACGGCTTGAAGTGGGCCGACGGCTCCGCTCTGACCGCTCAAGATTTCGTGTGGGCTTATCAGCGCACGTTGGACCCCGCTACGAAAGCGAAATACGCGTCGATGCTGGCCTGGATCAAAGGCGGCGACGCTTTGAATAAAGCGAAGCCTGAGGAGCTGGAAGCGAAAAAAGCGGCTCTCGGCATTAAGGCTGTAGATGAGAAAACATTGGAAATCACACTGGAGCGTCCGGTAGCCTTTTTCACGGATCAGTTGGCCATGCCGTTATTTTTCCCGCAAAAAGCCGATTTCGTCACTAAGCAAGGCGATAAAAACGGCGCGGACGCCGACAAGGTCATTGGCGCAGGTCCCTTCAAACTGGAAAAATGGGATCATGAGCAGCAGCTGGTTATGGTCAAAAACGACAACTACTGGGATGCCGCGAATGTGAAGCTGAATAAGGTTACGGTAAACATCGTTAAGGATCCGAACACCGCACTTAATATGTTCGAAACCAATCAAGTGGATCTGACCGAGCTTCGCGGCGAGCAGTCCAAAATGTTCCAGGGCAAGCCTGAGCTCGCTATCAAAAAAGAATTCGTAACCGCCTATATCATGTTCCACAACAGCAAGAATCCTGCTTTCGCCAATGCGAAGGTTCGTCAAGCGCTTGGCATGGCCATTGACCGCAAAGCCTATAACGAGGTGGTGTTGGGTGGCTCTTCGATCCCTTCGACAGGTCTTGTTCCTGGGACGGTACTTGACGGCAACAAGCAGGAGTTCCGTAAGACGGCCGGAGATACCCAAACGGCATTTGACGTAGCCAAAGCAAAGGCCTTGCTGGCGGAAGGTCTCAAGGAACTGAATATGACAGCTCTGCCGAAGTTTAAGCTGACTTCGGACGACACGGAAACTTCCAAAAAGACGATTGAATTCATTCAAGCTCAATGGAAACAAAACCTGGGCGTAGATGTTGACGGCGAGCCGCTGCCTTTCGCGCTGCGTGTTAAAAATATGCAAGAAAATAACTTTGACGCGCTGATCGCTCTATGGGGAGCCGATTATAACGATCCGATGACCTTCCTTGACATGTGGGTATCCGATAACAAGTCGTTCAATTACGTTCAATATAACAGCAAGGCTTACGACGATCTTGTTAAAGCGGCGGACAAGGAGGTCGACTTGGCCAAGAGAGCCCAGACGCTTGCTGAGGCCGAGAAATTGTTGATGGCCGATGCTCCGATTTACCCGCTGTACTTCCGTACGAAACCTTATGCGAAAAATCCGAGCGTGGATGGTCTTATTCTCCCTTCCATGTCCAAAGAGTGGGAGCTGCGTTGGGTTAGTCTTAAGTAACTTTGCCCGCACTGTTAGCAGGGAAAGAGGGGGCCGTTCTGAACCAGGGAACGGCCTCGATTTTTCTCGTCAATCCGATCTATCAAAGAATCGGCAGGCAATGCGGAGCTGCTTCGCAAACATAGCCTAGCCGGGAGAGGCCGCTATGCTTGCGAAGCAGCTCGGCTGCCAGTGGCCAAGCTGACCGCTATTTTACTTCTTAGTAGTTACTAGTTCAGGAGGTGTGCCATGCTTCGTTACTTGTTGCGACGTCTTATCTATATGGCGATCACTTTGTGGCTCATCGTCACGTTCACGTTTGTGTTGATGAAAAATTTGCCGGGTGATCCGTTCGGCGAGGACTCACAGAAGATGACTGCCGAGCAGAGGCAGATTTTATATGCGCAATACGGTCTGGATAAACCGGTATGGGAGCAATACCTGAAATATATGAATAACGTGATACACGGTGATCTGGGCGTATCCTACTCCTTTCCGACCCGTAAAGTGACGGATATTATTCAGCAGGCATTTCCCGCATCGCTGGAGCTGGGCTTGTGGGCGCTAGGTATTGCGATTGTCGTGGGTCTCTTCCTCGGTATCATTGCATCGCTGAACCACAACAAAGGTCTGGACATAGGCGCGATGTTTACAGCAATCATCGGAATATCGATTCCTTCGTTCGTGCTGGGTCCGCTCTTATCTTACTTTGTAGGCGTGAAGCTGGGCTGGCTGCCTCCGGGCATGTGGACAGGACCTTCTTCCCGGATCTTGCCGGCGCTGGCCTTGTCCTTCGGTACCATTGCGATTCTGGCGAGGCTGATGCGCACTTCCATGCTTGATGTGCTGAATCAGGATTACATCAAGACTGCCAAGGCTAAAGGCTTGTCCTCCTCGGCTATTGTGGTCCGGCATACGATACGGAATGCGATTCTTCCGGTCGTAACGGTTCTTGGCCCGGTGTTTGTCAATCTGATAACCGGAACGCTCGTTATTGAGCAGATCTTCGTGGTGCCCGGACTCGGGAAGCACTTTGTCCAGTCGATATATTCCAATGACTATACGATGATCACAGGCTTGACGATCTTCTATTCCTTTATCCTGGTGGTTGTGTTGTTTATTACGGACGTCCTTTATGGACTAGTAGATCCGCGGATTCGTCTGACGAAGGGAGCGAGCAAATGATGAATGTGTCCAAAGAGCTGTTTGAGCCCGCCCCTCGCGATCAGGTAGGCCGTGAATCTATCGTTCGTCCTTCGCTCACGTACTGGAAGGATGCCTGGAGGCGGCTGAAGAAAAACAAGCTGGCCATGTTCGGCTTGATCACGCTTTGCGCGCTCGCGCTGCTGTCGATCTTCGGACCGGTTCTGTCCAAGTTCGATTATGCGACTCAAAACTACGAGATTAAAAATTTAGGGCCATCCGCCGAGCATTGGTTCGGTACGGACGACTTCGGTCGGGACCTGTGGGTCCGGGTATGGTGGGGGACGCGGATCTCCCTCGCGATCGGCCTTACTGCGGCGCTGCTCGATCTGGTCTTCGGCGTCATTTATGGGGGCGTCTCGGCGTATTATGGCGGACGCGTGGACGATATCATGCAGCGTATTATCGAAATCGTCTACTCGATCCCGTTTCTGTTGATCTCGATTTTGTTGATCGTCGTGATGGGTCCCGGCTTCAAAACTATCATTATCGCCTATGCGATAACCGGATGGGTGCCGATGGCCCGGCTCGTGCGCGGCCAGATCCTGCAGCTTAAAGAGCAGGAATACGTCCTAGCGGCCAGAACCCTGGGAGCGGGCGGCGCCCGAATTATTATGAAGCATCTGGTGCCTAATGCACTGGGCCTTATTATTGTTCAGATTACCTTTATTGTGCCATCGGCCATTTTCGTCGAATCATTCCTAAGCTTTATCGGTCTTGGCATTCGGGTGCCGCTCGCTTCGCTCGGTTCGCTATTGTCCGACGGCGCGAACTCCATCCGGATGTACCCTCACCGGGTTATTTCGCCGACGATCGTGTTCAGCTTGATCCTGATGAGCTTCAACCTGCTGGGCGACGGTCTGCGGGATGCTCTTGATCCGAAGATGCGCAAATAGCCAGTCATTCATTCGGAGGTGACGATTGATGTCTAAGAATAAACCGATACTGGAAGTTAAGGACCTGCGGGTATCCTTCCGCACGTATGCCGGCGAAGTCCAAGCGGTACGCGGCGTGTCCTTTCATTTGAATAAAGGCGAGGTACTTGCCATCGTAGGGGAATCCGGCTGCGGCAAATCCGTGACCGCGCAGACGCTCATGAGGCTCATCCCTACCCCTCCCAGCATTATCAAAAGCGGCTCGATTATGTTCGATGGAACAACCGAGATTACGAAGCTGTCGAATGCCAAGATGGAGAAAATCCGCGGTTCGGAAATGGGCATGATCTTCCAGGACCCGATGACTTCCCTAAACCCCACCATGACGGTAGGCAAGCAAATAACGGAGGGCCTGATCAAGCATCAGAGCCTGAGCCGCAGAGAGGCCGACCTTAGGGCGATCGATATCTTGAAGCTGGTCGGCATCTCCAATCCGGAAGGGCGCATGAAGCAATATCCGCATGAGTTTTCCGGCGGGATGCGTCAGCGCGTTATGATCGCGATAGCTCTCGCCTGCAACCCGAAGCTGCTGATCGCGGACGAGCCGACGACGGCGCTGGATGTGACGATACAAGCCCAAATCATCGATCTGATGAAGAAGCTGTCCGAACAGACGGAATCGGCCATTATCGTCATTACGCATGACCTTGGGGTTGTTGCCGAAATGGCGCAGCGTGTAGTCGTCATGTATGCGGGCAAGGTGGTGGAGCAGGGGACGGTCGATGAAATTTTCTACCGTTCCCGTCATCCTTATACCTGGGGGCTGCTTCGTTCGGTGCCGCGTCTCGATCAGGAGAAAAACAGCGAGCTCGTGCCGATCCCGGGTACGCCTCCCGACCTGTTCGCACCCCCAAAGGGCTGCGCGTTCGCCGCAAGATGCCCGTATGCGATGAAGGTATGTCTGGAGATCGACCCGGAGCCGACGCCTTTGTCGGGCACGCATTCCGCTGCTTGCTGGCTGCTTCATGAGGACGCGCCGAAGGTAGAACGCCCTGTAGAAGCGGGAGGTGCGGCACGATGAGCAATAAGCCGATTCTGGAAGTGAGAAATTTACAGAAGCATTTTCATCTGGGCGGAGGCCAGACGCTGAAGGCTGTCGACAAGCTGAATTTCTCCATCAACCGGGGGGAAACGTTCGGCTTGGTCGGTGAGTCAGGCTGCGGCAAGTCGACGGCAGGAAGGACCATCATCCGCTTGTACGAAGCGACGAACGGCGAAGTGCTGTTCAATGGGGAAAATGTCCATAAGCTGCGCGGACGCCGAATGCAGGAATTTCGCCGTCAGATGCAGATGGTGTTCCAGGACCCTTACGCTTCACTGAATCCTCGGATGACCGTCGGCAATATTATCGCCGAAGGTCTCGATATTCACGGCATCGCCAGCGGCCGCCAGCGCAAGGAACGCGTGTCGGAGCTGCTTGAAGCCGTAGGCCTGAATGAGGAGCATGCAAGCCGGTTCCCGCATGAATTCTCAGGCGGGCAGAGGCAGCGGATCGGGATTGCTAGGGCGCTGGCTATCGAGCCACAATTTATTATTGCGGACGAGCCGATATCCGCCCTGGACGTGTCCGTGCAGGCGCAGGTGGTCAATTTGTTCAAGAAGCTGCAGAAGGAGCGGGGTCTTACGTATTTATTCATCGCCCATGACCTTGCGATGGTTAAGCACATATCGGATCGGATCGGCGTGATGTATCTCGGCAAGCTGGTCGAGGTGACAACGGCGGAGGAGCTGTATGCGAACCCGCTGCATCCGTATACCCAATCGCTGCTGTCGGCGATCCCTATCCCCGATCCCGAGGTGGAACGCACGCGGGAGCGGATTATTCTTGAGGGAGAGATTCCAAGCCCGCTTAACCCGCCCAGCGGATGCCCGTTCCGGACCCGGTGTCCGAAGGCGATGCCAGAGTGTGCGGCGGTGATGCCGGAGTTCAAAGAAGTGAAGCCCGGCCATTTTACCGCGTGCCATTTATATTAGAAGAAATGCCTCAAGAAAGCGATAGCCTGCTCCTTCCCAGAGCGGGCTTTTTTTCTGCCGTCTTCCCGACTATTCCATGATTTTTTCTCCGCGTTTTCTTTTGACGATTAAGGATATCCTGTGTACAATAAAGTTGTTTGCTGCCTTACATACAAACGGGAGGCAACTAACCAAACATAAGAGAGGCGGCGGGTATGTTGCAGATGGAAGCGATCGACTGGCATTCCGGCCAGTCTTTGACGGACGACTACATACGCCGGTACGCCCTGACGGGCGACCTGTTTGATTATAATCCGTGGTCGGCTTCCAGTTGGGAGGAGCGGGCGGCCTGGCTGGATACGGAGCGTGCCGCGGGAGCCGATCACGGCAAGGTGGCAGATGTGCTCCATGCGTTTAATACCAAGGCGGATAATGCCCCGGAAGCGCTGCAAGCGATCGAGCGCTTGCGGGACCCCAGAGCGCTATGCGTGGTGGGAGGTCAGCAGGCGAGCTTGTTTACCGGGCCGCTGCTTGTTCTCTACAAAGCGATCTCGCTTATTCAGGCGGCCCGAGAGGCAGAGCGGCGCTTGGCCCGGCCAGTGATTCCGGTTTTTTGGATTGCGGGGGAGGATCATGACTTCGACGAGGTCAATCATGTCCATGTGCTGACAAGCGATAGCAAGCTTGACAAGATCAAGCTTGCTCATCCGGGAGGTCCGCGCACGTCAGTCAGCCGCACGGTGATTTCCAGGGAACAGTGGGAGGAAGTGCTGGTCCAGCTGGAGCAATCCCTCCTGCCGACCGAGTACAAGGAGAGGGTGGCGGCACGGCTGCGGGCCGCGGTGCAGTCTTCCTTGTCGCTGGTCGATACATTCGCCAAGCTGCTCGCCCAGCTGCTAGGCAGCGAAGGGCTGGTGCTGCTTGATTCGGATGACCCAGCTTTGCGCGAGCTGGAGGGTCCGATGTTCCGCAGGCTGCTGGAGCGGAGCGGGGAGCTGAATCAGGCGCTGGTCCGCGGAAGCGGCGAGTTGAAGTCGCTCGGGTATGAGCCGCAGGTTGAGCTTCATCCCAGAGGCGCCAATCTGTTCGTCTACGACGAGAGCGGCGAACGAGTGCTGCTGTACGACAATGAAGCCGGGGATGGCTTCACGGATCGGCGCGGGGTACGTCGTTTCAGCCGGGAACAGGTGCTGGCCTGGGCTGACGAAGCTCCGGGGCGACTGAGCAACAATGTGCTGACAAGGCCCCTGATGCAGGATTACTTGTTCCCGGTACTGGCTACGGTGCTGGGGCCATCGGAGATTGTATACTGGGGCCAGACGAGACCTGCGTTCCATCTGTATGGGATGCGGATGCCGATCGTACTTCCCCGCCTGGCGTTTACGCTGCTCGAAGGATCGGTGCAGAAAAACATGCAGAAGCTCCGGCTGACCTTCGAGGATGTAACGCTGAGGCTGGAAGAGAAGCGCGAGGCGTGGCTCCGGGAGCGGGATGATCTTCAGATGGATCGGCTTTTTGCCGAGGCGGCGGAGCGCTTCAAAGCGGACTATGAGCCATTGATCGCGTCTCTTGGTAGGATCAATCCGGGCTTGCCTGTACTGGGGGCGACGAATCTGGGCAAAATTATGGAACAGATGGACTTTCTGCGGCAAAAGGCGGAAGAGGGGCTGCGCACGCAGAACGAAGCGGGACTGCGCCAGTTTACCCGGGTCGGACAATCCGTCGCGCCTGGAGGTAAGCTGCAGGAGCGAGTGCTGAATATCGCGCCATATCTGAATAAATATGGCGAAACTTGGCTGCATGAGCTGGTCAAGACCGATATTCCTCTCGACGGGAAGCATCGTATCTGTTATATGTGATAGAGTGCAAATGAAACTTTAGGAGGAATGACAAGTGGCTAAAAGTACGGCAGACCGCAGTATTATTCGCGACATCTCGCTCGCGCCCGAGGGGCATTTGAAGATCGATTGGGTTAACGCCCATATGCCGGTATTGAATAAGATCCGCGAGCAATTCGAAAAGGAGCAGCCCTTCAAGGGCTTGAAGGTGGCAATCTCGCTTCATTTGGAGGCGAAGACGGCTTACTTGGCCAAGGTTGTACAAGCAGGCGGGGCGGATGTTACGATTTGCGGCAGCAACCCGTTGTCCACGCAGGATGATGTTTGCGCCGCGCTGGTGGAAGACGGCATTACGGTATTCGCCAAGTACAATCCGGAGCCTCAGGAATACAAGGAGCTGCTGATCAAGACGCTGGAAACCGAGCCGGATCTCATCATCGACGATGGCGGCGATCTGGTGACGATTCTTCATTCGGAGCGCAAGGATCTGGCCAAAAACGTACGCGGCGGCGCCGAGGAAACGACAACTGGGATTTTGCGTCTGAAATCGCTGGAGAAGGATGGGCAGCTGCAATTTCCGATGGTGGCGGTCAATGACGCTTTCTGCAAATATTTATTCGATAACCGCTACGGAACGGGGCAATCCGTCTGGGATGGTATTAACCGGACGACAAACCTTGTAGTAGCAGGCAAAACTGTAGTCGTAGTCGGCTATGGCTGGTGCGGCAAAGGCGTTGCGCTGCGGGCGAAAGGTCTTGGCGCCAACGTAATCGTTACAGAGATCGATGCGATCAAGGCGGTAGAAGCTTACATGGACGGATTTGCCGTCATGCCTATGCTCGAAGCAGCCAAGCAAGGCGACTTCTTTGTTACGGTAACGGGGAACCGCGACGTTATTCGCGGGGAGCATTATGAAGTGATGAAGGATGGCGCGATCTTGTCGAACGCCGGTCACTTTGACGTCGAGGTGAACAAGCTGGAGCTGGAGGCCTTGTCGGTGTCTAAGCGCACCGTGCGCCGCAATATCGAGGAGTATACGCTGAAGGACGGGCGCAAGTTCTACTTGCTAGCCGAAGGCCGGCTGGTCAATCTGGCGGCAGGCGACGGTCATCCGGCCGAGATTATGGATATGACGTTTGCTCTGCAAGCCATGTCGCTGAAATACGTCAACGACAACTATAAGCAGATCGGCGGCAAGGTAGTTAACGTGCCTTATGAACTGGACGAACAAGTGGCGCGCTTCAAGCTCGCGGCACTCGGCTTCGGGATCGACTCCCTGACCGCCGAGCAAAAATCGTACCTGGACAGCTGGGCCGAACATGAATAGAAGGGAAGCGCTCTTTAGCTAGTGCTTGTATGGGACTGCCGGTACTGTGCTGCCGGCAGTCCTGCCCTACATCAATAAAGCCAACCTCCGCCGCTTGCGAGGTTGGCTTTATTGCGCATATTCCATTATGAAGAGCAGAGAGTCCTCGAATCCGGCGGTTTGCCGGGCTTGCTAGGTAAGGCGGTTCCGCTATCTTTGATAGACGGATTTGGTTACGGCATTTGTTGTTTTCGCATTCGTTTTAGGGGCCGGAGCTTGTGTGGGAGCTGGAGCCTTTTCCGCCGGAGCGTTGACTGCCGTGACCGATTCTGCGCCTGCCGGCTTGTCGGCGGTTGTCATTGAAGCGGTGCCGCCCGAGGCGGTGTCTTGAACCGTCGGGGCTTCCGGCGCGACCGGATCGGTAGAAGAATTCCCGCTTGCAGGGTCGTTCTCCCCGGCTGGTAAGTTGGCCGCCGTAGCAGGCCTTATTCCTTGCTGCTTCATCGATTGTTCCCAATGCCGATCCCCCAAGATCAACACGAGAATAAGGATTACAAACAAAATGAGTACGCTCCAGCGCTGTGCCGTTATCATGAAAGACGGTCCCCCTGCCAACTCCGTTGTGGATGAGACAAATTATAGCACATCTTGCAAAGGAATTGGATACAGTTAGCAAGGACGGACTGGCTTGATTGCCCGCACCCGCGATGCATCGAGAAATTTTGGTAGGCGCTATGCCGATCGGATGCAACAACCTCTCCCCCTTGCGCGTCAATAGTAGCAGAAGTATCCAGGAATGCGATTGGCGGAGCTTCATGATTCCTACCGAGGGGGCCGGGATATGAGAACAGACAAACCGGAAGAACGGATTGTAAAGCAGGGGACAGGTTTGAAGCGGCTATTGAGCTTTGGAGCAGGAGGATCGGTTATGCCGGGCAGGGCGGGAAGAAAGCTCATGCTGCTGGGCATCGCCGCAGCTATGCTGTTCTCCGGCTGCAGCGGCTCAAACGGCGAGAAGCTGGATCATGCGGTCGCCAACGACGCCAAATCCGCTGCCTCTCCGCAAGCTGCGAATAGCGAAGTCATGGCGGACAGAAACATCACGACGACATCGAAACAGGTAAGCGGCCCAAGTGAGGCTCAGGGTCAAGGCGCGGGAATGACCTCGCAGGCGGCGCAGACTCCGCAGGCTGATGACACGTTCAGCCGAAAAATCATCTACCGGGCTAATCTGACGATGCAGGTCGACAGCTATGAAGAAACGGAAGCACTCGTTCAGGAAGCGGTACGCGCAGCGGGGGGCTATGTGCTGCAGTTCAGCGAGAACGCTTCCGCCACCGAGAAGTTCGGCTCCTTCGTGATCAAAGTGCCGGCCACAGGCTTTGAATCGTTAATCGGCCAACTGGAGAAAATCAATCCGGCCATGCGCAAGTCCATGGAGGGCCAGGATGTCACGGAAGAATATGTGGATTTATCTTCGACGCTTAAAGCTAAGGAGCTCATGGAGGAGCGTCTGCTGGCCTTTATGGAAAAGGCGACGAAGACGGATGAGCTGGTTGCGTTCTCGACAGAGCTCGGCAAGGTCCAGGAGGAAATCGCGCGGATCAAGGGGCGAATGCGATACTTGGAGCAAAACGTGTCCTACTCTACGATTGATCTGCGCATCGTACAGAAGATCGCTTCCGCCGATGTCATAGGGGCAAAGGATCGCGGGCCTCTGGGCAAGCGCGCCTCTCAGGCGCTCGACGGCTCTCTGGCCGTACTGAACTTAATGCTGCAGGGACTCATCGTCATGGGCGCAGGCGCTCTGCCTATTCTAGTCTTGTTAGCGCTGATCGGTGTGCCTGTCCTATGGGCCCGCCGGAAGCGGCAGGCAAGGCAAGCCGAGCTGCGTCGGCAAAGATTGGAGGAGAACAGACGGCAGACGGGTAAGGAAGAGCGAAGGGCCGATGGAACGACAGAGAATCCGGATTCCGGAGGAAGTGGCGGCGAGCGGCCTGGCGAAACCGAACAGACAGAACCATAAGGCGGGGGAAAAGCTGAACCCTGCGGAGTCTAATAACATAGAACTGCGTGCGAAAAAATCCTGTTTCTTCGAGAGAAGAAGCAGGATTTTCGTTTATTTGGGAGAATAGTTACTGTACAGGTGGTGGAAAGTGGGGTAAAGTGGGTAAAAAGGGGGTGGCGCGTGGTGTTCATGGGGGAATATCAGCATACGATCGACGAAAAAGGCCGGATGATTATCCCGGCAAAGTTTCGCGAAGCCCTCGGAGCATCGTTCATCGCCACTCGCGGTTTGGATCAATGCTTGTTCGTTTATCCCATGCAGGAATGGTCGGTTCTGGAACAAAAGCTCAAAGCGCTGCCGCTGATGAAATCAGACGCCCGCGCTTTCACGCGTTTTTTCTTTTCCGGCGCAACGGAGTGCGAGCTCGACAAGCAGGGGCGGGTCAATTTGCCCAATATGCTCGTTGACCATGCCAAGCTCGAGAAAGATTGCGTCGTCATCGGCGTTTCCAATCGGGTAGAGATTTGGAGCAAGGCGATCTGGGAAAGCTATTTCCAGCAATCGGAGGAGTCGTTTGCGGAAATCGCCGAGAAGCTCGTCGACTTCAATTTTGATTTTTAGCCCTGGCAGCAGGCCGATGTAGGAGGAGAAGCCGTGTTCCATCATGTAACGGTACTTAAGCAAGAAGCGGTGGAAGGTTTACATATTCAGTCTGACGGTATTTATGTGGATTGTACGCTTGGAGGCGCCGGGCACAGCCTGGAGATCGCTTCCAGACTAGGCCCGGGAGGGCTGCTGATTGCCTTTGACCAGGACGATGCGGCGCTGGAGAGCGCCAAAGAACGGCTGGCAGGCGTGTGGGACAGGGTAAGGCTTGTTCGCAGCAACTTCCGCTATCTGGAGCAGGAGCTGGCGAAAATACCTGAGGCGTGCCGGTCAGGCCGCCCGCAGGTGAACGGCATTTTGTTCGACCTGGGCGTGTCATCGCCGCAGCTCGACGAGGCTGACCGCGGCTTCAGCTACAATTACGATGCTGAGCTTGATATGCGGATGGACCGTACGGCTCCGCTAACAGCCAAGGATATTGTGAATGACTGGTCGGAGAAGGAAATCTCGGACATTTTATTCCAATACGGCGAGGAGAAGTTTTCCCGCCGTATCGCGGCGCGGATCGTCGAAGCGCGCAGCGTGGCCCCGATCGAAACAACCGGACAGCTGGTCGAGCTGATCAAGGAAGGAATTCCCGCGGCGGCCCGGCGGACCGGTCCGCATCCGGCGAAGCGAAGCTTTCAGGCGCTTCGGATAGCCGTAAACGATGAGCTGGGCGCTTTCGAGGACGCGCTGAAGCAGGCGGTCCGCTGCCTCGCTCCGGGCGGACGGGTCGCCGTCATCACGTTCCATTCGCTGGAGGACAGGATCTGCAAGCAGACCTTTGCCGGTTATGTGGCCAAGTGTACTTGTCCATCGGATTTTCCGCTATGCGTATGCAATCCCGAAGGAGAGCTCAAGCTGGTCAATCGCAAGCCTATCGAACCTGGCCGGGAAGAGCTGGAGGTTAATCCGCGGGCACGCTCGTCCAAGCTGCGGATCGCCGAGAAGCTGACGAAATAAACATTTAGGCAAGACTTTGAATTGACGAATAAGGGGGAGAACATGTTGCCGGCATATATGCATGGGAATCTCGCCGTCGAGCAAAAGACGGAGCAGAAAGCCAAGGTTCAGGAGACTAAACGGGTCGTTTATCGCCGGAAGACGCTGCCTCTGCAGGAAAAGCTGCTATACCTATTTACCGTCTTTATTTGCGTTATTGTAGCGGGGGTCATTATTTTGCGCTATGCGCAAATCTATGAGATGAGCACGCAGATTCGGGATATCGAGCATAAAATTGCCAAGCTCGAGTCGGAGAATAGTATCTTGAAGCAGAAGCTGGATGCTGCGATCGAGCCCCATCGCATGCTGGAGCAAGCGAAGGAGCTCGGCTTCAGTACGGCTGAGCCGAATCAGGTGAAGTCGGGAACCGGCAAGTCAGCCGCAGCCTCCAAGCAGGCAGGTTCCAAATCTACGGCAAACGCCAAGAAAACAAAGGATCAGCCCTGATCCGGGAGGGAAAAGGGGGATGTGAACGATGACGAAAATTGTAAAGCTGCGTTCGCTGCTTATCGGAGGGGCCTTCACCCTCCTTTTTGCTGTGCTGGTCGTTCGGCTTTATTGGGTTCAGGTTGTGCAGGGGGCGGAGCTGCTGGCTATGGCCAAGGAAAGGTGGGCGCTGGACAAGACGATACAGCCTGTCCGGGGGACGATTACTGACCGGAACGGCAAGCTGCTCGCGGAAGACGCGCCGTCCTATACCATCGCTCTGGAGCCCCTAACGATCCGAAACCAGGGAATCGAGCTTGATATCGTGAAGGGTCTCGCTCCTATCCTTGCTTCGGAGGAGGATCCGGGAGCAGTGATGGCGATGGAAGAGCGGATCCGCACCCAACTGAACAAGACGCGGAATGACGGCAAGACGCTTCTAGGACAAGTCCAGCTCGGTAACGAAGGCTGGAAAATCGATGCCGAAACCGGAGATAAGGTAAAAGCTTTGCGCGAGGAGCTGCAAGAAAAGCTGAAGCAGCGGCAGGAGCATCTGCAAGGCAAAAAACCAAGCCCGGAAAGTATCAATACGGGAATTGTGCTGCTGCCCGAGGAGAAGCGGTTTTATCCCGCGGAAAAGCTGGCGGCCCATCTGATCGGCTACACGAACAAGGAAGATACGCCGGTCATGGGGCTTGAGCAATCGTTGAACGATTATCTCAAAGGAGAGCCGGGTGCGCTCTATTATGAGAAGGCGCCCAAAGGCGTCGGACTACCCGATCCTAAAAACCGGTATACGCCGGCGGTCAATGGCAGCAATGTCACGCTGACGATCGACAAGAACATCCAGTTTTACATGGAAAGCGCTATTGAGAAAATATATGACAAGTATAAGCCAAAAAGCATAACAGCGATCGCCGTCGATCCGCATACGATGGAAATTTTGGGCATGGCCAATGCGCCGACCTTTAACCCGAATAAGTATTGGGAAACGAAAGACCAGCGTAATTTCATGAACCATGCGATAGCCTCTCAGTATGAGCCGGGGTCAACCTTTAAGCTGGTTACACTGGCGGCTGCGGTAGAAGAGGGGGTTTTTAATCCCAATGAGGATTTTCAGTCCGGGTCCATTCGGGTAGCAGACCGAAGGTTGCATGACCATAATATCTCGGGATGGGGGAAAATCTCGTATATGGAAGGGCTGAAGCGGTCGAGTAACGTGGCCTTTGTCAAGCTGGGCATCGAGAAGCTCGGCAACGAAAAGCTGAGGAGTTACATCGACAAGTTCGGCTTCGGAGCAAAAACGGGCATAGACATCCCCGGGGAGGTCAAGGGGATCGTCAACATGCGCTATGCGCCCGAGTTCGCAACAGCGACCTACGGCCAAGGGCTGACGGCGACGCTGCTTCAGCAAACCTCGGCTTATGCAGCCGTGGCGAATGGCGGCAAGCTGATGAAGCCGTATGTGATAAAGGAGATTACGAATCCGGATACAGGCGAAGTCGTGAAGCAAACCGAGCCGCAGCTGATCAGGCAGGTTATCTCCGAAGCAACCTCCAAGCAAGTGGGTGAATACCTGGAGCAGGTCATCTCCGACCAATCCATAGGTACCGGCAGGAAGGCTTACATCGAAGGATACCGGATAGCCGGCAAGACCGGTACGGCCAACAAGGTATTGGCTGGTGAGAAAGGATATGCTACCGGGAGGTGGGTCATTTCGTTCATCGGCTATGCGCCGTTAGAAAATCCGCGCATCCTGGTTGCGATCGTCGCTGACGAGCCGGACCTGGGAGGGGATTACCATCTGGGCGGTGATGTGGCGGCTCCAGCCTTCCGCGAGATCGTCTCCCAATCTCTTCGTTCCATGGGAATCGCACCGACCGTGACTACGCCAGCGAAGCCGGCACAGGTAACCGAAAAGGCCAAGCTGCCGGACCTGACGGGGATGAGTCTGGATCAAACGAAGGCCCAGATGAATAAATTAGGCCTCACCGTAGAGCCGCTCGGCAAAGGAAGCGCCGTTCTGGCCCAAAATCCTGCGGCAGATACAGAAATCGGAGCTTCGCAACGAATCTATGTATTAATGGAAGAGCCGGATAACGTAAAGGTGCCGAATCTGGCCGGCAAGTCTCTGCGCGATGCGCTCGAAGTGTGCTCTCTTCTCACGATCCGCTGCCAATCGACTGGCGAAGGATACGTGGCCGATCAATCCTTGAGCGGAGAGAACGAGAATCGGCTGCTGACCTTGACGCTCCGGCCTTACAACGAACTGACTGCCCAACCGACGGGTGATGGGGAGAAGAATGAAGAGAAAGCCCCATCCAAGGCTGCGGGAAGCGAGTCTAAGTCGGTGGCTGATTCAAAGGCCGCTTCTGGAGAATCCGTCAAGTCCAGCAATGCTTCTTCGACAGTCAAAGGAAGCCAGACGTCCAGATAGCTTGTTCTAACCCCGGGTTGTCCTGAATAGGGATGTTATGAAACCATTCTTGTTCGGGAGGGATTGAGCGGGCATGAGGGCATCGAACGTAACGGTTCGCCGACGACTATTCGCCGCACTGATTATTGGAACGATATTGTTTATCGCGCTGGTGGTGCGGCTCGCGTATGTACAGATCTGGATGGGCCCCAAGCTTTCGCAGGAAGCGGAAGACAACTGGCGGCGCAATATCACGGTGAACGCCAAACGGGGAGAGGTGCTGGACCGCAACGGCGTTCAGCTTGCTTATAATATCAGTACGCCTACGGTGATGGCGATTCCTGTCCAGGTCAAGGATCCGAGAATGACGGCGGCTCGCTTGTCCGCTGCGCTCGGTACGGATGAAGAAACCATCTTCAAACAGATTACAGTCAGGCAATCCCAAGTCTATATCAAGCCCGGCGGCCGCAAAATCACGCAGGAAAAAGCACAAGAAATCAGGGCCATGCAGCTTCCGGGCATTGTCGTGGCCGAGGACAACAAGCGGTATTATCCGTTCGGTGGACTGGCTGCGCACATTCTGGGCTTCACGGGCGGCTATAATCAGGGATTGACAGGCATAGAATTAAAATACGACAAGCTGCTGAAAGGAATAAACGGCAGCATCCAGCATATGGTGGATGCCGCCGGAAAGCCGATGCCCGGCTCCAGCGAGCTGTACCGCGGACCGCAGGACGGGCTGAATCTCCAGCTTACGATCGACAGCAATATCCAAGCGATTATGGAGCGTGAGCTGGACCAGGCCATGGTGAAGTACCAGCCGAAGCACGTTATCGCCATCGCGATGGATCCGGGCAACGGCGAGATTTTGGCGATGGGCTCCCGTCCGGGCTTTGAGCCCGGAAACTACGGGGCCTACCCGGTTGAAAATTACAACCGCAATCTTCCGATCTGGATGACCTACGAGCCGGGCTCAACGTTCAAGATCATTACGCTCGCCGCTGCGCTGGAAGAGAAGAAGATCAAGCTGACCGATCCGTTCTTTGATAAAGGCTCCATCGAGGTCGCGGGCGCGCGGCTGCGCTGCTGGAAGCGTCAGGGCCATGGAAGCGAGACTTTTCTTCAGGTCGTCGAAAATTCCTGCAACCCCGGCTTCGTCGTGATGGGGGACCGGCTTGGCAAAGAAAAGCTGTTCAGCTATATCCATAATTTCGGCTTCGGCAAGAAGACGGGCATCGACCTGGGAGGCGAAGAGAACGGCATCATGTTCAAGCCTTCGCGTGTCGGGCCTGTCGAGCTGGCGACCACCTCGTTCGGCCAGGGGGTATCCGTAACCCCGATCCAGCAGGTTACGGCGATCTCGGCGGCGATCAACGGAGGCAAGCTGTACCAGCCGCATGTCGCCAGAGCCTGGTATAGGCCGGAGGACGGCGAGCTCGTGCAGAAGGTTGAACCGACTCTAGTCCGTCAAGTCATTTCTCCCGAGACATCCAAGCAGGTCAGGGAGACGCTGGAGAGCGTCGTTGCGAACGGAACGGGGCGCAATGCTTTCATCGACGGGTACCGGGTCGGAGGCAAGACGGGGACGGCCCAAAAAGTCATTAACGGCCGTTACTCGTCAGACGAGCACATCGTATCGTTTATCGGCTTCGCGCCCGCCGACGATCCGAAGGTTGTCATCTATGCCGCCGTAGATGACCCGCAGGGGATTCAGTTCGGGGGTCTGATCGCCGCGCCGCTGGTGAAAAATATAATGGCCGATACGCTTCGTTACATGAAAGTGCCTCCCCGGCAGGCTCAAATGGAACGCAAGTATGTATACGGAGATACGCCGATCGTCGAGGTTCCCGAGCTGGTGGGCCGTACGGTCGCCGATATTTATGAGGATCTGAATATGAACTTCCAGCTTGCGAAGTCAGGCGTTGGCAAAACGGTGATCAACCAGGTGCCGAAAGCGGGCTCGCGCGTCGAGCGGGGCTCTACCATTCGCATCTACCTGTCCGATAAGGGTGCCCCGGGAGAGCCAGCCCCGACGATTTTGCAGCCTGCCGTCCCCCAGCCCTCCTTCTGGGAGCGGGTTCGGGAGATTTTTAACAGCTAAGCGAAAATAGGCTTTTCAGCTCACTATTTTTTGTACATAATAGATACCATGTGTAAATGGAGGGGACTTCGATGCGGCTTAAGGATCTGTTCGACCCGCTTCTGGTAAGCCGACTGAACGGAGACGGCGATATAGAAGCGACAGGGCTCGCGATCGATTCCAGAAAGGTGAAGGCCGGCGACGTATTTATTTGCATACGCGGCCTGACGAGCGACGGGCACGACTATGCCGAAGCGGCGATAAGTCGGGGAGCGGTCGCTCTGGTAGCCGAACGCGAGCTTGAGCTGGGAGTTCCCGTGCTGGTTGTGAGCGATGCGAGAAGCGCTATGGCGGTACTAGCTAATCATTATTATAACCATCCAAGCCGGGAACTGCGCCTGATCGGCGTGACCGGCACGAATGGGAAGACGACGACTACCTACATTCTGGAGCACATCCTCAGCGATCAAGGGCATACGACCGGGCTGATGGGCAATATTCATATCAAGGTAGGGGCGGAGTTTCGCGAGAACCGGGCTACCAATACCCAGGAGGCGCTGGAGCTGCAGCGCTTCCTGCGGGAGATGGCGGATTGCGGGACGGATTATGCCTTGATGGAGGTATCCTCCCATGGGCTTGATATGGGCCGGGTGAAGGGCTGCCGCTTTCGCACGGCGATCTTTACGAACTTGACCCAGGACCATCTGGATTATCACGGAACGATGGACCGTTACCGCGAAGCCAAGAGCTTGCTATTTTCCCGACTGGGCAACGAGTATGCGGCAGACCCCGCCGAACGCCAATATGCCGTCTTGAACGCGGATGATCCGGCCTCCGAGGCGTTTCTCCGGGCGACGGCGGCACAAGCGATCACCTATGGTATCGATAATCCGGATGCGGACGTCAGAGCCGAGGGCATCGTGATGACGGAGGAGGGTACGCAATTTCGGTGCGTTACCTTCAAAGGGACCGCAGATATTCGAATCCGGCTCGTAGGCAGGTTCAATATTTATAATGTGCTTGCGGCCATAGCTGCCTCTCTTGCGGAAGACATAGCTCTGGAGAGGATCGCCGGCAGTCTGGCAAGGCTCCATGGCGTAGAAGGCCGTATGGAGGTCGTTAGCGCCGGCCAGCCCTACCTGGTGCTGGTCGATTATGCGCATACACCGGACGGATTGGAAAACGCGCTGTCGACGATTCGGCAATTCTCCACAGGGCGCGTGTACTGTGTGTTCGGCTGCGGAGGAGACCGGGACCGGACCAAGCGTCCGGTGATGGGGGCCATCGCTGCTACATATAGCGACTACGTCTATGCGACTAGCGATAACCCGAGAACGGAGGATCCCGAACGTATCTTGCTGGATATCGAGCCGGGGCTGCGCGGAGCGGGAGCGGGCGATGCCGGGTATGAGCTGATTGCCGACCGCAAGGAAGCTATCCGCAGGGCGATCTCTCGGGCGCAGGCGAAGGATGTCGTGCTCATCGCGGGCAAGGGGCATGAGACGTATCAGGAAATAGGCGGCGTCAAGAATCCTTTCGACGACCGTCTGATCGCGAAACAAGCGATAAGGGGCGATCTCACTTGATTAAACGGACTTTAGCGGAAATAGCCGAGATGGCGGGCGGCAAGCTGCACAACGATACCTATGGCGGGGTCGTTGTCCACGGGGTATCCAAGGATTCGCGAACCCTGTCTCCAGGCAATTTGTATATCCCCCTGATCGGAGAAGCGTTCGACGGGCATCGGTTCGCCGAGGCCGCGTTCGAGGGCGGAGCGAGCGCCTCGCTTTGGCAGAGCGATCATCCCGAGCTTCCCGAGGGGAGACCGCTGGTTGTGGTGGACGATTGCCTGGCCGCGCTTCAGCGACTGGCTGCCGCCTACAAGGCGCAGCTGTCCGTTCGTATTGTCGGCATCACGGGCAGCAACGGCAAGACGACGACGAAGGATCTGACGGCCGCGGTCTTGTCCACGGCATATAGCGTGCATAAAACCAGCGGGAATTATAACAATCATATCGGTCTTCCGCTCACGCTTCTGGAGCTGTCGGAGGATTCCGACATTGCGGTACTGGAAATGGGCATGAGCGGCCGCGGAGAAATTGAACTGCTCTCGAGCCTGGCCGGTCCTGAGCTTGCTGTTATTACTAACATCGGCGACGCCCATCTGCTGCAGCTTGGCAGCAGGGAGGAGATCGCCCGCGCTAAGACCGAGATTCTGGCTGGCTTGCAGCCGGGGGGAACCCTTGTGTACAATGGCGATGAGCCGCTCATGGAGCTTGCGCTGGCGGAGCTTGCGCAATCCGGCGATCGGCCGGTCGACTCCTACAGCCGGGTGCGATTTGGAGCAGGAACGGGGAATGACCTGTTTCCCTCGGGCATAAGCATGGATAGGAAGGAATCGCGCTTCACGCTGGGTGCTGCCGGAGGAAGGGAGTTTGCAATCCCGCTGCTCGGGGCTCATAATGTGCTGAACGCGCTCGCGGCTTATGCCGTCGGCCGGCACTTCGGTCTAGATGATTCCTCGATCGCTAAGGGGCTGAGCGGTGTGAAGGTGACCGGGATGCGTATCGAAGTGCTGGAGGCTCCGGGGGGCCTGACGATATGGAATGACGCTTACAATGCAAGCCCTACGGCGATGAGGGCGGCGCTCGCGCTGCTGCATGAAGCGAAGGGCTTCGAACGCAAATATGCTTGTCTGGGCGATATGCTGGAGCTGGGACCGGATGAAGCGGAGCTTCATCGCGAGGTCGGGCGGTTTCTGGACCCGGCGCAAGTGGCAGGCGTCTTTACCTTCGGTCCGCTTTCACTGCATTTGGCCGAAGGGGCTAAGGAGCGGTTTCCGGAAGGAACTGTTTGGCATTTTCGGGAAAAAGAGGAGCTGGCTCACGCGCTCCAGGCTGTCGCATCGCCTCGGGACGTTGTGCTGATCAAGGGATCCCGCGGCATGCGCATGGAGCAGATAGCCGCTTTTGTCATGCAATTGGGGGGGTAAACCGGTGGATTTCAAAATTGTAATGATCACGCTGGGGGTTTCATTTTTACTGGCGTTGATTATGGGGCCGCTAGGCATTCCGCTGCTGCGGAGACTGAAGTTCGGGCAGCAGATCCGGACCGACGGCCCGCAGGGCCATCTGAAGAAGGCAGGCACGCCTACGATGGGCGGCATTATTATAATGCTGGCGCTGGCGCTCGCGGTTCTGCGCTTCGGAGAGAAAAATCTGGAGACGGTCATCCTGCTGCTGGCTTCGCTTGGCTACGGGCTTATCGGTTTTCTGGACGATTATATCAAAATCTTGTTCAAGCGCTCGCTCGGGCTGACGGCCAGGCAAAAGCTGTTCGGTCAGCTTCTCATAGCGGCGATTGTCTGTTATTTGCTCGTCCTGTCGGGACACAGCACCGAGATTCGTCTTCCGTATCTGAACGTGATGTTCGATCTGGGCTGGTTGTATTTCCCGTTCGTCGTCTTCCTGATGCTGGGTACATCCAATGCGGTTAATTTCACCGACGGCCTGGACGGCCTGCTGGCAGGCACGAGCGCCATCGCGTTCGGAGCGTACGCGATTATCGCGCTGAACAATACGCAGCCTAACGTGGCGATCTTCTCGGCCGCCATGGTCGGTGCGGTTCTCGGCTTTCTGGTGTTCAATGCCCATCCCGCTAAAGTATTTATGGGGGATACCGGGTCGCTGGGCATCGGAGGAGGCCTGGTCGCCGTGGCGATTTTGACGAAGGCCGAGATTTTGCTGGCCTTGATCGGGGGCGTATTTTTAATCGAAATCCTGTCGGTCATCATTCAGGTCGTTTCTTTCAAAACCCGCGGAAAGCGCGTATTTAAAATGAGCCCGATCCATCATCATTTCGAGCTTGTCGGCTGGTCCGAGTGGCGGGTTGTCATCTCCTTCTGGACGGCCGGATTAATCCTGGCGGGTGTTGGACTCTATATTAATGAGGTGTTGTAAGGATGGAACATCCTGCTGCTTACCGCGGTCGCCAGGTCGTCGTACTCGGCCTGGCACGCAGCGGCGTCGCCGTAGCCGAATGGTTTCATAAAGCGGGCGCCTATGTGACGGTCAACGATAAGAAAGAGCGCGAGGGATGCCCTGAGGCCGACGAATTGGAGGCTCTGGGTATTTCTGTTGTTTGCGGAAGCCATCCGCCGGGACTGGTGCATGAAGGCATAGCGCTTGTGGTGAAAAACCCGGGAATCCCGTATAGCGTGGAGCCGATCCGTCGTGCAGCCGAGCTCGGGATCGAGACGGTAACGGAGGTAGAAGTGGCATCCCGGCTTTGCAAGGCGCCGATCATCGGCATCACCGGCTCCAACGGCAAAACGACGACGACGACCTGGACCGGACTGATGCTGGAAGCCGGCGGGCTTAAGCCTATCGTCGCGGGCAATATCGGACGCCCCTTGACGGATGCGGCGCTGGAGGCGGAGGAGGACAACCGGATGGTCGTCGAGCTCAGCAGCTTTCAACTGAAAGGGACCCAGTCTTTCCGTCCGGCGGTTGCCAGCTTGCTCAATGTGTACGAGACGCATCTGGACTATCACGGCTCGATGGATGATTATGTCGTGTCGAAGCAGAAGCTGTTCGCCAATCAGCAGCCGGAGGATACGGCCGTGCTGAATTGGGACGATCCGGTATGCCGGGCCACAGCGGAAAGCATACGCTCCCGCATCCTGCCCTTTTCTGTGCGCCAGGAGCTGGAGAGAGGGCTGTACGCGAAGCCGCCGCTGGCCGAAGCGAAGGAAGCCGGACAGGCATCGATGCTCGTCTATCGGGATGAGCAGGGCGTGGAGCACGAGATTGTGAAGCATGACGAGCTCGGGATCCCCGGCAGCCATAATGTGGAGAATGCGCTGGCTGCCGCAGCGATAGCTGTCGCCTCAGGCGTTCCGCTGGATACCATCGCGCGCGTGCTTCGCGATTTCCGCGGCGTGGAGCACCGGCTGGAGTATGTCGCCACGAAGGCGAATGTACAGTTTTATAACGACTCCAAAGCGACTAATCCTACGGCAACCATCAAGACGATCGAGTCGTTCGACCAAGGTATTATTCTGGTGGCAGGGGGACTTGACCGCGGCTCCGACTATATGGAGCTGCTCCCGGCCTTCGGGCGGCAGGTGAAGGGGCTTGTGGCGCTGGGCGAAACCAAGGAGAAAATCGTCCGCGTGGCGAAGCTGGCAGGCATGAGCCGGGTTAAAACCGTCGATACTGCTAAGCATGTACAGGATACGGTAACCGAGGCGGTGCGCGAGGCATTCGCCCTGGCGGAACCGGGCGATGTCGTGCTGCTTTCTCCGGCATGCGCCAGCTGGGACATGTTTCCTTCCTATGAGGAGAGGGGACGCATGTTTAAGGAGTCCGTGCATAACCTTTAAACAGGGGGATGACAAGCTGCCGGAAACCTGCAGCATCTGTCTGCCGGCAGTATCGCGCGGCGGCTGCGCCTCCTAATTTAACCAGGTTAGAGGTGTGAGGCGTATGGTCAAACCGCGGTCGGCTCCGGATCTCTATTTGCTCGGCTCCACGCTGCTGCTGCTTGTTATCGGCGTGGTGATGGTATACAGCGCCAGTGCCGTGCTGGCATTTCGCGAATTCGGAGATGCCTTCTACTACTTAAAGCGCCAGGCGCTTTTTGCCGCTCTCGGCGTCGTTGCCCTTTTTTTCACGATGAACATGGATTATGAGGTGTGGAGAAAATACGCCAAGGTCGTGCTGCTCGTCTGTTTTGTCATGCTGCTCGCTGTGCTTGTGCCGGGAATTGGCGTTGTGCGCGGAGGAGCGAGGAGCTGGCTCGGCATCGGATCGTTCGGCATTCAGCCCTCCGAGTTTATGAAAATAGGGATGATCATGTTCCTGGCGAAGTGGCTCTCCGGTCAGCATCATCCCATCACGCATTTTACCAAGGGACTGCTGCCGCCGCTGGGGCTGGTGGGACTCGCCTTCGGCCTCATCATGCTGCAGCCGGATCTGGGAACGGGCGCTGTGCTGGTGGGAGCCGCTCTGCTCATTATTTATGCGGCGGGTGCTCGTCTTAGGCATCTGTCTTACTTCGGACTGGTGGGCGTGCTCGGCTTTGTGGGCCTTGTCATCGCCGCCCCTTACCGGCTGAAGCGGATCACGGCTTTTCTGGACCCATGGCAGGATCCGCTCGGCGCGGGCTATCAATCCATTCAATCGTTGTATGCGATCGGACCGGGGGGACTGGTCGGACTCGGACTTGGGATGAGCCGCCAGAAATACAGCTATTTGCCGGAACCGCAAACGGACTTTATTTTTTCCATCATTGCCGAGGAGCTTGGTTTTATAGGAGGCTCCTGCGTCCTTCTGCTGTTCATGGTACTCGTCTGGAGGGGCATGCGCACCGCCATCACAGCGCCCGACTCGTTCGGGAGCCTGCTGGCCACAGGCATCGTCGGGATGATCGCCGTACAGGTCGTCATCAACATCGGCGTTGTCATCGGCATGTTCCCCGTCACGGGCATTACACTTCCGCTGATCAGTGCGGGAGGCTCGTCGCTGACGCTTATGCTGACTTCGATCGGCGTGCTGCTTAACATTTCACGTTATTCGAGGTGACCCGTTTTATGAATAAAATCGTCTTTACCGGCGGAGGGACCGCCGGGCACGTAACGCCCAATCTGGCGATCATGCAGCAGCTCGGCGAACGCGGCTGGGAGATGTCGTATATCGGTTCCCGAGACGGCATCGAGCGTGAAATTATCGAACATGAAGGCATTCCCTACCACCCAATCGCTTCGGGCAAGCTCAGACGGTATTTCGATCTGAAAAACCTGAAGGATCCGTTCCGCGTGCTTCAGGGCATCGGCCAAGCTCATGGGCTGCTGCGCCGCATCCGGCCTCATATCGTCTTCTCGAAGGGCGGATTCGTCTCCGTCCCGGTCATCATAGCCAGCCGGATGCTCGGCATTCCGGTCATCTCGCATGAGTCCGATCTGACTCCTGGACTGGCCAACCGGATATCGATGCCCTTCGTATCCCGCATCTGCGTCACATTTCCCGAGACGCTCTCCCATATCCGCGGCGAGAAGGGGACTTGCACAGGACTCCCGATAAGGGAGCAAATGCTGCACGGCAAAGCCTCTCGCGGCATCGCGCTATGCGACTTCCACACGCAGAAGCCGGTTTTGTTTATCATGGGCGGAAGCCTTGGAGCCCAGCGCATCAATCAGGCGATCCGCAGCTCGCTGGAGCAGCTGCTGCAGCGGTATCAAATCATACATATCTGCGGCAAAGGCCATGCCGATGCCGCGCTGAACGGAATTCGGGGCTATCGTCAGTTCGAATACGTGAAGGACGAGCTGCCGGAGCTGCTGGCTTGTGCGGATCTGGTGGTTTCGCGGGCGGGCTCGACGTCCATCTTTGAATTTCTGACCCTTCAGAAGCCGATGCTGCTCATCCCTCTTTCCAGACAGGCAAGCCGGGGAGACCAGATCCTCAATGCCGACTCGTTCGCAAGACAGGGCTTTGCCCGCGTGCTTCAGGAGGAGGAGCTGACGCCCGAGTCGCTAGCAGACGGGTTGGCGGCGCTCCAGGAAGACAGCGAAGCAATGAAGCGGCGGATGGCAGCCAGTCCCTATGGGAACGGCACGGACTCTATCGTCAAGCTGATCGATAGATTCAAGCTTACCGGCTCTTGACGAATTTTGCGTATAGGCGATTGTCACACTCTGAAGCATTCCACATAAACTACACTATAACCGTGACAGACACCCGGCAGGCGGCAGAATGCGGATGTTCCGAGGAGACCAAACACCGGAGCCGCTCTACCGTTATCGATGCAGGCGAGGACCTCGCCGCGTATCGTGCCTCGGCGTTCTGTGAAGGAGGTTGATCCCATGCAACAAGTCATATCGGAATTGCTGGACGGATCGTTCGGAGAGGTTAGACTCCAGGAGCCGCTCGCCTCACACACGACTTGGAAGATCGGCGGTCCTGCCGATTGCCTGCTGATTCCCCGCGACAAGTCGCAGCTGGTTCGGGCGGTGAAGCTGCTCCATGCCAAGCAGATCCCATGGACCGTTCTTGGACGGGGTTCCAACATGCTCGTTGCCGACAAGGGCATTCGCGGCGTGGTCGTCAAGCTTGGAGAAGCGCTGAATACCGTGCGGATTGAAGGGGAGTCTATCGTAGCCGGTGGGGCGTATTCGTTCATCAAGCTTTCGGTAATCGCGGGCAAGGAAGGCTTGACCGGACTTGAGTTCGCCGGAGGGATACCGGGAACCGTGGGAGGCGCCGTCTATATGAATGCCGGGGCGCACGGCTCTGACGTGTCACGCATTTTACAGCGGGCTGAAGTTTTGCTCCCGACGGGAGAGCTGGCAACGTATTACAACGGGGACCTGGCCTATGCTTACCGGCATTCCATCCTGCAAGCGGAGCCCGGTATCGTCACCGAAGCGGAATTTCGGCTGAGGTACGGCGACCGCAAGGAGATCGCTGCGGCGCTGGCTGCCTACAAGGACCGGCGGCTGCGAACGCAGCCTTTGCAGCTGGCTTGCGCGGGCAGCGTCTTCCGGAATCCGGAAGGGCACCATGCGGCCAAGCTGATCGAAGAGGCGGGCCTGAAAGGCCTTCGCGTCGGCGGCGCCGAGGTTTCACCCTTACATGCCAACTTTATCGTCAATACCGGGCAGGCGACGGCCCACGACGTGCTCACCTTAATCGAACAAATCATAGCAGCGGTCCATACCCGATTCGGAGTCAAGCTCGTACCTGAAGTATTGGTGGTGGGTGAGCGGTAAATCGGAGGTGGGATTTTGGAAAAGTTGGTTATCGAAGGCGGGAAACCTCTATCGGGAGCCATCAAAATTCACGGCGCCAAAAACGCCGCTCTGCCGATTCTGGCAGCGAGCATCATGGCGGAAGGCACGGTAGTCATGAACAACGTACCGGAGCTTTCCGATATCGGAGTGATGCTGGGGATTTTACGTTCACTCGGTTGCAAGGCGGAACAAACGGGCGATACCGTAACGATCAATACGGCTGCCGTCCATCAGTTTCACATTCCTGAGCATCTGATGAGTCAGATGAGATCCTCCATCTTCCTGATGGGTCCGCTCCTTGCCCGACTGGGCCGGGTAGAACTGTACCAGCCCGGAGGGTGTGCGATCGGAGAACGGAAGATCGATCTGCATCTGAAGGGTCTCGCCGCCCTTGGGGTGAAGATCGAGGATGACGGCAGCCGGATCGTCTGCATGGCAAGCGAATTGACCGGAGCCGATATCATGCTGGATTACCCAAGCGTGGGAGCGACGGAGAACATCATGATGGCCGCCGCAATGGCCCGCGGTCAAACGACGATCACCAATGCTGCCCGGGAGCCGGAAATCCAGGACCTGCAAAATTTCCTCAATACGATGGGGGCGAAGATTATCGGGGCGGGTACGGACACGATTACGATCGAAGGCGTCCAGGAGCTCGTCCCTTGTACTTACCGAATCATCCCAGACCGGATCGTTGCGGGAACGCTGATGATAGCTGCAGCCGTGACCCGCGGCCATGTCACGCTTCAAGGAGTATGCCCGGCGCATCTGACCTCCGCCATCCATGTCCTGAAGCGCTCAGGTGTTCAAATCACGATCGACGGTGATATAATGGGAATAAGCGCGCCATCCCGCTTGAAAGCGGTGGAGCGAATCGTTACCAGTCCTTATCCGTCTTTTCCAACGGACTTACAATCGCAGATCATGGTCCTTCTCAGCTTGTCTGACGGTGTCAGCATTGTGAAGGAGACTGTTTTTGAGGGGCGCTTTAAGCATGTTGACGAATTATCGCGCATGGGAGCCGATATCCGGGTGGATATGAATGCGGCTATCCTTCGGGGGGTTCCCCGATTGTACGGAGCCACGGTAGAAGCGACGGATCTGCGTGCAGGCGCAGCGCTAGTCATCGCCGGTCTGGCTGCTCAGGGTACGACGGTTATCGAGCAGATCCATCATATCGACCGGGGATACGACCGGATCGAGAGCATGCTCCGGTCACTCGGAGCGACGATTAACCGGACAACGCCGGTTGCCATGGAATAATCGGATTCTCTACTACTCAACATATGAAAACTGCCGCCGGGTTATCCCTCTTTCCTGATGGAAGGAGGGAGGCTCCGCGGTTTAGATACCTGTGAAGAGGAGGCCGTCATGAAGGACAGACTTCCCGTGATGAAGCAGAGCAAGCCCCGGAACCTCAGCAGCAAGAAGCTGCTCTTCTTTCTTTTTCTGTTTTTCATCACGCTCCTGACCATCTTGTTTTTTCAGTCCTCCCTCAGCAAGATCACGGAGGTTACGATCGAGGGACAAGCACTAGTGGCGGAGGAGCAGATCCGCAAGGCTGCGGCGGTTGTGCCGGGCGATCACTTTTTCTCCGTCTCGGGCGACCGGATCGTGAACCAGATCAAGGCTTTGCGCATGATTGAATCGGTCGAGGTCAACAAGCGTTTTCCCGGCCGCATCGATATCCTGGTTAAAGAGTATCCGAAGGTTGCTTATCAATTCGGAGACAATGGCCAGGTAGAAGCGCTGCTATCGGACGGGAGCGTAGTACCCGTAACGATGCAGGGAGCTAAGCTGGACATGCCCATCCTGTCGGGCTGGTCGAAGGACGACCCGCTAAAGATCGAGCTTTGCCGGGCCATGGCTCGGCTGGACCCGTCTCTGTTCGCCGATGTATCGGAGATCATGCCGTGGCCGAGCCAGTCGTTTCCGGACCGGATCAAGATGTATACCCGTTCGCAGTTCGAAGTGGTGACGACGATTGAATTTCTCCCTCAGAAGATGCCAAACATGGAGGGATTCCTAGCAAGTCTGCGCGAGAACGATATTACAAGCGGGGTGCTGACGATGCTTCTGGCCGATTCGCACGCGCCTTTCCCGGCAAACGAACCGGCCGCCGGCTCTAAGAAAACAACAGAAGCCCAGGGGAAAACGCCCGCTTCTCCGCAAGGAGGCAAGGAGGAGAAAATCCCGCCGAAAGAGTAGACGATTGTGTGATGCGATAGAGTCTATAGGCCTATCAATAGTTCCAAAGTTCCTACTTTTGGCGGCAGAATAATGCTATTATTATAATTATGGGATATTTTATGCATACGTTCAAAAAAGAATGCGAAAAAAAGAGGAAACGGCCGGGCCGTGTGGAATAGTAAGAAGCAGGTTTGCTGACCAAAGGCTCATTTATACTACACAATACAGGAGGTGCCACGGGTTGAGCAGCAATGACATCATTGTTAGTTTGGACATCGGTACATCCAAAGTTCGTGCTATTATTGGAGAAGTCGTTAACGGCGCCATTAATATAATTGGAGTTGGATCTGCCGACTCGCAAGGAATACGCAAGGGAGCCATCGTGGACATCGACCAAACCGTACAGTCGATCCGGAGCGCGGTAGATCATGCGGAACGGATGGTCGGCATTCAGATCGCCGAGGTTTACGTCGGCATCGCCGGCAATCATATCGCCTTGCAATCGAGTCATGGAGTTGTAGCTGTATCCAATGAGGACCGCGAGATCGGCGATGAAGATATCGAGCGCGTCATCCAGGCGGCCAAGGTAATTCCTCTGGCGCCGGAGCGTGAAATTATCGGCGTCGTGCCGAATCAATACGTCGTCGATGGAACGGATCAGATCTATGATCCCCGCAGCATGATCGGCGTTAGGCTTGAGGTTGAGGCTACGATTGTTACCGGTACGAAGACAGCCATCCACAACCTGCTCCGCGTCGTGGAGAAGTCAGGCCTGAAGGTATCGGGTCTGATCCTGATGTCGCTGGCGGCCGGTCACTTGGCGTTGTCTAAGGACGAGAAGGCAATCGGGACGGTGCTGGTGGATATCGGAGCGGGAGCTACGACCATCGCCATCTTCGATGAAAATCACCTGGTTGCAACCTCCACGCTGCCTATCGGCGGGGAATACATTACCAATGATATTGCATACGGACTTCGGACGCAGGCTGACATCGCGGAGAAAATCAAGCTGAAGTTCGGCTGCGCGATCGTAGAGCATGCGGCGCCGGAGCAGGTGTTCAAAGTGAACCGGATCGGCAGCAATGTGGACAAGGAGTTCTCGCAGGTTGATTTGGCGAACATCATCGAACCTCGGGTTCAGGAGATTTTTCACCTGATCCGAATGGAGGTCCAGCGCCTCGGTTACGCCGAGCTGCCGGGAGGATATGTTCTCTCGGGCGGTACGGTGTCCATACCGGGGATTCTGCCTGTCGCCCAGCACGAGCTCGCGTCTTCCGTTCGAATTGCCGTGCCCGATTACATCGGCGTTCGTGACCCTTCCTTTACCAGCGGCGTCGGTATCATTCAATACGCGTCGAAATATTTGCGTGGCGCCAAGCAAAACTCCGGAGCCAAGCGAGTGGTTGTAAACAAGAAGGCGTCCTCCGGTCAAGAGCAGAAGCCCTCGGCCATGGAACGTTTTAAAAATTGGTTAAGCGAATTTATTTAGACCGATCGTCATCGCGCGGTTGAAAGCCTAATGAGGGGGAAGACGCTAGTATGTTTGAATTTGATATGGATACGGACCATCTGGCTAAAATAAAGGTCATCGGCTGCGGTGGCGGCGGAAGCAACGCCGTGAACCGGATGATCGAAAATGGCGTCCAAGGCGTAGAATTCATCACGGTGAATACGGATGCGCAAGCTCTTCATCTATCGAAGTCTGAGACCAAGCTGCAGATTGGAGACAAGCTGACACGCGGTCTAGGCGCAGGTGCGAACCCGGAAGTCGGGAAGAAAGCGGCGGAAGAATCCCGCGAGCTGATCTTCAATGCACTGAAAGGCTCGGATATGGTTTTCGTTACCGCAGGTATGGGAGGCGGTACGGGTACGGGCGCTGCTCCGGTGATCGCTGAGATTGCCAAGGAATGTGGAGCTCTGACGGTCGGCGTCGTCACGCGGCCGTTCACCTTCGAGGGCCGTAAGCGGGCACTCCAGGCCGATCAGGGCATCGCCTCCCTGAAGGAGAAAGTCGATACGCTGATCGTGATCCCTAATGACCGTCTTCTTGAGATCGTCGATAAAAAGACGCCAATGCTTGAAGCGTTCCGTACGGCGGACAATGTCCTGCGTCAGGGCGTACAAGGCATTTCGGATTTGATCGCGGTTCCGGGGCTGATCAACCTGGACTTTGCCGACGTTAAAACCATTATGACGGAGCGTGGCTCCGCTTTGATGGGAATCGGTATGGGAACAGGCGAAAATCGCGCAGCGGATGCAGCCAAGCAAGCCATCATGTCGCCATTGCTCGAAACGTCGATCGATGGCGCGCGCGGCGTACTGTTGAACATTACGGGCGGAGCCAATCTGTCCTTGTATGAAGTAAACGAAGCGGCCGATATCGTCGCATCCGCTTCCGATCTGGAAGTGAATATGATCTTCGGTGCCGTGATCGATGAAAGACTGAAGGATGAGATTATGGTCACGGTCATAGCCACGGGCTTCGAGCATAAGAACCTGACAGCTCAGCCTCAGAAGAAGCCGGCTGCTCCAGGAGCTCCGACCGGGGCTGGCCAGCCGCAGGAAGCGGCTGATTCCCGTATGAATAACCTTCGGCCGTTCGGAGGACAACCCTCCAGCGACCAGCTTGATATTCCTGCGTTTTTGCGCAACCGCAACCGCGGTGGTTTCGATAATAAGTAAAAATAATAAAGTACAGGTAATTAGTAGATCAAGAGAAGTTCCCCGGCCGATCCTAAGAGATCGGCTTTTTTGCGTTCAATCAGCGGCTGGCCACCCTCCCAGGAAGCGACAAAAATAGTCTCGTTCGGGCGGCATGATTAGACAGACTTTGGAATAGGATTCTTATATACTTGTCTCATTCGCGGATAGGGCCGGCGGCGCGCGAAGGAGGTGAAGGGAAATGGTCGTGTACCTCGATATCATTTTCCTAATGAATGTGCTGATAGACGGCGCATTGATGTGGACCACCGCCTGGTCGCGAAAGCTGCGTTTTCGATTTTGGCGGCTTTTGCTCGCCGCTATGATCGGCGGCAGCTATGCCATTTTTTTATTTTTTCCGCCGCTTGGCTTTCTGTACACTTTTCTCGTCAAGTTTCTGTTCTCGCTGATCATGTTATGGACGGCTTTTGGCTTCGGGGGACTGCAGCATTTTATGCGGAATCTGGGCATGTTCTATATGGTCAACTTTGTGGCCGCGGGTGTTGTCGTCGGCTGTATGTATGTAAGGCAATCGGCCGATGAACTGCTGAATGGGATATTGCTGGGACGCGGGCTCACCGGTACATTGACGCTGATTGCGGTCGGTATCCCCCTGGCCGTCTGGATAACTCGTACGGTGATTCGGGCAATGAAGCGCAAGCAAGAGCTGTTAACGCACACGGCGAAGGTAGACGTACACATCGATAGTGTAGCTTCCAGCTGCATGGGCTTGATTGACACCGGGAACCAGCTATATGATCCGCTCACGAGAACGCCTGTTATGGTCATGGAGGCTTCACAGTGGGGAGAGTGGATCCCCGAAACGTGGATGGATAAGATACGCCGGGCGGAGGTGGACCAGATCGTAAGCTCGATCGGGACGGATTCCTTCATTTGGCAGGACAGGCTGCGGCTTGTGCCCTACAGAGGGGTGAACCGGGGCACGCAGTTTATGCTGGCCTTGAAGCCGGACAAGGTGGTTATTACAACGGAGCAGGGACAGACCGAGACGTTTAAGGTGCTGATCGGATTGGATGGCGGGCGACTTAGCTCGGACAACGCTTATCAGGCCATCATTCATCCGTCGCTTGTTCAGACAGGCAGCGGAACATAGGGCGGTATGCATACGCGATTGCCGGCAGGCATCGATCAACCACACCTGGAACAGGAGGAAGCCGAACATGCTAGTTAAATGGAAGCTGACGCTGTATATCATGTATTTCCGTCTTCTACTTCTGCTCGGGATCAAAGGGAATGAAATTTACTACATCGGAGGAAGCGAAGCGCTGCCGCCGCCGCTCACCCGCGAAGAGGAAGAGTATTTGCTGGAAAAGCTTCCGTCGGGTGATGCAGCCATCCGGGGGGTGCTAATCGAGCGCAACCTGCGTCTAGTCGTTTATATTGCGCGCAAATTCGAGAATACCGGGATTAATATCGAGGATCTGGTGTCGATCGGCGCGATCGGGTTGATCAAGGCAGTCAATACGTTCGACCCGGAGAAAAAAATCAAGCTCGCCACCTACGCTTCCCGGTGCATTGAGAATGAAATTCTGATGTATTTGCGACGCAACAGCAAGATTCGAACGGAGGTTTCGTTCGACGAACCGCTGAATATCGATTGGGACGGCAATGAGCTATTGCTTTCGGACGTGCTGGGCACGGAGAATGATACCATCTACCGGAATATAGAGGAGCAGGTGGACCGGAAGCTGCTGCACAAGGCATTGGATAAACTGACGGAGCGGGAGCGTATCATCATGGAGCTGCGCTTCGGGCTGCAGAACGGGGAGGAAAAGACCCAGAAGGATGTGGCGGATATGCTGGGCATCTCCCAATCCTACATATCCAGGCTGGAGAAGCGAATCATCAAGAGATTGCGCAAGGAATTCAATAAAATGGTCTAGCAGTCTTCGACTCTGCGAGCTAAAACCCTCAACTCCCGGCAACGGCGGTGTTGAGGGTTTTTCTGCGGGTTATCTATGGCTGTAAAAGTCGGACTCGCTATCGCGTCTATGGCTTACGCGCATACACAATATGCAGCAGGGAGCTGTAGGCTTCGCAGGAAACGTCGCAGCCCGCAGCCTCCAGCTCTTCCCGGAGACTCGCGAGCATGGCGTAATCCTCGATTTCGCTGAGGGGCACCCGGCTAAACTCGTCGTACTGGTGGCGATCGGTCAGAAACTGACGTTTCTGCGTCTCATCCACGAACATAAAGTCCGAGATGCACAATCGGCCGCCTGGCTTCAGCACACGGAGCATCTCGCTGACGGCTACAGGCCTCTGCTCGGGCGACAAATAGTGAAAGGCAAAGCTGGTCGCTGCGAAGTCGAAATGCGCATCCAGATACGGAATTGCCAGGAAATTGCCAAGCCGGGTTTCGAGCGAGGGAAATTTGATCCGGCACTGCTTCAGCATCTCCCTGGAGCTGTCGATCGCAGACATACGGACTCCTGGGGCCAGAAGCTTGCCGGCCAGGTTTCCGGTGCCCGTCCCGATATCCAGTCCCCGTTCGCCGGCCTTAGGTGCGAGCTGCCGGGCAATATGGTCTAGTAGCTGATCATATCTCACGCGGGCGCCGGAGGCCATCTCGCCGTTGCGAACGCGGTCATCGTACGAGGAGGCCTGCTGGTCGAAATTCCAAGCGCTTTCCTTGCGGCTGCGGATTTCGCGAAGCCTCTTGGAGCTCTCGGCGAGCGGGAAGACGTCTTCGGGCGCGAGCGTTTTCTGTTCATCGAGCAGTTCAATCATGCGGTCGGTCGTTTCGATCAGCTGCTTCAGCTCCAGCCATCCTGTAAACATGGCATTGCGCTGCAGCTCCAGATAATGGCGCAGCTCTCCTTCGTTGCCCTCCTCGATATGGGCAAGCGCCTGCTTGATCTCGTGCAGGGAAAGACCAACCTCGCGCAAGGAGAGGATGGTCTGCAGCCGCCAAAGCTCATTCTCGGAGAAGATTCTGTACTGATTGCCGCTATGTTTATCAGGCTTCAGCAATCCTTTTTCTTCATAAAATCGGATCGTGCGCGTGGAGATTTGCAGCCTTTCGGCTAATTCTTTAATGCGGATCGGTAGCCACCGCCTTTCTTGTGCAGCTTTAGTTAGCCTTATTATAAACGTTAACGCAGCGTTAGGGTCAAGGCGGTTTCTCGGCCCGAAACGACGAGAGGGGCTTTCTTACAGGCGTTCCAGCGAGTTGGAAGGCTGCGCATAAAAAATGTACCCGCGGGGATAATGTACATTAATGTTTCTCCTTGGGAGGTAATCACGAATGACCCGAAACAAAGTCGAAATATGCGGCGTCGATACGGCAAAGCTACCGGTTTTGACCAATGCGGAAATGCGTGAACTGTTCGTCGCTTTACAGACGAGAAATGAGCGGTCTGCAAGAGAGAAATTAGTAAACGGCAACCTCCGTCTGGTGCTTTCCGTCATCCAGCGCTTCAATAACAGGGGGGAGTACGTCGACGATTTGTTTCAGGTCGGTTGTATTGGCTTGATGAAAGCTATTGATAATTTCGATTTAAGCCAGAATGTGAAGTTTTCCACGTATGCGGTACCTATGATCATCGGTGAAATCCGCAGATATCTGCGCGATAACAATCCTATCCGGGTATCCCGTTCCTTGAGGGATATTGCGTACAAGGCTTTGCAGGTTCGGGATCAGCTGACGAATCAGAACTCGCGCGAGCCGACGATCTATGAAATCTCCGAGGCGCTGAACGTACCGAAGGAGGATGTGGTGTTCGCTCTGGATGCGATTCAGGATCCGGTGTCCTTGTTCGAGCCGATCTATCACGACGGCGGCGATCCCATCTATGTGATGGACCAGATCAGCGACGATCGCAACAAGGATGTTTCCTGGATCGAAGGAATTGCCCTGCGCGAGGCGATGAGGAAGCTGAACGACCGCGAGAAGATGATCTTATCCATGCGCTTTTTTGACGGAAAAACGCAGATGGAAGTAGCCGACGAGATCGGCATATCGCAAGCTCAAGTATCCCGGCTGGAGAAGTCGGCGATCTCGCAAATGCAGAAGCACGTGAAAAATTGATTGATTAAGGGACCCTGTGGACAATCCGACCAGATCCGCCGAACATATGACGGAGATGGTCTTTTTTGCTTGTTTGCGGACATTTTGCCCAGTTTCCACATAGTATAGAGTAACAACTAAAGCCCGGTGGTGATGGCCGATTGAAAATTTCGGACTTTCAGACCAAGGATGTCATCAATATTGTAGACGGCAAGAAGCTTGGGCAGATCAGCGACCTGGAGCTGGACCTGAGGAACGGACGGATCGAGGCGATCGTGGTGCCGAACTCGCCGCGCTTCTTCGGGCTGTTCGGAGCTGCGACCGATGTCATTATTCCCTGGCGGCATATCGTCAAGATAGGAATGGATGTGGTGCTTGTCAAGATCGATGACATGCGGGCTTACCGCCGCGAAGAGATGGAGACCAGCTACGAGTATAACCGCGAATCCCGTGGAAATTAAGGATTGCGCGTGTTCTTTTGATACGGATCGTGTATACTGAGTGGTAATAGATGACAGGGGGGGAGCCGGACATGGAACCATTTATTCGGAGGCAAGCAGACAATGGCTGCGAATGGCTGGAGCTGGAGCCGCCGATGCGCGCCTATCCGGAGCTTACCGCCGGCTTCACCACGCGATCGGGCGGTGTAAGCCGGGAACCGTTCGGCAGCTTGAACTTGGGGCTTCACGTAGAAGACGATCCTTCCGATGTGGTTGCGAACCGAAGAAGGCTGGCGGAGGCGCTCGCGTTCCCGTTCGAGAACTGCACCTATGCCGAGCAAGTGCATGGCAAGGAGATTCAGGTCGTCACGAAGCGTGAACGCGGCGCGGGAAGGGATTCCCGGGAAACGGCCCTTCAAGCCAAGGACGGCTTCGTCACCAATGAGCGCGGAGTGATTCTTCACGCGCTGTTCGCAGACTGCGTTCCCTTGTACGTGTACGACCCGATTCGTCAAGCTGTAGGCTTGGCCCATGCGGGCTGGAAGGGAACCGCGCTCCAGATCGCAAAGTCGCTTCTGGAGACGATGAGCGCCGCTTACGGGACGAAGCCGCGGGATGTGAGGGCGGCGGTCGGTCCCTCGATCGGGGCGTGCTGCTATGAGGTGGATGAAGCGGTGGTACGGAGAATGGATCGCGTCATCGCGGAGACGGGAGCTGCTAAAGCGGGCGAGGACGCACAGGCTTCCTTTTATGTTCCGCAGCCCGACGGCAAGTTCAAGCTGAACTTGCAGCAGCTTAATCGACAAATCTTCATCCAAGCAGGAATTTTGCCGTCTCATATCGAAATAAGTGGTTTATGCACGAGCTGTCGTACCGACTTGTTCTATTCGCATCGGAAGGAAGGCGGAAGGACGGGGAGGATGGCGGCGTGGATCGGCCTGCGCTAGCGGCGCCAGACTTGCCGGACAAGAGCAGCCTTGAAGCTTGCCGGGATGACCCTGGGTGTAGAGCAGGGCTTATGACAAGGGGAATCGTATTCATGAATAGTCAACTGCAGCAACGCATACAACAGGTAAAGGAACGGATTGACGCGGCGTGCTCGCGTTCGGGGCGAGACCCGCGCGAGGTTAGGACGATTGCCGTTACAAAGTATGTATCTTTGGAAACAACCGGAGAGGTTCTCCGCTCCGGTCTGGATCAGATTGGCGAGAACCGCTGGCAGGATGCAGCCGGGAAGTGGGAGGCATTCGGTGAGCAGGGCACCTGGCATTTTATCGGTCACCTGCAGACCAATAAGGTGAAGGACGTCGTAGGCAGGTTTGCTTACATTCATTCGCTGGACAGGCTATCTCTCGCGAAGGAGATCGACAAGAAGGCAGTGGCACTCGGTATCCAGGTCCCCTGCTTCCTGCAGGTAAACATCTCCGGCGAAGAAACGAAATACGGGCTTGCGCCCGAGGCGCTGCTTCCGTTCGTGGAGGATATCCGGGGTCTCGACGGGATTCGGATCGCCGGGCTCATGACGATGGCTCCTTATGAAGCAGAGCCGGAGGAAACAAGACCTGTCTTCCGGGGGCTGCGCGAGTGGCGCGACCGGTTGAATGAAAGCGGGCTCCTGGGCTATGAAGTGAAGGAGCTATCGATGGGGATGTCCAATGACTTCGAGGTAGCGATTGAAGAAGGCGCTACATGGGTGCGTCTCGGGTCCGTCCTCGTGGGTAAGGAGTAGGAAGGATTGTCGGCAGACGGCACACACTGAATGATCAAGGAGGCTATCAACCATGGGCGTATATAACAAGTTTATGAATCTTATCGGCTTGCAGGAAGAGGAAGAGACGATCGAGCGGGACCGGCATCCGGAGCAGCATGAAGAAGTTGAAACCCCAATGCAGGAATCACGTAAGAATAAAGGGAACATCGTCAGCATTCACTCGCAAAAAAATATCCGGGTCGTTCTGCACGAGCCCCGTTCGTATGAAGAAACGCAGGAAATTGCCGATCATCTGCGCAACCGCCGGCCTGTCGTCGTGAACCTGCATCGCGTCCGTCCGGACCAGGCGACGAGGATCGTTGATTTTCTGAGCGGAACGGTATATGCCTTGAACGGCTCCATTTCGAAGATCGGACCGAATATTTTCCTTTGCACGCCGGATACCGTGGAGATTCACGGGTCCATCTCCGAATTGCTGCATGCCCAACCGGAAGAATAAGCATTTAAACTTAAGACGAGGTGAACAGTTTGGGCTCCATTGAGGGTTATATTCTCACGCTTGTTAATATTTATCAATACGTACTAATTGCCTATGTCCTGTTGTCCTGGCTGCCAAATGCGCGTGAGAGCTTTATTGGCGAAATTCTGGGCAAGCTGTGCGAGCCTTATCTGGGCATATTCCGCCGCTTTATTCCGCCGATCGGCGGCATGATCGATATCTCGCCTATCGTCGCGCTTATCGCGCTTCGGTTTATCGGGATGGGTATCATCGTGGTGATTGGCTTCATTATTCCGTAATTGCAGGTGAACAGAACTTGACACGCGATAACATCTATGTACATTTTCACCCGGATGAGCACCGCTTCGTCGACCAGGCGGCCGAATGGATAAGCAGGGCCGAACAGCATGCCGTGAAGCTGACGGATTTCCTGGATCCCCGGCAGGCTTTTATTCTAACTTCGCTTGCGAACGCCCATCCGGATGTTCACGTCCGCTTCGAAGGCGGTTATCCCGGAGCCGAGCGCCGCAGGGCGATCGTCGCGCCGGATTACCGGGTGTTGGATGACGAGGATCCGGGCATTCGCGTTCTGGCGATCTACTCGCCTGACGATAGCTTGGCCGATCTGGATCATGGCGATTATATGGGAGCTATCCTGAATCTCGGCCTGAAGCGGGACAAGATCGGGGATATCCATCCACGGGCCGACGGATGTCATATCGTAGTCGCGGAGGAGAACGCCGACTACATCGCCTTGCAGCTGAATCAGGTACACCGGATACATGTAAGAACCGAGCTCCTTGCTCCCGAGCAGCTTCTGCCTTCGGAGACCAAGCTTGAGGAACTGCAGCTTTCCGTAGCTTCGATGAGACTCGACGGCATTGCAAGCGATGTGTACCGGCTCAGTCGGGCCAAAATCCTGACGCCGATCAAGGCGGGCCGCTGCAAGGTGAACTGGAAGCAGGAGGAAGATCCGAGCAAGCCCTTGAAGGAGGGCGATGTGGTCTCCATGAAGGGCTTCGGGCGCTTCAAGCTTCTCGAAGTGGAAGGCGTGAGCAAGAAGGGCAGACAGCGGATTCGAATCGGCAGATATGTCTAGTTGCCGATTTTTTTGCTGCGATCAGGGGAGCGGGCATCGCGGAAGGGTGAGACAAACCGGACTTTTTTGTATGCGTGTGCAGGAAAATGCCAGCAGCTGTCGAATATAGCAGTACGCATGGATGCCGATTGTCCGGGCCTAACGCTTGTCAAATTTGCAGGAGGTGCAACAATGGCTTTAACACCGCTCGATATACATAACAAAGAGTTCAGTCGTTCGTTCCGCGGGTATGACGAGGATCAGGTCAACGAATTCCTCGATCAAGTGATCAAGGATTATGAAGCGTTGATCCGCGAGAATAAAGAGCTGCAAAATCAGCTCGTAACGATACAAGAGCGGCTGGATCATTTTGCGAACATCGAAGAAACCTTGAGCAAGACGATCATCGTGGCTCAGGAGGCGGCTGACGAGCTGAAGGCGAATTCCAAGAAAGAAGCTCAGCTTATCCTGAAGGAAGCGGAGAAAAATGCAGACCGCATCATCAATGAGTCGCTCTCCAAATCCCGAAAAGTCGCCGTAGAGATCGAAGAACTGAAAAAACAGGCTTCGATCTACCGTACTCGTTTCCGGACCTTGATCGAGGCGCAGCTGGAGCTGCTAAGCAAGGAAGATTGGAACTCCCTTGAACGTACGGAAATCGAACAGCCCTAAGCGGCTATGTTGACGTTACGCTTATTTTTGGATATACTCCTGCTATGTGAGTTCCAAGCTCTTTTGAGCCACATTCATGAGTTATTATAGTGCAAAGCGTTGAGTGGGACGAGTACTTGGTTTCCCGCCGAAGCAAGCGAACCGGGAATTGGTGAGAGCCCGGCCTTCGGCAGCCAAGGAATATCACCCAGGAGCGTCTCTTGAACGGATAGTACGTAGAGAGCATCGGATGATCCCGTTATCGATCGCCAAGCGAAGACTTCGAGCTAGAGTGACTGGGAATCAGTTGCCGGGCTTGATAGGTCTTAATTAGGGTGGTACCGCGAGACTTCTCGTCCCTTTGGGATGCGAGGTCTTTTTTTGTTGAATCAAGCTTTGTTGAATCAAGTTAGGAGTGAGTAGATCAATGTCAAACGTAGATTATGGAAAAACGCTAAACCTGCTGCAAACGGAATTTCCGATGCGCGGAAATTTGCCCCAGGCGGAGCCGAAGCTTCAGCAGCACTGGGATGAGATCGATATATACCGACTAGTAAGGGAAAGCCGCAAGGGCAAGCCCAAGTTCATCCTGCATGACGGACCTCCTTACGCCAACGGAGACATTCATATCGGTCATGCGCTCAATAAAGTATTGAAGGACATCATCGTTCGCTTCAAGACGATGCAAGGCTATGATGCGCCTTACGTACCGGGCTGGGACACGCATGGTCTGCCGATCGAGCAGGCTATCGCAAACGGCGGCAAAGTCGACCGCAAGAAGATGAGCGTGTCGGAGTTCCGCGACTATTGCAAAGACTATGCGCTCCAATGGGTGGAAAAGCAGAAGCAGCAGTTTAGACGTCTTGGTATCCGGGGCGACTGGGATAACCCTTATATTACGCTTCAGCCGAAATACGAGGCGCAGCAGATTCGCGTCTTCGGCGGCATGGTGAACAAAGGCTACATCTATAAGGGTCTGAAGCCGGTGTACTGGTCTCCTTCATCGGAGAGCGCACTTGCCGAAGCGGAGATCGAATACAAGGACAAGACGTCCACTTCCATCTATGTGGCCTTCCAGGTGCAGGACGGCAAGGGGAAGCTTCCTGAGGATGCGGCGATCGTCATCTGGACGACGACCCCTTGGACGCTGCCGGCCAATCTGGGCATCAGCCTGCATCCGGACTTCAACTATGTGCTGGTGGAAGCCGCAGGACGCAAGTTTGTACTGGCAGAGGGCTTGCTTGAGGCGGCCTCGAAGGAAATCGGCTGGACGGATGTGAACGTGCTGGCTTCGTACAAGGGCAGCGACCTGGAGCATGTATTGTGCAAGCATCCGCTATATGACCGTACCTCGCTGGTCATGGTCGGAGAGCATGTCACGCTCGATGCCGGTACAGGCTGCGTTCATACGGCTCCCGGTCATGGGGAAGACGACTTCGCGATCGGCCAGCGCTATAACCTGGGCGTGCTGTGTCCGGTAGACGATCAAGGGCATTTCACCGCAGAAGCTCCCGGCTTTGAGGGCATGTTCTATGAGAAAGCCAACAAGGTTATCGTTGACGGTCTTCAAGAAAGCGGGCATGTGCTTCATTCGACGACGATCCAGCATCAGTATCCGCATGACTGGCGTACGAAGAAGCCTGTCATCTACCGGGCGACTGAGCAATGGTTTGCTTCTATCGATAAGTTCCGGCAGGAGATGCTTGACGAGATCAAGCGAATTGATTGGACGCCGGAATGGGGAGAGATCCGTCTTCACAATATGATCGCCGAGCGCGGCGACTGGTGCATTTCCCGTCAACGCGCATGGGGCGTGCCGATTCCGATCTTTTACTGCCGCAGCTGCAACGAGCCGCTCGTCAACGAGTCCACGATCGAGCATGTAGCTCAAATCTTCGAAGAGGAAGGCTCGAACGCCTGGTTCCTGCGCGATGAGAAGGAGCTGCTGCCGTCGGGCACGGTATGTCCTTCGTGCGGACATGATCATTTCCGCAAAGAGACCGATATTATGGATGTTTGGTTCGACTCAGGCTCCAGCCATGTGGCGGTTCTGGAATCGAGGGAAGAGCTGCAATGGCCGGCGGATTTATACCTTGAAGGCTCAGATCAGTATCGCGGCTGGTATAACTCGTCGCTAATTACCGGGGTTGCCGTCAAAGGCCAGTCTCCCTATAACGGCATCCTGAGTCATGGCTTCACGCTGGATGGCGAAGGTCGGAAAATGTCCAAGTCCCTGGGCAACACCGTAGATCCGAATAAGGTTTGCGACAAGCTGGGAGCGGACATTTTGCGGCTATGGGTATCGTCTACGGACTTCCAGGCGGATCAGCGAATCTCCGACAATATCTTGACGCAAACGTCGGAGGGATACCGGAAAATTCGCAATACGCTGCGCTTCCTGCTCGGCAATCTGTCTGATTTTAACCCGTCTGCCGAACGGGTGGACGTATCGCAGCTTGGCGAGCTTGACCGGTTCGCTCTGATCCGGCTTCACCGGATGACGCAGAAGGTTATCCAGGCTTATGACAACTATGAGTTCCATGTTGTGTATCAAGCCATTCATCATTTCTGCGCTGTGGAGCTGAGCGCCTTTTATCTGGACATTCTGAAGGACCGTCTGTACGCCAGCGCTGCGCATGACTCGGAACGCAAAGCGGCGCAAACCGTATTGTACGACACGCTTACGGCAATAACTAAGCTGATTGCTCCTATCTTGCCGCATACGGCCGATGAGGTGTGGAAATACATTCCGGGCGTGGAGGAAGCCAGCGTGCAGCTTGCTTACTTGCCGGAAGTAGATACTACGCTGTTCAATCAGGAGTTGGAAGAAAAGTGGGAGAAGTTCAACGACTTGCGCGACGACGTGCTGAAAGCACTGGAGGAAGCGCGCAAAGAGAAGCTGATCGGCAATTCCTTGAGCGCCTCGGTGCATCTGTATCCTACCGAAGAAACGGCCAACCTGCTTTCGGGCTTCGAGCGTCTCGACCTGCTGTTCATTGTATCGGATGTCGTGGTGAACGAAGCGGGAGCAGCTGCTCCGGAAGGCTCGGCGCATTTCAAGAATACGAGTGTCCGCATCGCAGTAGCGGATGGCGAGAAGTGCGAGCGCTGCTGGATCGTGACGCCTGAGGTAGGCCAGGACGAGAAGCACCCTACGCTGTGCAAGCGCTGCGCTGAAGTATTGGAAGCAAACGCTTAGGCTAAGGTTTCGGAAAGGCTTAAGTACGTTAAGGGCCCCAGCGGCCCTTAACGTACGGCTAAGAAGCGGAAATCCGAATGAACTGCAGAGTCTGCAGTTCATACCCGGTCAGCGGGTAGGATCGTAGTCGTCCTCCAGCATATTCTCCGACTCCAGCAGGGAGTCGCCTTCGCCGCTTTGGATGTAATCCCGATAGGCCCTGTTGCGGACAATAGAGACATGCTGCCCGTACAGATCGGTGGCGACAAAGCTTTCGAAGGACTCGACGTAGCCGTCGTGCTCATCGGCTTCAATTTCCATCTGGTCATACGTGGATGATACATTGGGGTTTTCAGCCATTGCAGGCGTGTTGGAGGTGCCCCAGCTTTCGACGATCTGCCATGCGTCTTCGCCGTCAAACCGGTTCTGTTCCGTCCTCTCGTCCAGACTTGTCCGGCCGAAGGGAGGAGCGAGCAGCTTTTCTTCAACCGGCCGCCGCTCGGACTCATTCGGGTCAAGCACATGCTCCATGCAATAAGAAGCGGTGGGCAGGGCCTGCAGCCGCTCGAAAGGGATAGGCTGACCGCAGGCGAGGCAGCTGCCGTACTTTCCGTTTTCCATACGGGACAGAGCGGCTTGGACGTCGGAGAGATGTCGCTCCGCATTTTCCAGCAGAGCGATATCCTTGCCGCGCTCGAACATTTCGCTGCCCAGATCGGCCGGATGGTTATCATAAGCGGATAGCTCGCCTGTTTGGTCGCGCATTGAATTCTCCAGCCCTTTGTGCTGGTCTTCCGATATATGCGCCTCCAGCCAGCGGCCTTCCTCCCGGAGCTGTGCGCTTAATTCGCCCAATTGCATGTCGGTCAAGTGGTTTGGCCGGGATGGAACGGGGGACATGATCTTCGCCTCCTTGAGTGTGTTGCATAAGCATAGTGTAAGCGGACCGGTATTTTTTTAGCTAGGTAAATCCTTGTAGGTACGTCAGAGGCGATAAGGGGCTGTTACCATGAAATTTCTGAAATATTATATCATCGCGTTTGTCGTTCTCGTGCTGGATCAAGTCACCAAGTGGGTGATCGTCAACCGTTTGATGCTGAATGAAACGCGATCGGTGATCGGCGAATTTTTCCAAATTACCTCCCATCGGAACAAAGGAGCGGCCTTTGGTATTCTGCAAAACCAGAGATGGTTCTTTATCGTAGTTACGATCCTGGTCGTCATCGGGATTGTCTGGTATCTGAAGAAGACGGTTGATGAGGGCAAAAGATTACTGCCGATTGCACTCGGTCTGCTGCTCGGAGGAGCTGTGGGCAACTTTGTCGACCGCGCTTTATTCGGAGAGGTTGTCGATTTCCTGCAATTTAATTTTGAGTTCAATTGGTTTAATCCGCCGATCTACTATACGTTCCCGATCTTTAATCTGGCTGACTCGGCGATCGTGATCGGCGTAGCTCTCGTTTTCTTGGATGCGCTGATCAGCTGGCGCCGTGAAGCCAAGGAGAGCGCGCAATCGACCAAAGGGGAAAGCGGGGACGTCCAGCCGTGAGCAGACCCAGTGAAGAACACCATCAAGATCATGACTATGCCGATTCCCGATGGGAGCAGCGGCAGGAATGGACGGTAGAGGAGCACGAAGCCGGCGAGCGGATCGATAAGTTTCTCACGGATGCGCTGGAGGAGGACACGTCACGCACCCAAGTTCAGCAATGGATTAAGGATGGCTGTGCGACCGTGGACGGACGCACCGTAAAGCCCAATTATAAGCTGAATGCAGGCGAAGCCTTGTCGTTGTTAATCCCCGAGCCCAAGGAGCTGGAAGTAACAGCCGAACCTATTCCGCTGGATGTCGTGTACGAGGATTCCGATCTCATCGTGGTGAACAAGCCTCGCGGGCTTGTCGTCCATCCGGCTGTGGGGCATTACAAGGGAACGCTGGTCAATGGGTTGCTGTATCATTGCAAGGATCTGTCGGGAATCAACGGGGTCATGCGGCCGGGTATCGTGCATCGGATCGATAAGGACACGTCAGGATTGCTCATGGCCGCCAAAAATGATTTGGCCCATAGCGGCTTGGCCGCGCAGCTTAAAGTGCACAGCGTCAATCGCAAATATGTGGCTCTTGTCCATGGCAATGTGCCCCATGACACCGGCACGATCGATGCTCCCATCGGGCGTGATCCAAGAGACCGCAAATTGTACACCGTGACGGAGCGCAACAGCAAGCATGCGGTGACCCATTTCCTCGTGCTGGAGCGCTTCGGCGATTATACGCTGATGGAGCTGAAGCTGGAGACGGGAAGAACGCATCAAATCCGGGTGCACATGAAGTTTATCGGTCATCCGCTGGTAGGCGACCCGGCATACGGACCGTCTAAGAGCAAAGGTGTTATGATGGAGGGCCAGGCTCTGCATGCGGCGGTGCTTGGGTTTGATCACCCGAGGACCGGTGAACATCTGGAGTTTGAAGCGCCGATTCCTGAAGATATGCGTCGTTTGATCGACGTATTGAAACTGCGATAAGGACGGAGTTAGGGATGAAGCAGCTGGAGCAATGGATCAACCCTCGTGTGAAGGATATCGAAATCTCCGGTATCCGGAAAATGTCCAATCTGGTCGCCCGGTATCCGGGAGCGATCACGCTGACAATCGGTCAGCCGGATTTTTCGACGCCCGACCATATAGTCGAAGCAGGCAGGGAGGCGCTCGCGTCGAACAAGACCGCGTATACGCCGAATGCCGGACTGGCGGAGCTTCGTGAGGCTATAGCCGGCTTTGTCCTTGCGAAATACGGTCTTGAGTACGCCGCGGCTGACGAAGTCATCGTGACGGCTGGCGCCAGCCAAGCCTTGGACATTACGCTGAGGACCCTGCTCACCGAGGGCAGCGAGGTCATCCTGCCGGGCCCGATCTATCCGGGCTACGAGCCGCTGGTTCGTCTCTGCGGCGGAAAGCCGGTGTATGTTGATACGACCGGGAACGGCTTCAAGCTAACGGCTGAGCTGCTGGAGCCGTACCTGACAGACCACACTCGATGCGTGGTACTATGCTATCCCTCGAACCCGACGGGACGTATATTGTCGGCGCGGGAGCAGGATGAGCTGGGAGAGCTGTTGGCCGATCGCGGGATCTTCGTGATCTCGGATGAGATCTATAGCGAGCTGATTTATGATGGCGCTCATCGTTCCTTCGCTTCGGTAGCCGGTATGAGGGAGAAGACGGTGGTCATCAACGGCTTGTCCAAATCCCATGCCATGACCGGTTGGAGAATCGGCTATACGCTTGCGCCGGCCTATCTGTCCCGGCATATGGTCAAGGTACATCAATACAACGTGACTTGCGCCAGCTCCATCAGCCAGTATGCGGCTGTCGAGGCGCTGACCGTCGGCATAGACGACGCGCTGCCGATGAGGGAGGAATACCGCCGGCGCAGGGATTACACGTTTGACCGGTTGGCCACAATGGGCTTCGAGCTGGACAAGCCGGAAGGAGCGTTTTATTTATTCCCTTCGATAAAGCGCTATGGACTTTCCTCGATGGAGTTTGCTATGAGGCTATTGGACGAGCATCAGGTGGCGGTTATGCCGGGAGATGCATTCTCCCGCTCCGGGGAAGGGTACATCCGCTTGTCGTACGCTTATGCGATGGATGTGCTGGAAGCCGGATTGGATCGGTTGGAGGCGTTCGTGCGTAAGCTGTAAGAGACTGAAGAGCTAGGCAGCAAAAAGCCGCTGACATCAGCGGCTTTTTATTATTCGCAGCGAGATAAACCTTGAATCCGGCCGCTTTCGTATTTCTTCCCAATCAGTACATTCGCTTCGTGTAGCTTTCTTGCAGCAATCCGTCTACCTGCTCTGCGCTGACCTCCAGACGACCTTTCACTTGGTCGGCTAACATCCGGCTGATAGCAGGCAGCTCGTCATGCTCGTGCCAGCTATCGGGCTCCCACAGCTTGGAGCGGCGGAAAGCCTTGGCGCAGTGGACGAAAATTTCTTCCACTTCCACGCCGATTGCCAGCATAGGCGCACGTCCCTGCACGGACATGGACTCCAGCAGCTCAGGATCGCGCACGATACAGGCCTTACCGTTGATTCGCAGGGTTTCGCCGAGTCCCGGAATCATAAATAACAAGCCGATATGCGGATTGCCCAGTATATTGCGGATCGAATCCATTCTCCGGTTGCCGGGACGTTCCGGGATGGCCAGATGGCGGTCATCCAGAACCGATACAAAACCGGGAGCGTCTCCTCTTGGGGAAGCATCGCATAGCCCTTGTTCATTGGCCGTCGAAAGCACCAGGAAAGGGCTTAGGGCAATAAAACGACGGCAGTGCGCATCCAGGGTGCGGACGGTTTTGTGCAAGGCAAGCGGACTTGGTTCACCGAGAATAGAGCGAAGAGCTTCGAATTCGGACCATGAGGCAACCAAATCACGAAATGGGCTGTTTTCCTTCTTTTCGTTCACGGGGCACCTGCTTTCGGATAAAGTGTATTCCTCTTCCCTTCCTAACCTGCTGGACTTACTGACTTGACCTCCAGGTCAGATAGCGCGTCATGACGCCGATAGCCGCATCGATAGCGCCTTCGTCCGGCTCCAGTCTGGCATGATGCAGACCGTAGGGAGCATGTACGCCAAGCCAGAACATAAAGCCCGGTATGGCTTCGAGAAAATAACCGAAATCTTCGCCGGTCATAGCTTCCGTGCATTCGAGCAGCGTGATGCCGTAGGGTTCCTGCGTTTCTCGAAGCCAAGTCATAAAGTCGGCCGTTACTTGTTCTTCATTGTATACCTGCCTGTAAGTGGAGCCGTAATCGATGCGGGCCTGGCAGGAAAAAGAAGTCTCGATGCCGCCTACGATAGCTTCCAATCTCGATTTGACAAGCTCCATCGTACCTGCGGATAAGGTGCGGATCGTTCCTTCCAGCCGAGCCTGCTCCGCAATGATGTTCTGCTTGGCGCCTCCTTCAATTTTCCCGATCGTAATCACCGCCGAGTCTAGCGGGTTGACGTTGCGGGAAATAATCGTCTGCAGCTGCCCGACCAGTTGGCAGGCGGCGATGACCACATCATTCGCTTGATGGGGGTAAGCCGCATGGCCGCCCTTGCCGACCAAGTCGATGAACAGCTCGGAGGTGTTGGCGAACAAGATGCCGGGCTTGACGGCAAGGGTGCCCACCGGGTACTCCGGTGCAATATGCAGAGCGAAGATTTCATCCGGTCGCAAGTCCTGAAGCTCTTCGCTTTGCAGCATAGGGAGGGCACCGCCCGGACCTTCTTCCGCAGGCTGGAAGATGAAGGTCAGATCGTCTGAGATCGGATGCTCGGTAAAGTAAGTGAGAACGCCTAAACCGATGCTCATGTGAAGGTCATGTCCGCAAGCGTGCATCAGCCCGGGATGAGCGGAGCGATAGGCGCAGCCGGTATCCTCTTGAATCGGAAGCGCGTCCATATCGGCCCGGTAGCCGTATCTGCGGCGAGGTGCAGGTCCCGTGCCTGTGAGGTTAACGAGGATGCCGGTGCGCCAGGTGCGAATCTCCATTCTGTCCTGGGGGAGAGAGGTCAGATAATCCAGCAAATAAGCCTGTGTCTTGAATTCCTGAAAGCCCAGCTCCGGAATCCGGTGCAAGTCACGGCGTATTTGGACGAAACGGCCCGGAGAGGATGTGTCGGTCATCGTGAAGCCCTCCTTCATAAAAAATACAGTTGCCGGACAAGCAAGCTGCCCCGGCACGGGGAACAGGGCATCCCGGACGAGGCCGGGATGCTTGTGAGTCAAAGAAAACCCGGCGCTGCATGCACCGGGCTCACCCAAGCTGCCTGCGCCGAATTACAAGTTGCGCAGGTCTTTTAACATTTCGGTTTTCGACTTGGTCTTGTCGTCGACCTTCTTGATGACGCGCGCCGGAGTGCCGGCCACTACGCTGAATGCCGGTACGTCCTCGACGACGACGGCGCCGGCGGCTACGACCGACCCCTGGCCCACGCGGATGCCTTCCAAAATCACGGCATTGGCGCCGACAAGCACGTCGTCTTCGATGACCACCGGCTGTGCCGAAGGCGGCTCGATGACTCCGGCCAGCACGGCTCCGGCTCCGATGTGGCACATCCTGCCGACCTGGACGCGGCCGCCCACCACAACGCCCATGTCGATCATCGTGCCTTCGCCGATGGAAGCTCCGATGTTAATAACCGCACCCATCATAATGATGGCGTTGTCTCCTATATCGACCATGTCGCGGATGATCGCCCCCGGTTCGATTCGCGCATGAATGCCCTTCAGGTCAAGCAAAGGAATCGCAGAGTTGCGGCGGTCGCTCTCCACCACATAGTCCTCGATCCTCTCGGCTTGTTCGTCAAGCACAGCCTTAATGTCTTTCCACTCGCCGAACAGTACGCCGCTCTTGCCGGAAACAAAAGTCTGGATGCCGTCGCCGAATGCGATGCTCTCCAGATCGTTTCCTTTGATGTATACCTTGACTGGCGTTTTCTTCTTGCTTGTTTTGATGGCGTTGATGACTTCCTCCGTATTCATCTCGATCGACATAGTGCTGTGGTTCACTCCTTAAGTAAAAGTCCCGCTAGTAGACAAGCGAAGACGAGCTAAATCTTTTATAGCATAAATTGACTGCTTCTAGCAATAATTTGCTCCAATCGTACGGTGTGCGGGAGGGGGTTTTCATAAAAAACGCGTTCGACATGTATTGACATTCGGCGCTCTACGTGGGATAATGCTGGTAACTGAAAAGCACCTTTAAACGCAGTCCCGTGAGGCTGACAAGGTGAACGATGAATCGAACGGTCCATGCTGGAGCGCTCCGACAGGCGCTGCCTGCCGGATGATTTTCCGACGGACTTGTTCTTTTTCCGTGCACGCAACCTTGTCTAAACGGCAAGGTTTTTTTGTGTCTTGCCGTGACTATCGACAGAAAGCAACAGCGGACAGGAGGCCTGAGCACTATGCAGCAAACGGATCACGTTCTGATGGATGAGACGGCGATTCGGAGGGCGTTAACGCGGATCGCTCACGAGATACTGGAGCGTAATAAAGGCTTCGAGGATTGCATCCTCGTAGGCATACGCACCCGCGGCATTCATCTCGCCAGGAGGATAGCCGACAAGATTCACGAAATCGAGGAGGCCACGGTACTGGTCGGCGAGGTGGATGTCACCGATTACCGCGATGACCGAACCGTCTCGCTGGAGAAGGTCGGCGCTTTGAGCGGCGGGCAGGCGGCCGACCCTGTTCAGGAAGAGCTTGCCGTGCATAATAAAAAAATCATTCTGGTAGATGATGTGCTATATACGGGAAGGACGGTTCGGGCAGCGATGGATGCGCTGATGGATCTGGGTAGGCCTCAGATGATCCAACTGGCCGTGCTTGTCGACAGGGGCCACCGCGAACTGCCGATCCGGCCCGACTACGTCGGTAAAAATATACCGACCTCACGAATGGAAAGCATCGAGGTACAGCTGGTCGAATCGGACGAAGCCGACCAAGTGATCATTACAGGACAGAGGAGGGCAAGCGAATGACACAGCTGCTTCAATCCGGCAAGCATTTGCTAGGCACAAAAGGGTTGAGCGAGGGTGAGCTGCTCTCGATTCTGGATAGGGCGGCGTATTGGGAACAATATCCCGTCAAGGTGAAAGGTCATCTGCAGGGCCGCTTCGTCGCCAATATGTTTTTCGAAAATAGCACCCGCACCCGATTCTCCTTTGAAGTCGCGGAAAAACGCCTCGGCGCTGAAGTATTGAACTTTGCAGCTGCGGTTTCCAGCGTACAGAAGGGCGAATCCATCTATGATACGGTTCGGACGCTTGAATCTATGGGGATCGATGCCGGAGTCATCCGGATGAAGCCGAACGGTCTGCTGCAGGAGCTGGCTGCTAAAATCAAGGTTCCCTTGATCAATGCCGGGGACGGCAACAACGAGCATCCGACACAAGCGCTGCTTGATCTGTATACGATGCGCAAGCAATTCGGCGAGTTCAAAGGACTGAAGGTTGCCATCATCGGCGATATTCAGCACAGCCGCGTAGCGCGCTCCAACCTGTGGGCGCTCCAAACGCTCGGCGCTAAGGTAAGCTTTTGCGCGCCGCCGACGATGAGGGCCGAGGAATTGGCCGAGCATGCGCCTTACGTCACGATCGACGAGGCGCTGCAGGCCGACGTGGTTATGATGCTGAGGGTACAGCTCGAGCGCCACGAAGGAACGGTGTTTGGCTCGGCCGAGGAATATCGGGCCGCTTACGGGCTAACGACGGAGCGGGCATCACGGATGGCTCGACATGCGATCATCATGCATCCGGCTCCGTTCAACCGCAATGTCGAGATTGACGACGAGCTGGTCGAATGCGAGAAGTCGAAAATCTTCGAGCAGATGAGCCACGGAGTTCCGATCCGGATGGCCGTCATCGAGCGGGCTTTGAGCTAGAGGCCGGCCGGACTCCAGACACGATATTCGGCAGTTGCCGGACAATTGCTTCTACTATAAGCTTCAACACACCATCTACTAACGGGAGGTTCCTCATGGGCATTTGGATACTGAACGCCAGCGTCGTCGGCGCAGGTAATGAACAGGTGACTAAGCACGTACTGGTCGAGGGCCGGACAGTGGCTCGCATCGTAGAGGCCGGGGGAGCTGATCCGGATACGGACGGACATACGGTCGTCGATGCGGCGGGCAAGCTGCTCGCGCCGGGGCTGATCGACATGCACGTGCATCTTCGCGAGCCGGGATTCGAGCATAAGGAGACGATCGCGACCGGAACCCGGTCGGCAGCCCAGGGCGGCTTTACGACGATCGCCTGCATGCCGAACACGAGACCGGTCATTGACACAGTCGATACCGTGAAGTACATCCTGGACAAAGCCGAGACCGATGGCGTTGTCAGGGTGCTCCCTTATGGCTGTATCACCAAGGGCGAGCTGGGCCGCGAGCTGACTGATTTCGACGCGCTGAAGGAAGCGGGAGTCATCGGTTACACGGATGACGGAGTCGGCGTCCAGAGCGCTCAGATGATGAAGGATGCGATGGCGAAGGCAGCGTCGATCGGTATGCCGATCATTGCCCACTGCGAGGACAACACGCTGGTCGAGGGCGCGGCTTTTACGGAAGGCGAGTTCTCGCGCAAGCATGGGTTGAAGGGGATCCCCAACGAGTCGGAGGCGATCCATGTCGGCCGGGACATTTTACTGTCAGAGGCGACAGGCGTTCATTATCATGTGTGCCACGTGAGTACGGAGCAATCGGTCCGCTTGATCCGTCAGGCGAAGCAGATCGGCATCAAAGTGACAGCGGAGGTATGCCCGCATCACCTTCTGCTGTCCGACGAAGATATCCCGGGCATGGATGCCAACTGGAAGATGAACCCTCCGCTGCGTACCCCGCGCGATGTACAAGCCTGCATCGAGGGACTGGTGGACGGTACGATCGACATCATCGTCACCGACCATGCGCCGCACAGCGAGGAAGAGAAAGCACGCGGCGTGCAGCTTGCGCCGTTCGGCATAGTCGGCTTTGAGACGGCCTTTCCGCTTCTCTATACGAAATTCGTTGCCACCGGGCAGTGGACGCTGGAGTTTCTGGTCGACAAAATGACCAAGCTGCCAGCCGAAGTATTCGGACTGCCATGGGGGACCATCGAGGAGGGCAAGCCGGCAGACCTGACCTTGATCGACCTGGAGACGGAGCGCGAGGTCGATCCGGCATCGTTCGCATCGAAGGGCCGTAACACCCCATTCACGGGCTGGAAGCTGCAAGGCTGGCCGACCCTTACGATGGTGGACGGCAAGATCGTCTGGAACGCTTAGTCCATAGCGATTTCGGAACAAACCTGCGAAGAGACGACATCAGACGGACCTTCGCCAACTATATAGCCAGACCATTCACAGAAGGAGTGAAGAGCGATGCAGGCAAGATTGTTGTTGGAAGACGGTACTTTGTTTACCGGCAAAGCGTTCGGAAGCACAGGCGACTCGGTAGGCGAGGTCGTTTTTAATACAGGCATGACGGGTTACCAAGAGGTGATCTCTGATCCTTCGTACTGCGGCCAGATCGTCACGATGACGTATCCGCTGATCGGCAACTACGGCATTACCCGCGATGATTTCGAATCGATCCGTCCTTTTATTCACGGCCTCGTCGTACGCGAGCACGAAGCGGTGCCAAGCAACTGGAGAGCGGAATATTCGCTGGAGAGCTTGCTTAAGGAATATGGAGTCATCGGAATCAGCGGCGTCGACACGCGCATGCTGACTCGCCGCATCCGCCATCAAGGGGTCATGAAGGGAATCCTCACCACTTCGAACAAGCGGGTGGAAGAGCTGCTGGAACAGATGAAGGATACGCCTCTCGTAACCGATCAGGTCGCACGGGTTTCTACGAAAACTTTATTCAGCGCGCCCGGTACGAAAGAGCGCATCGTGCTCGTCGATTACGGTTCAAAGAACGGTATTTTGCGCGATCTGACGAAGCGGGGCTGCGATGTGGTCGTCGTGCCTCAGGACGCAAGCGCGGAGCAAATCCGCCGGCTGGCTCCGGACGGCATCCTGCTGTCCAACGGCCCTGGGGATCCTAAGGAAGTTCCGCATGCGGCGAAGATGATCGCTGAGCTGCTGAGTGAATTCCCGATTTTCGGCATCTGTCTCGGTCACCAGCTGTTCGCACTGGCAAGCGGCGCGGATACGGAGAAGCTGAAGTTCGGACATCGGGGCGGCAACCACCCGGTGAAGGATCTGGCCTCCGGCCGCTGCTTTATCACTTCTCAGAACCACGGCTATACGGTGAAGGAAGAGTCGATCGCGAGCACGGAGCTTGAGATCACGCATATTAACAATAACGACAGAACGATCGAAGGTCTGCGTCATAAGAAGTATCCGGCTTTCTCCGTCCAATATCATCCTGAAGCGGCCCCTGGTCCGTTCGACACGAGCTTTTTGTTCGACGACTTCCTGAACCTGATCCGCGATCATAAGCGGAATTCGCCGAAGACGCCTCGCCAGGCGCAAATCGCTGCGGATTTCGAAGCTTCCAGGTCGGCAGCAGCCGGCACCGATTCGAAGGGAGAATTAACCTATGCCAAAAAATAATGATCTCAAAAAAATTCTCGTTATCGGCTCGGGCCCGATTGTCATCGGTCAAGCGGCTGAGTTTGACTACGCCGGCACGCAAGCTTGTCAGGCACTGAAAGAAGAAGGTTATGAAGTCGTTCTGATCAACAGCAATCCGGCTACCATCATGACGGACACCAATATGGCCGACAAGGTATACATTGAACCGATTACGCTGGAATTCGTCACCCAGATCATTCGTCAGGAACGCCCGGACGGCCTGCTGCCGACGCTGGGGGGCCAAACCGGTCTGAATATGGCTGTGGAGCTCGCGCGCGCAGGCGTTCTGGAGCGCGAAAATGTAAAGCTGCTCGGTACGCAGCTGACGGCAATCGAGAAGGCGGAAGACCGGGACTTGTTCCGCGATCTGATGCGCGAGCTGGAGCAGCCGGTACCGGATAGCGTGATCGTCACCAGTGTTCAGGAAGCGGTAGACTTCGCCAATGAGATCGGATATCCGATCATCGTACGTCCCGCTTACACGCTGGGGGGAACGGGCGGAGGCATTTGCGCGAACGAAGAAGAGCTGCGCGAGACCGTAGCTTCCGGGATCCGCTACAGCCCGATCAGCCAGTGTCTGATCGAGAAGAGCATCGCCGGTATGAAGGAAATCGAGTATGAAGTCATGCGCGATGCTAACGACAACTGCATCGTGGTGTGCAATATGGAGAACTTCGACCCAGTCGGCGTGCATACGGGCGATTCCATCGTCGTAGCGCCAAGCCAGACGCTTTCCGACCGTGAGTACCAAATGCTGCGCTCGGCTTCCTTGAAAATTATCCGCGCGCTGAGCATCGAGGGCGGCTGTAACGTACAGTTCGCGCTTGATCCGCACAGCTATCAATATTATGTCATCGAAGTGAATCCGCGCGTAAGCCGGTCATCCGCTCTGGCTTCCAAGGCGACAGGCTACCCGATCGCGAAGATGGCAGCCAAGATCGCGATCGGCTACACGCTCGACGAGATCGTCAATCCGGTTACGGGGCAGACGTATGCTTGCTTCGAGCCGACGCTGGACTACATCGTATCGAAAATACCGCGCTGGCCTTTCGACAAGTTTACAGCTGCAAACCGTAAGCTCGGTACGCAGATGAAAGCGACGGGAGAGGTTATGGCGATCGGACGTACGTTCGAGGAGTCGATCCACAAGGCGATCCGCTCGCTCGAAATCGGCGTACACCGCCTGTTCCTTAAGGAAACCGACGAATTGGATCAAGAGACGCTGGAAACCCGTCTGGCAAAGCCTGACGATGAGCGGATGTTCCTGATCGCCGAAGCGCTGCGCCGCGGGTACTCGGTTCAGCAGCTGCAGGATCTGACCAAGATCGATTGGTGGTTCCTGTATAAGCTGGAGGGCTTGATCAAATTCGAAGAAGAGCTGCTCGCGCCTGAGCTGACTGCCGAGCTGTTGCTGGAAGCGAAGCGCAAAGGCTTCACAGACCGTGCGATCGCCGAAGTGCGCCGCGGGGCGGACAAAGGATTGAACCTGACTCAAGAGGCAGACGTTCGCGCGTTCCGTCTGGGTCTGAGCATCAAGCCGGTGTACAAAATGGTCGACACCTGCGCAGCCGAGTTCGAGGCGACCACGCCTTACTACTACTCGACTTATGAGACGGAAGATGAAGTAAAAGAAACGACGAAGCAGAAGGTTGTCGTTCTTGGCTCCGGACCGATCCGCATCGGACAAGGCATCGAGTTCGACTACTCGACGGTGCACGCGGTATGGGCGATTCAGGCTGCCGGCTACGAAGCCGTGATCATCAACAACAACCCGGAGACGGTATCGACGGACTTCAACACGTCCGACCGGCTGTACTTCGAGCCTCTGTTCTTCGAGGATGTCATGAATATCATCGAGCGCGAGCAGCCGATCGGCGTTATCGTCCAATTCGGCGGACAAACTGCGATCAATCTGGCAGCTCCGCTCTCCGCGGCAGGCGTCCGCATTCTGGGGACGGATCTGGAGAACATCGATGCGGCGGAGGACCGGAAGAAATTCGAAGCGCTGCTGCGCGGCCTTAACATCGCCCAGCCTCCAGGCGGCACCGTGACTTCGGTGGACCAGGCGGTAGGCATGGCAGCCAACTACGGGTATCCCGTGCTTGTCCGTCCTTCCTACGTCCTTGGCGGCCGTGCGATGGAGATCGTCTACTCCGATGAAGAGCTTCTCGGCTACATGGAGTACGCCGTCAAAATCAATCCGGAGCATCCGGTTCTGATCGACCGTTATATGCTGGGTAAGGAAGTGGAAGTTGACGCGATCTGCGACAAGGATACGGTTCTGATCCCGGGGATCATGGAGCATATCGAGCGGGCGGGCGTCCACTCCGGCGACTCGATCGCCGTCTACCCGACACAGACGATCTCGGATGAGCTGAAAACGAAGATTGTTGAAATCACGACGAAAATCGCCCGCGGTCTTCAGATCGTCGGACTTGTGAACATCCAATTCGTCATCTATCAAGATGAAGTGTACGTCATCGAGGTGAACCCGCGGTCTTCGCGTACGGTGCCTTTCCTGAGCAAAGTGACGAAAATTCCGATGGCTAACGTGGCGACACGCGTCATCATGGGCGAAAGCTTGAAGGAAATGGGGTATGAGACAGGACTGTGGCCGGAAGATCATTACGTCTCGGTCAAGGTACCGGTATTCTCCTTCGCCAAGCTGCGCCGTGTAGACACGACGCTCGGACCGGAAATGAAATCGACGGGCGAGGTTATGGGACGCGACAAAACGTTTGCCAAAGCGTTGTACAAAGGGCTGATCGGCTCGGGTATGAAGGTGCCGCCGACCGGCGCCATCATCGCGACAGTCGCCGACAAGGATAAAGCGGAGGCAGTCGACATTCTGCGCGGCTTCTACACCTTGGGCTACCGCATCGTTGCGACGGGCGGGACAGCGGATGCACTGGAAGAAGCGGGTCTGAGAGTCACGCGAGTCAACAAGCTGAGCGAGGGCACGCCGAATATTCTGGATCTGATCCGCAATGGCGAGGCACACTTTGTGGTCAATACGTTGACCAAAGGAAAAGCGCCGGAGCGCGACGGCTTCCGGATCCGCCGCGAAGCGGTGGAGAACGGCGTCGTGTGCATGACCTCTCTGGATACGGTCAAAGCGCTGCTGCACGTGCTGGAATCGATCTACTTCCAGTCGACGGCCATGCCTGTACATCACGAATAATTCGATATCATCGCTTACGCAGTAGCACAGCGTTTCCCGGCAGGGAGGCCTGTGCTACTCCCTTGATGGGAGACATTTCAGGCGGATGGCTGCCGCCGATGGCGTCTATGGACGGGAGGAGAAACGTTTTATGAGTGAACACCAGACATCCGTGGCTGAGAGGATTATCGTCGCGCTGGATTATGCGAGCGCACAGGAGGCAGAAGCGCTTGTACGGTCGCTGGAGGGCATCCCTTGCTACTTGAAGGTAGGGATGCAGCTGTTCTACAGTGCAGGTCCGCAATTCGTACAGAGCCTAAAGAAGAAGGGCTATCGCGTCTTTCTGGATCTGAAGATGCATGATATCCCGAACACGGTTAAAGGCGGAGCCGAAAGCATTACAAGATTGGGCGTGGATATGTTCAATGTCCATGCGGCAGGCGGCAAGCTGATGATGGAATCCGCCCGCGAAGGAGTCGACAAGGCCATGACCGGAGCGGGGCCAGGCAGCAAGCGTCCCCTTCTGATCGGAGTTACGCAGCTGACCAGTACGAATCAGGCTACGCTCAATGACGAGATCGGCATTGCCGGCAGTGTGGAGGATGCGGTAGTCCGCTATGCGGAGCTCGTCCGCTCGTCCGGGCTGGATGGCGTCGTCGCTTCTCCTCTGGAGGTTGTACGTATCAAGCAAGCATGCGGGGCAGGCTTTGTCACCGTCACTCCGGGCATTCGTCCTGCTGGAGCGGACATCGGTGACCAGTCGCGGATTATGACGCCTCCTCAAGCCTTTGCACAGGGCACCGACTATGTCGTAATCGGGAGACCTATTACGGGGGCCCAGGACCCAAGAGCGGCCCTTGAGGCGATTATAGCTTCTGTCTAGTTGTACACGACTGCCCTACATTATTTGAACCGAAGGAGAGATCTCTCATGAGCTCAACGACCATTCGTACCAACTCACAACTATCCGAGCAAATTGCCTCCGACCTGCTGGCTATCGGAGCCGTCGCGCTTCGTCCTCAGCAGCCATTCACCTGGACCTCCGGCTTGAAATCGCCGATCTATTGCGATAACCGTCTGACGATCTCGTATCCCGAAATCCGCGAGCGGATTGCCGAAGGCTTCGTTACGCTGATCCGCGAAAATTTCCCTGAGGCCGAGGTTATTGCAGGAGCGGCCACAGGCGGGATTCCGCATGCTGCCTGGGTAGCGGCCAAGCTGGGACTGCCTATGGTCTACGTACGCGATAAAGCGAAGGGGCACGGCAAAGAAAACCTGATCGAAGGCTTGATCAAGCCAGGTCAAAAAACCGTCGTCATCGAGGACCTCATCTCGACAGGAGGCAGCTCGCTCAAGGTGGCGCTGGCGGTCAATGACGCCGGTGCGGAAGCGTTGTCCGTGCTCGGAATATTCTCCTACCAGTTCGACAAAGCCAAAGAAGCGTTTGAGCAGGCAGGCATTCCGTTCGAAACCTTGACGAATTATTCGACGCTGGTCAACGTGGCCGTCGGGCAGGGAAGCATTCAGGAGCAGGACGTGGCAGCACTCCAGGCGTGGAGAGCGAATCCGAGCGAATACGGCAAGGCTTGAGCAGCAGCGGGTATCCTCCATATCTAATAGCATAAGAGAAGAAGACTTCGGCCAAGCGGCAAGCGGCGGAGTCTTTTTTTGTTGATTCCACAATTCGGACTCTGTCCTGCTACAAATACCCGCTTCGGTACGTCTTCTATATAGCTGCAGCCGAAAGGAGGCTATTTCATTGGAACATCCGGATTCCGATTATTTCAGAGAAATGTTTCATACGCACTATCCTGCCGTAAGGCGCAAGCTTATCGCTTTGCTAAAGGAAGAGGCGATTGCCGAGGATTTGGCGCAGGAGGTATTCCTGCGGCTGTACCGCAACCCGCCGAACGAGCCGGGAGCGATCGGGGCATGGCTCCAGCGTGTGCTGACCCGTATCGCCTATGATCATATGAGGAAGATGGCCAGGGAGACGGCTCTTAGGAAGAAGCAGGAGCAAGCTATGCACACAACCCTGCAGCAGCAGTCCTCCAGCGAGGAGGAGCTTCTGCAGAGGATGGAGCATCAAGAGCTTAGGGAATGGCTTGAAATGCTGCCGAAGCGGGATCGCCAAGTGCTGCTGCTCCGATATTCAGGCTATAGCTACGCAGAGATTGCGGAACAGATGCAAGTGAACCCGCCCTTGATCGGATCGTGGCTGCAGCGTGCTACCGACCGGTTAAAGCGACAGGCCGAATCGGGTTCAACCTCCGGCACATGATCATCGAAAGGAGCTGAACGTGTATGAAGGAGCAAAGTGTTAAGTCAAATGATACAGATAACAGGCAGAAGCCTCTTGACCTCATAGAGAATCGACAGAAGCTGCCGTCTCCTCAAGTAAAAGAGGTTGACAAGGAGAGTGAGCTGACTGCCATCGCTTGGGAAAAGCTGCAAGCCAGGCTGAAGCCGGAGGAGCGTGCGCCCGAGTGGACGGCATGGTCTCGTGGAACGGCTGAGTTGCCGTCATTCGAGCTGGACGAAGCTTTCGCCCCAGAGGCTTCGCGGAATGATGACCTAGAGGTTAGGAGCGGGAAGGATGGCGCAGCCACCTTGTACCCAGCAAACACCGGTTTTTCTTCCGCAAATGGGAAGCGTCGCACGGAATCGTCACACCCGAGAGCTGGCCGTACAAGACGGTTCGCGATCCGCTATACCAAATGGGCCGCAATCGCGGCTGCGGTATGCATCGGCGTTGCGGTTATTGCCACGCCTTCAGGCAATCAGGCCCTTGCCTCGCTGCTGAACCAGTTCCGCATGCAGCAGGTTACGGAAGTGCATGTGGATGATCTGGAAAGGCTGCTTTACTCTGCCGTAGGCGACGGCAACCGGAGGGAAGAAATTAATAAATTCGGGACGTTTACCCGGCAAACTGGAATGAATTATGGGAAGGTCAGCGCCGAGCAAGCAGAGTCGGTCATCGGCAGTCCGCTTGTACTGCCGGCTGAGCTAAGAAGCGACAGCTATAGCTTGAACCTGTCGGCCGTGGATGAAATCACTTTTACGATCAATGTGAAGGAGATCAATCAAGCGATGAAGCGCATGGGGGCCACCAAGCTGCTGCCAGAGTCGGTCAACGGCAAGACGATCAGACTGAAGACAGGTCCGAAGCTCCATGCGATACCGGGCCGTGAGAAAGGAGGCTACTCGTTATCCCAGCAGCCGGTTCCTGTCGTCGAAGTCGAGGGTTCCGTACCGATTACGGAAGCGATGGAGGCTGTGCTTGACTTCCCGCTCCTTCCCGAGTACATCAAGGAGAACTTGCGCCGCGCCGATATGACGAGCGGCGGAAGCATACCTCTGCCGGTCATCACAGGCCAGCAGACCGAGAAAGTGAAGATCGATTCGACGGATGTGCTGCTGATTATGGATCAGGACTGGGAAAATTCGGTGTATTATTCCGCTTCGTGGGTGCAGAATGGCTTATTGATCCAGCTGTATGGCAACGGTTCGCTGACAAGCCGCGAGGCGATGCTCGATAAGACGAAGGAGCTGATCAACTCGTGAGTCAGGCAGCCATAGAAGCGGTGGCGTTAACGAAGGATTACGGCAATGGACGCGGCTGCCGCGATATTACACTGCGTGTGGAACAGGGGGAAGCCTTCGGCTTCCTCGGTCCCAATGGCGCCGGCAAGAGTACGTTCGTCAAGATGCTGGTCGGGCTCGTGCGCCCGACGAGCGGACATGCGACGCTGTTTGGTCAGCCTATCGGCTCTTTGGAGGCGAGAAGGCTGATCGGCTATTTACCGGAGCTGTACCGGTATCAGGAATGGCTGACAGGGGAAGAGGTGCTTACGCTTCACGCAACTTTATGCGGCCTCAGCAAGGAAGAAACGAAGCGGGCTTTGCCGGAGCTGCTTGATGAGGTCGGGATCGGTCGGCGCGGTCGGGACCGGGTGAAGTTTTATTCGAAAGGAATGCAGCAGCGGCTTGGGCTGGCCTGTGCCCTTGTAGGCGGCCCGAAGCTCGTATTTCTGGACGAGCCCTCATCGGCGCTCGATCCGCTGGGAAGGCTGGACATTCGGGAACTCTTGCAGCGTTTGCGGCAAAAAGGCATTACGATTTTCCTTAATTCTCATCTGCTCGAAGAGGTGGAGACGCTTTGCGACCGCATAGCGCTGCTGAACGATGGCCGCATTCTGGAGACCGGGGCCGTCCGCGAGGTGCTTGAGGGGAAGACGACCTGGCATTTCCGCGTAGGCGGGTTCACGCTCCCTGTACTGGATTGGCTGCGGGAGCTATCGGGGATTGATCTTCGTCTGGGCTTGGAGACCGGTCGGGGTTCGGAGAAGGAGATAAGGCTTGAGCTTACAAAAGGGAAACAGGTTGATACCAATCGAATGTCCGCTCTCCAATCCGGTGAAGTCTGGCTGGAGGCGGACCTCGAGGATGACGAGCAGGCAGGATGGCTGAACGTCCTCTTGATCGAGCAAGGCTTAACCTTATACGAGACGCGTAGATCAAAAAATAGACTCGACGAATGGTTTGTTGGAGCCGTTGCCGGGCTTAATCACAGGGGGGAACGAGCATGAAGACGATCATCCTCATGACCTGGAGGGAGCTGCTGAGAAAAAAGGTAGTTCTGGTCACGGCATTGATGACCGTCCTCTTTTGTCTGATCTTCGCTTATATAGGGAACGCGGTCAGCATTGAACTGAGGAGGCCCGGTTTAGATAAAGAGGGAATTTCCTTTCTGTTGGAGAGCTATGGGCGGGGGAGCATGATTCTTTCGCTGGGCTTCTTTTTCGGCTCATTTGTAGTGGCTTTTCTAAGCATTTTCAGTTCGTTCTCCGTCATCTCGGGAGAAGCAGAGCAGGCCGTGCTGCTGTCGGTGTTGCCTAGACCTTTGCCTCGAACGCATTGGTATGCGGGCAGATGGCTAGGCTTCGTGAGCTTCGGTATCGCTTATGCCGCTCTTTTATTTATGGCTATTCTGATGATTACAAGTCTGTTTGCAGCTATTCCCCGCAGTCCGGAGGCCATCCTGATCTCTTTTCTGCTGTTTGCCGCAGTCGTGCCTTTGCTCGTATCGGTATCGATGCTCGGTTCCTGCCTCTTCTCCGCAATCGGCAACGGCGTGGTTCTGACGATGTTGTATGGCGCAGGCTGGCTGGGGGGCATGATCGACAAGGTTGCGGGCACCTTAGGAATAGCGGACAGGTCGATCGAGCCGCTGCTTCGCATCGCGGGACTGATTTCGCTGCTTATGCCGGCCGACTCGCTCCAGAAGAGAATGTTGACAGAATTGCTTAGCCTTCAAAACAAGGACGTGCTTGTCAATGTGCAGCGGTGGATGGGATTGTTTAATGTCGGAGAGGTACCAACGAATGCATTTCTAGGATATGCCTTTGGTTATACGGTATGTGCCTTCGCTCTGGGCATGTGGCTGTTCCGGCGCAAGGATTTTTAAGCGGCTGCTGTGCAAGCGAAGGGTTCTTCGCTCAAAAGAAAATGAAAACGAAAACGACCCACCGCCAGCGGAAGGTCGTTTTGTGTTTCAGCTGTTTATTTGTTGAGCAAAGCCAAACGGTAGGCATACTCGAATAAAAATTCGAAGGCTTCCAAATGCCGCTTGGCTTCGAAGGCATTGGCCCCCCAGGCGCAGACGCCGTGCTTGCGGATAAGGATGCCGGGAATGCGGGGAAGGATGGAACGCTCGACCAGCTCCGCGATCCGCGGGATCTCCGCGTAGTTCGGCAGGATAGGGATCTCGATCTGCGCCTCTTCGTCCCAGATGTTGAAGGCCTTGATCAGCTCGACGCCGTCGATCGGCACGCTGCCCCGGTTGCCATACAGCTCCGAGATGACATTGTTGAACACGGTGTGCACGTGAAAGATAGCGCCGGCCCCGGTTGCTTTATAGATCTCGCAATGGATCAGCGTTTCGGCGGATGGGCGCAGCGAGGTCGCTTCGATCGCCTTGCCGTGCTGATCGACGAGCAGGTAATCCGATGGCGTATGGACGGACTTGTCTTTGCCGCTCGCCGTAACGGCGAAGGCAAACTGCTCGCGGTCGAACGGTCCGACTCGGACCGACAGGTTGCCGCTTGTGCCCGGGAACCAGTTGCGGCTTGCGAGCAGCGTTTTGATCTCCCGCAGCTCGGCGAAGGCCTGCTGCTTTTCCTCTAACGTAATGTGATGGAAGCTCACCTTGCGTTCATCTCCTCCAAATGGGTTATCACGTCGTGAAACGTTTCAAACGGCTTGTAATTCAAGCTTAGCTCCTCGCACAGGTCGATCAGATGCGCTCTTGCGAAAACGGTGTCGACCAGCTTCGCGCCTGCGAAATCCGTGATGCTGTCTCCGATCAGGATGCGCTCGTATTCAGCCGCCGGATAGCTGCGGATGATGGTCGTTTTGCACATTCCGCAATCATTGCCGCAATGTTCATCGCAGGCATGGGTCCATAGGATGCGGATATGAGAGCCGTTGAAGTCGCTGCCGTTGCAGTAGATATGCTCCTGCGGGATAGGAAACCCGGACAGCACCGGATAGACGAAGAAATCGATGCCTCCGCTCGTGACGAGGAATAGGATGTCTTCCCGCTCGCAATAAGCCAGCAGCTCTTCGAAGCCCTCTCTAATCTTCACGTTGCCGATGGCATAATCGACGATCTCTTTCTTACGGGACGTAGGCAGAAGGGCGAACATCCGCCCGACCCCTTCCCGTACCGAAACCTCCTTGCTGATGACCTGCTCGACCAGCTTATCCCAGCCATCCGGCTTGAAGTGCTTCATGATGGCGACGATATTGTCATTGACGGTAATCGTGCCGTCAAAATCACAGAAAATGATACGCCGTTTAGCCTTCGTCATCATTCCTTAGCCCCCCAGGCCTCGATAGCGGCCTGCAGTTCCGGATGTCCATCCGCCGCGTAGGCACGCAGAGGAGACCCGATCAGGCAGGCCTCGATCGCCTGACGGAAAGCACGCCCGCCTGCTGCCGCGCCCTGCGGATGACCGTGTACGCCGCCACCGGCATTCACGACGACATCCCGGCCGAAGTCGCGCAGAATCCAGGGCACAAGTCCCGGATGGATGCCTGCGGAGGGGACGGGGAAGCTCGTTGCCAGCCCGAGCGGCTGCTCCGCCGAAGCGCCGAGCGAATAATCCGCCGCCTGCTTCGTGAGCAGAGCGTCCTTGATCGCCATATTTTCTTCAAGCGGCATAACGACCGAGCCGTAAGGAGAAGGGAAGAGCACCAGATCCGCACCGGCAAGCCTCATCAGCTTGCCGAGCAGCACATTCGCCGAGATGCCGTGATAGGCGGACGGGTAATAGGCGCCTGCCAGCGCAGGATGCGCCATAATCGGCACGCTTACGTCGGGATGGCGGCTAAGTTCGCTGAGTGCATCGAAGCCGTAGGCCAGCACATTGAACAGCAGCGCGTTGGCGCCTGCTCCGATAGCCCGCTTGGCTTGCTCGACAAGGCCGAAGGTCGGTCCGGTCAGATTGGCGGCATACAGCAGCTTTTGTCCAGTCTCGCTTCCGGCTTGGGCCGCAGCCTGCATGCACGCTTCTACACGGCGCTCGATAGGCGTCAACGGATTTTCGAACAAGATCTCGTCATCCTTGATCAGATCGACGCCGCCCAGCGCTTGCTGGTAGAACTGCTCGCGCAGGGCGGAAAGGTCGTGGCCGATGACGGACTTGAAAATGCTCATCAGCAGCGGGCGCTCGTGGACGCCGAGCAGCTCGCGAACGCCGGACAGTCCAAAGCGCGGTCCGGGGAATGCGGACAAAAAGCCATCCGAGAACGAGAGGTCGATCAGCTTGATTCGCCCATCCATGGACAGCTTGCCGAATACGGTAACGAGCAGCGCGGGAATATCCCGGCTGAAGTTGACGTCCGGGTAGGCAATCCGGATATCGGCGTAGCGTTCGCCGGGTCCGACGCCCGCCGGCTCGTGGATGCTAACGTCGACGACTTGCCCAAGATGCTTCTCCATCTCGGTCTTGCGCGCTTCGGGCAGGTCGGTCCAGCTGCCGACCGTCAGGCCGACAGCGATACCGAGCGCCTTCTTCTGAAAGTCGGCTTTATCGTCATAAGAGCGGTAAGTTGCTACGCAATACGATTGATAAGAGGTTACACTCAAAGCGGAATCCACCTTTGCTTTAATCTTTTTTGTCAGGAGCGGCCGCAGATTCGCCGAGCGCCGAGCCGATCTCGGCCGCTCGGCTAGCCGAGCGAAGGACGGCTTGCGTAACCGCTTCAGGGAAGCCTCGACCGGCCAGCAGCTCCAGGGCTGCCTGAGTCGTGCCGTTCGGCGAAGTCACCTTACGTCGCAGGTCGGATGGGTCCTCGCCGGTCGTCTCGACCATGCGGGCAGCTCCCAGCACGGTCTGGACCGTAAGGCGCCGCGCTTCATCGCGGTCCAGGCCGCCCTGGACGCCACCCTCGATCATTGCTTCCATCATATAGTAGATATAGGCGGGTCCACTGCCGGACAAGCCGGTGATCACATCGAGCAACGGTTCTTGGACCACGCTCACGATACCTGTAGAACGAAACATTTGCTCTGCGATGCCGCGCTGTTCTTCCGTGACGGCGGACGAGAAGCTGAGTCCCGTCGCGCCCAGTCCGATCGTGCTGGACGTATTGGGCATCGTCCGGGCAACGGGAATAGCTCTGTTTCCGAGAAGCCCCGACATCGTCTCGATGGAAAGCCCGGCGATCACGGACACGAGCAGCTGCCGTTCCTCCAGCATCCCTTGAAGGCTGCGAACGCCCTCAACGGCATCCTTGGGCTTGAAGGCAATGACGACGACATCGGCTTCCCGAATGGCCCGTTCCTTATCTTCCCTTTGCAGGGATTGACGTATGCCGTAAGCTTGCTCAAGCTCCTGCAAACGGATGGCGTTGGAGCGGTTGGTTACAAAAATCTGCTCGGGACGCATGCCGCCTTGATCGATCAGGCCGCGGATAACCGCTTCGGCCATGGAGCCTGCGCCAATAAAGGCAATGTTCAGGGATGACCAGGTAGTGGACATGAGGGCACAGCTCCTTTGATTTTGATTTCGCTGAGCAAAGCGGTCAGCCGCGGATTTGACCGCTGCCGACAATAACGTACTTGGTGGAGGTCAAAGCGGGAAGTCCCATCGGTCCGCGCACATGCAGCTTCTGGGTACTGATGCCGATCTCGGCGCCGAAGCCGAATTCGAAGCCGTCGGTAAACCGGGTGGACGCATTATGATAGACGGCGGCCGCATCGATCTCGTTCAGGAAACGGACGGCGTTCACCTCATCCTCGGTCACGATGCATTCGGAATGCTTGGTACCGTGGTCGGCGATATGCTGCAGCGCTTCCTCGATGTTGTTCACCAATCTGATGTTAAGGATATAGTCGTTGTACTCGGCGTCCCACTCCGGGGCGGCTGCTTGGCTTATGGCAGGAATCAGCTCCCTGACAGCGGCATCGCCGCGGAGCTCGACATTTTGCTGGACGAACTGCTCGGCGATGACCGGCAGATGGAGGGCGGCAAAATCGCGATGAACCAGAAGCGTCTCCATCGAATTGCAGACGGAAGGCCGCTGCACCTTGGCGTTGATGGCGATGCGCAGCGCCATATCCGGGTCAGCGCTGGCATCGACGAACGTGTGGCAGATCCCTGCCCCGGTCTCGATAACGGGTACGGATGCATTTCTGACGACGTTCTGGATAAGCGAGGCGCCTCCGCGCGGAATCAGGACATCAAGCAGGCCGTTCAGCTTCAGCATCTCATCGGCAGAGGAACGGCTTGGGTCCAGGATGAGCTGAAGTGCATCGGCGGGCATTTCGGTCTTCGCGAGCGCTTCGTGCAGCACCTCGATGATACGCCGGTTCGACTCCAGCGCTGCCGAGCCGCCGCGCAGGACGACGGCATTGCCTGTCTTCAGGCAAAGGCCCGCCGCGTCGACAGTCACATTCGGACGCGCCTCATAGATCATGCCGATCACGCCCAGCGGCACCCTAACCTTGCGGATGGAAAGTCCGTTCGGGCGCTCAAAGCTCTCCAATTCCTCCCCCACAGGATCGGGCAGCAAGGCTACCTCGCGGAGACCTTCGGCCATTGCTGCGACCCGCGTTTCATTCAGGGCAATCCGGTCCAGCAGGGATGCGCTGGTGCCGTTTTCGCGTCCGCGGTGGAGATCCTGGGCGTTAGCCGTGATGATAGAGGAAGTCTCCTCAACCAAGGCGTCAGCCATTAGCTGCAGCGCCTGATTTTTTTGCTCGGTGCTGAGCAGGGCGAGCCGGGGAGCGGCAGCCTTGGCCAGCCAGGCCTTGCGGAAGACCTCGGATACTTGCTCGGATGACGATAGGGTATCGATGATGCTTTGAGACATAGGGATGACCTCCTTCTAATGGGTCCGGCATTCGGTATTAGGACGTGGCGCTGTCCTTAACCTTGCCGGCTGTCGTTAATGTGATCCATTCGTCGCGATGGATAACTTCCATTCGCTGAACCTCGATTCGCTTCTGCACCTCATCGGTGCTTAATCCCGCCACCGCTTGCAGCTGCCAGGATGCGTAGTTGACAACGCCTCGCCCGATGGTCCGCTGCGAGGCGTTGACCACCTCAATCACGTCGCCGGGGTGGAAATCGCCGGCTACCTCGCGGACCCCTGCCGGCAGCAGGCTCCGGCCGCCGGCTACAAGCGCTTGCTCGGCTCCTTCGTCTACGACTACGGTGCCTTGCGGCTGAGAGTGAAAGCCGAGCCACTGCTTTTTCATCGGCAGGCTGTGAGCGGTTGTATCGAAGTAAGTGCCTTTTCCATCGCCATCGACGGCAAGAGCGGTATCGCCGGGACTGGTCACGCGGCCGATAAATAACGGAATGCCGCCGCGCATCGCGATGCGTGCCGCTTCCAGCTTGGAACGCATGCCGCCGGTGCCGACCGAGGAACCGGAGCCTCCGGCGAGCTGGTACAGATCCTCATCGATCTCGGTAACCCGATCGATCCGGCGGGCGCTTGCGTCGCTGCGCGGATCGCCGGTATAAAGCCCGTCGATATCCGTGATGATGACGAGCTTCTGTGCCCGGACCAGGTTGGCAACTAGCGCCGACAACGTATCGTTATCGCCGAATTTCAGCTCGTCGACCGATACGGTGTCATTCTCGTTGATGATGGGGACCATGCCGCGCCGGAGCAGCTCCTCCAGCGTCATCTGGGCATTATGGATCCGTTTGCGGCTGACGAAGTCGGAGCGAGTAAGCAGAATTTGTCCGACCCCGATGCCATGGCGGCCGAATGCTTCATGGTAGGCTTGCATCAGCAGCGCCTGTCCGACCGAGGCCGAGGCTTGCTTCTCATGAAGCTGCTTGGGACGAGAAGGATAGCCAAGCTCCCGAAAGCCCGCGGCGACAGCCCCCGAGGTTACCAGCAGCACGGGATACCCGCGGCGGTGCAGGGAAGCGAGCTCGGTGGCGAAAAAATCGATTTGTTGCCGGTTGAGGCCGCCTTCGCTGGAAGTTAGCGAGCTGCTCCCGATTTTGATTACGATCGCTTGCTGCATAGAAATCACACTTCTCTCTTCTGTACGATGTAGAACTAGGCGCATGAAGGAGGCGGGTCCTGGGACGATTGCCTTGAAACATGAAAAAGGCCCCGTCCATGAAGGACGAAAGCCTGTAACTTCCGCGGTACCACCTTGCTTGATGACATCCGTCATCCGTCTTTAAGTCCCTCATAACGGCAGGGAATGCCGTCCAACTCTTCGCTGGCCGTTCAGGGGCGGGTTCGGATAGTCTTCACGGTAAATTCTCGCAGCCGGTGGAATTTACTCTCTGATCGTGCAGGGGCTTTCCTACTATTCCCTTCATTACGTTTTCTATTTTCTAAGGATATCATGGGATTGAGCGGTTTGTAAAGGCGGACAGCTTCTTCGTCGATCGGCGAACAGCTTCCTAGAACAGACCCAGCGCCTCCACCCGGCGCACCGCTTCGCGAAGACGGTCCTCCGAGCTGAGCAGGCCAAGCCGGACATAGCCCTCGCCATGCTCGCCGAAGCCGACGCCCGGAGCGACGACGATCTTCGCCTCGTTCAGCAGCAGATCGGCGAAGGACTCGGACGTGTACGCTTTGGGGACGGGCAGCCAGGTGAAGAACGAGCCCTGCGAGCGCTTGGCCTGCCAGCCGATCCGGTCAAGCTCGGTGTAGAGCGCGCTGCGCCGCGAGGCGTAGACGCTAACCAGCTCGCTCACGCAGTCCTGCGGACCGGTGAGCGCTGTCGCTGCGGCTTCCTGGATACCGCCGAACAGGCTGCAGTAATAATGATCCTGGATCAGGTTGATCATCCGGACAATCTCGGGGTTGCCGAGGCAGAAGCCAACCCGCCACCCCGCCATATTGTAGGTTTTCGACAGCGTATAAAATTCGACCCCGACTTCCTTGGCCCCCGGCACCTGCAAAAAGCTGACGGGCTTCTGCTCTTCAAAACCGATGGCGCCATAGGCGAAATCGCTGGCTACGACGATGCCATGCTTGGCGGCGAAGCGAACCGTCTCTTCATAGAACGGCAAGTTGGCGGAAGCGCCGGTCGGGTTGTTCGGGTAATTAATAAACATGAGCTTCGCTTTATCGACATCGCTTGACGTTAGCGAATCGTAATCCGGCAGGAAGTTATGGGATTCCTTCAGCGGCATAAAGGCCATCCGGGCTCCCGCGAGAGCAACGCCCGACCAATAGTCGGGGTAGCCCGGATCGGGTACGAGGCAGACATCCCCCGGGTTGAGCAGGCATTGGGCGATCTCGACCAGGCCGGTCTTGCCGCCGAACAGAATCGCGACTTCGCTCTCAGGATCCAGCTCGACGCCGTAGTCCTCCAGGTAGCGCTGAGCAACCGCCTGCTTCAGAAACAGGTAGCCGTTAAATGGCGGGTACTTATGGTAGAGCGGATTTTCGGCTGCCCCCTGGAGGGCTTTGACGATATGAGGCGGCGTAGGGCGGTCGGGATTTCCCTGACCCAGGTTGATGACATCGTGTCCAGCCGCGATTTGCTCGTTTGCTTTGCGCACAAGCTTGGCAAAAAATTGGGTCGGCAGCTGCTGCAGACGGTCAGCCGGCTGCATAGGAAAGGCGCTGACGGCGCGCCCGGAAGTTGGATTCATGACGATTCACTCCATTGCTAAAATTCAGTATGCTTGCAAAGCCCTTATGTCGGATAGCCTTACTGTATCATGAAAAAGGAGCACTGTATACCTGCCTGTGTTGGGGCCGGAAGGGCAGGGGCAGACCGAAACCTGGATCCCTTTGAAAGGATGAAGGACTGCCTAGCGGGAGCGAGCATTGAACTTGTCGCGGGCTTCCACTATAGTATAAAGATAACGCAAACGAAGAGGATGAGAAGAATGACGCAATCGACTTGGAATGTAGCGCTGCTGCAGATGGATATCGCTATCGGAGAGCCCGAGCGCAACTACGGCAAGCTGGAAGCATTATTAAATCAATCCTTGCAGGATAACGCAAAGCCAGACGTCATCATTATGCCCGAGATGTGGAATACCGGATACGCACTCGATCGGATTCAGGAACAGGCCGATCCGGAAGGAGAGCGGACAAAAGCGCTTCTATCTTCGTTCAGCCGGGAGCACGGAGTGAACATCCACGGCGGTTCTGTAGCGGTCAAGCGGGAAGACGGCATCTATAATACGACGTACATATTCGACAGAGAAGGACGCGAGGCCGTTTCCTATTCCAAAATCCATTTGTTCCGGCTGATGGATGAAGAGAAGTACTTGCAGAGCGGAGAAACGATCGGTCGGCTTACCTTGGACGGTATTCCTTCCGGGACGATGATCTGCTATGACATTCGCTTCCCTGAGCTATCCCGGAAGCTGGCGTTAGGCGGCGCGCAGGTGTTGTTCGTGCCGGCGGAATGGCCGCATCCACGCCTGCATCATTGGCGGACGTTACTGCAGGCCAGAGCCATCGAAAACCAGATGTTCGTGATTTCCTGCAACCGGGTCGGCATCAGCGGGACGACCGAGTTTTTCGGACACTCGATGGTGATCGATCCTTGGGGAGAAGTACTTGCCGAGGGCGATGAGAGCGAGCAGATCGTCCGGGCCACGATCGATCTGGGGCTGGTGAGCGAGGTGCGCAAGCGCATCCCGATCTTCGAGGACAGGCGGCCAGGATTGTACGAGTAATACATCTGCAGTAGACGCTGCCGTCGTCAAGAAAGCAGAACCCTGATTAGCCCTGATTCGACAAGCCTAACTTGATATGATAATATGCTATTAAATGGCAGAAGCCTTATAGGCATCCAACTCCTCGGAGTAGGGTGCCTTCCTGCCGTCCGTTGGAAGCTTACAATACAATGTACGGATGCCTGTCGATCAAGCCTTCGTACGGAATAGGGGTATTTACATGTCCAAGTTAAAAATCGGAATCGTAGGTTATGGAAATTTGGGTCGCGGCGTAGAATCGGCTATTCAGCAAAACGCTGATATGGAGCTGGTCGCTATCTTTACGAGACGCCAGCCGGAAGGATGGACAGCGGCCGCCGAAATCGTACATATATCGGAGATTGAAAAGTATACAGAGAAAATCGATGTGATGATTTTATGCGGAGGTTCGGCCACAGACCTGCCGGAGCAGGGACCGCAGATCGCATCTTTGTTCCATACGGTGGATAGCTTTGACCGACATGCCAAGATTCCGGAGTATTTCGAAGCTGTCGACGAAGCCGCCCGGAAAAGCGGACATGCCAGCGTGATCTCCACGGGATGGGATCCCGGACTGTTCTCCTTGAACCGGCTGCTGGCCGAAGCGGTACTGCCGGAAGGAAATGAATATACGTTCTGGGGCAAGGGTGTCAGTCAAGGGCATTCGGATGCTGTACGACGTATTCAAGGCGTGAAGAATGCGGTGCAGTATACGATTCCTAATGAAGAAGCGGTGAATAAGGTAAGAAGAGGAGAAAATCCGGTACTCGCGACAAGAGATAAGCATTTCAGAGAATGCTTCGTTGTGGCCGAGCCTGGCGAAGATCTGGCCCGCATCGAGCAAGAGATCAAAACGATGCCTAATTATTTTGCCGATTACGATACTCAGGTGAATTTCATCAGCAGCGAGGAGCTCCAAGAGAAGCATTCCTTGATGCCTCACGGCGGACTTGTGCTTCGCAGCGGCAAAACGGGGGTTAACAGCCAACAGGTCATCGAGTTCGGTCTGAAGCTTGCAAGCAACCCGGAATTTACGGGAAGCGTCCTGGTGGCTTATGCCCGAGCTATCCACAGATACGCCAAGGAAGGCTTTGCAGGCGCAAAGACCGTTTTGGATATTCCATTTGGCTACCTGTCGCCCAAGTCCGCTGAACAGCTTAGACGCGAGCTTCTGTAAAGTTTGATACCAAAGAGGACGTTGCGCTTCGGATAAGAAGTCGCTTTGACCCAGCAGGAACGGGCTTCGTCCCGTACCTGGAATCAGTAACCCGACCGGCAGAACTCCGGTCGGGTTACTGGCATTGCGGCTAAAGCGGCGGCTTTCGCGGATCGGTCTTCAGTCAGATCAGATCCGGCAGGCCTTCCGATACCCGGGATGCGCGTAGTCAAACACTTGGATCGGACTGAGCGCAGTCAGATAATGGCCGACGAAAACAGACACCGCAAAGGGGCCGTTCAAAAATAAGTACAGTTCCTCGATTCCATCCGCTTTAAGACGATCCGCCTCCCGCTTGACCTCCTTGGCAAAGGCGACTGCCTCCTCCGCGTTGGCGATGCTATCTTGCTTGGCTCCCGATGGGGGAGCGAGGGAGAGAAAGCTTCGATAGGCGAGAGCAGATTGCTGCAGAAAATCCAGGACAGGAATCTCTATCGAATTGGAGACGCTCAGTACGATAACGGCAACACGGCTAAGTGGGCTGGATTTCTGATTATGCTCTGTTTTGTGTACCCGGTAGGACGGCGCAGCTTGCTGGGATGACCATAATTCCTTGTCTTGCTGGACTTCAAGGACGGCCCCTCTCGTATGACAGAAGCGGCTTCCCACCATAATCCCTCCAGGCAGACTAAGCCTTGCGTGAAGTCGCAGACGGCCGCCGTGATGCGTCCAACTACCAGCCCACTCGGTGGAAACTTGGTCCAAGGAGGCGGACAGATGCATCCAATCGCTATCGCTGGGCAGCTTGCGGGGAGAGGTCGCCCGAAAGTAGGGGGTCCAGTCCAAGCTTATCGTGGCCTCCTGAACCTCATGCTGCTTGACGAAGCCGTGGATGTGAAGGACAAACGGATCCGGGGCTCTGGAAGCAGGTCGAAGCTGACGGGCAATAAACTGCCTGATCGTCAATAATGCAGTGTGGTCGGCATCTAGCTTGCTTATGCCCGTGTGAGTTTCATCAATGGCGCATACTTCCGCTCCCACATACAGAGGGGAAGCGGATAGCTTGGCGACCGCAAAGTCTCTTTCCCCGCGCAGGATTAGTTGATCTATAGGAAGGTTCTCTGGGTTCGCTCCGGTATGAGCTCTGTAACGGGTCCATGAGTCTTCGAGCCGGCTTAGCGGCTGACTTTTTTTTCTTAACGATTGCAGCTGCTTGTTGGCCGCCCAGCGTGGGATCAGATTGGCGAGTGCGGATCCGCCGAATGGCACGGCTAAATAAACAATTCCCCTGATCTGTCCGAGCGCCCCCGTATCCGAGGCCTCAAATCGATCTACCACATATTGTTGAACGGCCAGGCCGCCCATGCTATGCGCGATAAAGACGAGACGACGCCCAGTCAGTCGGGCACGGATTTCGCTACGAAGCAGCTCAGCTACGGACTTGAAATCGTACTGGAAGGGAGACAGTCCGGTCCGGTAGCCGAAGCTGTAGCAGCTCGCTTCCTGCAGCTCAGGATCCTGCCTGAGCAAATCGGCTAGGGTGTGAGCCGCGTTCTTCCTCCGCCAGGTGCGGTCAGGGTCTCCACGCAGCCCATGTACGAATATAATTGCCGGGCCGCTCGCTGTTGTGCCCTCTGCGAGCTGATAGAGCTTTGCTTGTCCCGTTCGCATATTCTATTCACCTGCTGTATCGGTTTTGTTGATTGTATGCCCTTCGCTACTGAGCTCTTCCAAGGCAGCTGCTGTCTCATCGTCGTCTAACTCCAGAGAAGCGCCATATTCCATAAGAGCCTTTCGCAAAACTTCGCTATCCCTTTTTTTGGTTTTTTTATGGTTGTAGATGGAGATAGCCTTATGGAAATAGGACAGATCCTGCTTCACAATTTGCATAATAATAGGAAGCCGCGATTCCTGTGATTTCGTGAGTTCGGCTGTTATCAGGTCCTCCAAAGCTTCTGTCCTTTTCCCCATCGTTATGTATAAATAAGAGCGGTTTCTGTAAGTCGGTGCATCGATATTTTTTCTCATGCTGATCGCCTGATTAAAGTCTTGCAGGGCTTGGTCGAAATAGCGGTGTTTTTCCTCTTCATCGGCTTTCAGGCCTATACGATGCAGGGCATTGCCCCGGCAGTTGTAATCGTTGGAGATCAAGTCCGAAGCCTGGGCCGTATCAATAATAGTATCGAAGTAACGGGCGACTTCCTTGTAGGCTTCCGTTTTCTCCTCGGCAGACAACTCCTCCTTGTCATCTCTCACGTAGCGAAACAAGGATAAAGCCTGCGCGCGATTATACGTTACATAAAATTTTCCGCACAGTTCCAGGCCTTTGGAATAATAGCGGTGAGCATTCTTATACTGTTGTTTCTCGAAAAAGACGTCTCCGATAATGAAATACTGGAAATGGTCGATCAATCCTTCCGAAATCAGATTGAGGCGTTCCTCGAAGTCGGTGAGCATGTCTTGGGTAAGCTCATGGTGTTCCTTGATGTAATCGACATATTCGGTAACGAGTTGGCGGACGCTCGCTTCATTGTGCAGCTCGGGAATAAGGTCCACGGTCCCATCCTCGGAGATGATCGCTATAACGCACGGTTTTGCGCCATTTTTGTCCAGCCGCAGCTTCTCCTGGTAACGGTAGGCGGAGTGATAGCGGGCTCCGCGACTTGCATCGCCCTGATGCTCTTGGGCCAAGCCGTCCAGAATGACGCCGATGGCATGGCAAGCTCCGGACGTATCCAGATAGATGGCGCCGTCGATAGAAGTTAAATAACCGATGAAAGCGGGCTTGATCTCTTTCGGCTTGATCAGCGTCGATTGCTTGCGTAATATTTTTAATTCTGCTTCGGCGGTCGCAAGCTCTGTTATTACAACCATCGTTCCGCTTTGTTGGTCCTTGGCCTGTTGAACGAGTAACTGAAGCTTTTCGATCGATTCCTCGCTGAGGGGCAAGCGAGGCTGATCGAATTGAGCTTTTAATAGTTGTCTGAACCGCTCGGGCGTATAGCCTCCGTCGAGTGCTACCGGTCGTTTAAAGGAAACGCTGAGCAGCGGGTGAGGAGAAATTTCATAATTTACGGTTTGCTTGAACGTTTTTTTATTATCGGTCGACACCATGCTCGATTCAGAGCCTTTCTTCGGATGCACGGTCAGAAGTTGTATGTCGTAGCGAGACAAGCCCTTGAATTCCACCTTGATCAGAAGCGTATCGTCCACCTCGCTCCAGTCGATCTCGCCTATTCCGTATACGCCTTGAGGATCGGCTATGAGATAAAGATCGCTTTCCGTGTTCGTTAGCTCCAAGAGCTTGCGTATACGTCTGGCATCATCGAAGCTAAGTCGATCATCCTCGCTTTGAAACTGGATAGCATACTTCACAAGGCGGTCGTTCATGAGCTTGTCGCGGTTCATTAGCAGCATGCAGCCGAAGGGACTTTCCCCCTCATATGTTCGTGTGGAGATGCCGTCGATTTTCTCGAGCAGGTTGTTTATATAAAACTGAGGAGCGCCTGACGTTAGATCCGGGAGTAAAGAAGACAAGCTCTTCAAGCCTGTTCCGCTGACAAGCAAATCTTCGATCTTACCGACGAACAGCCGGATCATGCGCTGCAAAAATGTTATGCTATCTTCACGGTATTTTTTGACAAGCTCCCCGTCGTGATGAGTTCGCACCACAAATTCAGATTCGAAGTCGGGATGGTTCTCGTAGAAATCAATGAAATAGTAGTCTAATATCATTCTCAAAAAGGAAACATTCGATTTTTCCCAGAACAAGAAACGGGTCTCAGGATCGGCATACTGTACAGCCGCCATGTAGGTGATATTTTGAAGGTCGGCTGCTTCGGTCTGAAGGCAGAGCCTGCCGGCATAAAATAAATCCTTGCCTGCGGATCCCGGCGTAATCGTTCCATCTCCTTCGTACGGAGCAGCAAGGTCCCCGCTATCATCCGGTCCAGCAGTATCGGATAATGACTTGGATGGGGAGCCGGATTCCGATATGGACTGAGGCTGTGGGACCAAGGAACTGAACGAAAAGTGAGCGGGATCATCCAACAACCTCCTTAACTCAACGACCGAATCCCCGCCTACCAAGCCAAGCTTGGAGAAAACATCCTCGGGAGCGGAAAGCTCCTCCGAGATGATGTGGGTTTCGCGATCATTGATTTTGGCAAGCATGCGCTGAATTCGAAATGCTTTCAACTGATGGGCCTGATCCACGCCGGCTATAGCAAATAATTTCAAATTCAATCGGCTGTCCAGCCTCTGGATAATGGATTCGAGATGCTCGAAAACCTGTTTATGGACTGCTTCCAACGACAAACGCCCCTTTTATTCATACAGACATACATCTATGATATTTTTTGTAAATATCATTTATTGTATAGATTCCGGTTGGAATTGTCTATATTTACCTGATCTATGGCCATCACTTCGCGGAACGTATCCATAAATGCTTCTACCGCCTTGGATAAATAGCGTCCTTTCTTATAAGCGACGACCAGCGTTCGGAACGGACGGCTGCGGAGCGGAAGATACACGGGCGCCAGCTCGCTCCAGCGTCCTCTCGACACCATATGAGGTACCATGGCTATGCCCATGCCTGCTGCAACGAGCGACTGAACCGTTTCGATATTGCTGCTTTCAAAGACGATTCGCGGCATGAACCCGGCACCGCTGCACAGCTCGACCGTAATTTGCCGGAAGCCCTGTCCCTTTTTCAAGGCAATGAAAGGCTCGTTTTGCAGCAGGGCAATGTCGACCGGGGCCGGATCCGAGGCCATAGCCAGCTCGGCCAGCGGATGGTGCTGCGGCACGGCCAGCACGATCTCCTCTTCGATGACCGGCTCATAAGCGAGCGCGTCGTCGATCAGCGGCAAGGACAGCAGGCTGATATCCGCTTGCCCGCTTGCGGTTAGATGCTCCAGATTCGACGTCGTCTCCTCGACAAGGACGATATCTATTTCAGGGTAGCGCTCCTGGAACACAGGCAGCACGAGCGGCAGCACATGGGCGCCCGTGATCGGCAGACTGCCCACGACGAGCCTTCCTTTGCGCATCTGCGAGATATCCTCCATCTCTTGCTTCAGCTGCTCGACCATGTCGAGTATTTTCTGGGCCTTTTCCACAAATAACGACCCGGCGTGGGTGACCTCGACGGAATTGGTGGTTCGCTGGAAGAGAAGGACGCCAATTTCCTTCTCGAGCTTGGACAATTGCTGGCTTAGGGAAGGCTGGGCGATGTGCAGCTTTTCGGCGGCGCGCGAAAAGTTTTTGTCTATGGCAATCTGCAAAGCATATTGAAGCTGCCGAAGTTCCATGTGGAGAAAATCCCCTTCCGTTATATAAGTAATGTGGGAATAAATGTTCGAATTGTGATGCAGGCCTTCATCATGTAAACTGAACACTATACAAAAAGTGACAAGCTTGCAGGAAGGCGAGGAAATTAGGCTTGGCAAAGAATCATAGAAAGTTATCTATCGTTGAGTTTATCCAGCGTTTCATCTTTATTACGATCGGCGCCATTCTTATGGCTACGGCTCTCGAGCTGTTTCTGGTACCTAACACGGTTCTGGACGGCGGCATCACCGGTATTTCCATTATGGTAGCCAAACTGACCTCAATGCCGCTAGGTTTGTTCATATTTGTATTCAACATTCCTTTCCTGCTGGTCGGGTACAAGCAAATCGGCAAAACGTTTGCCATCTCCACGCTGTACGGTATTTCTGCCATGTCAGTAACGACGCTTCTTCTGCATCATGCCGATCCCTTTACGAATGAGAAGGTGCTCGCAGTGCTGTTCGGCGGTCTGATTCTCGGCTTCGGAGTCGGGCTGGTCATCCGTTATGGCGGCTCGCTGGACGGTACCGAAATTGTGGCTATTCTGCTGTCCAAACGGTTCAGGATGCCGGTCGGACAGATCATCATGATGATCAACGTTGTCATCTTCATCGTAGCCGGATTCGTCTTCGGCTGGGATTCCGCGATGTATTCGATCTTCACCTTCTATATCGCATCCAAGGTTATGGATATTGTGGTCGAAGGTCTGGAGGAGTCCAAGTCGGCTACTGTCATCTCCTCCGAGTATGAGGAAATATCCGATGCGATCATGAACAGACTCGGTCGCAGCACGACGTTTATTTATGCCAAAGGCGGCTATTCCAAGGAAGATACGCAGATGATCTACTGTGTCGTTACGCGTCTGGAGGTCGCCAAGCTGAAATCGATCGTTCAGGAAATCGACCCCAAGGCGTTTATCTCGATTCAGCAAGTCTCCGACGTGCTCGGCGGCAACATGGAAAAGAAAAGCATTCATTAAAGCGGATTATAAGCGAATTACGGAAAGCAGGCCTTTCTCGGAAGAGGAGGGGCTGCTTTTATTTGTATCGAAGCTGCCTTTCTTTATAGTTATTAATTATCAATCCTATAGATATTATATCTTGGAACAATGAAGTTGAACATGGTAGGATGTTCATTAAGCAAGGAAAACAAAGCAGCAAGACCTTAAGAATTATTCCTACAAGACTAGAGGTGTAACCGATGGCAAAAACAATGTTTGAAAAGATTTGGGACAACCATGTTATCCATTCGGAGCAGGGGAAGCCAAGTATCATCTACATCGACCTGCACTTGGTTCATGAAGTAACGAGCCCGCAGGCATTCGAAGGCCTTCGGCTTGCCGGCCGTCAGGTGCGCCGTCCCGATCTGACGTTCGCGACGATGGATCATAACGTACCGACCAAGGACCGTTTCAACATCACAGACCCGATCTCTAAGCAGCAGATCGATACGCTGAGCAAGAACTGTGCGGACTTCGGCGTCAAGCTGTTTGACCTGGACAGCATCGACCAGGGTGTCGTACACGTTATGGGACCTGAAGTGGGTCTGACGCATCCGGGCAAAACGATCGTCTGCGGCGACAGCCACACGTCTACGCACGGCGCATTCGGCGCACTTGCGTTCGGTATCGGTACAAGCGAAGTGGAGCACGTGCTTGCGACGCAATGTCTGCAGCAATCCAAGGCAAAGACGCTGGAAGTGCGCATTAACGGCAGTCTGAAGCCGGGCGTAACTGCGAAGGACTTGATCCTGGGCGTTATTGCCAAGTACGGTACGGACTTTGCAACGGGCTATGTCATCGAATATACGGGCGAGGCGATTCGTGCCTTGTCGATGGAAGAGCGGATGACCGTCTGTAACATGTCGATCGAAGCGGGCGCTCGCGCCGGTTTGATCGCTCCGGACGAGACGACGTTCGAATACTTGCGCGGACGCGACTATGTGCCTCAAGGCGAAGCCTTCGACCAAGCCGTAGCGGAGTGGAAGAAGCTGACGACGGATGAAGGCGCCGTGTATGACCGTGTCGTTGAATTTGACGCTGACAGCCTGATTCCGCAAGTAACCTGGGGAACAAGCCCGGGCATGGGCACGGACATCACGAGCAGCGTGCCGAATCCTGCGGATTTCACTACGGAGAATGAACGCAAGGCTGCCGAGAAAGCGATTGAATACATGGGTCTGACGCCGGGAACGCCAATGAGCGAAATTCCGATCGATTATGTATTTATCGGATCCTGTACGAACGGACGGATCGAAGACCTTCGCGCTGCGGCAAGCGTCGCTCAAGGGCATAAGGTATCGCCGAACGTGACGGCGATCGTGGTTCCAGGCTCTGGCCGCGTGAAGATTCAAGCCGAGAAGGAAGGCTTGGATAAAATTTTCACAGAAGCCGGATTCGAATGGCGCGATGCGGGCTGCTCGATGTGTCTTGCGATGAACCCCGACGTGCTTCAACCGGGACAACGCTGCGCTTCGACGTCCAATCGTAACTTCGAAGGCCGTCAAGGACGCGATGGACGGACGCATCTCGTCTCGCCTGCCATGGCTGCTGCTGCCGCCATCAAAGGCCGCTTCACAGACGTTCGCGACTGGGAGTTCAAAGTTAAACAAGAAGCGTAAGCCTATTATCATAGAACGGATCACTACCATTTTCCCGATGTAAGGAGCAGATTCGACATGGAAGCTTTCAAACAGCATACCGGACTCGTTGGCCCGGTCGACCGTGTGAATGTCGATACGGACGCGATTATTCCCAAACAATTTTTGAAGCGCATCGAGCGCTCGGGCTTCGGCCAGTTTTTATTCTACGAATGGCGTTTCAGCCCGAAGGGCGACGTTATTCCCGAGTTCAGTCTGAACCAGCCGCGTTATCAAGGCGCGTCGGTGCTGATCTCCCGTGCAAACTTCGGCTGCGGATCATCCCGTGAGCACGCCCCGTGGGCGATTCAGGATTACGGCTTCAAAGTCGTGATCGCGCCTTCGTTCGCCGACATTTTCTATAACAACTGCTTTAAGAACGGCATCCTGCCGATCAAGCTGAGCGAAGAGCAAGTGGAGGACCTGTTCCAGCGTACCGCTGCTCAAGAAGGCTACAAGCTTACCGTCGATCTGGAGAGCAACACGATTACGGATGCTCAAGGTCTTCATATTCAGTTCGAGCTTGACGAGCATCGCCGTCAGTTCCTGCTGCTCGGTCTGGACGATATCGGTCTGACGCTGCAGCATGCTGATAAAATCGCCGCTTACGAAGAGGCTCGCGCGGCCCGCTTGGCGTAAGAGCATCTTCAAAGTCTTGCCCGCCTTCCGTTGGATTGTCCACGGGAGGCGGGTTTTTTACTAGGCATTCCCGCTGGTATGGCGGTCTGAACGAAACTGTCCGCGTTCACCGATATGTCTAGATTTAGTCGTTAACGTGTGACATTTGTTTTATGAAAACGACCTGTCATTGTGTATAATATCACTGGGAAGGTGTAGGAAGGGAGAGAGACAACCTATGATATTCACCAAAATCGGTGTCGTCGGAGCAGGTACAATGGGGCAAGGCATCGCTGAGATGCTCGCTGCAAAAGGGCTTGATGTGTTGCTGGTCGAACGTTCGCCCGAACGTCTGGAGCAAGCCTGGGGACAGATTGAAATCAGCCTGGACAAGCAATTGGAAAAATGGGCCATAACGGTCCCGGAGAAGAAATTAATTTTATCCAAAATCCAAAAGGTTACGGATTGGAGCCGCCTGGCGGAATGCGATATGGTCATAGAATCCGTTACCGAGGACCTGGAGCTAAAAAAGCAGGTGTTCGCCCGGTTGGACGAGCTTTGCCCGACGGAGGTCGTGCTGGCCTCCAACACGTCGACTCTCAGCTTAACGGAGATGGCAGCCGAGACGAATCTTCCAGAACGGGTTATCGGACTTCATTTCCTGTACCCGGTTTCGAAAATTCATCTTGTGGAAATCATAAGGGCGGTCAAGACGAGCGAGGAAACGTTCGAGAAGACCAAACGATTTGTGGAGGACACGATTCAGAAGCGCGGTATACAGGTGTACGAATCTCCTGGATTCATCACTACGCGGCTCATCTGCATGCTGATCAACGAAGCGATGCACGCGCTCTCCGAACGTGTCGCTTCCGCCGAGGATATCGATAGCGCGATGCGGATCGGCTATGACTTTCATTACGGCCCGCTGGAAATGGCCGACCGCTTCGGTCTGGACGCCGTGCTGGCCGCTATGGAGCGGATGTTCCGCGAGTTCGGCGAGCTGAAGTACCGTCCCTCGTTCCTGTTGAAGCAGATGGTCCGCGCTGGAACTCTCGGTACGAAGACAGGACAAGGATTTTTCCGTTATGACAAGGATGGTGACCGGTTATGATTGTGCTCGTCATTAATGCGGGCAGCTCTTCCCTCAAGTTCCAGCTGTACAAAATGGAGGATGAGTCGGTGCTGGCCAAGGGCAAGGTCGAACGGATCGGGATGGAGTCGGCGATTTTGACCTATGAGCCTGAGGGGAAGCAGGATATCCGAGAGGTTCGGGAAATATTGGAGCATACGACCGCGATTCGCCGCGTGCTGGATATGCTGGTACACCCCGAATTCGGCGTGTTAAAGTCGGTTCGCGAGATTGAAGCCGTTGGCCATCGAGTGGTGCATGGAGGCGAGTCCTTCTCAAGCTCCGTGCTCGTGGATGAAGAGGTCAAGCAGGAGATCAAGCGGTTATTTGATCTGGCTCCATTGCATAATCCGGCCCATATGCTCGGCATTCAGGCCGTTGAGGCCAATATGCCGGATATTCCCCAGGCGGTCGTGTTCGATACGGCCTTTCACCAGACGATGCCGGCTGTCTCTTACCTATATCCGATTCCGATGGTGCTCTACAAGAAGCATCAAATTCGCCGCTATGGATTCCACGGAACCTCGCATGCGTATGTAAGCGAGCGAGCGGCGTCCTATATGGGCCGGCCGATCGAAGAATTGAAGCTTGTTACGTGCCACATCGGCAACGGGGCGAGCTGCGCGGCCGTGCTTCACGGCAAGTCCTTTGATACGAGCATGGGAATGACCCCGCTCGAGGGTCTGATGATGGGGACGCGGAGCGGCAATATTGATCCGGCCATCGTACCCTTTGCCATGGTCAAGGAGGAGTTGACGTTGTCCGAGGTGAACTCGATGCTGAACAAGCATAGCGGGTTGATGGCCATCTCGGGTCTCAGCAGCGACATGAGGGAAATTACGCAGGCGATGGGAGAGGGCGACAAAAATGCCGCCTTGGCCTTCGAGATGTACGAATATCGGCTGCGCAAATGCATCGGAGCCTACGCGGCAGCAATGAACGGCATTGATGCGATCGTCTTTACTGCAGGCGTCGGCGAAAACTCGGCCCCGCTCCGAGCCGCGGTATGCCGCAACCTGACTTATCTCGGGCTTCGTCTGGATGAGGAAGCGAATGACCGGCGGTCGCAGGATGACCGTGCCATTTCGACGCCGGAATCCCGGGTTCAGGTGCTGGTTATTCCGACGAATGAAGAGCTGGTTATCGCCCGGGATACGTACCGGTTGATTTTAGATCGCAATCCTGTAGAATAACGTGTAGAATGGGAAAAGGGCGCCGGTCGAACGTTTGTTCGCCGGCGCTCCTTGAGTTCAATCCATAGGAAGCGGGGAGGATGGCGGAATGAGCCGGAATGTAATCATGATCTCCGAGATTGGTCGGCATGTAGAGCAAACGATCACCATCGGAGGTTGGCTGCACAATATGCGGTCGAGCGGAAAGATCCGTTTCCTGCAGCTGCGCGATGGCTCCGGGTATATCCAGGGAGTGATCGTGAAGAGCGAGGTTTCGGAGCAGGTATGGGAAGACGCAGCGAAGCTGACGCAGGAAAGCTCGCTTTATGTAACGGGAGTGGTTCGGGAAGATACACGGAGCAAGGATGGCTTTGAGCTAAGCGTAACGGATGTCCAGCTCATTCAGCTGGCGACGGATTACCCGATTACGCCGAAGGAGCATGGCGTCGATTATTTGATGGACCACCGCCACCTGTGGATTCGGACGCCACGTCAACGGGCGATCCTTGCCGTGCGCTCGCACATTATACGGGCCGTGCAGCAATTTTTCGACGAACGCGGCTTTCATCTGGTCGATCCGCCGATTCTGACTCCATCCTCCTGCGAGGGAACGACCAACTTGTTCCATACGAAATATTTCGACGAGGACGCTTACTTAACGCAGAGCGGCCAGCTCTATATGGAGGCAGCCGCTATGGCGCTAGGCCGGGTGTATTCCTTCGGTCCTACCTTCCGCGCGGAAAAATCGAAGACTCGTCGGCATCTGATCGAGTTCTGGATGATTGAACCGGAGATGGCATTCGTCACTCATGAGCAAAGCTTGGAGATCCAGGAGCAGTTCGTTGCCTATGTGGTCCAGTCGGTGCTCAAGGCTTGTCCCAAGGAGCTGGCCGCCTTGGATCGGGATATTTCCAAGCTGGAGCGCATTCAAGCTCCGTTCCCGCGTATAACGTATGATGAAGCGGTGCAGTTCCTGAAGGATAACGGTCATGAATTCGAGTGGGGCGAAGATTTCGGCGCTCCTCATGAAACGGCCATTGCTCAGAGCTACGACAAGCCTGTCTTCATCACCCATTACCCGACTGAAATCAAAGCCTTCTATATGAAGCCGGACCCCGACCGTCCTGAGGTTGTGTTATGTGCGGATATGATTGCACCCGAGGGTTACGGGGAGATTATCGGCGGGAGCCAGCGGATTGACGACCCGGAGCTGATGGAGGAAAGGTTCAGGCAGCATGAGCTGTCCAAGGATGCCTATCAATGGTATCTCGATCTGCGCAAGTACGGTTCGGTGCCGCATTCCGGGTTCGGTTTGGGTCTGGAGAGGACCGTAGCCTGGATCTGTGGACTCGATCATGTGCGTGAAACGATTCCGTTCCCTAGGCTCCTGAATCGCTTGTACCCTTAGCCGTTGCAGGAGATGGAGCCTTGCGCACGAGAGAACAAGGGTAGTAAAAGCAGGGGGAGGACTTAAGTCTTGAGAGGAAATGATCGTGAGCTTGATGAGTTGTCAGCGATACTGATCGGCGGGTTGGCGGATAGTTATGCCGAAATTCCTTATTGGCTGCTCCGTTATTACCCGCGGCTGAGGCTGTCTGAGCTCGAGGCTATGCTGATTATTCAGGTGATGGCCTTTAAGCAGAAGGAGCAGAAAGATTTTCCGACCTTGGAGGAGCTGCAAGCCCGTATGTCCGTGCCGCAGGAAAAGGTGATCGCCGCGGTGCAGAAGCTGATGCTCGAAGGCTTGCTGCTTATCGACGAGTCGAGGGATCCTGCGACCGGCATTCACAGCGAAGCCTATAATTGGACGCCGCTGCTTGAGAAGCTGGCGGTTCTCCGGGCGGAGGAGTGGCTAGAGGAGCGGGCGAACCGGAGGCTTGCAGCCGCAGCTCGCGGGGAGCGAAAGGATATTTTCTCGATATTCGAGCGGGAATTCGGCCGGCCGCTGACCCCGATGGAGCTTGAATCGATTGCGGGCTGGCTCGACAAGGACGGTCATCCAGAGGCGCTGATCTTGGCGGGACTGAAGGAAGCGGTATTTGCCGGTAAAATTCATTTTCGTTATATCGATCGCATTCTGCTGGAGTGGCAGCGCAACCGGATCATGACCGTTGAGCAGGCCAAGGAGCATTCCCAGAAATTCAGAAGCCGATAGGCTGAAAGCGAACAGGCATTCGTCGCGGGACGGATGCCTGTTTGCTAGGCAGGCAAGTTGGAAGCAATTATTAATTTTTCCATAGGTGCTGTAACTTTTTGAACGACTTCATCGTCTATCAAGGTGTGCATACATAGCGTAAACTGTCGATATTGAAAAGTAAAGGAGGGTCAGCATGATCCGTTGGCTGCGCAAACATAAAGAGCAAGCCGAGATGGCGGCTGCAGGATCTGCTTCTCCGGGGGAGAAGGAGGGCACAGGCGGCGGACCGGATGATCGTCATATTCAGGAGGCCGCTCCGACAGTCGAGGCCCGGCAGGTCGGGATGAGCCCGCAGCCGGCGATCGATACGAGCGTGCCGCTGCTGACAGTGTCCGGCGTGGAGCGATCGTTCCCGGTAGGAGGACAGCAGCTTCATGTGCTCAAAGGGATCGACCTTTCGTTGTATCCGACGCAGCTTGCGATGCTGAAAGGCAGGTCAGGCTCGGGTAAAACGACGCTGCTGAATTTGATCGGCGGTCTCGACCAGCCGAATAAGGGCGAGATCAGGTTCAAGGAGCATTTGTTTCATCAATGCGGCGATGATGAGCGGACATACATACGCAGGAAAGAAATCGGTTTTATTTTTCAGTCATTCGCTCTCATGCCGCTGTTGTCCGCCTGGGAAAATGTCGAGCTGTCCATGCGGATGGCAGGTATCCCGAGAGCGCAATGGAAGCCGCGGGTTACGCACTGTCTGGAGCTTGTCGGCTTGGCCAAACGGATGCATCATCGTCCGTTCGAGCTGTCCGGAGGCGAGCAGCAGCGGGTAGCCATCGCCAAAGCCATCGCGCATAAGCCGAGCCTGCTGCTTGCGGACGAGCCGACCGCCGAGCTTGACTCGCAGATGGGCGCACAGGTGATGGGCGTGTTCCGCGACATCATCGAAACGGAGCGCATGACGATCTGTATGACGACACATGATCCGACAATAATGGAGGTAGCCGACCGTGTTTTCGAAATGGTGGATGGGAAATTTATCAATAGCTAAACAAGCGGCTAGGCCCGCGGCTTTAGCCTGCTTGGCATTATCGATGGCTTTAGCCTCCGGCTGCTCGCTGCTGCCCAAGGAGGAGGAAGAGGAGACGATTCCGGTTATCCAGGCTCCGAAGCTGTCCAAGAAGCCGGAATATCAGGTGAAAACAGGGACGCTGGAGTCTACAGCAAGGGGATCCGGCCGGATGATGGCAACGGTCGAGGAGGATTTGTACTTTACCGACGAGACGAGCCGCAGGATCAAAAATATGCTGGTCAAAACCGGCGATAATGTCGTTCAAGGCCAAGTGATCGCGGAGCTTGACGTTACGGAGCTGGAGAGCGAGCTCAAACAGAAACGGCTTCAGACCCGCAAGGATGAACTCGCGATGATCGAAACGCTGCGCAACGCCGACGGCAAGAGCGCAGAGGAGATCGAGCAGGCGAAGATCTCCTTTGAGCTGGAGAGGGAGAAGCTGAACAAGCTCGAAAGCACGATTGCCAAAGCGAGCCTGACGGCTCCGTTCTCCGGCACCATCGTCTCTGTTTATATGAAGAAGGGCGATTCGGTCAAGGCGTACGATGCAGTCGCCACGATAGCGGATCTGTCGCAGCTGACAGTGGCCGCCACTTTGAGCGCAGACGATCTGAAGAAGGTGGCCGTCGGCATGGAGGTGCGCGTCGATATCAACGCTCTCGGACAGCACAAAGGCACAGTTCAGCAGCTGCCTAATCCGAAGACGAACGAGAACAACAACAATGGCGGCTATCCGGGAGACGGGCAGAGGCAGCCCGATTCCATCGAGAATTATATGCTCGTGAAGCTAGACCCGTTCCCGCAGGGCGTCGACCGCGGCAGACCGCTGAGCGTCACCGTCATTACCAATCGCAAGGAGAACGCGGTGGTCATCCCGGTCGCTGCGCTTCGTTCGTATTCCGGACGCAACTATGTACAAGTGCAGGAAGCTGACGGAAGCAAGCGGGAAGTGGATGTGGAGATCGGCCAGCAAACCCCGACTGAGGTGGAGATCCTGAAGGGTCTTACGCCTGGGCAGAAAGTAGTGGGTCGCTAATGCCGATGCTTCGTTTTCTTTTCCGGAAAATGTGGAATACCAGGTGGCTGACGCTCAGCACACTGGTCGGCCTTATCATGGCCGTCGCTTTCACTACCAGCATACCTATGTATGCGGACGGCTCGCTGAAGCGTGTCGTCGCCAAGACACTGGAAGAGAAAAGCGACGGACTGCCTGCAGGCTCCGTGATGATCCGCTATCAGGCCAGCGGCAGCGAACGTGCCGATCTGAATGACCTGAAGGAAGTGGACGGGTATATCGCTGAGGAGCTGCCCAAGGAGATCGCTTTTCCATACGATGCCTTCGTTCGTACATACTCCATCCGAGCAGCCCAGATTACGCCGGAGGATCCGACGAAGGTGGATGCCAGCAAGCGCCGCCAGCTCACGTTATTTGCCCAATCCGGGTTAAAGGAGAAGGTAGAGCTGACCCAGGGTGCCTGGTTCTCGGAGCAGCCGCAAAATGGCGTCGTCGAGGTAGTCATGTTCGAGGAGGGGCTTTATCGGGGCGATATGCGCGTCGGAGATACGTTTACCTATCCGATCGCGGGCGGGCTCGGCATAGCGCCGATCAAAATCAAGATCGTCGGCGCCTATAAGCCGCTGGACGATAACCATCCCTATTGGTACCAAGGTCTGGAAGGGCTGCTCAGTTCGGCTTTTATGAGCGAAGCGGGCTTTCAGGATCACCTGTTGACCAGCAAAAAAATACCGCTGAATCTGGCGAATTGGTATTATGCCTTCGATCTGCGCGAGATTCAGACGAGTCAGCTGTCCATGCTGGAAAGGAAGCTTGACCGGCTTGGGATGACACTGTTCCAACTGCTTAAGAATACGCGCGTGGACATCTCGTTCATTCCGCTGCTTCAGGAGTTCAAGGTGCAAAGCGTCCAACTGCAGATTATGCTGTTCACGCTGGCTGCGCCGATGATCGCGATGGTATTCTACTACATCGTCATGAACGCGAGGCAGTCGCTTGACAAGCAGCGCACCGTCATTGCTGTCATTCGAAGCAGGGGAGGCAGCACGGGGCAAATTATTTGGATCTATTTGCTTGAAGGCTTGCTGCTTGGCGGCATAGCTCTCGTGCTTGGGCCGATGCTGGGCTGGTTCATGGCGAAGAGTATAGGCTCCTCCAGCGGTTTCTTGACCTTCGTAGACCGGAAGGCCGTGCCGGTCGGCGTGTCTGCGGATGCGCTGCTGTACGGAGCGGCCGCGGTGGTCATTGCGATTCTGGCCAGTGTCATTCCGGCGATCATATTCGCGCGCGCCTCGATTGTCAGCTACAAGCAGAAGCTTGCCCGGTCGGACAAAAAGCCGTTTTGGCAAAAATGGTTTCTGGATGTCGCTTTGCTGGGACTGGTCGGTTATGGGTATTATCTGTTCGGCCAGCGCCAGGACTTATTCAGTCAGACGGGTATGACGACGGATCAACTGCAGGTTCATCCGCTGCTGTTCTTCATTCCGGCACTATCGATTATCGCACTTGGGCTATTCTTCCTGCGGTTGTTCCCATGGCTGCTGCGCATCGGAAACTGGCTTGGCAAGCGGCTGCTGCCGGTACCGGTTTACTTGACGCTGACCCAGCTCAGTCGTTCATCAACGGCCTATTATCCGCTGATGATCTTGCTTATTCTTACACTAGGCCTGGGGATTTATAATGCCTCGGCAGCCCGTACGATCGATCTGAACTCAACGGACCGCATTCTTTACGCCTACGGTACCGACGTGATCATGCGGGCCGACTGGGTCGCGGTTTCTGATGAGCTCCCTCAGAACAATTCCTCGCAAGGGGGGCAAGGAGGCCAAGGTCAAGGACAGGGAGGTCAGGGCCAAGGCCAAGGCCAAGGCCAAGGCGGTCAAGGAGGAGGCGCGGGCCCAGGGCAGGGCGGTCAGCAGGGCGGCGCTCAGCCGCCTCCGAAGCTGCGCTTCATCGAGCCTCCGTTTGAGCTGTTTCGCGAGCTGGAGGGCGTCGAGCACGCAGCACGCGTCATGACCCTGAAAAGCAATGCGGTTGTCTCGGGCAAATCGATCGGCCAAGGGATGCTGATGGGGATCGACAATGTCGATTTTGCCGAGGTCGGCTGGTTCCGCAAGGATCTGTTCAAGATTCATCAAAATCAATATCTCAACCTGCTTGGACAATATGAGCAAGCGGTCATTATCCCGACCAAGCTTGCCGAGCGGCATAACATCAAGCCGGGCGACCTGATGAATATTACGATATCCGGCCAGTCCGTCGAATTCGTCGTCGTCGCCTCGCTGCCTTACTGGCCGAGCCAATATCCCGATGAAATCCCGTTTTTCATCGCGAATCTGGAGTATGTGTATGACCAGGCTCCCGTGGTGCCTTACGATGTATGGTTGAAGCTGAAGGACGGGGCAAAGGTAACGCCTATGCTTGAGGCATTACGCGCCAAAAACGTAGACATTGCCACTGTGAAGGACGTGAAAAGCGAGCTGGTTATTCAGAAGAAGCATCCTGCTAGGGGCGGCGTTTTCGGTATATTGAGCCTTGGCTTCTTAGTTTCCGTATTCGTCTCGTTAATCGGCTATGTGTTGTACTGGTTTTTCAACCTGTCGAGCCGCGTGGTTCAATTCGGGGTATTGCGCGCCATGGGCTTATCGCGCCGCCAACTGACAGGTATGCTGCTGCTTGAGCAGTTGTTCACCGCAGGTCTTGCAATCGCTCTGGGCTTCGGAATCGGTAAGCTGACGAGTTATTTGTTCCTGCCCTTCCTGCAGAACTCCGAGAATGTGCAGACCCAGGTGCCGCCGTTCCGTGTGATCTTTGACTCGCGGGATACCAGTCAATTGTATCTGGTTGTCGCAGTCATGATGCTGACCGGCGCGAGCCTGCTGTTCCTCCACATCCGGCGATTGCGGGTTCATCAGGCCGTGAAGCTTGGAGAGGAGAAGTGATGCTGCAGTGATTTACTGTGAGGGACTCGTCAAAATATATAAGACCGACGACCTGGAGGTCGTCGCGCTGCAAGGCCTCAATATTGAAGTGGCTCCCGGTGAGATGATGGCAATTATCGGGAACAGCGGCAGCGGGAAATCGACGTTGTTGAATATTTTGGGCGGTCTGGACCGCCCTTCCGCCGGTCAGGTTCGTGTTGGCGATTGGAACCTGCTCAAGATTACGGATGAAGAGCTTGTTCAGTATAAGCGAAAAACAGTCGGGTTTATTTGGCAGAATAACGCGCGGAACTTGATTCCGTATCTAACCGCTCTGGAAAACGTAGAGATGCCCATGATGCTGAGTGGGGTCTACGACCGCGCCTATGCCAGACAGTTGCTGGAGTGGGTCGGTCTGAAGGAACGGATACATAACAAGCTGCAGCAGCTCTCCGGCGGGGAGCAGCAGCGAGTGGCGATTGCCATCTCGCTTGCCAACCGACCTTCCTTGCTGCTCGCGGACGAACCGACCGGATCAGTCGACACGAGAACGTCGGATATGATTATGGATATATTCCGCCGCCTGAATAAAGAGCTTGGAGTGACGATCGTCATCGTTACCCATGATATGACGCTCGCTGGGAAAGTGGATCGGGTCGTCGCTATCCGGGATGGCATGACGAGCACCGAATTTATCAAACGCAACCCGAGCCTGGATCAGACGGAAGCAGAGGCTGCAGCTGCGCTTGGAGGCGTCCACGAGGAATATGTAGTGCTCGACCGCGTGGGCAGGCTGCAGATCCCGGCGGCCTACCTGAAGTCGCTGGGGATCGAGGGCAAAGCTTCGATGGAATTTGACGGGGAGCAGATCATTATCAAAACACCGAAATCGCTGGACGGGCAGACAGACGAATGACCAAAAGTAAAGATCAGCTAAACGAAATCGGAGGGAAAAGAAAGATGAATAAACGTTTAAAACGCACAATGCTGGTCACGCTCAGCGTCGGACTCATGGTGCCTGTACTGCAAGCCTGCACGAAGGCGGGAAGTACCGACGATAAGACGGAGAAGGTGCTGCGAATCGCGACGACGATGTACGCCGGCCCCAATGATGAGTATTTCCGCCAGCGCTTTACCGAGCTTTATGAATTCGCGAACAAAAATGTGAAGATCGAGATCATTCCTACGATGGATGACCGGTATATGTATGGATATGGACGCCCTGATCCGAATGAAAAGCCGAAGGACCCGGCTGAGAAGCTGAAGGAACTGATGAATGGCGACAATCCGCCCGATGTTGTGATGTTTGGTTATGAGCAGCTGCCGAATTTGGTGGAGGAAAACCTGCTTACCCAGCTTGATCCGCGCATAAGCACTGACAAGTTCGACACGACTGACATCGTCCCTGCGGTGCTGGATGGAATCAAGAAAGCCGGCGACGGCAAAATTTATGGGCTTTCCCCAACATTTAATTCCTCGGCCGTTATTTACAATAAAAAGATGTTCGATGAAGCGGGTGTGGAATATCCTACGGATAAGATGCCTTGGCCGGATATGTTTGATCTGGCGCGCCGGCTGTCCAAGGGCGAGGGGAAGGACCGCAAATACGGCTTCTCCTTCTCCACCTATAGCATGGGCGGCGATATTTACTATACCACTCAGTCTTACACGATCCCGCTTCAGCTTCGTATATTTGATGACAAGGCGGAGAAAATGACGGTCAATACCGACCAATGGGAGAACGTCTGGAAGACATTGGTGCAGCTGAAGACGGAAAAGCTTCTGCCGGAGCCCCTGGACATGAGCAATATGCACATGCAGGCACCCGAAGACTACAATCCTTTCCAGCATGATGACTTTTTATCCGGCCGCACGGCGATGGCTATCACCTATTACGGTGATCTTGATCGGATTAACAATGCCATGAAGAATGGTCAAAATATCAAGGGCTTCACTCCGTTCGAATGGGATGTAGTGACGCTGCCCGTCCACCAGGAGGCGCCGGATGTAGGAGCCAATATCGGCATGGAAAGCGTGATGGGGATCAACGCCAAGGCGCAGAACGCCGAAGAGGCCTGGAAGTATATCCAGTTCATTAACGGCGAGGATTGGGCTAAGCTCAAGGCAAGCAGCAATCATAATATCGTATCCCGTCAAAAATATATCAAGAAAAAAGACGGTCTGGATTTCAACATGAAGGCATTCACTACGTTAATGCCGGCACCAATGCAGGAGGATTTCAAGCTCTACCGCGAGAATCAAAACTTGTATCAGGTGAACAACATCGGCGCCCGCCTGTTCCAGGAAGCGGCCGAGGGCAAGATGTCGGTGCGCGATGCCTTGAAGCAATGGGAAACCGAGGGCAATCAAATGCTGCAGAGAATCAAGGATAATCCGAATGGTCCCATAGATGCCATGCCGATGGCGGGTTAGCCGTACGATCATCAAACATTGATATCACTCACCATGTCTAGAGGAGGATCACCACAAACATGAACATAAGACGCAAACGCAATCAGCGGGCCAGCCTCTGGCTCCTTGCCTCCACTCTTGCTCTCGGCAGCGCCGTCCCCGCTTATGCGGCGGACGGTTCCGGCGGGACCGGCGCCCCAAGCGCTGCCGTCCTGTCTACGGGAACTGCGCCGGCGATCGGGCAGGTGGCAGTAACGCCGACAGGCACGTTCGAGCTTAAAAATCTGTATATGATGCCGGAGCAAGGTGGAAAAACCGTTATCTTTACTTTGACGGTGAATAATAACGGGACAAGCGACCTGCAGTTTATCGACTATTGGGTGAGGCTGCGGACGAAGTCCGGCAATCAGATCACGGTAAAGGTACTGCCGCAGGATAAGGAAAAAAACCGCGTGACCCCGAAATCGAGTCAGGATATCGGCTTTTATGCTACCGTGAATCAAGCGACCGAGCTGAAAGATCTCATTTTCGATGTTATTAAATGGGATTTCACACAAGCGAACTTCGAGCGAACCATCGGTCAAATCCCGGTTCCAGATACGTACAGTATCGTTACAGCTCCGGGCAGCTCACAGACGATCTCCATGAATGACAATCCCGTCAGCACGACGGTCGAGAAGGTCTATGTGGGCAAGAATGAGAAAAATTATACGCCGACCATTAAGCTTAAAATGGCGAATACCGGCAGCCGGAGCGTAACCGTTCCCACCTATCAATATATGATTCGCACGGCGGAGGGCTATATGTATCCGCTCAATGCGAAGGGCGCGAAGGAATTGACGATCAACCCGCAGACGGACAAGAGCCTCGAGCTGACCGGTTCGGTCCCTGTGTCGCTTAAGGTGGAAGGGTGGCAGCTGGTGATTGTCCAACATGCCGCTGATTTAAAGCTGAACCTGCCGGTGGCATTCTTTGCCCTGCCTCCCATATCCGAGCCCGATAGCGTAGGCACGGGTCAGACCTATGACTTTACGAACAAGGATGGCTCCTACACCGCCGAATTGAATTCTGTTTATCGTACGCCTTGGGAAGATCAGGACATCCTGGCCGCCACGCTAACGCTAGGCAATAAGGGCAGCGAATCGCTCCCGCTTCCAGCTCTCACCGGATATTTCATGCTGGATGACAACATCAAGGTAGAGGCGAAGCTGATCCGTACGGATAAGGTGATCGGTCTGTCCGCAGGCGGCAGCCTGCAGTATCAATTTATCGGCAAGATTCCTTATACGTACGAATTTGCCAAGGCGAAGCTTGTGCTGCAGGAAAAAACGGGCGGAACGGGAGACGGCTCAGGTACAGGCGGCTCTACGGATACGAGTACGACCGAGGATTTGCTCGAGTTCGTGCACAGCTCGGAGCTCATGAGCATCCCACTGAACAATGTCGGGGATACCTATATGGTGACGAGCGTAGGGCGGAGCTCCAGCTACAAAGTCCGCAATCTGACGACCTATTCGGGCGACACCTCGGATACGATCGCCGTTCAACTGGAAGCCGTCAACCTGGAGAAGCGCTCCAATGACATGCCTAAGCTGGTGACCTCCTTCCGTGCGGCGGACGGCTCCGTGCTGCCGGCTGCGAATCCGGAGATCAAGAGCAAAATTACACCGGGAGGCACCGCGCTGCTCTTTCTGACCACTCCCGTGAAGAAAGGATTTTCTGTAGAAGGCTTGCAGCTTCTGATCGGCGATGCGATTACACAGGATAAGCTGAGCGAAGGCAAGGATGAGCCTGATGCTTACGTGAATGCCGCTTCGTTCTGGCTGCCTGCCGAAAACCAGGAGGTTAAGTCGAAGGCGCAGGATATGGAAGTTGGTCCATACAAGCTGTCCATGAGCAAGATTCATACACGCGGAGACGAGACGGGGATTCAGCTCTACTTTGATTATGAGCTGACGAAAAGCTTGTTGAGCGAAACGAATCTGGAAGGCCGCAAGCTGACCATTGCTGTTGAGGACCGAGAGGATAGGGTCAAGTTTAGCTGGGATATGGACCTTTCCAAATTTGAGGAGCAGAATACGGAGAATGGAACGGATCCGCTGCAGAACCAAACCGGACAAATCAAGCTGGGCAAGAAAGAGAAGTTCAAGCTGAGCAAAGATAATAGAGAATTTATGTATATGGTCAGATTTCTAAAAGATTACGATTTGAAAGTCTACGAAACATTTAACGGTCAAAAGAAGCTTTTGGCTTCCCAGCAAATCTCCTGGTTCGAAACGACGGACTAATCCTCTGATATTTTTAAAAAAGTTTGGAGCAGGGAATGAAACCGTTTCTGCCCGGGTGCGTAAAACCTGGCAGGGACGGTTTTTGTTTCATTGAAAAAATGGTTGACAGAACCGGTTTCAAGTATTACGTTTGTATCGTTAACATCCTTCTTAACGATCAAAACATACATAACTGAGGAGAGCAAGATGAATCAAACACCGCATTCGTTTACGGATCTGAAGCGCTTGGTTAGCCATGCGATGTCCCAGTCTTTCGAGTCGGAAGGCTTCAGCCCGCTGGTAGGTCGGATTTTTGGGCTGCTGCTGTTCGCTCCGGAGCCTGTGAGCCTTCAATCAATGGCTGAGCAGCTGGGCGTGTCCAAAGCCGCTGTAAGCGTCCAGGTACGTACTCTGGAGCGAAATTCCATGTGCCAGAAGCTTACAAGCAGCAGCGACCGGAAGGACTACTATTACATTGCTGATGATGTCAATGCGACCGCCCTTCGTTCAACCAAGCAGAAGATGGACGCTATGACTCAGCAGGTTCAATCCACGCTGTCCGCTATGGAGACACTGACGGATATCGCCCCTGACGAACAGAATTCCTTCCAAGCTGCGAAAAGGCGATTTGAAGAATCTGTAGCGATGTATGGTCTTATATCTTCGAAGCTAGAAGGACTGGAGGAGGAGTGGCTGCTCGTTAGACAACAGCTTTATGAGGGTCAAAATGGCAAGGAGATAACTTAATACAGTCGTTATCCTCGATTTATTTGCATAAATTGAAGGGTTCCCTGAAAAAGCTGCGTCTAAGTTGTCAGCAATTCTAATGGAGGAGTAGAGAGATGAATCAATTAACGAATTTTTCCATGAAAAACATCACGGCTGTTATCATCATCGTCCTTCTTTTGTTCGGAGGTGGAGTCTTTGCATCAACGACATTGAAGGTCGAAAGCATGCCGGACATTTCGTTCCCGGTAGTGCTCATTACTACTCAGTACACGGCGCCTCCTAAGGATGTACTGGATGGCGTCACCGAGCCGCTGGAGAAGGCGGTAGCAAGCCTGGAGGGGCTAAAGAATCTCAGTTCCTCCTCAAGCGATAACTTCTCACAGATTGTATTGGAGCTGGAGCAGTCGGTAAATACAGACGACGCCAAGCGCGATGTAGAGGGCTTGATCTCCAATGTGAGATTGCCGTCCGGCTCCGAGAAGCCGAAGGTAACAACGTTCGGCTTTGCCTCCGAGCCGGTATACTATTTATCGCTTTATGCGCAGAACGGCATGGGGCAGCAAGAGCTTGATAAGCTGTATAAAGATGTGATCGAGCCTGGCTTTAACGCGATGAAAGGGATCGACCATATCGACTCTATCGGTAATCAGGAGTCGGTACTGACGATGAAGCTGAACGGCAATGCGATCAACAACTACGGCCTGACACCGGTTCAAGTTTCCCAAAGCATCAGGGCGGCGCTTGCGACGAGTCCTGCAGGTACGGTCGACTTTAACGGGACCGAGCAGATGGTCAGGGTCAAAAGCGATCTGAACACCATCTACAGCCTAGAGAATATGAAGATCAGTACGGCTTCCGGTACGACGGTGTCGCTTAAGGATATCGCGAAGGTGGAAGCCATCACGGAATCTACGTTTATCTCCCGGTTGAACGGACAACCGGCCATCGGCGTGCGCTTGTACAAGACTAAAAATGCCAACGCGGTGGAATTCGGCGACGAGGCCGACAAGCTGATGGAAGGCTGGAAGCAGCAGTACCCGAATATTACCTTCCAAGGTATTTATAACAGCGCCAAGGATATTAAGGAATCGATTAACGGAATGCTGAAAGAGGGCATCCTGGGCGCCTTGCTCGCCTCCATCATGATTTTGCTCTTCTTAAGAAATGTTCGGATGACGATCATCGTTTTGGTCTCCATCCCTCTCTCGATGCTGATTACGCTAATGGTCATGGCGCCGCTAGGGATTTCTCTTAATATTATGACGCTCGGCGGTATGGCCATTGCGATCGGCCGTGTAGTCGACGATAGTATTGTCGTCATCGAGAATATTTACAGTCAACTGCAGAAGGCGCAGGAGCGAAATGAATCGGTCATCAAGATGGCTACGGCCCAAGTGGCCTCTGCCATTACCTCCTCTACGATTACGACCGTAGGCGTATTCGCCCCGATCGCCTTCGTTAGCGGCGTGCTGGGAGAAGTGTTCCGCCCGTTCGCTATCACGCTGGGCGTGGCGCTGTTATCCTCGCTGATCGTTGCGGTCACGGTTATACCGATGCTAGCCAAACTGCTCGTACTGAGCAGTAAAAATATTAAAACCCATGATGAAGCAGCGGTAGGTAAAGTGTCTATTGGTTACAAGAAGGCGTTGCTCTGGTCACTCAACCATCGGATTCTGACGGTTATTATTTCGGTAGTGCTTCTGGTTGTCTCCATTGTGGGGACGGTGCCATTCCTTGCTCAGAGTTTTATGCCGGAGAGCGATTCGGATAAAATGATGCAGTTCTCGATTAAAATGCCTCGTGAGACGACCATTGAGTCTATGAACGAGAAGGTCAAAGAGATCGAAGCCATGATGTTCGAGTCCAAAGACCCGGCCGGTCAACCGACCTTCGATTATGTAGAGTCTTCGATTGGGTATAACATGGGCAGCGATCGTATCCCGTACCGCTCGTCCTTCTTCGCGGTAGCTTCCGAAGCTTCGGATGCCAAGGCGGTCGCCCAAGAATTCAAAACTCGGATCGGGGAATTGCTCCCGGCCGGCTCAGAAGCTGAAGGAGCGGTGCTAAGCATGGCCGGCACGGGAAGCGGGGGAGCGGACTTCAACTACATGCTGAAGGGCGAAGATATGCTCTATCTCCAGGAAGGCGCCAAACAGGTTAAAGAAAAGATGAAAGAATTCCCTGAGCTTGTCGATATCAAGGACAGCTTGAGCGAATCCAAGATGGAAGTGGAAATCAGCGTCGATCAGAACAAGGCTCGTTTGTATGGATTGTCCTCCTCGCAAATCATGGAAGGCGTACATATTTGGCTGGCTGAAGAGAAGATTGGTGATCTAAAGTTTGATAATGCGACCTTCGAAACAAAGGTAATGGTAGATCCCAGCTTCAAAGACTCCATTGATAAAATCGGACGTTTCTCGATTATGACACCGACGGGCGTGAAGGTAGCCTTAAATGAAGTAGCCAAGGTCAATCAGATCGAAGCGCCTGCCACGATCACTCGTGATCAGCAGACGCAGTTCTTACGGGTAACAGCCAAAATCGATTCTGCTGATAAGGGCGGCATAAGCGCGAAGGTGACGAATGAATTGAATAAGCTCGAGCTGCCGCCGGGCGTACGTACGGAAGTAAAAGGGGTAACGGACGATATTCAGGAGAGCTTCAAACAAATGTTTGTCGCGATGCTCGCTTCGGTCTTTATTGTGTACTTGATCATGGTGCTGGCGTTCGGCAACGGTAGCGCGCCATTCGCTATTCTCTTCTCGCTGCCACTGGCTGCGATCGGGGGACTGGTAGCGCTGCTGATTACGGGTGAGTCGATCAATATCACGTCGCTCATCGGCTTCCTGATGCTGATCGGGGTCGTGGTCACGAATGCTATCGTTCTCGTGGACCGTGTTCAGCAGCTTCGCGAAGAAGGGCATTCGGTCCGCGATGCGCTGATCGAGGCAGGTATGACCCGGCTTCGTCCGATTATCATGACAGCCGGGGCAACGATTATCGCTCTGATGCCGCTCGCCTTGGGCTTCTCGAAGGGAGCTATTATCTCTAAAGGTCTTGCGGTAGTCGTAATCGGGGGGTTAACCACATCTACGCTGTTGACGCTTGTCGTCGTACCGGTTGCCTATGATCTGATCGAAGGATTCAAGCGTCGCATTGGCCGACGTTTCCGCAAGAAGGAGAAAGCGGCCGTCGACGCGAACGTCACTTCCGCTACCCATTAATCCTGTAATCAGAGACATAGACAGATATAGGGAAAAGGAGAATCGATCCATGAATCCGAAAAAGAAAAACAAAATGACATCCAGCTCCAAGGTGCTGAGTGCCGTCGTGATCAGCACAGCGCTGGTCGCCGGCTGCTCGGCCCAACCTGCCGAGCAGCCCGCCGTAACCGCCGAGTCGCAAGTGAAAACCGTTAAGGTAGCTCCGGTGGAGAAGAAAAAAATCGGCGAGCCGCTGGAGCAGGTGGCCGATATCTCCGCCTCCGTCCAGATGGATATCGTAGCCAAGGTCAATGGGGATGTGCTCCAGGTCTTGAAAAAACGCGGCGAGTTCGTCGAGCAGGGCGACATTCTGTTCCGCATCGATCCGACTGACCTGCAGATTCAGAAGGAAAAGGCGCAAATCTCGGTAGCGGGCACCC
>NZ_WUWM01000011.1 GCF_009846885.1 Paenibacillus puerhi
GCAGACGTGGTCAACAACATTTTCTTTGAAAAGTTCTATAAGATCAGACTTCATGTGAGCCAATTCATGAAGCGGATCAATAAGCATCCAATGGATACCATCGATCGTCTACTTGTTCGGTTATGATCTTAATTGCGGTTTATATAGATACGATATTCCTATTATCATTGAATTAGCGTAAAGAAATGAACCTGCGTACATAAGGTACTTTGTCTTTTTAGTCATCTGATCTTTGTTGCTTCGCATACACCCTCCGAGGAGTTAAACCAATGGTTTTAAGTATTATTGTTTTAATATTAGTTCTTTGGCTCTTTCATATAACGTCTTGTGTATTCACGAACCCGTCAGGGTTGTGCCGCGCAGCACGGTCCCTGTAGGGACCGAATGATACAGCACCGAGGGCCGAATGGCCCGAAGCGTGAATACGATGTTATGTGATGCCACTGATCTTCTATTACTTGATCTTAACCGTTCTTCCAAACGATCTTGACCTTAACTGTTCTTCCAATTGCTCTTGACCTTAACCGTTCTTCCAATCGCTCTTGACCTTTAACGCTCTTCTAAGTGCTCTTGACCTTTAACGCTCTTCCAAATGCTCTTGGCCTTTAACGCTCTTCCAAGTGCTCTTGACCTTTAGCGCTCTTCCAAATGCTCTTGACCTTTAACGCTCTTCCAAATGCTCTTGACCTTTAACGCTCTTCCAAATGCTCTTGACCATTAACGCTCTTGAACTTGAACTTCAACATGCCCTGGTGGTTTCACATAACGTCTTGTGTATTCACGAACCCGTCAGGGTTGTGCCGCACAGCACGGTCCCCGTAGGGACCGAATGATACAGCACCGAGGGCCGAATGGCCCGAAGCGTGAATACGATGTTATGTGATGCCACTGATCTTCTATTACTTGATCTTAACCGTTCTTCCAAACGATCTTGACCTTAACCGTTCTTCCAATTGCTCTTGACCTTAACCGTTCCTCCAATCGCTCTTGACCTTTAACGCTCTTCTAAATGCTCTTGACCTTTAACGCTCTTCTAAGTGCTCTTGACCTTTAACGCTCTTGAACTTGAACTTCAACATGCCCTGGTGGTTTCACATAACGTCTTTTTCACGAACTTCACAAGATAAACCAAGTTAGTAGGATTGACGTATTTCGCAAAATACGCTTTCCCCTCGGTATTCACGAACCTCATCCTCATCCCTGCTAAATAAAGTCATTATTCTCCCTATAATTATAACTATCTTAATAATAATTGGAAATTATTATTTATCAATCCAATGATAAGAAAAAAGGATCCACCGACTCCGTAGAGTGTGTATCCTCATGGATATTCCGGCTCACAATCGTCTCACTGCTACCGAGCTCGTTAATCTTACTCCAGCCCCAACCGCTATACAAAAGCAAAAAGAGCAACAGAACAACAAAAAAGGCTTAGTCAACCCGATCTCGCAGGTTAACCAAACCTTTCATACTACATACTCATATGTCTCTTGTGCTTACGCGGTACTTATCACAGCGAAGCGGTCCGCCTCTTGTTCGCAAGAATCCCCCTGCGCAATGGGGAAAATCAAGAATCACTTACTATAAAGAAGCTCCCCAATACCAATAGGATGATCCATTTGTAATAACTAGACGATCCAAATATGGTTTACCATCCTGATAATCTTTCAGATCCATAACAATATTATCTGTGTTAATACGAGCAACGCGTATCCTGCCGGGATGCTGCTCAAAATCATGATAGTGTACTAAATCTTGAGTACCGAATAATTGTTTTTCCCCACTGTATTCAGGGTGAAGGAACAATTCGCATCCATTACATATTGTGAGAAACTCAATATAGTCTTCCGGCAAACGGTATCCTAATGTTTGATGAATAGTACTAATTTGATCGCTAGCTGCCGGTTCTCTAAAATTGCATCCATATCGATGAACGGCCCCCATACTATACTGAATCTCTATAAAGCCATCGTTATGGTTTATACGCTCTCTTTGATAAGAGAAGTTCTCGGAAAGATACTTACCGAAAATAAGGAGTACCAGGAAAACCACTATCCAGCTGCTGCTGGCACTCGATGATAGCTTCTCTGGTACCACCCGTAAATAGACCGGCCCCCCAGCCAACTTCCAGACACCAGCCTACTCCCCTTGCTCCTGATAGGCAAACAAAGTCTCGACCGGCTTAAAGTACAGATGTCCGTCCGGCCAAGGCTGAAAATGCAGGTCCATTCTCGACTCCTTCCAGTCCTCGGGCGTGCTTGATGTGGCCAGCTTGCCGGGGAGCACAGGCTCCTCGACGATGGCCGGGAACTCCTGATAACCGAACAGCAGATTCTCATGCAGTCCGATGATCTCATATTTGGGACCGTGAAACGCCCGCTCTTCCTGCAGCTGATAATGATAATAAACATAGCTTGCCACCATCTCAGGCTTCAGGTGAGCAACTCTCCCGACTTGCCGCTCGACAGGAGCCTTCCGCCGCCAATGGTCAGCATCCTTCGGCGCATTGAAGTGAAACACATCGATCAGAGGGATCCACTTCCGCGGCTGTTCTTGTCCCGGCCAATCATCCAGGAAGTCCGCCGCCCCCGGCAGGAGTTCTTCCGGAGTAAGCTCATCCTGCATACATTCATAATAAAGAAATACGTTCCGGTTCCATCTGAAGCCTGCGGCTGTCATTAATCGGCCTTCCTGAACGAGCCGTCCCGCTTCTCCTCCGGTTCGCAGGTAAGCTGTGCCCGCCTCGGCTTCTGCATGTAACTGAGCTCTTGCCATCACTCTGATCATGTCTTCGCTCCTCCTTCGGTTGTAACTCGATAACTCTACTCTGACTCGGTGCCTCAGACGCTTCCGCTTCCGTCAAGTCAAAGCTTCCCGCAAATATCATCCAGAATGCGCTTGGCCAGCTCTTCGACCGGCACAGCACCGATGTCGCCCTCTCCCCGCTTGCGAACGGATGCCGTGCCGGATGCTTTCTCTTTCTCCCCGATAACCAGAATATACGGTACCTTCATCATTTGGGCGTCCCGGATTTTATAACCGAGCTTTTCGTTGCGCCCATCTACCTCCATCCGGATGCCCGCCTTCTCCAGCGTGCGTTTGACCGCTATCGCCTCATCCAGATAGTTATCGGACACCGGCAGCACCTTCGTTTGAACCGGGGCGAGCCATACTGGGAAAGCGCCGGCATAGTGCTCCGTTAATATGCCGATAAACCGGTCAATGGACCCGTACACCGCGCGGTGAATCACGACCGGCCGGTGCTTCTGGTTGTCATCGCCTATATACGATAAATCAAACTTCTCAGGCATCTGGAAATCGAGCTGAATCGTACCGCACTGCCAGCTTCTTTTCAAGGCATCGAGAATATGAAAGTCAATCTTCGGGCCATAGAAGGCGCCGTCTCCCTCATTGAGGCGGTACGGAATGCCCCGACGGTCGAGCACACGGCTTAATGACGCCTCGGCTTGGTCCCACAGCTCCTTCGAACCCATCGAGTCCTCCGGGCGGGTGGACAGCTCTACGTGATAGTCGAAGCCAAAAACTTGATAGATGCGATCAATCAGCTCGATTACCCGTCCGATTTCCTCTTCGATCTGATCGGGCCGAACGAACAGGTGGGCATCATCCTGGCAGAAGGTGCGCACCCGCATCATCCCGTTCAACGCCCCAGAAAACTCATGCCGGTGAACCTGACCATACTCGGCCAAACGGATCGGAAGCTCCCGGTACGAATGAAGACTGTTTTTGAAGATCAGCATATGGCCCGGACAGTTCATCGGCTTCAAGGCGAATTTCGTCCCGTCTACATCCGTGAAGTACATGTTATCCTTATAGTGGTCCCAATGACCCGACTGCTCCCACAGCCTGTTGTTCATCATTAGGGGCGTGCGCACTTCGTCATAATCACTCTGGCGCTGCAGCTCGCGCTCGAAGCCTTCCAGCTCCCCCCTGATCGCCATCCCCTTCGGCAAATAAAACGGCATGCCCGGCGCTTCCTCCGAGAACATAAACAGGCCGAGCTCCTTCCCCAGCTTGCGATGGTCGCGCTGCCGGGCTTCCTCCAACAGGCGCAGATGATCATCCAGCTGCGCTTGCTTCGGAAACGCAGTCCCATAGATGCGCTGCAGCATCTTGTTCCGTGAATCGCCCCGCCAATAAGCACCCGCGACGCTAGTCAGCTTAAACGCCTTGATCCACCCCGTAGAAGGAAGATGGGGACCGCGGCACAGATCTGTGAATTCCCCCTGCTCATATACGGTGAGAACCGCATCCTCCGGCAGATCCCGGATCAGTTCCAGCTTGAGCGGATCCTTCAAGCGGGCGAATAGCTCCTGCGCCTCCGGTCGGCTGACGATACGGCGAATGATCGGTAAATCCTCCTGGACTATCCTCTTCATTTCCGCCTCGATCGCGGCCAGATCATCCGTAGATAACGGCTCCGCCATGTCGATGTCATAATAAAAGCCGTCCGCGATGACAGGCCCGATCCCCAGCTTCACGGCATCAGCGCCATAAATACGGCGTATGGCCTGCGCCATCAGATGCGCCGTACTGTGCCTGTAAATGTCCAACCCTTCCTTGCTGTCCAGCGTAACGATCTGCAGCGTTCCGTTCTCCTGAAGCGGGCGATCCAGATCAACCGGTTTTCCGTCCAGCAATCCTGCCACAGCTTGCTTTCTCAAACTTGTTCCCAGCGACGCCGCTACTTCCCCGACCGTCGTTCCCACAGGATACCCCTTGCTTCCACCGTCTGCCAGCTTCACTTGAATGCTCATGCTTGACTTCCTCCGTTTCCGAATCATTTCTTGAGTAATTGGAACGCAAAAAGACGCCTCTATCCCGCCAAGGGACGAGTGCGTTCAGCTCGTGGTTCCACCCTCATTCGACCTGCAGCGTCCGGATCTCCGGCTAGTGTCGGAACATCCCTCAGAATGCGAGGTCCTTATTCGGTATCCGGTATCGGGGATCATCCGGTGCCGCTTACTGCCGCAATGGAATCATGCTTCCTTACGGGTTCAACGCCACGGCTGCAAAGGGGTAATCCGGTATCCGGCGCTGAAGAAGCTCTCAGCTTTCGCTTCTCTCTCTGGGCAGTCCGCGATAAGAGATCATGTCTTTGGTCATAGCCTGTTTGTTCGTGATGGTTTTCATCATAAGCATGCCCGCCGCAATTGTCAAGATACCAAAAAGCCCTAACCGGATTCCTATGCTTGCCGACCGGAATCCTATATAATAAAGAGCGAAAGAACAATCGTCACTTACGTTTAAGGGGGATCGGCGTTCATGCTGCATATTAAAGAACTTCGTTCCGGCCTGTCCATATTCAAAGCACTGGGATCGGACATACGCATCGAAATACTGGAACTGCTCGCCAAGCACCAAAGCTTGAACCTCAACGATTTGGCTACCTACCTCAAGTTAACCAATGGCGCGGTCACCATGCATATTAAGAAGCTGGAGGACAGCGGCCTGATCCGGATCGCGACGGCCGTAGGCAAGCACGGCGTTCAGAAGATCTGCTATCTGAATGAGGACAAGCTGATCGTGGACCTGCGCGGCCAGGAAACCGATAATCTGTACGAGGTCGAGATCAAAATCGGCCATTACAGCCACTATCAGGTCGTTCCTACCTGCGGGCTGGCTACCCGGGACAGCATCGTCGGAGAGTTCGACGATCCGCGCTTCTTCGCGGACCCACGCAGGATCGAGGCGCAGATCCTGTGGCTTTCGGAAGGATTTCTGGAATACCGGATCCCGAATTATATCAAGCCTAATCAGTCCTTCAAGGAACTCCAGTTCTCCTTGGAGCTTGGCTCGGAAGCGCCGGGGTACTGCAACAACTATCCTTCAGACATCTACTTTTCTGTCAATGGCGTGGAGATCGGGTATTGGACAAGTCCCGGCGACTTCGGGGATGTCCGCGGTACCTTTAACCCGGAATGGTGGCCGACGAACTTAAATCAATACGGGCTGCTCAAGCTGATCCGCGTCAATGCCGAGGGCAGCTTTATCGACGGCAGCCGAATATCCGACATCAGCTTGACCGACCTCATGCTTGATCACAAGAGCGAGCTCGTTCTCCGGATCGAGGTAGGAGAGAAATCAAAAAACAAGCGCGGCTTCACGCTCTACGGCAAGTCCTTCGGCAATTACAACCAGGACCTGCTGGCCCGGGTGCTGTATACAGACACGGATCATCCGTAGTCAAGCGACCTCCTCTTGCAAAGCGCCAAAGCTTGGCCAGATTCCTCTCCTTACGACAGTACGACGGTACGGCAGGCAGCTGCAGCCGAGTTACAGCCGCAAATGCCTCTCCCTAACCAGGGAAAGGCTTTTTGGCGCGCTTGCTTATGCATGATCGGCCGCAAGTACTTGAAGCCGGCCTTCTTCTTACTCGTCGCCTTCTGCCCAGTGCTCGGTGCAGAACGCCTGCAGGACTGCCAGCTCGTCATCCTCCAGGTCGAAGTCGAGATAGCTTTCCGTCGTTCTCTCATGTATATCGTATTTCAAGATGCTGCCTTGACCGGCTTCCACCCGATAAATAACCCGAATATACAAGCCCTTCTCGGAATACAATTCGTCGTCCTCGGGCACCTCGATATCGATGATAAATTCATATCGCTTCCCTTCCAAAATCCCGAAAGGGTCCTTCACAGCTTCTACACTATAGTCCGCTACGGTAAACATGCAATCATCCTCTCTTGACATCCTTCCTATCTTACCACAACTGAAAGTTTAAAATCTAACGGCTGGTCAAAACTTCAATCCCCCACTACAATAGACTAAGCAGCCGGAAACGGCTGGCGCAGTCAGACGGCAAGGGTGGTATCTCGTATGTACATAATGACGAAAGAAGAATTACAAGCGTATTTGGCCCGCATCGGGCTTACCGACGTCCAGGCCCCTTCGAAATCCTACTTATTCGCTCTGCACAAGGCTCATGTAGAGCGGTTTTCCTGGCAGACCATCGACATTTTTGCAAGAAAACCCGCACCGATCGGCTTTCCAGAATCCGTTCAGCTTCTAGGAAGCGGCCGAAGCGGATATTGCTTCCATCTGAATGGAGCGTTCGGCAGCCTTCTCCATTCGCTCGGCTTCGACGTACGTCTGCACCGAGCCGGCGTACAGCCGTTAGGCGCGGAGCCTCGGGTGAATTCCTTTCACCTGGGACTGACGGTCCATCTGAAAAATGATCAACAGGAGGAGGAAATCTGGATAGCCGATGTCGGACTTGGCGATATGCCTTTCGAGCCTCTCCCCCTGCTTGTCGGAACATACGAGCAAGCCCCTTATACGTATAAGGTTGCTTCTTCCGGCGTAGCGGCAGGCGGTTGGCGCCTGGAGCATGATCCATTGGCTTCCTTCATCGGGGTGGATATCGCTCCCGAGCCCCTCAGTACGCTGGACGAATTTATACCCAAGCATGAGTACTACAGCCGTTCGCCCGAATCCCCCTGGTATGACATGTTCCTGGTCAGACAGAGGCATGCGACGGGTAGTCACGAGCTCCGAGGCTGCATATGGAGCAGTCGAGGGCTAGACGGATTGGTGAAAACCGAGCTTCTTACCCAATCCCAATGGCTTGAGGTGCTGGCCGATTACTTGGGAGAAAAGCTCGTCGCCTATAGTCCGCACGAACGGGCTGAGCTATGGAACCGGGTGCAGGCTGCGCACGAGACATGGAAACGGAGCAGATCCGAGTAGCCTTGACGACATGACAGGTCCCCGCGCCTCCACTTGCCCATAATCAAAAGCAAAAGGCGCAGTCCTGCCAGGGCTGCGCCTTTTGCTAGCTTGTAGCTCGGTATTTACTTGAACAGCACTTTATCGACATTGTATTTGGATCTAAGCGTATTGATCGCATAGGTTTCGTAGATTTCCCTATCGAGCGGGTTCTCCACCAGACAGACGTCAATTTTGCTGACTTCGTTCCGATGGTCCTTAATATCCGATACCGTATCCTCGAAATGCTTCTTGATACGCGGTCTGAGCTTCCTTGCTTTACCTACAAACAACAGCTCGTCCTTGTCATTGTAGAACATAAAAATACCGCCCTTGTCTCGCGGGATCAGGTGAAAATCCGTAAACCCGTAAATATGACTTAGCTCAGGGGCCGCTTGTTTGCTAATGGATACATCCGGTGCGGGTATAGTGATTTGAATCACGATCTTTCACATCTCTTTCCATTGTCCATATAGATCTACATCGTATCATATCTCCTGCGCCAAGGCCAGGACAGGCTATCCCTTATAGCGGATCAAGCTGGACTGCAGCCTGCTTGCCGCTAAGCTGGATGCCCGTTTTTTTGCGCCCTACCGCGTTCAGGCTCTTCATCAGATCCTCCAGCATAGCTTTCGCTCGTTCGCCATCCGCTTTGCCCTGCAGCCGGACGACAAACAGCGCCGAATCTCCGGATTTCAGCACGCGTTCGGCTTGCTGCCGCTTGGTGTCGAGGTCATGATCCTCGATACCCGGGGTCAGCCGGATTTCCTTGACCTTGGCCGGACGCTCCTGCTTGCGGGCTTGCTGGGCGCTCTCCCGGGCTGCTCCTGCGCCGATCAGTCGGCAGGGAGGCGGGCTGCTCAGCAAGGAGTCGCAGACCAGGTCAACCTTGAGCTTGCGGGCCATGGACAGCGCTTCGGCTGTCGGTACGATGCCCAGATCCTCGCCGTTCACGCCGGTCAGCTGGACCTCCGAGGCTTTTATTTTTTCATTTTTAATCATTGTGAACCCTCCCGCTTTTTCGTTATAATGAGGCTTACCGCATCAAGCTGAAGAAATCGACGCCAAGGAGAATTCGCCAATGAACCGCAAAGAAATCGAAGAAGAAGTAATCCGCAATTATCAGCGCGACGAGCAGATGATGATTCTGGTTTTCGCTCAGTGGTGCATCAACCATGGACTGGATCCCGCCGAGCTGTATGCCCGTGCCTATCCAGGACAAGCCCCGAACCCGCTGCTCGGACAAGTCCTGGACCTTACCGTTCCGAAGGAAGAGTCCTCGGAGATCCTCGACGACACGCTGCTCGGTGTGTTGTCGCTGTTCGGCAACGACGACCTGGCCTACGTGGTGACGGAGGAAATCGCGAATCGCAAGAAGTCCGCTCGCCCGTAACGACCCGCGCTGCCTGCTAAGAGCATATCGGTAATAACCTGACGGAAGCATCCGTCAGGTTCAGGTGGCACGATCCGGCCATCGTCCTTCCCGGCACAGACTCATGACTTATGCTGTTTCCAATCCGCGCTGCTGTTGTTCAACAAGTATTCGAAGTCGTTTTCCAGACGTTTTTTCTCCGCCTTGCGAGCTTCCTCTTCCTGCTTGCGCTGGGCTTCCCGGCGCTGCTGCTCATCCGCCTTCATCGAGTCGGCCTGAGCCTTCAGCTTGTTTACGATATCCGGATTCAGCAGATCCTTCAATGTTGCCGGCTTGTCAACTGCTGCAGGCGCCTCAGCCGTATGCCTTCCTTTTTTCTTTGCCATACCTCTCACCTCAATCTCCAGATAGATCCCTACTCTATTGCTTCAGAAGGCCGCGATAGATGCCGGGAGTCGAACCCTCGATGACGATCGCACCGGCATGCTTCCGGTAAAATTCTTGAGGTCCCGCTCCGCCTATCACGGCGTAACCGTACCCAAGTCCTCTCATCGCATGAAGCGAGGCAAGCAGCAGCGCCTTCCCGGCTCCCAATCCGCGCAGCGTGGCGTCCACGCCTGTCGGGCCGAAAAAGTTTTTGCACGTCGCTTCATAGCAGGCGAATCCGGCGAGCTTTCCTTCCTTGATAGCAATATAGCAGGATACCGGCTGATTGGCAAAAGCCACGTCGCATTCGCTGGCCCATCCGCTGCCGAACTGCTCGCGCACCCATTCGACCACGACATGCTTCTCTGGAGCAAGCGCGCGCCGAATGTCGATCCCTGCTTCCGAAGCCTGCTTCAGAACCGGCTCCAGCTCCGGGAGCTCATATAATTTGACCAGCATATCTGACATGCTCGGGTTCCTCCAATCGTTAACGCTGATGGGCTGCTCGTTTCTATTATAGATCAAACCTCGCGCAGCTACATCTCTTTTTCTGAACTCCTCATCAATCTACCAGATTAAGTCATGTTTGTGTCTGTCAATCAAGGGCATGTTCCTGTAGAATAGCATCATTCCCGATCATATCAGGTGAGTGAGACGAGGAGGAGTGTGGACCATGACCAAAGAAATGAAGGCGGATTGCGTCATCCTGGGAGGTGGCACCGGGGGCTTCGCGGCCGCCCTGGCTGCTGCCCGGCTGGGCAAACGCGTGATCATGACGGAAGAAACCGATTGGATCGGAGGGCAATTAACGAGCCAGGCCGTGCCTCCCGATGAGCATCCGTGGATCGAATCATTCGGCTGTACGCGCAGCTACCGGCAGTTCCGGGAAGGCATACGCAGCTATTACCGCCGCCATTTTCCCTTGTCAGCGCAAGCCTATGCCAACCCTCTGCTGAATCCCGGCAACGGCGGAGTCAGTCGCTTATGTCAAGAGCCGAGGGCGGCGCTGGCCGTTCTGCAGCAGATGCTGGCTCCGTACGTACACAGCGGTCGTGTAAGGATTCTGACACGCCATCGCATCGAATCCGCAGAGACCGAGGGAGACCGAGTCCGCTCCGTAACCGTGCGCAGTTCGTTCAGCGGCGACCGCTGCGTCTTGACGGCCCCCTACTTCGTCGATGCTACGGAGTGCGGGGATGTGCTGCCTCTGACCGGCACCGAGTATGTGACCGGAGCCGAGTCCAAGTCGCAAACGGGCGAGCCGCATGCGCTGGATGGAGCTCCAGATCCGCTGGATATGCAAGGGTTCACGCACTGCTTTGCGATGGACTACCTTCCGGGTGAGGACCATACCATCGACAAGCCGGCCCAGTATGCGTTCTGGCGGGCATATAAGGCGGACTTCTGGCCGGATAAGCTGCTAAGCTGGACCGGCGTCAAGCCGAACACGCTGGAGCCTGTGCAGTATGAGCTGTTTCCGGGGACCGACCGGTACTCGCTGTTCCATTATCGGCAGATTGCCGATCAGGCGAACTTCGTGCCCGGCGCCTATGACAGCTCGATTACGCTCGTCAATTGGCCTCAAAATGACTACTGGCTCGGTCCGGTGTTCGAGGTGGACGAAGCGGAGCGTGAGCGTCACCTGGAAGGGGCCAGGCAGCTTAGCCTGTCGCTGCTCTATTGGCTGCAGACGGAGGCTCCGAGACCCGATGGCGGCCAGGGATACCCCGGCCTGCGTCTGCGCCCCGATGTTGTCGGCACCGAGGACGGATTAGCCATGTACCCCTATATTCGCGAGTCCAGACGCATCCGCGCCGAGTTCACGGTCGTCGAGCAGCATCTGGCGGCTAATCGCCCGGACGGCAAATCCGAGGCCTACTACGACTCGGTCGGGATCGGCTGTTACCGGATCGATCTGCATCCGAGCACGGCAGGCCGCACCTATATCGACGTCTCCTCGCTGCCCTTCCAGATTCCGCTCGGCAGCCTGATCCCCGAGCGCATGGAGAACCTGCTGCCGGCATGCAAAAACCTGGGCGTCACGCATATTACGAACGGCTGCTACCGGCTTCATCCCGTCGAGTGGAACATAGGCGAAGCCGTAGGTTCCCTCATCTCCTACTGTCTGGACAGGGATGTATCGCCGCGGGCCGTACGCAACGGCGAGCAGGAGCTGGCTTCCTTCCAGGCGCTGCTGCGTCAGCAGGGCGTTGAGCTGGAGTGGCCGGTCATCCGGGCCGTATAGCGATAGCGATAAGCGTCAACAGCAAACAAGCTAAATCCCGTTATGGCGGATTTAGCTTGTTTTGCTGCGCTGTCTGAGCGGCCCGCGGGCCTGAGCCTGACGGGCTGCTGCGCCTGCAAAGCTGAAAGTTTTATAAAGCGGCCTTTTCCTCTACGCTGCCTTCCTGTGCTGCACTCGCTCTTCCGGCCCCGCTTATATGCAGACGGCGGGTCTCCCTTTCGCTTAGCATCAGCCCCGTTCCAAGCGCCGTGCAAGCGAGGGGCTGCTCCGCCGTATGCACCGGAACTCCCGTTTCCGTGCGGATGCGCTCCGCCAAGCCCTCCAGCAGCGCGCCGCCTCCGCAAAGCATGATGCCGTTCTCCACAACGTCGCCGGCCAGCTCCGGCGGGCAGCGCTCCAAGGTGGCGCGGATCGCCTCCACCAGAATACCCAAAAACTCCTCCACCACCTTATAAATTTCCCCGGAGGTCAGCTTGATCTGGCGGGGCAGCCCCTGGACAAGATCGCGCCCGCGGATCTCCAGCGTTTTCGACGCTGCCGCCGCATTAGCCGTACCTATCGTCTTCTTGATATGCTCAGCCGTTCGCTCGCCAATCTCCAGATTGTACTGCCGCTTCACATAATCCATGATGTCCCGGTCGATCGACATCCCGGCGCGCGGTACCGTATGGCTGGCTACAATCCCGCCGAGCGAAAGCACCGCCACCTGGCACGTGCCGCCCCCAATGTCAAGCACCAGATAGCCGGCAGGCTCCTCGATCGGCAAGCCTGCGCCGAGCGCTGCGGCCAGCGGTTCTTCGACCGCTATCGCCTTTCGGGCTCCCTTGTGAACGATCGTCTCCTCGACAGCCCGCTTCTGTACGTTGGTAATGCCGCATGGCACGGATATGTATACTTGCGAACCGCGCAGCAGCGACTTGCGTCCCTGCACCTTGCGGATAAAATGCTGCAGCATCCGGCTCGTCATGTCGAAGTTGGCGATGACCCCATTGCGCAGCGGGTACGTGAGCTCTACATGCGCCGGTGCGCGTCCGATCATAGCCTGCGCTTCCGCTCCCACTGCCAGCAGCTCGCCGGAATTCTGATTCATCGCAACGACGGAAGGCTCGTCAAGCACGATTCCTTTGCCGCGTTGATAGATCACTGTATTGGATGTGCCCAGATCAATGCCGTAGACGTTTTCAAATTTCTTGAACATCCTGATTCTCCTCCTTCATGTAGGTCAGACCATGCCAGGCGGGAGGCAAGTCCAGCAATAGACCTTCATACTATTCTGCTGAAGCGTTGATTTTGAGGGGAGAGCAGGAAAAGTTTCGTTCGCGCCAGCGACCCGCTAATGCCCAAAAAGCCCGGTTTCTCTAGGAGAAACCGGGCTTTTCGGAGGTATTATTTGGCACTCGATTTGTACCACTCGTTAGCTGCTTTGATCATGTCCGTACCGCCTTCCGACTTCCACTGAGCCAGAAATTGATCATAATGATCCAGCGGTTCCGCTCCGGTGATATACTTGATGAACGTATCCTCAGCCAGCTTCTGAAGCTTTTGCAAATTTTTCGAAATATCCGGAATAGGAGGAGCCAGCATCAAGGCGTCCGAGTACATGATTCCTTTCGCATTCTCCTGATACGTTTCATAGTATTTCTGAACGAATTCGTTCTTCCGGACCCGCGCCTGCCAGTAAATCGGATAATTTTTCTCATCCGTGCCCGTCAGGTAATCGCTGCCGAAGTTCCATTCATCGTTGAATTTGGGCAGGATCGGGTAATACTTGCCGTCCTTCACCTCATGGTGCACGCCCTCCGTGCCGATCGCGTTCCCTTTGAAAATCTCTTTGTCCAGCTTCAAGTCCAAATACTTCATCGCTTCGTCTTTATTGGGCGCCCACTTCGGAATGGCGATAAACCAGGTGATGCCGCCGGTGCCAACCTGGGACGGCTTGCCGTCATTCCCTTTCATGTAAGGCAAAATCCCGACCTTCCCGTCCGGGAAGTTTTTAGTCAGGGCCGCATGGATATTAGCCGCGTCATACCAGCCGGCACGGTACATAAAGGCTTTGCCGCTCGTAAATTTCTCCAGCAGCTTATTGGATTGGTTAATCGCCCATTCGGCATCGATCAGCCCTTCGGTATACAGCTTCTTCATGAAGGCCAGGTACTCCTTCGTCGCCGGGTCCTCCACGTAGTGGATGATCTTCCCGCCTGCTTCCTTCCAATAGGTGGTGGGCCCATATTGCCAACCGAAGGTAGAAGCGATTTCCGCCTGGAACGGGTCTTTCCCGCCTGTCATCGGAGTTACATTTTTCTTTTCCTTCACCGTTTTGAGCACCGCATACAGCTCGTCACGGTTCGTCGGCGGCTTCAATCCAAGCTCATCGAGCCAATCCTGGCGGTAGACCAACGCGGTCCCAGTCGAGACGCCCGCTCCGCCTTCCGGGATCGCATATATTTTCCCGTTCAGCTTCGCGCCGTTCCAGGCCGCTTCCCCGATCACTTCCTTCAAATTTTTACCGTACTTCGCGAGCAGCTCGTCCATTGGCTCCAGCGCGCCCGCTGTGGAAAGCTTGGAGAATTGGTTCGCATTCAGCTTCATAAAGTCGTAAGGCTCTTTGTTGGCCATCAGGAGGTTCAGCTTTTCTTCGGCATTTTCGACCGGCAGCATGTCGTACTTGACGTCATAGCCGGTTTTTTCCTTCAGGTATTTGCCGACGATATCCGTGTTCGGATCGAAGCGGTTATATTGCATCAATTGACGCAGCTGCGGCTTTGGCTTATTCGGATCGGCCGTCTGCGAATCCCCAGGCTTTTCCGTAGTTGCTCCAGGCGCTGGCGCCGTGCTTCCTCCGCATGCGGTTACCGAAACTGCGATGGCCATTGTCGTCATAGCTGCCCACATTTTTTTATGCTTCATGGGTAAACCTCCCTTTTTGAGATACCTGCCTGTAAACCTTCAAGCTTCTCTCGCTGGAAATTGGACGCTATCGTTCGAGTTCCCGAGCTCTGCAGCTCGTCTGCCGGATCACCTCCCGATCATGCTAACCTAACCCCAAGCACCGCTCTGGTGCAGGCTCCCTATTCCTTCACCGAGCCGATGAGCACCCCTTTGACAAAGTATTTCTGCAGGAACGGATACACCAGAAGAATAGGAAGCGTAGCCAAAATTATCGAGGCCGCCTGAATCGCTTGAGGAGCGGTATTCATGGCCGCATCGTATGAATTGCCGGCTTGCAGGAAAGCATCGCTGGATGAGACGAACAGCTCCTTCAGATACAGCTGCAGCGGCTTGCGCTCCGGCGAATTGATATAGATCAGGGAAGCGAAGTAATCATTCCAGAAGGCGACTGCATAGAACAGCGCGATCGTGGCCAGCACCGGCAGCGACAGAGGCAGCGTAATCCGCCACAGGATCGACAGATTGCTGGCTCCATCCAGCTTAGCGGATTCCTCCAGGCTGTCCGGAAGACTCTCGAAGTAGCTCTTGATGATCAGCATATTGTAGACGCTGATCATCGCGGGCAGGAATAGAACAGGCAGCTTGTCGATCAGATGCAGGCTCTGCATGAGCAGATACGTCGGGATCAAGCCGCCGGAGAACAGCATCGTGAAGATATACATCAGGATGAAAAACTTCCGGCCCCGCAATCTCGTCTTGGACAGCGGATAAGCGGCGAGCGTTGTCATCGTCAGAGCGAGCAGCGTCCCCAGCACGGTCACAGTCAGCGATACCTTCAGAGAGCCGAGGAACGTCCCCTGGGTCAGCACGTAGCCGTACGTGCCGAACTGCATATCGACGGGGAACAGATTCACCATGCCGGAGATCACGGCCGCCTCGCTGCTTAGCGACTTCGCGATCAGATTCAGGAAAGGGATGATCGTAGACAAGCCCAGCAGGATGAAAAATACGATATTCGCAACGTGAAAAACCTGCTCGGAGGTTGAAGCTCGAATGCCGGCGCGCCGTTTCGGCAGGGCAGCCGATGCGTCGGTCTGTATAGGGGCGGTTTTCATAATAGCGCTTCAGCTCCTTCCTACCAAATGCCTCGCTTCAAATACCTTCGACTTAAATAATTGCCTGTTAGGATCAGGATGAAAGCGATGACCGATTCGAACAGTCCGACAGCGGTCGAGAAGCTGTAATCCTGTTCCCCAAGTCCGATCCGGTATACGTAAGTGCCGATAATATCGGCCACATTGTATACGCTCGGATTATACATCACGAGTACCTGCTCGGTTCCCGCCTCCAGCACGGAGCCCAGACGCAGGATGAACATCAGCAGAATGATCGGCACCAGCCCCGGGAGCGTAATATGCAGCGTCTGCTTCCACTTGCCGGCTCCGTCCATCTTCGCCGCTTCATATAGCTGAGGATCAATACCGGTCAACGCGGCCAAATAAACGATCGTGCTCCATCCGACTTCCTTCCAGCCCGCCGAGGCGACCAGCACCGAGCGAAACACCTCGCTGTCCAAGAAAAATTTAATCGGCTCACCGCCGAACGCTACGATCCACTTGTTGATCATCCCGCCATTCACCGATAGCAGATCTATAAACAGTCCGCTTACGATGACCCAGGACAGAAAATGCGGCAAATAGACGATCGTCTGTACGGTTCGTTTGAATATCATATTCTTTAATTCATTCATCATGATCGCTATGATAATGGGCAGCGGAAACAAAAACACAATCTTGTAGACCGAGATCAGCAGCGTATTGCGAAACACTTGCAGAAAGCTGGCCGACGTGAACAGCTTGTCGAAATGCTTCAGGCCCACCCAAGGGCTGGCAGCCATACCCTCGAAAATATTAAAATCCTTGAAGGCGATCACAATCCCGTACATCGGCGTGTACTTGAACAGAAGCAGGAATGCAATGCCGGGCAGCAGCGCAAGATAGAGATCCCAATCTTTGCGAATATCCAAAGCGAGCCGCTTGACCGCGCCTGTCCCGGCGCCGGAGCCCTGATTTGAGGCGGATTGTAAGCTCATGCGGCTTTCCTCCCTTGTGGTTTTTCCTAGTGCGGCGCGGATTTGTTATTAGTGTAAGCCTGACGGAGATCCTGCGGTAGAAGACGACGATTACCTTTTTCGGTACTTTCATGTTCTCTTCGTCCGGAGACTGTCGGAGGCTGCCAGCAAGTTGTCATCGGATTACCGAGAGCGGTCATGATTGTACCGGTGGCGCATGGACGAGACAAATCTTGTGCCCCATATCAAAAAGCCCACCTCAGGCTATTCGCCAAAAGTGGGCTTCGCTCCCTTGACAGGGGCTTCTTATCCGCTACGCGTGTTGAAGAGCGCCGGCTTTAGCCGACAGTCTTCTCCCTTCTCCATGCGGGATAAATAACGGGGTACCAATAGGCTCATCCAGCAGCAGGACGCCCGTCACTTGGGCGAGCGTCATCGCAACCCGAGTTCCCTGACTGACGAGCCTCATTTCATCTCGCGAGGCGTTACGCCCCAATACTTGCGGAAAACCTTCGTGAAGTAGCTGACGTCGCGATAGCCGACGAGATTCGCCGCATCATACACCTTCGCGCCCTTCTGAAGGGCCGTCTTGGCCCGCTCCATCTTCCTCTCCAGCACATAGGTCGAGAACGGCTTGCCGGTTTCCTGCTTGAACAGCCGGCTCAGGTAGGAGGAGTTCACATACAGCCGGTCCGCCACCGTATGCAGGGTGATTTCCTTATCGATCTCCTCCTCGACCATATTGAGAATCCACTTCACCGTATGGTGGCTGACCGCTTTCCGCTGACACGTGACCTGGGCGATGATACGCTCTACGCTGCGGTAAAGCCAGCTCCGTATCTGCTCCTTAGAGGCAAGGAGCTGCGTATTTTGAAACAGCACGTAATCGTCCCCGGCAACCTCCTTCACCCGCCAGCCCTGCTTCTGGATAATTCGCACCAGAATGCCTCCGAGGTAAAGCACATGCTCGTGAACCTCATCCAGCTGTTCCGCCTTGCCAAGTCCCAGCTCCCACAGCTCGTCGGCTGCGGCACGCGCTTTGTCCATGTCTCCCGTCTCCAGCGCGATCTCCAGCGCCTTCTCCAGGTTCGGCTGCACCTCCAGAACCATAGGATCCGTCTGCCGCTCCTCCCGGTAGGGAATAGCAATACCGTGGCCATACAGCTTCCGGTTCTGGAGCGCTTTACCCGCCTGCGCATACAGCTTGCTCACGTCCTCCCAGCCCCCCGTGCTGCCGCTGATCCCTGCGCTAGCCGACACCTTTAGAAATTCCTTCACCTTCGCAAGCAAGCGATCCACTGTCGTATTGACCCGCAGCAAATGCGGGTTCGGTTCCTCCTCTTGCGGGGCGTAGAACAGAACAACCGTCTGCTCGTTCGCATCCGTGCATACCCAAGCTGCCGCCTGCTGGAGCAGCTCCGTTACGATGCTGTTCAGCGAGAACAGCAGCAGCGGACGGTCCTTCGCGCTGAACCGCGTCTCGCCTTCCGGCAGCGGATCCATGTCCAGCACGACGAGTACGTATTGCCAGTCCGGCTGAAGGTCGATACGCACGTCATGACTGTACTGCGACACCTCCCACAAGTCGTACTTGCCGCTCAGCCAATGCTGCATGAAGACGTTGCGCAGGTAGGGCAGATGCTGCTCCCATCTTTCCTCCAGCTGCATCTGACGATTGAGCCGCGCAAGCTCTCGGCGCAGCTGCTCCGCCGCCTCCAGAACGGCCTGCACAATCTCATGCTCGCCAGCGGGCTTGAGCAAATATTTGACTACGCCTAGCTCGAGCGCGCTTTGGGCAAACTCGAAGCTGTCATGACCGCTCAGGATGATCAGCTTAACCATCGCATCCCGCCGCTGCAGCTCGCGCGCCAGCGTGATGCCGTCCATCTCAGGCATCTGAATATCCATCAGCACGATATCCGGCTTCTTGCGTTCAAACAGCTGCAGCGCCTGCAGCCCGTTCTCCGCCATGCCGACAATCTCGATATCATGCTCCTCCCAGGGGATATTATAGGCCAAACTGTTGCGCAGCCGGGCTTCATCCTCTACGATCAATACATTCATGCGCCTCTCACCTCATGCGGTTTGACGGGACCCTGCGTCTGCGGCCTGAACTCATCCTTGCAGCGATCGAGCGGTAGAAGGATCGTTGCCGTGGTCCCCTCTCCCTCGCTCTCGACTGTCAGTTCCGCATCAGGGCCGTACCAAATTTTAATTCTCGACTTGACGTTTCGAAGCCCATACAGATCCTTAGCGCCATGCTCCAGGTAAGATAGCGGTCCTGCCTCCTGCTCGGACCGTTTCCCCAGCTCACTGCGTATATAGCTCAGACGCTCGGGAGAAATTCCTTTGCCATTATCCTGTACGGCGACGATCAAGCGGCCGTGCCGGATTCGGCCGGATATGAGCAGCTCACCGTCTTCCCGGGAGTCGAGCCCATGCAGAATCGCATTCTCCACGAGCGGCTGTAGCACCAGCTTGAGCAGGGGCACCTTCTTGGCTTCCTCCTCCAGCTCATAGCTGACCGTGAACGAGTCCAGGAATCGGAGCTGCTGCACGCGGATGTAATAATGCAAATGAGTCACCGTCTCCTCCAGCGTGAAGGTTTCGCGCCCTTTTCCGAGGCTAAGCCGGAAGAAGCTCGACAGGTTCAATACCATCTCGCTGATTTCGTCAGCATCGTAATTTTTGGCGGTCCAGTAGATCGAATCCAGCGTGTTGTACAGAAAGTGCGGATTGATCTGAGACTGCAGGAACTTTAGCTCCGTATGCGCAAGCCGCAGCTGCTGCTCGTAATAGTTCTCGATCAGATACTGCTGCTCCTCCACCATCTTGTTGAACGAACGCGTCAGAAATCCGAGCTCGTCGGACCGGTCGTTCTCCAGACGAATATTGAAGTTGCCGCTGCCGACCCACTTCATCCCCTTCATCAGCCGCTGTACGGGAGAGGCGATGCCGCTATAGACGGCCCATGAAATCAGCAGTGCCAGAATAACGCTGACAGCAATGATGACGTACGTATACATTCGCGTGACCTTCGTCTCCCGGTACAGCTCCGCCTTCGGCTGAACCAGAATAAGCGACCACTTATAATACCGGGAATCTACCCGTACCGTAAATTCCTCAGCGGAGGCTTCCTCGGCCTGCCTCAACTCCTGCCCCCGGCTTCCGGTGCCCGTAACCAGCTTGCCTTCGTCCGAATACAGGTAGATTTGCGCATGAGGCGACGGCAGCAAGGATCGGATCAGATCGAGCAGCTTCTCTTTATTCAGACCGATGATCAGCAGGTTCGGATCCCGGTCGGGATTGTTCAGATCCATGGTTCTCACAAGCGAGATACTGTTCGTACCTGTCACGGAACCGAAGGTTTGTTGCTCGGGAAAGGGCGTATCCGGCATCATATACACAATGCCCGTTCCCTTCGTTTCGGCAATCGTCTGCAGCTCCAGAAGATGCAGTGGCCTCTCAATCCGTTTGCCCCCTTGGGTCGTAGACAGCAGCATGCGCGACGGAGCGTGAAATAACGCCGCGTGCGAGATCAAATGATTGATCGAGGTTAAGCTGGACAACTGCTTGACCATATCGGCAAAATTCACATAAGACTGAGCCGTCAGCGTCGGTCCGACCTGATGAAGCAGCCGCAGCATATTAGGGTCCGTTGCGACAAGCGTAGAAAACTCCTCCACATTTTGCAAAGACAGATCGATATAGTCCATGGACGACGTCAACGCGCCCCTTGTCCGCTCCTCCGCCTGCTTCAGCAGTACGGCTTGGGACCGAAAATTGACATACAAGCTTACGATGACGAGCGGCAGCAGCAGCAGCAGGAAATAAACAGTGAGGCGCAGTTGTATTTTTTGCGTGTATTGGTTGTAGAACCATGCGAACATGCCTTCACCTCTCCCGTTCATGCGCGGTTTGGTACCATTCGTTCACTTCCGTCGTGATCTCAAGGCCCCCCTCCCGCTCCCACCACTGCACATACTCCTCGAATTGCTCCAGCGGGGTAACTCCGACGATCATACGGATAAATGCACCCTGCAGCTCGGAGAGCTTCTGGTTGTATTTACCCATCGCCGGCGTCGGCAGGCCGTTGAACCGGTTAGGAATCAGGTTCGACTCAATCCGCAGAAGGTTATCGTACAGATTGAAGTGCTTGCCCAGAGAATCCAGTCTTTGCTTCGTAATCAAAGGCTCGGGAACGTCAACCAGCGATGAGTATATTCCCCGGTAAATATGCCGCAGGTGCTCCTCGAAGTTCGTCTCGATCTCATCGCCCGATGAGCGCCACACCTCGTTCTCAAAACCAAGCTTCAAGGTGGAATGCCCCTCCCCCGCGATGAAATTCAGCACACGGATCGCCTCTTCCCCATGAGCGCTATGCGCCGGAATGACATTGTACTCTCGGACTAGGGGATTGGCGTACGTTCCGCTCTTGCCGCCCGGACCGACCGGGTATTCGAGCGGTATCCACTCGGCGCTTGGATCGCTTTTCAGATGAAGATCCAGCGGTCCCCGCGTATCGTACCAGGCGGCCGAGAACATCCCCACCTTGCCGGAGACGAGCTTCTGCTCCAGATTCTTGTTCTTATTGATAGGAAACTCGGGATCGATTAATCGCTCGGCGTACAGCTTGTGGAGAAATGCAAGCGCTTGCTTCGTCTGAGGCTGTACATCCGCGAAGACGAGCTGGCCGTCCTTCTCGAGCCACTGGCCGAGCTGCACCCCGAACGCGCCGAAGAACGGACCGGTCCGGCCCAGATTTTCAGTCATCAGCAGCCCGATCGTGTCATCCTTGCCGTTGCCGTCCGGGTCTTCAAACGTAAACGCCTTCAACACTTCATAATAGTCATCCAACGTGCGGGGCGGCTTCAAGCCTAGCCGGTCCAGCCAGTCCTTGCGCGCATAGATCAGCTCGACTCCCCTCGCCTCGTTGATACTCGGTATCGCATAGATGCGTCCGTTATAGGTCACATTGTCCCAGGCCTCCTGCGGGATCCGGGCCAACAGGTCGGGGCCATGCCGCTCAAGCAGCTCGTCCAAGGGCATGAGCGCCTGCTGCTTTACGTAGTTCGCAACCCATACATCGCTATGAACATTCAACAAATCCGGACGATTGGACGATGCCATGATGACATTTAATTTTTCATCATAGCCTTCGGTCGGCGGCATCAGAATGCGCAGCTTGACCTTCGTCCCGTTCTCCAGATAATCCAGATAAGGGTTATCGTTCTCGTGAAGCCCCTCAGGAAAAGCTAGTCCCAAACTATCGAGTACGATGGATACGGTCGGCCTATCGGTGCTATCCGGCTCATTCGCTGTGCTCGAAGCCATATCCGACCATTGGTTGCCTGCATATAGCGACAGAATGCCGACTCCCGACAAGCCGGCCAGCACAAGAGCAAGCCGGTATAAGGTTCGCTTCTTCAATGGACGACTCTCCTTTGCCGTTCGGACTTGGATGACGTTGTTTTACGACTGCGGAGCCTGGTTCGGTGGGATGCGACAAGGGGGAGTTACATGTTAGACTGGCCAAGAGGCGAACCGAGGCTCTCCTAAGCGAATCGCGGCCTTCAGCAAATCGCCGAAGACCGCGTATTGAACGATGGTAAAGAGATGCCGCAGCCTAGCGGCCGTTCAGCAGCTCCCGGCAGGGGTGCTGCGCATAGCCGCATAATCGGAAAGATGCTCGCACGCCGCCGGCACCGGAACCGAATGAACCGAGAGGAGCTTGCCCTCCCGGAAGAAACAGCGATGGTCGTAACAAGTCTCCTCCTTCAGCATCAGCGGTAGAAAATCAGGCAAATTGGCTGCCAAGCCCGTATTATCCGGATGCAGAATCCACTCGATCGTCTTCCAGTCCAGGATGCCTTCATCCGTCTTAACAGGTGTAGGATAAGGAAAATCAGGGCTGACCATAGCCGTATACAGGTACATACCCCCGGGCGCGCCCGCTTCGCTTTCCCAGGTGACCAAGCCCTTAAAGCGGAAGTCTTCTTCTCGCAGGACCATGCCGGTTTCCTCGATGACTTCCCTTCGGATAGAAGCCCGCGGCGCTTCCGATTGATGAAGCTTGCCCCCGACGCCGTTCCACGAGCCCATCCAAGCGGAGCGTTCCCGGTTCAGCAGCAGCAGCTCCTGATCGCGTTGAATAAAACAGATCGTATAGGTAAGCATGCGGTCTCCCCTCCAGTCTGCAAGCTGCCATGGAATATGAATTAGACCTTCCAGGCCTGGTTAATCAACGTCATATGGATGTGATCTTCCCAATTTCCATTGATGTTCAGGTACTTCTTGGCCAATCCTTCCGGTACAAAACCGAGCTTCTCCACCACTTGAAGCGATGCTTGATTGCGCGGCATAATATTCGCTTCGATCCGGTGCAGGTTCAGTTCCCCGAAAGCAATTTGAATCACCTTCTTCAAGGCTTCCGTCATATAGCCCTGATTCATTTCGTCCCGGTCCAACCTGTATCCCAGATGGCACGAATGAAAGCTCCCTCGTATGATATTGTTTAAAGTGACAGAGCCGATAATACGGGGCTCCGCCTCCTCCTTCTTGCGCAGCCATAGCTTATACAGCTGCCCGGCCGCCATGCTCGCCTCCTCTTCGCGCAGCATCCGGCTCTGGTGATCCAAAGTATAATATTCCTCCGTTCTAATCGGCTCCCAAGGTGCTAGAAAATCCCGATTTTTCTGTATGAATGCAAGAACCATGCCTGAGCTGCTCTCATCCAGTCCCTCCAACAGCAGGCGTTCGGTTCGAAATCTAACCATCGTACTTCTCATCAGCGTCATCCTGTTCGCGGGGACTGCCACTTCCGTCCCCTTATTTGAGTATCTATGTATGTTGAACTTATGATGGTAACATTCGGCGAGATTTTCATCCGCAATTTCCATCATGTGCTTACAAGCCTGAAATTCCTGCGTGATTGCAGACGTTTCCCCTCCGGAAAGCCATTTATGTAAAAAAACTGCACGTGGGCATGTTTCCGATCCGAAATGGGGCCAGGGACGCTTGACGCTTATTCCTTTCGTCAAGAGCTTGTCCTGTTGTCATCGGCCGATCCCTTATCTACCTATACGAACGCGAAAGCGAATTTGTTCCGTCGTCCTTAATTAAAGCTGAAAAGGTTCTATCCTGACATACCAGCCGCTCCAGAACCACGGCTACGCCTTCCTCGTCATGGGAAACGGTCACTTCCTTGGACAATTGTTTCAACTCCTCGATCGCGTTCTGCATGGCAACCGGATAGCCGCAGTTCCGAAAGAGTCCGAGATCATTGTAATCGTCTCCAAATACGATCGTTTGCTCCAGCCCCATCCCCCATAAGTCGCATAGCTCCCGAAGCGCAGCGTCCTTGGATACGTCCTTGGCCATGACCTGCATAAGCGTCCCCTGATCGGTAACCATGACATGGACCTGATGTCCGAATCGCTCCATCCATGCTTGAGGATTCCGAACACCGGTAAGAAGCAGCTTCGTCGGCTCCTGCTCCATCAGCCAGGAGAAGGGTCTGTACTCCGGTCCGGAAGCAGCACCCAGCGAGACGTAATCGATGGAATGGCAGCTGTACCAGCAGTCCAGGATCTCCAGGCTCACCCGAATCTCGGGATCATCCTCCGCAAACTTCAGAAGCTCACGATTATGCTCCACGGGAATCCCTATATGCCGATCCCGCCCATCGTCAAGCCTGAACAGAGCTCCGTTATAACAAATGATGGCGCAGTGCCGCAGCAGCGAAGCGGGAAGCAGCTCTTTCACCGCTCTTGGCGGACGTGCGGTGGCGATCACAAGCTTTATCCCCTGCCCCGCTAAATGAAGCAGCACCTTCAGCGTGCGCGCGGTCAGCTCCTTCCGGCTGTTGAGAAGCGTCCCATCCAGATCCATTACGACAGCAGAGAACAAGACCATACCCTCCCCCTATGATTGAACAGACCGTCATCATCCTCTTCCAGATAATGACGGTCTGCATCTAGCGATCGAATCAAGCCGCCGCTTACCGTCTTGCGGCGGAAGCTTTATACTGAATCAGGCCGAATCCGATGCCTACGGGATCGACTAGATAAGCCAAATAAAAATGGTCGAACTCCATCTTGTCGCGGACCATCTGCCCGCCGCTTTCCAGCGAATGGCGAATCGCCTCGTCCATATCGTCTACCTCGATCTGGAGGCGGGTGCCATGCGGATAATCATGCGGTCCCTTGGAGATACCGCCATCGATGCCAAGCTGATCGGAAGCGCCCGTCGTGACCGGATGATACCCCCAGTTCGGCTCCGCTACCTTCCAGCCGAATACTTTCGAATAAAAAGCAGACGCTCGCTCGGGATCTTGACTGTTCAATTCAAACCCTATAACTCGTCCCATCCTGTCCCCTCCGTGGAAATAATGACTATTTTTAACATTATAGGACGAGTTAATATTTGTCAATCTGCACCTGTATTCCTGCTGCTTCTGCTTATTATCAGCTTGGCCAAAACAAACGCATGTCCCATGAACATGAACAGGCTAATCAGGATCAGCGTCATCAGCAAGCTGAGGCCTTCGGCATTTTTATCGGTGAGATATAGGTACGCGGAAGCCGCTCCTAGCCCCGCAAGCAGCACGCCGAATCCCGCTACAAACCTTATTCGGTTCCGTATGGTCCGATCCAAGCGACCCCCTCCTATTCTCCAGCCTTGCACCTGCGCCGGGAGTGAAAAGGCCCTGCAAGCCCTAGCTCTCCCGTGCAAATAAGATGTAATCGATCGATGCCGGCTCCCTATCGTCAATCCGCAGCAGCAGATTGATCTGGCCCCGGTGATACATGCCGTGAAGTGCGACATGACTGAGAATGTCGGCGAGAGGGGTTTGAAACTCCGTCCCTTGTGAGTTGCGGTATACGACCGGGGCAGCCAGACGCTGATCGTCGATCTCTGCCAGCAAGGCTTGATAGCCTTGTCCGTTTGCCTGTACCAAACTTTCATAAGCCTGAATATCCGGCTCCGGCCAGATGGCAAACGACGATGTATCTTCCCCGCGAATCCGGGACAGCCATATTCGCTCCGCGCCCAGAACATGAGCGAACAGCTTCTGGGCCTTCGCGCTGTCCTCCCCTAGAGGACGAAGAGCCTCCACAATCTTCACATTCGCCCATTCCATATGCTCGAATATCCGCTCCCATGTTTTCACCTGGCCAGCCCTCCCTAGAATCGTTATGCGCTAAAAATATCCAGTAAAATAACCATGGCCAGCAGCCCGAATATAAACGAGAATGTCGCCACGCGCTCATTGCCGTCCCCATGGCTCTCCGGGATCAGCTCCTTGTATACGATAAACATCATGGCACCGGCGGCAAAGGCAAGTCCGTATGGGACAAGCCCCTCGACATAGCGGGTCAGGCCGTATCCGAAGAGAGCGGCGAAGATCTCCACCACGCCCGTAAGCGTCGCGATGAGGAACGCTTTCCACCGGTTCATCGCCTGATAGGAGAGGAACAAGGCCACCAGCAACCCCTCGGGCATATTCTGCAGACCTATCCCGATGGCAACGGCAGCACCCAGCTCGGAGTTGACATGGGCGTAGCTCACCCCGACCGACAATCCTTCGGGGATATTGTGCAGGAATAAGGCGGCCACGATCAGGAACGCTTTCTCCGACATAACCTTCTGCTGACGCTCCAGATCAATATGCGGAATCATCTTCTCCATCAAGCTCAGCACCGTGACTCCAAGTATGACCCCGACCGAGACGACCACCGTATCCGATACTTCAAGAGCCTGGGGGATCAGCCCGAACATCGAGGCCGATACCATCACACCTGCTGTAAAAGCTAGCAGCAAATCTCTCCACCGGTGCGTCAGCTTTTTGAAAAACAAAATCGGTATCGCCCCGAGACCCGTCGACATAGCCGATAACACACTACCCAGCAGCAACCCTTCCATACTCTTCCTCCTTTCTTCGAAAGGCTGCTTATAAATCCTTTGTCAAACACGGCTTGCTACGCCTATCAGCTTCGCTATGAATCCAGCTTCCGAACAGCTCGAAGCACCGAGTTGCCGAAGGCGCGTATATCTTCAAGATAGCTATAGCCCGGCGGATTGGGAGTCGTCTGGTTATACATGCGCACCGCCACCGTACGAGCTGCAGGGATCACGAGGAGAGCACAGCCCGTTAAGCCCAGGATCTGATACGAACCGGCGGGAAGCTCCTCGCCCAGCTCCGAACGTGTACAAGGCTGCGCCTGCACCTGCCAGAAAAACCCGTTACGCGGCCAAGTCTCGTCCAGGCCCGGAGGCGTCGCCAAAGCCGTCGCTTGCCGTACGACCGTGGCAGGTACGATTCGTTTCCCTCCAAGGACGCCTTCGTCCAGATGCAAGGCTCCCCACAGCGCCAGCTCCCTGGCATTCATGAACAAATTGGCCGATCGGCCCTCATCGTCCGCATAGCTCTCGTCCAGCCAGATCAGCTCGTCTGACTGGCGGGTTTCAAAGCCTGTCGCCGTAAATCCACAAGGCCCGAATACCCGCTCCTTCAATATATGTGCGAGCGGCTTGCCGTACAACCTGCCGATGAGCGTGATGAGAAGGTTAACGCCCGTGTTATTGTAGCTCCAGGAAGAGCCTGGCGGGAACAGCCTTGTGCCCGAGGCTTGCATGCCGTGCGTATGAGTAAGTAAGTGGCGAATCGTCGTCCCTTGGAGCATGCCCGCGCCGTCGCCGCCAGGCTCGTCGAAGTAGCGCGTTACGGGATCGTCCACACTGCCGATCAGTCCGTCATGCAGAGCCCAGGCTACGAGAAGTCCCAGGAAAGATTTGCGTACCGAAGCGACGTTAAATCTGGACCGGGCATCCGTAGGCCGTACATCCGGCGATCCGCAGGTATGAGCTCCACGATATGCTTCATGGATGAAACGGCCCTCAAGAAAGACAAGAACCGCTCCCGCTGATGCGCCGTTGACTTGCCGCATCTTTTCCGTGTAGACGTCGAGCTCACTGAATGCGCCGGCTAGGGTGCCTGCTTCAGCCTGCTTTCCCGCGCCGCTTACGGAAGCCGTCTGCCGATAGCGCTCCGCACAGACCGGGCATACGCAGGACTTCCCGTGCAGGGAGTCGGGAATCTGCTGCCGCAGCTCTTGCGGAATCGAAGCGCGATAGCACCAGCACGCGTCGATCTTCTCTCCCTGTTCGATGGCGCAGCGATTATCTTGTCCGCATAGCGGGCACGTGTCAGCCCTCAGTTGTCCGCTAGGCTCTGTAGCTTTGTCACCGCTCATGTTACCCGCCTCTTTTCCGCCGATCGCTTTATTTGGAACGGTCCATGAAAGCCTTCACGGCAAATACAGGCAGCACGAGCTGCCTTCTCCATCTCGACGGCTGCGCAAGCAGACGGTACAGCCATTCGAGATTAAGACGCTGCCAGATGACCGGAGCCCGCTTGACCTTGCCTGCGATCACATCTAGACTGCCGCCCACCCCAAATGCCACCTTAGCATTCAATTCAGCCTTGTACTTGTAAATCCATCTCTCGGCTCCAGGGGCGCCCAAGGCGACGATCAGAAAGTCGGGAGCGGCCGCTTTCACTTCCGCAACGATCCGCGGCTCGTCCTCCGGTCGGAAGAAACCATTTTGACGGCCCGCTATCCGCACATTCGGATACTTGCTGCGTATGGTGCTGACGGCCTTCTCATTCGTAGCTTCATCCGCACCCAGGAAATAGAAGGACCAGCTCTTCCTATCGCCGATCTCCAGGAGTCGCAGGAGCAGCTCATAGCCGGTCACGCGCTCGGGCAGAGGAGCCCCCTTCCAGCGGGAAGCCAGTATGATCCCAATCCCGTCAGGGGTGATCATATCCGCTTCGTTCACGATTTGCTGCAAGGACGGATCGTCCTGCGCCTTCATGACGATTTCCGGATTCGCCGTAATCAAGTGAAACGGCTTGCTCTGCTGCTGCCCTGCGGCACTCGTAATCTCCTCAAGGGTTTCATTCATCGTTCGTGTCGAAAAAGGTACGCCCATTATATGCAGTGTTTTGCTCATCTTCATCACCTGTCGCGTTATATTCGTAAGTAGACCGCATGGAAACGGCCTTTTCCGTAAATATCATATCACGGAATAAAGCGACTTCCAACGCCGGAGAAAAAGGTACGGGTCCGAGCTTCTGCTCCACGCCCTCTGCGTGTCCCTACTCGGAAAGCTCGCATGCCAGGATCGACTCCGTGCGTACAGGGGTATGCTTCGGATGCTGTATGGTTTAACTAAGTTGATAAACACTATCTTTAAATTATATTATTTTACTCTCCTACTACTAACCCGAGAGACAACCAACGTCCCTTATCCTCGACTATAAAGTCTTTTTCACCATCATAATAACGAAAATTATCGATCATCCATTGGTAACCTTACGAAAAGTAAAAACTTTCGAAGACACGCAACCCATGACCGTAAAAGAGTTTGCAATTCCATTCCAATGAACGAAGCCACTTTTTATAAGAGCCAAGTAATTCATATTTCTTCAATTCGTCTGGAATTGAATTGGTTGTGCACATGGGCTCGGCAATTCCAATGCGACCCGCCTTTCGTGTAACTCGGGACATTTCTTTCATAGCTTCCTTTCTGTTCTCGATCATAAAAAAGGAACCAATCCCGAAAACAGTATCGAACGATTCTTCAGCAAATTGGAGGGATTCTGCATTCATTTTTATGGCTAGCACATCGTTAACGACACCCTGTTCCATTGCGTAATCCTGAATAGGTTTCAAACTTTCCCATATTTCTAAAGTTACTACTGATACGCCCAAGTGCTTAGCCAAAGTGACAGCTATTTGACCAGTACCAGCTCCAATCTCTAAAACACGCATACCTGGACGGAGTCCAGCGGGGGTTCGCAGTTAATGGGCCGCCGGTGTCCGCGGCGGCCCCCTGAAATGTTATTTCTACTCTTGTTTTCCGTTAGCGCAACGATTTCAGATATTACTCAAGATTAGAGATGGTCTATCCCCCTGGTCATTTTACCTCCATATGTTCCAAGCTTACATCGCCCATATCCCACACCTTAAAGTACAGCGTTTTATCTGCAAAATAAAGCGCAAGCGCCCTGACCTCTGCCAGCACCTTATATCCGGTTCCGTCGATCCGGAGCTTAGCCAAGTCTGGCGAATTAGAAACGCCACCGGTTCCGTTGATCATATATATCCATCCCTCACGATATTGCAAGGACGAAATGTAAGTGCGAGATGTAAACAGGGGAATGACGACCGAACCGTCCAGACTCATTTTTTTCAGATGCTTGTCGTTATACACATAGTACAGCCAGCGATCGACGATAATCACATTAGCAATATTTCCCTCTGAATGATATTTTTTCATGTTCGTGCCATCCAGATTAATGGCATATAACCAACGGGGCCCCTCTGGCTTTTCTTGCATGATGAAGTAGAGCCTATCTGATGTCAAAAAGAAACGAGATATGTGGGACCCCGCAGCCAGTTCTTGATCCTCGCTTCCGTCGAGCTTCATTTTATGAATATTGAACTTTTGGCTGATATAATAAATCCAGTCGCCTTGTACCCACATTTGCCCGCCGTTGTTTGTTGAGGATACTAAGGTGCGTTGGGTCCCGTCTGTTTTTATTTTATAAATGCCGTTCATCTTTTCTTCGTAAATGCCGTTCATCTTTTTTCCGGTCACCGTATAATACAACCAATCGCCCACCACGTTGATGCTTCCCGCATTATCGTCGGACAACTTCACTTCTCCACTGCCGTCTCTCCTGACCTTCACAAGTTTATACACGTTCGCGTTTTGGTTAATGGGATTCATGTAAATCCAGTCGTCTTCAACCGCAAGCGCCCCTCCGTTGGCTACATTCAAATCGAAGGCTTGCTTCAGCTGCGAATTCGTAACTCCGCTACAGGATTCGATTGTCAATCCATTGGCGGAATCCCAGCTCGTGTTCCAGCCGAACTCATCGTGTGCAAACTTCCAGGTCAGCGGGAAATACGTAATGTCCTGATAAAATAAGACTGGATACGGTTCATTTGTATTTACAAATTGCCTGCCGTTGACGGTGACCGGAAACGGAACCAGCGAAGCTCTTTGGCTGTACTCGTTGGAATTGACTGCAGGAGTCAGGTCTTGTTCAAGTGGAACGCAGGCATCTTCCTTTTGGATAGACAATCCGCTGTCGTCATCCCACTGGACGGATAAACCCAACGCCGCCATATTGTTCCATGTCATCGGAAAATAGGTGATATCGTTATAGATCAACAGTGGATATTCACTGTGGGATACATCCATGACGGTTCCGTTCACCGTAACAGGAAAAACCGGAAAGCTTGCTTGAACGTCGCCTGAAGCCGCCCGGGATATCGGAGAATGCAATGAAAACGATAAACTGATAGCAAGTGTGCCGAGCAGCAATTTCATTTTATTCAGGCTTTCCCGCGAAAATACTGATCTATTTTTAAACAAATTACAAGTACCTCCTTATTTATCCATGGTATAAATACAATTGGAAACTCCTTATAAATCGCGCTGGTCTTTATCGGTCTTATTTGTTCTTCCCTGTAACGTTTCTTTATTCATAGGAATAGGAAAGTAGGAAATGCGTAAATGAATTACAAAATGTTCATTAATTCCGTACGGTCACTTCTTTCGCTGTCGGTCTCCAATAGCTGACGGGCAGATCGCCTAGCCAATAGATTGTTCCTTTATCCGTAATGAAGATATGCCGAAAGTAGCTTCTGCCCTCGATCGGAAAATGATATAACGATGCGTAGGCGTGCAGTTTTTCGCCTTCAGGCATCGCCGCGTCCGAACGGATTCGATTGTTTCCGTCGAAGATGCGGCCGTCCGCGCCGATCTCGGCACCGCCAGTCAGCACAACCGCCTTGCGGCCTGTCGGGTGCGACTTAACGGCTGCTTTTTCATTCTCGACATGGCCGTCCCGCTGCAGCGACACCTCGATGTCGATGACCTGCCCGTTCGTATCTAACGCTTTTCCGACATAGCCGATACCGTCGAAAAACACATAGTGCGCCGGCGACCACCGCTTGAGAGGCGCTTCCGTATTCACGAGCTTCATAAGCGGCTTCCCGTCCTCCGTTCGTTCCTTATAATAGAGCTCGCCTTGATCGGTCAGGACGAACGGAATCGGATCGCCTGTTACTTGGACGGAGTTTCCTTTCGGCTTCGGCTCGAACTTGAGCTCGACTTCGGCGTCTAGCGATGTGAAGTACCCTTGCACATAGTACACACGTCCGTCCATCAATGCGACTAAAATGCCGTTCATGGTTGCGGAAACATCCTTGACGGGCCCCGGCGCTTGAATCACCTTGCAGGACTTAGCCTCCTCCGGGTCAGGAACGAGTAGTCTTCCGTCTTCCGTCAGAACGGCATAATGCCCCAGCGCCTCGACGACTTTGAAGGCTTTCTGGCCGAGCAGCACCGCTTGCGTAGCTCCGCCGTCCTTCATGACCCATAAATCCCCGTCTTTGATCGCATATGTGCGTCCGTAGGACGGAAACATGGCGTCCAGCCCACTCCAAGTGCCGATCGGATGGAGCCGGTCGGCGTTATCCGCTCCCTGTCCTAACTGGCCGTACATATTGGAACCGAAGGACAGCACCTTGCCGTCCTGCGTCAAGGCGAGCAAATGGTTGGAGCCGGCCGCAATGCTTTTGACATGTTCCAAACCGGTTATCGGCTTGGAACTCGACGCGGGAACCGGCACTCCGCTTATATATTCCGGATACCCCTCGTTCATTCCGATTCCCAGCCCCGTACAGTTCCGTCCGCCTTAAGTGCCACCGTTATCATTTCCATCGCTGTAACCTGCACTGCACCGGTCGGCACGTCGGCCAAGGTGAGCTTCCCTTCCATGTTCAGGGAAAACCACTTCCCTCTATCCGACAGGATGTAAGCGGGAACTTGCGGAGACATTGTCGCGTTGATCCGTTGGACCTTTTCCTTGTCAGGCAGCTCGAGAAGATGCGGCAAGCTATCGGGGGAAGAGGAGAATAACCCTTGAAGCACCCATACCTTCCCGGATTGATCCGACGCAAGCGTGATAAATGGGCCCGACGTCACGGAAGCTGCTTTGAAATCCGCCTTCACCTTGCTAACAACCGGATTGCCATCCTGACCGTGAAGCGAATATAGCGTTAATGAGCCGTCGGAGGCCAAAACATAGACGGACACATCGTCCGATTGCGCAATCGCGTTTCCTTTCGGGAGTCCCTGAATGGGCTTCGGCCCGCCTTCCGCATTTAGGTCGTACAAAGTACCCGATTGCATGAGCACGAACCGTCCATCCAGTTGTACCACCTTTTCACCGGCAGGCAGCCCTTTCACCTTCGTAGGAAATGCGTTCGTCTCCGAACCGTTCCCCCAACCGGTTAGTCCCCATCGATATATCGTTCCGTTATCGGCCAAAGCATACGAGGCGCCGTACTCCATCCCATATCCGGCAGCGTCAAACATATGCCCCGTTGAAATTAACCGAATTCCTTCCAACGGCATTCCTTTCGGCGCTTCAACCAAGGTAAATCCGGAGGCAGCCGCATTGGCCGGATACCAAGTTACATGCGGCGGACAAGCCGCATAGTTGAAAAGCGGCTTCCCGTTGGACGCCTGTGATGGCGTCGGCGTTGCAGCCAGTTCCGTTATCGCCGATGTGGTCGGGGATCCAGTCGGAACAAGGCTCGTTGCGGGAGTCTTTGTGCCGTTCGCCAGCGTCCCTCCTTCCTTCCGACCGGGCCATGAGGAGATTACGACCGAAACGAGCAGCACCAGCGCCAACACACCTGTGGCAGCAACTTTGTAACGGATTGCAGCCTGCACCACTTTGCGGAACATTGACAACAGCCCCCTTACCTGTTTTGCTTTATTCCCCGTTAAACGCTTTCTAACTTGACCAGGTTTCACGGACAGGGCCACTGCTCGAGCCCTCCCCTTCCCCTCTCCGTTGGAGCAGAATCATTGTATCCTCTCTTTTGTTCAACGAGGCCAGGGAGCAGTTTCCGCGGAATCTGCTCCCTGTTCATGTGCTATCGTTCCTCGTTACTTTAAAAGATTTTGGTAATTGGGTAGGAAGTCCTCCTTATCGGGTCCTCTAAGGTGTTCAAAATTTTTAAGCTCAACTCCAGCCGACGAGATCCGATATGTAAGCACATCTTCGCCGACAGGTATATGAGGACCGACTACTGGTTGAGCATCTATTGTGATTAGAAAATCAAAACCACGGAATGCAGCTACTCTTTCAATGCTCTTCACATTTACAGAATCCGGATAAACAACTGGTGGTATTGAAATTACATCTGAGTATACCTCGGCAAGCTTCTCTTTCATATGCGGAAGTAGAATTAAAACCAGCATATCTTGTAGCTGCAGTTCAGCCGAGTCCTCACGTGAATTCTTATCAACCGCTTTATCCGAATTTACAGGGTTACTTGAAGTTGTTCCGTCAGGATTCTTAATGAATAAATAAACCTTATCGCCTTCTGGGTATGCGATGGTGAATAAATGAACTTTGTCATCCATCCATCCGATGTACAAACTTACACCAACATTTCTATTCTTTAGACCTTCTTCATCGATTACGTGGTCAGAAATATTATTTCTAGAATATCCGGGAGAAACGAAAAAATTAAATATCCAATGCTCACTGCTTCCATTTTCTAAATCACCATTATCATTGATTACTTTATAATTTTCATTAAAAAAAGCTATAACTTCAGCTTTGGTCATTCCTAAACTTAATTTCGATTTCACTTCTGCTACCTTATCCAATATTTCATTTTGGCTTACTTGTTTCACACTACCATTGCCTGAATTCGTTATCGATATTGTTTTTGAAGATTCGTTCCACTGAACTCTTGCACCTAGAGCTTCTCCAATAGCTTTTGTTGGCAGATAGGAGTTTCCATTAATAATCACTGGTGCCAATGCAGTCCCTTCACTATCCTTTAAAGTAAGTAAGTTTCCATTCAAGGTAAGCTTAATATTATGATTTAGAAATGCATTAATGGGTCCAATCTCGTTAGCCGCGTTACCTGTTATGCTAAACATCATGCCACCTACAATAATGAAAGCTGCCAATTTCCTCTTAAACGTCCTATTCTTATTCAATCTCATTTGAACACCCCTATACCCATGAATTTCCATTCATTGGTTAGACGAAGATCTAAGAAGATTGGTTCTTTTTATATATATAATTTAAAGACAGACGAACAAGTAGTTGTCCCGGAAACCTGCCCGTGGAACCTGATCCCGTCAGCTATAATGTTCCCCCTATTTGTTACTACCATGTTTGTTATCGTACACGATAGTTGAGTCCCTTTAATTGGTTTTGCATTGATAAAGTTCATGCATCATGAAGCCCTACCGAGTTAAGGCAGCTTGCTGCCGGCCGCGATGCAGTTAGTCGGTGCGGATGTGTCCCAGCAATTACATCCTCGTTCCTTGTTTCCGGGACCGAGGGTCGCCCAGACCCGGAGCATGAATGCGGTGTTTATATGATGCACCCGACTTCTTCGAGATACTTTCCGCCAAACCGAATAGAAGTCCTTCATTTCCACTAATGTAGCAGAGCCGATACGAGTCCTCGTACTGAACCACTTCGCCAACGAGCTGAGCATCATGCTTAGTGAGTCTGGATATCATTTCGTCAATGTCTTCAACGGTGAACATGACGCGTAGATGCCCGTTAATTGAGAAAATGGCATCCGAGTATTAACCGGTATGCCATCTTCTTGTAAAAAAATTTATACAATTATTTTAGAAAACTTAGCTGACGATTTTCGTTACAAAACTTCCGCCAATTCAAGCATTCCAGTCTAATAGTTAATTTTCCGTATACACTTGCAACGACCGAAAGATCCGGCGTAATTCGTGACATTGCTGGCCGAAGCAGGCCTAAGAACGTATCAGATCAGGCTCTTCTCCACTCGTCCGCCTCGCTTCTAACGACGGAGACTGAAATTCAATCCTCGACTGATGAGGACAGGGATAATGGACAGATGGCCCTCGTCCTCCAGATAATCGAACCGGAAGCGCAAGCCCTCAGGTGCAAGCGAGGACAAGCGATCTGCCAATTCCTTCGCTTCTGCGATCATATGAGGCTTCTCCGATCCACCGACAGCCATCAGCAGAGATGCCTCCAGAAGCGGCGTCCGCCCCTCGAACCGCTCCTCCCATACCGTGATATCCTTCAGGAGCTGATGGGCATTCCACTAGGTAGACGGACTGCCCGCTATGTACGTCTGAAACGCTGAAGTTCTGGAGAACAAGACATCCAGTACGAGCAGCCCGCCGAGCGAATGGCCGATTAACGTTTGATGGCTTCGGTCAACGAAGAATTCGCTTTGGATCAATGGCTTCAGCTCCGACTCGATAAATTCGATGAACTCCTCCGCCCCTCCATGGAGAGGCCAGTCGCTTCCGTCCGGACGGCGAGGCAGCTTGCTCACATCCGCAGGCCGGGTAAAGTCATAGAAGCGGGCTTTATCGAGCGGTTCATCCGTGTCGTAGCCGATGCCGACGACGAGGGCCGGTCCGAAGCCATGGGGCCTGCGGGACTGCAGACGGACCGCTCGACCGCCGTGCCGATCGTTCCATTGGCATCAAGCAGATAGATGACCGGATACCCCGCCTCCGGTGGCGCTTCAAGAGGGACTCCCGTGTAGATCCGGTATTTTCTGCCGCGGGATGAGGTTAGCCGGGAGAATCGAACGATCTGATGGTTTACATTTTCCGGATCAAAATGGAATAACTCCGCCCATATCGTACCTGCATCCATTTCCTTGGCCCCATACAGGATGGAGAGCAAGACAGTCATGGCTACCCATACGGGCGAAGTGCAGATAATGATCGCCGCTGGAGATATTCGAAATCGCATGAAGCCTTCCACCTTCCGCAGGCTCCTGCCGCTTAGTTGCTCAGTTTAGGCAAAGCCGCTTCCAGAAATTTCATTTTGTTCCACGCCGTTCCGCCTTGAGCAAGCGGGTCGACCACATTGACGAAAACCTTCCCGTCCTTCACGGCTTTCAAGCTTTGCCAGATCGGATTTTTTTGCAGATCGTCCATCGCTTTCGGGTTATCCTTGTTCTCATCCTCCGAGAATTGAACGAACAAGTAGTCCGGGTTGATCTCGGAGAATTTCTCAAGCGAAATCACCTGCTGGGCTTTGGCTTGTTTAATTTCCTCCGGGACTGTCAGCCCGAGGTCCGTGTACAAGGAGGGATTGAAAAACACGGAATCCGGATATACGTTAATGCTGCATGCTCCTCTCACTTCATCCCGATTAACTGCGATCTCTATAATGATTCGGTTTGACAACCCCTTATTCAACACATCACAGGCACATACTCGGAAGCCGCCGATAACTAAAAAACCGCCCCCCTATTAGATACCATCTAACAAGGGAAGCGGTTCTAGAACGACAGACGCGGAATGGAACAAGGGCTGGCAGTGGAGTTTATTGCTGTATGCCCATGCGGATCAGCCAGAGGACCGTCAGATGTAACGGATAAAAGCTGCGCCATAACCATACCGGCGCCCTTCGGACCTTAGGCGCCGCTTCGGATAGCAGAAAGAATGAGACCGGTACGCTAAAGTATTGTACCGGCACATAATTGTAGAAAATGAACGTGGCGGCGGCATGCAGCGCGACCCCGACGTAGGAGCGTATATACCGATAGATCAGCACCAGGATCAGGCCGTACAGCCCGTAGTCCAGATCCAGCAGCAGCAGAACGGCGGAGCAGGCCGGTATCAGCAGAGCCTTCAGCCATACTTTCGGCTGGTCCGCCGCCCACAGGACGACCAAAGCTAGAAACAACGTCCCGATCACATTGATCTCCTGCGTACGGAACAAGGCCATATAAGGAATCTGGGAGACGGCAAACAGCAGGAATAAGCGCAGCATATACGCCCCTAGATTCCTTGTATGTTTATAGCCTTCTACGAGCAAATAGGCATAGACGGGAAAAGCGATGCGGCCCACGATCCGCCAAAGCTGGTCGTTCGGAAAGAACACGTAACCGATATGGTCGATCGTCATCGTGATCATCGCCAGCCATTGCCACATCCGGTATGCCTCCCTTCACGCCGCTTGCCAAGGCTTATATTTCAAATTTCTTCAGTTTCCCCAACCTCATCGTCTAGCTCGACCTCATATTCACACCGGAAGCGTTCCACTCCCGGGTACTTCTCACCCAGGCCAACCACAGCAAACCCGATGTTCCGATAAAAATCCACGGCATCCTCATCCGTTTCAGCCACGATCCGAGACGGCTTCTTCAGCTCGATCAGCTCGAGTATTTGTCCCCGGCCATAGCCTTGGCCCCGCATATCCGGACGAACGGCAAGATGAAGAAGGGTCAATACCCGTTCGGGCGATAACGTGAAGCCGACGAGTCCTAGAATGGCGCCTTCCTCTTCATAGGCATACAGCTCATGATCGCTATTCTGAGCATAATCGTCGGTTACAGCCTTCAGCCGTTCCGGGTCAGGAAATATGGAGTAACCGAGCAGCTCTTGAATCACATCTTGTTGTACCCGTTCTTTTGCAGATATTAACATACCGGCTCACTCCTTTCCTCATTTCCAGTTACTTGTATTCGTTTGGTATGGCGAAGGTTATTCCTCCGCTCTCCGTGCGGCCTCCGCCAGCACTAAAGGTCTGTTGGCCGACCATTGAGCCAGATAAGGCTCGAAATAACTATTGTCTTCAAGCAGGATCAGCTTGCTCTTGTAGCTTTCGAGGACCCGAAAAATGTCCGGTCGGATCTTCCTGTCAAAGTCGCGGTTCCATTTCATCAGCTGCAGCAAATGAGAAAAAGACAGCATGTAATTGCCTGCCTCCAGCCCAAGCCTCTGCTTAATGAACCGGGATACGATTCTCCTGCTTCGTTTGCGTACCGGCGGGTCCAAATAAATGATGGCGTCCGCCTGCTTGAAGCTATCGACCAGCCAGCGGTGATGAACCCCCTCGATGATCCAATGATCCTGTGACAGCACGCTTTGCAGGATGGCATCCCGCACCTCCTCCGGATTGCGGGTATCCCCCTTCGGATTGCGGCGCCACACCATGTTGTCCGTCTGGTAATGCGGGAGGGACAGCCGCTCGGCCGCCCGGCCGGCCAGCCATGTTTTGCCGCTTCCGATGGAACCGATAATATGGATTTTGCCCGGACTTTGGGCTATTGACGAAGGCGCAATGCACGCGATAAGACCTCATCCTCGCTTCTAACAGTATCGTATCCTACTATTATAAAGGAATACAGGTTCCTTTCCAATATCTCCATGCGCATTGTCTCAGTGTGCTAAGCCCCGCCATCCTTGCCTGAAGACTGCCGTTGCTCGGCCTGCAGCTTGCTTACCCCGGCGAGAAACGTATCGATCAGATGCTGCAGCGTATCGTCCAGATCCAGGGGAAGGCCAAATCCGCCTTGCTGCTCCAGCGAAGCGAAGCCATGAAGTAGGCTGCGAAAGCAGCGGATCGCATGCAGCGCCTTATCTTCCCTCAGCTGATACGCCTCAAGCACACGCAGGAGCAGCGCGAGGATACGCTCGCTCGCCTGCCGATGTTCCGTATCGTCCTCGGCAGGCGCTTGCAAAGTCGCCTCATAGAGGCCAGGATGTCTTCGGGCGAAAGTCACATAGGCCAGACTCATCGCCCTGATCGCCTCCTCCCCCGAACGGCCGACGGCGGCATGGGTCAGGTCGGCAGTGAGCAGCTCGATCCCATGCAGCGTCATCTCCCGTCGCAAGCCGGTTAAGCCATGGACATGATTATAAAGCGAGGGTGAACGAACCTTCAGCTTCTGAGCCAAGGAAGCCAGACTTACTTCCTTATAACCTTCGCGGTCGGCGATTTCCGTAGCTGCCTGCAGGATTGCAGGCAGATCAAGCCCGATTCTAGGTGACATGACCGCCCGACACTCCCTTTCCAGACCTACTCAATTCCGCCTGACGGATCGCCCGATCCATCGCAGGGCCAGGCTGCTCGATCAGATTGCCGTGCCCCACGGCCAGCAAGGACGGATTCAAGGCTCTAAGCTTCCTCGCGCTTTTGAGCGCAGATCGCTTATCCCAAGTAGCCATAGCCGGGAAGGGAAACCATGGGACCCACTGTCCGCTGACGGCTATGCCTCCCCGGGTTTGCAGCGCATCCCCCGCTATCAGATAATGATGACGCTGATCGAAAAAAGCCATCGAGCCCGGTGTATGTCCCGGTGCCGATACGGCGATCAGAGAGCCGATCTGGTCGCCATCGCTCAGCAGCACGTCCGCCCTTGTCTGCACGTTCTTCGGTACTCCTCCGCGAATCGGGGTTACAGGCTCCCCCGCCTCGAGTGACTTGTCGCCTGCCAACAGCTTGGAATCACGCCGTGAAATATAAACCTGAGCATCGGGCAGCTCCTGCTTCAATCTATCCAGCGCGCCCACATGATCGTCATGCGCATGGGTCAGCACGATACGTGTGATCGGCTTGCCGAGCGCTTGAGCGGCCTGGAGGATGCCCTTGGCCATGTGGGAGATGCCAGCATCGATAAGCGTCAACCCTTGATCCTCCTCCACTAAATATACGTTTACCGGAAACCAGGTCGGAAACACGGTCAATTGCACAAAATTACGAGCTTGTATCGTTCGCATTCTAATCTCACTCCTCAAACTAATATCATTAGTTTCAATATAACTAACAACATTAGTTTTAGCAAGTTTTTTTTTTTGCAAGCCCTCAAACAATTGAAGAACTGCTAAAATTGATGTACTATTCAATAATGAAAGGAGATTCATTTATGGTCCAAGTATTGAAAGAAGAGTTACGACTGGCCATTCTTCGGGCCGCGGAGGACGAATTTCTGAAGCATGGGTATACCGGGGCATCCGTCAAGCGTATGGCTGACCAGGTAGGCATTTCCGTTGGAAATCTGTACAGGTATTACAAGGGGAAGGAAGCCTTGTTCGATTCTGTTGTCGGTCCGGTCTACCTCGAATTAGAAAAGATGATAAAGAGCCAGGTTACCCGGCCTATGGACAAAGGACACATCTTCGAGCTTATCGTACATGCGTTGACGGAGTTACTTGAGAGAATTCGCAAGCCGCTGTTAATTCTCATCGACGGCAGCCAAGGGACCAAGCACGAGGACGCTAAGTTGAAGCTGTACAAGCTGATGGCCGACAACGTCGCGCAGCATCTGGAGGCGTACAACGGCGTACAGGAGCGGGAAGTGTTTGCGGAAGGGACAGCTTGGTCCGTTTCTGTTGCTTTCATGCAAGGATATTTCGAGATTATTCGCCGTCATCCGGATACCGAAGATTGCAAGAGCATGGTTCGTCAATACTTCTCATTTTGGTACCAAGGTCTGCAGGCCTTTATCTAATCGGGGTAGGCAGACTCTTTCTTTCACTCAATAATGAATTCGAATTCACTTTTAGAGGAGGACTATGCGATGGAACGACCTATTCGAAACTACAGCACGAAAAAGGGCTACAACCTGGAATATACGGTCATCGGTTACGGCGAACCGGTTCTGGTGATGCATGGCGGGCATTCAAGCTGTATGGAAGAGCTCGGTTACCGCGAGCTTGTAGAACGGGGCTACTCGGTTATCACCCCTTCCAGGCCCGGCTACGGGGGCACATCCGCTGAGCTTGGGAAAAATATATCTTATGCTTGCGAAGCCTATGTGGAGCTGTTGGATGAATGGAGCGTCGACCAAATTCATGTTATCGCCATTTCGGCCGGCGGCCCTAGCGGCATTCATCTGGCGTCGCAATATCCGAATCGAATCAAATCGCTAACTTTGCAATCAGCCGTAGCCCGGAGATGGCTGACTCCCCGTGATCCCAAGTACACGATCACAAAGCTCATGTTCCGTCCATCCAACGAAAAATATGTCTGGGCGCTGATGCGGCTCATGAATAACCATTTTCCCCGACAGCTTCTTGCAAGCATGATCCCTTCCTTCAGTACATGGCCAACCGACAAGGTACTTCAGCACCTGAACGATGAGGCTCGAAGGCAGTTTCAAGAGATGATGAAACGGCAGCGGTCGGGTCACGGATTTCTAATTGATCTGGATCAGGCTCAACAGGATTTGTCCTCTGCCCTGTCCGCCGTTCCATGCCCGGTATTGATCTTGCACAGCGTCCATGACGCTGCCGTACCCGTGGAGCATGCCCGTTACGCCAACCAGCATCTTCCAAACGCACAGTTATGTGAGCTTGAATCGTGGGGGCATCTGATCTGGCTCGGTCCCGACGCAGCCGATATGTACCGGAAGCTCTTTCATTTTCTGGAGATTTCCTCTTAAGCTGTTTTCATTTAGTCGGCCTGCAGACTATTTGTCAAATCCTCCTTTCCTGTCCCTATCAAAGCCTTAGTAGCTATCATATGCTGCAGAAGCAAGATAAGACAGCTCTTGAAAGGGGAGGTAAGGTTGTGGGCTTTATACGCATTCAGGGTTGTCCGCGCCCTCACCATATGACATTGCGCCAGCGTTTGAAGCCGCTGCTCGGAAGCACGCTTACGGTCTATGTACCCGGATCTCCTAAAGTAGGCCGCCTGCGTGGCCGGCTGCTGAATATCGGCCGCGATTCCTTCGTCATCGGCACCCACTCGATAGGCTGGGAATCGCCCTTCTACATCGTCGTCCCTGCCATTGCCCGCTTTCGCATGCACTATGAGGTCGTGGCAACGGCCAAGGATCTGGGAAGCCTCGTCGGCAAGCTGATCGGAGTCGGTCACGACTTCGTCGAATTCATCCAAATTCCCGGCTCCAATGTGCCGACGATCTTTCCCCTCAATTCCTTTACAGAAGTAGCTTGCAGCCATCAGGGAGAAGAGTGAGTCCGGACTTCGTCGCAGCTATCAAGCAACCCGTCAGGAATACTCCTCGGCGGTTGTTGGCGCGGACAGCGCGCCAAAAAAGGACAGCCCTCTACCGCCTTGAGGCGGGGCAGACTGTCCTTAGCTGGAATGAGTTACGTAATCTTAAGCCTGCTGCTCGGCGGGCTGCAGCATCTCGTAGAAATCAGGAGAGCCGCTTAGCAGCCAGTTCCGGTGAAGGACCGCTTGCTCGAGCTGCTCCGGCTCGCCAAGGGGCCAGCCCATCCCAACCCCCATGGCATAATCCTTGGCCAGCATCAAAAATCCGGCAGCCCACTCTCTCGTTCCCTTTACAGTAGGAACGAGCGGGTAATACTTGTCATAGGCTGCACGAATCAGCGTATGCACCACTTCCTGCAGCAGCGCTGGCAGATCGGCCTGCTTGACCTTCTCCGCGATATCTGCCGGGAACTCGGGCTCGTCATTGGACGCCCACGCCTCGTATTCCTCTGCCGTCACATGTCCTTGCTCCTTAGCTGTCCACAGCAGCATCCGGCTTAACGCAGGCTTAAAGGCCGCTGGCACGGATACGGTCAACTCGGGCTGCGGGTTGTCCAGATCGATCACGAACGACTCCCCGAAATTGTTAAACTTGACGTTGCCCCGAACGCCCAGCCAGCGCAGCGCCAGCAGCGCATGGGTCCGCACCTTGCTGTCCAGCTCCTCATTGCGGCACACGCGGCGGAGCAGCTTCTCGCTGCGCAGGTCCGGCAGCATGCACAGCAAGCGGACACACGAAAGCGCATGGTCGGGATCGGTGATCCACTCCTGGGCATTCTGATAGATCGTATCCACGGAACCGCCTTCATGGATCCAGTCCAGCTCGATCCGTCTTCCCGCGTATTCCTGCAGGGAGGCCATCCCTTTCTCGGCTAGCGCCTCTTCTCCATGCTCGGCTACTAGCGCTTCATAGCCCTTGCTCAGATCCGCATGCAGCTCGGTCAGCATCTCCTGATGGGAGCCGACGTCTTTCATCTGGGACACGGCATATACCCATTCGCCCAGCGCTCGCGGATTATGCTGCCACATCATCATCGCGAACGTAATCATATCCGAGTCGTAAGGCAGGTCCGGCTGCAAGGCGAACCTGGCCAGCACGGTCTGAACATCGTATTCCTTGCGCATGAAGGTCAAGGCCAGAATTAAACCGTTCCATGCATTCGCATTGTGCTTATTCTCCAGAAGCGCGCGGTATAGACAAAATGCCGCGACTCCATAGGACTCCGCTTGTAAATACTGACGCCCCATCGCGCCGTAATCCGCTGTTTGATTCATGAACGGTTCTACCCCCAAGGTGGACAAGTTGTGATGAGAACTAGACAAGACATAGCCTCAGTATACCTTATTCGATTACACTTGAAAAATATAGTTTTCCATACATGGACTTAACATGGACTTAAAGCCCCTTCTCCGGATGTTCGAACCAGGCAAACGACTGGGAATTACAGCCATTGAGCGACCAGGCTGACCCAATAAGCGGCCGGAACAAATATCGCCTGCGCCAGCAGCGTCCCCGCGAATCGGGAGATCATCAGCATCCCGAATATTCGTCCCAGCTTGCCCCGCTCCTCCGGCCGCGCAATCGCCTTATCGGTAATCAAGGCCAGTCTGGGGTCGACGAAGATCGTCAGCAGGATCGTCGCGACTCCGTTGATCAGCCCAGACGATTGGGAAGCGGTCAGACCGACCGCGGGCACCAGATAGGCGGCATACAAGGAGGCGAGCACGCCGACCGTATACACGGCGGTGATGATCGTATTTAACAGCAGCAGCCTCTTCGGAATTCCGTAATAACGCAGACTCTGAAGCATCGCCAGCCTCGGCTTGCGCACATGATAAGCGGCATGCCTCAGCTTGTCCACCGTAACGCTCGTAATGAGCCGGGGAAGCGAGCCCTCAAGCTCCAGATGCACAATGACCCGGGCGAACAGGAAAACAAACGTAGGAAAAAGTAAGATCGCCAGCAGCGTCCCGAGTGACGAGGCCCCCAGAATATAGCGCAAATAGGTTTCTAATGGAAAGGCTGCGTCGTTCTTCGCCCGATCGATGATATTGGCCGTGAGCGGAGCTTGAAGCATATTCGCCGTCCGGGATACAAGCACGACGATGCCTGTCAGCGACAGTGCGACCGCCAGCTTCCCGGCCCGGACGCCTGCCAGACGTATGGCGTATGATAGCGTCTCCGAAGTGTGAATCGCTAAGGTCAGAAGGCATACCATCAGCAGCGTATTCAGCAACGCTCTTCCCTCCAAGCATCATAGCTTAATAGGCGGCCTATGCCGCAGGGTCAGGAGGGAACGGAAAGCAGCCCCTGCTGTACGATGGCTACCAATTGTTCCCGGTTGTCAGGGTGACAGGCGATCAGATAAGGGTGATCCAGCATGCCCTCGAACGGGCGTCCTTCAAAGTCAAGCACCAAGCCGCCCGCCTCCAAGACGAGGAGAACGCCCGCATATAAGTCGCCTCCCTCCGAGTTATAGAGCACGATCCCCTCGATATCTCCCTTGGCCAGCATGCTCCATTGGATTGTCGGCGCCCATAGACGCATCATGCGCTTGAACGACAGGTCAAGATGCTGGCGCAGGCGGACGGCCGCCTCTTCGCGCCGTACCTGATGGCCCTGAATCCAGCCCACCGTTCCTTTGGCCAGCTCCGTCCGGCTGCGAATTTCCAGCCTGGCGCCATTGCAGGTTGCGCCTTCGCCCTTCACCGCCACGAACATCCGCTCCGTCATCGGCTCGTAGATAACCCCGAGCAGCGGCTGCCCCTTGTATAGGAGAGCGACCGAGACGGCAAATACCGGCAATCCGATCGCATAATTATTCGTTCCGTCCAAGGGGTCCACCAGCCACAGCCAGTCGCTGCTTATGCCGTTATCCCCGGCCTCCTCGCTATCGATCCGATGGCCGGGGAACTCGCTGCGGATAGCTTCGAGAATGACGGCTTCCGCCTCGCGGTCCGCCTCCGTGACCAAATCCCCGTACCCATCCTTATCCTCGATGCATGTCAGATTATCGAACCGCTCCTTAACCAGTCGCCCCGCTTCCAGCAGCGCCTGGACCGAAAGCTCCTTGGCCTTGCTCAGCACTTCTTTCGTCGACATAGAACCCTCTCCCTCTCCCTCTCCCGAATCCTACGGATTCAGCCACAAACACGTAACCGAAAACTTATCAGCCTGCTACAGCCACTATACTGTAAATTGGATCAAATTGTAAATCCTAATCGCTATTCGCTCGGCCAATGCCTGCTGAGAGGATCCGGTTACGCCTTTCCTGGAACGGGTGACTCTCTATAAGTCCTGCGTAAGTTGAAGCAGGGCCAGGCTAGGAGCCTTTCTTTCGGAAAGGCTCCTTAACCGTCATGAATCCGGAAACAGAAGCTCCCTTTCATCGTATCCAACTCACCGAGCAAGGCTTTCGCCTTCGGGCTTCTCGCCGCGAAGGGCTGTCCGTCTACCAACGGCTGCCTGGCGTAAACCTTCCGCACTTCCGCACGGTAGGCGTCAGCTTCACCCTCATCGCAGAGCACAAGCCGGTGAGGCTCCTCGAGCAGCACACGGACTAAGCTGCGGACCACAGGATCGGGCGCTTGCTCCAGCTCACTCAGCAGTCTATGATCCGTCATAGTTACGACCTCATCTATTCGTCCTGCCTCCTCCCCAAGCCACCGTGCAACCGCCTCGCCCAGCAGCGCATCGAGCGCCACATGATAAGGATTGAGGAAGATCCGGTGATCCAGGACGACCGCTTCGATCAGCTTCATGGCCGTCTCCTCGTCAGCCGCGTTCAAGTAGCAGCCTTCGAAGCCAAGACGGCCAATCCAGGTCGAAGGCGTATCCGGGAAGCAGCCAGCCGCTGCGGTATCTCTCAAGAAGCTATCGAGATGATCGATGCCGAGATACTCCGAGCGGTGGGACAGTGGCGAGTCGGTGTTCAAAAGTCGGGTGATGGTATCGGGAGACAACCCGTGCTTCCTTAAAATCCTTGTGATAGACTCCGAATAAATCCACCTTTCGGTCTGAGCATGATGGTCCTTCCCTATTTTACTTTCAAAGGCATGAGAGAACGGCAGATGACCAGCATCATGCATCAAGGCGGCCGCATGCAGCTCGCGCCAATCCGGGAAGAACGTTTTAGCCAGTGCCCATACCCCTACGGTGTGGTCGTAGCGGGAATGCTTCACCGGACAGACCAGGGCAGCCGCGCCATAATGACGGATATGGCGAAGTCTTTGCAAGGCTGGATGCTGGAGCAGCTCCAGCTCGAAAGCAGAGGCTGGCACGGCGAGCCGATACAGGGGCTCCCATACTTCTCTGCTCTCGCCTGGATTATGAATCACATGAACATACACAACAAGCACCGCCTCTTTTTTCGGGAAGGATCTGAAAGACATCGGGAAGTCGACCCGCTCCGGATCGCCCGTTCACAGGTCGATGACCGCCCGGTACAGCTGCTGGTTCCATTCCACCTTGCCCTGCAGCGCCTCGGATACGAAGCGGAGCGGAACATACATCCGGCTATCTTCCAATATTGACAGCGGTACGGACAATGCTAGCGATTCCCCGTTAACCTTAGCTTCCATTTGGCCATCCCGAAGCTGCAGCGTTGTGCCTTCGTAACGAATGGTGGCCTCCCGGATCGTCGCGTCCCACTCAAAGTCAGCCTGAAGCGCGGTGAGGAACGGCCGGATCGGCACCATCGTCGTATCGCCTACAAGCCTTCCCTTGAAGTCGGTCAGCAGCTTTCCTTCCAGCTCGATCTGGACCTTGGGCGAGCCTGTGCGCCTTACGATTAGCGCATTGCTAAGGCTGCGGCCGGGTGTCGTCAGCATAGTTCCGTTCGCGTACAAGCCCGAGCTAGCCCCTCCGTCGAGATTCATCGCCTCGCGCAAGCCAAGCTTCACGGCTATGCTCGCGAGTTCGGCGATCGTGGCCGATGAGACCGTTCCGAAAACAAGCCGGTCGTCCCCGTCTACGCCGACAAAGCTTCGAGCAGCCGCCCGCTGCGTGATCCCCGGATCATCGTAGCCGTCACGGGCAAAGTTAATATCCGGCGCTCCGTCCGTTACCAGCCTGGGACCCGCTCCGAGTGCGGCCAGCCAAGACTCCGGCTGCATGTTCTCCCCTTCTCCCGAAGCATGCGCTTCGACGGTGACCGAATCTCCCACATGCAGGCGGGGAAGCACATGGGTCCGATTGTTGACGCTGTTGCCCAGGAACAAGACATGCCCGCCTGCCGGTACCGCCACCGAATCCTCGGTGATGCGCGTAATCAATCCGTCCTCGACTACGATTTTCGTGCCCCCGTCGAAGCCGATCCAGCCTCCGAAATCCTCCGTGAACCAGATCGTCTGGTCCTCGTTGCCTTCGCCATAGTATTTATTCACTCCCCACGGCTTTACGGTATACGTGCTTCGGCCATGAGTGACCTGCACCGCCACGCCTAAGCTCAGTTTGCGGATATCCGGGATTTTATCCGGTCCGATGACCAGCATTTGATTATCGCCGGAATGCATAAGCTCTCCATCGGCAAGAAGCGCCCCATTAGGATAGCGGATATAAGCGTTTTTCTCGTAGGCATTGAAAAAGGTTCCGTTCACCGCCGCAATCGCCTGCTCCCGGCCAATGATCGATGCGAAAGCTTCATCATGGCCTACCCCGCCTTTAGCCAGTACGGGCACAACCTCCAGCGAAGGATCCTTCACATCAACCGTCACGGCCTGGATAGAGAAGGACTTGCCGTTTATATGGAGCTTGCTTGAAGAGTGGGCAACAGGCTCAGCCGCCATGCCTGAAGATGTCAATGCAGAGACCCATACGATGACCGCGAGAGAAGCGGCGGCGGCACGTTTTTTTGGGGAAATAAGCTTCATGTTCTCAATTACTCCTGCCTGATCGAATTTGTATGCATTGATCGTTTCGATACTCAGACGAGCTGGACGTTCATCCGGCTAAGCCGCTCCAGAATCTCCTTCACAAGCCATGCGGCATCTTCCGGACGATGGACGATATCCGTGCGGTCCATATCGACTACCAATACCTCTGAAGCGTTATAGTGCTTCATCACCCAGTCGTCGTAACCCGCCCACAGCAGCCGATAATAATCGACAAGGGACTGATCCTGCTCGAAGCTGCGTCCCCTGAGCCCGATCCGCTCCATCACCGTTTCGAATGATCCCTTCAAATAGACCATCAGATCAGGCGCTTTCTTAGGGAGCTCGGCGAGCTCTTCCATCATATTGTCAGCGAGCGATTCGTAGATAGCAAACTCCTGATCGCTGATTCGTCCGAGCTGAACGTTCACCTTGGCAAAATACCAATCCTCGTAGATACTGCGGTCCAGCACGTTGCGGTCGTGGACCAACGCCTTCTTGATGGCCCGAAACCGGGTGTTCAAAAAATGCAGCTGCAGTAAAAACGGATATCGCTTTCTGTCGATTTCTTCCGGTGAAGCCGTATAAAATAAAGGCAGTATCGGGTTATCGTCTACGCTTTCCAAAAACACCTCGGATCTCAGCGCCTCTCCGAGCAGCGTAGCTACCGACGACTTCCCGAGCCCGATCATTCCTCCCACCACAATCACAGCCATTATCCCCTTTCTCCTCCTGCAAGCTTCCTGATGAACTACAAGATGAAACCTGTTTATTATAACAGGGAAAAGCATACGGCGGGAGCTCCTATTCAGGCGAAATGAGGAAATCCATAATTTGGTTCCTGCCTCTCGGCGTCCAGCTCATCACAAACCAATTGGGAATTAATCTCACTTGATTCCGGCTAACGGCCGGAATGGCATTCCAAGCAGCTGTCCGCCTCATTCGCTCAAATACCTCTTCGCTGCCGGCACGAATATGATGCTTCTGGATAAACAGATGCTCCGTTTCTAGGACAGGCAGCGACTCCGGGGGCATCTCCCATCTCCAGGTATCCTCAGGCACCTGTCCGCCAGGAGCTGCCTCAAGCTCCCCGTATAGAAGCTCGTTCAGCGGATGATGGACCCTCCCCTGTATGCTGACCGCCCTATGGCTAACCTGCATGACCGTCACCCGGCCGCTGCCTAGCATCGTTTTTAATTGTTGACGGACATCCGTGATGCGCAGCTCCAGAAGGGCCAACGCTTGCTCCGCCTCCCGTCTCCGGTCTACCAGCTCGGCGATTTTTATGAAGTTGGTCCGCCAATCCCATATTTGAAAATCGACGAATACATGCGGAGCGACAGCCCTAAGCTGATCCTGAAAGGCCGTATGGTAATGATCGCCGATGATGAGATCCGGACGGCTTTCCGACATTTTACGCAGCTGATGGTCGAAGAGAGCTTGATACTCATTCGGGTCCATTCCTGGATAAAGGTATAAATCCGCCGAATACACCGGCTCGATCCCTACCGAAAGCAAGTAGTCCCTGTAGCCTAGCGAAGATGCAACTCCCACTCTAAGCTTGTCCCGCTTCATATATAGTGTAGGTGCGACACCGACCTTACGCTGAAACAGCCGGCTGAAGTAAAATTCACTCCGGAAGCCGACAGAAGCAGATACCTCTTTGACGCGACTATCCTCTTGCCGGAGCAGATGCTTGGCCTTGTCGATGCGTAACTGGTTGACATAATCGAGGGGGAGAAGCCCCGTTGCTTTCCTAAACAGCCGGGAATAGGCGGCAGAAGTCATTTCCGCAATGCGAGCCAGAACGTCCACGCTGATCTTGCCGTCGTAATGGCTTTCCATATAAGCAATGCTTCGTGCGATGCGGGAATCGCCGCGGTCCGCCGGCTCTGTCCCCTCGTCTGTCAGTCCGTAGATCAGGGTCTCCAGCTGCAGACGCAGCGTAAACGCTCCTGCCCTCCCAAGATGCCTGCTGTTTTTCTCCAACTGGACGATTCGGTCCAACACCTGCTGGGGATGACGAAGGGGCACGAGTCCTGCAGCCAGATTTCCATGCAGTCCGGGCGCATCCTGGACGACCAGCTCTCCCCTCTTTTTAATGATCACAACCGGCTTAAATAACACAGCGGCAACCTGTATCGGACCGCACTGTGCGGTCGTCTCGATCATCATGCCGGGCACAAGCACATACAGCTCCAGCGGACGTATTCGGCGAACCTCTCCATCCAAGAGCAGCACGGCCTCACCCTTCGTAATCAAACAAAGCATATACACCGGGACGCGGTAAACCCGCGCCTCCGGTGTATGGGGAAATGTTCGTCTGCGAACGGACGAAAACATATAGATAGAATCGACTTCCCTGTGAGACGAAGACATAGCTGCCTGCACCAACCTTCCCCCTACATAACCTATTGTTCATTATATAGGTTTGCGCCGCAGCAGCAAATAGATCATAAAAGGCGCCCCGATAAGAGCAGTGACAAGACCGACGGGAATCTCATAGGGAGGAAACGCGGTTCTGCCGATCAGATCGGCAAGCAGGACCAGGAAGCCGCCCATCAGCGCGGCAGCAGGCAACAGCCTGACACTTCGATTTCCGACCAAAAGTCTGGCCAAATGCGGAGCCATCAGGCCGACGAACGAGACGGTGCCCGCTACGGATACGGCAGCCCCTGCCAAGCCGACACTAATCAGAACCAGCGCACCGCGCGTCCGTTCGAGGGGCACCCCCAGCCCTACGGCCGCAGCTTCTCCCAGTTGGATGGCGTCGAGTGATGCAGCCATGAAGAGAACAAGCGGTACCAAGACAAGAATCCAGGGCAGCAGCGGCCCAACCTGTTCCCAAGATCGACCGTATAAGCTGCCCGCCATCCAGATGGCCGCTTGCGTTACACGGAAAATACCGCCGATGGTCATCAGGTAGGTAATGAGTGCCCCGGCCATCGCAGATATGCCGATCCCGACAACCAGCATGCGAGATGGCGAGCTTCCTCTTCTCCATGAACATACATAGATCAAGACGGCTGCGAGTAATGCGCCTGCGAATGCAGCAAAGGGAAGTCCGGCTGCAGGGAAGGACGGAACGAGTACAATAACGGCAACGGCCGCCGCTGCCGCTCCCGCGTTGAGCCCTATCACTCCGGGCGAGGCAAGAGGATTTCCGGTGACGGCTTGCAGGATGACACCGGAAGCGGCTAACCCGCTTCCGACCAGAAAGCCGGCCACGACACGGGGCAGCCGCAGGTTCATCACCGTAAATCGGTATTCACCGCTGCCGAGCCCTAGCGCCGTCGTCACTGCATCGATAACCGGTATTTCACGCTCCCCCATGACAAGGTTAAACACGATTACCGTTAGGTTCGCAGCTGCCAGCAAAACTAGCCAGAGCTGCCAACGTTTTCGCTGGATCCAGTCCTTCATGCGGCGCTCTGCCTCCTCTGCGCCAGGTAGATAAGAAATGGCGCTCCAAAAAAAGCAGTCACTACTCCAACCGGAACTTCCTGGGAGGGTAGTACGAAGCGCGCCCCAATATCGGCAAGCATGAGCAGCAATGCTCCGAGGAGCGCGGAATAAGGCAATATCCACCGGTAGTCAGTACCCACTAAAAATCGGGCGATATGAGGAACGGCAAGACCTACAAAACCGATTGGCCCGGCAAGGGCAACGGCACTTCCCGCCAACAGGAGGATAACACCGATACATACAGCTTTTGTCGCAAACAACCGCTGGCCCAGACTCTGGGCAACTTCATCGCCTAGGCTGATCAGACTAATCTGTTTGCCCAACAGCAGGGCGCCTAGCAGCCCGGCTGACATGTATGGAAGGACCATGCGCATCAGCTCCAGATCACGCCCCGTGAGCGAGCCTGCCAGCCAGAATCTCATCGTATCGAGAGATTGCTGGTGCAGGATAAGCACGCCCTGGGTAATTGATGCCAGCAGCAGATTCATCGTCGCTCCGATCAGCACCAGCTTGACGGATGTCAGCCTTTCTCTTCCCCAGGAACCGAGCAGAAATACGATCGCTCCCGCTGCACCAGCGCCAAGGAGCGCAGACCAGACGAATGTCTGGAGCGAGGCATCCGCCACCAGGAACAGCGCGATTACAGTGGCGAGCGCCGCACCGTAATTCACTCCGAATAGCTCGGGCCCCGCCAAGGCATTACGGCCGAGCGCCTGCATCACGGCTCCGGCCACGGCTAATGAACTGCCGACCATGCCCGCGATCAAAGCCCTGGGCAGACGGACCGTTCTGACAATCAACTGTTCGTTGGAGCCATCAAAGGCCAAGAAAGCGTCTGATACGGAATGCATGCTAACGCCGACAAGACCAAATGCCAAGCTGGCCATAAACGTGATTACGACGAGAATGAGAATAATCCCCATTCCCCCCAGTTTAAGCTTTGACATACAAGCCTCCCTCCATGTACGAAACCCATTATTCACAAAGAAAGGGTTGTCTATGGAGACAACCCGCATTCAGGCATTTGACGTAAAGTCGAATGCGATTACTTGACTAAATATTGGTACAGATCGTCGACGACCTTATGGACGGCCTGAATACCGAGTCCACTCATCCAAGTTTCCCAGTCCACCTGCTGAACCTTGTTTTGCCTGACCGCTTTCAACGGGGCCCATAACGGAATGCTTTGAAGCCGTTCAAAGCTGCCTTTGTCCCGCGTGAACCAGAAGATGAAATCTCCGTCGGCCTCCGCAATCTGTTCATCCGTCAAATCCTTGGAAAAGCCTTTCCCCGACTGGGCACTCGGACGTTTGATCCCGGCATCCGCAAGTATGACGCCGCTGAAGGTTTCGTTCAGATAAATTTGGACCTTGTCTTTGCGCGTCCGAATGACCGAGACTTCCGGGCTTTTCGGTTGATCGCCCAGCTTGGTCTTCAGTTCCTTAATCCGCGTATCGTATTCGTCCAGCAGCCTCTTTCCTTCGCTGGCCTTGCCGACTGCTTCTGCATGAATCAGCAGATTCGCTTTCCAAGTGACGCCAAGCGTTTCGACGAAAACCGTTGGGGCAATTTGAGACAGCTGCTTGTGAATCTGATCATGCGTGTCCTTGTTCCCTATAATCAAGTCCGGCTTCAGACGATCGATAGTTTCCAGATTCGGTTCATTGACTGATCCGATATTCTCGATGTCCTCCGTGCCCTTGAGATAAGCGGGATATGGCTCTCCAGGCGCCAGAATAGATGGAGCTCCAATGGGCTTGATCCCCAGCTTCAGCAGGTTGTCAAGCGCCCCGACGTCAAGGACGACGACACGAACCGGATGGACTGGAATATGAACGTCCCCGTACGCATCTTGTAAAGAACGGGTTTCACCCTTGGACGCGGTTGCCCCGCATCCCGCGATGATGAATAAACAAACCGCCATGACAACCAGCGGTTTCCAGTAATTCCGATAGCTGCCCAACATTCGTGCCAACATGATATAAGCCCCCTATGAAAATGATAATGATAATTATTCTTAACCAAGAATACTGGACGGGCTTAATATTTGTCCATGCACAAACTCACCGATCTCATGTCCTAATTCGTGTCAGTCCATGCCCTTTGAATACCCATAAATGGGAAAACCGCCCGTGTCACTCCACCGGACGGTCCTGCCACTTTCGAGATACGAATAGACGGATTCGCCGTCGTACACGACGAACACGCTAACCATCCAGCTTGCTCGCCCACTGCTTCAAGCTGTCCTGTCCATTCACGTAGATTCGTTTAAGCTGAAGAGGCGCTTGCCTGGAGGTAGCCAAGCCCTGCTCGATGGTGAAAGCATATCGGAAGCCCTGTTCCTTCAGGATCGCCAGCGTCTCCTTGTTGAAGTCCCCATACGGGTAACAGAACGCCACGGACTTAACACCAAGCTTTTCTTCGATTAGCCGGCTGGCCTCCGTGATCTCTTCCCTTTGTCTCGCGGCAGAGAGCTTGGAAAGCCTCGGATGCGTCATGCCATGCGGCTGAATATCCCATCCCGCTTCCTTCATCTCCCCGGCCTGCTCCCAGGTTACATACCCCGGTTCCCCCACCGCTCCGGGCGACATAAACAAGGTCGCGGGAAAGCCATATTGCTTCAGAATGGGCATAGCCAGCTCATAATTATCCGTATAGCCATCATCGAAGGTGAGCAGCACCGGCTTATCCGGCTTGACGCTTTTACGCTCTAGGATGAGCATAAAGTCAGCCATAGTGACCGGCGTATAACCTTCCTTGGCCAGATACGCCATCTGGCTGGCCAATAGCTCCGGGTCAAGCACAAGCGTGCTGCCCGGCTTCTTGCCAATGCTGTGATAGTTAAGCACCGGTATCGCAATGACCGGCGCCTCGGAGGCGGCTTCGGCTTGCAGCGTCTTGACGGGCTCGGCCGCGATTGCCTTCGGACCTGTTGCTTCGGCCAACCCTCCGGGGGCTGGTTCCACCTCTTTGGGCCTTTCAGGCTCTTCTACCCCGACGGGTAGAGCTCCTGCGAGCACGGGCTCGGCCAGTTCGGATTCGCCTGTAAAGGCGCTGAAGCGAGCTGACGAACCCGGTTCATGAACGGAGGTTTCACGCCCGTTAGGTTCATGACGGGTCTCTCGGGAGGAATGCGGCTGAAAGACATGTAGAGCGGGCATATCCGGATCGGCATATTCCTTAGAGTCGACAGCTACCAGGGAACAGCCTTGGAGCAAAATAACGAGAGCGGTGAGTAGACAAGCGATGTGGACCGACCATCGGTTCATGGGTCAGTGCCCCCTTCCCCATTCTATAGGCCTATATATATCCCGTTTCTCCTCCGAACATACATGGAAGCGCTTTACTTTCTTCGGCCGACAAATAATCGATCCCGGAAAGAAGGGTAAGAAGCGATTACCCTCCCAAACCGAACCCCGTAAATATTTCATATCATTAATTATTTATCCAACTAATAAACTATCCTTTAACCAAAACTACTTGGATTTAGATTTCTCCCTCTTCTCTCCGTTCTCCTTCTTTTTCTTGCCGAAAAAGGGAAAAGACAAGGCGAAGGATTTGCACGGCGGCTTTGTCTGTCCCGTTCGCATAAAATGGAGCGTCGCATTGATCTCCCCGCCGAGCAAAATAATCATACTCGACAGATACAGCCAGATCAGTAAGACGATGATCCCCCCGAGACTGCCGTAGGTTTTGGTGTAGTTGCCAAATTGATTGACATAAAAGGAGAACAACAGGGATACGGCTATCCAGCCGAACGTGGCAAAGGCCGCTCCCGGAATCACTCCCTTGAATTTCAATCGCACATTAGGCAAATAGGCGTAGACAAGCACGAATAATATCCAGAGTACGACCAAAGGAATGACATATTGAAGCACTCCCCACAGCAGCGAAAAATCCGACTCAATATGTACAAGCTTGTAAATCCATTCCCCGATCATCTTTCCGAAAACCAGCGTAACGAAGCTGAGCATAATCGCTACAGCAAGCCCTACTGTAGCCAATAAGGACAGCAGCCGAACAAGCCAGAAGGGCCTGTTTTCTTCCTGGTCATAGGCTTTATTAATGCCCTTAATAATTGCATTGACTCCATTCGAGGCCGACCAGACCGTCGCAATAAGACCAAAGGAAAGCAGCGATCCGCTTTTCGCCCCCTCGATTTCATCCAATACGCCTGCGATCATCCGATAGGACATTTCCGGCAAAATCAGGGCCAGTCTCTCGATCGCATCGGTCGTACCGATATCGGTAAAGCTAAGTACCGCTCCTGAGAAGATCAGAAACGGGAAAAACGATAAAATCAGGTAATACGTCAATTGGGCCGACAAGGCCGGCAAATCATCGTCTTCAAAACGACAGATAATCGTTTGTATGAAATCCCAAATTTTCATAAGCGTCCTTCCCCTTCCTGTCCAGTTCCCGGCTTTTACCAGCATGGGCCGGAATGCTAATTTTATTCAAGAATAACCGAATTCGCGGATATTGACGCAAAATAACCGGTTCCAGGGGAACCGGCTTAACGTAAAGACCGATAGTTGGGCGTGTGTATCGGTGAGAGACTCTCGGTAACTGAGCGGTTATTTCTACTCGGCCTAGGCGTCCATACGGACAACCGAATACGTGTCGGCTGGCGCATCCTTGATGAAGGGACTGAACTCGCCCGTACAGTAAAGATGAAGCTCATGCATGGCTCGCGTACATGCGGTATAGAACAGCCTCCGCTCGGATTCGCGGCCATAGCTTTCCTGTGAAGCGTTATAAAGCAGGACGGCATCGAACTCTACGCCTTTAGCCAGATAGGCGGGGATGACGACCATGCCCTGCTCGAAGGTCACGGTCTCCATACCGACCAGCCTGACCGGCAGCCGGTCCTTCAGATAGGCGTAAACCGAACGGCTCTCTTCGATGGTTTTGCATAGCACCGCCAAGGTAGAATGGCCTTCTTCTCGAAGCGCCTCCAGCTTCTGCACGACTAGCTCCAGTTGCTGTCTGGCATCTGCAGCCACGGTAACGACCGGTCTACTCCCGTCGCGGTTGAACGGCTCGATAGAAGCTCCGTTCGGCATCATGCCCCGGGTGAAATCAACGATTTGCCGGGTAGAGCGGTAGCTTTTGCTGAACATCACGGTTTGAGTGCGTTCCTCACCGAACCGCTGCACCAGATCGCGGAAGCCGTCGCTTTCAGCCGCCTGAACATGGATCGCCTGGTTCCAGTCTCCGAGCACCGTCCATCTCGCGGAGGGGAACATCTGAAGCAAATATGCAGTCTGTATAGGGGAGTAATCCTGAGCTTCATCGATAAAGACATGGCGAACCTTCAGATTACGGTGGCTGCCCTCAAGACGATCCTTCAGCAGCACATACGACGTGGCATCCTCGTTAGGAAGCTCACCGCTTGCGAGCCGTACGGCCGTATCCGCACAGATGGCCGGCCATTCTTCGGGAATCGCCGCATGCGGGGCAATCTTGCCGGCCAGATGCGGATCTTGGAACAATGCCATATAGGTGGCCGGCAGATCCACAAAGGAAAGTCGCTTGACCTCCCGGCGAAGCGGCTTATAGTGTTCATTCACGACCATAGCCGCGAGCGTCGCCTTCTCCTTCTCGAAGTCATCGAAGGTGTCCTCGGTGTACTGTTTTTGCCCTCTAAGCCGGTTATAGGCTTCCAGATAAGCATCCCTGTCAAGCAGCTCGATCTCTTCCTCGACCCACGGCGCATGGCGTTCGGCCTTGGCGAATTGCTTAAGCTGCTGCCGCATCCATTCCGCCAGATCAAGCAGTCGGTTCGGTATCGACCAGTTCGATTCATACGCGTAGAACCGGCTTCGTATCGCGGCTGCGGATAACAGCTCCCTACCGCGGAAGGAGATGCTCTTGAATACGATCCCGTCGGTCTTCAACCACGAGACGTAGGCTTCCATTACATCCAGAAACGCCATACTGGCCTTGAAACGAATGCCGGCCCTGCGGGCTTCGTATTCAGGCTGCATCATGGCCGTCAGCGAGTACTCAAGCTGCTCGAACGGATTTTCGACCTGGAAAGCCGCTCCCACCCGATGCTCGACATATTCCTGAAACGTCGTCTGCTGCATATTCTCTTCTCCGAGTTCGGGCAGCACGGTAGAAACGTAGCTGTTGAACATAGGGTTAGGGGAGAACAGCAGGATATGCTCAGCGCTAAGCGTCTCACGGTAACGGTACAACAGATAAGCCACGCGCTGCAGAGCGGCCGATGTCTTGCCGCTTCCCGCCGCCCCCTGGACCACAAGCAGCCGGCTGGACGTATCCCGGATCACCTGGTTTTGTTCCCGCTGGATCGTAGCGACGATACTCTTCATCTGAGCGTCGGACTGCTTGCCCAGAACCTGCTGAAGCAGCTCGTCGCCGATCGTAATCCCCGTGTCGAACAGACTGCGGATCTCCCCGTCGCGAATGATATATTGGCGCTTCAGCTCCATGACTCCTTCGATAGAACCCGACGGCGTATCATAAGCCGCCTCTCCCGGGGCAAAGTCATAGTACATCCCGGACACAGGAGCTCGCCAATCATAGATCAGGAAGGTTTCCCCGCTGTCGTCAAGCAAGGACCCGATCCCGATATAAATGCGCTCCGAAGCCGTCTCACCCTGCTCCACAAAGTCAATGCGTCCGAAATAGGGAGTATCCTTCAGGCGCACCAGCACGTCAAGCTGCGCTCGCGCATGGCGGTGGCTCCGCTCCCGTTCGGATAGAACCTCGGCTTGCTGCTTCATACTTGCAAACGTTTCGGCCGCTTCCGCCGCATCCTCGAAGTTGACGGTCACATCATCCCAAAATTCTTTGCGGATGGTGACGATTTCCGTCCTGACCTCGCCGAGCTGCTCCTGCAGCAAAGCGATCCGCTCGCGGATGCATCCCGCTACCTCACGCACACGTTCCTGCTCCTCCAACCAATCCGGGTGTACGTTCGACCTCATCTCTTGTGCTCCTTTACCAAATCAATAGGATCTCTTGACAATTGCTATTGGATTGTGATAAGATATTTATGTGATCTACGTCCAAAATTTATTTTTTGGGCGTAGTTTTTCTATTTTATCATGAATGAGTATGTAAATCAATTCCAACCTCGATGACTTGCTCGGGATGCGTTTCCCCGTTGGGGCCGAATAAGGAAATTTTCTTGCGATTATTTCCCAGGCAAGCGCAGCTTTCGCATTTTTCCGACACGCCGTATGGCTTCTGAATATAGACTTGTCGAGACAAACCTGAAGCTCCCTATTTAGCCGCTGGCTTATCTAGGGGCTTCTTTCGTATTCAGAGCGCTTAACAAATAGGGATGCCTGGATATGCCAAACACCCGCTGTCAGCCGCAAGGCAACAGCGGGCGGAGAAAAAGCTCAAAGGAATACGCTCGCAAGCTTTATCTGGAATTCAACTTAACCTGACCCCCCGTAGCAACACTTCGATTGGCCGCATCCAGAAACTTGATGATCTCTATCGTCTCTTCCAGCCTTACGTCGCACTGCCCCGTCTTGAACATGCGGATCACCCGCTCCAACAAACTCGCATAGTAGGGCTTGGCGTGACTGGCCATATGAGACAGCTTCGTACCGGCGGTCGTATGAATGGCTGCCGCATAGGACTGTCCGGGACGGCGACTGCCGCGTATCGTACCGATCCGGCCGTCCTCCCATATCCCCACGATCGAATCGCTGTCGCCGGAGCTGACCGCCGAAACCGACGAACAGCCCGGTCCCATGATCCGGTAAAGCATGTCCGCCGTGTGGATCCCGTACCAGTAGAAGCCGGATTGCGTCGGCTCGATCTGCATAGGACCGAAGCAGTCCGCGCCATGGATCTCCGCGCCATCTTCCACGGAGTCCAGCGATACCGTCAATGCCTCCGCATAGCGCAGTGCCGATGCGCTCATCACGGGAATGCGATGACGCTCCGCGAGCTCGGAGATACGCTCGGCAGCCTGAGGATCGACCGTCAACGGCTTGTCGATGAATACCGGCTTGCCGTAAGGCGCGACGGCCCGGAATTGCTCCTCATGCAGGCGACCGTCTGCGGTTATGAGCAGAATCGCATCCGCCTGCTCAGCCACCGCTTCAGGCGAGTCCAAGATGGCTGCGCCGTACTTCTCGCGCAGTTCGGCGGTAAAGCCCGCAACCCGATTGATGCTGAGCGGAAAATCCGCCGAGCCACCTGGATAGGCAGCCACGACCTGGCCTCCATGCACGTGATAGGAATGCGTAGCATCGTTGAACAGCTCCGCGAAAGCCGGAGCATGCGAGGTATCCAGTCCGATCATGCCGATACGAATCGGTTGTTCCATGCTTGTCAATCTCTTTTCCTCCCTCTCCATCGGAAATCGAAAGTCTGCGCTCTGGGATTACACGGACGCTTCCTCCCATAATCGCCGCGCATTCTCCAGCGCAATGCGCGCCCCGGTACGCGGTTCTTCCATCCCTTCGAACTCCAGAGAGACATAACCGTCATAGCCCGAGCTCTTCAGCGCCGAGATCACAGCAGGCGTGTCGATATCGCCCTGTCCGAAGATGGCCCCGCGCAAATAAGCCCCGTGGCTTGAGCGGAACCAGCCTTCCCCCGGATTGAAGGAAGCGGGGCGGCGGTAGAAGTCCTTCAGATGCACCATTGAGGCGTATGCCACATTATTCATAACAGCGCTAACCGGGTCCTCGTCGACGCAAAGGAAGTTGCCGATGTCCAGCGTCGTTCTGAAGTTCGGCCGGTTCACCTCGATCACCAGCCGACGGACGCGCTCGCTGTTCTGCACATAAAATCCATGATTCTCCAAACTGGTTGTCACTCCGCATGCAGCGGCATGATCCGCGATAAGCCGGCAGGCCTGGACCAGCCTCGGCAGGTCGGCTTCGAAGTTCTCCAGCGTCGTCTCCAGGATCGGGCGGGAGGCGACGTCATGACGCATCCGTGTCACGCCAAGCCGATGGGCGATGTCGACATGCTTGAGCGTTCTCTCGATTTCCTGTTCGTATTCTTGCTCGCTGGCTTTAACGAAGTTAGCACCTACGCAATAACCGGATATCTCAATGCCGACTTCCTCCGCCGTACGGCGAATATCGTCGATAAGCTCGGGATTTTCCAGTAAGTTAAAACTGAGGGGAACAATCTCGACATGCTCTCCTCCATGCTCCGCCACCCAACGGATCGCGTCCGTAAGCGACATTTCATTCGTATGCAGCAAGCGGTGCAGGCTGTAAGTGCTGAGTCCCAATTTCATGATAAGCTTCCTCCCTATCGTTCCTTCGGATATGGTTCATGGCGAAGCAGGCTTTCCAGACAAGCAAACCTGTAGATCTGCTTCGGTCTTCCCTTGGCCTTCCCGCGTTCCTCTCCGCTTACGAGCACGAGGCCGCCATCCATCCACTGGGTAAGCAGCCGATGCGTGCTGCGCACGGTCACGCCGAGCACGGCAGCCAGCTCATGCACATTGTAGGCCGTCTTGCCGGTACGAGTCATCTGCGCTACGATGCGGGACAAATAAAGCTGCGTCAACCCCGCCGCCTCCGCCTTCTCGATCAAGCTTGCGTCGAGCAGAGATACCTCGGCCTCAAGCGGCTCGGACATCTCCAGCGGCCCGATGACGCTTTCATCCTCGCGAACGATAAAGCAAAGATTGCCTCCGGCCTCCTTGGCCTGGCGCAGCGCCGTGCGGGCATGCGACCCCGCTTCATTGGCCGAGCGGCCGAAGCCGACGCCGATGCTGAGCGACAGGGCAAGCGAGCTCTGAGCCGACTTGGCGAGCGGAATAAACTTATATCCCCCCGTGTGGCGCTCGAACGTCCCGCGCGTAGTCACGAACAAATATTCGTCTCCCCCTAGGGATGTCACATGTCCCTCCAGCGTCTCCGCATATTCCAGCATCATCCGATGGATGTCCAGCTTCAGCCGCTGCACGTCATGCTCCGACTTGCGCTGCTCGGCCGCCTTGCGGAAGCCGTCGATATTGATCAGCCCGACGACAATCTGCGCTTCCTTGCTTTTACGCGTCTCGGTGGATAACAGAGCCCTCTCCAGCGTGACGATGATGTCCTGCTCGGTAGGCAGCACCCATTCGCACGGATAACCTTCCAGCGTCAAGGCCTCGGCAACCGACCTGAGACCCGTTAAAGCTACGGTTCCTCCACCGCACTGCTGGCCTTTGTGAAACCGGATCAGCGCCTCGACATCCGTAGCGCGCCCCTCCCCGTAGAAGCTTAAGGAAGGCAGCGGCTGCCCCAGCTCGCGGAACGTCCTCACGAACAGCTGCTCCGTCAAAGAATCGACCGATAGCGCCTTGAGCCCGTACGTCCGCTCGATCCGGAACAGCGACCGATACAAGCCGGCGCCCGTCAAAGGGACGTACAAGGCCGGAATGCGCCAATGCACTCGTTCCCGGCATACCTCATAAGGAAGCGGTCCGGAATACAGAATGACCTCGGCGAGCGGCATCAGCTCTTCCGTAAGTGCAACCGCTTCCGCAAGCGTTGCGTAGGCTCCCGTAAGGGGGAGAAACGATGGAAAAGACTTAATGGCCTGAAGCATGACCGGTATCATCGGTTCGGGACCGATCAGGGCGATGGGAATCCCCTTCTCTTGTGGAACGGGCCGCAGCAGATCAGACATGGTTCACCAACACTTTCCTCTCTTGTTGGGACAAGGGACGAGCTAGTCGGCTGCCTGATGCGGCCGGCCTCTCTCCGTCCATTGCCCGCTTTCCTCAAGCGCAAGCGCAGCCATCATCAGTACACCCTCCACGAGGCAGGCCTCATCGACTACGAACTTGGGATGATGAAGCCCGAAGGCTTGCTCCGCCCTCGAAGCAGGGCCCGATCCGAGCCAGAACAAGCTGCCCGGTACATGCTGCAGGAACACTGCGAAATCCTCGCCCGCCATCGTGGGCTGCGCTTCCTTGAGACGATCCTCTCCGAGCAGAGTCCGGGCTACCCGCTCTACCTGTTCGACGCAGCGAGCATCGCCTGCGAGCACCGGAGTCTGCGGAATATACCGAAGCTCCGCCTTGCAGCGGTAGGCCTCGGCGATATGACTCGAGAGCCGCTTCAGCCTCTCCGGCATCAGCTCCTGCACTTCGGGCGAGAAGGTTCGTACGGTACCGGTCAGCAGCGCCCGGTGCGGAATCACGTTGTTCGCTTCACCCGCCAGCAGACTGCCGATCGTGACGACGGCCGAGTCGAACGGCGATAGTTCGCGGCTGACCGCGGTCTGCAGTCCCATCACGATAGCCGATGCGGCCACGATCGGATCGATGCTTTGATCCGGTATGGCCCCGTGGCCTCCCTTACCCTCGATCACAAGCTCGATCCGGTCGACGGAGCCCATCATCGGGCCTTGTCGGACGGCTACTTGTCCGGCGGGCAAGGTCGGCAGGTTATGCAGCGCATAGATCGAGTCCACATCCCGGAGCACCCCGTCTGCCAGCATCGCCTTAGCTCCGGCATTGATCTCCTCCGCAGGCTGCAGGATGAACCGGACCGTGCCCGCAAGCAAATGGCGGTGTGCCGCGAGCAGACGCGCCGCGCCGATCAGAATGGCGGTATGCACGTCATGCCCGCAGGCGTGCATGAAGCCGGCACGCTCGGACGCGAAGGGCAGCCCGGTTTCTTCGCCGATAGGCAAAGCGTCCATATCGGCCCGCAAAGCTATCGTGGGACCGGGAACAGCTCCCCGAAGCTCCGCCACCACGCCCGTTCGACCGATCCCGGTCGTTACCGCAAGCCCCGCTTCTTCAAGCAGGCTCGCAGCAAGCGCAGCCGTCTTCTCTTCCTCGAAGGCCGTTTCGGGATAACGGTGAAGCGTTCGGCGCAGGTCCACCAGCTCCGGGTGAAGCCTCTCGGCGTAGGCGCGGAGCTCTGCGATATGCTGAGAGGTAAGCACCTTACTCATGAACGGCTCCCCCCTTGTCCGCGGCAGCCGGATTTGAAACATGCATAAGCTCGGGTCGCTCCTCTGCTTGACCAGCCGCCGGTTCCGGCGTGCCTGGGGACAGCCCGCCTCGCTTGTACAGCTTCTGCATCAGGCTCTTGCCGGTTTTCGTCTGGGCCAGACCGCCCTTGGCCGTCTCCCGATGCTTCTCAGGCATCGCCGATCCCACTTCATACATCACCTGGATGACTTCATCCGAAGGAATGACGCTGCGCACGCCGGCCAGCCCCATATCCGCGGCCGCGAGCGCCGTGACCGCTCCGAAGCCGTTGCGCACGATGCACGGAACCTCGACTAGCCCGGCCACCGGGTCGCAGATCAGGCCAAGCGTGTTTTTGAGCGCCAAGCCTACCGCATGCACGGCTTGCTCGGGATTTCCGCCGCGCAGCTCGACCAGCGCCCCGGCCGCCATGCCGATAGCGGAGCCGACCTCGGCTTGGCAGCCTCCCTCGGCTCCTGAGACGAACGAGCGGTTGGCGATCACATACCCGATCGCACCCGCAGCGAACAAGCCGTATACCATGTGCTTGTCGTCCCAGCCGAACCGCTCCTGCGAGCTGATGAAGACGCCGGGGATGATGCCGCAGGAGCCTGCCGTCGGCGTAGCGATGATCCGCCCCATCGAGGCGTTGACCTCCGATACGGCCAGCGCATAAGCCATAGAGCGGCAGGCCTCCTCCCCTAACAGAGGGACGGAGCTTGCGGCGTAGGCGGTCACCCGTTGGGCATCCAAACCGGTGAGCCCACTGCGCGAGGTCGTATCTTCCGTCAGTCCTTTGCGCACCGCTTCTTTCATTATCCCGTAATAACGGGTCATCTGGGCGAATTCTTCCTCCCGGCTGCGGCCGGTTTCTTTCGCTTGATCGTCCAGCATCAAGGATCCGATGGTCTTATTTTCCAGCATACAACGTTCGGCTAATTCTCGCAAGGAACGAACCATCATGGCCTTTTCCCCTCATCTTCCTTCAAATCGATAGCGACAGCGCGCCTGACATGCGCCACCTCGGCAATCTTCTTCATCATAGGCTCCTCAAACCGCTGATCGGCTTCGATGACCGTAATCACCCGGCCGGTGCGCGAGGTGCGGTCGACATCCATATAGCCGATATTCATCCCCTGCTCCTTAAACAGCTGGGTGACATCCGCAAGAACGCCCGGACGATCGTCATGGTAGATCAGCAGAGTCGGGTATTCGCCGGAGAACGACACCTGATGCTCGTCAACAGCCTGAATTTCGATATTGCCTCCGCCTATCGAGACGCCGCGCAGAGACAGCGTTCTCGTACCGCCTGACAGACTCAGATCCACCGTATTCGGGTGAGAAATAAGTCCGGCGCCCGTGCGAATCGACAGCTCCATGCCCGATCTCGCGGCTTCTCCCAGCGCGTCTGCAATACGCGCGTCATCGGTCGCAAAGCCGAGCAGCCCGCTGACCACCGCAAAATCCGTGCCATGCCCGCGATACGTGTCGGCGAACGAACCGTAGAAGACGATCTCAGCTTTGTCCGGTTGCCCTCCGAATAGCTTGCGGCCGACCAAACCGATGCGAACGGCGCCGGCCGTATGCGAGCTGGACGGTCCGATCATGGCGGGACCGATGATGGAGAAGACGTCCTTGAACCGCATGCCGTTTATCCCTCCAGCCAGCGCTGCAGCCGGGCAGCGACAAAATCATCATCATTCAGATGCGGATAGCTTCTGTACACCCGGTCGATCTCTTCCATCTGCCCCGGCGACAGCTCTTCGGCAGGATTCAGGCACCAGCGCCCCTCGAGCAGCCCTTGGCGCCTGAGTACCTCATGTATGCCTGGGATGCAGCCGTGGAAGCCGTTCGCCGGATCGAAGAACGCGGCATTGCTGTCGGTTACCTCGATATTGCGCGTCAGCCATTCCTGGGCGATACGCTCATCCTTGCGAGCCTCCTTGATTTCCTCCAGCAGCTCGACAGCCTTATGTGTCCAGACTGCCCAATGCCCGAGCAGACCGCCGACAATCCGCTTCTCGACCGGCTGGCCGTCCACGGGGAACCGGTAGATCGTAAACAGATCGTTTACGATATTGTCATCATTGCCTGTATAGAGCGCGATCTCATCGCGCCGTGAAGATTCGATCACCGCCCGGGCGACGTCGATCGTCTGGTAGCGGTTGAACGGCGCCATCTTGATCGCGATGACGTTCGGAATTTCGGCAAAGGCTCTCCAGAAGGCGTAGCTGAACAAGCGACCGCCTACCGATGGCTGCAGATAGAAGCCGATGATCGGAATCACGGACGCAACCTCACGCGCGCGCTCCAAATGCTGCTCCTCCGTCCAGCCGGGCAGCCCGCCCATACTGAGCAGACCGGCGTCATACCCAAGGTCCGCCGCCAGAGTCGCTTCAGCGACAGACTGATCGGCAGGTCCGCATATCCCGGCTACCTTCCAAAACGGACGGTCCGGGTTCGCCTTATCGATCTCCTCGGCTGCGAGCCTCAGCACCGGCTCGAACAGCCCGACCTCGGGCTTCCGAATCTCGAACTGGGTGGAATGAACGCCTACGGCTACACCGCCCGCTCCGCTTTCCACATAATATCGGGCCAGCGCCCGCTGTCTGCGCTCGTCAAGCTTCCGCTCCTCGTTCAGGGCAAGCGGATGCGCGGGAATGACCAAGCCTTCGTGCAGCGCCCGAAGCTTTGTTTCGGCAAGTGCTCTGGCTGTGCTCATCGCTTAGTAGTTCCCCTTTCTCTCCTGGAAATGAGTCGGTTTATTCCACATCTCGCCGCCTTCCGTTACCCAGCCGGCCACCCAATCCAGCATCTGATTGAGGCTAACCTTAGGATACCCGAACAGCTGATTGCACTTACCCGAATTGCTTAACAACGCATCCGGCGCTTCATGGCCCGTGAAGACCGGCTCGATGCCCATCCGCGCGCCGATCGATTCCGCTACGCGGCGCAGCGAGATCGTTTCGGGACCGGTCACGTTCAGGACCGTAGGAGGCGTAGAGCAAACCGTCAGCGCACGAAGCGCAATCTCGTTGGCATCTCCCTGCCAGATGCAGTTCACATGACCCATCGTCACGTCGATCGGCGTGCCTGCCTTGATGGACTTCGCGACTTCCAGCAGCACTCCGTAGCGGAGATCGATCGCATAATTTAACCGGTAGATCGTCATGGGCGTGTTGTACTTGCGGGCAAAATGCTCGAAGACACGCTCGCGTCCCAGGCAGGACTGGCCGTATTCGCCGACCGGACCGGTGGCCTGCTCCTCGGTTGCCCCTCCCTGGCTCACCGGAGTAAGCGGATAAACGTTACCTGTGGAGAATGCGACGATACGCGAGTTTTTATACTTCTCGGCCACGCGGCCGGGGAGATACGCGTTCATCACCCAAGTGAAGTGCTCATTGCCCTTCGTGCCGAATTTATTGCCGGCCATGTAGAGTACATTGTCCACATGAGGCAGCGCTTGCAAAGCCTCGTCATTCAGCAGGTCGACGGCAATCGTCTCCACGCCGATCGCTTCCAGCTCCTCGCGAAGCGTTCCGTTCGAGAAGCGCGAGGCTCCGATTACCTTCTTGTTCAGGCCTGCTTCTTTAATGGCATTAACCGCTAATTGGGCCAGGGTCGGTCCCATCTTCCCGCCTACGCCCAGCAGCATGATATCGCCTTCGACAGAAGCCAGGTCGCGGATCAGCTCGGGGGATGGCTGCGCCATGCGCGCTTCTAGCTCTTGAATCGTTTTCATGAACAATCTCCCTTTCTTTACGAGCATTTTTATAACGTTGTGTGTGTGTCTCATCCCCTATGATAACGGTCAGTTTCATTAAAAGACAGGACTTTAAAAAGTCTTTAATACACATCGATTAAAGCCAAAAAAGCGCCGCAGGTACGTTTTCGTACCCGCGGCGCTTTTTGGCCGGGCCTCCTATTCCAGCAGCTCGCACATCGCATCCAGCGCTTCCTCTTCGTCGCCTCCGCGTGTTTGAATCCGCAGTCTGGTGCCCTCTCGCAGCGGCATGATCATCATCCCCAGCACGCTTTTGGCATCCAGCTTAATCTCCAGATCCTCGCAAAGCAGAATAATATCGGACTTGAAGCCGTTAGCCTTCTGGGATAGCAGCTGCCAATCCTGAAACTCAAACGAACGTCTGACCGTCACCTCATGTACCCTCATCCCACCGAACCTCCACCGAGCCGTAACCCTCATCTTTTCCTTATCGTATGCAAGACGAAAGGGACGAGCAGCGGCGCGTATCCGATACCCGCTGCCATGCCGTCATTCGCTTGCTTCTATCCCCTATTATTCGAGGTCGGTCGCCTTTCTCCTGCCGGAAGCACGAAGGACCTCTTGTTCGGGCTATCCTTACTCCGCCTTCCATCGCCCGGTGAGCCACAGCTCGATGCCAGCGGCCGTCTTCATCAAATTCGTTACCCCCGCCGTATCGGCAAACGGAGCATATCCGCGGAAATAGTCGGGATGTCCGCCTACGATGGGAAGCTCGACCCTCGCAGCCGGCGCATGCTTGTCGCGGCTCCAACGCAGCCGCACGCCTGACGGCCGTTCCCAGCCGCCCCAGCTGCCCAGCAGAGCTACCGGATCGCCGAAGGAAAGTCTCCGGTCAGCCCGTGCCGCTTCCATAACCAGCACGTCCTCCCTTTCCTCAGGCGTAACCCGGCACTTGGGCGCGCCGACGAGGATGCATCGGATACGGACGGAGGCCTCGCGCCGGTGCAGCCACCGCGCCGCATGCAATCCTGCCAGGCCGCCGCCGCTGTGGCAAAGCAGCAGCACTTCGACGGGATCGCTGCCCTCCCTATCGCCCAGCCTCTCCTGCACGCCATCCATCAGCCTTTCTCTTATGCGCGCGGCTCCGATGCTCCGCTCATACCTACTGGGGCTCAGAGCCAGATCATAGGCAATCTCGGCCAGCTGTGCGATGAGTGGACGGCTCCAATCCCCGTAGGGGAATAGCGGCTCGACCCGGGTCTGGACGCCAAGCCTGCTCAGCCTCTCGGTCATCTCTCCCCCGATCGCGTCCATAAATCCCGGAGCCGTCGCAAGCCCCGGCAGCAGCAGCATGTATGCTTTACGAGCAACTGTCATCGATGGACTCACCCTTTCCGCCTGAATGCCAAGCTCCGGCTTTCTCCTCTTAAACGCGGCCAAACTTTAGTAGTAAGTATACCGAATCGCGGCACAGCCAAGTACCGGATCCAGCTCCGCCCTCGACCAAGGTCCAGCCGGACGTCAGCCTTCAGACGGTTTTCGAAACGGATGAAATGGTTTACAATGAACGTATAAGTAAGGATCGAACAAAGGACAGGTGAAGAACAGATGAAATGGAACGGAAGAACCATCGGGGGCATAGCCCTCGCTCTACTGGGCGTGTGCTCGGTATTCGTATGGGGAGCACTGTGGGCGCTGATTTCTTACGCACTCGCTTTCGCCCTGCTATTTTTCGGATATCGGTTTTGGCGGGAAGCGGACAACACCTTTAAGCAGATCTGCAGCGGCCTGGGCATGTTCGCCGGTCTCCTTCTGCTGATCTACTGGCTGCCGAAGTTTATCGCCCTGCTGATCTCCGTAGCTATGATTCTCGGAGGCTGGTGGCTGTATCGGACAGGCCAAGGCTCCAGCTATTCCTACCGGGTCAAATAAGCATCGCAACCACAGTCGGAATGGACTGCCCTCCTTTAGCGGATGGGCAGTCTTTTTTGACGTTCCGGGCTGGATGACCGCCTCGGGATCCGCCAACTCGCCGACTCGTCAACTGCTTGAAGTGGCTACGGATCCCGCTCCGTTCCACAACCTACATGCGCGGCTTCGCTCGGCTTGTCGGGAGCGCAGCCAGCGGATCATCCGGCCACACATGCTTCGGATAGCGTCCCTTCAGATCTTTCTTGATCTCGAAATAGGCCTCGCGCCAAAAGCTCGCCAAATCCCGCGTTACCTGCACCGGCCGGTGAGCCGGCGACAACAGGTGAAGCACCAGCGCGACCCGCCCTTCAGCCAGAAGCGGCGTCTGCTGCAAGCCGAACATTTCCTGCAGGCGCACAGCCAGCGTCGGGGCGTCGGGATCGCTGTAATCGATCGGAATCCGGGAACCGCTTGGCACGATCCAGTGAGTAGGCGCCTGGGCGTCAAGCGCCTGACGCTGAGACCAGGACAGCATGCCCTCCAGCAAAGCAGCCGGCTGCAGCCGATGAAGCTCCTCTCGCTGCTTCATCCCGTAGAGATGAGGACCCAGCCATTCCTCGAGCGTAGCAAGGAGAGCTTCGTCCGACACATCCGGCCAGCCGCTGTCTCCCGTATGCCGGTGCATGAAAGATAGGCGTTCCCGCAGCTGAAGGGCAGATTTCGACCAGTTCAGCAGTTGAAGTCCTTCGATCCGTACGCCTTCCAGCAGTGCGGCCAGCATCGCCTCCGCATCCGGCTTTTCCCACACCGTTTCCTTCAGTACAAGCGCTCCCAGCCTTACGCGCTGGCGGGCTCTTACGTTCCGTACCTGCCTGTCCCAGTAGACGACCGACTCTTTGGACATTTCCTGCTCCAAATGCCGATATAGCTCGTCCTCCGCGATGGGTGCGGCCAGCAGGATCCGACTGTCCGTCCCCAGATCGTCAAGCTCGGCCACGGCGAGGAAAGGGGCAAGCGATAAGCTTTGCGTCCGGCCAAACACCGCCCCCCGGCCCCCGCTGAGCAGAAAGCGTCCGTCCCCGCGATTCTGCGCGATGCGGTCAGGGAAGGCGAAGGCCAGCAGCAGCCCTGTCCGGGCCTCGGCCTCCGCCCCCGCTTCCCGTCCCAGCCCCAGCTTGCGCTTCCATTGTGCCGCTTCGTCGACGACACGCCGCTTAGCCGCATCGTCCGCTCCCGGCCGGGCAGCGCCTCCCTGCCTTTCCCGCATGAATCCGCGCAGCGCTGTGTAGCGCTGCCCGAGATCCGCATCCGTTCCGCCCGCTCCTCCGCGAAACAAATCCCGTTCCTGCAGCAGGGCAGCCAGCTCGCAGGCAGCCTCCCCCAGCCCGAGCGGGATGGCTCTCAGCGTCATGTGCGCCAGGCGGGGCTCCATGCCCAGGTCCGCCATGCGACGTCCGTGTGCGGTCAGGGCTCCCCCCGCATCCAGTGCCCCAAGCTGTCGCAGCAGCTCCCGGGCCTGCGCGTAGGCTCCCGCAGGCGGCGGCGTCAGCCAGCGGAGCGCGGACGGGTCCGCGACGCCCCAGACCGCCAGCTCCAGCGCCAGCGGTGCCAGATCGGCTTCCGCAATCTCGGGTGTCCGATGCTCGCTCAGCAGCCGATCCTCCGCCTCCGTCCAGACCCGGTAGCATATTCCGGGGGCCTGCCTGCCTGCGCGCCCTCTTCTCTGATCCGCGGAAGCTCTGGATACGCGCTGCGTTTCCAGCCTCGTCATCCCCGTGCGCGGCGAGAACCGCGGCGACCGCGTCAATCCGCTGTCGATCACGATGCGCACTCCGTCCACCGTGAGGCTGGACTCGGCAATCGGCGTGGACAGCACAATCTTGCGTTCGCCGCCCTTCGAAGGCCGCAGCGCCGCTTCCTGCCCCTGCGGGGATAGCATCCCATACAGTGGCGCTATGCGGATGCCGGCCAGCCCGGGACGGCCGGCAAGTATCGATTCGACACGATGGATTTCCCCCGCGCCGGGCAAGAACACGAGCACATCCCCTTCCGCCTCGGCACAAGCCGTCTCGATCACTCGGGCAACCGCCTGCTCGATGCGTTCATGAGTTCGAAGCGGCGGCGCATACCGGGTCTCCACCGGGTAGCTCCTCCCCTGGCTCACAAGCACCGGCGCATCCGTCATGAGCTCGGACACAGCTGTCGCATCCAGCGTAGCGGACATGACCAGCAGACGCAGCTCCTCGCGAAGCGCCCCCTGCGCCTCCAGGCATAGCGCGAGTCCGAGATCGGCCTGCAGACTTCGCTCGTGATATTCATCAAACAGCACCAGTCCCGCTTCTTCCAGAGACGGATCATGCTGCAGCATCCGGGTGAGCACGCCCTCCGTAATAACTTCGATCCGCGTTTTGGCGCTCACCTTTGTCTCCAGTCTTACGCGGTAGCCGACGGTTTCGCCGACCTGCTCGCCAAGCGCTTCCGCCATGTAGCGAGCCGCTGCCTTGGCTGCAAGCCGTCTTGGCTCCAGCAGCAGCAGCTTCCTTCCCTGCAGCCACGGCTCTTCCAATAAAGCGAGCGGTACCCGCGTCGTTTTGCCTGCTCCCGGCTCCGCGACAAGTACCGCTCTCGTATGCTGTGCCAGCGTGCTGCGGATTTCCGGCAGCAGCCCGTCTATCGGTCGTGCATCCAGCTCTATCACTTCTGCTTGCCCCCTGCCTTATTCAAGCTTGCGGCCTGATCGAGGCTCCAAGCTCACCGGATCGATGTCATATCCGATCCCTCGGCTGGTCACTCCGTTAAAGGAGTGCACATGGCGGGGAATCGAAAGCACCGTAACATAAAAATTGCCCTGAAAAAGAAAAGGCTCATCATCCACCTTGGAAATAATTCTATGGTAGTGCTCGCCATTAGGCAAACCGACCGCCGGCCCGGTCATACCGACAAACCGGTGAAAATGCCCGTCCGCAACCAATGTGTATCCCTGGAAGTTATGGACGTGTCCGTCCCTAGAATTGCCATTGACCGGATAGGTGAACAAATTCATCGGATGGGCGTGCTCGAGGGTAACCCCCGTCACCGTCGAAAAAAAATGCGCATGCGCTAAGGCCGGAGCTTCCGAAGTCTGACTCGGGCCTTCCCCTATCCCACGCTGTCCGCTCTGTTCTTCCCGCCGAGCCTCCATCCGATCTCCCCTTTTCCGGCATCCTGATCTGATTATCCCAGTATACGCATAGAGGAGATCCCATCATGCCTAGCCCGTTTCCCTAGCCCTTGACAGGCAGCTCAATCCAGCCTTTATAGATCGAATAATAAAACAGAAACGAGCTGATCAGGCCGAGTACCAGCATCAGCACCACCATAGCCTTTTTTTTCTGAAAAATAAACAAAAACGCGAGACTGAAAAATGTACCCATAATAACCAAACAAATCAGCATGATAATGGTTGCCATACGGCTCTCATACCCCTTTACTTCACGATAGGACCTTGGCCCCTGACGATTACCAAAATACCACAATTCCGACTCGAAACCTATACAATCTGTTCCCGATCCATGACAAATTGTTGACAGGATACTGGCCTAGCGAGATCAGACCCCTCATCCATCCTTATGAGCACTGTGCTCATGCTCGGCAGCGCCGTCATGCTGTTCGAGAAATGTAACCGATAGCTCGGCGTAATACACGCCCTTCAGTACTTGAATACGCTGCTTCAGCTCACGCAGCTTGGCATGCTGCCCGCGGACGACCAAAATTTCCAGACATTGATGATGATTGAGATGCACATGCATCGTCGAAATGATCTGATGATGATAATCATGCTGCAGCTCGATCAACGTAAGTGGGAGATCGGAGACATGATGGTCGTACACCATGACGATCGTCCCGGCTACCGGCCGATCGGCCTGAAGCCCTCCCGGCTCGAGCAGCACCCGCCGCACCAGATCCCGGATCGCTTCCGAGCGGTTCGTATACCCTTGCTCCGTCAAGTACAAGTCGAACTGTTTGACGAGCTCCTCTGGCATCGATACGCCAAAGCGAGTCAATATATCTTTTTCCACTGGCATCACTCCGTCAACTCGCATCTCTGCTGCCCATTTTAACATAACGGACCGCAGGCAAAAAGACCTTCCTCCGTCATGCCGACAGATGGAAGGCCTTGGTCTCTTGGCGACTGCCCCTGGACACCTGCTTCGCGGCGCTCCCGCTTACTCCGAACAGCCAGAGCTTGCGACTTCGCCCTCTTCTACGTTGATCTTCTCGGAGATCGAATCGCGGATAACTCCCATCACCAGCTGAAGCAAATAGTTGATATCCTCTTGGGATTGCTTGAATTGGCTGACGATCGGGATCGAATCGAGCTGATCCTGAAGCGTGTCGATTTCACCTTCGATCTTATCGACCATCTTCTGGTTCTGAAACGTTTCGAAGGCTACGATCTCCTTCTGCTTCTTCTTGATCGCGCTGATCAACGTTTGAATCTGGTCATTGCCTGCGATCTGCTTCTCCGCCTGTTGAAAAAATTGAACCTCATTGGAAGCCGACAGCATCTCAGCCAGCTCCTTCGCTTTGGCCAAAATGTCCTCGCTGACGATCATTTCCGTATTGGTGTACAATTCCATGCCGCAATCCGTAAATTTTTGCTCCGCCATTTCGCTCGCACGCCCCTTTATTATCCTATTAACCTAGTTGTGATCTTACCGCTTCCTGTACCCATTCGCCCTTAATGTAGAAGGTCGGCGTCTCGGTAATGCGCACATGGACGAACTGGCCGATCAGCTCCTTCGGTCCCTCAAAGTGAACCAGCTTATTCGTCCGGCTGCGTCCTGCGAGCACCTGTTCATTGTTCTTGCTTTCGCCTTCCACAAGCACTTCGAGCGTCTGGCCCTTTAACCGGTCATTGCTGGCCTTGCTGTACTCGTTGAGCGTGTCGTTCAGACGGTACAAACGCTGTTTTTTGACGTCGGCCGGGATATCGTCCTTCATCTCAGCGGCAGGCGTGCCTTCCCGCGGTGAATAGATGAAGGTATACGCGCTATCGTATCCCACCTCGCGTACGAGAGCCAGCGTGTCCTCGAACTGCTCGTCCGTCTCGCCCGGGAAACCGACGATAATATCCGTCGTCAGCACAACGTCAGGCATGGCGGCTTTAATTTTGCCGACGAGCTCCAGGTACAGCTCACGCGTGTACTTACGGCTCATCCGCTTCAAAATTTCATTGCTGCCTGATTGAACGGGCAGATGGATATGCTCCATCAGATTGCCCTTCTTCGCCAGCACCTCGATCAGATGATCGTCGAAGTCGCGAGGATGGCTCGTCGTGAACCGCACGCGGGGGATATCGATCTTGCTGACATCGTTCATCAGATCGCCGAACCGGTATTCGATATCCTCAAAGTCCTTACCGTACGCGTTGACATTTTGGCCCAGCAGCATAATTTCCTTGAAGCCCTGACGGGCCAGCTCGCGCACCTCGGCGATAACGTCCTCGGGACGGCGGCTCCGCTCCTTGCCCCGCGTATAGGGAACGATACAATACGTACAGAATTTATCGCAGCCGTACATAATGTTCACCCAAGCTTTTATCCCTTCCCGCTTCTTGGGCATATTCTCGATGATGTCGCCTTCCTTGGACCATACCTCGACAACCATCTCCCGGTTGAAGGAAGCATCCTTGAGCAGGACCGGAAGCCGGTGAATATTATGCGTGCCGAAAATCAGATCGACGAACGGATGCTTGGTCATGATCCGGTTCACGACGCCTTCTTCCTGCGACATACAGCCGCATACGCCGAGGATAAGCGAAGGCTTCTCGATCTTCAAGTGCTTCAGATGGCCGAGCTCGCCGAATACTTTATCCTCTGCATTCTCGCGAACGGCACAGGTATTCAGCAAAATCATATCGGCCTGCTTGCGGTCATCCGTCGACTGATAGCCCATCTGCTCCAGCATGCCCTTGATCGTCTCGGTGTCATGCTCGTTCATCTGACATCCGTAGGTCACGATCTGATAGAACTTGCCCTTGCCGAATGCCTTCATGTCGTCGGGAATACCGAAATCATAATGAACCTCGATCGATTCCTTACCCCTCCGCTTCCCCTCGGCAAAGTCAGGCTGCGAATTGATCTGAATATTTCTCCCTTTGATCCGGTACGTCGTTTTCCCTTCTTCCTGGGACACGACCTTCGCATCGGAAAAATCAAAATATTTGGAGTAATCCTTCACCTTGTCGGATTTTAAGTCCGATGTATTTGGGTTCTCCTTGGTCATCCTCTTACACTTCCTTTATGGTCAATTCCGCTAATCTATATTTTCATTTTCATTCGAGCATCAATAAAAAATTATACCACATCTGCTTTTCCGAATCCATCTAAGCAATGTGACTATCTATCAAATTTTCAACGCCTGAATTCATAAAAAAGACCCCAGTCAGAGACTGAGGTCATGCAGCTATTATTTACGCAGGTTATATCGATCGATCATCTTATTTTGTTCATCGATAAGGCGGTTCGTTCCCAGCGGAGTTTGATGTTCATTCTTCTCCTGCGGGTCTAGCTCCTCAATGAAAAATCGGAGACCCTTCTGTTCGCTGTCCTTGCCATTCTTGCTCCATGGCTTGTCTGCTTGGTTGTTAGCCATACGTCTAGCCACCTCCCGGTTAATAGGACTCGGTTATTATTAACCGTATATTCCCAGGAGCTGAAACCTTTGGCGTCAGACAAAAGACATTATTCGGACAATATCGTAGCCGTATCCCCCGTCTTGACGCCCGCGGCATTGGCTTCGTCCGTATCGATATGCATGTCCAGCGCGAACTGCTCCGAAACCCGAGCCACAACCTGTTCAAAGATAAGCGAACGTTCGCCTTCCACACGAACCGTCAGCAGCTGTTTATCGGCGATGCCCCACTTGGCCGCATCCTCGGTATGAAAGTGAATATGGCGTGCCGCCACAATCACGCCTTCCTCCAGCTCGACCTCACCGGCGGGACCAATCACCTTAATGCCGGGCGTCCCTTCGATATGGCCGGATTCCCGTACGGGGGGCTTCATGCCAAGTGCGAAAGCATCCGTGCGGGACACTTCCAGCTGCGACTTGGAACGAGCCGGTCCGAGGATCCGAACCTTGTCGAACCGGCCTTTGGGCCCTACGACCGCCACCGTTTCTTCAGCCGCATATTGGCCGGGCTGGGACAGGTCCTTCATGATCTTCAGCTCATAGCCTGCTCCGAACAAAGCTTCGATATGTTCGGGCGACAGATGGATATGTCTTGCGGATACGCCAATCGGTACTTGCTTCATCTAGCGCTCACTCCTCGCTCTCTCTCGTTATGCCTTTGCTGCCTAACGCTACCTTCTCATTATACTCCGATCTCAAACAAAAAGCATACGGCCGCGGCCGTATGCTCCCTCATGAACTTGCTCTTATTTAAATTCTGACACCAATTTATCAAATTCTTGCTCGGTCAGCTCGAGGTTCGCTTTATTCAGGCCTTCTTCTTTAAAGCCATTGACCAAATTCTCATAGCTTTTTCTTGTTTTGTCCTGATAGATCAGGCCGGTTACAAGACTGTTCGTTTCCATGATTTTGTTCATGGCCATCGCGCGGTTGGAGGAATCGTAATCCGGCGTTTCTTCCAGATCGACGATATTTTCCTTAAACCACTCATACGTGTTGACTTTATTGAAAGTTACGCATGGGCTGAATACGTTGATGAAGGAGAAGCCCTCATGCTTCATGCCTTCCTCGATCAGCGAGGTAAGCTGCTTCAAGTTGCTCGAGAACGATTGGGCAACGAATGTCGCGCCTGCGGCAATAGCTACTTCGAGCGGAGACAGTGCGGACTCGATCGAGCCGGACGGCGTGGACTTCGTTTTGAAGCCTTCGGCAGAACGCGGCGACGTTTGTCCCTTAGTCAACCCGTAGATTTGGTTGTCCATCACGATATAGGTGATGTTAATATTCCGGCGGATTGCATGTACCGTATGGCCCATACCAATCGCGAAGCCGTCGCCGTCGCCGCCTGCAGCGATAACGGTCAGCTCGCGGTTAGCCATCTTCAGACCTTGCGCGATCGGAAGGGAACGTCCGTGAATCCCGTGGAAGCCATATGCGTTGATGTAACCGGAGATCCGGCCCGAACAGCCGATACCCGATACAACGGCAAGCTGTTCCGGCTCCAGACCTACGCCGGCAGCCGCTCTTTGAATAGCTGCTTGAATGGAGAAGTCTCCACAGCCTGGGCACCAGTTCGGTTTGATATTGTTACGGAAGTCTTTTAACGTTGCCATACTAGGTTCAGCTCCTGACAGAATGTTGTGATTTCAGCTGGCAAGAATGGGTTGCCATCGTATTTCAACATGCTTTTGATTTTCTCCGCATACCCTACGTTGAGCTTGATCAAGGAAGCAAGCTGGGCTGTCGCATTGTTCTCGACAACAACGACTTGTTTCGCCTTCTCCAGGTAAGGCTGGATTTCTTCGACTGGGAACGGGTGAAGCAAGCGAACCGTGATATGGTTCGTTTGGATGCCCTTCTCTGCCAAACGGCCGCGGGCCTCGTCGATCGTGCCGCCCGTAGAGCCCATGCCAATGATCAGCAGGTCCGGCGTTTCATGCGGAGCATCGACCTTGATCGGATCCGTAACCTTGATGTTTTTCATCTTGCCCAGACGCTTATCCATCATCTTCTTGCGGTTCACCGGACTCTCGGATGGTCGTCCATCCTCGGCATGCTCAACACCGGTTACATGGTGAATGCCGAACTTCTGGCCGGGCACGGAGCGCTGGGAGATACCGTCTTCTGTCAGCTCATACCGCTTGAACATTTGGTTATCGGCCAGTGGCGGCAGTTCGCCCTGCTGCAGCTTGCCGCGTTTTATTTCGATCCGTTTGTAATCGAGCAGCTCGCTCGTTTGCTTACCCAAGGAAAGCTGCAGGTCCGTCAGAAGAATAACCGGCAGCTGATGCTCCTCCGCCAGGTTAAACGCTTCGATCGTATCGTAAAAGCATTCTTCGATGGTGGATGGCGACAGCACCACCTTAGGGATCTCACCATGCGTTCCGTAGATCATAGCGAGAACGTCGGATTGCTCCTGCTTCGTCGGCAGACCTGTAGACGGGCCGCCGCGCTGCGTATCGACGATAACGACAGGCGTTTCGGTCATTCCTGCCAATCCGATCGCTTCCATCATCAGCGACAAGCCGGGTCCTGCCGATGCAGTCAAGGCGCGCACGCCGCCGTAGTTGGCGCCGATGGCCATCGTACATGCAGCGATCTCGTCCTCGGTTTGGATGACCGTACCGCCGAATTTAGGCAGCGTCTTGATCAGATATTCCATAATCTCGGATGCAGGAGTGATCGGATATGCGGGCATAAAACGACAGCCTGCAGCTACCGAGCCGAGACCGATGGCATCGTTACCGATAATGAAAAGCTTTTGTCTGCCGTCTGCAGGCTCAAGCTGAAACTCAGGCAGCGGACCGCCGGTCAGTTCGAGCACGAACTCGGCCGCCTTGCGCACAGCCTCGATGTTTTTCTCGACAACAGCCGGACCCTTGCGTCCAAATTCTTCTTCAACCGCTTTATTAAACACTTCAAGCGGCAATCCGAGCAAAGCCCAGGATGCGCCCGAAGCAGCCATGTTTTTAAATAGAGAGGTTCCCAATTCCTCAGCGATAGCTGTAATTGGAACCGCAAACAATCTGGCATTTACCCCTTCTGGAACAGTCGGGTTTACCTTGGCATCGGCGATGATAACGCCATTATTGCGAAGTTCGTGAGCGTTTACATCAATTGTTTCTTGGTCAAAAGCCACGAGAATGTCCAAATCGTCGGAAATCGCGCGAATCGGTTTGGTACTGATTCTGATTTTGTTGTTCGTATGTCCACCCTTAATCCGCGAGGAAAAGTGGCGATATCCGTACAGATAGTACCCCAGTCTGGTCAATGCAGTGGAGAAGATCTTATCCGTACTTTCCACGCCCTCCCCCTGTTGTCCTCCGACTTTCCAAGATAATTGGCTAATCACCGTTGTCCACTCCTTTTAATTTCGCTGCCGTAGCAGCTGCACCTGCATGATCGTCCGAAAGACGACAGTACTAAGCATCTTTCAGTTGTCACACCAAATTCTATGACTTTAGAAGGTAAATTGCAAGGGTTTTCGTCAAAAATCAAGGATAGTTATTTTAGATCATATCCATATCGAAACGAGAATAGTTTAGACGTCTTGTATCTACAAAACAGATGTTAGGTTTAGCGGGCCGGAAGCTGCTCGGCGAGAAAGGAATACCAGTTGCCGTACAGGATTCCCTCAGCAACATCATCTGGATATCTCTTGTACAGCTCAAAAGCCAGCCGGTCAAATTGGCCGGCATGCTCCAGCTGCGGAATCCAGCGGTCAATGCCGTCAAAGTCGGATCCGAGCGCAAGGCTCCCGGCCCCGCCTAGCGAGAGAATATGATCAATATGCTTGATAATTCCGTCTATGGCAGCCCCTTGATGAGAGACGAACCACGGGACAAAGGTAATGCCTATACGCCCTCCTGCACGAATCAGCTCCCGGATTTGGTCATCGTCCAGATTGCGGGGATGGCTGCAGACCGCTTTGGCATTGGAATGGGTCGCGACGAATGGCTTGCGCGAGCATTCCGCCATATCCCAAAATGCCCGCACGGACAAGTGAGAGGCATCCAGCAGCATACCCAATTCATTGCATGCTTTGATGAATGCTTTTCCTTGCAGCGTGAAGCCCGCCTGCCGCGGTTCAAGAATACCGTCCGCCGCCCAGTTGGCATAGTTCCAGGTCGTGCCGATCATTCGGACTCCAAGGTCGTAGAGCGTCTGCAGATGCAGCAGATTCCCGTGCAGGGCGTCGGCGCCCTCCAGGGTTAGCAGGGCTCCCCGCTCGGTTCCGCTCCTCATCACGGCCTCTAAGTCGTTCCGGGTTCTAATCGCGCGAATGCGCCCGTCGGACACGATTTTCCGATGAAACAAGGCCGCATACTCCAAGTAATGATCCAATCGGGGGTTCTTTATACGCTCGGATAAGTAAATCGCAAAAAATTGAACCTTGATATTCGAACGGCACATCCGGGGATAGGTGACATCCAGTCCGCTCAAGTCCGACGCGAAGAAATCAAGCGAAGGATTCTCGATCATTTTGAACAACGCATCGCAGTGTCCATCTATGATGATCATGAGCAATCAGCCTCCAGCGAAGGTTATGGTCATGCGTGCAGACAAAAACACCTGTCTATTTCGTAAACAGGTGTTTGCGATTCGAAGGCTTGAACCTGGCTCTATTCAACCTACATCCTATAGGAAACTACCTTGGCTCTACGATCAGTTTAATGGCCGTTCGGTCTTCGCCATCGATCACGATATCGGTAAACGCTGGTATACAGATCAAATCAACCCCGCTGGGAGCCACAAATCCTCGGGCAATCGCTACGGCTTTAATAGCTTGATTGAGCGCCCCTGCTCCGATAGCTTGGAGCTCGGCCGCGCCGCGTTCGCGCAATACACCCGCAAGCGCGCCTGCTACGGAATTTGGGTTGGATTTTGCTGAAACTTTTAATACTTCCATGAAAAGTACCTCCTCGGGAATGATGATAGCTTCCAGTATCCATCATATTCTAGGAATTTGCCGTTAATTCCTTCTACCCGAAGTTGGAGTTTTCGAAAAATTGAGAATGTTCTGTTAATTTCTCAAGTTTTATTCGAACAGCAGATCATCCTCCGTCATCCTAACCAGCTGCAGCTTCTGCCCGAGTCCAGTCGTTGGGTCCAGATCGATGCAGACCGCATGAAAGTGCCAGGTTCCTTCATCCACTACAAATCTCGCCGGGAGCGAGGTTCTAAACTTGTACATGACGCCCTCGCGTTCCATCCCCAGAATTCCATCGCGGGGACCCACCATGCCGACATCGGTCAAATAGGCTGTTCCCTGCGGCAGGATACGCTCGTCATGAGTCTGTACATGGGTGTGCGTTCCTACGACAGCCGACACGCGGCCATCCAAATGCCAGCCCATTGCCAGCTTCTCGCTGGTCGCTTCCGCATGAAAATCTACAAAGACATAGGGCGTTCTCTTACGAGCAGCCGCTACCAGTTCATCCGCCTTCGCAAACGGACAATCCAGGGGAGGCAGGAAAGTGCGTCCCTGCAAATTGATGATCGCTAGCTCCTTGTCTCTTGCTTTTATAAAGGTCATTCCCCTCCCCGGCGTTCCCGCCGGGAAATTAGCCGGCCGTACCAGGCGAGGCTCATCCTCGATAAACTCGAAGATGTCCTTCTGGTCCCACGTATGATTGCCCATCGTGATCGCTTGCACGCCCATCTCGAAAAATTCACGCGTGATCGAAGCGGTAATCCCGCGTCCTGCCGCGGCATTCTCGCCATTCACCACAATCCACTGCGGATTGTATTTGGACCTGAGCTTGGGCAGGCAGGTCTTCAGCGCTTTGCGCCCCACGGAACCGACAATATCTCCTATAAACAACAGTCTAATCTTCAAAACCTCCCAGTTTGTACTCGGCATGCAAGGAAAAAGAAGTGGCTGGATCAGCCACTTCTTTCTCCTGAATAGCAACGTTATTTGGCATATTCCACCGCGCGGGTTTCGCGGATGACGGTAACCTTGATGTGCCCTGGATAATCGAGCTCGTTCTCGATTTTCTTCGTAATGTCACGCGCCAATCGGAATGCTTCGGTATCGTCGACCTTCTCCGGCTGTACCATCACGCGAACCTCGCGTCCAGCCTGGATGGCGAATGACTTCTCGACACCCTCGAACGATTCGGAGATTTCCTCCAGTTTTTCCAAGCGCTTGATGTAAGTCTCCAGTGTTTCTCTGCGAGCTCCCGGCCTTGCTGCAGACAAGGCATCTGCCGCGCCCACCAGCATGGCGATGACCGAGGTCGCTTCCGTATCGCCATGATGCGAAGCGATACTGTTGATGACGACCGGATGTTCCTTGTATTTCTTGGCGATTTCCACGCCGATCTCCACGTGTGACCCTTCCACCTCATGGTCGAGCGCCTTGCCGATGTCGTGAAGAAGTCCGGCACGCTTCGCCAATGTCACGTCTTCTCCGAGCTCTCCCGCCATCAACCCGGCCAGATAAGCAACCTCCATGGAATGCTTCAGTACGTTTTGACCATAGCTTGTCCGGAACTTCAAGCGGCCCAGAATTTTGATAAGATCCGGGTGAAGCCCGTGAACGCCGGTTTCGAATGTAGCTTGTTCGCCGTACTCGCGTATCCGCTCGTCCACTTCCTTGCGGGATTTCTCCACCATCTCCTCGATACGCGCAGGGTGGATACGTCCGTCTGCCACCAGCTTCTCCAGTGACGTACGTGCAATCTCGCGGCGAATCGGATCAAAGCCCGACAAAATAACGGCTTCAGGCGTATCATCAATGATCAGGTCGATACCGGTCAGTGTTTCCAACGCCCGGATGTTGCGACCTTCTCTACCGATGATGCGGCCCTTCATCTCCTCGTTAGGCAAAGATACGACAGATACCGTCGTCTCTGCGACATGATCGGCAGCACAACGCTGAATAGCCAGCGTGATAATATCTCTTGCCTTCTTGTCGCCTTCTTCCTTCGCTTGCTGCTCGATTTCTTTAATTAATTGTGCCGTTTCATGGCGAACTTCCTGCTCGACATTGCTCAGGATGATCTGCTTGGCCTCATCCGTCGTTAATGCCGATATTCGCTCCAACTCAGAAACTTGGTCACGGTAAATCTGATCGATTTGCGATTGGGTCTCTTCGATTCGTTTCTCTTTGTTGGCGACTTGCTCTTCTTTTCGCTCTAGGGATTCTAATTTCTTATCCAGCGACTCCTCTTTTTGCAACAATCGTCTTTCTTGTCGTTGAGTTTCATTCCGACGGTCACGAATGTCTTTTTCAGCTTCGGTTCGCAGCTTATGAATTTCGTCTTTGGCTTCGAGAACCGTTTCTTTTTTCAGTGCCTCCGCTTCTTTGCGGGCGCTTTCCACGATTTGCAGGGCGGCTTGTTCGGCACTGGAAATTTTCGCTTCTGCAAGGGACTTGCGGATAAAATAACCGATCCCGAAGCATAGTGCACCAACAACGAGAACGACCAGGATCCAGATGACTGTGGCTAACGTAGGCATCAGTTCACCTCCCTCGTTGTTTCTCCAAGGGGTAAGCTTGGGATATTCAGGTTTTTAATCCATTCAGCTTGCTCTAGTAAAGTAAAAATTGGCGATTTTACTTTGCGAATCGTCGCTCTGGGCTGACAGAGGACGACCCCGTGTATCAAGAATGTACAACAACATTTTATAGGTTGTGAAGAAAGCTTGTCAAGCCGTTAACGGCAAGCCTCTGATAATAGGCCAAATAACGGAGGTTACTCGCCTTTCATTTCAGTCGAAATCATTCTCTTCCGAAGACTCGTGCCAGTCCTCATTCCCCTTTGAATGCGGCATACGTGCCATCACTCTGCTTACCACACTTCCGGAATAACCGCGCCGCTGTAAAAAGCCGGCCAGTTTACGGCGAGCTTTCAGCGGGTCCTCTTCCCAGGACTTCCGGTACCGTTTACTAGCCAGCTGATAGGCCGCTTCCGTTTCGTCATCCTCGTTCACCTGCTCCAGGGCAGCGGATATATGCTCCTTAGGTATCCCCTTCTGCTGCAGCTCCTGCTTGATCCAATGACGGCCCTTCTTCTGCGATTCCGACCGCTGCTTAGTCAGCATTTCGGCGAACAGAGCATCATCGAGATAGCCTTCCGTTCTTAAGCGCGTTGTCACATGCCCGATGACCTCGGGCTCGAATTCCTTCTGCTTGAGTCTCTCACGTATCTCATACTCGGATCGCAGGCGGCTCGACAGCAAGCGGATCGCGCTTAGGTAGGCTCTATGCCGCTCTTCCTCAGTCAAAATGCGACCGTACTCCTCAGGCTCTATCATGGTCCCTTTGAGCAGGCGGTACTTCACCATCAGATCTTCGTGCACCGAGAAGGCGAATACGTCATCCAGGTAGACGTTATACCGCTGCTTGGCCCGCGCTTGCCGCTCTACCTTCGTAATGACGCCTCCCAAGGGCGCCTGTACGGTCTCATCCGTCATCTTATTCCCCTCCGCACTGAAAGGCGAAAGAGCACCCTTTCCGGAAGAAAAGGTGCTCTGTGCCTGTTATTCCAATACCGCCAATTCTTCTTCGTCTTCCAGCTCGTCATCCGTATTGGGACCCGTGACTGCAATCAAGTTGCTATTCTCACGAATTTTTTTCTCAATAATGTCCGCAACATGAACATTTTCCTTAAGGAACTGCTTCGCATTTTCCCGTCCCTGGCCCAGACGGTCATTGTTATACGAGTACCATGCTCCGCTCTTCTGGATAATGTCCATTTCCGTCGCGATATCGACGAGGCTGCCCTCGCGCGAGATCCCTTCGCCGTACATGATATCGATCTCGGCTTGCTTGAACGGTGGAGCTACCTTATTCTTGACAACCTTAATCCGCGTACGGTTACCAACCATGTCATTCCCCTGCTTGATCGTCTCGATGCGTCTGACATCCAGGCGTACGGAGGAGTAGAATTTCAAGGCGCGTCCACCCGGAGTTGTCTCAGGGTTGCCGAACATAACCCCGACCTTCTCGCGAAGCTGGTTGATGAAGATAGCGATAGTTTTCGACTTGTTGATCGCGCCGGAAAGCTTCCGAAGCGCCTGGGACATCAATCGCGCCTGCAGACCAACGTGAGAGTCGCCCATCTCGCCTTCAATCTCGGCTTTCGGCACGAGTGCCGCTACGGAGTCGATAACGATAATATCGACAGCGCCGCTTCGTACAAGAGCTTCGGCAATCTCAAGCGCCTGCTCCCCGGTATCCGGCTGCGAAAGCAGGAGTTCATCAATATTGATGCCCAGCTTGCTTGCATACAGCGGATCGAGCGCATGCTCCGCATCGATGAAAGCAGCCGTACCGCCCGCCTTCTGCACCTCGGCGATAGCATGCAGCGCTACCGTCGTCTTACCGGAGGATTCCGGACCATATACTTCGATAATTCTTCCCCGCGGAAACCCGCCAATACCAAGAGCGATATCCAGCGCCAAGGAACCGCTCGGGATCGTTTCTACTTGCATGTGGGTGGATTCACCCAACTTCATGATCGAACCTTTGCCAAATTGCTTCTCGATTTGACGAAGGGCATTTTCCAAAGCTGCTTTACGGTCCGTCAAGAGACTCACTTCCTCTTCTTCTGAATTCTATGATATTACCATCATAACGGTTTTTAAAAGGTTTGCCAAGCTATTTTTCGAACATACATTCGCATCTAAATCCAAATAAAAACCGTAACAAGGGTTGAAGTTGTTACGGTGCTTCCGCATAAGACTATTATACTTTATTTTCTAATCCGCAGCAACTATGAATTACGCGCATATAGACTTGCGGCTTCCGTTGCCTATCCTAAGACTTCAGGCGAACCCATAGATGGTATAGGGCGCTTTTGGAAGCCCTCAGCTTGACCGTAGACCGATTGCCCGCAATCTGAAGCTCCACGGCTTCGGTCTGCCGCCCGCGGACCGCTATGCCGACATAGACAAGTCCTACAGGCTTCCCCTCCGCCTCGCCGGGACCTGCGACGCCGGTCACCGACAAGCCGCAGTCCGCGCCGCACAGCTCCATCACGCGCTCCGCCATCGCTATGGCCGTCTCCGTGCTTACGGCGCCGGGTGCGCCCTCGCCTTCGAGCAGCTCGGCCGGCACTCCGAGCACATCCCTTTTCACTTCGTTGGTATAGCTGATGATGCCGCCCACGAAAGCTCCCTGACCGCCGGGAACCGAGGTCAGCAGATCGCTGAGCTGTCCTCCGGTGCAGCTCTCGGCCACCGCCAGGGTGCGTCCCTCGTCGCCCAGCTTGCGTACGATGAATTCCTCGAGCGTCAAGTCGTCGGAAGCGTAGATATACTCGCCGAGCCTGCTTCGGATTTCTTCTTCGAGCGGCTTTAGCCTCACAGCAGCCTCATCGGCGCTGGCCGCACGCGTCGTCAGCCGGATCGCGACCTCGCCCTCCTTCGCGTATGGCGCGATAGTCGGGTCGGTCTGAGCATCGATCAGGTCGATAAGCCGATGCTCGAGCAGCGATTCGCCGATGCCCGCAAACTTCAGGATGATCGAATGCAGCGGCTGCAAGCCTTGGAAGCGCGACTGCAGCCATAGCATAGCCTCGTGCTCGAACATGGGCTTCATCTCGCGAGGCGGCCCGGGCAGCACGATATAATGAGTGCCGTCCTGCGTCAGCGCGTTGCCTACGGCAAGTCCCGTCTCGTTAGCCAGCGGCTCGCTTCCCTCCAGCATCAGAGCCTGCCTTGCATTGCTCTCCACCATAAGCGCTCCCCGGCGGGCGAACAGCTCGGTTATTTTGTCCATCGAAGGCTGGTGGATGACAAGCGGCCGACCTAGAACCTCACCGAGCACATCCTTGGTCAGATCGTCCTGCGTCGGCCCCAGCCCTCCCGTGCAAATAATCAGATCGGCGCGGCTCTTGGCTATCTCCAGCGCCTCCTTGATCCGTCCGACGTTGTCTCCGACTACCGTGTGAAAGTAAACGCCAATCCCGATGTCGGCAAGCCCTTTGGATAAGTACTGCGCATTCGTATTCGCTATCTGGCCCATCAGCAGCTCTGTACCGACGGCGATTATCTCCGCTTTCATCCGGATCACCTTCCGATTATGCAGTTTAGGACGCGGCAAACAAGAACAGGAAGGTTGCCCTACTGCTTCCGGTCGCTATTCGCTGAAGTTGAGTACATGCTTGTTTTTCATAAAATAATCAAAGCCCGAATATAACGTGATGATTGCAGCGACCCAGCTTGCAATCAAATCGAAGCGGAAATCGATAAATGCAAACGGGAAGTTATTGATAAGCAGGGCAATAATCGCCGTGATCTGAACGGCCGTTTTCCATTTGCCCCACTTGCTGGCCGCCATGACGATCCCTTCGAGCAAGGCGATCTGGCGCAGCCCCGTCACCGCAAACTCGCGGCTGATGATCACGATCGCAATCCACGCATCCAGCTTGCCCATCTCCACCAGGGAGATGAGCACAGCAGATACGAGCAGCTTATCCGCGAGCGGATCGAGCAGCTTGCCTAGGTTCGTAACAAGCTTGCGCTTTCTGGCAATATAACCGTCGAGACTGTCCGTACTCGCCGCAATAATGAAGATCAGCGCTGCGATGATCTGATTATAGGTGATCGTAAATTGCTCTATGCGTACATGTGGAAACTTCACGTTGACGAGCAGGAAAAACATGATAATGGGAACTAGAAAAATTCTCGCCACCGTAATCCGGTTGGCTAGGTTCATGCCACAACCTCCCCGGATAAATCAAACTCGAACGAGTGGGTAACGCGTACCTTGGCGATGGTGCCGATCTGAAGCCCGGCTCCCGTGGCAAATACCTCGCCGTCAATCTCCGGAGCATCGAACTGCGAACGTCCGACATAAACGTCGTTGCGTCCGTCATATTTCTCGATCAGAACATCAATCACTTGTCCGATCTTGCTGCTGTTACGCTCGTTGGAAATTTCCCGCTGGATCTCCATAAGAACGTTGGCCCGGTAATCCTTCACGCTCTCCTTGATTTGATCCGGCAGTCTTGACGCCGGCGTGTCATCTTCCTTGGAGTACGTAAATACGCCAAGCCGGTCGAACTGCACCTCGCGGACAAAAGCCTTGAGATTCTCAAAGTCCTGCTCCGTCTCGCCCGGAAAACCGACGATCAGTGAGGTTCTCAGCGACACGCCAGGTATCCGCTCGCGAATTCTGCGGACCAGCTCGCGCGTATCGCGCTGACGGCCCGGACGGCGCATCCGCTTGAGGATGCTGTCCTCGCTATGCTGCAGCGGCATGTCGATATACTTGCAAATCTTCGGGTTGGAAGCAATCGTGTCGATCAGCTCATCCGTAAAAAAGCCAGGGTAGGCATAGTGAAGCCGCACCCATTCGACCCCTTCCACTTCACTGACGCGGTTCATCAGCGTAGGCAGCATGTAGGAATCGTAAATGTCCGCCCCGTAGTTCGTGGAATCCTGAGCAATCAGGCTGATCTCCTTGACGCCTTGCGAGGCAAGCTGTGCGACCTCGTCAAGTATGGATTCCATGCTGCGGCTGCGGAATTTCCCGCGCATAAGCGGGATGCTGCAGAACGTACAGGCATTGTCGCAGCCCTCGGCAATCTTGACATAAGCCGTATATCGGGGAGTCGATACCCGGCGCGGCAGCTTCTTATCGTAGTTGAACACGGGATTGCCGATAAGTATTGGTCTCTTGCCGGCCAGCGCGTCATCAATAATGTCATTGATCTTATCAAAATCGCCGGTGCCGACAATCCCGTCGATCTCCGGCATCTCGTTCATCAATTCTTTCTTATAGCGCTGAGTCAAGCATCCCGAGACGATCAACGCCTTCAGATTCGCTGTTTCCTTCAGCTCCGCCATATCAAGAATCGTATTGACCGATTCTTCTTTCGCTGCGTCGATAAATCCGCACGTATTCACGATAATAATCGTTGCATCTTCCTTGTCGGCTACGAGCTGATAGCCGCGTTCGTGAACCAGCCCGGACATAATCTCGGAGTCTACGAGATTTTTTTCACAGCCCAGCGTTACAACCTTGACTTTCTCTGTCATGTTCTTCCTCCAAAACGGCTTCATGCCTTTTACTTCTGAACGTTTGTACCAAGTATAATATAACCTCTTGAAGAGTGTCAAAACTCGCGAAATAACCTTGCAGCCCTCGGCGCAAGGTTATTCACCCCATCCGGCCCTATTCGTCCGGACTAGCGGAAATTGATGAATTGCAGCTCAAGCGGCAAGTCAGCTTTGCGTAGAAGCTGGATGACCTGCTGAAGATCGTCCTTGTTTTTTCCGGTCACCCGAATTTGATCGCCTTGAATTTGACTTTTCACCTTCAGCTTGGAGTCGCGGATCATGATGTTTATTTTCTTAGCGTTATCCTGATCGACCCCTTGCTTAACCTTGATGCGTTGACGCACGGTGCTGCCTGCAGCGGACTCCACCTTGCCGTACTCCAGGTTTTTCAACGAAATTCCCCGTTTGGCCATCTTCGATTGGAGGATATCCAGTACGTTTTGAAGCTTGAAGTCGTCATCGGAGACGACGATCAGCTCTTCCTTCTCCAGCACAATGCTGCTCTTGCTGTTCTTGAAGTCGAACCTCGTGGCAATTTCTTTCTCCGCCTGACTGATCGCATTGTTCATCTCCTGCATGTCGAGCTTCGATACGATGTCGAAAGAACTTTCACTACTCATGGTTATTGCACCCTTCCGTCTCCATTTTATCTAATCCCTTGCATGGTTCCTATTCTAGCAAAAAGGACACCCGCTGCACAAAGGCATCGCATGTCCGTCCTCTCCATTATTTCATTAGCCCTGCGATTTTTGCAAGTCCACCTGCAGATTTTTCACATTGGCCTGATCTCCGACCGGGAATGTTTGCCCGTTGATCGTAATTTCTACGGCGCTAGCCTTGCCGAAGCGCAAGGCGGCCGAATCCGCGAGCTCCCAGCTTTTGGTTTCGCCGTTTTTCAACAGCCCTTCGAACAACTGCTCCCGAGATGCGCTCAAAGCGTCGATCTTCATCCAGCATTGATCTCCGGTTACCGTCACTTCGATCTTCAGTTTATCTACTCCGCTGACTTCATAATAGTCGATGCCCCGCTCGCTTTTGGCCAGCTTGACTTCATTCTGCGGAGGAGGAGGCGCGGGTAGCTGCACGGGCGGTGTCTGAGTCTCCCCGCCCGGAGTTGCCTGATACGTGGCCCCGGATGCCGTGAGCTGACCGGAGGGTTCGATTTTATCCGTTATTTTCTTCGGCAAATCCTCGCTGGCGTCGCTCGTTCCCTTATAGTTGATACTCATGAAATAGTAGATAATCCCCAAGATAAGCACTATAAAAGAAATGACCATAATATTGGAAGCCCATTTGCCTATCCGCTCGGTGTTGCGAAGCGCGCCCGTCCGCTTGGTCCTGATCGCCGGTTCGCTCGGCTCAGGCTCTGCCTGCGGGATAACGTTCTGATACATATTCACAACTTCATTGGGATCCAAGTCTACGGCTTCGGCATAGCTCTTAATAAATGCCCGCACATAAAAATTGCCGGGGAGCACCTTGTAGTTCCCCTCTTCGATCGCTTCCAGATAGCGCTTGCGGATTTTGGTCACTTCCTGGAGATCGTCGAGCGATATTTTTTTGTCCAATCTCGCCTTTCTCAATAGCTGACCAAGATCAGTCACGCCAGTCACCCTTCCGATTATGTGTCGTTAAACTGTAGGCTCTCCAAAACCAGAGCCGATTCAATAGCTATCGAAGCCTCCCGTAAACGATTCGTACGAAATCTCTTCGTCCGGAGTCGTACGAAGCTCGACGATGCAGTCAAAGTCTTCATACGTATACTGGGATTCGCGAATAAAAATATCAGGATGCTCAATGACTTTCGTTGAGGGCATAGCCATGATCTCCTGAAGGAGACTGTGGTGCTTTTCGTTGGAACGCAGAGTCGAGACGATGCCATCGATAATAAAAACGTTATTGGCATTCATTTCATCCTCAGACAGCTGGCTCCGCACGGTTTGGCGCAGCAGGGTCGACGACACGAACGTCCAGCGCTTATTGGCGCATACGCTTCCCGCAATGATCGATTCGGTTTTGCCTACGCGCGGCATTCCACGCAGACCGACCACGTGATTGCCTTCCCGCTTAAAAACCTCGCCTAGAAAATCGACCAGCAGTCCGAGCTCATCCCTCGTAAACCGGAACGTTTTTTTGTCATCCGAATCTCTTTCGATATACCGGCCATGCCGGACAGCCAAAATATCCACGAGCTTCGGCGTACGAAGAGCCGTTAGCGTTATATTATCCACTTTCCTTAACATTTTACCCATAAGTTCCACTTTTTCTTCATCCCGGGTCTGCAGAAGCATCCCCCGCGTCCGGTCCTCGACCCCATTGATCGTCACGATATTAATATCAAGCATCCCCATCAGAGAAGCGATATCCCCAAGCAAGCCGGGACGGTTTTTATGTATACGGTATTCCATATACCATTGCTTCATTTCATTGGTTTCAAATCCATTCATCATAGTGTAAACTCCGATCCGGTTGAATTTGGGGCTAGACAATTATTCTACAATATTCGATGAAATCCTCCCGGATACGACGGGAATTTATAAATTCTTGAGGATACGGAACTCCCTTTCCTCGTATGACTTTAGTCCCGGGCTCCAAGCCCCTGTGCTGAACGTGTGCTGAAGCGAAAGCAATACCTCGTTCCACTGAAGATCGACCGTCGTATTGTTCATATCCACTACGGAGGCATGCGTCGCCCGAAGCCGCTGCAGCTGAGCAGCGTCTAGCGGAGCAAAGCCTACCACCCAAGCGGGCTTATGAGCTTTTACCGCAAATTGAAACTGTTGAACCCATCCCTCCGCATCCGCCAGATGAACCGTTTCCGCTTCTTCGGCGGGCGCCCAGTCCGACGGGATGGGATAGGCGGAAGTCGTAACCCATTCGATAGGGCGTCCGGTTACAATCTGCTGACGCACCCATTCCTCCCATTCGCTGCGCAGCCTGTCTTCCTGCACGGCTTTGAGAACGATATGTGAGCCTTTCACCGTCAAGGTATTGCGCAATATTCGGTCATCCAGCAGCAGCCATTTGCGTTCAGGTATGTCCTCGGCCAAAGGCAGCGTCGTCTGTACCAGATTATGACCTGCCACGAAAATATAGTCATAGGAGCTTGATCGGATCTTATCCAGCTGCTCGCTCGTCAAGACCGTTACATCCGGCAGCCATTCAAAGGCGAGCTGCTTCGTATTCCGCCATTCCGACAATGCATTCTGCAGTCTCTGTCTCGCATCGGCGGACAAGGCCGGATCGGTGACGACAAGAAGCGAGGATTTGCTTTGCAGAAGCGCCGGATCAATCTTCGGAATCTGCTTGCCGCATGCCGTGCATAGAATAAGCAGCAAGCCGAGTAGAACTCCATAACGAAATAATGACTTCATGTGATTCATTACCCTCATTTCCTAAAGCGCTAAAGAGAACGTATTTCGCGAGAGGCGCCCGACGGCTCCATCTCATCTCTCTTAGTATAAACGTTTGCCCGGGTCAATCCAAGCCTGCTGCGCAGGAAAAGCCTCCTGGTAAGAGGAGGCCGTTAAGAATGACATTATAATTAATTATTGGCTTTGGCCAGCTTGACCATCGTCGAAGCGAGCGCCTTACGCTCCTGCTCATCGGCCACATCCCACAATTCTTTGAGCACACGCTCTTCCTTGTTCTCCGGGTCGACCTTATCGGACAAAAACTCGCCGATTTGCAAGGCTAGCTTGGAGATGGTTTCTTCGCTCATGCCCGCTTTCTCCGCTTGTTCAACGCGCTCGCCTAAAAATTCTTTCCACCGGTCGAAAATTTTAAGTACCGTTGCCATGTTGAATTCCTCCCTCAGAAGTTTTGGACCTTACAAGGGTTAGAATTCGCAGAAGGCAGCGTCTTTATGCAATGCTTAAGTATGCCAGCCGCCGTTGGGGCTTATGATCTGCCCGGTAATATAGCCAGATTCCGGCAAAGCCAGGAAGTAAACAAGCGAGGCAACTTCATCGGGCTGTCCAAATCTTCCCGCCGGGATATCATTCTCCATGGCAGCCTTTTCCTCTTCGTCGAAGCCTGACATCATCATCGTTTCTACCGCCCCAGGAGCTACTGCGTTGACGGTTACGCCGGAAGGCGCCAGCTCCTTAGCCAGCGCTTTGGTGAAGGCATTCATGCCGCCCTTGGACGTCGAATAAGCGACCTCGCAGGAAGCGCCCGACATCCCCCAGATAGAGGATACATTGATGATGCGCCCGTACTTCTGCGCCACCATGGCAGGCATAAATTGACGGGTCATGAGGAACATGCCCTTCAGGTTGATGCTCATGACGTCGTCCCATTCCTCCTCCGTCACATCAGTCAGCATCCCGTAATGGGAAATACCGGCGTTGTTGACCAGAATATCAGGTATGAGTCCATGCTGCTCTAGCTTTTCTTTCATCCGGCCGATCTGCTCCTGCGACCGCAGGTCGGCGGTTACCGTAAGTACTCGGGCTCCGTAACGCATGCACTGGCGCGCGGTTTCATTGGCAGCCTCATGCGATTGAAGATAGTGGATGACTACATTCATCCCTACAGAGGCAAAGCGGCGGGCGATCGCAGCGCCGATGCCGCGGCTCGCCCCCGTAATAAGCACCGTTTGCTCGGTGAAGGATTTACCGGATGACATCATTTTTCCTCGCTTTGGACAATAGAAGCCGCCATCTGGTTCCAATCGAAGTGACTGGAGAGCAGCCCATTAATCTCCTCCAGCGTCAGCTCCTCGTATACGGGCAGCACATCGAACAAGTCCGCGTCCTTGAACCGATATTTCGTGAATTCATTGGCAATCGCCTCGGGCGAGTTGAGCTGCCGCAGAAAAGCACCGATTTTCTTCTTCTTGCTCCGCTCAAAGTCTTCTCGATTTAACCCCTTAGTCTTTACCTTGTCGATCTCTTCCTGAATGCGGGCGATCAATTGCTCCGGGTCCTTCGTATCGCCGCCCAGTACGGAGAACGCATACTGCTCCGATATATTGTATTCCGATCCGAAATTGTCGGAGATCAGCTCATCGTCGTACAGCTTCTGGTAAATGGCGGAGCTCGGGCTAAGCAACGCGTCCAGCAGCACCTTCATCCCCAGCTCCCGCCTCAGCATGTCGCGGCCGCGCAGCGGCTGCTCCGGTTCCTTGCAGCCGAACAAACATTTGGGCACCGATACGGGCAGCTTTGTCGTTTTGCGCGGCTGCTTGACCGTAGGCGGTTCTTGAGCGAACAGGCGGTGAATGTCACCCTGCGGCTTGAATGTTTTGGACGCCTGGTTGCTGCGGACAAGCTCCATGATTTCCTCGGGTTCAACCCCGCCGACGATAAACAAGCACATGTTGGTCGGATGATAAAAGGTATGGTAGCATTCATACAGCATGTCTTTGGTAATCTGGCCAATCGATGCGATCGTGCCCGCTATATCGATATGGACGGGATGAACATGATACATCGTTTCGATCAGACCGAAGTAGGAGCGCCAGTCCGGATTGTCGGCATACATGTTGATCTCCTGGCCGATAATCCCCTTCTCCTTCTCCACATTTTCATCCGTAAAATACGGATTCTGAACAAAATCGATCAGCGTCGTCAGGTTTTCACGTATCTGGCTTGTAGCGGAGAACAGATACGCCGTCCGGTCAAAGCTGGTAAAGGCGTTGGCGGACGCTCCCTGAGCAGCGAATACCGAGAAGATGTCTCCCGTCGGCTCTTCAAACATTTTGTGCTCCAGGAAATGGGCAATTCCGTCGGGAACTTTTTGTTCCGGCTGCCCTTCCACCCGGAAATGATTGTCGATCGAGCCGTATTTGGTCGAGAACGTGGCATAGGTTTTCTGAAAGCCGGGCTTCGGCAGGATGTATACGGTGAGGCCGTTAGGCAGCTGCTCCGTGTACAGCGTTTCTTTCACTTGCGGATAAGGGATGCTCTGCATTTATTGTCCCCCCTTGCTATCGGTCAAAAAGTAAATGGTATCGAGCGCTACCCGATCCGCCATGTCCTGAATATGAGCCGGCGTCGTGTTCTCGATGGCTTGGATTAGGGTCGGAACCGTCCGTTCGGCCCCTGAAAGCCGATTGTTGAAATCGAACGCGATCAGCTCGAAAGCCGAATCCTGCAGCTCCCGCAGGTGGCCTGTAATCATCGCTTTTGTCTGCTGCAGCTCCGTTTCACTAATCCGGCCTTCTTTCATCGCCTGAAGCTGCTCCTTGATAATCGCGACGGCTTTCTCGTAATTCGCTATTTCTATGCCCGATTGGATCGTCAATATCCCTTTATGTCCATCCAAACGGGAGGATGCGTAGTAAGCCAGACTTGCCTTCTCGCGCACATTCGTGAACAGCTTGGCATGCGGGTATCCCCCGAGAATGCCGTTGTACATCAAAGCGGCCGGATACGTATCGTCTCCATACGAGGTAGGAATGCGGAGCCCCATGTTCAGCTTGCCCTGATTCACATCCAGGCGCTCGACCACTTCCTTTACTTCGTGCACTTGGCGATGATCCGCCTTGAGGTTATACGCCGTCTCTTCTGTCCGCTCGATGACAAAATACTGCGAGACCAGAGGCAGCACGTCTTCCAGCGTAGTATCGCCGACGACATAAATATCAATCGGCGCTTGCTTCAGCCAGCTTCCGTAAGCAGCGCTCAAGGACGAATCATCGAGTCCTGCGAGATCCTCAATCTTCCCCAGCGGATGGAGACGATACGGCTCCCCGCTGCACATTTCCTCTATGCAGCGCTCGGCCGCATAACGGATTTTATCATTTATGATGGCCTCCAGCTTTTTCCGAACGGTTGCTTTTTCGGTCTCGATGTACTTCCGAACGAGCTTCCCGTCCTCCCGGGCCGGTTGGGTTACGGCTTCGCCGAGAAACTGCAAGGCCTGCCCCAGCAGCGACTCGGGGCTGGAGACAAAGTCATCATGAATAACATCCATACGGAATTGGACCATCTGGTAGTCGCCGCGCTTGTATACATCAAAGCCAAAGCCGGCGCCGTACAAGTCATCCAGCCGTTCGCGGAACTGCTTGGTTTCCGGATACGACTTGCTTCCACGGCGCAGTACAAAAGGAATCAGAGCCGTTGAAGTAACCGAATCCTCCTCTAAGGGACGACCGACATACGCCGAAATCGCAAAGGTTTTAAACTGATCGGTGGGCAGGACGTGCACGCGAACTCCGCGAACGGTTCCACGCTCGAATTGTATCTCTTTCATTGCCGCAACAACTCCTCTCGACATCGCAATACCGCCTTTCCGGTTCTGTTCCATTATATTCCTCCAGAAACAGAAGAAGCAACCGCATGAACGGTTACTTCTTCGCCCTGCTTATTTGCAGAAGATATGCTTGCCGATCGTTTTGACCTGGGGTCGAGTCCAGATCCACTTGGAGGTCGCGGTCACCGGGTTGAAATAATACAGGCAGCCATCGGATGGATCCGATCCGTTCACCGCATCCTGTACGGCTTTGAAAGAGGTCTCGTTCGGCTCGAGCCAGATCTGGCCGTCGGCTACAGCCGTGAAGGCGCCGGGCTGGAAAATCACGCCGGACACCGTGTTCGGGAACTGCGACGACTTGACCCGATTCAATATGACCGCCGCTACCGCGATCTGGCCGACGTACGGCTCGCCGCGTGCTTCGCCGTGAACGGCATTGGCCATCAGCTTCAGGTCCTGCTCCGTAAACCCGAGCCTCGTCGCTTTCGTCATACCGGATGGGGCGGCACTTGGTGCGGCGCCTGCGCCTGCACCGGCGCCCGCTCCTGCAGCGCCCTGATTGCCGGCCGCTCGGCCGATTACCCAGGGCGGCAGCTCTTCGGCCGTCGCCTTCCAGTTCTTCGTAGCCTCCCAGAGCTTCAGCTTGGTCTTGTCTCCGGCAATGCCATCAACCTTAAGCCCAAATTCGGACTGGAACCACTTGAGCGACTTCAGGGTCTGATAACCGAAATCGCCGTCCACATTTCCTTTGTAAAAGCCCAGATGCTTCAATCGTCCCTGAAGCTCATAGGTGTCAGCCGTGCCGGAGGCCCCGTAGCGAATCTCGTTCTTGCTGAAGGTTTGCTCCGTAATAAGTCGGTGCTTTAACTGGAGCCCGGCAAACAATACGGCAACTAGCGTAACGGTCATGATCATCAATCGTTTGTTCATGCGAGGCAACTCACCTTTCCCGCCATTATAAGTGGCAACCTAATTTAAGGTTATTATGAGAAAGGAGAAAGCCGATTATTCAGCCTTGGCGTTTAATCCGGGATTTGACAGCGGCGCCGCCGAAAATCAGGAGGTCATCCGGTTCATGTGGTACTGCTCCAGCGAGACCAGCACCTCACGCGGCTTGCTGCCCTCGTAAGGGCCGACAACCCCTTTAGCCTCCATCGTATCGATCAGGCGGGCCGCGCGCGTATAACCGATCCTCATGCGTCTTTGGAGCAAGGAAACCGAGGCCTGCTTGGCTTCGAGAATAATTTGCACCGCCTGGTCGTACAGCTCGTCCTCGAACAGCTCCTGTTCATCCGACTTATCGTCGACCTGGGGCACCATATCCTCGACGTACTCCACCTGGCGCTGGGTACGAACAAAGTTGCATACCGTCTCCACCTCCTGGTCGGAGAGAAACGCGCCCTGCACCCGCACCGGCTTGGAAGCGCCCATCGGCATATAAAGCATGTCTCCTCGTCCAAGCAGCTTCTCGGCTCCAGCCGAATCGAGAATGGTCCTCGAATCCACCTGCGAGGAGACGCCGAAGGCAATACGGGACGGAATATTCGCCTTGATAACGCCGGTAATGACGTCGACGGAAGGACGCTGCGTGGCGATTAGCAGATGGATCCCTGCCGCCCTCGCCATCTGGGCCAGCCGGCAGATCGCATCCTCTACATCCCCGGCCGCCACCATCATCAGATCGGCAAGCTCGTCGACGATGACCACGATATAAGGCAGCGGCGCGCCTGTCTGCGTTTCAACCAGCATATTGTTGTACCCTTCAATGTTTCTTGTTCCGCTTTTGGAAAACAGCTCATAGCGTTTCTCCATCTCCACCACGACCTTTTTGAGCGCAAGGGAGGCGCGTTTCGGGTCGGTGACGACAGGAGCGAGCAGATGAGGGATGCCATTATACACGTTAAGCTCGACCATCTTCGGATCGATCATCAGGAACTTGACCTCATCCGGCTTCGCTTTGAACAAGATACTCGTAATAATGCCGTTGACGCAAACCGACTTGCCCGATCCCGTAGCACCTGCCACGAGCATGTGAGGCATCTTCGCTAAGTTACCGACGATAGGCTGGCCCGAAATATCGCGGCCGAGAACGATGGATAGCCTCGAGGCAGAATCCTGGAAGGCAGCGGTTTCCATGACCTCTCTCATCGTAACGATAGATACCTCGGTATTAGGAACCTCGATGCCGATAGCGGATTTGCCCGGGATCGGCGCTTCCATCCGGATGTCCTTGGCGGCCAGCGCCAGCGCGATGTCGTCGGTCAGGCTCACGATGCGGCTTACCTTCACTCCTACGTCCGGCTGGATCTCATAACGGGTCACCGCAGGGCCCCGGACGACCTCCAGCACCTTCGCGCGTACGCCAAAGCTTTCCAGCGTCGCCTCCAGCTTCCGGGCAACCGCCTTGTAATCGAGCGACTCGCCGCCCTTGCCTGAGGCGGGCTTGGACAACAGCTGCAGCGACGGAAGCTCATAAGGCAGGGCGAGCGGCTTTGACTTTATGTCAAAGTCCTCAGGCGTGCCTTCTCCCTCCTGCATCTGTGTATCTGAAGGAGAAGAGGCGACAGCTGCGGCAGGAAACCCCGTACCGCCGGAAGCCGTATTCCGGTCTGGGATGTCGCTATCTCCGTTGCCAGCCTCCTGACGAACCTGCTCCTGAAAATCCCGGATAACCGGGATAGGAGACTCCAGCTCCTCCTCCTGCTGCCAAGCGGCCGCTCCGTCGGCAGACTTGCCTCCTTCGGCTGCGTATACGATAACCTCTTCTTCCGGCTCCTCGTCCTCCTGCGCGGTTTTTGCAGCCGATTTGGCGTTCTTTCGTGCTTTTTCCTCGCCATCGGCCGGCTTCAAGAGCTCGAAGAACAGCGACCGCTTCTTACTAGCGGCTTTTCGTGGCTTAGGATCCGGCTTATAGGATTCTTCGTTGAATTCGTCATCATCCGCTCCGGTAGGAATCACTGAAGCAGGCGCTTTCTTCTTTCTTGCAGCCGCCTCCGCGATCCGAGCCTGCCGGCGCTCCAGCGCTTTTTGCCTAATAAACTGGCCCAGCAGCGTATCCTTAAAAGGCTTCCTCGACTGAAGCTTTTGAGCGAGATCGCCGATCGACCAGCCGGTTAGCAGAATAACACCGGTTACAATTAATGTAATCTGGATCAGCCTGGCACCCAGATTGCCGAACATGAAGAAGAACGCGGCATAGAGAACAGCGCCTATCATCCCGCCGCCTACGCTATCCGTAAGGATATTTTGTCCCTGCTCGCTCCCTTCCAGCCCATCCACCAGGCTGCTCCAGGTTTGGGACAGGATTTGCCCGGCCTCGAAGCCCATCTTGGGGAAAAGCATAGCGAACAGGCTGATGTGACTCATCAGCAGCAGCGACAGCAGGATGAGCAGCAGGCCCGCTTTGCGTGCCGTGCGCCACACCGGCCACCGGCGCTTCATCATAGCGTAAAGCGCGGCATATATGAACACAAGGGGGATAACGAAATCCCACGTCCCGATAACGAATCGGAACAAATATGTCAGCGAGCGGGCTACCGAGCCTTCACGGGAGAGCGCGATGACAGACAATGTCAGAATGAGTATACCGTACAGTTCAAATTTTAGATTAGCCTTAATTCCTTTGCCCTTCTTCTTCCTTTTGGCCAAAGCCGTTCACCCCCGTCAGCCCATTATACCATAAACTGGGGTGAAACGTACGTTTCCCTTTTTTCCGGAATTACCTGACGAAAGTCGGCTGAAATTCGATGATCCGGCCAGGCGCCAAGCCGGGGTTGAGGTAGTCCTGGAGCTCGCAGTCAATGAGCCTTACAATAGCCGCTTGTGACGCGTTCAACGGCTGAACCTGCATCGTTATGCCATTGACGGTGATCTCCATCGCCCGTTGCACAGTGGACTCGGCGGGATCGAACCCTTCCATCACGACGTCGTGGGGCAGCAAGGTGGAATGAATCATTGCACGATCCCTCCCGTCTGCTGCTTCCGCCGCTCCTCAATCTGCTCATTCAGCTTTCGGATCGCATCGCCTACTCCTCCTAAGCTATCGATCAGCCCATACTTCACGGCATCCGCTCCGATGACGGTGGTCCCTATGTCGCGAGTCAGCTCGCCCGTCTTGAACATGAGCTCCTTGAATTTCTCTTCATCCACGCGGGAATGCCGGGTCACAAAACGAATGACGCGCTCTTGCATTTTATCCAGGTATTCAAAGGTTTGCGGTACGCCGATCACAAGCCCGTTCATTCGGATCGGATGGATGGTCATGGTTGCCGTCTCGGCAATGATGGAATAACTGGCCGATACCGCTATAGGCACGCCTATGCTATGTCCGCCCCCCAGCACCAGAGTGACAGTCGGCTTGGAGAGCGTCGCAATCATCTCGGCGATAGCTAGCCCCGCCTCCACATCGCCTCCGACAGTATTCAAGATGATCAGCACGCCTTCTATTTTCTGATTTTGCTCAGCCGCTACCAGCTGCGGAATCAAATGCTCGTATTTGGTCGTTTTGTTTTGCGGCGGCAGGACGATATGCCCTTCGATCTGACCGATGATCGTCATGCAGAATATATTGGACTCCCCGTTCGGCACAGCGGTTTGACCGAGCTGCTGGATGGCCTCGACGGTTGCATTCTTGCGTAAGTCCTCTGCCGACGGATTCACTTGCGGTTGTGCGGGCTGCGGCTGCTGCTCCTGCTTATCCTGGTTATTCATGATGGTACCCCCTCGCCAATATCAAAATCTCCCTTTAGTATGAGTCTGCCCGCCAAGAATATGCGCGCAAGCAAAAAGCTTCCCGTCTGCACGGCACGAGCCGGGACGGGAAGCTTTGGGTGGGTTATAAGGTAAAGGGTCAAGTGACTAATGCGAGTGACTAGACTTCCATAATGATAGGAAGAATCATTGGTCTTCTTCTGGTTTGTTCATATAAAAATCGTCCGAGCGCGTCTTTAACATGTGTTTTGAGCGACGCCCATTCATTCACGTTCTCATTCATCAATCGATGCAAAGTGCTCGTTACAATCCGGTTGGCCTCATCAAGCAGGCCTTCGGACTCCCGCACGTACACAAATCCTCTGGAGATGATATCCGGACCGGATAAAATCTTCCCGTCCTGCTTGCTCAGCGTAACGACGACCACGAGGATCCCATCTTGGGAAAGAAGCTTGCGGTCACGAAGGACAATGTTCCCTACGTCGCCTACGCCTAGCCCGTCGATCAGCACATTGCCGGCCGGCACCTTAGAGCCTTTGCGGGCGACGCCGTCCACAATTTCGACCGTTTCGCCGTTATCCACGATGAAGATGTCTTCGCGCGGAATGCCCACGGATTCGGCAAGCAAACCGTGCTGCCGCAGCATTCTGTACTCGCCGTGAATCGGAATAAAGTACTTGGGACGCATGATATTCAGCATCAGCTTAAGCTCTTCCTGACTGCCATGTCCGGAGACGTGTACGCCTGTAATCGAACCCGGTCCATAGATCACGTGCGCGCCAATACGCATCAGCTCATCGACAGTTCGTCCAACGTAACGCTCGTTGCCCGGAATCGGGGTAGCGGCAATAATCACCGTATCGCCTGGCAAGATATCGATCTTGCGGTGAGTTGAGCGTGCCATCCGTGTCAGGGCCGACATCGGCTCTCCTTGCGATCCTGTGCACAAGATTACGACACGGTCGCCAGCCAGCTTGTTGACTTCCTCGGGCTCGATCAGCATGCCATCCGGTATGTTCAAGTAGCCCAGCTCGCTTGCGATCGACACGACATTGACCATGCTGCGTCCGATCACCGTAAGCTTCCGGCGAGTTACCTGGCAAGCGTCGACCACCTGCTGAATCCGGTGAATGTTCGATGCGAACGTTGCGAGAATAACGCGCTGCTTCGCCTTGCGAAACACTTCTTCGATCTCGGCGCCTACGCTGCGCTCCGAGCCTGTATAGCCTGGACGTTCCGAGTTCGTGCTGTCCGACAAGAGGGCAAGCACGCCCTGCTGTCCGATAGCCGCCATCCGGTGCAAGTCGGCATACTGATCGTTGACAGGAGTCTGATCGAACTTGAAGTCTCCGGTATGAACCACATTGCCCTCGGGTGTTGCGAGGCATACTCCCACCGAATCGGGAATACTATGGTTCGTTTTGAAAAAGGTCGCGGTCATGCAGCCGAGCTTCAATTCGGAATCCGAATTAATGACGATACGCTTCGTCTCGCCCAGCAGACCCGCTTCCTTCAGCTTCGTTTCGATAAGGCCCAAGGTCAGACGCGTTGCGTAAATCGGGACATTCAGGTTTTTAAGTACATAGGGCAATCCGCCGATGTGATCCTCATGTCCGTGGGTAATCAAAATGCCGCGAACCTTGTCGCGGTTCTCCGTCAGGTAGGAAATGTCAGGAATCACGATGTCGATGCCGAGCATATCCTCTTCCGGAAACTTCAGGCCGCAGTCCACCACGACGATATCGTTCGCGTACTGCACTACATACATATTCTTACCGATCTCGCCCACGCCGCCTAGGGCGAAAATCGTCAATTTATCTATATTTTTCTTAGACAAAGTAATGAAACCTCCTCAAATTATTTGACGACGATTAATCATATGAACAAACCATTTAATTACTAAACCGCACCAGTCACTTGCCACCATTATACATGAAAGAAACTTGACTTTACAAGTAAGCGGTTCGCAAACCGCTCACACAAGCCCGGGTACTCGTTATGGTATCCCAAAAAAAGAAAACCGATGCCGCGAGCGACACCGATTCATCGAGGTCTTCATCCTAGCAGGGAAGCAATGAATTGTCCTTCTTGTTCGGTCACATTAACGAGCGGAAGCCGCACGCCGCCTACCGGTATCCCCTTCAGATTCAGCGCATGCTTAACCGGAGCGGGACTCGGTACACGGTGCGGGCAGAAGAACAATCCTCTGAATACCGGCAGAAGCTTGCCATGCCATTCGGCGGCTTCTTTTACATTCCCCTGTACATAAGAGTTTATCATAAATTTCATTTCTTTTCCAATCACATGTGAAGCCACGCTCACGATCCCGTGTGCTCCGACTGCCAAGGCCGGCAATGCCGCACTATCGTCGCCGCTATACACGAGGAAGCCAGGAGCCGCACCGGCCACGATCTGCGTAAGCTGATCCGTGTCGGCACAGTCCTTGGTAGCCACGATATTGGGGATCTGCGACAGACGTATCGTCGTATCCGCATCAATATTGACGCCGGTGCGTCCAGGGACATTATAAAGAACAACTGGGATGGACACGGCTTCCGCAATCGCTTTGAAGTGCTGATAGAGACCTTCTTGCGAAGGACGGCTATAATACGGAGCTACGAGCAGCAGCGCATCGACGCCGCGTTTCTCCGCTTCCTTGGACAAATGAATCGAATGGGCCGTATCGTAGCTGCCCGTACCGGCAATGACTTTCACTCTTCCTTGGGCCAATCTGACCGCCGCCTCGAACGACTGCAGCTTCTCTTCGTCAGACAGAGTCGGAGACTCCCCGGTTGTTCCACAAATAACGAGACTGTCGCTTCGCTGTTCGTCTATCAGGTAGTTGAACACATGCTCGAATTGAGCCCAGTCGATATTCAGCCGTTCATCGAATGGAGTTACCATTGCTGTAATCAGTCTTCCGAAATCCACGACTTTCTCCTCCTGCCTGCCTTGTTATTTATGCAAATTAAATGTGCGGTGCAACGCCCTCACCGCCTCCGCCATATCCTTGCCCTCCACGAGCACCCATATGGTGGCGTTGGAGTCGGCCGATTGCAGAATATGAATATCCTGGTCCGTCAATGCTTCGACGATCATAGCCATTATGCCGGGAACGCCGTTCATTCCCCCTCCGATGATGGAGACCTTGGCGCAGCCGCTCGACACGACCGGCGGCAGCCCAAGTCCGGCCAGCGCACTCATGGCCCGATCCGCCTCGTGATCGAATACGGTATACGTAACCCCTGAGGGAGTTACATTGATAAAGTCGACGCTGATCCTCTCCTGTGCCATCGCCTTGAAGACGCGAAGCTGAAGGTCATAGGCCACCTCAGGCGCGGCCACGCGAATCTGAGAGATGCCCGCTACGTGAGCGATACCGGTGACAAATCTGTCAAGAATAGCGCCAGAGCCTTTGGCCGAAGCCGGATGGGTTACAAGGGTGCCCGGACTTTTGGAAAAGGTGGACCGGACCCGGACGGGGATGCCCGCTTGCATGGCCATCTCCACCGCTCGCGGATGAATCACCTTTGCCCCAAGATGGGCCATGTTGCAAATCTCCGCGTAAGATATGACTTCCAGCGGCTTTGCATCCTGCACAATGCGAGGGTCCGCCGTCAGAATACCATTGACATCGGTAAAAATATCGACAAGCTCCGCCTTAAGCGCAGCTCCCAGTGCCGTAGCCGATGTATCGCTCCCGCCTCGGCCCAGGGTCGTCATATCGCCGTTCTTGCAAACGCCTTGAAATCCCGCTACGATGACTGCCCTTCTCTGCTCCAGCAGTTCAATAACCCGGCGCGGGTTGATCGACAAAATCTGCGCATTGCCGAAATCGTCATTCGTCATAATCCCCGCTTGCGCCCCGGTTAATACGGCCGAGGGAATGCCCTCAGCCTCCAGCAAGCTGCACAGGGTAGCGGCCGAAATCAATTCGCCGCAGCCGAGCAGCATATCCCTTTCTCTTGCGGGAAGACGGTCGCCGTTGCGGCTGATCCAATCCAACAAGGTATCCGTTGCATAGGGCTCGCCCTTCCGTCCCATAGCCGATACGACGATTACTGGCTGGTATCCTTGTTCGATGGCTTCCCGAATATGTTCGACAACATATGTTCTGGCTTCGACTGTGGAAAGGGAGGTGCCTCCGAATTTCTGCACCAAGATCTTCACGCAGATCTTCCCTTCTCCTGTTAGAGCTTTTCTTTGAAGCAAAAGCCTGGCTCCCTGCCCGAAGACAGGAAGCCAGACGGATTAATCCTAGTTCTGTTCGATCGCAATATACTCCGCAATCTGTACCGCATTCCAGGCTGCGCCCTTCAGCAGGTTATCGGACACGATCCACAGGTTCAACGCCCGAGGATTGCTAAGGTCGCGGCGTACCCGGCCTACGAATGTCTCCAGCTTGCCGGTGGCTTCCGTTGCGAGCGGGTACTCCTGCTCGGCGGCATTGTCCTGGAGCACGAGCCCCGGAGCGTCTGCGAGCAGCTGCTTGACTTCTTCAACATCGAAATCCGATTTCAATTCGACATAGACGGATTCGGAGTGGCCGTACACAACCGGGATGCGAACGCAAGTAGCCGTGACTTCCAGCGATTCGTCGCCCATAATTTTTTTCGTTTCGTTGATCATCTTCATTTCCTCGTAAGTAAAGCCATTATCCGTAAATTTGTCGATTTGCGGAATGGCGTTGAACGCGATCTGATGCTTTTTAGGCAGCGAGCCGACAGGCAGAATCTTAGGCTCGACTTCTTGGCCGTCCAGTATCTCGCGGGATTGACGCAGCATCTCTGTAATAGCGCTGGCCCCGGCGCCCGAAACCGCCTGATAGGTGGATACGATAACACGGGAGATGCCGTAACGGTCATAAAGCGGCTTCAGCGTCTGTACCATCTGGATGGTCGAGCAGTTCGGGTTGGCAATTACGCCCTTGTGCTCGCTTACTTTATCGATATTAACCTCCGGGACAACCAGCGGAGTTTCCGGATCCATCCGGAAGGCGCTCGTGTTGTCTACACAGACGGTTCCGCGTTTGATCGCTTCGGGAATAAGTGCCTTACTAACGTCTCCTCCCGCGCTGAACAAGGCAATATCGACGCCCTCAAAGGAATCGGCAGTAGCCTCCTGAACCGTGATTTCCTGCCCTTTAAACGATATCTTGGAGCCTGCCGAGCGAGCGGAAGACAGAAGCTTGAGCTCTTGAATGGGGAAATCCCGCTTGGCCAGCAAACGGATTATTTGTTCTCCTACGGCACCTGTTGCGCCTACGACGGCAACGTTAAACAATTTCTGATTCGACATGTAGTTCTCTCCCCTGTGATAATGATAACGGTAGCTGCTTGTAAGAGATGATTCAAAAACGGTAATTAGTAATTAAAACGTTCGATCAGCATCGGTTGAAGCTGCTTTCCGGCCAATGCCGCCTCGCATGTCTCCATGATCAGGTCCATACGGGCGACCAGCGAGTTCGGCTTAGCGGCAGGCGCGTCCTGTCCGAACGGGACAAAGTAAATGTTCTTGGTGATCAGCAACTTGCCGACGTTCGTTGCATTAAGTCCAAGTCCGTCATTGGTGGAGATCGCCAGCACAAGCGGACGTTGATTCCGCATCTGTGCCTTGGCTGCCATCAAAACGGGACTTTCCGTCATCGCATTAGCCAGCTTGCTTGTCGTATTCCCCGTGCAGGGAGCAATCACCATCACGTCCAAGAGCTTGGAAGGCCCGAGCGGCTCGGCATTTACAATTGAAGAAATAATATCATTTCCTGTGATCTCTTTCAACTGTTTTCGCCAACTTTCCGAACTCCCGAACCTTGTGTCCGTCGTCATGATCGTATTGGATACGATCGGCACGACCTTGGCCCCCGCGTCCGTGAACCGCTTTATTTGGGGCATTACCTCTTCGAACGTGCAGTGCGATCCCGTCAGCGCGAAGCCTACGGTCACTTTGGACCAATCCATTTATTCATTCCCCCTTGACTGAGCATGCTCCATGATGATGCTGCTAATCGTGTCCGCTATGATGCGTCCCGCTGTCTTGGGCGCTACGATACCCGGCAGTCCGGGGGCCAGCATCGCTTTGACTCCGCGCTTCTCTGCGAACCGGAAATCCGTCCCTCCCGGCCTGGAGGCCAGATCAATAATTAGGGCACGATGGGGAATATTAGCGATAACCTGCGCCGTAATGATTAAGGAAGGAATCGTATTGAACAGAAGGTCCACACCCGAAACCTTCTTGATCAAATCATGCGTGTAAAATGGATTCATGCCCATCTCGGCTGCCCGGGCGAAATAATCGGGTCTGTTGACACCAACTCTCACATGCGCTCCCATGCCTTGCAGCGTGCGGGCAAGCGTCATGCCCGTTCTGCCGAAGCCAAGCACCATGGAGTCGGAGCTGTGAATCGTAATGTCCGTATTCTGGATGGCCATCATGATGGCCCCCTCGGCCGTCGGGATGGAGTTGTAAATCGCCACGTCGTCCCTATCGAAGAGTTCGACAAGCGCAATGCTATAGGTGGCGCACAACTCGCGTAAGTAAGGCTTCGCCATCCCGGTAAAAACGGTGGCGTGCTTCGGCAAAGCCGCTATATGTTCTTGTGCCAAGCGCAATTCCTTGGAAGAAAACAAACTCTCCACGCGGCCATGATCATCTGTACCTACGGCAGGCAAAATGACCGCATCCATCCCGTCCAGCGCCTCCGGTGTGAGCTCCGCCTTGGTGATGCCGCTGAATCCGTTCTGTAGATTGTCGAACCCGATCAGCGTAACGGACGCGTCCAGCTCCGAGCATTTGTGGATGACCTCGAGCTGCCTGGCGTCGCCTCCGATCAGAGCCGCTTGTATCCCGGTCAGCATTTCTTCTCACCTCTTTCTAAGTCGCTTTCGATAAATCATCTTATGCGCTTGCCCAGAGATGGGTTCCAATACGGAGCACGACATGAGACTCGGGGTGAAAGAGCCGCAAGCCTCGCTTGTTGACTGATAAGGAATGGCATTCGCCGCCTAATTGTATAAAAAAAGACTGCCAACCTCTACAGGTCGGCAGTCTGTATATTCATTATTTCGTTCCCGTATGGCCGAAGCCGCCGGTACCCCTTACCGTATCATCCAGCTCCTCGACTTCCTGAAAAACGACTTGGGGAACGCGCTGGAACACCATCTGGGCAATCCGCTCCTTGCGTTCAATCGCGAATGGCGAGGAGCCATGGTTGATGAGCAGCACCTTCACCTCGCCCCGATAGTCCGCATCGATCGTCCCCGGCGTATTCAAGGTGGTAAGACCGTGCTTGAACGCCAGGCCGCTCCGCGGCCGGATCTGCGCCTCCAGCTCCCCCGGCATCGCGAGCGCGAACCCGGTAGGAATAAGCGCCCTCTCCCCCGGCGCCAGCACGATCGGATCAGCTAGCGCCGCATACAGATCGAAGCCGCTGGCTAGTTCGGACATTTTAGCCGGAAGCGGGATATCCTCGTTGCCCGGCAGCCGCTTGATTTGCACTTGATACTGTTCAGACAAGCTGATCCCTCCTGAAGCCCTGAATAGCGTCATCGTTCTGGCCGACCATGGCCATAGCGAATGGGTTCGACAGCAGATTCGCCGTTAATTCCCGGATATGCTCCATGTCGACACGCTCGATTCGCTCGATAATTTCATCCAGACTATAGTGCTTGCCCAGCATCAGCTCGTTTTTGCCGATACGGTTCATTCGGCTGCTTGTGCTTTCGAGGCTCAGAATCAGACTGCCCTTCATCTGCTCTTTCCCTTTGCGCAGCTCGGCAGACGATAATCCGTGCTCCTTCAGGTCAGCCATCATCTCAAGCGTAACTTTAAGAACCTCGGAGGTTTGCTTGGGCGCCGTTCCCGTATAGATCGTGAACAAGCCTCCGTCTTGATAGGACGTATGATAGGAGTATACAGAATAGGCCAAACCCCGTTTTTCACGGATTTCCTGGAACAAGCGCGAGCTCATCCCGCCGCCGATCGCATTATTTAATAGTATCATCGCATACAGGTTATCGTCGGTGATCGGTAGTCCCGGCAAAGACAAGCAAATGTGATTCTGCTCCGTTTTTTTCTGATGGTACGCAAGCTCGCTGTGGAAGCCAAGCGGCTGCCGGCTATCAGGGGCCTCCGGTCCGCTAAAACCGCTGAAATGGCGATCAATCAAGGACAACACATCATCGCCGATATTGCCCGCTATGCTGACGACCGTATTGCCAGGCGTATAGTGAGACTTCATATAATCGCGCAGCGTATCTGAATTCATCGCGGACAAATTATCCTCGGTCCCGATGATTGTATACCCAAGCGTATGCTCGCCGAAGGCCGCCCTTGCGATCAGGTCATGCACCATATCGTCAGGGGTATCCTCATACATGGCAATTTCTTCATAAATGACATTCTTCTCTTTCTCCAGTTCCTCGGGATCGAAAACCGAGCGGAAGAACATGTCGGACAGTACCTCGACGGCCAGCGGGAGATGCTCATCCAACACTTTACAATAGTAGCAAGTGTATTCCTTCGATGTAAACGCGTTGATATTACCGCCGATACCATCGAAAATCTCCGCAATCTCTTTGGCCGAGTATTTATCGGTGCCCTTGAAGAGCATATGCTCGATAAAATGCGAAATTCCGTTATTCGTTTCGTGTTCATTGCGCGAACCGGTCTTCACCCAGATGCCGAATGCCACGGAACGGCATGTCGGAATTTTCTCGATCACGACGCGCAATCCGTTTTTGAGGGTATATTTGTCCAAGCACGATGCCTCCTCGTTCGTATTCATTGATGCCGCCTACAGGCAGGTGCTCGTGCAGGCATAATATTTAGATATTACCATTATTGTGTGGGGGACTCAACCTCAGGGATACGCTGCGGCGAAAGCACCTCGCTGACCGTGCCGAGCTGAAGACCCTTGCTCCTTATCGAACGGATCATCCCGTCAAGCGCATCCCTGCTAGAAGCGGTCGGATGCATCAGAATCAGCGTCCCCGGCTCCACGCGTGCCGCTATCTTGCGAACGATGGAATCAGCGGGGGGCTTTTTCCAATCTACCGTATCCAGGGTCCACAGGATCGTGCGAAGCCCCAGGCTGTGTGCGACATCTACCGTTGTCTGGTTATAGTCGCCCGAAGGAGGAGCGAACAGTCCCCCGCTCACGCCTACCTGTTCCTTCAGCAGCTTTTCCGTTTTAACGATTTCCGTTTCATTTTGCGCGCGGGAAAGGGTGCTCATATTTTTATGCGAATAGGCATGATTCCCTAGCTCATGGCCTTTCTCTGCAATTGTTTTCGCCATCGCTACGTTCTTCGAAAGCCACATGCCATCCAAAAAGAAGGTCGCCCGGATGCCTTCTTTCTCAAGAGTCGCCAGCATCTGGGGCAAATACTCGTCCCCCCAGGCCACATTGATCATGAAAGCTACGAGCGGCTTGCCCGGGTTTCCTTTATATACCGGATGCGGTCCAAGCTGATCCAATCCGGTTTGCGGCGGGATCTCGCGGTATACAAGCGGCGGCGGGTCCGGATATCCTTGCGCCTGGGCCGCATCCAGCGATTTCTCCAGATCAACCTCCAGGCCGTTATAGCCCGGTACAGCCTTCCACACACGATCGATTTTGGCATTAATCGGAGCCACATAACGTTTGCGAGCTTCTTCCTGGATATAGGCCCTAGCTTTGGAGCGAAGCTCTTCGTCATGACCGAACATCTGACGGGCCCATGCCTGGAAAGAATCCGCTGACGCAAAGCCGGAGCTCTTGCCGGATGTTTCACGGGCATTCGTGACGAATCGATCTACGGCGGTCGATTGTTGCAGCAGCACCAGCAGGGTGGCTAGACTGGCGGTGGCAAACAGCAGCAGCTTTTCTTTTTTCAGGTTCATAGTCGGGTCTCCCGTTTCTTCCTTGTTTGTCCCATTCATATGTCTGTGCGGACGAGATTAGACCTTCGACTCTAACGGGTTCGCAAAGGAATGGGACAAGGGAGACCGGCCTGCTGCAAAGCTCCTGTTCTTTTTTAGACAAAGCAAAAAAGAGACAGACAAGATCTGGCTCTTTCTTCGTATGGCGCTCATTGAAGCGCCGTTACATATCGTGCAGTTAGGATTGGGCCGGAGCGGTCGGAGGAGTCAGCAGCACTTTACGGGATAGATTGACACGTCCCTGCGCATCGATTTCCGTTACCTTAACGGTAAGCTGGTCTCCGATTTTAACAACATCCTCTACCTTGGCTACGCGCTCGGAAGACAATTGCGAAATATGCACGAGACCGTCCTTGCCCGGCAGTATTTCAACAAAAGCTCCGAATTTCTCAATGCGCTTCACCGTACCGAGATAGATTTCCCCGACGATGACTTCGCGGACGATGCCTTCGATGATCGAACGTGCTTTTTCGTTCATCTCACTGTTGGACGAAGCGATAAATACGCGTCCATCCTGCTCGATGTCGATCTTCACGCCGGTCTCCTCGATGATTTTATTGATGATCTTCCCGCCGGCTCCGATCACATCGCGGATTTTGTCCGGGTTGATCTGCATGGTCACGATCTTAGGCGCATAAGGCGAGAGCTCGTTCTTTGGCGTGGAGATCCGCTCCATCATTTTGCCGAGAATATGCATCCGTCCTTCTCTGGCCTGCTCGAGCGATTGGCTCAAAATTTCACGGTTAATCCCGTCAATTTTAATATCCATTTGCAGAGCAGTAACACCCTTGGCCGTACCCGCTACCTTAAAGTCCATATCGCCCAGATGATCCTCCATACCTTGGATATCCGACAGAATGGAGAAGTGCTCGCCGTTCTTGATCAAGCCCATCGCGATCCCCGCTACCGGTGCCTTAATCGGAACGCCTGCATCCATCATAGCGAGCGTGCTTGCGCATATACTAGCCTGGGAGGTTGAACCGTTCGACTCCAGCACTTCAGAGACAAGACGAATCGTATAAGGGAACTCGACTTCATTCGGAATAACAGCTTCCAGCGCACGTGCGCCAAGCGCCCCATGTCCGATCTCGCGACGGCCTGGAGGACGAAGAGGTCTTGCTTCGCCAACGCTGAACGGCGGGAAATTATAGTGGTGCATGAACCTTTTGGATTCTTCCAGATCGATGCCGTCCAGAATCTGCACATCGCCAAGCGCGCCAAGCGTACAAATCGACAGCGCCTGCGTTTGACCCCGCGTGAACAGACCCGAGCCATGCGTGCGCGGCAGCAAATTAATGTCGCACTCAATCGGACGGATCTCCTCAAGTGCCCGTCCATCCGGACGCACCTTGTCATGCGTAATCAAACGGCGGACTTCTTCCTTCACGATATCATACAAGGATTCCTTGACATCGTCCATCTTGTCCGGCGTTTCAGCATAGACAGCGACAAAATGCTCCTTCGCTTCGGCATTCACGGCATCAATCGCATCCTGGCGGGCATGCTTCTCCGGAATTTTGACCGCTTCGACCAGACGGGCTTGGGCAAACTCGCGAACGGCTTTGTCCACTTCCGGATCAACCGCATGCAGCTTCACTTCCATCTTCGGTCTGCCGACCTTGGCGACAAGCTCTTCCTGCACTGCGACGATTTTGCGGATCTCGTCATGACCGAACATGATCGCTTCGAGCATCGCTTCTTCAGCTACCTCATCGGCGCCGGCTTCAACCATCATGATCGCATCCTTGGTGCCTGCGACGACCAGATGAATATCGCTCTTCTCCGCTTGCGCAAGCGTCGGGTTAATTACGAATTGCCCGTCTACCCGTCCAACGATCACGCCGCCTACCGGCCCGTCGAAAGGAACATCGGAGATGCTAAGCGCTGCGGATACGCCGATCATAGCCGCCATCTCTGGCGTGCAATCCTGATCCACGCTCATAACGATAGCTACGACTTGCACGTCATTACGGAACCCTTCCGGGAACAACGGACGAATCGGGCGGTCCGTCAAACGGCTTGCCAAAATCGCTTTCTCGCTCGGGCGTCCTTCACGCTTGATAAAGCCTCCGGGAATTTTACCTACCGAGTACAGACGCTCCTCGTAGTTCACCGTCAGCGGGAAAAAATCCAGATCCTTCGGCTCGGCCGACGCCGTAACCGTACATAGTACGACCGTATCACCATAGCGGGCGACGACGGCGCCGTTGGCCTGCTTGGCCAGACGGCCCGTCTCCAGCACGAGCTGCCGGCCGCCAAGATCCATTTGCACCTTGCTCTCCATAAACAACCTCCTATAATTGGCGTTCGTTCATAACATGTGTCGCGAGGATTCGCTTATGTATGCCCGTTCGCACGCATGCTGATCAATTAACCATTCTGCATAATGGTTAGTATTTCCTTCTTTTTGCGAAAACATTAGCTAAATTAACCTCAGTCTGCACTGCCAAAAAAAGCAATCCCGAGTCCTGGAGCATCCAAATGACGATGATCTGGAGGCGCCCAAAGGACAAACGTGATTGCTTTGATTGCGAGGCACGCGCGATTAGCGGCGCAAACCGAGTTTCTCGATCAGTGCGCTGTAACGCTTAACGTCTTTGTTTTTCAAGTACGTCAGCAGCTTACGGCGTTGACCGACCATTTTGAGCAGACCGCGACGAGAGTGGTGGTCTTTCTTGTGGGTTTTCAAGTGAGCTGTCAGGTTCACGATGTTTTCTGTAAGAATCGCAACTTGCACCTCAGGAGATCCCGTATCGTTCTCGTGGGTTTTGTGTGTAGCAATCAGTTCATGCTTACGCTCTTGTGTCAATGCCATGTTGATTCACCTCCATAAGTTATGTTATCCCCGGTAGCCCAGAGACCGTCGGAGTCTCGTTTCTCCACGCTACGGTTTATTCGATTGCCGGGCTCTTGGCGAGCCGCCGTCTCGAACGGCGTTTTCCGAATCGACAACGCTTCATAGTATAGCACATCGCATCATTAAAAGTAAAATAGAAAAACAAAATTTGTTAAGGCATCGGAGCCAGCGTCCTGCGCGCCGTATCGGCATCCTGCCCGATCTGCGCGACAAGCTCGTCAACCGAGCCGAACTTGCGCTCCGGACGAATAAAATCGATGAGCTGAACCTGTACCGTCTCGCCGTAAATCTCGTCCTTAAAGTCAAACAAATGAGCCTCCAGCGTCGGATGAATCAATGTTCCTTCAAAGGTAGGCTTAACCCCGATATTCATGACGCCGCCGTACCAGCGATCACGAACCCGTACCCGGACGGCATAAACGCCGTTAGCCGGCAGCACGTAAGGGTCCTTCAATAAAATATTGGCTGTCGGAAATCCGATCGTCCGGCCGCGGGCATCTCCGTGCACAATCTCGCCCTCCAGCTCGTAGGGCCGGCCGAGCAGCTCCCCCGCTTCACGAGCTTGTCCTTCCTGCAAACATTGCCGGATACGGGTGCTGCTCACCTTCTCGCCCCCCTGATGGAAGGGACGTACAATCTCGACGGCAAATCGGCCCTTGGCCAGCTCGCATAGAGTATCCGGCGTGCCCGAGCCCCGATGGCCGAATCTGAAGTCAAAGCCGACATACACCGTATCCAGATTAAGAGGGATAAGCATATGCTCCACGAATTCTTCCGGAGTGAGCCGCATGAACGACTCGTTGAAATCGACCATATAGGTCACATCGACCCCAAGTTCGCTTAAAACCTCGCGTTTCGTCCATCGCGGGGTCAGCAGCCTCACATAATGATCAAGCCCAAGCACCTGGCGCGGATGGGGATGGAAGGTCATAATGGCACTGACGGCTCCCAGATCCCTGCTCCTTCTTACGGCGCGTCCGATGACTTCCCGGTGTCCAAGATGGACGCCGTCAAAATCTCCGATCGCGAGCACTTGTGGCCTTTGACCCGCGAAGCGCCCGGCTTCAAGCGGATACGAGAGCGATACTGTCTGCATCATATCGTTGCGTTCACCTACAATTCGGCTATAAGAGGTCGTTCAAAGAGCTTTGAACATCCCTTTTGAACAGTTAAGCTTGCTCTTGCGTGAAAATTTTGACGGCTTGCAGCGCTTGCTTCTCTTGATTCCATTCCAAAACGCCAACGGCCCGTTCCGACGGCCCGGCAAATCCCGCAATCCGGCTCAACAGCTCCGGTTCGACCCCTTGGAGTGAAGCTAGCTGTTCGGCATTAAGCCGAACCTTCTGCCCCTGGGACGCCCTTAACGCCTGCTCATCGGACAATACCACACGGGGGAGATGACGAAGCGCCTCTTCGATGGGAACCAGCCTGGAGCCCAAGTCGCCGCTGCTGACCAGCTCCTGTACCTCTTCCAAGGTGAGGCAGCTTTCTTGAGTCAGACTGCCGGTCGATGTCCGGACGAGCTCTCCCATCACAGCCGGTACCCCGAGAGCCTTGCCGATGTCAGCGCAAAGCGTGCGGATATAGGTGCCTTTAGAGCAAAGCACCCGAAAGCGGATCTTAGGGTATTCCCCTTCCCAGTCCGTCTCTAGGACATCGATCCGGTAGATCGTAACTGAACGAGCTTTGCGTTCAATCTCGATCCCCTGGCGAGCCAGCTCATACAACCGCTTTCCCTCTACCTTGACGGCGGAATACATCGGCGGCACCTGCTCAATCTGCCCGACGAAGCGGCGGACAGCCTCGGCTGCGGCCTCCGGCGCAATCCGTTCCTTGACCGTTTCATCCTTGGCGAGCGTAGTGCCGCTCAAATCCTCGGTATCCGTAGACAGACCGAGCCACAGACAGGCCTCGTACTCTTTAGGCAAATCCTGGATATATTCAACCACGCGCGTTGCCTTCCCGATACATAAAGGGAGCACGCCGGTCACCATCGGATCAAGCGTACCGGTATGTCCGATACGCTTGATCTTCAGGATGCGGCGCGCCTTGGCAACGACATCATGAGAAGTAAAGCCTTTGGGCTTCCATATCGGCAATATGCCGTCCAGCGTCATAACAGCGCACTCCCTACCTCCTGAACTACCCGATCAATCGCTTCCTGCAGCGACCCCTCGACCGTACAGCCGGCTGCCCGAATATGGCCGCCGCCGCCGAATCGCTGGGCGATCTCCGCTACGTTCGCTTCTCCGCCGGAACGGAGACTGACCTTGACGACGCCCGGTTTTTTCTCCTTAAACAGGATGCCGACCGATACTCCCTCCACATTGCGAGCATAGTTCACGAGCCCGTCCATGTCCTCGCTGGATGCGCCCGAAGCAAGCAATTGGTCCGTTGACACGGACAGCCAAGCCACCCGCTTATCGTGAGCAAAGCTCAAGGTCGTCAGACTCGACTTAAGCAAGGATACCTGAGCGAACGTCATCTTCTCCAGCAGCCTTTCGGCGAGCTCATGCCCCTGTACTCCGCGGCTGAGCAGCTCCGACGCGATACGCATAACCTTCGGCGAGGTGTTGGAATAGCGGAACCCGCCGGTATCCGTCAACAAGCCGGAGTAGATGCATACATTCCATTCATCCGAGCAATCCACAGCAAGCTCCGCGGCCAGATCATACAGCACTTCTACCGTTGCCGCCGCATCGGCCTGGACTAGATTCACGGTACCAAAGGAATCATTCGTCGCGTGATGGTCGATGTTCAACAGCTGGAATCCGGGCGCGAAGCAGCGGCGCACCTGCCCGATCCGCCCAAAATCAGCGCAATCGACCGAGATCACCGCAGCAAACATACGTTCAGGCTCTTTTTGCTCAAAGTTCCAGATCGGATGCGGGCCAGCCATGTAGTGAAACTTGCTAGGCATAGGGCCTTCATTGATCAGCGTAAAGGATTTGCCGAGCGCATGCAGCATCCAAGCCACGCCGAACGTCGATCCGGTGGCATCCCCGTCAGGCTGGACGTGGGAAACCACCAGAAAGTCGTCGTGCTTGCGGATAAAGTCGGCTGCCGCTTGAAGCTGTACGGCGTACTCCGCTTTACTCATGCTTTCGAATCCCCTTCGCTAATCTGCTGAAGAATCGATTGAATCTTGGAGCCGTAATCGATGGAGGCGTCAAATATGAAATGCAAATCAGGAATTTTGCGCATCCGGATCCGCTTGCCCAGCTCGGAACGGATGAATCCGGAGCTGCGGCCGAGAGCTTTCAGCGTCTCTTCCCGCTGCTCCTCACTTCCAAGTACACTCAGATATACCTTCGCCTGAGAGTAATCATTGGTGACATCCACGCCCGTGACGGTAATAAAGCCGATCCGCGGGTCCTTCAGCTCGGACTGAATAATCTGGCTGATTTCCTTCTTGATTTGCTCGCCAACTCGACCTACGCGAATTTTAGCCATAGCGAATCACCTCTTATCTCTCTACAGTCTCCATGACGAAGGCTTCAATGACGTCCCCTTCTCTAATATCGTTGAATTTCTCAACCGATATACCGCACTCGTAGCCTTGGGATACTTCCTTCACATCATCCTTAAACCGCTTGAGCGAGTCTACCTTGCCGGAGAACACAACGATACCGCTGCGGATTACGCGAAGCTCTGCATTCCGGTTGATTTTACCGGTGGTTACCATGCAGCCTGCAATCGTACCGACCTTGGATACTTTAAAGATGTTGCGGACCTCGGCTTGACCGATGACCACTTCTTTATAGGTTGGATCAAGCAAGCCTTTCATAGCCGCTTCAATCTCTTCCATTACCTTATAAATAATGCTGTGCAGACGAATATCGACTTTTTCCTGATCCGCGGTATTTTTGGCTTGCGGCTCGGGACGTACGTTAAAGCCGATTACGATCGCGTTGGAAGCGGAAGCCAGAATAACATCGGACTCTGTTACGGCGCCTACGCCGCTGAGCAAAATTTTGACTCGCGCGCCTTCCACATCGATTTTCTCGAGGGAGCTTTTCAGCGCTTCAGCTGAGCCTTGAACGTCTGCTTTGATGATCACGTTGAGATCCTTGATCTCGCCTTCTTTGATCTGTTTGTACAGATCGTCCAGCGTGACGCGGGAGTTTGCTCCCATCTCCGATTGGCGCAGCGTAACCGTACGCTTCTCGGCGATTGCTCTGGCCTTGCGCTCATCTTCAAACACAAGGAACGGATCGCCGGCTTGAGGAACCTCCGTCATCCCGGTAATTTCAACCGGTGTGGAAGGACCCGCCTCTTTGAGCTTCTTGCCTCTGTCGTTGACCATCGCACGAACCCGGCCGAAATGAACGCCCGCTACGAAGCTGTCGCCGACCTTCAAGGTACCATGCTGAATCAGAACGCGAGCTACAGGGCCTTTTCCTTTATCCAGCTCGGCTTCAATGACCGTACCTCTGGCCCGTTTGTTTGGATTGGCTTTGTACTCCTGCACTTCGGACACGAGAAGAACCATATCGAGCAGGTTATCGAGCCCGATGCGCTGCTTAGCCGAAATATTGCAGAAAATCGTATCGCCGCCCCACTCTTCCGGCACCAGCTCGTAAGCGGTCAGTTCTTGCTTGATATGATCCGGATTGGCTTCCGGCTTATCTATTTTGTTAACTGCTACAATAATAGGCACCTTCGCTGCTTTCGCATGGGCGATGGCCTCGACTGTTTGCGGCATGACGCCGTCGTCCGCAGCAACTACGATGATCGTAATGTCGGTAACCTGCGCGCCGCGGGCACGCATCGATGTGAACGCCTCGTGACCCGGGGTATCGAGGAACGTGATCTTCTTGCCGTTCGCTTCGACCTGATAGGCCCCGATATGCTGGGTAATCCCGCCGGCTTCGCCTTCGCTGACATTCGTTTTGCGGATAGCGTCAAGCAGAGTTGTCTTACCATGGTCGACGTGACCCATGATCGTAACGACCGGTGGCCGCTCCATCAGATCCTCGTCTTCATCCTTCTCTTCGAAGTTCTCGAACTTGTCTTCCTCAACCGGGATCTTCAGCTCGATCTCGACCCCGTAGTCCGATGCGAGAAGCTGAATGGCATCCAGATCCAGCTCCTGATTGATCGTTGCCATCACGCCCAGGAACAACAGCTTCTTAATAACCTCGGAAGCATCCTTGTGGAGAGATTTGGCCAACTCGCCGACAGTCATTGTGCCGCGCACGATAATTTTCTTAGGCGTGTTGTCAATCTTCGGTTTAGGCGGTTCCGAATTGAATCTGCCGCCTCTGCCTTGAGCGCGGCCCCTATTGCCAGGTCCCTTGCCGCCCGACCGGTTATCGTCAAATCGTTTTTGACCCGGTCTGGCCGGCTTTCTGCCCGGCTTATCCGAATCATTATCTCCGGTAGACGGTATCGGTCTGGATGAGCCGGCTGCAGCCGGACGACTGTTAAAGTTGCCGCGACGGTTATCCGAACGCTGTCCCTGAGCTCCGCCGGACGCTCCTTGACCGCCCGCAGGACGGGCGCCTTGACCGCCACCGCCGTATGAGCCTTGGCCTCCGCGGTTGTACCCGCCTTGACCGCCCTGACCGCTCGGACGGCTCTGCCCGCCGCCTTGGCCTCCCTGACCGCCTTGGCGATAGCCGCCGCCTTGACCGCCCTGACCGCTCGGACGACTCTGCCCGCCGCCTTGGCCGCCCTGGCCGCCTTGGCGATAGCCGCCGCCTTGACCGCCTTGGCCGCTCGGACGACTCTGTCCGCCGCCTTGGCCTCCCTGACCGCCTTGGCGATAGCCGCCGCCTTGACCGCCTTGGCCGCTCGGACGACTTTGCCCGCCGCCTTGGCCTCCTTGACCGCCTTGGCGATAGCCGCCGCCTTGGCCGCCCTGGCCACCTTGACGGTAACCGCCGCCTTGACCGCCCTGACCGCTCGGACGGCTTTGGCCGCCTCCCTGAGTTTGGCTGCTGCCTTGCGAACGTTCGACGCCTGGGCTTTGCTGTCTTTCTTCCTGCTGCTCGCCGCTATTTTTCGGCGCCGCGGATTGAACTTGTTGACTTCCGGTCGCACGCTGCTCCGGTTTCGGCTGTACTGCTACGGTTTGTTGTTTCGATGAATTAGTAATACCTGCACCTCTTTCTGAAGACTTGGAATCTTGTCCGGCTCCGCCTTCACGTTTTGCTGCCGCATTGGCCTTAATATCTTTAAAAAACTTCTCTACGCTATTCACTGCATCGTTCTCCATTACGCTCATATGGTTGTTGACGGGAAGTCCCAGTCTTTTCAGAATAGTAATAATTTCCTTACTACTCATATTCAAGGACTTTGCATACTCGTAAACTCTGAGTTTATCTTTATTGTTGTCCTGTTTTGTCAATACAGTCCACCTCCGAGCTTTTTTTACGGCTTCAGCAGCAGTCGCGCAAATCCCCCATCGGCTACGGCAATGACAACCCGCGTTTCTTTTCCGATACTGCCTCCGAGCTGCTCCCGGCTGCCGTATTGATGAATAGGAACTTGATAATGACTGCATTTATCGTTTATCTTCTTAAGCGTGCTTTCGGAAGCATCCTCGGCCACAATAACCAGCTTGGCTTCCCCGCTGCGGATCGACTCGATGACAGCATCTTCGCCGGAAATCACTTTACCGGCGCGCATCGCAAGACCTAAATTGGAAAAAAAGCGACTATTCATCGTCATCCTCATCCGCCGATTGTTTCCCGGCTATAAACTCGTCCTCGACTTTAATAAAATCCTGCTCCAAAGCATCGTAGATATCCGGGCTAACCTGAGCTTTCAATGCCCGGTCGAGCGCCCTGGATTTCTTGGCGAGCTTGAAACAGGACTGCTTGCCGCACAGGTAAGCCCCACGGCCGGCCTTCTTGCCTGTCAGATCGATGAGCAGCTCATCAGCCGGGGTTTTGACAACACGGATCAGCTCCCGCTTCGGCATCATCTGCTGGCATGCCACGCACTTGCGCAGCGGTGTTTTTCTCGGCTTCATCGGCTAATCCCCCCTTTGGCTATCGGACTCTGAAGTCCTATTTCAATCGATACTGACCGAATCCTGATGCATTTCCTCGGTGTATGTTTTAGGACGTCCGAACTCCTGCTCGGCTTGAGTCTCGCTCTTGATATCGATCTTCCACCCCGTCAGCTTCGCGGCCAGTCTTGCATTCTGTCCCTTGATGCCGATCGCCAGCGATAGCTGGTAGTCCGGCACAATCACGCGAGCCATCTTCTCCGCCTCGAACACCTGCACCTCGATAACCTTGGACGGGCTGAGCGCATTGGCGACATATTCATCGACGCCTTCCACCCAGCGCACGATATCGATCTTCTCACCCTTCAGCTCGCCGACAATCGTCTGCACGCGCATGCCCTTCGGCCCTACGCAAGAGCCGACCGGATCCACCTCGGCATTGCGGGAATATACCGCAATCTTCGAGCGGAAGCCAGCTTCTCTGGCAACGGAGCGGATCTCAACGACGCCTTGAAAAATTTCAGGCACCTCAAGCTCGAACAGCCGCTTTAAAAGTCCGGGATGCGTGCGCGAAAGAATAATTTGCGGCCCTTTGGTCGTATTCTCGACCTTCGTAATATAGGCTTTTACCCGGTCGCCCTGCTTAAACTTGTCGGTCGGCATCAGCTCGGTGAGCGGCATAACCGCTTCGATCTTGCCGAGGTCGATATACAGATTGCGTTGATCCTGGCGCTGTACGATACCGTTGACGATATCTTCCTCTTTATCTACGTAAGCATTGTAGATTAAGCCGCGTTCCGCCTCGCGGATACGCTGCGTCACCACCTGCTTCGCCGTTTGCGCGGCAATCCGTCCAAAATCACGCGGAGTTACTTCGATTTCCACAATGTCGTTCAATTGATAATTTTGATTCATTTCTCTGGCAGCGAATAACGAAATCTCGAGCCGGGCATCGAGCACTTCATCCACGACCGTCTTGCGAGCGTACACCTTGATCAGTCCGGTATGCCGGTTGATGTCGACGCGTACGTTCTGGGCCGTATTAAAATTGCGCTTGTAGCCCGAGATCAAGGCTGCTTCGATGGCATCGATCAGCAGCTCCTTGGCGATCCCCTTCTCGCGTTCGATTTCGTTTAACGCTTCGATAAAATCCATGTTCATTTCGTTGGAGTTCCCCCTCTCATAAAATGCGAAGCCCGCGCACGGGCAGCAGTATTAAAACAAGATAGCAAGCCGGGCGCTCGCCACTTTCTCGGCCGGCAGCCGATGCTTTTTCTTGCCGACTTCCACTTCAACTACAGCTTCATCATAAAAAACAAGCGTGCCTTCGAACTCCTTCAAGCCGTCGATAGGCTCATAGGTCGTTATGAAAACATGCTGGCCGATTGCACGCATGTAATCTTGCGGCTTCCGGAGCGGACGCTCCGCCCCGGGCGAAGAAACCTCCAGAAAATAAGCGTCGGGAATCGGATCGTTGTCATCCAGCTTGGCGCTCAGATATTCACTGATGCGTCCGCAGTCGTCGATGTCGATACCGCCTTCCTTGTCGCAGTATACCCGCAGGAACCAATTTCCGCCTTCTTTTACATATTCGATGTCGACCAGTTCGAATTGGTTCTCGTCCAGAAACGGACGCACCAACGCTTCCACCGTCGATTTGATCTGATTGCTCAAACGCGTTTTCCTCCTGTTCCATCGTGAGCGAGTCGCTGAAAACACTCATACAAAATGTAAAGAGTGGGTTTCCCCACTCTCCGGTTTCGAGATATAGCATTGTTACCATAGCAGATTATACCATAGATACCGGCCTGCTTGCAACTGGGGAGGCCGTTCCAGCCGCCCCTGCCATTAGAACAACGAAAGCTGGTTCGTCTCCGGCAGACCGCGGAAGCAGCCCATGCCGCCGAGCAGCTCGATGACCGTCTTCGAGGCCTTGCTCCGCGTCTGGAAATCCTCGACGGACAAGTAGGGACCGGCATCCCGGGCAGCCGCGATATTTTTGGCCGCGTTCTCGCCGATGCCTCCCACCGCCGAGAACGGCGGAATCAGCGAATCCCCTTCGATAATAAACTTCGTCGCGTCCGACTTGTACAGATCGACCGGCTTGAAGGAAAAGCCGCGTGCCGTCATCTCGATCGCCATCTCGAGGATCGAGATCATATTTTTCTCTTTCGGCAGCGCCTGGAAGCCTTTCTCCTCAATCTCGACCAGCCTGCGGACGATCGCGTCATAGCCCTGACACAGCAGGTCCAGCTCGAAGTCGGTAGCGCGGACCGAGAAGTAGGTCGCATAATAAGCAATCGGATGATACAGCTTGAAGTAGGCTGTGCGAACGGCGGAGATAACATAGGCGGAGGCATGCGCCTTCGGAAACATATATTCGATTTTCTCGCAGGAATCAATATACCATTGAGGCACCTTATGCTTCTTCATGTCTTCCTTCCATTCCTCGGTCAAGCCCTTGCCCTTCCGCACGCTCTCCGTGATCTTGAACGCCAGGCCTGCATCCATACCCGCTTTATAGATGAGGTACAGCATGATGTCGTCCCGGCAGCCGATCACAGTTTTGATCGTACAGATTCCCTTCTTGATCAGCTCCTGGGCATTGCCCAGCCACACTCCCGTGCCGTGAGACAGCCCCGAAATTTGGAGCAAGTCGGCAAAGCTGGACGGTCTCGCTTCTTCCAGCATCTGACGGACAAACTTCGTGCCCATCTCCGGAACGCCATAAGTGGCGACCGGCGTACGGATTTTCTCAGGCGTCACGCCCAGCGAATCCACCGAATTGAACATACTCATGACCTTCGGATCGTTCATCGGGATCGTCGTCGGATCGACTCCCGTCAGGTCCTGCAGCATCCGCATCATCGTCGGATCATCATGCCCGAGAATATCGAGCTTGAGCAGGTTCGCATCGAAGGCGTGATAATCGAAATGCGTCGTTTTCCACTCGGCACTCGTATCATCGGCGGGAAACTGCACAGGCGTGATGTCGTTGACATCGATATAATCGGGTACGACGACGATACCGCCGGGATGCTGACCAGTGCTGCGCTTTACTCCGGTGCAGCCAAGAGCCAGTCGGCTCAGCTCAGCGCCGCGCCACTTTTTCCCTTGCTCTTCCTCGTACTTCTTCACGAAGCCGAAGGCGGTCTTCTCCGCAACCGTACCGATCGTTCCGGCCCGGAATACGTTTTTCTCTCCGAACATCTCCTTGGTGAAGTTATGCGCATTCGGCTGGTATTCCCCCGAGAAGTTCAAGTCGATATCGGGAACCTTGTCTCCCTTGAAGCCAAGGAACGTCTCGAACGGGATATCCTGTCCTTCACCCTTCAGCTTGCTGCCGCAGTTCGGACAATCTTTATCGGGCAGGTCGAAGCCGGATGGGATCGAGCCGTCGAGAATCCATTCGCTATGCTGGCAGGACATGCAAATATAATGCGGCGGAAGCGGGTTAACTTCAGAAATGCCAAGGAACGTAGCGACGACGGAGGAACCGACCGAGCCCCGGGAGCCGACGAGATATCCGTCCTGATTGGACTTTTTTACAAGCCGCTCGGAGATCAAATAGTTGGCCGAGAAGCCGTACTTGATAATCGGAACGAGCTCCTTCTCCAGCCGGGCGACGATAACCTCCGGAATAGGCTCGCCATAGATTTGCTTCGCGGTGTTATAGCAGGTCTCGCGAATCTCCTCATCCGCGCCCTCAAGGATCGGCGTGAACAGCTTCGTCGGGAACAGCTCCAGCTCCTCGAACCGGTCGGCCAGCGCCGCCGTATTGGTAACGACGACCTCATAAGCGTCCTCGGCGCCGAGAAATTCGAACTCGGCTAGCATCTCCTTGGTTGTCCGGAAGTGCACATCCGGCTTGCGGATATCCTTCAGCGGACTGAAGCCCGTGATGCCGTGGATCGTAATATCCCGGTTAATTTTCTCACGCGGCAGCAGATAATGGACATTTCCGGTAGCAATGACAGGCTTGCCGAGCTTCCGGCCGATCTGTACAATCTTCCGGGCGGCGTCCTCCAGCTGTGCCGGACTTCCGACCAAGCCCTTCTCGACCAGATGCATATTGACGAGTGTAGGCTGAATCTCCAGCACATCGTAAAACTCCGCTACCGCTTCCGCTTCCTCCTGCGACTTGTTCAACACCGTCTCGAACAGCTCGCCTTTCTCGCAGCCCGAGGCGATGATCAGTCCTTCCCGCAGCTCGATCAGCTTCGTTCGCGGAATGCATGGAACCCGATGGAAATATTCGGTATGAGATAAGGAAATTAAAGTATATAAGTTCTTTTTGCCGACCATGTTTTGCGCATAAATGCAGCAGTGAAACGGGCGTTGGGTCTTCAGGTTTTTGCCGACCTGATCATTCAATTGATTCAGCTGCAAGTATCCGTGATCGGCCGCTTCCTTCAGCATATGGAACAGAACGAATCCGAGAGCGATGGAGTCATCGATCGCCCGGTGATGGTTATCGAGACTAACCTTAAATTTATCGGATAGCGTGTTCAACCGGTGGTTTTTCATCGTCGGATATAACAGTCTGGCCAGCTCGAGCGTATCGATGACCGGGTTGTTTGGCTCCGGCAGGCCGAGTCTCTTGCAGTTTGTATTCAGGAAGCCCATATCAAAGCGCGCATTATGCGCAACTAGAACAGCGTCGCCGACAAAGGCAAGAAATTCAGGCAATTTCTCCGAAATATCCGGGGCACCGCGTACCATATCGTCGGTAATATTCGTCAGCTGCTGGATGTTATAAGGAATCCTTTCATGCGGATCAATAAAGGTGGCGAACCGGTCAATTTCCTTGCCTTCCTTCATTTTTACGCCTGCAAGCTCGATAATCTTATTGTTCGTAACCGATAGACCCGTTGTTTCCACGTCGAAGATCACGTATTCGGCATCGGCAAGCTTTAGATCGGTAGCGTTCATCGCCACTTGGACGGAATCATCGACTACATTGGCCTCTACGCCATAAATGACCTTGATGCCATTTTTCCTTCCGGCATTGTAGGCCTCAGGAAAGCTCTGCACGCCGCCATGATCGGTCACGGCGATCGCTTTATGCCCCCACTTGGCAGCCATCTTGATATATTGATCGACCGGCGTGATGCCGTCCATCGCGCTCATCGAGGTATGCAGGTGAAACTCCACCCGCTTCTCCTCCGCATCATCCTTGCGGTCCGGCGGAGCGACGATCTCGTTGACATCCGAAGGAATCATCACGAGCTCGGGAATTTGCATGAAGCGGTCATATTCGACGCGCCCCCGAAGCTTCAGCCAGGTGCCGTTTTTGATGAGGCTGTAGATCTTCACATCTTCCTTCGTCTTGGCGAAGCTTTTCACCATGATGGAGTCGGAGAAATCCGTGATGTTAAAGGTAAATAGGGTACTGCCATTGCGCAGCTCCTTCATATCAAGGCCGAATACCATGCCCTGTACCGTCACTTTTTTCTCTTCATCCTGCACATTTTGAATCGAGACAGCCGGTTCCTTGATATCGTAGCCGACCATCAGCCTGACTTCGCCCTCCGGTACAGCGGCGAGCGCGGCTTCCTCCGCTTCGACGGCAGTCAGGATTTGACTGGTGACTTCCTTCTGCTCCTGCTCGATAATGCGGTTAAACTTCTCGAGCTCTTCTTCGCGGGAAGCGCTCACGACATACTTCACATGATAGTCGACACCGAAGAAGCCGGAAAAATATTGCCGGATCCATTCGCCGATGTTTTTCTTCTTCGCCAGCTCCATGCCGATCGTATCGAGCAGGCAAAGCGTCAGCACATTGCCGTTCACCTCAATCTTAGCCTTTGTCATCCAGCCGTTGATCGAGGCCGCTTCGCGCTGTACCCACTCTAGGAACATGCCCCAGTATTCATGAGCCACGCTCTCCGGATTGACATCGGACGTATACTGCAGGACGAACCGGATGGTTGCGATATGCGCGAACTTATCGCGGATCAACTTGCAGAATGTCCGGTATATATCGCAAGGAACGACCTGAGTTTTGACGATATGGAAAACCCATTCCTTGTTTTTGCGACTTGTCTCCACCTTGTCGATGTAGCCGTCGGCGAAAAAGGTTCTCACGACCTCCGAAGGAACGCTCGCCTGCTGCATCAGCATCTCAAACCTGTCGCGCTTCAATGCCGTACTGCTACCGCTCATGTTGCTCCTCCCCGAAATATTACATGATTCTCACACAACAATGTGGCAATAACGACGAAACGATTCAAACTTTTTCGCCTTTGAGCTGAAAAAGGGCAAATGGAATTAAAAAACCATCCCGTTTGCCCTTTCTATCTCGTTACTTAATAAGACCGGCCGAACACAACTGTATGCTTAGCCGGCTCTCCGCAGACCAGGCACGTCGACTTCTGAACCTCGGGCGCAAACGGAATGTTCCGGCTTGTAGCTCCGGTCTCATCCTTCACCGTCGCTTCGCACGCTGCCGAGCCGCACCAGCCGGATAACGAGAAGCCCCGCTTCTGCTGCAGGAAGCCCTTCAACTCGTCCAGCGTATCGGCGCTTGTCATCGCCTCGTCCCGGAACTTCTTGGCTCGATCATACATCTCCTGTTGGGTTTCCGTCAACAGCTTCTGGACCTCTTCTACAATTTGGCTTTGAGCGACGACGCGCTTCTCCCCCGTTATACGGGAGACCAGAACCACTTGGCCATTTTCCATGTCGCGCGGGCCCAGCTCGACACGCACAGGCACGCCGCGCATCTCGTATTCGTTGAACTTCCAGCCGGGGCTTTGATCCTGACGGTCGTCCACCTTCACCCGAACGCCAGCTTGCTTCAACTGGCCGTACAACCCGTCCACGCAAGCAATGACTTGCTCTCTTGTCTTGGGCGGCCCGATCGGAATCATGACAACCTGGAGTGGGGCTACCTTCGGAGGCAATGCAAGCCCTCTATCGTCTCCATGAACCATGATCAATGCGCCGATCAAGCGGGTGCTGACACCCCAGGAGGTCGTATGGCAGAACGTGTGCTGATTGTCCCGGTCCAAATACTTGATATCGAAAGCTACAGCGAAGTTTGTCCCGAGGTAATGGGAAGTACCTGCCTGCACCGCCTTGCCGTCTTTCATCATGGCTTCGATCGAATACGTATCTACCGCGCCCGCAAACTTCTCGGACGGCGTCTTTTGGCCCATAATAACGGGGATCGCAAGGAAGTTCTCAGCAAAGTCACGGTAGATTTCCAGCATTTGCATCGTTTCCTTGCGTGCATCCTCCTCATCCTCATGCGCCGTATGGCCTTCCTGCCATAGGAATTCGCTGGTGCGGAGGAAAGGCTGCGTCTTTTTCTCCCAACGGACGACGTTTGCCCATTGATTGATCAGCAGCGGGAGGTCGCGGTAGGAATTGATCCACTCCGCATACATATGACCCACCATCGTTTCCGAGGTCGGACGGATAGCGAGACGCTCCTCCAGCTTTTCTCCCCCTGCCTCGGTCACCCACGGCAGCTCGGGATTGAAGCCTTCGACATGCTCCTTTTCCTTCTGGAAGAAGCTCTCGGGGATGAACAGAGGAAAATACGCATTGCGGTGCCCCGTCTCCTTGAAACGGCTATCCAGCTCCCGCTGGATATTTTCCCAGATCTCATAGCCGTCGGGCTTGAATACGATACAGCCGCGAACCGGCGAATAGCTCATCAAATCGGCCTTTTTGATCGTATCGATATACCAGCGCGAAAAGTCCTCGCTTTGCGGTGTAATTTCTTTGACAAACTGCTTTTCCTGCTTATCCTTCGACATGTCCGGATGCTCCCCCTACTGACGGACAGCGCCGAGCGCTATCCTTTGATCAATCGTAAAATATCATTGTACGTTACAGCAATCATGAGCAGCATAAGCATCGCGAAGCCGACGAAATGCACCAGGCTTTCCCGGCTCGGATCGACCGGCTTGCCGCGCACCGCTTCAAGCGCCAGGAAGACGAGACGGCTTCCGTCCAGCGCCGGAACCGGCAGCAGATTGAACAAGCCCAGATACAAGCTCATGATGGCCATCCAGTAAATATATTGAACCGCTCCGGCGCTCGCCTGCTCGCTGGTGAACTCGACGATCCGGATCGGACCGCCCAGATCATCCATCTTCACCTGCAGCGTCGCCAGCTTGCCGAAGCCATCCAGAATAATCGTCGATGCGGAGGCCATGCTCTTCGCGCCTCCCGTGATCGCTTCACCGAAGGAAGCGGGCCGGGTATCCGGTCCTAGCGATACGCCTACGCGGTACACCTTGTCCTCGCTCAGCTCGGGCTTCACCTGCTTGGCGATCTGCTGGCCGTCGCGCTCAATCACCCAGTTCATCGGCTTGCCCTGCGAATTTTGGATCAAAGCGGTCAGCTTCTTCATATCGCCCGCTATCTTCTCCCCGTTGACCTCGACGATAATATCCCCGCCTTTCAGGCTGGCCTGCTGAGCGGCGCCCCCGGCGACGGTGTCAGAGATACGGACCCGGTCCGGCACAGGCATGCCTGCCACAAACACGACCGTTACGAAAAGCAGAAAAGCGAGGATAAAGTTCATCAGCGGACCGGCAAATATCGCCATCGCGCGCTGACCAACCGTCTTGCTCCCGAACTGCCGGTCCCAAGGCGCGATCTGAGTTTCCTTCTCCTTGCTCACCATCATGGCTTGCGGATGAACGGCATAGCGCTGTACGGCTCCGTCCACATCCAGCTTGACGAACAGCTTCCGCTCCAGATCGATTTCTTCAACGACGCCCTCAAGCGCTCCGCGGCGGCTGTCGAAATCATTCAGGTAAATATGCGTGACCTTATCCTGCTTGATCGCCACGGCTACCCGTTGGCCTTGATTGATCTGTACAATCTCGGGGTCTTCGCCGGCCATCCGCACGAAGCCGCCGATCGGAAGCAGCCTTAGCGTGTAGCGGGTTTCTCCCTTGACGAAAGACAGTACCTTAGGGCCGAAGCCTATCGCAAATTCACGGGTCAAAATGCCTACGCGCTTGGCAAAATAAAAGTGTCCCCATTCGTGTACCGTCACAAGGACAAAAAACAAGAGTACATTCAGCACGATGATTTGAAGTACATCCACTCTAGCTCACGGCCTCCTTAAAACACTAATGTTCATCGTTTGCATGTCATGGGAAGGGCGTTTTCCATGTGTTCTTAGATTACCATTAATGATAAACCGAACACAAGCCGAGCCCATGCTATGAACATATTAGCGCCGCAGCTCAAACATGCTACTTGACAGCATGCGTTCTTAACCAACCTGTTCCGCTTCCGCTCTTGCCCAGGCATCGCTATCCAGGATGGCCCGCAGATCGGGCGACTCGACCGTGCGATGCTTCGCCATCACGCTTCCGATGATGTCCTCTATCGCCAGAAACGGCACGGCTCCCTTTAAAAATCGGTCAACAGCGACCTCATTGGCCGCGCTGTACACCGTAGGCATCGTGCCCCCGGCTCTGCCGCTTTCATAAGCCAAGGCGATGCACGGATAACGCTCGAAGCTCATCTCCCGGAAGTTCAGCTGCCCGATCCTGGCCAGATTCAATCGCTCTGCCGGCGTGCTCATCCTGTCGGGATAGGTCAGCGCATACTGGATCGGCACTCGCATGTCCGGCAGTCCCAGCTGTGCCATGACGCTGCCGTCTACAAATTCAACCATCGAGTGTATGATGCTCTCCGGATGGATCAGCACGTTTATCTGGTCGTAGGGCAACCCGAACAGCCAGTGCGCTTCGATCACTTCCAGCCCCTTATTGACCATCGTGGCCGAATCGATCGTAATCTTGGCGCCCATCGACCAGTTGGGATGCTTGAGTGCATCCTCCACCGTCACATTCGCCAGCTCCTCGCGGCTGCGGTCGCGGAATGACCCGCCGGATGCGGTGAGGATAATGTTATGTATACGAGCCCTATTCTCCCCGTTCAGGCATTGAAAGATCGCGGAATGCTCGCTGTCGATCGGCAGCAGCGAAACCCCGCGGCGCGCCGCCGCTTCCGTGACCAGATGACCGGCACTGACGAGCGTCTCCTTATTGGCGAGCCCGATATGCTTGCCGGCTTCGATAGCTGCTAGCGTAGGCTGCAGCCCCTGACTGCCGACCACTGCCGTCACGACGAGCTCGGCATCATGGCCCGCAGCGGCTTCCATCAGCCCCTCATCGCCGTAATAAACACGCGTGCCAGCCGGGGCCTCTGCCTGGAGCCGGTCAGCCAGCTCCTTGGTCGCGGCCGAAACGATCGAAGGGCGGAAGCGGTGCATTTGCTCCCGGAGAAGCTCCAGATTATAGCCGCCTGCCAAAGCCACAACCTCATAGAGGTCAGGATAGTGAGAGATGACATCCAGGGTTTGGGTGCCGATGGAGCCCGTCGATCCAAGAATACTGATCTTTTTCACTCGTGTTCTACCTCCAGCACATATTAAACAGACGGTAACAAGGTCAGCGCGTGCAGGAACGGAAACACGATCAGCCAGCTGTCCGTCCGATCCAGAACTCCGCCGTGACCGGGGAGGATCGTGCCGGAGTCCTTAATGCCTTTCACACGCTTGTAGGCCGATTGAATCAAGTCGCCCATCTGCCCGATTACCGCGATGACGACGCCGATCCACACCGCCTGCCCATAGCCAAGCAGCTCGGGCCTTGACCAGGCGAAAGCAAGCGCAACTACGATGGAAAGCACAATCCCGCCGATAGCCCCCTCGACCGACTTCTTCGGGCTGATCGTTGGCCAAAGCGGAGTTTTGCCGAACTTCGATCCGGTGAAATAAGCGCCGGAATCGGTCGTCCAAATGCAAAGAAACACGAGAAGCGTCCAGAATAGACCATGCTCGGGGATAGAGCGCGTTTCGATCATATAGTGAAAGCCGAGACCTATATAGACCATGCCCAGGAAAGCTATCGCCGCCTGGTCGATTGTCGTTTTGTTCTTCGAGATCACCGTGGCGGCCATAAATACAAACATAAGCAGCCAAATAAGCTGAGCCGCGCCGATGACCCCTAACTGCCAGGGAATAACCAGCAGCAGCAGCCCAACATAACCGACCGCTTCTACCAAGCGATTTTTCTTCAGTCCATTCATTCGCAAAAATTCATCATATCCGATGACAGCGAGCGCGACAATCAGACCGGTAAACCAGTAGCCGCCCAAGTATAACAGGATAAAGAAAGCGAGCCCTGCCACGATTCCTGTAACGATCCGCTGCTTCAATTCCATTCCTCCAATTGCCGGTTATAAGCCGCCATATCGACGGGCGCGCCGCTGGTATTCTTGTATAGCTTCATAGAAGTGTAATTCGTTGAATTCCGGCCAGCACAAATCCGTAAACCAGAGCTCCGAGTAAGCTAGCTGCCAAAGCATAAAGTTGCTGATGCGAAGCTCACCGCTGGTTCGGATTAACAAGTCCGGATCGGGGAGTGGATCGGTCAGCAAATAGCTTGAAAACATGGACTCGCTGATGTCCTCCGGCCGTATCTTGCCTGCCTGGGCATCCTTCACCAGCTGCTGTACGCCAGCTAGCATCTCCTTGCGGCTTCCGTAATTCAGAGCAAAGTTAAGAATAAGTCCATCATTATTTTTCGTTCGATCGATCGCGTCCTGAACCGCCTTAAGCGTGTAATCCGGCAAATCCTGGGACCAGCCCGTCATCCGAATCTGCACATTGTTGGCTACAAGCTCATCAATCTCTTTAGGAAAAAACTCCAGCGGAAGCTTCATCAGGTATTCGACCTCTTCCTTCGGCCTTTTCCAGTTTTCCGTGGAAAAAGCGTACATCGTGAGCACCCGAACGCCGATGTCGTTTGCCGCCATCGTTATTTTTTTCACGTTTTTCATACCGGAATGATGCCCTGCTATCCGCGGCAGCCCGCGTTTTTGCGCCCATCGGCCGTTACCATCCATTATAACGGCCACATGGCTCGGAATATTGTCGGAATCCAGCCCTTGGGCCGCTTCCGCCTTATCCGTCTTCCCGCCGAACCACTTTACAAATGGTTTCATTGCCAATCCTCCATCAGGAAAGACTAAAAGACTAAAAGCCCCCTCAAAAAAGGGGGTCTTTGCCCATTACACTTCCATGATTTCTTTTTCTTTTGCTTGCAGCGTCTTGTCAACTTCAGCAATAAACTTATCGGTAGCTTTCTGTATGTCTTCCTGGTGGCCGCGCGATTCATCCTCGGACATCCCTGCGGTTTTCTCCAGTTTCTTGATCTCGTCATTCGCATCGCGCCGGATATTACGGATAGCAACCTTGGCTTCCTCGCCGGATTTGCGGGTCATCTTCACCAGATCCGCGCGCCGTTCTTCGGTCAAAGCCGGAATAACGATGCGGATGCTGCTTCCGTCATTGGACGGGTTCAGACCGAGATCCGATTTTAGAATGGCTTTCTCAATAGCCGACATCGAGCTTTTATCCCAAGGCTGTATCATCAGCGTCCGGGAATCGGGCGTATTGATGTTGGCCAGCTGATTGACCGGCGTCATGGCTCCGTAGTACTCGACCTGTACGCGGTCCAGCAGCGCCGGCGTCGCACGGCCTGCGCGCAGCGACAGCAGCTCTTTTTTCAACGAAGCGATGGCTTTATCCATGCGCTCTTCGGCATTTTTTTTAATGGTTTGAGGCATTGGCTACACACTCCCTTTTACAATGGTGCCGATTTTCTCCCCGAGCACGACGCGCTTGATATTGCCGCTTTCTGTAATCGAAAAGACGATCAGCGGGATATTGTTGTCCATACACAGTGAAGAAGCCGTCGAATCCATTACCCCAAGGTTCTTGTTCAGCACCTCGAGATAGGTAAGCGTTTCGAACTTTTCCGCGCTTGGATCCTTGAAAGGATCTGCGGAATAAACGCCATCCACTTTATTTTTAGCCATCAGAATGACTTCCGCCTCAATCTCGGCAGCGCGAAGCGCGGCTGTCGTATCGGTGGAGAAGTAAGGATTTCCCGTGCCAGCCGCAAAAATGACGACACGGCCCTTCTCCAGATGCCGGATAGCTCTGCGCCTGATATAAGGCTCGGCCACCTGCTGCATATTGATGGAGGATTGTACGCGTGTCGGAACGCCGATCGTCTCCAGCGCGTCTTGGAGGGCAAGGGAATTCATCACGGTAGCTAGCATACCCATATAATCAGCTGTCGCCCGGTCTATGCCTTTGGCGCTGCCCGCGATCCCTCTCCAGATGTTGCCTCCGCCTACGACGATGGCAACCTCGACTTGAAGATCGATCACTTCTTTCACCTGTTGAGCAATGGAGCTGATCATCTCCGAATCAATTCCGTAGCCTTGCTGCCCTGCCAAAGCTTCACCGCTTAATTTCAATACGACTCTTTTAAAAATCGGACGTTCCAAAGCCACATACCTCCCTTTCGTTCAAACGTATTTCCCTTACTTGACAAACAGGGAACACGTCGGTGTCCCCTGCATGATTGTAGACTATATAACTTACTGCTTCATTTGGTTCATAACTTCTTCAGCGAAGTTTTCCTGTTTCTTCTCCAGGCCTTCTCCAAGCTCGTAACGAACGAAGCGGCGGATCGAAAGATTTTCGCCGATAGTGGCGATTTTCTCTTTCAGAACCTGCTCAACCGTTTTATCCGGATCTTTGATGAACGGCTGCTCAAGCAAACAGTATTCTTCATAGTACTTAGCCAGACGGCCTTCGACGATCTTTTCTACGATTTTCTCCGGTTTGCCTTCGTTCAGCGCCTGGTTAGTCAGGATTTCGCGCTCTTTATCCAGTGCGTCCTGAGGAACTTCTTCACGGCGAATGAATTTAGGGCTCGACGCTGCGATGTGAAGGGCTACGTCGCGAACGAAAGTTTTGAACTGATCGTTCTTTGCAACGAAGTCGGTTTCACTGTTAACCTCTACCAATACGCCGATCTTGCCGCCGGCATGGATGTAGGATTCGATCATGCCTTCGGTAGCGACGCGATCGGATTTTTTAGCCGCAGCGGCCAACCCTTTTTCACGCAGAAGCTCGGAAGCTTTTGTCAAATCGCCGTTTGCTTCTTCAAGCGCTTTTTTGCAGTCGAGCATACCTGCTCCTGTTTTTTCACGCAACTCTTTTACTGCTGCCGCATTTACTGCCATAGTTGGGCCTCCTTAATTTTCACCTTATTTGGAATATTAGCCTTAAAAAAAGGGCGGTGAAAGGATTTTGCACCTTTGAACCACCCTTCTCGTATTCGCACATTATGTGGATTAAGCTGTTGTTTGCTCGCCTTGGTGAGCTTCGATAACAGCGTCAGCCATTTTGGCTGTCAGCAGTTTTACCGCACGGATCGCATCGTCATTACCAGGAATGACATAGTCGATTTCGTCCGGATCGCAGTTCGTATCAACGATACCTACGATCGGAATACCGAGCTTGCGAGCTTCTGCTACGGCAATACGCTCTTTACGAGGATCGATGACGAACAATGCGCTCGGCAGACCCTTCATATGCTTGATACCGCCCAGGAATTTCTCAAGACGATCCTTTTCCTTGCGGAGAATGATAACTTCTTTCTTAGGAAGAACGTCGAATGTACCATCGACTTCCCATTTGTCAAGTTCATGCAGACGGTTGATCCGTTGTTGAATTGTGGAGAAGTTCGTCAACGTACCGCCGAGCCAGCGTTGGTTGATGTAGAACTGTCCGCTGCGCTCCGCTTCTTCCTTCACGGAGTCTTGAGCTTGCTTCTTGGTGCCGACGAACAGAATCGTTCCGTTCTCTTCGGCCACGGATCTGACGAAGTTATAAGCTTCCTCAACCTTTTTGACCGTTTTTTGCAGGTCGATAATATAAATTCCGTTTCTTTCGGTGAAGATGTAACGATCCATTTTAGGGTTCCAGCGACGGGTTTGGTGACCGAAATGTACACCAGCCTCGAGCAGCTGTTTCATGGAGATTACTGCCATCCTCACGCACCTCCTCAAATATAGTTGTTTTGGTACCTCCGCTCGATATCATCTTCACGATGAAACTTCCAGATTATTGTCGGAGCCGCACGATAACATGCAGCTGCCGCAACGCGGAAGCACCCTCATCGGAATTCATCGGCGTGTGGATTTTTACACCGAGGAATACTATACCATAAGTCTCATTAGGTTGCAACTAAACTTACGAGCCCGTTCGTCATAAACGAACAAAACATGCCGCCGCTCTTATTTGACTGTCAAGCCTGTGATGATCTGCTCAATCGTTTGCGGACCTTTAAATTCATGGGCCCCGGTAATGATGCTGCCGGTCAGCTGCCGCTTGCGCATCTCATCCTCGAAGGCTTTCTTGTCAGAGATCAGCCCGCTTTGAAGAAGCATGTCCGACACCTGCCAAAGCACCATTCCGCTTTGTACATAGATATACACATCCTTCGCGGGTTCGACAGCCTTCAGCTTCTCTCTCTCTTCGGCGATCCGCTGACCGATCAGCTCGTCCACCTCGGGCTGCAGATAAATCTTGACGTCCTTCCCGTACACCTGATAATGAACGGCTGCGGCCTCTCTCAGCTGCTCACGGGTCATCTTCTCCGCTGCGGGCGAGCCGGACGAAGGCTCCACAAGCCCGTCTCTTGAGAGAGAGCTGGCACTGGGAGCCGCGTTCATCAGCTGGAGTAGAACGGCGCCGGCGATCATACCGCTGCCCAAGCCGTAGAAGAGCGATTTTTTATTCGACATCTTCGTTCTCCTCCTGTTTCGCCAGCTGCAGGATCAAGGCGATTTCCCCCTTATTCATGCCCAGTTTTTTGGCGATCGCGTCCGAGGACTTACCTTGATCGTACAATAGAAAGAGCTCTGCATACCGCTGTCTGATCTTCAAGGGCTTCTCCCGGGCTTCCGGCCTGCCGGCCGCCTCCTCGATTCCCTCTTCAGAAACGGGGCCAGAGGCAGCCTGAGGGGCGGGAACCTGCTTGGAAGGAACCTCTGAAACGGGCGCCCCTATAGGCTCCACAGGAACGCCCTGCGCGATCAAGGACGGGCTGCTTTGCTGCTTCTGAATCTGCTCGGTCATAAAGCCAACCCGGCTCAGCTCGGATTGCAGCTGCAGATTGTGCTTCTCCAGCGTCTCCACCCGGCTGGCCAGCTTGGCAGAATGAGTCTCGTAGTCTTTCTTTGTATCCGTGAATAACTGGACGATCGCCTTGTTCTGCTCCTCAAGCTCCACAGCGAAATGATCCATGGCGCTCTCGACTTCCTTCATCATCTCGGGGCTTTCCCTTCTGGGCGAAGGCGATGCATCCCGCGGCAGCAAGCGCGCATAGACGATAAGAAGGAGACCGAACAACACAATGTACACCCAGGGCTGGTTCAAAATCGATCACCTAATTTCACAACAAAATGTCAAAGCGAAATATCAATATGATGTCCCTTGTAAGGATGACCGTCATGGGGAGGCGGCGACGCGCTGTCGGTTCCGGCTTGCCCGCGCTTCTTAGCGCCCGAGGGGTTCTTATCCTGCTTTCCGCCATATCCCCCGTCACGATCTGCGGCCATGCGGCTCGTCTCATCCGTCTTCGAGCTGATACGTCGCTGCTCAAGCAGCTGCTTCTCCGACTCCTGGGACAGCGCTGCCTGATCCTGAACCGGTTTGTTCATCATTTGCTGCTGCTTGAAACCGGCATCCTCATTTTTGTGCAGAGCAAACTGCATCTCGACCGCTTTCATACTCATCCGGCATTCCTCCCGGCCTGCTAATGAATGGGCATCATGGCGATGTCGCCGTCAACTAACTGAAATTTCACGCGTGGCGACGTATCCTTGATGAATTTCGTGTACCGTCCGATAACGATCTTCGTTCCGCTGAACACATTGCCGATGACTTCCACCTTAGCCCTCTCGGAATCCTCCAAGGATTTTTCGATTTCGAGTATACGATCCTTGGCGCCGGACATCTCTTCCGCTACTTGCTTTTTGGTATGGTTCAGCTTGATCCGCATTCCAACCTTATCCGGGGTCAGATGCCCCACGGCTGCAAGCTGGTCGAGCAATGCAAGCGCTTTATCCGTCTTATCGTAATTTTCATTCAACGCTCTCAGGTTGGTGCGCAGCTGCTGCAGCTCGTTGCGAAGCTCCGGCAGAACACCGACCTCGATGACGGTAACCGTAGACATGGCGTTGCCGACCGTTCGTCCGACCACACATTCCCCGGCTTGAATCTGTCCTCCGACGATCAACCCTTTGGTCCCCTTACAGATTACATATTTACCCGCCCGGATCTGAGAGTGCATGATGCTCTGGTTCGCGAACACTTCTTCGCCCGCTTCAACCGTAGCATCCTGAATAAATGAACACTTTATCCGGTTGCCGGCTCGGACCACGGCTTTGTTATGACCGAGGATACCGGCAGAAATCTCTATCGAGCCTCCTGCCTCCAGGTCAGCCCCATCCACATTGCCCGTAATCCGGATATCTCCCGAAGCTTTAATCCGAAAGCCCGGAAGCACGCTGCCGCGAACGACGACGGAGCCGACGAAGTCAATATTTCCGATATTGTAATCCACGTCGCCATTGACCTCGAATATGGGGAACACGTTAATTTTATCGCGGTCCGTTTTCGTCACCATACCGTCTATCGCAGCGTACATCGCGAGCTGCTCCGGGTCGGTAACGACGTTCTTGCCCAGCTTAAAACGGGCTTCCTTCCCATCCTTCGCGAAGATCGTCTCGCCGGTTACAGCCTTCCCCGGAACGCCCTGCCCCGCGGGTATGCGCTGTGCGATAAGCTGGCCCTTGCGCACGTTATGAATCGTTGTTACTTCTTTATAGTCAACCTTTCCGTCTTCCATCTCAAGCGGCGTTTTTTGGCTGTTCAGATCGAACAGCAGCCGGATTTGACCGTCGGCACCATTTTGCGGCGCCTGGCCGGTTGCTATGACCGTCTTGTTATAAAAAAACACGGAAGGATCTTTCACAATCTCGATTAATAGCGCTTCGTCCACACCATGAACGATATGATAGGATTTCAACAACTCTTGCAGCTGCTCCAGCGTAACTGTAAACCGTTCATCACAGTTCGTAAACTGAAGAAAAGCCGCAAGCTTATCATCGGATAAGTTAACATCCAAATAGTAGCTTAACGGCATCGTCATCTCGCCCATCATCATCCCCGCTTTCATCGCCTTAGTGTTGGAATAACTGCGATTTATGACGGCTCAAGGAACCTCGCAGCCTTAGTATCGCTTTGGAGTGCAACTGCGAGATCCTAGATGGGGAAAGACTCATTACCTCGGCAATCTCGCTTAAAGAAAGTTCTTCATAATAAAATAAGGATACGACAATTCGTTCTTTTTCTGTCAATCGCTCGATGGCTTGCGCCAGCGTGTCTTTTAAGTAGACATCGTTTACCGTGGATTCGGGATGCTTAGCTTTTTCGTCGATCAGAAGGGATAAACGGGTCTCTGCTTCTTCCTCCCGGATCGGCTCGTCCACGGAACAAACGGTCGTGACCGCAATATCCTGAACCATCTGCTGGAACTCGCCTTCGCTAACCTGCAAATACGCGCTCATTTCCGCATCGGTAACCGAACGGAGATACTGCTGCTCCAGCTTCTGGTAGCCTTCCTCGATTCTTTTGGCCTTCTCCCGCACGGAGCGGGGAACCCAGTCTCCTTGGCGAAGACCGTCGATTATCGCTCCGCGAATCCGCCAGGAAGCGTAGGTTTCAAACTGGAGCCCCCGCTCGTAATCAAATTTCTCGATCGCATCGATCAGCCCCATGACGCCATAGCTCGCGAGGTCTTCCTTCGATACGTTTTTGGGCAAGCCGATGGAAAGACGCCCGGATACATAATCAACCAATGGAAGATAGGTTTCGATTAACGTTTTTTTAGCCTCCAGCAAGCCGTCTTCTCTCCATTGCTTCCATTTCTCCATATTCGCCAAGTGTGATTTTTGCCCGATCATGAAGCATTTCACCACCTTTACTCTTCAGTCATTCGGCGAAGCGCTTGAGCCATTTCCCTGGGCGTATCATCAGGCGTCTCGCTGATCTTGGTCGACAACTTAGGCGGATTTAGCGGCGCAAACAAACTTTCTTCAGCCGGAGGAGCTGAGTCGTCGATCCGGTTCTTCAGCATCTGGTGAAGCTCCGCATCCTGATCGGGAGGCGTGATGGCATCGAAGGCGGTACCTTTGACTTCCTCACCCTCCACATCCTCGGAAGACAGCTCCCCAAGGCGCTCCAACCCGGCAAACGTACCCAGCAGCCAACGGAAAGCAAATACAAGAACGAATAGAATAGCAAAGCTATAGAAGCTTCTTAGCAGGGTCGTGAGCCATATGTTATTCCCGGCCGACATCGCAAAGGTAACGACAAATGCGATGGCGCCAACTATGAAATTCCATTTTACTGTTCCGATCATGGCTACAATTCCTTCACTCCGTGTTGAACGCTGCGGATAACCAGCACGCCGGTCACACAGTCGAATTCGATCGTTCTTCCATAATTGCCGCCCGTATCTTCCCCGAGGATCGGGATCTGGTAACGAGCCAGAACTTCCTTGCAGGATTCGACATTTCTGGGGCCGATCCGCATGGTATCCGATTGGCTGCCGAAGGCGAACATTTGCGCGCCCCCGGCCATCTTGGCAGCCATACGCCGGGCTTGCGCCCCGAGCTCTTCCATGAGACGGATCATCTCGGGAAGCGCCGTATCGGCGTATTTCGCAATATTAAGCTTGCCTTCTCTGGCAATCTCCGAAGTCGGCAGCATGACATGCGCCATGCCTGCCACTTTAGCCTTCGCATCGTACAGGGTCAATCCTACGCAGGAACCGAGCCCGGTCGTCTTCAATACTCCCGTCAGGTGAGTCACATGAAGATCGGCCATTCCGACTTTTATCATATTATCCTGGATCATGGGGTTTGCACTCCCAGGGCGATGAAAATCTTCTCGAACGATTCCGGATCGGGAATGAGGAAAAAATGTCCCTCCACTTCTTCCTGCCCGTCCAGAAACTTCGTATCGATCAACAGAGCCTGATCCCCCATCTGACCGAATTGAAGCAATCCATAGCTGAGAATCGCCCCGGCCATATCGATAGCCAGAGAAGGAACCGTTGGCTGCATGCTTAGATTGGTGAAATCGGCCAGGGAGCTTAAATAAGAGCCTGCCAATATGTTGCCGATCTCATTGAGGGCCGATAGCTCCATCTCCGTGTAGCCTTCGTCACTGACTACTTCGATGCCGACCAAGTTGCGGAGCAGCCGTTTGGCTGAGTCCAGACTTAGTATGAAAAACAAGTTGCCGGGCGTTTCTCCCTCGACCCGGAGAAAGATGGCAATGACGATCTGCTCCGCTCCGCCTACACTGTCTGCGACTTCTTCAAAAGGCACCATTCGCACCTTAGGTACGAGCATATCGACGGGCTTATCGAGAAGCTTGGACAGCGCGGTAGCCGCATGGCCGGCACCGATATTGCCAACCTCTTTCAAGACGTCCATTTGAAACTCCGCGAATGCGTTGAATCCTTCCACGCTCACTACTCCTCTGCGTTCTCCAATTGGACGATCTCGCTCTTATTCAAGACTTCTTGTAAATTAAGCAAAATGAGCAGACGGTTGTCGCCGACTTTGGCGATGCCATGCAAGTACTTGGCTTTAATACCACCGACGATATCGGGCGGATCATCGATATGATCGGAGTCAACGTCGATGACGTCGTTGGCCGAATCTACGATCAGGCCCACCTCGATATCGCCGACCGCTACGATAATGATCCGCGAATTATCCGTGTATTCACTCTCCGGGAAGCCGAAGCGTCCGCGCAGATCGATCACCGGGGTAACGACGCCCCGAAGATTAATAACGCCCTTTACGAATTCCGGCGTCTTAGGAACACGCGTCATCGGCTGCAGCCGTTCGATCGTCTTTACCTTCTCTACCTCTACGCCGTACTCCTCATGAGCAAGCGCAAATACGATGACCTTCATTTCTTGTCCCATACCCTTATCCTCCTTAAGTGATCGTATCGGCCCGCAGGTTACTTAATCAAAGCGTTCGTATCGATAATCAGCGCAACCTGCCCGTCCCCGAGTATCGTAGCTCCGGATGTGGCAAACAGGTTAGTCAAATATTTACCTAGCGTCTTGAGGACGATCTCCTGTTGTCCGATAAACTCGTCAACCACAAGCGCCGCCAGCTTCTCCCCTTTGCGGATGACGACAATCTGGGTATCCTCCGTTCCGTTATCCTCTTGGCCAGGCACATCGAACAACTCGGCAAGCGACACAAGCGGGATAACGGAATTGCGGTAGTTCACCATGCGATTGCCGTGTACGGAGCGGACTTGCTCCGCCTTCACGGCAGCCGTCTCCACAATCGATGAAAGCGGGATCGCATACTTCTCATTCTTGAGGCGAACCAGCATCGCGGAGATAATCGACAAGGTGAGCGGCAGCTGTACGGTCCACTTCGAGCCCACGCCGTAGGTAGACTCCACTTGAACGCGTCCGCCTAAGCTTTCGATTTTCGTCTTAACGACATCGAGGCCGACGCCGCGTCCTGAGATATCGGAAATTTTATCGGCTGTACTGAAGCCGGAAGCAAACAGCAGCGAGTACACCTCGTTATCGGACAAGCGAGATGCCTGTTCCTTGGTCACAACATTGTTTTGAATCGCTTTGTCCAGCACTTTATCCCGATTGATCCCGCGCCCGTTATCTTCAATCTCGATAAAGACATGGTTGCCGCTATGGTATGCGCGCAGATGAATCGTGCCCGTCTCCGGCTTACCTGCTGCGATCCGATCCGCCGTCGGCTCAAGTCCATGGTCGACCGCGTTGCGCAGCAGATGTACAAGGGGATCGCCGATTTCGTCGACGACCGTGCGGTCCATCTCCGTTTCAGCGCCGGTGATGATCAGATCCACCTTTTTATCCAGGTTCTTGGATACGTCGCGGATCATCCGCGGGAAGCGGTTAAACACCGTATCCACCGGTACCATTCTTAGCTTGAGCACAATGTTCTGAAGATCGCTGCTAACCCGGGCCATATGCTCAACCGTCTCGGTGAGATCGTTTTTCCGGATTTCGCTGGCCAGCTGCTCCAGCCGCACCCGATCGATCAGCAGCTCGCTGAACAGGTTCATCAGCGTATCGAGCCTCTCAATATCTACGCGGATCGTACGGCCCGCCACCGGCCCGCCCGAAGCCGCAGGCTTCTTCTCCACCGCTTTGACCGGCTCCGCCGCAGATGCTGCGGCGACTTCAGCCTGGGCAGCAGCCTGAGCAGCGGCTTGAGCTGTGCCGGCGGCAGGGGCGGCGGCAGACTGCAGACGCGCTGCAAGCGTTTCATGGTCTAGAGCGACAATGTCCACACGATCGATCTCGGAAACGCTGGAAACCTGGGCAGCCAGCTGATCTTTATCAACCTGGGAAATGTAATATACGGAAAATTTCTGATCAAATTTCTCCTGCTCGATATCCTCAACGGAAGGAAGCGATTTGATGACTTCGCCGTTCTGTTCCAGTACATTGAACACCATGTAGGCGCGTGCTGCCTTCAGCACGCAGTCCGGTCTGACCGACACTTCGACCCAGAATACCGGAATCCCCGCTTCGATGGACTGCTCGATGATCGAGAGCTGAAACTCATCCAGCTCCGCCGGGCCTCCTTGGACTGCCGAAGACGCGGCAGCTTCGGCTGCGCCTCCAGACGAGGCTTTCAAGTAATCGCCGGAAACGATCGTTTTCAAGGCGGCTACGACGGCTGTCACGTCTGCCTTGCCCGTTCCCCCTTGAATAATATCTTCAACCATGGTTTCCAGGGAATCGAGGCTTTTGAAAAGACAATCGAAAATGAACGAGTCCATTTTCAGCTTATGATTGCGAACCAGATCCAGCACGTTCTCCATCTCATGGGTAAGCGAGGCGATATCCTCGAATCCCATCGTAGCCGACATCCCCTTCAGGGTATGCGCAGAACGGAAAATATTTTGAACAATGCTGATATCCTCCGGACTGCTCTCGAGGCTTAACATATTCTCGTTGATCGCTTGCAAATGATCCTTGGACTCGTCAATAAACATCGAGAGATATTGATTCATCTCCATAAGCACACCTCCATCGTGGTCGTAAGTATGTCGTTCGTTTTAAGTGTCCTCCCTAAGACAGGCTTGCAACGCCGACTGCGGCTATCAGCTTGCCGGCAATGTCTTGCTGCGGCAATACGTGAGTCACGCCGTTCAACTCTACTGCAGCGCGAGGCATGCCGTAGACGATGCAAGTTTCTTCCGATTCCGCGATGGTAGTGGCGGCACCGGCATCGAGCAGAGCCTTCATGCCCTTGGCTCCGTCCGATCCCATCCCTGTCATGATGACGATATGACGTTTGAGCTCTCTAAGCGGCAGCAGGGATTCGAACAGGGCATCGACCGAAGGCCGGTGGCCTCCTCGGGGCTCATCCTTGCTGAGATGAATCCGGTATCCATTCTTCCCGTTTCGAGCTACAGCCATATGGAAACCTCCCGGCGCTACATAGGCTGAGCCGTTCTCCAGCTCCATGCCGTCCTCCGCCTCCATGACCTTTAGCCCGGATACCGAGTCAAGGCGCTGGGAAAGCGATCTGGTGAACTTTGGTGGCATATGCTGAACGATCAGAACAGGAGCCGCAAGCTCTCCCGGAAGTCCCGAAAGCACCTGATGAAGCGCTCTGGGTCCCCCAGTGGAAGTGCCGATGGCAACCAGTTGCTTCACCGGCTCCTGCCTGCGCTGGATCGATGCTCTGTCGGCAGCTGCCGCCGTCATCGCTTCAGGTCTGCGCGCCCGAGGCGGGGGGCCGGGTACATTCATTTGGCTTACGTCTGTCCGCCCGGGCAGCGCGCTTACCTGCTTCATCTTGGTACGTACAGCGGCGTTCAATTTCTCCAGAATCAGACTTTTCACTTTGTGAAGATCCAGCGAAATAGAGCCTGATGGTTTACCGACGAAATCGAACGCCCCCCACTCCAGCGCCTGGATCGTCTCGACGGCGCCTTCCTGCGTCAAGCTGCTGAGCATGATAACCGGGAGCGGACATTCTTTCATGATGATCCGAAGAGCCTCCAGGCCATTCATGACCGGCATTTCGATATCCAGCGTCACGGCATGCGGACGGTGTTTTTTAACGAATTCAACAGCTTCCTTCCCGTTCTTGGCTGTTCCAACGACCCGCATGGTCGGATCCTCGGCTATAAAGTCGGAGATCAGCTTTCTCATGAAGATGGAGTCATCGACGACCAGAACATCATACGGCTGTTGCATTGTACCACTCCTCTACGTTGTCGGTCGGGTATGAAGACCAGAAGCTGATTCTCTCAAGTACAACTTCCCAGACCGGCCGTTATTGCTTAAGCAGCCGGATCATCCGGTTCAAGAAGCCTTTAACCGCTGCTCCCTGATTGTCTGCGGGCATCTGGTTGGTCAGAAAATTGTTCGTCAGCTCGCTCAGCGACTTCGCAGCCGGACAATCCGGAAAGGCGATGGAAAAAGGCACCTGCTTCCTGACCGCCTTCGATACATGGCTGTCATCCATCACATATCCCAGCGTAGGAATGTCGATATTCATAAATTGCTTGGCCACCATACTGAGCTTATCCGCAGTCTGCCGTCCTTCTTTCCAGTCCAGCACGCGATTCACGACAAGACGGAAGCTGACCTCATAATCCATGGAATGCACCATTTTAATGATGGCGTATGCGTCGGTAATCGACGTCGGCTCGGGCGTCGTCACAACAATCGTTTCCTGAGCCGCCAAAATAAACTTCAGCGTTTCCTTGGACAGCCCAGCGCCCGTATCGAAAATAATAAAATCGACATGCCCGTTCAACTGACTTACCTGATCGGCGAAATAATCGAGTTCTTCCTCCGTTAGCCTGATCAGATCATTAAACCCGGAGCCTCCGGCAATAAATTGAAGCCCCAGCGGGCCGGTATGGATGATGTCCCACACCGTTTTTTCCCTTTTCAGCAAATGATACAAGTTATATTTGGAGGTAACCCCCATCAAGACGTCGATGTTCGCGAGCCCGATGTCGGCGTCGAAAACGAGCACCTTGTATCCCTTTTGCTGCAAGCCTAATGCAAAATTCAACGTAAAATTCGACTTGCCGACACCTCCCTTGCCGCTGGTAACCGTAAGAATGCGAGTCGACTTTTCGTCTTTCAAGACACTTTGATGTTTTATCAGGTTCCGAAGTTCTTGTGCCTGGTCGTTCATGGTTGCCGTTCCTCCAGAATCAGATCGATGATGTGCTGCTCTTGCAGAATTCGAATGTCGTCGGGTACGCTTTGTCCATTTGCAATGTAGGAAGGCCGCAGGCCGAACTCATGAACCAAGTTAGGAATGGCACCGTAGGAATCCGTTTCATCCATCTTGGTGAATAGCACCTTGTCCAGCTTGAATTTATGGAAGTTGCCGGTGATCGCCTTCATGTCCTTATATTTGGTCGTCAGGCTGAGCACAAGAAACGTTTCGCTCTTGCCGCTGGATCTCAATAAAGCATTCAGCTCGGAAACATACATCTCATTGCGGAAGTTGCGGCCTGCCGTATCCATGAAGATCAGATCGCAATCCTGCAGATTCTCGAAAGCTTTGGTCAAATCAAGCGGGGAAAACACGACCTCCAGCGGCACGTTCAGGATCGTTCCATAAGTCTTCAGCTGTTCAACCGCCGCAATCCGGTACGTATCCGAAGTAATGAAGCCCACTTTGCGCTGATACTTGAGCACCTGCTCAGCAGCCAGCTTGGCGATCGTCGTCGTTTTGCCTACCCCCGTCGGACCTACGAAATGCGCGATCCGCGTGTCCGGCTCGATGGACTTTACTCCTTCGCTGGCCAGAAGATCGGTCAGTTGGCGCTGCAGCGACTGCTTGACAAATTCATCGTTCAGCTCGGCTTCCTCATGCTCGGCCTCTTCGGCAACCGTTTCGAGCAGCTTGCGAACTAGTTCCGGCGTAACCTCCTGATCCAGCAGTCTGCTCTCATAACGAGCAAGACTTGGATTCGGTTCCTCGACCATTCCTGATTGATGTGACAGCCTCTGCATCATTTCTTTCATCTGCCTGATCTCATCCATCAGCATATCCTCTTTACCGCGGATCACGCCAGCCGCTTGCGAGAGCTCCACCGGCGCGGTCTGAGTCCGCTGAGCTGCCGGAGCTGCTGGAGCCGCCGACGGAGGCGCTGGTGGAGGCGATGACGTCGGTGCAGGGAACACATCAGGTACTTCCGGAAAAGCCATAGACAGCTTCTCTTCCCTGGTAGCGGCAGAGGCTTTCGGCTGAACCGGCAGCTGCGTTTGTCCGGAATTGGCTCCATAAGCCGCGGCCGCCGCCGGCTTAGGGGCAGTAGACATTCCGGAAAGCGTTGGCTGCAGCTCCCGGGAAGACGTTGTCCCCGGGTTCTTACTCGATGGTGCGGAAGAAGCATTATCCATCGCGGCAATGACTTCGATTCTCTTTTTAGAAAACAACCCGAGAAATCCGCCGGAGCGAATTTCTTTCGTATTGATAATGACTGCGTCCTTACCCAGATCGTTGCGGATTTTTTGCAGGGCATCCGGCATTGAATCGACTACGTATCGCTTCACTCTCATAAGTTAACGACCCCCATGCTCTGAATTTCCACGCTGGGCTCAAGCTCGCTGTAGGATAATACCGGAATGTCCTGCATCGTGCGCTCCAGCAGCTGACGCAAATACATGCGGATCGTCGGTGAAGTAAGAACGATCGGCTGCTGTCCGGATTGAAGCAGCTTCGTCACCTGGTCGGTAACCCGCTGATAAATAACCTGCGTCGAAGTCGGATCCAGCGACAGGTAACTGCCTTGATCGGATTGCTGGACCGACTCGGCGATTTTTTTCTCCAGATTCGGCCCTACCGTAATAACCTTGAGCGAATCCCCGCTTGTCGTATACTGCTGAGTGATTTGGCGGGACAGTGCCTGGCGCACGTACTCGGTTAAAATATCGGGATCTTTCGTGTAGGTTCCATAATCGGCTAACGTCTCCAGGATCGTTACGAGATCGCGTACCGATATTTTCTCGCGAAGCAGCTTGACCAGCACCTTCTGCACATCCCCGAGCGTCAAGACATTCGGGATCAGCTCGTCCACGAGAGCCGGGTAGCTTTCCCTGACATTCTCGATAAGCGACTTGGTCTCCTGGCGGCCAAGCAGCTCGTGCGCATGCTTCTTGATAATTTCAGTCAAATGTGTGGCTACGACGGACGGCGGATCAACGACGGTATAGCCCGAAAGCTCCGCGCGTTCCTTCGTCGGCTCGTCAATCCATAGCGCTGGAAGGCCGAAGGCGGGCTCCAGCGTATCGATGCCCGTAATGGAATCATCGTCGAAGCCTGGACTCATAGCCAGGTAATGACCGAGCAGCAGATCGCCCCGAGCCACAATATTGCCTTTGATCTTGATGATATATTCATTCGGTCTTAATTGGATATTATCCCGAATCCGAATGACCGGAACGACGACGCCAAGCTCCAGCGCACACTGCCTGCGGATGAGAATAATCCGGTCAAGCAGATCGCCGCCCTGCTGCGTATCCGCAAGAGGGATAAGTCCGTAGCCGAATTCGAACTCGATCGGATCGACATTGAGCAAGCTGATAACGCTCTCGGGACTTCTCACTTCTTCGATTTGCTGCTCTTCTTCAAGCTGCACCTCTTCTTCCTGCTTGCGCTGCATCGTCTGGGTCATCCGGTAGCCGGCAAAGGCCAGCAGCGCCGCTATCGGGGCCGTTGTCCAGAAATGAATCGGCGTGAACAAGCCAAGCGCTGCTACCGTACCAGCCGCGATGTAGAGCAGCTTAGGGTACGAGAATAACTGACCGGTCAAGTCATGCGCCAAGTTGCCGTCTGACGCGGCACGGGTCACAATAATACCGGCAGCCGTCGAGATGAGAAGCGCAGGGATCTGGCTGACGAGTCCGTCCCCGATCGTCATGATCGAGTATTTCTCCCCCGCCTCCGCGAAGCTCATCCCCTTCATGGCTACCCCGATGATCAGGCCGCCGACGATATTGATCAACAGCATGATGATGCCCGCGATCGCATCCCCTTTGACGAACTTGCTCGCACCGTCCATGGCTCCGTAGAAATCGGCCTCGCGGGAGATTTTCTCACGCCGCTCTTTGGCCTGCTGCTCATTAATCATGCCCGCGTTCAGGTCCGCGTCAATGCTCATCTGCTTACCCGGCATGGCGTCGAGAGTGAATCTTGCCGCTACTTCGGCAACGCGCTCGGAACCTTTGGTAATGACGATAAATTGTACGAGTACGAGAATGATAAACACGACGAAACCGACAACCAGGTTGCCTGCCGCGACGAAAGAACCAAAGGTTTCGACCACATTACCGGCATCCGCATGAGCGAGGATGTTCCGGGTTGTTGAAACGTTCAACGCCAGCCTGAATAACGTTGTAATCAGAAGTAAGGATGGAAAGATAGAAAATTGCAGCGCATCGGTTGTATTCATTCCGACCAGGATAATAATCAGCGCTAGCGTAATGTTCATAATGAGCAGAAAATCCAGCAGCCATATCGGGAGCGGAACGACCATCATGAGAATGATGCCGATTACGCCGATTAGAACGACAAAGTCTCTTGGTTTCAAAGCCGGTGCCCCCTTCCCTAGCATGAGCGCTTAGCGCTTCTTAGTTGGCTTTGCCTTTCAGCTTGTATACATAGGCCAATACTTCGGCCACGGCCTGAAACAAATCAGCGGGTATCGCCTCTCCAATGTCCACCTGAGCGTAGAGGGCGCGAGCGAGCGGTTTGTTTTCAATCGTGGTAACGCCGTGTTCCTTGGCAGCCTGCTTGATCTTTAGCGCAATGTAATCCGAGCCCTTGGCAATGACGGTCGGAGCCTGCATCTTGGAGCCGTCATATTGCAGCGCCACAGCGAAGTGTGTCGGGTTCGTGATGACAACATCGGCCTTCGGCACATCCTGCATCATCCGCTGCAAGGCCATACGCCGCTGCTTCTCGCGGATTTTTCCTTTGATCAGAGGATCGCCCTCCGACTTTTTGTACTCATCCTTAATGTCCTGCTTGGACATCTTCAGTCCTTTTTCATATTCATACTTCTGGTACATATAGTCGAACACAGCAAGTATGATCAAAACGGCTCCAATCTTCACACCCAGCATCAGCGTCAAGGAAGCGGTAAAGGATAAAATCTCCTCCAGAGGCAAATGGGCAAGCTGCAAAATATGCTCCCGCTCTCCCATCAAAGTCGAGTAGACCATATAGCCGATAATCGACATTTTCAGCATCGACTTCAAAAAGTCAACGACAGCCCGCATGGAGAAAAGCTTCTTGGCCCCTTCCAGCGGATTAATCTTCTTGAACTTCATCATCAGCGGGTCGCCGGTAACCAGAAAACCAATCTGCATATAATTTCCGGCAATCGCAATGATGACGGAGATTAAAAAGATCGGACCAACGATCAGCAGGATCTGAAAGGCAAGCTTTTCAAACAACACCATGATATTATCCACCGTTACGTTCAACAGCAGAAAATCGACATAGATGGACTTGAACATCCCGACCAGATGAGTTTTCATAAAACCGCCAAAAACGAAAAACGAGAGGAACGAGAAGAAAAGAATAAATGCCGCAGGCAACTCCATGCTTTTGGCTACCTGCCCTTTTTTTCTGGCATCCTGCTTTTTCTTGGGCGTCGCGGGTTCCGTCTTCTCTCCGGCAAACAGCTGAAGATCGAGCCGCAATCGATATGCCGGATTCGCCACGTCTATCCCTCCTGTCAAGATTGAAACAGTCCGAAAAAGCTTTTCATCTCTTCCATCATGTCTGCGAAAATATTAGTAAACAGCAGTTCGAACCCCGGGAACAGCAGCACGAGCATCAGCAGGCCCAGAAGGAGCTTGAGCGGAAGTCCAATGACGAAAATATTGAATTGCGGGGCCACCCGGGCCAGCAAGCCAAGACCGACATCGGTCAGAAACATCGCCACCACTAAGGGAGCCGCCATCTGGAAGCTTAGCGCGAAAACATCGGAAAACGTTCGGAACATAAAGTCGGAGATTTGTCCGCCATAGGTTCTCTCGAACAGGTCGTTGGAAAGCGGAATCCATTCGTAGCTGCGCATGATCGCTTCCAGCAAATAAAGATGCCCGTTCAAGGTTAAAAACAGCAGGGTCACGATCATAAATTTCAGGTTGCCAATAACCGGACTCTGCATGCCTGTCATCGGATCGATGACGTTCGCAATACCGAACCCCATCTGAATATCAATGAACCCCCCGGCAATCTGAACGACGGTAAAAAACATATAAGCGATAAAGCCCAAGCATAGTCCAGCCATGATCTCGCGAACGATCGACAGGATGTAAAGCCCGTCTATTACGATCCCGGCCTGGGCGCCCGCCCCGCTGAAGGCGATTAGCGCAATAAAGAAGGACAGTCCCAGCTTGAACGGCGTGGGCACATTACGGGCCGAGTAAATCGGCGCTACAAGAAAAAAGGAAGTGACCCGGCAAAAGACAAGCATATACGCTGGAAAGTAGGATAAGATCCATTCCATCTTCCGGGCCTACCCTACGAACTTGTAAAGATTGTTCAACAGGTTATAGGTGAAATCCATCAGCGTGTTCAATATCCATGGTCCGAATATCAGCACCGATAAGAGCACCAGTACAATTTTCGGAACAAAGGCCAGCGTTTGCTCCTGAATCTGTGTAGTCGCTTGGAATACGCTGATTATCAAGCCGGCAACAAGGGCGATCACCATCATCGGAGCGCTGGCCTTCAGCGTTGTGTATACAGCCTCGCCGGCCAACCGGATAATAAACTCCGTGCTCAATGCAAGATCCCTCCTTGTCCGGTTATGAATTGTAGCTGAGCAGCAGAGATCGGACAACCAGATACCAGCCGTCTACTAAAATAAAAAGTAAAATCTTAAACGGCAGCGAGATCATGACCGGAGGAAGCATCATCATCCCCATCGCCATCAGGGTACTGGCAATCACCATGTCGATCACCAGAAAAGGAATGAAGATCATAAAGCCCATCTGAAAGGCGGTCTTCAGCTCACTGATCGCAAAAGCCGGTACGAGCGCCGTAAGCGGCGTATCCTCGACTCCGCTAGGGGGAGCCGCTTTCGTATAATCCAAAAATAGCTTCAAATCTTTCTGCCGGGTATGCTGGAACATAAACTCTTTCATCGAGAGCGAAGCTCTCTCCAGCGCCACCGTTTGAGTAATCTCGCCTTTGCTGTAAGGCTGAAACGCGTTTTGATTGATCTCGCCGAACGTAGGCGCCATGATGAAAAAGGTCAAGAACAAAGCAAGTCCGATCAACACCTGATTCGGCGGCATTTGCTGTGTACCGAGCGAGGTTCGAACAAAACCAAGCACGATAATGATGCGCGTAAAGCTGGTCATCATGACTAGAATCGCCGGGGCGATACTCAGAATCGTAATCAACAGCAAAATGGTAACCGTTCCGGCTCCACTGCTCGGATCGTTCGAACCGCCGATATCGATATTAATACCGGGGATAGGATCCGCAGCGTAGGCTTGTCCGCCGAACGAGGCAAGCAAGATGACAAGCAGCAGCATAGCAACACATTGTAACCACGTTTTCATGACTTATCCTTCAACCGATCTGAATTATTCTCCTGCTGAAGCAGTTCTTCCATCAGCTTCTTGCGGTCGGTCATCTTGCTTTGGAATACGTGCTGGAAAGATGGATTTTCAATATCGATTTCTTCTTCCACTTCAGGCTTTTGTCGGCGATTTTTGAGCCAATCTCCTATGGATTGCAGGCTAGGACCGGAGAAGGCGGGCCCCGTTGACATCATCTCGGTGATGATTGCGACTTCTTCCTCATCCGCAACCTTCTCCAGCAGCTGAACATTTTCGCCAACGCCCACGATATAAAGAGATTTGCCGATCTCGACGACCTGAATCGATTTATTCGGACCGAGCGGCAATCCGCCGAGTGAGCGGATCGACCGTCCGGCGAACACCTTATTTTTTTGTGAAATGATCTTCACAATAATGAAGAAGATGACGATAATAACAATAAGAAAAAAGATAACTTTCATGATCATACCGAAGGTATCCCCTGCCGAATATAAGGAATCCGGTGAGTCAAAAGGACTCGAACCGGGTGCCTCCGTTTCCGTCTTCCCGAAACAAACAGCAGTGAACACCACTGTCTGTAACCATGCGGCGAAAACGGTAAGCAACGTCTTGGTTGCGAGTCTCTTCAATGTTCACATTCCCTTCAGTTTGTGTGAAAGCACCGCTGGTGTATATCCTAGAGGCGCGAGCAACGCTTAGCTGATTAGCCAAGCGTCTTTTTGATCGCCTCGATAACACGGTCCGCTTGGAAAGGCTTCACGATGAAGTCCTTGGCCCCAGCTTGAATAGCATCGATAACCATCGCCTGCTGACCCATGGCGGAACACATAATAACCTTTGCGTTCGCATCGATTTTCTTGATTTCCTTCAGAGCCTGAATACCATCCATTTCCGGCATCGTGATATCCATCGTAATCAGATCAGGACGAAGCTCTTTAAATTTCTCAATGGCTTGAGCTCCGTCATTACCTTCGCCAACTACCTCATACCCATTTTTTGTCAAAATATCGCGGATCATCATTCTCATAAATGCTGCATCGTCTACAATCAAAATTCGGTTAGCCATGGGTATCAAGTCCTCCTAAGAAGTGTGTAATTTAATATTGTTGAAGTTTTTGAATTCGGTCCCACTGATTGACGATATCTGTGACGCGAACACCGAAGTTCTCATCAATGACGACGACCTCGCCTTTGGCTATCAGCTTGTTATTGACCAGAATATCGACAGGCTCGCCAGCCAGCTTGTCCAGCTCAATGATCGATCCTTGAGAGAGCTCCAGGATATCTTTGATCACTTTGTGCGTGCGTCCAAGCTCAACCGTCACCTTTAACGGAATATCCAACAGGAGATTCAGGTTGGTATCCTCTGCTGCCGATAACGGAGGCGGGGCGAAATTGGAAAACTGGGCAGGCTGTACGTTCACGTTGCGGCTAGTCGGCACTCCATAATTGGCAGGCTGCGGCGGGTAAGCCGGCTGCTGCTGGTACATCGGCTGCTGATAACCGGGATGCTGCATAGGCGGCTCCTGGTACATCGGCTGTTGATAGCCTGGATGCTGCATAGGCTCCTGATACATCGGTTGTTGATAAGGCGGCTGCTGCATCGGCTGCTGATACGGGTCCTGCTGGAACGGCGCAGACGCCGCCGGGGCCTGGGGTGCAGGAGCGGGAGCCGCAGAAGCTGCCGGAGCGGAAGGCACAGAAGGTGCAGGTGCAGCCTCCGAAGCCTCGGACATGTCCGTACCGCCCATCAGTATTGATACCATGTCCCTTGCGAATCCGACCGGTAGGAGCTGCATAATCGTGGAATCGATCAAGTCTCCGATCGTCAGACGGAACGAGATTTTGATAAACACCTCTTCATCTGGAATCGAAGAAGAATCGCCCCCTTCTGTCAGATCCATAATATCGATACCTGGAGGTGAAATGTTGACAAATCGGTTGAAAATGGTCGACATCGAGGTGGCTGACGACCCCATCATCTGATTCATCGCTTCTTGTACGGCGCTGATGTGGATATCGGACAACTCCATGTTTTGACCGGTACCATCTCCGCCCATCATCAAATCAGCGATAACTTGAGCATCCCGTGTTTTGATTACAAGGAGATTGATGCCATGGAAACCATCGACATAGTCGACATGGACAGCCACATGAGGCTTTGGAAATTCCTTAACCAGATCCGTCCTAGCAATGACCGATACCTTGGGCGTCGTGATGTCTACCTTTTTACCCAGCAATGTCGATAAGGCTGTGGCGGCACTTCCGAATGTAATGTTTCCGATCTCGCCAAGCGCATCCTGCTCCAGCGGCGTCAGGTATTCTTCAACCCGTGGCCCCATGGCATCCGAAAATTCAGAACCGCCCGATCCGCTGTTTTCAGAAGATTGTCTCAGTAAAGCGTCGATCTCCTCTTGAGACAAATAATCTTTATTCGTCATTCTCTTCTACTCCTTCTTGAACAACTTCACTGATTTGTATCGCCAGCTTGCCACGGGTTGTTCCCGGTGTGCCATAATACTTTACATTCTCGCCGATCCTTATGTGCAGCGGTTCATCCACGGATCGGTTCAAGGCAATGACGTCTCCTGCATTCAAGCTCAGGAATTCTTTGACCGAGATCTGGGAAGCACCGAGCTCTGCGATGATGGGCAGCTTCGCTTTGTGCAGCCTGCTCTGGAGCGCCATCATCTCTTCGGGGGCGCTGGTTTTTTTCTGTGATACAAACCAGTGATGGACCGACAGTCTGGGCATGATCGGCTCAATGACGACATGCGGAATACAGAGGTTGATCATGCCTGTCGTATCGCCAATTTTCGTGCTGAGCGAGATCAGAGCGATCGTTTCATTCGGCGATACGATCTGCATAAATTGCGGATTTGTCTCAAGTGAATCCAGCCGTGGGGACAAATCCACTACCGTCTTCCATGCTTCCTGCAGGCTTTCGAACGCGCGGCTAAAAATTCGCTCCATCACAATCGTTTCGATTTCCGTCAAGGCGTTGATCTTGGTCGGAGAAGTGCCTGCGCCGCCAAGCAGCCGGTCGAGCATTGCGAAGGCGACGTTCGGGTGCACCTCGAGCACCATTCTACCTTCCAGCGGTTCCGCTTCGAAGATATTCAGTATCGTCATCTTGGGAATTGAGCGGATAAATTCATCATAAGGCAATTGCTCGACTTGTACCACATTAATCTGCACAAATGTTCTTAATTGAGCAGAAAAATAGGTCGTCAGGAAACGGGCGAAGTTTTCATGAATACGTGTCAAGCTTCGGATATGGTCCTTGGAGAAGCGCACCGCACGTTTAAAATCGTAAGCCCGGACCTTTTTCTGCGTATCTTCCTTTTTAAGCTCTTCCGCATCCATTTCCCCAGAAGAGAGCGCAGCAAGCAAAGCGTCAATCTCATTCTGCGATAATACATCCACCATGTCTCGTCACCCCCTTGTTACTGATTAACCTATTTTCGTCCCGTTACTGCAGCACGATATCGGTAATCAAAATTCGCTGCAGCTTCCCGTTGTGCAGCTCTTCATTCATTCTATTCATAAGGGCAGAGGTAAGATTGTCAAAGCCTTTCTTGCCCGACACCTGATCCGGCGTCATATCGGCTAACGTTTGTATGACAATGGCCTTCATACGACTTTGCAGTTTTTCGAAATCTTCCTTACCCTTTTTGTTTTCAAGTTCAAAGGCAAAGCTCACTTTCACGAATTTATTGCTTGCACCGTTGCCCGATCCAGCGAGATTCGTCAGCACTTCTTTCATCTCAACGGTGAATTCCTTCACCTGGTCAGGCGTCAGTATCTTGCCGGACTTCACACCACGCGCCGAGTTTTGCGCTTGTGCGGTCGCATCGGAAGCACCCGACTTGTCCATATAGTTCCATAAAACGAACGCCGCGGTTAAGATTAAGGTAATGGCGATGAGGATTGCAACGACCATAATAAAAATTTTGCTTTTAAACAACTTACGACCCCTCCGAATTCAAGCTCTTCATCGTACCGCCGATGAGACCAACGGCCTGCATAAAGCTCTGTACCAATTCGACTACTTCCGGCACAGGTTCGAGCACCATGATTTTTTTACCGTTTACGAGCGAGATCATCGTATCCGGCGTATCCTCAATCGTTTCAATGAGCAAAGCATTAATGGTAATCGTTTTGCCGTTTAGTCGGGTCAGCTTGATCATAGGCTTTCCTCCGGTTCGGATAATCGGGGGAGGCGGGCTCCCCCGTTGGTACTAGCTTATCCTATATTACCGCTTTAGATTGACGACTTCCTGCAATACCTCGTCCGAGGTTGTGATGATCCGCGAGTTGGATTGGAAACCGCGCTGCGCGATAATCATCTCTGTAAATTCCGAAGTCAGGTCGACGTTAGACATCTCCAGCTGTCCGGACACGATTGCTCCGGTGCCGGTCTCGGGATTAGCTGCCAGCGCCGTCCCCAGGTCCAGCTCTTCGGGATTGGAGTTCGGTGTCATTCTATACAGGTTGCCCCCGATCTTCTCAAGCCCTGCCGGGTTGACAACCTTGGCCACTGCTATAAACTGTCCGGTCGGTGTTGCTGTACCATCAGCTCCAACCGAAATGATTTCACCCGCTTGGGAGATGGAGAATGCCGTAACACCGTCCTCAAGCGTTACTCCGGCGCCCTCGGTATTTAGCACGAACATTCCGTCCGCATTGACCAGCCGATTCAGCGAATCCAGCTCAAAATTGCCTGCGCGGGTCAAGTACGGTCCTTCGGCGCCGTCCAGGGCTGGAGAAATCGCGAAGAATCCGTCGCCGTCAATCCGCAGATCCGTCGGCTTGTTCGTCGTCATCGCGCTGCCCGGCGTGTGGAGCGTATCGATCGCAGCTACGGTCACGCCAAGACCGATCTGCTTGGAGTTAACCCCGCCCCTTTCGTCGGTTGGAGCCGAAACGCCGGAGACGGTTTGGCTCAAAATGTCCTTAAACATGACCCGGCCGGCTTTGAAGCCAACCGTATTTACGTTTGCAATATTGTTGCCGATGACGTCAAGCTTCGTTTGAAATCCTCTCATGCCCGAGACGCCTGAATACAGAGACCTTAACATTGATCATTGCCTCCTATTGGCTGAGCTAGCCAGCCGCTCGCTTTACTTAACAGGTTGTTTCTATCGGTCCACAACCAAAGGCCTCCGTGTTCCGGGCCAGCCTCTACGTAATAATCATGGCGCTATCAATCTGCGTAAACAAATTGTCCTTCATCGCGAGCCCATCCATCGCCGTGACAACCGTCCGGTTTTTGATGTTTACGATTAAAGCCGTATCGTTGATCAGCATTAACGTGTCTTTAGCGCCTTTCGTTGCTGCTTTATCGATGGCCGTGTTGATTTTGGCCAGTTGCTCGGGCTTAAACTGAATCCCTCGCTGATGCAAACGCTCTTCGGCATGATGACTGAACCTTACAAACTGCTTCTGCAGGATCGAGTCGAAGCTTGAGCTTCCCGCAGGCCGATCGGCTGCGGTCTTGGAACGTGCTGGCGCCATGGGAGTCGGGTACAAGCTGCCAGCTGTTATCCGCTCGTTCATGAGGAGGTCTCCCCCTCGCCCGCCGGATTCGTAATCTGCGAAATATGTTCCAGCGAAATGTCCTCGCCGTTTACTTTAGCGAATTGCTCGCCTTTCTTCACCGTAATCGACTCGACGATTCCCTTCCTCGTATGGGAGGTTCCGTCATTATCCTCATAGGACCAGCTGATCTCTTTGCCGATCAGGCCGGAAGCGAATCCGAGCGATTGACGAAGCAGCTTCATCTCAGTAGCCATATTGGTTAGCTGCTCGACTGAAGTGAATTGCGCCATCTGGGCAATAAACTCCTTATCCTGGAGAGGCTGCGTCGGGTCCTGATGCTTAAGCTGGGTGATCAGAATTTTCAAAAACTGGTCTTTCCCCAAGTTGTTGGCATCCTTATTCGCTTCCGCTTTGCTTACGTTAGATTTTGAATAATAAGGCCATATGTTTTTCGTGCTGATATTTGAATCCGCCACGTGATTTCACCTCCTGCCCTTCGCTTGCCATGCGAGCTACATTAGGCGGTAAAGTCGATCGAGCCTTCATTGCCTGCAAGCCGCAAACGACTCGCGAGCGCTTCTTCCTCCGCCTTCACATCTTCCACCGTTACGTCCTTACCGTTCGACTTCTGCTGCTTCTGGGACTGAGGCTGCTGCTGTCGTCCTTCCTGGAACATACCGGATTGGTAGCTCTGGCTTTGGCTTACTTCAAGCTTGTCGACTTGAATACCCTGAGCTTGCAGGGAGGTACGAAGCTGGGAAAGCTGACCTTCCAGCATTTCTTTACCGGTCAAGCTATCCGCCATAAACTGAGCGATCAGCTGTCCGTTGTGCATCGTCAGCTTGACTTCGACATGACCCAAGTGCTGAGGATACAGCGATATGCGGGCTTCCGTTACCCCTTCTACCGATGTGCCAAGCACAAACGAGCTAACGACGAACTTGGTCATCTCATCGCTAAAGGTCGCTGCGGGCATTTGCAGCACGGCTGTTCTGGCGGCCTGGTGGCTTGTCGCGTTTTGCTTCATCCAGTCGTTCACCGTCATCGGTACGGGTGGCTCGGCTTCAACATGATCGCTTGGCAAAAGCTCGAATAGAGGAGCCTCTTCCCGGGATGTCGTCTCCAGTGCCATCTGAATCGCCTGATGCCTCGTAGCAAGGACCTCCAGCTTCTGCATCGCTTGAGGGATGACTTGTACTGGCACAGCTTCATCAGTCGCACTCGCATCTCCGGCTCCAGTATTCGCCAGTGATTGCTGCTGCACCGTCGTATGATCCTTCCTAGGCTGATTCGTTTCCCCCAGTTGAGCTGCAGCATGCAGCAGGACCGACGGTAACTCCTTCAAGGTCTGTTGAACAGACGGCTCCTTCGTCGCTGTTACGGCGAGCTCCTTCAGCTGCTTCAGCATATGTAAAGCTTCGTGCAGATCAATAGGTGCTTGGACTTCCTCCCCGCCGTCAGCCGTTACGGTATGTGGAGTCAACGGGACAAACAGCATAGGATTTAATGCCAAGGCATCACCCTGTTCATCACTTTCCTCGGCCTCAAGCTTTCGATCCGCGGGTACGGTGGATTCTTCCCCCTCCGTTACGGACCGGCCTGCCGTCATCTGTGCGAGCAGCGACTGCAGATCCTGCAACCAGCTTTGAAGCTCCGGTATTTGCAGCAAATCATTCCCTTGCCCGGCTGCGTCCGCCTGCTCCAGCAGTCCGATGAGCCCGTCCAATTGTTCGAGTTGCAATCCGGCCATCTGTTCCTCGTTCAAGCCGCCTTGAGCAAGCATTGGCGCGAGCATCTGGATGAGTGCGGACAGACCACTGCCTGCTCCCTTCCCGCTTGCGCCTGTCGAGCCGTCAGACGCCATAACGCCGGATAGCGCGATATTAAACGAGTTCGTACCTGTCGCCGTTGCCCCTGCTCCTGTAGAGGAGGATGCATTTGTAGTTGCGATTGCTATAGGTGCCGATTGAATTTCCATAGATTTCACCTCCCTTCATGCCTTGTTATTGAACGAGTCTTGCCGAGATCAAAGCTGCCGTTTCTTTGGATGCGTCGGATATCGCGGAAAGTATCTTGGATCGTCCTGCGTTATCTACCGACTTGAGAATCGAAAGCACCTTATCCGGGTTCGTGTTTTGGAGCTCCAACAGTACAGTAGCAGCGCTCTTCGGCGTCATGTTGGCAAAGGTCGAGCCCAGATCATCCTTGCTAAGCTGATCCGAAGCAGCAGCTGCAGCCGGGACCGCCGCTTTCTGAAGACGTTCCTGCAGAGCAGCGATTTGCGTATCGCGCACTTGCTTCTGATCCTTCAGCAGGATAGAGGCATCCGCCGCTTTTTTGGCATCCATTTTCTCCAGAATTTTCACCCGCTCGTCCGTCTTCATCATACTGAGTACAAGAACCTGCTCATTTAGCGTGAGATTCTCCATGATAGGCGCCGACTTGCTCGGAGACATCTTGGCGTACATGGAAGCCAGCTGTTGAATTTGGGTCGAATATTCTTCATCCGATTGCGTCTTGGACTTCATCTGCTCTTCGAGCTCGCTGTTCTTCAACTGCAGATCTTTGATGGTCTGCTCCCTCTGCTGCAGGGCAGCCTCCGCCTTCCTCAGCTCCTGCGCTGCGGCATCGGCTTGCGAGGTGATCTGTGCGATCGTCTCCTCTGCTGTCGGTTCGGCCGCTTCTTTGGCCGTCCCTTGTACGCCGGTTGCCGGCACAGCAGGAGCCTCGCTTTTCGGAGCCGGAATCACGCGATTGACGATCGGAATTTTATGGGCCGTCTTAAGCGCGCTGTTCATGATGTCATAGTCGAAGATCGTCAAAAGCACGCCGAGCAGAACGGCCGTAAAAACGAACGGGATGAGGAACCAGATCAGAAAACGCTCCATGGCTCCATAGGAAGCCGGTTGTTCCGAATCTGCTTTTGCCATTCCCTCACCTCCCTTTCCAAACTGATTACACGGGTCTTACATACCGGTTGGTCGCCATCTCGTCGAGCTGGTCCTGTTCCTTCTTTAGCAGATCGGCGGCAAAGCGCTGATAGGCCTTTTCCTTGGCTTTATTCCATACTTTCTCCTGAAGCACTTTGCCGTTCAAATCCTCCTGCTTCAGCTGCACCACCGTCTTGGCCTGCTGCAGATCGCGCTGCTTGGATTGAATCCGGCCTTCGATATGATCGACATAGCCTTGAAGCACTAACAAATTCGAAACCGTAGTGCGGTGACCGGAAACCTTATGTAGCTCCTCCTGCATATCGTACTTGGATTGCTGCAGCTCGGTCAGCGTTGTTTCTTCCCGGCGCATCACGCCGATCGCCTCCGATAGAACCCACTCAGCTTGCGTTTTCTCATTTTCCTTCAGATCGACGATCTTCTGAAAAGCGTACCGAAACCGCATAAGTCGTCTCAACCCCTATAAAATTGTTGAATTAACTGCTCCGTCGCATCCGCGTAAGTCAATTTGTCATGCACCCGCTGCTTGGTGTAATCGTTGATCGATTGAATCGAATCCATCGCATGATCAATTTCCGGGTTGGAACCCCGCTGATACGCCCCGATATTGATCAAATCCTCCGAATCCTTATAGATAGACATTAATCTCTTCAAATTTTCGGCGGCAAGCTGCTGCTGCTCAGGGACGATTTCTTTCATTACGCGGCTTACGCTGGCCAGCACGTCGATGGCCGGATAATGGCCCCGGTTAGCAATGTTCCGGTTCAAGACAATATGTCCGTCCAATATACCGCGCACGGCATCCGCAATCGGTTCGTTCATATCGTCCCCGTCGACAAGCACGGTATAGAACGCCGTAATCGAGCCCTTAGGTCCGGTACCCGACCTTTCCAGCAGTTTCGGCAGCGTAGCGAATACGGACGGGGTATATCCTCTTGTAGCAGGCGGTTCGCCGACCGCAAGTCCGACCTCGCGCTGCGCCATCGCATACCGTGTCACCGAGTCCATCATAAGCATGACATTCAAGCCTCGGTCCCTAAAGTATTCCGCAATGCTCGTAGCGATAAGCGCGCCCTTGATCCGAATAAGCGCAGGCTGGTCAGACGTAGCGACGACGACAACCGAGCGGGCCAGCCCTTCCGGGCCCAGATCGCGTTCGATAAAGTCAAGAACCTCGCGGCCCCGTTCTCCGATCAGCGCAATTACGTTTACGTCGGCCGCGGTATTTCTGGCGATCATGCCCATCAGCGTACTTTTCCCGACGCCCGAACCGGCGAATATCCCGACCCGCTGGCCACGGCCAATGGTCAGCAGGCCATCGATACAGCGGACGCCCACGCTGATCGGCTCCAGCACCCTGGGACGCTTCAAAGGATTGCTGGGCGCATTATGCGTCGAATAATGCGTCATTCGCGAAGGCAGAAACGTTCCATCAAGCGGTTGGCCAAGCCCATCAAGTACCTTGCCGAGCAGCTCATGGCCGACCTGCACCGTCAGCGGCTTGCCCGTGCCTACGACATCGCAGCCGGGTCCGATCGCATGAAGCTCGCCCAAAGGCATCAGGATGACCTTATTATTTTTGAAGCCGACGACCTCGGCCTTCAAGGGCTTGTTCGACTTGAACGGATAGATGTAGCACACGTCGCCGACGCTGGCATCAGGGCCTTCCGATTCAACCGTCAGTCCGATAACCTGGGTTACCTTGCCGTTTACGCGAATAGGATCCATCTGTCGAAGATGCTCGATATATTTCTGTGCGGATGGTATCTGCATGCGCCTTAGGCCTCCTCGTCATGGCTGGCTAGCTGTTGCAGGGCCTGCTTGATTTCATTCAACTGCGTATCTATGCGTGCATCTATGCTGCCAAACGAGGATCGGATAACGCAACCTAGATCTTGTACAGAGCCATCTGGAATAATTTGCAGCTCTGCCTGAGAATCAATGTGCAACAAAAGCTCTTCTCTTGCGTCTTGTATATAGGAGAACTGCGAAGGCGCGACGCAAAGTGCGATAAGGCCTTGCTCTCTTCGACGGGAAAGCACCTTACGGATCAGGTCCTTCACCCATTCCGGCTCAAGCGTCAGCTGCCTTGCCACGATCTTCTCGGCGATAGAGCAGCTCATCTCGATCAAGAACGGTTCGGCCTCCTGAATGATATCTTGCTTCAATACATAAGCTTGCTGCAAGATCTGCGAGGCCTCCTCGAGCATCTGATCATAGCGCTCGCGAAGCTCTGCCTCCGCTTGAACGCGGCCTTCCTCGTATCCTTGACGAAGTCCCTGTTCCTTTGCTTCCGCAAAAGCCGCCTGGTCGAGCTGTCTTCGCTCCTGCCACCAGCCGTCGATTTCCAATTGCGCATGTTCCTTGAGAGCGGACGCTTCTTCCAAGGAAGCCCGTACCTGCTCTTCGGCAAATGCTTGCGCATCCTGGATAATCTGTTCCTTCACCTGCTGCAGCTCGTCCATTTCCAGCTGCTGCTCGGCGGTCAAGCCTTCTTGTTCGGTCTCTACGTGCTGCGGAACAGGCGGTGCGGGATGCTCAACAATCTTGGTATCCTCCACCGGTACATACTGGAAATACTTGATGACATTAGACAATAATATCATCTCCTCCGCCACGCGCGATGATGATTTCACCGGCTTCTTCCAAGCGGCGTATCGTAGCTACGATACGGGTTTGAGCTTCTTCGACATCGCGCAGCCGGACAGGTCCCATGAACTCCATTTCCTCACGGAACGATTCGGCCATGCGCTTGGACATGTTCTTAAAGATCGCTTCACGCACTTCTTCGCTGGCCACCTTGAGCGCAAGCTGGAGGTCGGCATTCTCGATATCGCGGATAATGCGCTGGATCGAGCGGTTGTCGATATTGACGATGTCCTCGAAAACAAACATCCGCTTCTTGATTTCTTCGGCCAATTCCGGATCTTGAATCTCGAGCGAATCCAGAATCGTCCGCTCCGTCCCCCGATCGACGCCGTTCAGGATCTGGACGACCGATGAGATGCCGCCGGCGTTCGTGTAGTCCTGCGTGACCGTCGCGGACAGCTTTTGCTCCAGCACCCGTTCGACCTGGCTGATGACCTCAGGCGAGGTGCTGTCCATCAGCGCAATCCGTTTAGCCACATCGGCCTGTTTCTCCTGAGGCAGCGAGGACAGGATGATCGAGGCTTGCTCCGGTTGCAAATACGAGAGAACAAGCGCGATAGTCTGCGAATTCTCGTTCTGGATAAAGTTCAGGATCTGGGCGGGGTCCGCCTTGCGGGCAAAGTCGAACGGCCTCACCTGCAGGGTTGCCGTCAAACGATTGATGATGTCGAGCGCCTTCTGAGAGCCCAGCGCCTTCTCCAGAATCTCCTTGGCGTACGAGATACCTCCTTGCGAGATAAACTCCTGAGCCAGGCAGATCTGGTGGAATTCAGCCATAATGGCCTCTTTTTCGGCATTATCGACTTTTCTTACGTTTGCGATCTCCAGTGTCAGCTGTTCGATTTCCTCGTCACGAAGGTGTTTGAAAATTTGCGCCGATACTTCCGGACCCAAGCTGATTAATAGAATGGCGGCTTTCTGTCGTCCCGTTAACATCGGTTGCTGCATTTTAGCCAAGCTTCAAACACCTCTATTCGTCTACTAACCAGGTGCGCAGCAGATTGACAAACTCTTCCGGCTTGCGTTTGGCCAACTGCTCCAGCTGTTTGCGCACTTGGTTCTCATTGGTAACATTGTCGATATCGATGGTCGGGAACTCGACCTTCGCCGCAGCCGCTTCTTCCAGAAGCGCAGCTTCCTCGGCTTCTTCCTGCGCTCTGCGTCTTTTGCGAATCATCCAGTAGGCGCCTACGCCAATCAAGGCCAGCGCTAACCCGCCAAGTCCGCCATACAGCAGAGCCGTATTCGACGCAAGTCCTTGATCGGCATTCGTTTTAGCGAACGTGTGAGGAAACACCGTCACTTTTTTAACCAGATCCTCGTCGGTTAAGGCCATCTTATTGTCCGCTAAAGCGGCGCGTACGATGTTTACAAGAATTTGTCTGACCGCTTCAGTCGTTTCCGGCGTAAGGGAAGCAGGATTATTTGGATCAGGTGGTTCAACTCCGACATTAATGGTTAAATCTTTTACGACGTAAGGTGTGGCTACAACTTCTTGAGTAATCCGGTTCACTTCGCGGTTAACGGTTCTCTGAAGTTCTTCCGAGGTCGTTCTGCCTCCGTTATTGGCCCCTTGATAGCCCGGAACATCCGTTGCGCCGGTGCCCGGTACACCGCCATTGGCTGCAGAGCCGTCGCTGGTGTAGTTCTTCTGAATTTCCTGGATAGAAATTTCCAGACCTGTCTGATCGACTTCGTTCGGTGCCGTAACCAAATTGCTAGTCGAGCTGGTCTGATCAAAGTTCATAGTTGAGAACACGCTGACGATGACTTTGTCCCGGCCAAGAATGGTGCCGAGCATCTGCTGAACATTGCGCTGCACATCATTGCGGAACTGATTGTTGATCTCGAAGTGATCGCGTGCCAGACTAGCGGAGCCCATGGTTTTACCGTTTGTCTTCGAGTATTCCAGCGGATCCCCGTTCTGATCGGAAATCGTGATGTTCTCGATCGGCAACCCCTTCACACTGTGGGATACGAGATTATACATCGTATCGACCTTAGCCTGATCAAGCTGATAGCCCGGCTTCACCTCGAGAACGACGGAAGCCGTCGCTTTCTCCGGTTCCTGCCCCTTCGGCAGAAAGACCGTTTCCTTGGGCATGCTGATCAGTACTTTGGAGCTAGCAATGGCATTGTTGGAATTGATCAGCTGCTGCAGCTCGCCTTGCACCGCATTGATATATTTCACATCAAATTCACGGTCGGTCGTTCCAAATGTGCCGCTTTGGCTGAAAGCGCCGTACCCGACATTTCCGGTTTTATTTAACCCCTGCGATTCGACAGCCAGCTTCACGTTCGCCACTTCACTCCGGGGAACTCCGATGCTCTTCCCGTCGTCACTCAGTTGATAAGGAATTTTCGCTTCGTCGAGATACCCTTTGATCGAAGCCGCATCGCTTGGTTGAAGATTGGTATAAGCGAGTGCATATTCCGTCTTAGAAAAATTATAGCTGATGATGCCAACTGTCAGTATGACTAATATCACAGTCGCGATCAGCGTGAATCTTTGCGTTTTGCTAAATTGATCCCAATATTGTTTAACCCGATTCCAATATTGGAGCAAATTCTCGTTCACTCTTTCACCCCATCCGGTTAACCGTCACTTGGATTGTTCAAGATTAGACCTGCATTCTCATGATTTCTTGATAAGCTTCGATGACTTTGTTCCTCACTTGAACGGTCAGCTCTAGTCCGAGGGATGCTTTTTCCGATGCGATCATCACTTGGTGTACATCCGAAATTTCACCTTTGATAAATTGAGTGTTCAGTTTGTCCACTGCAGCCTGCTGAGCGTTGAGGTCGGATATAGCGCCGGTTAAGTATTGGCTGAATTGATGGGCTACATCGGAAGCGCTCATCGCGCTCGGCTGAGCGGCCTTCACCATCTGTAAAGGCGAAAGACTTACTTTATCAATCATGGTCGAAACCCCTTCTATATTCATATGTCCCGCTATGGCCCTCTTCGTTCATGCTATCTGCCGATTTCCAGCGCTTTCGTTATCAAACCTTTCGAAGCGTTCAATGCGGTTACGTTAGCCTCATAGGACCGGGTGGCCGAGATCATATCGACCATTTCCTTCATAATGTCGACATTCGGCATCATCACGAAACCATTGGTGTCCGCGTCGGGATGCGTCGGATTATAGACTTGTTTCAGCGGAGACGTATCTTCGAAAACTCGTGCGACCCGTACTCCCTCTCCTGCGCCAGCGTCTTGACCCGACATAGCATGTTGAAGCGAGTACGCAAAATTTTGCGGCTTCGACTCCAGGGTTACTAGTTTCCTTTGATAAGGAACCCATTTCCCATTGACCATCTGAGCCCTCGTCGAATCGGCATTGGCGATGTTCGAGGAAATCACATCCATACGAAAGCGCTGCGCGGTCAATGCTGAAGCGCTGACGTCGTATCCGTTGGTAAGTCTCATGCGTTATCCCCTTCCTCCGATAGCCGTTCTGAATTTTTTGATGTCGCCATTAACCTGCTGAACGATCGTGTTGTACCGAAGCTGATTTTTGGCCATTAGGGCCATCTCATAGTCAATGTCGACATTGTTCGCATTGTTGTTCATCGTCGTCTGATTGTCCCTTACAATCGCAGGCTCCGGATTCGCAGGCCGTCCGATGACAAAATGTCTCGGGTCTGTCCGGAAGCCCTGCAGGGATTTCATCCCCATCTCTTGCTGCAGCATCTCCTCGAACTTAACTTCGGACCTCTTGAAATAAGGCGTATCGACATTCGCAATATTGTCGGCGACGACCTTTTGTCGCAAGGTAGCTGCGCCAAGCGAACGCTCCATCAGCTGGAAGCCCGGCTTATTCAGGATCATCATAAGGTAGAATCCCACTTTCGTTAGAAGTAATCTGTGAGTAGTTATTCAACATGGAACTCTGAATATCCTCCTTCCTTCGACAATATGTTCGAAAAAAATAATAGGAGAATACAATTTCTTGCACTTCAAAATGCGATTACGTAGTAACTCAGAACTATATCTATATTGAAGAAAGATGGAAATGATTACAATAAGAAAAAAGCCCTATATTTTCTATATAGGACCTATCTTAGGGAAGAATTATAGATAAAACTATAAATATCAAGCAATCTTTAGGATTTCACCTGTTGAATGCCTGTCAAGAGCTGCTCATTCAGGACGCGAATATACGTTCCCTTCATGCCAAGCGACCGGGTCTCGATAACTCCCGCGCTTTCCAGCTTTCGGAGGGCATTGACAATAACTGAACGTGTAATGCCTACGCGGTCGGCTATTTTACTCGCCACAAGCAGGCCCTCGGTCCCGTCCAGCTGCTCGAAAATATGCTCCACCGCTTCCAGCTCGCTAAAGGACAGGGAACCTACCGCCACCTGGACGACCGCTTTGCTGCGCGCTTCGATTTCGATCTGCTCGGCCTTCTCCCGGAGAATCTCCATCGCCACTACCGTAGAGCCATATTCGGCAAGAATAAGATCGTCGTCGACGAATTCTTTGCCGTACTTGGTTAACACCAATGTCCCCAAGCGTTCGCCGCCTCCAATGATCGGAACCACGGTGATATAAAAGCTGACTCCATGCGCATGATCCCCAAAAACGTCATAAGGCGAGCCCGCCTCCAGGTTCGAGGACGTATCGGAGACTTGAAGCAGAAGCTCGTTATAGTCGGCAGGAAACCGTTTCTCGTGAAGAACCGCAAGGTTGCCCAGTTGATCGCTTCCTTGCGGCGCTACCGAATTGCCGAGCACCTTCCCCCTTCGGCTGACCACATAAATATCCGCATACAAAATATCGCTGAGCACCGCAGCCATATCCTTAAAGCTGACCGGATTGCCCGCTTCTTTTTGAAGCAGTTTATTCAGCCTTCTGGTCTTCGTCAACAATGTCATGATTTATTGCCTCCAAGTCATGCGCGATTACAAGATATACTGGCTGAGGTCGCGGTTTTGTACGATGCTCGACAGCTTCTCCCGTACATATTCGGGCGAGATGACGATTTGCTCCAGCGTGATCTCGGGAGCTTCGAAGGACAAGTCCTCCAACAGCTTCTCCAGGATCGTATGCAGCCTGCGCGCCCCGATATTATCGGTATTCTGATTCACTTCCGCCGCGATTCGGGCAATTTCCTGAATCGCCGCCTCGGAAAACTCCACCCGGATTCCTTCCGTCTCCAGAAGCGCCGTATACTGCTTGGTAAGTGCATTTTTCGGCTCCTTGAGAATAAGCACAAAATCTTCTTGACTCAAGCTGCTTAGCTCAACCCGAATAGGAAACCGCCCCTGCAGCTCAGGAATCAGATCCGAAGGCTTGGCGATATGAAACGCGCCCGCCGCCATGAACAAAATATAGTCCGTTTTAACCGGACCGTATTTGGTCATAATCGTCGAGCCTTCCACGATCGGCAGTATGTCCCTCTGGACGCCTTCCCTGGATACGTCAGGACCGCCTCCGCGGCCGGAGCCAGCGATTTTATCGATTTCGTCGATGAAAATGATGCCAATTTGCTCCGCGCGCCGAACTGCCTCCTGAATCACCTCATCCATATCCAGAAGCTTCTGGGCCTCCTCCTGCAGGAGAGCCTTACGCGCCTCCTTGATCGTAAGCTTCCGCTTCTTCGTGCGCTTGGGCATCAGACTGCCGAAGATTTCCTGCATGTTCATCCCAGCCTGCTCGTTACCCTGGCCGCCCAGCATATCCAGCATGGTCGGCGAATGATCCTCGATCTCGATCTCGATGATCTGCTGCTCCAGCTCGCCGCGCTCCAGCTGCTCCTTGATCTCTTTCCTCCGGGCTGCAATGCCCGCATCCTGCTGCTCGGTCTCCGGCTCGGCCTGGGCTTGCCCTTGTCCGCCGAACAGCATCTCGAACGGGTTGCGCTGACCGCGGGCTTTAGCACTGCTAGGAACCAGAATGGAAGCGATTCGCTCGACAACCATCTGCTCGGCCTTGTCCTTCAGCCCCTCGGTTTTTTCCGTCTTCACCATCCGGATTGACGTTTCCACCAGATCGCGGACCATCGATTCGACATCGCGGCCGACATATCCGACCTCCGTAAACTTGGTTGCCTCGACTTTGATGAACGGAGCTCCGACAATTTTGGCGAGCCGCCTTGCAATCTCGGTCTTTCCGACTCCGGTAGGTCCGATCATCAGAATGTTCTTCGGCACGATCTCATCGCGGAGCGACTCCTCCAGCCGACTGCGCCGATAGCGATTTCGCAGAGCCACGGCCACCGACTTTTTCGCCTGACGCTGACCGATAATGTATTTATCCAATTCAGCTACGATTTCTTTTGGAGTTAAGCTGCTTGTTGGCACGAACGGCACCTCCCGAATAACCGAATCCATCTTTGCTCGGATGAATTCGAGTTTCTATTCAATTTCTTCCACGATTATATTGTGATTGGTGAAAACGCAGATTTCCGCAGCCATCGTCAGAGCGGCCTGGGCGATATCCTTAGCGCTCATATCCGCGGCGTAACGGTGCAAAGCGCGGCCGGCTGCAAGCGCAAAGCTGCCTCCCGAGCCAATGGCCAGAATGCCGTCATCCGGCTCGATAATTTCTCCGTTTCCCGAAATCAGCAGCAAGCCGCTCCGGTCCATCACGATCATCATCGCCTCCAGGCGCCGAAGCACCCGGTCCTGGCGCCAATCCTTGGCCAGCTCCACCGCCGCCCGCTGCAAATTCCCGTGATGCTCCTCCAGCTTGGCCTCAAACTTCTCGAACAGCGTGATCGCATCGGCAACCGAACCTGCGAAGCCAGCGATTACGTTGCCCCTATACAGCCTTCTTACTTTCTTCGCATGGGATTTCATCACCATGCTGTTGCCGAAGGTCACTTGGCCGTCTCCCGCGATAGCGCCCTTGCCCTGATGCCGAATCGCAAATATCGTAGTGGCGTGAAATGCATCCATAACCGGCGAATTCCTCCCTCTTCAAGACGAAAACTAAGCTCATGGGGCAAGCTTAGTTCGTGAGTTTCCGATTCCTTGTGATAGGTGCGGGACAGTCGGATCTATCGTAACATAGTACGAGTTTTACTGACAACCCGAATTGTGTATGTTTTCTGAAAAATTCTGAATTTTCGAAATTGCCCGCTCTACGATTTTTTCATACCTCAGCTTTTTGTTTTTTACGCGCTCCTCGAGAGGCGGAAATAGTCCGAAATTGGCATTCATCGGCTGAAAATGCTTGAAGTCGGCGGTCGTAATATATTGGGCCATACTGCCCAGCGCGGTCTCCGGAGGCAGCACGAAGCATTCTTCGCCGCGCGCGTAACGAGCGGCATTCAAGCCGGCGATCAATCCCGATGCCGCGGACTCTACATAGCCCTCCACCCCCGTCATTTGTCCGGCGAAGAACAGATTGTCACGGTTGCGGAACTGATAGGTGGGCCTCAAAAGGCTCGGAGAGTTGATGAAGGTGTTCCGGTGCATAACGCCATATCGAACGAATTCCGCATTCTCCAGACCCGGGATAAGGGAAAGCACTCTTTTCTGTTCGCCCCACTTCAAATGCGTCTGGAAGCCTACCAGATTATACAGCGTGCCGGCTGCGTTATCCTGACGAAGCTGAACGACGGCATATGGAAGCTCACCCGTGTGAGGATTCACAAGCCCCACGGGCTTCATAGGACCGAACAATACCGTCTGGCGGCCGCGGCTGGCCATCACCTCGATGGGCATGCACCCTTCAAAGTAAATTTCCTTCTCGAAATCCTTGATCGGGGCCGTCTCCGCCGTGATCAGCGCTTCATAGAAGACGTTAAACTCTTCCTCCGTCATCGGACAGTTCAGATAGGCCGCCTCGCCCTTGTCGTAGCGAGAAGCCAGATATACCTTGCTCATGTCGATCGAGTCCTTCTCTACGATCGGAGCGGCGGCATCGTAGAAATACAAGTACTCCTCGCCGGTCAATTCCTTCAAATGTCCCGAAAGAGCAGGCGAGGTAAGCGGACCGGTAGCTACAAGCGTGATGCCGTCGGGAAGCCCTTCAAGCTCTTCGTTACGCACCTCGATAAGCGGATGATTTCTCAGGATGGTCGTAATCTCCTCCGAAAATCCGTCACGGTCGACCGCTAGCGCGCCACCCGCAGGAACCGCATGCTTGCCCGCCGCGCGAAGAATTAACGAATTCATTATCCGCATCTCTTCCTTGAGCAATCCGACCGCGTTGGTCAGTCCGTTGGCCCGCAGCGAATTGCTGCATACGAGCTCTGCAAATTTATCCGAGATATGAGCCGGCGTCTGACGCACCGGCCGCATTTCATACAGGATAACCGGGACACCCTGCGAAGCGATTTGCCAAGCGGCCTCGCTGCCTGCAAGACCCGCCCCGATTACCGTTACTTGTTTCGGTTCTGTCAACTGTCTTTCCTCCTGGCCTCATTCATCGGGACTTAATCCGAATCTTGTTCGTTATCCTTCGCTTCTTCTTTAAAGTCGCAGGAAACACACTGGATAAACACTCCCGATTTATTGCGTTTCTCGATCAGCATGGCGCCGCAGCTCGGGCAAGGCTGCCCTACCGGCTTATCCCAGGAAACGAAGTCGCACTCCGGGTACTTGTCGCAGCCGTAGAAAATCCGGCCTTTCTTGCTGCGGCGCTCAATAATTTTACCTTCGTGACAGGTCGGACAAGCCACCCCGATGTCCTTGACGATAGGCTTCGTATTGCGGCAGTTCGGAAATCCGGAGCAGGCCAAGAACTTGCCGAACCGGCCCATTTTATATACAAAATGGCTGCCGCATTTCTCGCAAATTTCATCGGAGACTTCATCCTGGATTTCGATTTTCTCCATTTCTTCCTCGGCGACTTCCAGGCGTTTTTCGAAAGATTCGTAAAATTCGCTCAACACCTGTACCCAATCTTCCTTGCCTTCCTCAATATGATCGAGTCCCTCTTCCATATGTGCGGTAAACTCCACATCGAGAATTTCCGGGAAAAATTCGATCATCTGCTGAATGACAAGCTCGCCGAGCTCCGTCGGAATAAACTTCTTCTCTTCAATAGCGACGTAACCGCGCTTCTGTATCGTCTCCAGCGTCGGCGCATACGTACTCGGCCGTCCGATCCCCATTTCCTCAAGCGCTTTGACCAGACGCGCCTCGGTAAATCTCGGCGGAGGCTGGGTAAAATGCTGCTTCGGATCGATCTGCTTGGTCTTGACGGCATCGCCTTGCGCAAGCGGAGGAAGCAGTCGGTCGTCCTCATCTCCCGGCTCGGACGCATCGTCGTTGCTTTCCACGTACACCTTCATAAACCCGTAAAACTTTACCTTCGATCCGACCGCGCGGAAAATCGTATCCCCTGCCGACAAATCTACGGTCATCGTATCCAGAACGGCAGACGACATCTGGCTGGCCACGAACCGTTCCCAGACCAATTTGTACAACCGGAACTGATCCCGGCTCAAATGGCTCTTGATCGAATCCGGGTCGCGAAGAACGGAGCTTGGCCGAATCGCTTCATGAGCGTCCTGCGCGTTGCTGTTCTTCTTCAAGTAAACTCGCGGCGTCTCCGGGTAATACTCAGCTCCGAATTTAGTCGCGATGTACTCCTTCGCTTCTTCTTGAGCGACGGGCGAGATCCGGGTCGAATCCGTTCTCATGTACGTGATCAAGCCGACCGTTCCTTCAGGGCCGAGGTCAATCCCTTCATACAGCTGCTGGGCAACCGACATCGTCTTCGAAGCTCTGAAGCCGAGCTTTCTCGCCGCCTCCTGCTGGAGCGAGCTCGTGATGAACGGCGGTGAAGGATTGCGCTGACGCTCCTTCTCCTTGACCTCGCTGACGACAAACTCGGCTTGCTTCAAGCCCTTGAGAATCTCGTTCACCTCGGCCTCGGTTTTCAGCTCCTTTTTGTCGCCTTGAAGGCTGTGAAACTTGGCGTCAAATTCAGCCTTGCCCGTAGAAAGCTTGGCCGTGATCGTCCAATATTCTTCTGGAACAAAAGCATTGATTTCGTTTTCCCGGTCGAAAATGAGCTTGACCGCAACCGACTGCACACGCCCGGCCGACAGTCCTTTCTTGACCTTTTTCCATAATAGCGGACTGATTTTATACCCGACCAGCCGATCCAGAATACGTCTGGCTTGCTGGGCATTAACCAGATCCTGGTTAATTTTCCTTGGCGTTTTGAAAGCATCCTTGACGGCCTGCTTGGTGATTTCATTGAATACGACCCGACAGGCGTCCTGGTCGTTGATCTCCAGGTAATGCGCCAAGTGCCAGGCAATCGCTTCCCCTTCGCGATCAGGGTCAGCCGCCAGATACACTTTTTTTACACGCTTGCTGGCGTCTTTCAATTCTTTCAGAACGGAGCCCTTGCCGCGAATGGTAATATACTTAGGCTCAAAGTTTTTTTGAACCTCAACTCCGATCTGGCTTTTCGGCAAATCACGAATATGACCCATAGAAGCTTTTACGATATATTTGCTGCCCAAATATTTACCAATCGTTTTGGCTTTTGCGGGTGACTCCACAATGACTAAGGAATCGGCCATAGGCGTCTTTCCCCCTTCAATATATAAAATATATATTCTTCATTAACGTAAGGTGTAGGCGGTACCCGGAATTTCTACGATCCGCTGCATCATTAGTAAATTTATCAGAACTGCGTGCAAATGTCCAAAGGTAAATTGACTTTGCTGCAAGAGCTGATCGATCGTAAGCGGGCCGAAAACAAGCAGCTCGCAGATCAGACTTTCATCGGAAGACAGCTTCTGACTCGCCGTTTGGGTGTCCTTACTGTATGCCGAATTCTGCAAGTCTATTCGATTCCCGTACTCCTCCAGCACATCGCCGGCCGATGCAACAAGCTTCGCCCCATCCTTGATTAGCTTCAGTGCCCCCTTGCTTTTGGGAGAGTTAATCGGACCCGGCACGGCAAAGACATCGCGGGAATACCCGAGCGCCAGCTCGGCCGTAATCAGCGATCCGCTGCGCACCGCTGCCTCAACAACAAGGACTCCCGCACTTAACCCGGCGATTATGCGGTTGCGGAGCGGGAACAAGCCGGCATGCGGCTTCGTACCCAGCGGGTACTCCGTCAACAGCAAGCCCTCACGGGCTATTCGCTGGAACAGCCCTCTATTCTCTGCGGGATAGATCGTATCCATCCCGCAGCCTAGCACAGCGACCGTACGCCCCGTGCCCTTCAGCGCCCCTTCGTGAGCCACGCTATCGATGCCCCGGGCCATCCCGCTGACGACGCAAACGCCGGCGGCGGATAACTCGGAGGCCAGAAGCTCTGCCGATGTACGCCCATACACCGTCGGCGTTCGCGTACCGACCACGCCGATGCACAGCCGGTTCAACAGACTGAGGTCGCCCCGCGTGTACAAAATCCACGGAGGGTCGGCGGTTTCCCGCAGCAGCTCCGGGTAGTCGTCGTCCCACACGGTCATCCAGCGGATACCCGCCTGTTCATAGCTGCTTACCGCGGATTCCAGCTGCCCGTCTCTCAGACTGTTACGCAAAGTACTTAGCGAACGCGCTCTTCCCGGCGTAAATCCGAGCTCCATCCAGTCAGCCGCTTCCATCATGTCCACATCGTCCAGCGAGGAAAGTCGCATCATTATCTGCTGAATCGTCTTCCAGCCTATGCCCTGCAGCTGGTGCAGAGCGAACAAGCAATGCCTGTTATCCATATAGTATAGCTCACTCCTTATTATAGAAACAAATTTTTGCATCCTGAAACAAAAAGAGCCTCCCGGATTTCGCATGAGCGAAACCAGAGAGGCTGCTTGCCTGTCTTGATTTACTTTTTAGTAATGCACTTGTCGAGCAGGCCTTTTTCTTCAAGCACGCTGACGAGCGTGGAACCCATTTCGGATGGCGTTGGAGCAACTTTGATACCGCAGCGCTCGAGCGTTGCGACTTTCTCAGCTGCCGTTCCTTTACCGCCGGAAATGATGGCGCCGGCATGGCCCATACGTTTTCCTGGAGGTGCCGTTTGACCGCCAATGAAGCCGACAACCGGCTTCTTCATGTTCGCCGCGATCCACTCAGCGGCCTCTTCCTCAGCGGAGCCGCCGATTTCGCCGATCATGATGACGGCATAGGTGTCCGGATCTTCGTTGAACAGGTGAAGAATATCGATAAACTCGGAGCCCTTGACAGGGTCGCCGCCGATACCAACGGCAGAAGACTGGCCGATGCCGCGGGTCGAAAGCTGATGAACCGCTTCGTAAGTGAGCGTTCCACTGCGGGAAACGACGCCAACGTGGCCCTTGGTGTGAATGTATCCAGGCATGATGCCGATCTTACATTCGTCAGGCGTGATGACGCCCGGGCAGTTCGGTCCGATCAAGCGGGTTTTCTTGCCTTCCATGTAACGGCTAACCTTGACCATATCCAGAACCGGGATACCTTCGGTGATGCAGATAACCAAGTCCAGCTCGGCATCTACCGCTTCCATGATCGCATCAGCTGCGAATGCCGGCGGTACGTAAATAACCGATGCCGTCGCATCTGTAGCGTTTTTCGCTTCAAGCACGGTGTTGAAAACCGGCAAAGAGACGGTCGAGCCGTTCTCCAGGGTGATGTCGACATTCGTGCCGCCCTTGCCTGGCGTAACGCCGCCGACCATTTGCGTGCCGTAGTCCAGACCGCCCTTGGTATGGAACATACCTACGGAACCGGTAATCCCTTGTGTGATGACCTTTGTATTTTTATCTACCAAAATAGACATGTTACGGTTCACATCCCCTGATCATTTTAGAAATCGCCGTCTGTTTAAACGGCAAGTCGTGCGTTGATTACTTTACGAGTGCAACGATTTTTTGAGCGCCGTCAGCCATCGAATCTGCAGCCACAATGTTCAGGCCGGATTCGTTCAAGATCTTCTTGCCCAGCTCTACGTTCGTCCCTTCAAGACGGACAACCAGCGGGCGATCCAAGCCAAGCTCGCGGGCAGCTGCAACAACGCCGTCAGCGATGACGTCGCATTTCATGATGCCGCCGAAAATGTTAACGAAAATCCCTTTGACGTTCTCGTCGGACAGGATGATTTTGAAAGCTTCGGTTACTTTCTCTTTCGTAGCGCCGCCCCCTACATCGAGGAAGTTAGCCGGGTCGCCGCCGTAATATTTAATAATGTCCATCGTAGCCATAGCCAGACCTGCGCCGTTAACCATGCAGCCGATATTGCCGTCCAGCGCGATGTAGCTCAGATCGTATTTGGAAGCCTGGATTTCCTTCTCATCCTCTTCTTCCAAGTCGCGAAGCGCAACGATATCCTTGTGACGGAACAGGGCGTTGGAATCAAAGTTCAATTTGGCATCCAGAGCCATCACGTTGCCGTCTCCGGTAACGACCAGCGGGTTGATTTCGGCCGTGGAGCAGTCTTTTTCTACGAAAGCCGTGTACAGAGCCATCATGAACTTGACCGCTTTGTTCACAAGCTCGCCAGGAATATTGATCGCGTAAGCCAGCTTGCGAGCCTGGAAGGCTTGAAGGCCGACAGCAGGATCGACGATTTCTTTGAAGATTTTCTCAGGCGAATGATGAGCTACTTCCTCGATCTCCGTACCGCCTTCTTCGGAAGCCATCATGACGACGCGGCCTGTCCCACGGTCCAGCACGACGCCAATGTAATATTCTTTCTTAATATCGCAGCCTTGCTCGATGAGTAGGCGCTTTACTTCTTTGCCTTCGGGACCCGTTTGGTGAGTCACGAGCACCTTGCCGAGAATTTCCCCCGCATATGTACGCACTTCGTCCAGGTTTTTGGCAACCTTGACGCCGCCTGCTTTACCGCGGCCACCTGCATGAATTTGCGCTTTGACGACAACCACAGGTGTACCCAGGGATTTCGCCGCTTCCACCGCTTCGTCCACCGTGAATGCCACTTTACCCTCAGGTACGGCAACCCCGTACTGTTTAAGCACTTCTTTGCCTTGATATTCATGGATATTCATTTAGCAAAATCCTCCTATCGGTATTGACTTGCTCTATGGAATCGACTCGCTTTCGCTTCCGAAAGGAGTTGACCGCTGAACTAACGCGCGCTTGCCAACCAATAGCATGTCCGTTATGGCAAACCTTAATCATTGTACCACTTTTTAAAGCGGGTTTCCTTATATTTTGTGTGAATATGGCGATACATATTTTTTATTGACGACTAAAATATATGTTTTCGCTACCGGTACCGGACATGAACTTCGATTGATAATCGGAGAGTTTTGTATCGATCCAGGCATGCCAAAACAGCCTGCACATGCCGGTTTCGACAATTTTGCAGGCTGCTGCTTTATGAAAGTACTGAATAATCAAGGGTTTACGGGCTTTAACTCATGAGAAGCATAGTGGAAATACTTGCCCTCCAGCAAGCCGATCAGCGTATTGGTTACTCGCACCTCGACCCGATTCTCCCCGTCACGGAGCCACCCCGACTCGCCCTTCCATCGGTACGGAGACCATGCTCGCACACCGAGCGAGCGGCCGTTAACGAGTACTTCCGCACTCTCGTGGAACTCGGTATCCAGGCTTCCCAAGGTAAGCTCGAACTCCCCTTCCGCCTTCCAGCCGGATAGCTCCAGCGTCCGCTCGAAAGAAAATTTCCCGGCATAATAAGGATGACCCGGATAGGGGCCAGCGGTCAGAGGCACATGCCGAGCGGCGACCGGATGAAGAACGGCGCGTCCGACTTCATCCGCGCGTACCTCGAACGGCCCTGTCACATAGATCGCATCGACTAATCCGTCCCAATCGTGACCAATCTCCACCTCAACGGCGATTTCATTTTCTCCCGTTTGCAGGTAGGCGCTGACCGAGGCGCTTTGATTGCGATGATCATAGAGAAAATCCGCTTGAAAGTCCTCAGGCTGCAGCCGGCTTCCATTCACGACAACCGACCAGCTGCCGGATAATGCCGACTGATCGGCCACAAGCTTGACTTGCTCGGGTACCAGGCCGCTGATCGTCAGACTAGCGGTATAACGTGCGTGCAGCGGGTAGGACATCGCCAGCCTCATGGGCGTTCCGAACAGCTGGCTCATTTGGACGGGCAGCATATGAGCTTCCGCCAGATCGGCGCATTGATCGATGAACGTTTTCACGGGAACATGATCCGCGATGAACAACCGCTCCCCGTCCGTTCGTTTGACCTCGAGCCGGAATGTATCCAACCTTAGCGCATTATCGTTCAACGCCCGCAGCTCCCAAGGTACCGAAGCGTCGACACTCAGCTGCTGAAGCGGTTCCGGATTCGGCGTCTTGGCAGGATTCGTTCCTGAAGTCCGGTTGATCAGAATCAGCCTGGACTCATAGGGTGCGAGCTTGACGGGAATCTCCCAGGCTGCCGCGCTACCATAGGTTTGCAGGGTAACCGCTTCCCCGTCATCAAGCGACAGCTCCTGAAACTCCACACCAGCATGGCTCGGCGCCCCGTCTTCCTTCCAGAGACTCTCCTCCACACGAAGCGTCAGGCTATGCTCTCTCTCCTCCTGATTGCTAACGAAATAAAGAGCCTGGCCGGGCGAAAGGCGCCGCACCTGAGTGAGTAAGCCGCGATCGCGGGAGGCAGGCAGCAGCTTGACCGATGCCGGATGGATGTCATCCAGAAGCTCCATCAGCTTGTTTTCAACCGCGGCTTGGTCTGCCTCTTCATCGAATGGCAGATAATAGGCCGATGACGTGCCTCTACTCCAGCTTAACTCCTGCTCCCGCTCGGAACCGTCAGCTTCCGCTTTCCAGAAAGCGGCGGATACGGGTTTGTCCAGTCCGAACGCCTCGTAGATGTCGGGCGAACGGGGATCCAGCTCATCGATCTGCTCGTAAGGAAGCTGGCCGAGCGAAATCACCGTTCCTCCGGCTTCTAGAAATGCTCGAATGGTTCGCCAAGCCGCTCCTTCCAGATTCGTCAGAGGCGGCATAAGCAATACTTGATACCGGGCTCTGCCGATCGCAAGCCGATTCTCGTCAATGACGGCATCCGCCAGCAAACCGGCGTCCAGTTCGTCATAGTCCCAATCGCTCTTGATCAGCGCGTTGCCCAACCCGCCCCACCAGCGCTTCAGCGCCTCCAGCCGGGCCTGCTCCTTCGGATCATTCCCTCCGTAAGAGAAGCCGTGGAAGGGGTTGCCCATCAGGGACCACAGCGAGGTCGTCGGCTGCAGCAGCGCGATGGAAATATCCGCCTCTCCCTGACTCATCGCATAGCTGATCCGGCCCGTGTAATCGCCTAGCTTGCGAAAATGCTGCCAATATGGATTTTGTAAAAATTGGGATGGCGGCGCATCATGCTTGGTCAGCCCATCCAGCGTATAGAAGAAGGCATGGAAATTATAAAAATTCGTGCCTAATGCTCCGAGCCGGTCGATCATCCATTTCGCATCCTGCAGCGTCATCGACCAGCCTACGCTGTGAAAGCACTCGATCAGATTGCGCGGCCGATCAAGCTGCCGGGTGATCGAGCTGGTCATCTTCGCATTGTAACGGAAGTCGCATGCCGCTTTCTGAAGAATCCAGTCCAGCGACCGGCCCAGCTTCTCGTGACCCGTATCCCCGCCCGGAACGTGACTGTACAGCTGCGTCGTATGACGGACCGACGGAACCTCGGTGACATACTCCAGTCCATGGGCCTCGCACCAATCATGCACCTGCTTGTGATAGCTGTCCAGCAGCAGCAGGTGGATGGCCTGGTAGTAATCGTAGCGGATCCTGGCCGTACCCGCTTCATCCGCATACACCAGCGCATGCAGATGCTCCCTCAGATCATAGCCGTGCTGCTCCAGAAAAAAATCTGCCAGCTGCGGCGACCAAGGCACGCTGCCCAGCAGCCCGATTTCATCCGTGAACATGCCCTTTATCGTCGTTCCGAAATACTCGGACAAATGCTCGGCATAACGCTCATGCGTCAGACGAATGAAGGTCGACATCGCCTCCCGGTTGCAGGGGTCGACGAAGGTTCCATAATATTTGAAATCCCCGATCTCCTCTTCCTGGACGATCAGAACGTCCCACTCGCCATCCGGAGCTTCCCAATCCAGCTTCTGGATCGTCCGGTATGTAAAAAACCTCTTCTGATTGTAAGCAGTCAGTCCGGCCTTCTGAAAGATGGGTTCAGCCTGATAGTTGCCGATCCGGCTTCGGATGTCCACCGCCTCCTGCCAGATCCGCTCCCCTGTCGGGGTCACCGGTACCGCCTTGGCATACAAGATCCGGGCCCAGGGCAGCTCTAGCGTCAGACGTTGTCCGCCCGAGGCGCGTTCCGTTCGGTGCACCAGCGTGTAATGCTTAGCCTCCGGATGCTCCAGCGTTACCTCCCCTCCGGCAATACCGCTCGGGTAGGGGTATTCGTCATAGAGCCAGGCATGCAAGCCATGCTCCCTTGCCGCCTCTACAGCCACCCTTACTTTGGCGAACCAGCTGTCCGATAAATAAGGAACCTTCAATCCCTGACGGGCGCATATGAAAAAACCGCCAACGCCTTTATCCGCCATTTCGCGAATCTGGTGACGAATTTGCTCGTCCTCCATCTCTCCATTCCAGAACCAGAACGGGTGAACCCGGTATGGTGATGCGGGTTGTTTGAAAGCCTGCAAGTCAAACAAGGCAGTACCTCCTATTCGGTAATCGTTACTTCTCAATTGAACCCCTAATCCGCGAACCGGGCAATTCTATTTTTTTGCATGCCTTTCAGTAGGCTATTGCCCGTTTTTGCGGGCCTAGACATTTTTGCCCGGCGGGGCGTATTCAGATGCAATCGAAGTAAGCAGATACATTTTCCTCCATTCATGCTATGATTAGTTAAAGAAATCGGGAGGTCGCCGCATCATGCCGAAGTTATCAAGAAAGATCGAATACTTGTTACTAATAGCCATATTTTTGTTGTATACGTTAATAGGTCATATGCTGAATATCGACGTTTTGAAAATATTCACGATCCGGAGAGACGAATTCAGTATAAGCATCGTTGGCGTTGTAATCAGCGTGGCAACCTTATTCGCCTTATCCTTCCTTATAGCTAAATTCAAAAAAATTGACTGAGCTATTTCCATACCCTATCTGTAGCCTTGTTTCATCTGATCGAACGCTTGCCAACCACGGGGCGCTTGTTTACAATAGAACCATCAGTATGGGCGGATAAGGAAGCACCTTGAGCCATGACCAAATCATGGGGAAGGTGTTTTTTTATGTTGTATGGGAAAGCGATTAGCGCATGCCTGCATGGAGTGGAAGGCCGGCTGATTGAAGTGGAGGTCGATCTGAGCAACGGTTTGCCCCAAGTCAATATCGTCGGGCTACCGGACAATGCCGTGAAGGAATCCATTGAGCGGGTGCGGGCGGCGATCAAAAACTGCGGATTTACGTTCCCGCTGCAAAGAATCACAGTCAATATGGCGCCTGCCGACTTCCGCAAGGAAGGCTCCGCATTCGACCTGGCTATCGCGCTTGGCATATTAGCTACTAGCGGTCAATTGGAGCCCGGTACGCTGGAGGGGGCTCTCGTCATAGGCGAGCTTTCGCTCGACGGCTCGATTCGTCCGGTCCCCGGCGTCCTCTCCATGATCGAGTCGGCAGTGAAGGGGGGCATCAGCCGGGTCATCGTACCTGCCGATAATGCCGAGGAGGCCGGCTGGATCAGCGGGTGCACGGTGAGGGCGGCAAAGCATTTGGCGGAATGGAGCCGGACGGCGGCTTCGGACTCCGTTCTTCTCGCGGGCAAGCCCGCTTTCTCTCCAAGCTCTCCAGCCAGCTCGGGCATTGACGGCTACGCGGAGGACTATGCCGATGTGCGGGGACAGAACCATGTCAAACGGGCATTGATGATTAGTGCCGCTGGCATGCATAACCTGATGCTCGTCGGCCCTCCGGGCACCGGAAAAACGATGCTGGCCAAGCGGCTGCCTACGATTTTGCCGCCCATGGACGAACGGGAATCGCTTGAGGTAACCAAGATCTACAGCGTCTCCGGCAAGTTCGCCGACCGGCGCCAATTAGTACGCGTACGTCCCTTCCGCATGCCTCATCATTCCATTTCAGCTGCCGGACTTGTGGGAGGAGGCGGCATTCCGAAGCCGGGTGAAATCAGTCTTGCCCATCGCGGCGTGCTGTTTTTGGATGAGCTCCCCGAGTTCTCCCGTGCCGCTCTGGAGGTGCTGAGGCAGCCTATGGAGGATCGTTGGGTGACGATCGGAAGGGCGAAGGCCGTTTATCGATTTCCCGCTCATTTTCTGCTTGTGGCCTCGATGAATCCTTGCCCATGCGGCTTAAGTCAGTGGGGGACAGACAACGGACTCGAGGAAGCGGGCTGCATCTGCTCCCCTCTGAAGGTGATTCAGTACCGCTCCCGTATTTCGGGACCGCTGCTGGATCGGATGGACCTTCATGTGGAGGTTCCGCGCGTGCCTTATTCCCAGCTGTCGCTTCAAGTAAGTCCGCTGTCCTCCCAGGACATGCGGGAAGCTGTAGAGGTTGCCCATCGGGTCCAGCTGCAGCGGTACCGGCAGAGCGGCATTCTGTTCAATAGCGAGCTCAGCGGCCGGCTGCTGCGGGAATGGTGCCGGCTGGATGCGGAATCCTCCAGCCTGCTTGAGAAGTCCTTTCATTCGCTTGGAATGAGTGTCCGCGCTCACGACCGTATCTTAAAAATCGCCCGGACCATCGCGGATATGGAAGCCGTATCCGATATTGCCATTCAACATGTAGCGGAAGCCCTTCAATACCGGTGTCTGGACAAAAAACACCCCGCTCTAGCCTCGTTTCAAGCTTAGCCAGCCGTATGTCTACAAGCCATGCTTCTCATGACCGGTCAAGAATGGACATAGATCCAGAGACGCCAAATATCCGCACCGCTGCTTATTCAAGCGCGTTGCGGATATGCTCCAGCTTGGCAATCGTTCCATCAGGTGCCATACGGATCGATACGACATCAAAGCGAACTTGACTTTCATGCTTGCCATGCCTATGGATATAAACGCGGGCCGTCTCCAGCATTTTTCGCTGCTTGCGCAGATTTACAGATTCCTGCGGCGTGCCGAAGGCTCCGCTCAGGTTGCGTGTGCGCACCTCGACGAAAACAAGAATGCCTTTCTCCTCGGCGATGAGATCAATTTCTCCGGTCCGGCATCTCCAATTCCGGTCCAGGATCGACATGCCCTGCTCCTGCAAGTAGCTGGCGGCTCCCGCCTCCCCCTGCATCCCAAGCTGCTTCCGCCCTGCCAGCCTCTCCTTCAACGCGGTCCACGCTCCCATTCCTTCGCTCGGGAGTCGGATCGGTAAATATAGGAGAGCACTTCAGCCACCAGCTTGTACAGCTCCGTTGGAATTTCCTGATCGATGTCCAGCTTCGACAGCACTTCTACCAAGGAGGGGTCCTCCTGTATCGGCACTCCATTTTCCTTGGCCTTCTCCATGATGAGATCGGCGATGCGCCCTTTCCCCTTCGCCACAACCTTGGGCGCGGCCGACGCCTCGGGTGCATACTTGAGCGCTACGGCCTTCTTCAGCGCTTGGGGCTGTTCGCTCATAACCGGATATCCACTCCCTTGTACGGCTTCTGCGTATAGACGCCTGGAACAGACCCGGCTGCCAGGTCTTTGCCGCGCCCGCCGCCGCCGGTCAGATCGCCTAGGTCGCTTGCTTTCTCCGGATACGGACTGACCTTCATCGATATAAATTGATAGCCGATCGAGGCAAGCCCTCCGGATATCTCGTCCCGATAAGCCTCCAGCAGCGCCCCCGTTTGAGGGAAATCATTGTGCACGTGCAGGCTGACGATTCGGTTAACGACCTGAACATCGACCATTGTATTTCCTAAAGCTTTCATCTGCAGATCGAATACAAGACGGCAATTGCTGGCGTCCAGGCTGCCATTCTTCCCTTTGCGGGATTGAATATGGATGGCAGCGGTCTGGGTGCCGTCTGGCTGTACGATAGGCACAAACATCGTAATGTGGGAAAACATGGAGGATCGGTCCGGGCTCATCAGAAGCTGCTGGCCGGTAATCTGATGGACGGCCTGCTGGGCAGCCTGTTTGATCTCGTCAGGAGCATCAGCCGATTGGGCCAGCTGCATAAGCGCGCTTTTCAAGGAATCCGTGGACTTATCCGCCGCTGCGGCAAGCTTCCCGTCCTCTGCTCCTAGCCATCTCGCCGCTTGATGCTCATGCTCGATGCCGATCGTCTTCATGAGCCGCCCGAGCAAATGCTCCTGCTGGTCGGCTTGGTGCGCTGTTCCCGCGGGCGCTGCCGACGCCGATGCTGATGCACTCGCCGGCGGCTGCGCGAGCGGCGTGGCTGCGCCTGCAGGAGCGCCCGCCTGCGGCTGCGCGGGCGGCACGGCTGCGCCTGCAGGAGCGCTCGCCTGCGGCTGCGCGAGCGGCGCGGCTGCGCCTGCAGAGGCGCCCGCCTGCGACTGCGCGGGCGGCGCGGCTGCGCCTGCCGAAGCGCCCGCCTGCGGCTGCGCGGACGGCGCGGCTGCGCCTGCAGGAGCGCCCGCCTGCGGCTGCGCGGGCGGCGCGACTGCGCCTGCGGGGGCGCCCGCCTGCGGCTGCGCGAGCGGCGCGGCTGCGCCTGCAGGGGCGCCCGCCTGCGGCTGCGCGAGCGGCGCGGCTGCGCCTGCAGGAGCGCCCGCCTGCGGCTGCGCGGGCGGCGTGGCTCCGCCTGCAGGAGCGCCCGCCTGCGGCTGCGCGGGCGGCGAGGCTGCGCCTGCAGGAGCGCTCGCCTGCGGCTGCGCGGGCGGCGAGGCTGCGCCTGCAGGAGCGCCCGCCGGCGGCTGCGCGAGCGGCGCGGCTGCGCCGGCAGGAGCGCTCGCCTGCGGCTGCGCGGGCGGCGAGGCTGCGCCTGCAGGAGCGCTCGCCTGCGGCTGCGCGGGCGGCGAGGCTGCGCCTGCAGGAGCGCCCGCATGCGGCTGCGCGGACGGCGTGGCTGCGCCGGCAGGAGCGCCCGCCTGCGGCTGCGCGAGCGGCGCGGCTACGCCGGCAGGAGCGCCCGCCTGCGGCTGCGCAGTTGGCGTTCCCGTTTGCGTAAGTTGGCCGCCTGCCTCGCGGACCTGTTGAAGCAGCGTTCGCACCGTTTCCAGCAGGGCGCGAGTTTGCGGGGTCAGTTCCTTCCCGCTTTGCTGGGTACGATCCAGCATATCCGACAGCTGGTCCAGCGCCTCGTGAAAGGGCGGGCCCTGAACCGCCTTGTGCAGGGAAAGGATCGTCTCCGGCGTCATCGGTAGTCCTTTCTGAGCCGCTATAACCGCCGTCGGCAGCCATTCTGTTTGAGGCATCGATTTGCCCATAGCTGCCTGCAGATCGATAAAGGCTTTTACGCTTTCTTTGGTCAGAGCTACCCCGCTCTGATGCAGCAGCTGGACGAGCTGCCGATTATCCGCCGTGTCGTTCATTCCGAGCGTTTTCAATACTTCCCCAAGCGACGAGTCCGCTATCTGAACCTGGGAAGCGTGCAGCGGCTTCAGTACGATTTGACCCGTTGCCGATTCCGGCTGTACCTGAAGCATCGTCACCTCGCCCTGCTTCAATGGCGTCTCTAACCGGGCACGTACCTGCACGCCCCCTATATTGACCAGAGCTTCCTGATCCGGCAGCTGCTGCTGCACAACTCCTTTAACCACTTGGCCGACCTTGAGCTCCAGCTTCTTAGGTTCCTGGATCTGCCCATCCCCGACCAATCCGCGGATCATTCCCCCGATATTCATACCGGCCGCCTCCCTCTCTCGTCGTTCCTGCTGCTTCCGCTCGCCTCTCTTACACGGAAAGCCGACCCGGGCAGGCGATCTCGCCCTCTTCCCGTGCCGGCCTCCTTGCTCCGGTAGTTCTATATATCGGCAGAACGGCCGTCGATTTTCACTAAAATAGCACCTGCTGCTCATAGGTAATGTTACGCAGGAAAGTTCGCCGGTGAAGCGGCGTCGGTCCAAGCAGGGCAATTCGCTCCCGGTGTACCCGGGTCGCATAGCCTTTATGTATCGCGATCTCATACCCCGGATATTCAAGCTCCCAAGCCAGACACATCCCGTCGCGCGTCACCTTGGCAACAATCGATGCAGCCGCGATCGATTGGCTTAACGCATCGCCATGAATAACAGCGAGCTGCTCGATGTCCACATCCACCTTCTCGGCGTCGACCAGCAGCTGCTCGGGATAAACCGATAGCTTTTCTACGGCCTGCTTCATCGCCGCCCGGGCCGCCTGCTTAATGTTAATACGCTCGATCGTCGGCACGTCGACAACACCTATTCCTACAGCAATCGCTTTTTCCATAATAACCTCATAGAGGGCATCCCGCTTCTTTTCGGTCAGCTTCTTGGAATCATCGACGCCTTCCAGCACAAGGCCAGGCGGTAAAATGACGGCAGCCGCTACCACATCCCCGAACAAACAGCCCCGTCCCACTTCATCGACACCCGCGATCCAGCGTTTGCCATGCTCCCATAATCCGCGCTCATATGTAAGATTATCATCCACTTGCATTCTCTCCCGGTTACGTCATCTGGTTCCATTATACCGCACGCGCACCCAGCCTGACCATCCCTTCCGCGCCCCGAACAGCTGCTACGTACCGGCAGTAGAGCGATCTGAAAGTCATGTAATCATGGAGGTTACAGTTAACGGACAATTTCTATATACGATTTTTCTGTGAAAATGCGCTATGGCGGTGTGTAGCAGGAGACGTGTTTTTAGGCAATAGGATGCCCGGGATCTCCATGTTATGAGTCCATGTATAAGGCTATTCTTATGGATATACCAGTTAACTTGCTTGTCGTTCGGGTCCGCCTTCTATATAAAATTCCTTGTTCTTAAGCATGGAATAGGCGATGACGAGAATGGTTCTTGCTACGGCGATACATGCTTTTTTCTTACCGCGCCTCGATGCGATCTTCCAAAATCGTGTAGATATGCGGTTGTTTCTAGTACGAGCGACTGCCCATGCCGCCTCGCATAATGCTACTTTTGTATGTGTATTGCCCT
>NZ_WUWM01000012.1 GCF_009846885.1 Paenibacillus puerhi
GACCGGGATGGACGTACCGCTGGTGTACCAGTTGTCTCGCCAGAGGCACGGCTGGATAGCCAAGTACGGCAGGGATAAGCGCTGAAAGCATCTAAGCGTGAAGCCCCCCTCAAGATGAGATTTCCCAGGTTAGTAAGACCCCTTGTAGACGACGAGGTTGATAGGTTCGGGGTGGAAGCGCGGCAACGCGTGTAGCTGACGAATACTAATCGGTCGAGGGCTTATCCAATAGGTTTACGAAGTATACCACTTCGTAAGCGACAAGCTAACAGCATTCAGCATGCTTAGTTTCGCATCCAGTTTTCAAGGTGCAAGCCGCCTTGAGAAAGCGGGGATATTTTCTCGCAGCGATTCCAGAGGAGTAATCCTGGAAAAATCCAAGCTTCCGAAGTAGTTTCACTTCGTGAAACTTGCAGGTTTGGTGATGATGGCGGAAGGGAACCACGCGTACCCATCCCGAACACGAACGTTAAGCCTTCCAGCGTCGATGGTACTTGGACCGAAGGGTCCTGGGAGAGTAGAACGTCGCCAAGCGGATTCATGGCTTGACTCCTCAAACTAACATTCCCTGATAGCTCAGTTGGTAGAGCACTCGACTGTTAATCGAGTTGTCACAGGTTCGAGTCCTGTTCGGGGAGCCATTTGCTTCCATAGCTCAGTAGGTAGAGTGCATCCATGGTAAGGATGAGGTCACCGGTTCGATCCCGGTTGGAAGCTTCGTTAAGGCCCGTTGGTCAAGGGGTTAAGACACCTCCCTTTCACGGAGGTAACAGGGGTTCGAATCCCCTACGGGTCATAAGGTGAGTAGGGGATTTGAACCCTATGGTTCGTCGGAGCCATACTTCGTTAGCTTAAGCTCCGCAGTCTCGATGCGAAGCATCGAGCATCCCCTACGGGTCATACTAGGTGTGCATTATGCTCACCGCCCATGGAGGCTTAGCTCAGCTGGGAGAGCATCTGCCTTACAAGCAGAGGGTCGGCGGTTCGATCCCGTCAGCCTCCACCATAATTGCATATGCCGCTGTAGCTCAACTGGTAGAGCAACTGACTTGTAATCAGTAGGTTGGGGGTTCAAGTCCTCTCGGCGGCACCAGTAAGTATTGGGGATTAGCCAAGCGGTAAGGCAACGGACTTTGACTCCGTCACCCCTAGGTTCGAATCCTAGATCCCCAGCCATGTTTTGAGCCATTAGCTCAGTTGGTAGAGCACCTGACTTTTAATCAGGGTGTCGTAGGTTCGAGTCCTACATGGCTCACGTTTATGCGCGTATGGCGGAATTGGCAGACGCACCAGACTTAGGATCTGGCGGGAGACCGTGGGGGTTCAAGTCCCTCTACGCGCATCACTTAAGAAAAAGACCTTTAGATCATTACGATCTAAAGGTCTTTTTCTTTTAATACTTGCCCATTTTACCTTATGTGCTTCTTCTCTAAGCTAGTACCTCTGTTCTACAGCCCATTCTCCCGGAATGGGCTCATCGGGAATGGAGGGCAGCCGAAGATGTTCCAAGGCCGACTGTAGGAAATGCGTCTGGACCGGGATCGTCACTGAGCCCGGAGCAGCTCCATTCCGTTGTCGGTGGAGTCTGTCCAGTGTTTGCAAGTCGCGTTCGTAAATGGCCGCATCCCATCGAACGCGCTGTAGTACTTTTCGGGCAATATGCCCCGGATAACCGGTAGAAAGATGGATGAGCTTGACGACCTTGTCAAACTGTGTGCGAATCATATGATGCGCCCGAAGATGGGCCTTCAAGTAGGCGATAACGATGGAAGCATTATTCCCCGCCCATTGTGCATGGGAGATAATACCGGTTAAATAATCCTCGCCTATGCCTTCCTCGAATAATATCCTTCCCGCGCCCGAATCTTGCAGCAGACTGGGATAAGGCTCCCACATGACGCTTGCGCCAACCTTAGATTTGGAAATCCCGGTCATGCTTTCCCCCATGGGGCTGGCAATAATTCGGGGCTCTCCTGAGCCGCGTATCGAAGCGAACAATTGTTCAAGACGAGAGCTTGCGCTGGAATGAGGCACGGTCGATATCGGGGTGCAGGTTAAATCCTCAAGGTTGCGAATCGAGCTGTTGGGAGGAACGACAATCGAAATTCCTTTCCCGTTCGGCGTCTTGCCGTCAAAAGCCAGGAATACGGCTTGAAAGGACGGGAGCAGCTCGCTCAAGGTTTGAGCCATTCTAATGGGATAGTCGCCAAGCGAAGCGATATGGATACGTCCCATAATCAGTCCCTCCAGCAGCTCGAGTCCATTGGAGCCGTTATACCAGTCAATTTCGAAACGTCGGCGCGGAAAAAAGGTTTTCAGCTCCTCTTCGAAAAAACCGGTCTCTTTGATCAACAGGGAACTCCACATATGGGCGGTCCCGCTCTGGTAGCCGATGGAGATTTTCAAAGGACCTTGGTTATGTCGATCAGCAGGACGTCCTTGCTCGTAAGTATAGCTGCGAATCCATTGGTGCAGATCGTCGGAATTTATAAATACTTCCTTGCCGATCTTAATGAAAGGAAGCTGCTTGGTTTGCCGCCAGCGGTCGATCGTGGCGCGACTTATGCCGAATACATTCATCGCTTCCTGCAGCGTAATCAAGCGAAACCGATTGTCGGACACGATCCTAACTCCTTTCGTTTCTTTATCCGATATAACTTATAGAAATAATATGTATTTGTATTGTAATATAGTTCTCTTTATTCAGGCAACTAGAATGTGACTAATTCCCCTCTTGTAATGGAATAAAGTGGATATACTCCTCATTGTTCCTCATTAGTCCGCATATGTGCTAGAAGCGTTGACACTTTCGAAAAGAGAGTGATAAGATTCAACTAAATTAAAAGCACAGTATCATAATCGGAATAATGTAGTCGACTGGTCCACCAGAGACACAGCTTACCCTGAGGGGTACTGTGTCTTTTATTTTTTAATAGGGAGGTTTTAGAACCTTATGCAAAACAGACAATATTCCACGGATGTATTGATTATCGGGGGCGGAACCGCAGGCACGATGGCGGCGATCAAGGCCAAGGCGGCGAATCCCGATTTGAACGTATTGGTGCTCGATAAGGCGGATATCCGAAGAAGCGGAGCGATCAGCATGGGCATGGACGGATTAAACAATGCCGTCATTCCCGGCAAAGCGACTCCAGAGGAATATACGCTTGAAATCACCGCTTCCAACGACGGTATTATCGATCAGCTGGCGGTTTTCCGGCAAGCTTCGGAATGTCACGAGATCGTGAAGGAGCTCGATTCATGGGGCGTCGATTTCGAAAAGGATGAAGAAGGCAATTACGAGGTGTACCGGGTGCACCGAAAGGGCCGTTATGTGCTTCCCATGCCGAAGGCGAGCGATCTGAAGCTCATACTGGCCAAAAAAGTGAAGCAGATGCGTTGTAAAATTGTGAACAGGGTCATGGCGACAAGACTGCTTACCCAAGGCAATCGGGTAACCGGCGCACTCGGCTATGATGTAGAGACGGGCGAGCTCGTGATCGTTCAAGCCAAGGCGGTGGTGATGACGGCAGGGGCTGCCGGGCGTATGGGATTGACCGATTCCGGGTATTTGTACAGCACGTATGAGAATCCTACCAACTCCGGTGAAGGGTACGCGATGGCCTATCACGCCGGAGCAGAGCTGACCGGTATCGAATGCTATCAGATCAACCCGACGATGAAAGACTATAACGGACCTGCCTGTGCCTATGTGGCCGGACCTTTCGGAGGGTATACAGCCAACTCCAAGGGGGAGCGTGTAACGGGCTGCGATTACTGGAGCGGCGAACTGATTATGAACATGTGGAAGATGGCGAACAAAGGGGAATGGCCTTTATTCTTGAAATTATCTCATTTGGATGACAGCACGATTTCGAAGATCGAAGACATCCTGCACAACAACGAGCGGCCGAGTCGCGACCGCTTCCATGCGGGCCGCGGGAAAGATTATCGCACGGATATGGTCGAACTGAACTTCTCGGAGCTTGGTTTGTGCAGCGGTCACAGTGCTTCCGGGGTGTTGGTCAATCATGAAGCGGAGACGTCTATGGAGGGCTTGTACGCAGCTGGAGATATGGCGAGCGTTCCCCATCAGTATTTGCTAGGGGCGCTGACCTTCGGGAAGATTGCCGGGACGAATGCCTCGCATTATGCTGCAAGGCAAAGCCATATTGAGCCCGATCCGGCACAAATCGAAGCGGAGAAGGAGCGGATCAGCCGGATTGCGTCGAATCCGGAAGGCGTACCGCATCAGCAGGTTGAATATAAAATTCGCCGTATCGTCACTCAGTACCTGATGCCGCCCAAGACCATTACGAAGATGGATATGGCGCTAGAGAAAATAGAGCATTTCCGCAAGGTTGACATGCAATTGCTCGGGGCACGCGACCCCCACGAAATCGGCCGCGCGCTGGAGGTACACAGCATCGTAGACTGCGCGGAGATGATGGCCAGAGCCTCTCTGTTTCGCAAAGAAAGCCGCTGGGGGTTCTATCATTTCTTCCTCGATTATCCGGAACGGGACGATGAGAACTGGCTGAAGCGAGTCATTGTCCGCAAGGGGAGCGATGGACAATGCGAGTTGTATACGAAGGAGCTACCACCCTATATCTTGGAGCCGGATGCGGCCCTGGCGGAAGAACCAATCTCATCCCACTAAGACGAGGAGCGATAGACATTGACTAACAGGTCGGCGAATTTTGTGCAACAACGTGTGGAAGCAAGCGTGGTCATCGACCGCGACAAGTGCATCGGATGCAATATCTGCGTCCAGGTATGCCCGATGGGGATTCTGGCACTAGATAAGGACGGCAAAGCTTATATGAAATATGATGAATGCTGGTACTGCACGCCCTGCCAAACGGATTGTCCGGTTGATGCGGTGAGGGTCAATATTCCTTATTTGGTCAGGTAAACGGATTTGATTTCTTTGAAGACGGAAGGTCGATCTTATGAAAAAACGTTCCCGTTCGCGATCTTTTGCAGCCTGGATCGCTCTATTACTCAGTATCTCGCTCCTTCAAGCGTGCGGAACTCAGCCCGCAGGAAGCTCGGAGAGAGCCAGCGGCGATAAGCCGGCTTCGGCCCAGGAGGCCGTCACGATAACGGTCGGCTATCAGTCGCCTACAGCCCAGACCTGGGGTGCACTCATCATCAAGAATCAGAAGCTATTTGAAAAGTATTTGGTGCAGCAGGATCCGAACCGTCAGATTAAGGTCGAATGGTTCGATGCTCCGGCCGGCTCTGTGCTTAACAACAACATGGCTGGCGGAAAAATTCAAATCTCCTTTCTCGGGGATATGCCCTCGCTGCTAAACGGCGTGCTGGGAATTACTCAAGCCAACTACCGCTCCGTCTTTCTGGCCTTCGATGGCAAAGGAGCCCAAGGGCGAAACCAAGCTTTATTAGTGCCCAAGGACAGCGGTATCAAGAGCATCGTGGATCTAAAGGGGAAAACGGTATCGACTCCAATCGGAAGCAGCGCCCATCGCATGCTGCTCGAATCGCTTCGTAAGGTCGACTTGGTGGATCAAGTGACCATCGTTGACCAATCGGTCACGGTAGGGATGCAGAGCATCGAGCAGAATAAAGTAGCCGCCCATTCGACCTGGGAGCCGTATCCCACATTGATGCAGGTCAAGGATGTGGGCAAGGTGCTGCAGTTCGGCGAAGACACCCAAATTGACTATTTAGCCGGGGTCGTGGCCAATCGGGACTGGGCCGAGTCCGAACCCGATTATGTGAAAGCATTTCTGCGGGCGTTGAGCGAAGCGCATGAGTACGCCATCTCGCATCCAGAGGAAACGGCGAAAATTTTCCAAGAGGAAAGCAAGTTTCCCGCGGAGGTATGCGCCAAGATGGTGCAGAATATCCGCTTTGACGCCGCCATCTACCAGAAGGATGTGGCGACGCTGAATGGAAGCATCGATTTCTTGACGAGTATCGGCAAGCTGCAGAAAAAGCTTGATCTGAAGTCATTCGTCGATGATCGTTACTTGCGGTCGGCGGTGCAGATGAACGGCAGAACGTACTTGACCGATGCGGAGCTGCAAGGAGATTGGATCAAAGGAAAGGTATATTAAGCATGAATCGCCTAAAACCGTTCGTCTCGTATCCGATTCGGATGATCTCGATCTTTGTCATGCTGCTGATATGGGAATGGACGGTTAGGGCCAACCTGCGCTGGCCCCTTCAATTCGGCAATTTGCCCGGTCCGTCCGATATTATCGTGACATGGCTGTCGTATCTCCAGCAGCTTCATTATTTCAAGGATATAGCCGTCAGTACGGCGCGGGTACTGGGCGGGATTATTTTAGGCTTTATAACGGCTGTACCTCTCGGTTTGTGGATCGGACACCGCAAGCTGGTTAGGGATGCTTTATTTCCAAGTCTCGAGCTGTTCCGCCCGATTCCGCTTATAGCCTTTCTTCCGGTAGCGATGCTGCTCTTCCCGACGATCGAGAGCAGTATTCTATTCATCACGTTTATCGGGGCGTTCTTCCCCATACTGATCAGCACGAAGGATGCTGCGGGCCGTGTCTCTGTCACGCTCCTACAGGCCGCGCGCTGCCTCGGCTGCGGTCCGATCCGGGCGATATGGCGTGTGTATCTGCCGGCCATGTCTCCGGAGATTTTCACCGGGCTGTCGGTAGGAATAGGGGCTTCGTGGATGGCAGTCGTTACAGGCGAGATGATGTCCGGTCAGACGGGTATCGGATATACAACTTGGCAAGCGTACCATTTGCTTGATTATAGGCAGTCGATCATCGGTATGTTCACCATCGGCGCTCTAGGATTTGCCTCGTCAGCCGCCGTCCGAACCCTAGAGAGGCTTATGATTAAATGGAGATAGTCTAGTCATGGCGGACCCGGAAGCGAAAAGTCTGCCCAGGGAGTGATAGCCATTGCATGTAGAGATTCGAAATGTCATCAAGCATTACGACTCAGGTGCCGGACGCGTCGTAAAAGCGCTGCAGGACGTATCCTTATCGGTAGAGAAGGCGGAGTTTGTCTGCCTTCTTGGGCCGTCCGGCTGCGGCAAAAGCACGCTGCTTAAGCTGATCGCCGGCATCGAGACTACGGCTCAGGGTCGTATTCTAGTCGATGGCCGGGCCGTGGAGGCTCCTTCGACCGAGCGGGGATTTATTTTTCAAGATTATGCGCTTTTCCCCTGGCTAAAGGTCGGGGAAAATATCAGGTTCGGACTCGAAATGAAAAGGATGAATAAGCGGCAGCAAAATGAGATCGTAGAGCATTATTTGCGGCTCCTCGGCTTGGAGCAGGTGGTGCATCTATACCCAAAGGAATTGTCAGGCGGAATGAGCCAGCGTGTGGCGATTGCAAGGGCGTTGTGCTTAAGACCGCAGCTGCTGCTTTTGGATGAACCGTTTGCCGCGCTGGATGCTATTCTTAGGCAGAAGCTTCAGGAAGAAATGGTGCGCCTGTGGTCCAAGGAGAAGATTACGTTTATACTGGTCACGCATGATGTGGAAGAAGCGATATATCTGGCGGATCGGATTATCGTGATGACTCCTGGCCCCGGCCGCATCAAAGAGATCGTTCCTGTGCCGATGCCTCGTCCGCGGACCCGAACCAGCCTGGATTTCGTTCAGCTTCGTGACAGGCTGTTTCATCTATTGCAGGGGGAGGAGTCTTGGGAACGCAGGGTGGAAGAGGAGCGTCGAGGGGCGCTTCAGCCCATTTTGGTGAAATAAAGGCCGCTTCTACCTCACGGCTAGTCTTGGTGAGCATCGCTGGGCTAGCTTTTTCCCCTGCAAGACAATAAGCATTCAGTGAAAAAATAATTTCAATAAGGACTTGCATTTCGATCTAGGAAATGATATTATGAATCTTGTCGCTAAAACGAATTGGACATGAAGTGAGATTATAACATGCGGAAGTGGCTCAGCGGTAGAGCATCGCCTTGCCAAGGCGAGGGTCGCGGGTTCGATTCCCGTCTTCCGCTCCATTTTATGATGTGCCCTTAGCTCAGCTGGATAGAGCGTTTGACTACGAATCAAAAGGTCGGGAGTTCGAATCTCTCAGGGCACGCCATTACAGCCTCATCGAATAACCAAGTGAACTGAGATCAAGATTCGAGCGAAAGAGTTCGTCGGAGCTACGCTTCGTTAGGATGACGTCGCAGTCGGCCGAAGGCCGTATCTCTCAGGGCACGCCATTACAGCTTATATGTTAATTGTCGGGACGTAGCTCAGCTTGGTAGAGCACCTGGTTTGGGACCAGGGGGTCGCATGTTCAAATCGTGTCGTCCCGACCATCATATGCGGGTGTAGTTCAATGGTAGAACTTTAGCCTTCCAAGCTAATAGCGTGGGTTCGATTCCCATCACCCGCTCCATAATTTTAAATGACCAAACCTTGATGATTCAAGGTTTTTTTATTTGTTCAAGCCAAAAGGAAGCCGAATCCCTCTCATAGGGACCCGGCTCCTTTTTAAGTAATATAGCGGTCAACTGGCGAGACCAAGCTTCTTCAACGTACGCAGCAGAATGTTGCTGCCTCTGCACGCGGCTAATAGGGGTTACGTCTCAAGGTGTCAATAATGAGGCTGTCGATTCATTGTGGACGGCAGCGCAGTTAAGTAAAGGCTGATCGTAACGGACACCACAGTCGCTATTTCACAAAAAGGGGGCCTGTTCAAATTGTAACGGACACAGACGACCTTACTTACGTCAAAACCGCATAGAATGGGCAGAAATGCACCAAATAGCGTCATCTGAGTCCGTTAGATTTTCAATATCGCGAAAATGCTGCAAATAGAGACGCTGAGGTCCGTTAACGAAAGCAGAACGTTTCAACTCAGTTACTCACAGTGAATCGACAACCTCAATAATAACAATTAGAAGTCCAATGGACATCACTAATACGACAAAATGAAGCAAGGAAATTAGCAGATATGTAGGTCTACCGAGCCCCGTAAGTGTCCACCAAAATAGAGGCGGTGCCTGTATGAGGGTTATGGCTAGTCCACATAGTAGTATAGCTATGGCTGGTATTATCTTTAACTTACTATTTTTATACCGAAAAGCTATTGGTAAAATAGATACGTTTCCCCCCCAATAGAAGACTAACGTGGGCCCACAATCTAACATAACCATCTTCCGAGCCTTTTTCCATTCCTAAAAAAGAAAAATCAAAAACATGAAAGCTGTAACAGGAAGATAACATAATTGACGTTGTCCCGACTAAAAAAGACCACTTTACCAACTTCACTTTGTATTAATCCCATAGTTCTCCTCCCACTCCCATCACCCGCTCCATAACTTTAAAGGACCCAACCTTGATGATTCAAGGTTTTTTATTTGCTCAAGCCAAAAGAAGCCGTATCCCTCATGGGGACCCGGCTTCCTTTTTTAAGTAATACAGCGGTCAGCTGGCAAAACCAAGCTTCTTCAACGTACGCAGCAGAATGACTGCTGCCTCTGCACGAGTAGCCGGCTTTTCAGGTGAGAACATCGCGGCGGAGTCGCCTTCCATGATCCCCTTGTCAGCGAGGCGGGAGGCTGCTGCCGCTGCCCACTCTGGAATCGTTGCGGCGTCCTTAAAGGCAGCCAGAGCCTCTGGGGCTTTGGATGTTGAGCTGTCGCCCGCGAACTGCATGGCCCGCGTAATTAACACGGCCATCTCAGCCCGGGTGATCTTGGCGTCCGGGGCAAATACAGCCGTATCTTGCCCTTCGACGAGGCCAAGCCTGACCGCAGCTCCGACAGATCCTGCATACCAGGAAGCTGAAGCGACATCCTTGAAGGAGGAAGCATCGCCTTCCGCTGTAAGGCCGAGGCTGCGTACGACCAAGGCGGTGAATTCGGCCCGAGTGACCGATTGGTCAGGTGCATAGTCGTTGTCGCTAACGCCCTTGACGATCAGCTTGGACGCCATGGCTTCAACATCGTTCCGGGACCAGTGGCCGCTCAGATCGGCGAACGATTTCTTGCTGGTCAATATGGCGTAGATGCTGTTGCCGGGGCGCTTCAGTTCAAAGGTTGTTTGGCCGTTAGAGGTGCTGGCCGATCCCGGTACGAACTGAAACTCGCCTGAGTTGGGGTCGTACCTTACACCTGTCGCCGACGATAAGCTGCTGGCGGCAGGTACTTGAATAGTGCGTGTTACGTAGGTTTTGCCGAAATCATTCAGTTTCTTTGCTTGTCCGTTCACGATGATGTCTAGGTCGAATTCGGTTGCGGATCGACCTACCAATCCTGCCCCATCGTGACGGCGTGCTGCCTGCTCCAGTTCTTGCAGCAATGAGCCGGTTACGGGCGCGATCGATACCCGAACCGTTGTTTGGCCTAACGAGTCCGAGCCGTTTGGTTGCTCCAGCTTCAGGAGATGCAAGGGTAGCCGGTACCCGGCTGCATCCGTTTGAATGGAAATCAAAGCCTGGGCCGCCTGGCTGCCAGCCGCTGCTAAGGCTTCAGCAGGCAGGGAGATGACGGAAGCCCCGCTGTAGGCTGGGATACGGATTTGAACCTGAGCATGCTGCCCGCTTTTAATACCGGACAGGGCTTGCGTCAATGCCTTCTTAAGCTCCTCGGAGGTCACGGATACCGTTTGGGTCGCGAGGCCCGCAGCGTTCCGGCTTTCTTCCACTTGGAGGGCTGAGGCGGGCAGATCCACGGTTTTTACCGCACTTCCGGCCGCCGGACTTGACCCAGGAGTCTCTTCCTTGACAGTGGAACCGCCGCCGGTCGAGCTGCCGGTACCGGAGCCTGTATTCGAATCCGAGTCAGAATCCGAGTCCGAGCCAGACCCTGTTTCTGCGGACGGCTTGCTTTGCTCGACGATCCGTCCTTCTAGGGCAGGAGCAATGACGCCGCCTAGCGAGTTCAGATAATCGATAAAATTGTCATAATCCGGATAGCCCAGATCCTCATGATAGTGTCCTTGCTCGATAGCTTTGGCGAAGGAAGCATAGCCATCTCCGCCATTGGCGACAAAGCTGTTCGTAGCGACCCGGTAGGTGGCATCAAGACGAAGCGGAACGTAGCTGTCGCCGGTTTTGATGCGCACGTCGTATACTTTGCTGCCGGCCTCCTGAGCGGGATCCCACTTAAAGGTCATCCCGGCCACTTGAGGGAATTTACCCGGCAGATCGCTTAATTTGGCGCCGCTGACGCCATTCTCAAGGCCATCCTTAAGCTGCTGGCCGGTTACATCCAGGATATACAGCGTATTGCCGAAAGGCATTACCGTCCGCAGGGCTCCCATCGTGATAGCTCCCTGCTGGATCGAGTCGCGGATCCCTCCGCCGTTCATCAGGGCGACATCCGCATTTTTCAGTGCTTTGCCTTTGGATAGCATGGCGTCGGCGATAAAATTACCCAGATTCGTTTCTTTGGAGCGCACGTTCTCGCGCTTGCCGTCCAGAAGGACGTCCGTTTGCCCGATCTTCTGCTGCTTCAACAGCTCGAGCTCGTCTTTGTAAGGCTGCAGCATCTTCTTGGCGACAGGCTCTTCGGGAACGTTAGCATTAATCGTAATAAGCTGACCATGAAGCTGGTCCTGACCGGTCAGAACTACGCCATGATCGTCGAACGTCACATCCAGGCGTCCGAGGAACTTGCCCCACTCGTTGGCTTGAACGATAACCGTAGGCTCCGATGCGCTGCCTGTTAGGACGACAGGGGCGTCCAGCTTGGTATGGGTATGTCCGCCGACGATCACGTCGATGCCCGGTACGGCTTCAGCCAGCTCCCGGTCACGGTTATAGCCAAGATGGGATAACGCGATAATGACCTGAATCCCTTCGGCCTGAATGGTTTCGACGGTTTTGGCCGCTGCGGCGTTGGCGGAGCTGAACTGAACATCCTTGCCTGGGCTGGAGGTTTCCTTGGTATCCTCGGTGGTGAGACCGAATACGGCGACCTTTTGCCCGTTCACGTCCATCACGACATAGGGATAAACACCGGCATTGGCCGTGGACTTGGGCTGAAGCGTATCGATCACCTTAGGCATCCGCAGCAGCGGGCTGATGTGGCTGTCCGCGCTGAAGTCGATGTTCGAGCTCAGCAGCGGGAATTTGGCCTTGCTGATAAAGCTTGCCAGCGTCTGAGTGCCCTGATCGAATTCATGATTGCCGAAAGTCATCGCGTCATAGCCCAAGTAATTCATAAACTCCAGATCGGCCTGTCCCATCCACTTCGTAAAGTACAGATCGCCGGAAAATACGTCGCCCGCATCCAACAGCAGGCTGCGACCGCCCTCTTCACGAATCTGGTTAATGACAGTCGCCCGGCGGGCTACATCTTCCAGATGAGCGTGGGTATCATTCGTATGCATAACCGTTAGCTTCCAGGGGCCGGACACGGTCACGACGGCTTCCGCCTGCCCGTAACCATCGGAGGTGCGCACGGTGATGACGGCTGTTCCTCCGGACAGAGGCGTCACGCTGCCGGCTTCATCGACTTGGGCAATAGCCGGATTGGATGAAGTCCAGATCAAGTCCGAGGCTGCCGACGCCGTATCGGTGACCGTAGCCGTAAGCTTCGTCGCAGCTTCTCCCGCCTTAAGCGCCAGCGAAGTCCGGTCAAGCGTGACCCGAGGAACTTGGAGCTCCATAACAGATATCGTGCCGCCGACCTCATTGGCTACCAGAAGGAGCGGCAAGCCTGTCGGGCTATCGGCCGTCGGGATGAATTCCAAACCTTCCGGGCCTGTATCCGTGTTGATTCCAGCTGCGAAATCTCGGGTGTTGAAATAATTGACGAAAGCAGGCTGAGCCGGATCCGTAACGTCATAGGTCATAACGCCCCCGATACGCTCAAGTCCGGTGAAAGCGAGAACCCGGCTGCCGACTTCCCCAACGGCTACATATTCGGGTTCCGGTCCTTTTTTCGTGCTGCGGTCATCCTTCTCCGTCTTGCTGTTGCTGGCATTGAAATAATCCGGCAGCCGTTCACCGGTAATGCGTTCGAAATCGCTGCCGCTGTCATAGACCTGCTCCATCGTATCGGCCTGCCAGATCGAGAAGGAGCGTCCGCCGTACAGATAGACGCCATCCTTGCTCATATCGCTTACGACTTCGACATCGTCGTACTTGGTTTGTCCCTGCAGGAAGCGGGCGGCTTCGGACTCAGGGTTCAGGCTCGGCTTCAGCTTGCCCAGCTTCGTGGCATTGGTGAGCTTCGGCCACTCCGTAGCGTCGCCTTCATTGGCGGTGAACAGGTACGTCTTTCCTCCGATCGAGTGGGTGGCGATGCCGTCAGGCATATACATGCCGTAGAATGGAACATTCTCCAGCTTGATCTCGCCGTCCTTCACCAGGTCGAGGGCGTTGCGCGGGTCGCGGAAGTCTTTGAAGCCAAGCCCCTTGACCGCCTCTACTTTCTGACCGGCGATGTCCACTATGGCGATGGCGTTATTTTCTTGCAGCGAAACATAGGCTTTGCTCTCGTCTGCTGAGAAAGCGATGTATTCCGGTTCGAGGTCTCGAACGGCATCGGTTTTTGGTCCGGGGCCGCCGATGATGCCGCTGACAGGGTCCGCGGCGCCCCGAATATGGACAAGATCGTCTATGACAGCGGGGTCATCGAATTTCACGTGCACTACGCTATCTGTCGTCGTGTCGGCAATCGTGACGCTGCCCTCCGGGTCGTTCTTACCGGAGCGGGGTTCCGCTTCGTCCGCGGTCAGGACGTATTTGCCGTCGGACGTAAATTTAACCATATCGGGCTGTATGCCCGCATCGTAGGACTTTACCAGATTGCCGTCATAATCGAGCAGCAAAATTTTGCCCTTGCTCATCGGATCGGCATGCTGGACAGAGACCGCGATCCGCTTGGTGGGCGTATTCACATCGACGCTGGTCAGATCGCCAAAGACGAAGCCATCCTGCTCCGCCAGCTCTTTCACAAGAACCGATTTCTCCTTGCTCAGTGTTCCGCTTCCGGTCAGAGGAACAATATCCAGACTCGGCGGATTGCTTGACCCGCTAACGATGTACATCTTGCGATTATCTTTGTTGTATCTCACAATCTCCGCTACTCCGCCGTCCTTATTCGAGACGCCGACCTGATATTGGCCTATTTTTCGGATAGCGAGGCTGTCCGGCGTCAGCACTTGTTTGGCAGGCTTCACCGTAAGGCTCAGCAGGCGGTTTGCTTTGGCCCTGGGCTCCGCGCTGTCGTACACGGTGAGCGTCACAGTGGCGGTTCCTTCCGCGTGTGCAGCGGGCACGCCCTGAATGACGCCGGTCTGCGAGTCGACGGAAAGTCCGGCAGGGAGGCCATCTGCGCTGAAGCTGTAAGGAGGCTTGCCTCCGTAGGCGGCCGCCGTCACCGAATAAGACGAGCCGACATAAGCTTCGGACAGCTTGTCTGTTGAAATGCCGACCGCAGAGGTTGGCCAGGCGCCGTCGATGCTGCCACGAGGGCCCTGATTGAGTAGAGTTGCCGCATCGGCGCTGCTATAGTCGATTTGCTGGAAATCGGCCTGGTTATTGTCCGTATCCGTCCGTGCCTTGCGTACGATTCCTTTTTTCTTGGACTTGCCCTCCGTACTGCCGGTAGGGAAAGCGGTCTCGAAGCCGTCGATCGCGCTCTCCGAATCATTGTCGGCTGCACCTACGAGATCGACATAGCCTTCAGGCTTGGAGCCTACAGAGAAGGGCTGAGCCATCGCAAGAGGGGATTGATTGCTCATTAGCGCGACCTTCATGGCCTTATTGTAAATAAAGGCGTCCAGCGTCAGATCGCTTTTGGCGGTCAGATCGAGCTTCTGGTTAGCCGCTGTAGCGCCTGTCGGCTTGCCTGTAATCAGGTAAGAAGAATGGGCCTTGATCGTCCCATTGAGGTTCAACTGCTGCCAGGGACTGGTTGTGCCGTCGGGGTTGGCCGTAATTTTCTTGTCGTTATAAGCATAATGAAGCGACCATTGGTCGAGCGGGATGTCTTGATCCGTAGGATTGTACAGTTCAATGAACCCGTGGGAGACAGGGGCATCGGTTGCGGTAGATAGTCCTCCTCCGTAGATCTGATTAATGAAAACATGGGGCACCGTCACATCGTAGCTGCCCGCTGGGGTGTAAGGCGTTCCCGCGAGCGGAGCTGGGGCGGCCCATGCGGGTACGGCTGTTAGGATCGAGCCCGCGATTAGCTCGCCAGCTAGAAGTAAAGATAAGATCGTTTTCGCTTTCTTCTTCAAAACAGGATTCACTCCCTTTTCTTAGGTAGGCCATCCTGTTCATTGTAAGAAAGGAATGTAAACAAGGAGTCTTACTTATATGTTTTTTTTGTAAAACTATCCAAAACAAAAAAGACTCCCTCCGTCCGGTGGACAGAGAGAGCTTATAAATTAGCCGCGAATCAAGGATTCGGCGCCATCGATATAGATGTCCGTGCCTGTAATATGAGACGATTCCTCGGAGCCGAGGAACAGCGCCAACTGAGCAACCTGCATCGCTGATCCGGGTCCTTCCTCGAGCGGCTGGCTGCCCTCGGGGTATTCGATAGGGATACGGATTTCTTCCAGCTCGGGCGTTTTCTTGGTATTCTCGTCGATGTTAGTCTGGATCGCCCCGGGACAGATGGCATTGACTCGAATCTTGAATTGGGCAAGCTCCAGCGCAGCCATTTTCATAAAAGCGACCTGTCCGGCTTTGGTTGTGCTGTAGGCGCTAAAGCCGAAATTGGAAAATACCCGGTTCCCGTTAATGGAGCTAGTGATGATCACGCTGCCGCCATGCTCCTTGAGGAAGGGAATCGCGTATTTGACCGTCAGGAAGGTCCCCTTCAGGTTGATGCTCATCACCTGCTCCCAATCGCTGACCTGCATATCCTCGATCGGCGCCAGCACGCCGTTGATGCCGGCATTGGCGAACACGATGTCCAGCCTGCCCCACTTCTTGGCGGTTTGGGCGATCGCCGCTTCGATCTCTTCAGGCGCCGAGATATCGGCGACAACCGCCAAGGCTTGTCCTCCATTGCTTTCGATTTCCTTCTGGACCTCCTCCAGTTCCTCCATCGTACGACCGACAAATCCTACTTTGGCGCCATGTCTGGCCATCAAGAGAGCGGTTGCCCGTCCGATCCCGGAGCCCCCGCCCGTAATGAAAGCTACCTTGCCGTTCAGCCGCTGCTCCCAGACCGGCTCGACTTGATCCTTCCGCTGTCCCATATTGCTTCCTCCCTCATTATGGTCCTTGGTATGGCCCTCGCTTCCTAGTGTTCGATGAAACAGCGGCTGGCATGCACCAAGACTAAGAACCACTTAGCTAAAACGCCGCTTTTCGATGTATTAACCGCTCACGTTTGCTCCCAAACATTCCGGAGTGCGGGAGTATGGAATAAGATGTTTTTTTCGCGGAAGTATACAAATAGGGTACATCGCTGACGGGGGATGTGGTAAAATAGAGGCTATGACCTTGCATGTAGATGGATGGAGGAGAACCATGACGGACTTAAGTACAACAAGTAACAAAAGCGCGTCTAACAATTTGCTGCGCCGGGATGTCCGGTTTCTGGGACATATACTGGGCGAAGTTCTTATTCATCAAGGCGGCAACTCGCTGTTTACCATCGTAGAGAAAATCAGAGAGATGAGTAAGACGCTGCGTGCCCAATATACGCCCGAGATGTATGAGGAGCTGAAGGAAACGGTAGGAGGACTCGCGCCGGAGATCCGCCACCAGGTAGTTCGGGCCTTCGCTATTTATTTCCAACTCATTAATATAGCGGAGCAAAATCATCGTATCCGCCGCAAGCGCGATTACGAGCGTTCGGCAGGCGAAAATGTCCAGCCCGGATCGATCGAGGATGTCATTCGCGAATTGAAGAGCTTGAATATTTCGTCCGGCGAAGTACAGGAAATTATATCCGGCATCTCGCTGGAGCTTGTCATGACCGCGCATCCGACTGAAGCTACCCGTCGTGCGGTGCTTGATATTCACCAGCGCATCTCGCGGGATGTGGCTGAACTGGACAACCCTAATCTGACGTTCCGGGAGCGGGAACAGCTGAGGGAGAAGCTGCTGGGCGAAGTCATTACCCTCTGGCAGACGGATGAGCTGAGAGACCGGAAGCCGACGGTTATCGATGAAGTCAACAATGGATTGTACTACTTTGATGAGACGCTGTTCGACGTACTGCCGCAAGTGTATCAGGAGCTCGAGCGCTGTCTGCTGAAGTACTATCCGGAAGAATCGTGGCATGTACCGACCTTCCTGAAGTTCGGTTCATGGATCGGCGGCGATCGGGATGGCAATCCTTCGGTCACCTCGGACATTACCTGGGAGACTCTGACGCTGCACCGCAAGCTGGCGCTTGCCAAGTACGAAGAAGAGCTGCAGGCGCTGATAGGCCATATGAGCTTCAGCAAGAATATTGTCGAAGTGACGGGGGAACTGCTGGACTCGATCGAACAGGACCGGGCGAACATAGAGCTGAATCTGGAAGAAGGCTTGCGCAATGAGAAGGAGCCTTACCGGATTAAGGTTCGTTTTATGTTGGAGAAAATCCGGCATACGGGCTGCCCTTCTGTGCCTGATACTAAGAAATATACGGCTCCGGAGCAATTCAAGTCGGATCTGCAAATTATCGAGCGCAGCCTGCGCAATCACTTCGCCGACTATATCGCCGATGCCTATGTGCAGAAGCTGATCCGGCAGGTGGAATTGTTCGGCTTCCATCTGGCTTCCCTGGATGTGCGTCAGCACAGCAAGGAGCATGAAGCGGCGATGACCGAAGTATTGGCCGGCATGAGCATCACGGCAAACTATGCGGCGCTCAAGGAGCAGGAGAAGATTGAGCTGCTTACCTCGCTGCTTAATGACCCGCGTCCGATCACATCGCCTTATACTTCCTACAGCGAGTCGACGCACGAGTGCTTGAATGTATACCGGGTGGTCCAGAAGGCGCAGCAGGAGTTCGGCCGCAGCTGTATCTCCAGCTACCTGATCAGTATGACTCAGGGAGCCAGCGATCTGCTGGAAGTTCTGGTATTCGCGAAGGAAGCGGGACTCTACCTGCAGGCAGCGGACGGTTCGGTGACCTGCACGCTCCAGTCCGTACCGTTGTTCGAGACGATCGATGACCTTCATGCGGCACCGGAGATTATGTCGACGCTCTACCAGATTCCTGCGTATCGCCGGAGCCTGGACAGCACGAATAATCTGCAGGAGATCATGCTCGGGTACTCGGACAGCAACAAGGACGGCGGCGTCATTACCGCGAACTGGGAGCTTCGCATGGCCCTCCGCAGCATCACGGATGCCGCGAAGAAATATGATGTCAAGCTGAAGTTTTTCCACGGGCGTGGCGGCGCGCTGGGCCGTGGAGGTATGCCGCTGAACCGCAGCATTCTGGCTCAACCGGCCGATACGGTCGGCGGCGGAATCAAGATCACCGAGCAGGGAGAGGTGCTCTCCTCGCGATATTCGATCAAAGGAATTGCTTACCGCAGTCTGGAGCAGGCTACATCGGCGCTTATTACGAGCGCGCTATGTGCCCGTAACCCGAAGGTGGATGCGTCCGAGGCGCAATATGAGGCGATTATGCGCGGCATCTCGGAGAGAGCGCAGCAGAAGTATCAGGATCTGATCTTCCGCGATGAAGACTTTATGACATTCTTCAAAGAATCGACGCCGCTGCCGGAGATCGGCGAGCTGAATATCGGCTCTCGTCCGTCGAAACGGAAAAACAGCGACCGGTTCGAGGACCTTCGGGCTATCCCGTGGGTATTCGCCTGGACGCAGTGCAGGTATCTGCTTCCAGCCTGGTATGCCGCAGGCACGGGTTTGGGAAGCTACTACCAGGATAATCCGGAGCATCTGGCGGTTATGAAGGACATGTACAACAACTGGTCCTTCTTCCAGGGACTGATCGACAATCTGCAAATGGCGCTGGCTAAGGCCGATCTGCTGATCGCCAAGGAATACGGCAGCATGATTAAAGATCAGAAAATCGCGAACCGGATCTACCAGTTGATCGAGGATGAGTACCGCAAAACGTCGGAGCTTATTCTGCAAATCACCGGGCAGCAGGAAATTCTCGACAATGTACCGGTTATTCAAGAATCGATCCGTCTGCGCAATCCGTACGTGGACCCGCTGTCCTATATGCAGGTCGATCTGTTGTCGGAGCTCCGTGCTTCGCGAGATGGCGGCGGCGAGGACGATCCTCTGCTGCTCCGCGAGGTGCTGCTTACGATCAACGGCATTGCAGCCGGACTTCGGAATACGGGCTGATCCCATACAGCAATAGACTTCAACACGGAATTTCCTTGCCTAAGCCGGAGCCTGGTTCTTACCAGGCTGCCGGCTGTTTGGCATACCGGCGGCACTGCGAGCTTATAACGGTGAGTTTGACTATCGTCATCTTTATTTGCACACGATAGGTAGGGGACTGTACACAATTCTTTTGACCCAAGACTGTACAGGAAGGGCCAAGATTTGGTATGCTTTTCCTAATATACTTTCGCTTTATAAGCGAAGCAGGACGACTTATTCGTCGCTGTAGAATCTGAATGAACCCGGCTATCCGTAGCGGGGCGTTCGGAGTGGAGGTAGGTTGGTGAATCATATGGATACCCGGCTCGCCAAGCTCGCCCGAGGCGGAGATCGTGGGGCGTTTGCCGAATTGGTGGAGCTGTATAAAGATAAGATTTTTCATCTCGCATACCGGATGCTGCACAACCGCCATGAGGCGGAGGAGATTGTGCAGGAAACGTTCCTGCGGGTTTATACGAATTTGGAGCGGTACGACGATCAGCAGAAGTTTTCGACATGGATTTACCGGATCGGAACGAATCTGTGCATTGACCGCTTGCGTAAGCGTAAGATCAGCTATTCGCTGGATGCGGAGATGAGCGATGGAGAGGGAAGCGACTGGTATTCGACGCTTGCTAGCCTGGACCGCACCCCGGATCAGCAGGTTGTTCTCTCGGAGACGCAGGCCCAGATTCGAGAATCGATCGAAGCGCTGCCTGAGAAATATAAGGCAGTTGTTGTGCTGCGCTACTTGCAGGACTTGTCCCTGCAGGAGATTAGCGATACATTGTCGATGCCCGTCACTACGATCAAAACGAGGCTGCACCGCGGCCGGGAATATTTGCGAAAAAAACTGGAGCAGCTTCTCTAGTTTTTGAAACGTCCGATGCTTTGCTGCGTATGGTATATCACGATAGTTTATGGAGACAGGAGAAAGGAGTGGCTCGCAGATGGAATGCAAGGAAGCCCTCCCTTTGTTACACGAGTATTTGGATGGCGGTCTTGATGGCACGGATTCTATCCGCCTGAAGGAGCATCTGCTCGTCTGTGCGGATTGCCGGCGCCAGCTGCAGCAGTTCGAGAAGGTAGAAGCGCTGGTACATGCCTGGTCCAGGCCCGTTGTACCTGAAGGCTTGACCGAACGAGTCATGCAGGCATTGCCTCCGGCTAAGCGCCGGAATGCCTTTTACCGTTACGTCCGCAAGCATCCGGCGGTTTCGGTTGCCGCTATTTTCGCCTTGGTCATGCTGTCCTCGTTCGTCTCGACATGGAGTAACGATCGGGAGCTGCTGGTGAAGGGGTCGGACTTGCAATCGGTTGTCATCAAAGGGGATACGGTAATTGTCCCGGCAGGGCATAAGGTGGCTGGAGATTTGACCGTCGAGAACGGAAAGCTTCAGGTCGACGGCGAAGTCGAGGGGAACGTGACGGTCATCGACGGTTCCGTTCATTATGCATCCACGGCGCATATTTCCGGACAAATCACACAAATCGACGAGGCGTTCAGCTGGTTGTGGTACAAGATGAATACATGGTTCGCCCAGGTGTCCGACGCCCAGTAGGGCGGGCGGTCCGATAAGCGAAAGTTCTCCCTTCCCTTCCTAACAGAAAGGGGAGGGTTTTTTGTTGCAAATATGGTATGATGGAGGGAAGGAATGACAGAGAGACAAACATCCCGCGTACGGGCTGGGGGCTTACGAGATGGATTGGATTACGGACATTCGCATATTGGACATCGTCGATATATGTATCGTCAGTTATGTCATATACAAGCTGATTCTTGTCGTCCGGGGGACTCGCGCGATCCAGCTGCTGAAGGGGATTCTCGTCGTAGTCGTCACTTGGGCGCTGAGCTCCTGGTTCAAGCTGAACACGCTGCAGTGGGTGATGAACCAGATGTTCACTTTCGGACTCGTCGGGGTTATCATCATCTTCCAGCCGGAGCTGCGCCGCGCGCTGGAGCAGATCGGACGGGGCAAGCTGTTCAGCCGCTCCACGACCGAGGAAGATCAGGACATTAACCTCAAGATCAATGAAGTGCTGAAGGCGGCCCACTATATGGCCCGGCGTAAGATAGGAGCCCTGATCGTATTCGAGCGGGAGACGGGACTCAACGATTACATCGAATCGGGCATAGCCCTGGAATCTCATATCAGTTCGGAGCTGCTGATTAATATATTCGTGCCGAATACTCCTCTGCATGATGGGGCCGTCATCATACGCCGTCATCAGATCATGGCCGCCGGCTGCTATTTACCGCTGTCCGAGAACCCATTTATCAGCAAAGAGCTTGGTACGCGCCACCGGGCGGCGATCGGGATGAGCGAGGTGTCCGACGCCATGTGCATCATTGTCTCGGAGGAGACAGGCCAGGTGTCGGTCACGATGAATGGGCATATTCTGCGGGATGTGAAGGAAGAGGCGCTGCTTTCGAAGATGTTCGAAGAGCTGAAGCCGAAGGCGAAGCCTAAGGAAAAGAGCAAGTTAAGCTCCATGTGGAAATGGAGGCGGCGTTAGATGGATCAATGGCTGCGCAATACCAACGTCGTCAAGGTCATAGCCCTTGTTATTGGTATCATGCTATGGGCGGTCGTGCGGTCGGACGGAGGCTCCATGTCGGGTTCCAGCAGTCTGGAAGCGAGGGAACAGCAGATCGGCAATGTCTCCATTACGCCGAAATACGATACGGATAAATATTTCATAGAGTCGATAGACCCGCCTCAGGTTTCCCTTACCTTGAGCGGACGCGATGCGGCGCTGAAGAGAGCCATGAGCACGGGCACGCTGTCCGTAGAGCTCGACCTGACTAAGGTCAGCAAGGGGGAGTTCGTCCTTCCCGTCACGCCTGCGGGCATCCCAAGCAATGTCACGGCCAAGGTGCTGCCCTCTACGGTTAAGGTCGTGATCGATGAGAAAATGAACAAATCGATGCAGGTCACCATCAATGTTACCGGTATTCCAGGCGTAGGCCTGAAGGCCGGGCAGCCGGTTGTGAAGCCCAAGCAGGTTACCGTATCCGTCCCGAGCCGCAGCTATGAGGAAGTGGACTCGGTGCGCGCGGATGTGAATGTGGAGAAAGCGACATCGGCTGTGACGAAGAAGGCTACGCTGCAAGCGTACGACAAGGACGGCAACCTCATCGAGACGGCCGTGATCGCACCGGCTGTCGTGGATGTCGAGGTTCCGATCACGAGTCCGTTTACGCTGGTGCCGCTGCAGATCAAGCTTGTAGGCGAGCCTCCGCGGGGCTTTGCCGTATCGGCTGTGAGACAAAGCACGGATAAGGTTACGGTGTACGGGGCGCAGAATGTGCTGGACCGGATGGAATTTTACGAAGGCCCTCAGGTAAGTCTGGGGGAATTGAAGGAGGATACGGAGTTCTCCTTGCCGATTCCTTTAAGCAATAACGTCAAGCAGCTCGATCCCGACAAAGTGACCGTCAATGTGTCCATCGTCCCTTCTGTAACGAAGACGCTGGAGGCTATCCCGCTTTCCTTCGTGGGACAAAACGACGGATTTAATACCAAGGTCGTGCTTCCCGAGTCCGGCCAGTTGAATCTGACGGTCGAGGGCGCGCCTGCGATCATAGAGAAGCTGAAGCCGCAGGATGTACAAGCGATCCTTGATGTCAGCAATCTGCCTCCGGGCAAGCATGAGGTGTCGGTGACGTGGAACCTGCCGACCTTCGTGAAGAAGGGAGTTCCGCAGGACTTCAAGGCCACGGTGGAAATTAGCGCCAAAGCCGAGAAGCCGGCAGCCGGAGGGGAAGGCGCCGCGGCGCCTGCTCCTGCAGCACCTTAGGTTCGGGGGAAGACGGCGACTCTACGGGCAGAAACAGCGAGAAGGATACGGGAGCGGGTGCCGTATCCTTTTGTCTGTCCCGAAACAATTTGACCGCCTGAACCGAATCAGAGATAATAAGTATAGTTTGCTTCAAGATCGAAAGAACATCGAAAAAATATAAAGGTAACCGGTAGGGGAGAGAAGCGTACATGGGGAAATATTTTGGAACGGATGGCGTACGGGGAGTCGCCAACCAAGAATTAACGCCAGAGCTTGCCTATAAAATCGGCCGCTGCGGCGGTTATGTGCTTGCCGGCCAAGTGGAGAAGCCGGTGGTGGTGATCGGCCAGGATACGCGGATCTCCGGTCCGATGCTGGAAGCGGCACTCGTAGCGGGGCTGTTGTCGATCGGCGCGAATGTGATCCGGCTAGGCGTGCTGTCCACGCCGGGCGTCGCCTATTTGACGCGTGCGTTGAAGGCGGATGCCGGGGTTATGATCTCGGCCAGCCATAATCCGGTGGAGGATAACGGGATCAAGTTTTTCGGAGCCGACGGCTTCAAGCTGTCCGACGAGACGGAGCTGGAGATCGAGCGTCTGATGGATGCCGAAGCCGATGAGCTGCCCCGTCCGACCGGAGGAGATATCGGGACGGTGACGGATGACCCGAAAGGGAAGTTTGCGTATCTCGACTACATCCAGTCTACGGTTCAGTCCTCCTTCCAAGGCTACCGGATCGTGCTCGACTGCGCTCATGGGGCTGCTTATGAGCTTGCTCCGAAAGTATTCGAGGCGCTTGGGGCCGAGATCATCACGATCGGCGCTGAGCCGACAGGCCGCAATATCAACGATCACTGCGGATCGACTCATCCTGAGGAGCTGCAGAGGCTCGTAGTCGAGCATAAAGCGCATATCGGTCTTGCCTTCGATGGGGATGCCGACCGGTTGATTGCGGTGGATGAGAAGGGCGAAGAGGTTGACGGCGACTATATTCTCAGCATCATCGGTCATGCGCTGAATCAGACGGGCAAGCTGCGCGAGCAGACCATCGTTACGACGGTGATGAGCAATATCGGCTTTTTCAAAGGAATCGAAGCGGTCGGCCTGAAGGCAGCCAAGACGGCAGTCGGGGATCGCTACGTGATGGAGGAAATGCGCAAGGGAGGCTATAACCTGGGCGGCGAGCAATCCGGTCATGTCATCTTCCTGGATTATAATACAACCGGGGACGGTATTCTGACCGCTCTCCAGCTGGTGGATACCCTTGTTCAATCCGGCAAGCCGCTGAGCGAGCTGAAGACCATTATGCGCAAGTATCCACAGAAGCTGGTCAACGTTCGTGTCGGTGACAAAAGCAAGCTGAAGGATAACGCTGCCGTCGCCGCGGAAATCGCGAAGGTCGAGGAGCAGCTGGGTGATAATGGCCGCGTGCTTGTTCGTCCCTCGGGTACGGAATCTTTGATCCGGGTCATGGCTGAAGGACCGGACAAAGAGCTTGTCGAAGCATATGTCCAGCAGATCGCCGATGTCATCGAGCGGGAGCTTGTCTAAGCTTTCCAGGGCTTTAACGAACGATAACGAACAATCCCTGGGACCGCGCATCGGGTGGTTTCAGGGATTTTTGTCGTAAATGGTCGTGAAGTGAAGGGGACGTATGGGACAAACGGATGAAATGAAAACGGAATGAAAATTAAGGGTTGCGCTTTGCAAGCAAAATGCATAAGATGTGATTATGTCTGATTCCGAAATAGAAAGGTGGGCAGAGGTCAGCGAGCAAGACAAGCGCCAGAACTGGCATGTTCGTCTAAACCCTAGCAATCTGATGTGATCCGGTCTTAAGTCATCGGTAAAGAAAGATGGCTTCTCAACTTACCTCACAGACAACAGATCAGACGCTAGCGGCAAAGATGAAAGTCCAGTTGACGAGGTGAAGGTGTTCGAAACATTCGGCGGGGACCTTCCGGTCATGATCCTAACCGTAAGTCGAGCGACAAATCGTCCGGGTGACCGGGCAGACAATAGCTCGATGGGATTGCAGCAAGAAGAAAGCTAATCGAACTAATCACACTAAAACGAATGAAAAGCTTCTTTGCCACGGGCATACGTTTCTCCGCTCGGGAGCGCAAGCTGTGGAAGCTTTTCGCTTCGTGTCGACAATTGAATAATCACGCCTGACCTAGGCGGGTGAAGCTTTCTTTGCGCACGGAGCATGAAGCGAGCTTCCCGGCAGCCTATGCGATCCTCCCGAGGAGAGACCTACGGGGTTTTTCCTAAAAATTGGAGGATATGAGCATATGTGCGGTATTGTTGGATATGTAGGTAAAAGGAATTCCCAGAATATATTGATTGACGGACTGAAGAAGCTGGAGTATCGCGGGTACGACTCCGCCGGTGTCGCCGTGTATACGACGGAAGGCTTGCAGATTAAGAAGTCCAAGGGCCGTCTGGCTGTCCTGGAATCGAAGCTTGTCGAAGCGCCGCTGAGCGGAAACATCGGGATCGGTCATACCCGGTGGGCGACGCATGGTAAGCCGTCGGATGTCAATTCGCATCCGCATACGGATAATTCATCCAAATTTTCAGTTGTGCATAACGGAATTATTGAGAATTATATCGCTTTGAAGGAAGAGCTGATGGAGCAAGGCCATGTGTTTGTATCGGAAACTGACACAGAGGTCATCTCGCATCTGATCGCCAGCTTGTATGAAGGGGATATCGTCAAGGCGGTCCAGCAGGCGGTTACCCGGATGAGAGGCGCGTTCGCGCTGGGCGTTCTTACGGAATATGAACCGGAGAAGCTTGTGGCGGTGCGTCTGTCCAGTCCGTTGATCATCGGAGTCGGCGAAGGGGAGAATTTCATCGGCTCGGATATTCCGGCCATCTTGGAGCATACGCGCAACGTATATATTCTAAACGACGGTGAAATGGCTCTTTTGACAAAAGACGACGTTACTTTGATGACGCTTGAGGGCAATTTTATTTCCCGGGAATTATTTCATGTCGATTGGGATATTATTACGGCGGAAAAAGCCGGATTCGATCACTTTATGCTGAAGGAAATCCATGAGCAGCCGAAGGCTTACCGGGATACGATGGGAGCCAGAATCGATGCATCCGGTACGAAGGTTCTTCTGCCTGAAGTCGGAATGACGCGGGAGCAGGTAGCGGACATCCGCAATGTGCATATCGTCGCCTGCGGAACGGCCTATCATGCGGGCTTGGTCGGCAAGTCTGTCATCGAGACCTTGGCGCGTCTTCCGGTTGAAGCTGATGTGGCCTCGGAGTACCGCTATCGTTCACCCATCATTACGCCACAGACGCTTGTCATCGTGGTCAGCCAATCCGGCGAAACGGCGGATACGTTGGCTGCTCTGCGGGAAGCGAAGCGGAACGGAGCACGGGTCCTGGCCATCACCAATGTGGTCGGCAGCTCGGTTGCCCGCGAAGCGGATGATGTGATCGTCACTTGGGCAGGACCGGAGATTGCGGTCGCTTCGACCAAGGCCTATACGTCGCAGCTGATCGCGTTCTACCTGTTGGGGTTGTATCTGGCCCAGACGCTCGAAACGGTGGAAGCGGGCTATGTCGCGGAAGTGCTCGCGGCTATGCAGGAGCTGCCGAAGCAGGTCGAGGAAGTGCTTGCACAAGCCGAATCCATCCGTGAAGTAGCGGAGCAAATCGCGAAGCATCACAACCTATTCTTCATCGGCCGTGGGTTGGATTATGCGACAGCGCTGGAAGGCTCCTTGAAGCTGAAGGAAATTTCTTACATCCATTCCGAGGCTTATGCGGCCGGAGAGCTGAAGCACGGTACGCTGGCTCTCATCGAGGATGGCATTCCGGTTATCGCTCTGGCGACCCAGGATGCACTGTTCGAGAAGACGGTCAGCAATATCAAGGAAATGAAGGCGCGCGGCGCTCAGGTGTACGGCATCCACATGACTGGCAACGACGAGCTGGCCAAAGCTGTCGACGAAACGTTTGCTATCCCGCAAACGCATCAGCTGCTCGCTCCGGCCCTGTCGGTAGTGCCTCTGCAGCTGCTGAGCTACTACGCTTCGCTGGCGCTAGGCCATGATGTGGATAAGCCACGGAATTTGGCGAAAAGTGTGACGGTGGAGTAGGGGAAGGTTTGGTTTAAGGGGATATTGTCCGGTGATAAAGATGTCTGAAACCAGTAAAAGATGTCTGGAACCAGTAAAAGATATGTGGAACCGATAAGAGATGATTGAACATCTAGAAGGGAGCCCGAGAGGAATAATTCGGTGCTCCCTTTTAAATTGTGTATAAGTTGATTTACAGAGAACTTCAAGACCCGTGGTGAAATTGATGAGTGACATTGGCTATAGAATCAAATGTATCCGCAAAGAGAATAATTTAAACCAAATTCAGTTTGCAAAAAGTATAGGCATATCACAAGGAAACCTGAGCGAAATTGAAATGGGAAATAGTAATCCCTCTGCGGAAACACTTATATCTATCCGAACACAATATAATGTGAACTTAAATTGGTTATTAACAGGTAAGGACTTGAAAAAAGGGGAGATCTTTGAAGATGATTATGAAAAAACGTTAATTCAAGTTTTTAGAATTCTGGATGATTACGACAAGAATGAAATTATTGAGATAATGCAACTTAAAGAGAGATTAAGATCAATAATACGAAGCTAATATTAAGTAAGTAATTTTTTACATGCTACATAATAGTTGAATTAATTATACAGAAAATGCCAGGTGGATTGAGTATTTTAAAATCAAAGATCAGACGTTATCTGCAGAGATTGGCAACATAAGAATACCAATAGAGAAGAGTAGACGTGAGAGCAGAGATCCACAGAGTGCGTGGCAATGAAAATCAGAAGCAAAACAAACGAAGGAACGCTTGTTCAAGTGTGTTTGTGATGAAGCCCAAATAAGTGCGGAGCGTGTCTGCCATTGTTGTATTGTTGAATTCCCGACATGGGGAACATTTTATTCTCTAAAGTCTTCGGCTAAATTCAAAAAACGCGCATGAACCATGGTGGTTTGCGCGTTTTGTGGGACGAATACGGTGTCAGGACGGAATGTTCATAGCGGTCTGAATATTTTTCAGATCAAGCTGAATTTGCTCCGGAATATGGTAAGGATGGTATAGGCCCCGCTGCATCATGTAGTTTGTTATCTTTTCATGGGAGTCTATAGCTTCATCGAGCTGCTTCATCAAAATTTGCTTGATTTCGGGGGTGGCACATTCGGTTACGGCCATGGCGTAGTTTCTGACTCCGCTCTTGGCGTTCATCAAAAAATCCATTGCGATCACGTCGTCGGTCAGCGTATGAAGCCCTGTCAAGTGTTCTAATAGGGTGTTCATGTTTCTATCTCCTTTAGGTTGTAGTCACTTTAGACAGCACTCCACCGAGCTCCTGAAGCTGCTGCTGTGATAATTGCACGTCTTGCTGCAAAATTTGCTTGAGCTCTGGGTCGGTTACCAGAGCTTGCATGGTTTTGGATTTGGTCATGCAAACGGTCTTGAACGCAGCCATTTCATGAACCTCCAGCATCTCATGCAAAGCGTAATTGGAATTCATTCGGATTGTCCTCCCCTGCTTTTACCCGTATTCAGGGCTTTAAGATGACTTTGATGCAATTGTCCGTTTTCGTATCGAACATTTCATAGCCTTGCTTGGCCTCGCTAAGCGGAATGACGTGCGTAACAATATCTCCAGGGTCTACTTTGCCCGACGTAACCAGCTCGTACATATACGGCATGTAGTGAATGACCGGGGCTTGCCCGGAACGGATATTCACGTTGCGCTGCATGATGTCGCCGAGCGGGAATCCGTTATAGCGTCCGCCGTATACTCCAGTGACTTGAATGGTTCCGCCTTTGCGGACAGCCTGAGACGCAATGATAAATGCGCTCATGGTGCCGCCTTGCAGTTTCAAACCGCTGGCTAGAAATTCGAGATCGCTCATCTTGCCGTCCATTCCTACCGCATCAATGACGACATCGGCACCGCCTTTGGTCATTTCCTTGAGATTGTTGCCGATATTCTTATCCTGTTCGAAGTTTACGATTTCCACATTGTTCGTTCGCTTCGCATGTTGTAGGCGGTAATCGACGTAGTCAACGGCGATGACCCGCTTTGCACCCTTCAGCCAGCAGAATTTCTGGGCCAGAAGTCCGACCGGACCGCAGCCGAGCACGATGACCGTATCTCCATTCTTGACGCCGGCGTTATCTACGCTCCAGAAAGCCGTCGTCATGGCATCGGCGATCAAGCTTAGCTTTTCGTCCGGCTGCTCGCAGTTTTCAGGAATCTTGAAGTGGGTGAAATTAGCAAACGGAACTCGCAAATACTCAGCTTGCCCGCCAGGGTAACCACCGGTCGTTCCGGAGTAGCCGAAATATGCGCCCATATCCCCGTGATCGTTTGAATTATCGCATTGGCTTTCCAGCTGATTTTTGCAAAAAAAGCATTCTCCGCAAGCGATGTTGAACGGGATGATCACCCGGTCGCCTTTCTTCACCTTTGTTACGCCAGGGCCTACTTCTTCTACGATCCCCATCGGTTCATGCCCGATGACATAGTTTTCCTGAAGGTTAGGGATCATCCCGTGAATTAGGTGAAGGTCCGAACCGCAAATGGCGGAACTGGTGACTCTTACGATCATATCGTCCGGTTTCTCAATCTTCGGATCCGGCACCTCTTTGACCACGACATTTTTAATCCCTTGATACGTTACCGCCTTCATGCTTTATGTCCTCCAATATGTTCATCTGGGGTCCGATCAAACATCCCTTTACGCGACGTATCATCCGGGAACAAATTCATCTGCCCGATCATCACCGTATTTTTCGCTGAAAGCTGGTCGAGTTGGTACTGTTCGTTCAGCTCATAAGGATGGAACCATTTTTTGCGAATCATAAGCTCCGTGATTTCTTGGTGCAGTGCAATCCCCTGCATAAGATGATTGCGCAGCAGCGCTCTTACATCGGGAGAAGCCGTTTCCGTCAGGGCGATGGACAAATTTCGCACACCCTCCTTGGCACGAATAAGGAAGTCCATTGCAAATGTCATATCTGCCATCTCCGGCATATTTAACGAATTAATCGGGTCTAAATAATCGGTGTTCATTGGCGCTCCCCTTTAATGTGTGATAGGTGTCGGGCTATTCGGAACAGGCGCTTGGAATGGAGCTCTTGCGTAGATGGCCTGGAGCTCGGCGATCTGTTGCGTGGATAGAATGACGTCCTTCTGCATTAACGATTTCAGCTCCTGGTCAAAGACCAAGCCTTGCATAAGTTTTGACTTAGCGAGGCAGAGCGTTTTGAAGTTTAACGCTTCATGCAGTTCCATCGATTCGTGTGGCGCTAGCGTTGACATATTCATTGAGTAATTATCCCTTCCTTTCTTTCATCAAAGTTAGATTTTCCAACGCATTGGATCCCTATTCTGAAATGGATTGCCGGAAATGTGGGGACCGAATATTCCCATGCAGTCGCATGAATATAAACAAAATCTCAACCGCATACTTATTTCTGTTTAAGTTATTGATCTTTGCTCAAGGAAGGAGGAATCATCTTGCCCAATGAAAACAAAATTGATCTATCTACCGAAAATGCAAGAAAACCGGCAGAAGGTATACTTCACTCGAGCGGCAATACGCTGGAGCAGCATGCTTCTAACGCGGTTTCTGATGCGCGAACGGCTTTAAATCAGGTGATAAGCTCAATAAGTGAATCTAATGCGGCAACAAATTCACAAGCTTTGGAGACGGCCCGGCAGCATTTGACCCAAGCAGAGGAATTTTTAGATCAAGCGCAAACTTCGGCAAACGCATTACGTCTGCTGGACCAACAATAAAACGGTAGCCTTTAGTAATGGCAGAGATTCTCCTTCTTTTTCGGATACACGTGGAATCAAGCTCACTAATGTCGAGGTATGGTCGTCTATCTATGTAGACGCTTCGTATGATGATTTCCGAATTTACGCAGATACTCTCCGCATGGGCAAATGACCTGCGTTGACGCTCGGAGGAACGTATTTGCCATAGACATGGAGAGTCACCGACGAACGCTCTTGATTTGCCGGACCAGCGCAGCGAATCATGACAAGCGAAAGGGGCTGTCCCAAAAGTTTTTTTGGTTATTTGCCCTAACAAAAAGAAGCCTTCAATTCCACTTTAATAGTGGTTTTGAAGGCTTCTTCAATATAATTCAGGGATCGGCCCACTGCACTATACCCTTTTGGGACAGCCCCTTTTTCTTCTGCTGCCTAGGGGGCATAGCCCCACATTTAGGAACGTGTCGTACTGGATGCGTTCTTTTGTTTTGCCGTTTCCACTCGTGTCATGGTTCCGAAGTAGATCACGCAGAACGCTCGAGTCATCAGGAATGTGAGGAAAATCGTAGCCCACGACCAAAGCCAGTTCCAACGAACATACCGAATCAGATCGGTGTATTGTACGAGCAGCACCTCAACTATCGTCAGTACAGTAGTGAACAACACGTAATAGCCGAATTGAATCCAGCCACTCCAATGGCTAGGATAATACGCGTTAAATACCGCGCATGTCATCGGATAGGCCATATATTCGTAGGTGAAGCTCGTCCGGCTAACGTCGGCAAGCTCCCTTACGGGATAGGCAAGAAGTTGGAGTTCGACCACGGCATGACCGAAAATACACGTAATATACTGTTTGAACAAAAAAGCGACCATCGCCAATCGACGTTTCTGCCGCGGGATGATGAGAATCAATAACAATGAAAGGATCCACACTGAAACGATAATGCCGTATTGCAGCAGCAAACTCATCGCTCATTCGCTTCCTTCCTGAAAATTTTGCGATCTCTAAAGAACCAGCTCGCTACGCCGTGGACGGACAGGAATATAACTGATAACACGATCGCCATCAGACTCCAGTGAAAATGAACATAATCCACCAATTCGGTTTTTGCGGCTAACATTCCGTCGATTAAGGTGAGCAGAGAGATCCAGACAGCAAAGTAAAACATTTTGTCAATTTATTCGAACGAGGCCTATAGATGTAATACAGACCGCTCGCAACAGGCGTCCACAACACTTTGAACGTGATACTCAAATCCGAAGCTTTGGGGAATTCACGTAACGGGTAGGCCACCAAATTAAATTGAACAAGCAGCACTTCAACTGCTCTTGGAACAAGAAAATAAATGGTGGTTATACACACAAAGCAGACTAGCAACAATAAATTTCGTTCCATGTCCATGGCCAAAGCTTGTACAAGGAAATAGGCTCCTATGTATAGTGTACTTCTTTTTATTCATACTCTCGTGTGCGGTGGTACTTAGGCAAAAACACTACACCGTTTACTCGTTGTCCGTCATAGACACGAACTTGTGGGGGGCCGTAAAATTATTTTATTATCCAGGCACTTGAACCACATTCAGTCATATAAATAGGTGATAGCTGTTCGAACTTGTTGAGGAGGATTTTATACAAGTGATGTTACCGAGTGAAAAGTATTTCGGTAAGTTTGAGGCGGTTTTTTTATTTTACGGAGCCATGCCTACAGGTGTTACTGTTTCTGAAACTGGGCGCATTTTTATTTGCTTTCCGAAATGGGGAGACGACGTTAAATTTACGGTGGCTGAAATCGTTAGCGGCACATTGCAGCCTTATCCTAGTTTAGACGCCAATGTGGTAAGCCCATCGAATATCACAACGTCCTTCGTTAGTGTCCAAAGTGTCGTTGCGGATGGAAAGGGAACGCTTTGGGTACTGGATACGGGGGCTCCTAATTTCTCAGAACCCATCAAAGGGGGGGCGAAGTTAGTCGCTGTAGATTTAAATTCAAATACCATAAGAAGGGTATATACATTTACGGAGGATGTTGTCCTTCCAACCACTTATCTGAATGATGTCCGAGTTGACTTTCGTGTTGGTAAAGCAGGTTATGCGTATATAACGGATTCGTCTTCCCGAGGACCAGGAGCCATTATTGTTGTTGATTTAGAAACCGGTTATGCCTGGAGACGGTTAAACGGGGCAAATTCAACTTCACCCGATCGCTTTTTCTTACCGAAAGTCGAAGGTAAAATCCTGATGAATCGAAACAAAGACGGATCTGCTTCACCCTTTAGATTGGCATCCGATGGTATAGCGATTTCCCCGGACGGCAAAATATTGTATTTTTGTCCTCTCTCCAGTCGTCATCTGTACTCAATTTCAACGGAAGCCCTAAGAGACCGAACGATACCGGATATGAATTTACAATCTCACGTGAAGTATTGGGGAGAAAAAGGTGCTTCAGATGGAATGATCACCGATGCAAAAGGAAACGTTTACGCTGGAGACTATGAAAACAATAGTATTCGAAAGATATTGCCGAATGGAATAATGGAAACCATCGCACATGATCCGAGAATTTTATGGCCGGATACTTTTTCTATTGGTCCAGATCAATACTTATATTTCATCGTGAACCAATTACATCGGCAGTCAAGATTTCATTATGGAAATGACCTGCGGCAAAAGCCTTATAGTTTACTACGTATGAAAATAGCCGAGCCACCTGCTCCTACCTTTTAGAAAATTTTTTGCTTTACAAAGTTGACTCTATTTGCATAGAAAATGTATTTTATGACTTTATAGTTATTAATAATTTGGAGGCTGCCGTTCGGCAGCCTGTTCAGCAATCGGGGAACGTTAATTGAAGCCCACCCAAGTAATCACCAGCATCGATGAGCTCCCTGTGGCATTTCCCCCGATACCAGCGCCCGCGGCAATGCCAAGCTGGGTAAAAGAGCTGTTTAGACTAGCCATAATACCGGACGCTTCCGGAGCAAGAGAGACAACGTTATAATTCTGTATCGCCCCGAACGACCATGCAGCAATCATCCAGATTATGAGCAATGTGATAGAGACCATAAACGAACCAGAGATGATGGATAGCAGTATGAGGGCGAGAACATGAAAGATTGCTGCCGAAAAGCATACGAGTGGTACCGATTCGATCAGCTAGGAACCCACCAAACCTGAAGCCAATCACAGCGCTTATTTCCCGATCACCTATCTTCTTAACCAAAGGTAGTTATACAAATAAGGCGGCATAGTATCCCTACGCCGCCTTCAGAGTTTTGACAAAGCCACGAGTTTCCGAGGTCTCGGATTGTAAACGGTAAGAAGTTCTACGAATACCGGAAGCGGATTTTTAAGACGGAGGTTGAGTCTGAATTTACTTCTGATCATATTTTATCGTATACTCCTCAAGCACAATGGAATCGGACTCACAAGCAATTGGGAATATCTAAATACTGAATCCAGCCTGCCTCCAAGCTAGGACCTTTATTCGAGTCCTTCAAGCTTGGTACTTTGAAGTTAAAGAACCGGGTCGTCATGGCTCCAATGACGAGAGCTTTCTCTCCCGGGGGAGTGCCGGATCCTGATGTGGCTGCTTATTACCGTCGCCGTGCCGAGAACGGTGTAGGGCTTATTATTACGGAGGGCACCCTGATCAACGATCCGGCTGCCACCAATAATCCGAATATTCCAAATTTCCACGGGGATGAAGCACTGAAGGGCTGGGCTAATGTCGTAGCGGAAGTACATGAAGCCGGTGGGCTGATTATGCCGCAGTTGTGGCATATTGGCACGGACCGTAAGGTAGGAGCCGTTCCGAACCCGGAGGAGTTGCCGATCGGACCTTCAGGCTTGGATCTCGCGACCGGGGAAAAGGTCAATGAGCCGATGAGCCAAGAAAGGATCGATTCCGTTGTTGCCGCTTACGCACAAGCGGCGGCGGATGCCAAACGGATCGGCTTTGACGGGATTGAGCTTCATGGTGCTCACGGCTATTTGATCGATCAGTTTTACTGGGAGAAAACGAACCAACGTACCGACAGCTATGGCGGTGACCTTGTGAAAAGAACTCGTTTTGCGGCTTGCCGTCGCGCCGTAGGACCCGATTTCCCTATCCTACTGCGGATATCGCAATGGAAATCAAGTGATTACGAGGCGAAATTGGCAACCAATCCGGATGAACTGGCTAAATTCCTGGCGCCGCTTGTAGAAGCGGGCGTTGATGTATTTCACTGCTCGACCCGCCGCTTCTGGGAACCGGAGTTTGCCGGCTCCCATCTGAATTTCGCAGGCTGGGTAAAAAAATTAACCGGTAAACCTACAATCACTGTAGGCTCCGTAGGTCTAGATAATGAGTTTCTATCTTCGTTTAGAGGGGGAAATGCTGGTACGGCGAATATAGATACCTTGACCGACAAGCTTAACGATCGAGAGTTCGATCTGGTTGCAGTCGGCCGTGCGCTGCTGGTTGATCCGGCATGGGCGGCTAAGGTCCGCGATGGCCGGTTTGACGAGTTGAAGCCTTTCATCCCTGAAGCGCTGCGTTCGCTATCTTGATTCTGCTGTAATTCTAACTTTTTGAGCTATTGATCGGGCACTCCGAGTTAGTGGGAGAGCCCATTTTTTGTAATATCAGAATTTATAAGTTTCAGCGGAGCTGAACCATTCAGATATTGCTAAAAAGCTCTATTTAACTGAGCCATCAAGATTACATTGCTTAGCATCAGTCGTTCATAAGAGGGTTTGGGGTATCGGCTCGACGGTTTATATTTATCCGCGAGCGAGCGCCTCTCTTATACAGTGGCTCCGACCGTCGAGCAGGTCACTGGTCGCCCGGCACGAACCTTCGCCCAGTGGGTCTCTGAATACGTAGAATATTTTAAATAACCATAAATGAGGCGTTCCATAGTAACAACTAAAGATTGAGCTAAAGTTAGACGATAGCTGGATATGCAACCAGGACGAAGCTGCGGCACACGATCGGCAGCTTATTTCTTCGCATAGAACGGCCGTATAATGGAAGCGGACCATCTATTATTGAGTCTCGGAGGTACGAATCATGCGCAATGTGAACACATCATTTCGGGCAAGAATCGGACTGTTGGACGACGGACCGCTTACGTTCGACCAGTTGAGCACTGTTCTAGAACGAACGGCGTTCGCGATCCCTTTTGAAAATTTCGCCATCATCGAATCCAGAACAAAGACCATCTCAAAGGAGCAGCTCTTGGACAAAATTACGGTTCAAGGTCAAGGAGGTCTATGCTATGAATTAAATACACTGTTTTGCTTCTTCATGCTGGACAACGAGCTGGACGCCCGGCTGGTCAGCGGCGTAGTATACGATCACGAGAAGCAGCGTTACCCGGCCACCGGACGTACGCATGTTACGATTCTGCTCCGGCATGAGAATCGGACTTACCTCATCGATACGGGCTTCGGCAGTAATCTGCCGCTGCGACCTTTGCCGTTATCAGGCGAGCCTGTCTCCTCTTCAAATGGGGACTTTCGGATAATACCGGCGTACGGCGAGCATGCCGAGCTTGGTGATTACATCTTGGGGATGAAGCTGAAGCAAAAGCACAGCGAGTGGATGACCGGCTACGTATTCGATACCGCGAAAACAATTACCGACGAAACCGAGCTCAATGCGATTCAGCGCATAATCGCCGAGCATTCCGACTCGCCGTTTAACAAGAAACCGCTTGTCACAAAGGTCACGGAGCGCGGATCGATCACGTTAACTCCCTCCTTCTTCACGGAGTGGTGTGACGGCGTCATGACCAAGACCCCGGTAGACGAGTCTAGCTACAGGGACCTTCTGTGGCGATATTTCGGGATGCGTAGACCTCGCTAAGATGTTGCGTTGTGTACTCTTTAGTGTAGAGGGGCTTGTAACGGGTAGAGTTTACTCAACAAACTGGCACGAAAGACGGCTGATTAAACGGACTCATTCAAAGACTCGCATTTCGCTCGTTTCCGTTGTCACGAATCAAAGCTATACATCGTTATATGTGCAAAACGTAAAGGGGAGAGGAAAATGAACCTGGCATTGTGGATCGCGGCCGGACTGCTTGCCGCAGTAGCGTTGCTCGGTGGCATTACCAAGACGTTTATTCCCAAGGAGAAACTGGCTCAGTTGCCTAACGCGAGATGGGTCGGAGACGCTAGCGTCAGTTTCGTCAAAATGCTTGGCGTTCTTCAAATTTTAGCTGCGATTGGCCCGTCGTTGACATCTCGCCAATCCTTGTTCCGGTGACGGCTGTCTGCTGGATAGTATTGATGATCTGCGCGATCATCACCCACCTCCGCTACGGTGAAGTTAAAGTAGTACTGCTGAATCTACTCTATCTCGCACTGGCAGTATTCATAACGTGGGGCCGCTTCGGACCCGAGTCCTTAACCGGTTGATCGATCACTATGCATAATGCTCCGTGACGCTCTCTTATGTGCCTTGGTATTCGTCCGTTTCCAATGATCAGATGACTTGCAAAGAAAGGGGGATAAAGGTAGAACGACTAGGGAAATTCATGATGGCCGATCATGAGGTCGTCCCGCTTATACGGATCACTTCTGTATCGGCTTGGGGGGGGGATCGCGAGTTGGTGTGGAAGCGTCAATGGGGACTTGATATGATCATTACAGGAATGCTGAGATGGGATTTAGCCAACAGGCTCCGTTAGAAACATTGAGACCAAGATCGCAATAGGTCACAGCCTAGAAAAGGTGAAATAGCGAATGGAGAAGCTCTACGGTCTATATTAACCGCTGTTGTTAAACTGGCGTATCAATTGACGGTGCAGGACGTGTTTATTAAGGCATGTGATGCACATCCTGAAAATATTCGATTCGGCGTTTTACGAGTTATTAATGATGATTTAGCTGCACCGCAAACCGGGTTTGATACCCATCCTCATCGGGACATGGAGATCATTTTCCATGTTGTGGATGAGGAATTGACTCATGGCGATAGTATGGCATAGTGAGCATAATCTAGGGGAAAATTCCTGCATCAAGCAGTGAGCAAAGCAACAAACAAAGTGATAAACAAAAAATATTCGAGCAAAATTTCGGTGAACCATTTTATTATGAGACCGGTTCCTCGAAGGTAATGATCACACTAACGGATCCTGGAATCGTAAAAGAAAGACATGGTGAAGATCGACTTAAGGATGATACAGACTACATTAAGGTTTTCATGCAAGTGGAAAATGTAGGTGATGGAAATTCGTCTGATGGTGTGATCGACTCTGGTTCCTTTAAAGCATATAACAGTAATGGAATAGAAATATCAAAACTAATAGGCTTTAGTCACTTCCCCCCGCCTCCATACTTAAAAACCCACTCAACTGAGTGGGTTTTTGCCTGTTTAAAGGGCAATATATTATTTTTTTTAAGCGAATTTTCATGCAGGCCTTTGTTAAATTTTGTCGAAATACGAGAGGGAAGATATTATTTCATCAATTGGAGGCCGCCTTATGCACCCAGACACCGCCATATTAGATCAAGATTTGCGCAGGAAGAATAGGCTGATCCTCATAGCCCTGACAGTAACGGTAGCCATAGCCATGTTGATGTATTTCACAATCAATCGGCCTTTAGGCACAAAAGTAGTATTGGGCTTACTAAATGGGACGGCATTGGGTATTGTTGCCATTTTGTACTATTTGAAGAGATGGCAAAGGATCATTCCTTATGCAGCGGTGATCGGCATTGGTGTGGCGTTTACCTGTACGGCTTTAATCATCTCAAGCATATCGAACATATTTCAAGGTTTTTTTATCTTGACGGTAGCTTTGGTATATATGAACAAGAAGGTGCTCTGGACCGGTGCCGGGGTCGGTGCGTTTACACTTATTTTTAATATATATTACAACGGGGACTCACTGGGGCTCAGTAAAGACAGTAACATTGGCATCTTGTTTTATTACATCATCATTTGCGTGATTCTCTTAGCGTTCGATCGGATTACTTCGGCCATCATGGCTAACATCTTAGAGAATCAGAAGAAGACTCAAGCGCTGCTGCAGCAGGTAGAGGCGCATGAAGCCAAACTGCGGTCCCATGTTAAAGTGATCTCTGAAAACATGAGCGTCATTGCGAAAGGAAGCAGTGATAATGCATCCTCTTTTGGGGAGATGAATCGTGCGTTCACCGAAATCGCGGGTGGTGCATCGTCACAAGCCGAGCTAACCCTGCAGGTTTCCGATTCAGTGACTTCGACAATCCATCAACTTGAAAGTATGTTTCAGTCCATCAATGATCAGAAGCAGCAAGCGGAAGCTGCACATCAGTTGTCAATCCGAGGTGATGGAGAGGTTGAGACGCTCTCGAATGTGATTCTTGCATTCGATGCGAGGGTATCCACGGTAAAAGAAGAGGTGGGCCAGCTGACAGAGCAGGTTAAAGGTTCTTCACAGTTGATTGAAACCATTCAAGAGATTGCTGCTCAAACTAATCTTTTATCGTTAAATGCCAGTATCGAGGCTGCTAGAGCTGGTGAAAGCGGAAGAGGTTTTGCTGTGGTTGCGGCTGAAATTCGCAAGCTGGCGGACTTATCCGCTCAGGCAGCCGAACACATTTTATCGAATTTAAGTTCGATTCATGCCTATTCAAACAGCACGCAAGCTAGTATCCAAACGATGGCTGAGCAAATGACAGCCTGTAGACAGACAGCTTTGGAAACTAGAAAGGTTTTTGCTGAAATCAACGCTGCTATAAAGGCGTTAAGTGAGCAGGCTAACATGACGGATGGCTCTATTCAGGAAATTAAGGGTTCAGCGGAAAGCATTGGCGAGGCTTCGGAGCATATGGCCTCAGTGAGTGAGCAAACCTCCGCGGCGCTGGAACAATTGTCAGCTACGGTGTCAACGCTGTTGGATCAAAATGAAAACATGCTGCAGCGTATCCGAGAAAATGAACAAGCTCTTAATCAATTAGTGAGTGTTTCTTCTTAACGATGATGGCTTGATTTAAAAAGCTCTAGCCAGATGGCTAGAGCTCTTCGTCATATACAGTAAGACTGTGTATGAAGATGTCTGGTAACCCGACACAGAACTGGCTGATCATGAAGATAGGTTCATACGGGTCCCAGACCGATACGGATATCGTCCAATGAACTATGGGTTCATATAATTTTTAATCGCCATATTTTTGTACTCGGTTGGAGTGAAGCCGGTCCATTTTTTAAATAATTTGCTAAAGTGAAAGGCGTCTTCGTATCCAAGCTGAATAGCCACGTCTTTAAATAGGGAGCGAGGATTAGTTTCGATCATCCTCTTGGCTTCATCGATCTTCAATTTGAGTAAGAGATCTAAGGGGGAGATGGCTTTCTTTTTCTTGAAAACTCGGCTCAAATATGCTGGATTTAACTCAAAACGTTCCGCTAATTCAGCAATCGTGAGGTTTTCCCGATAATGAAGACAAATATAATGTTCAACCATGTCTACCCAATCGGTAATATGGTCTTTATTTTCTTCGAAGAACAGCTCATTACTGAATTGTTTAACTAAATCAATCGCTTCATTATAGTTGCTGACTTGGCGTAATGCGTCCTCAATGTGATCATCCTGTATCGTTTGAGCGAGCAATGAGCGCTCAGGGGGGGCAATCAAGGAATCAAATAATTTAGATACGATTTTGCTCCACTGTTTACGGGTTGCGTTTCGTACTTCTTTACCCTGCAGGAAGAGCGAAATTTGATTGTAAAAAACTTCTTTGTTCCCAGTAGTTATCCCTTCCGTTAGTTTGCTTATCACTTCATGCGGCAATGAATAAGAAGGTGGGGTTGTCATCTCGTCCTGATCCAGACACATTGAAGCCGGCAGCTCCATTTTTTCTATGAATTGCGCAGTCTTTCGTGCCCTCTGAAGCTTGCTGTACAACTCTAACTCCGGGCTCACGATGGCAGCTGCAACGAAAGTATAGGGAGAGGAATTCGCAGTCTGTTCCATGATGCTGAGCAGCTGCTTCATCCGGGGTGCATCGCAATCATAAAGATTTAAGAAGAAGACATATTCATTGGAAAAAGGAGATGGAGTACCGAGTATCTTCTCCCCTGGCTTGAGATACTCGTCTCTTAGTTGCTGTTTCGCATCTTCAATCCAACTCAGCTTCATGTCGGATATGCTCTGTGCAAACAACAGGATGTGCTTGGCATGAAAAAAATAATCTAATGCTAAGGCCGAATTACGCTCTTCAGGCTCTCGCTCATAAGGGGAGTTGAAAGCCCAAATACGGAAAAGCTCGACTTCCATCATCGAACGATTTTGCTGTAGCTTGTCCTTTAATGAAGCAAAGAATTTCGTCATTTGGTCTATGGATAGTGGCTTTAGCAAATAATCGTTTACTTGAAGTTTGATTGCTTCCCGTGCGTATTCGAAGTCTTGATGCCCGGATAATATGGCGCAGATCATTTCTGGATATCGTTCGCGTATTTCTTTAATAAGCTCGAGTCCATTCATACACGGCATGACCAGATCCGTAATGACCACATGCGGCTGAACAAGATCAATTTCCAACAGCGCGTCTTTGCCGTTCTCATATTCGCCAACTATTTTAAAGTCAGGGTCAATTGTAATGATCTTCTCTTTCAGGTGGCGACGTAAGCGAGATTCATCCTCAACGATGATCAAACGAAACATGGACATCCCTCTCTTCATTAAATCTCATGTTGATCGTAGTGCCTTGATTAGAGGTGACAACCGAATACGAAACATGCTCCTTCCAATAATGACGGCAGCGCATAAAGGTATTTAAGAGCCCCATTCCTCCGATCCCTTGTCTGGAGAGGTCACTCCGCTTTTGTCTCGTATCCTCTTCCATACTGCTCAGCCAACTTAATATCCGATCCAGCTGCTCCGGCTTAAAGCCGCTCCCATTATCACTTACCAATAAGGACCAGCCTCCCGAAGAATCGACTTGTTGAACTTGAATGTTAATCGTATAAGGAGGAGTTGAATTCAAAAAACCATGCTGGAATGCATTTTCAACGAAAGGCTGAAGAATAAATTTGGGAACCTGAATGTCGCTTAGCGACTCATCGAACTCAATTGTATACCATAATCGATCCTCATATCGAAGCTTCATGAGCGACAGGTAGGCTTGCGTATGAGCGATTTCGTCCTTCAAATCAACGGTTTTGTCTACCGGCAAACTAATATATCGCATCATAGAGATTAAGTTATAGCACATTTCTGCAAATTGATGGTGACCAAGCTCTTCGGCATAGGTGGATAAAGAGTATAAGGTATTGTACAAGAAATGTGGGTTCATTTGAGCTTGAAGAGCCTGCAACTGCGCTAGATTCTCTCGGTTGTGAGCATCGACAATTTCATTCAAAGTCGTATTCAATCTGTCCTGCATATCCTCGAATGCTTGATGCAATCTTACTATTTCTATCGGGGTGTTAGGCTTGAGATTCGCCCTTTTTAAGGGAGGAGCACTCTCCATATCAAGGCGAAGGATGAGCTTTTGAAGCTGCTTTAAGGGATAAATGATATTGGCGCCTAGCAAGTAGGAGCCCAATAAAGCCAGCAGGGTTGAAGAAAGAGCGACTAGGATGGTTGTGAGCCTCAATTCCTGTATGCCCTGTAATACGACATGAATGGGTTGACGGACTACGATGGTAAGTTCTAGATATTCTGAGCTTAACTGACTGATTACAAAGTCTCCTGAGCGTTCACTTACAACCGTATCAGACTTTCGATCTCCTTTAAATGAATGGATGATATCCATGTCTGTAGGCTTTTCTTCTAGGGGGTAAACCAGTTTGTTATCCTGATTATAAATATAGACCTGACCTAGCGAGTCAGGAAATATGGATGACATGGAATCGGCTAATTCGGCATAGCTTTTTTGAACTTCAACGATGACCGGCGCCCCTGAGTTTGAAATCATGACACTCCTGGCGACCGAAAAAACGAATTCAGGATTCGAGCTCCATTCATCTAAGCGCGGACGGATAATAAACTTGCCCCCGGATCGATTTAAGACACGATTAATCCATTGATAAGATTGGTTGTTACTCCTGGTTAATTCCATAAAGTCCGAGGTGTTCAAATAGCTTACTAAGGTACCATGTGTATTAAATAAATTGATCTGTTTGGCCGAAAATGCAGGTGCGTTGATTTCGGCCAAACGATCCTCCAGGTTTTTTCTAACGTGAGCATAGGTATGCGGTTCAAGGTCGATCTGATTTAACTGGTTAAACTGTTCTCTAATATCTCGGCTGTACGCAATTTGGGTGGCAATTTCATCCATATCCTTGATCTTCTGCTCTAGCATAGTATGTATTCGAAGCACGATTTGTCGTGTTTGCTCTTGTGAATTTTCGACGAGTATAGATGAGGTTCTTTGATAGTACAGAATGCTTAATGTAGATATAATAAAAGTAATAACAAGAGCTTGAGCCATAAATATTCTAGTTTGAATACCAACTCTTCTCACAGGTAGTCACCTCATTCCATCCATTATAGCGTATAATGTTGTCATATAGGAAAATATAAATACTACTCTAAAGAGCGGAGCAATAAGAAAATGTGGCGATTAAGCATTGTCTTAGTTGGATTAGTTCTAGTGACTACTAGCTGCCTACAACATAACGATTCGGAAACGGACCAGGTTAATGCGCAGGAGGAGAAAGTTACCTTAACTATTTTGACGAATATCGATTGGATGGCTGATGGAGTGTATCAGCAACTGTTCCATGAGTATCAGAAGAAATCCGGAAATCACATTCAGGTTCAAGTAGTACCGGGAGGACAACGATTTGAAGAAATTGTTACTGCAAAAATTGCGACACAGGATTATCCGGATTTATTGTTATATATTCCTACTAAATCGTACATCGAACAACTGCAGCCACAGAAGAATTTTGTCGATCTTTCCAACGAACCGTACGTAACCTATATTAACCCTGAAGTTAGAAAGCTGTATGGGAATCTAAGGGGAAAAACATACGGAATCCCCATGTCCGGAATTTTTGTAAACGGAGTCTTCTATAATAAGGATGTTTTCCGTAAAGCCGACATAACCGACATCCCCGAAACCTGGGAAGCATTCATTGAAGCATGTGAGAGAATCAAGAGTATTGGAGTTACTCCGATATACGAATCTGGCGGAGATAAATGGCCGTTGATCCAATTTTCTTTAATGGGCTTTTCAAGCAACCTGAAGGACAAGCCGGAAATAATAGATCAGCTGCATGCGGGTGAGCTTACTTTTAGTGGACTAGAGCCGTTCAGAGAACTTCTGTACAAGCAGCTTGAATTAAAGGACAAGGGCTATGTGAATAAAAATTTATTCTCCGGTACTTATTCCGAGTCGTTGTCATTACTGGCGTCTGGCAAAGTCGGCATGATATTTCAGTCCGATTTCATCATCCCCCAGCTTAAGCGGAACAATCCGGAAGCTGAGATCGGTATCTTTCCTTTTCCTAACGGGGAGAATCGGGTGGTCACCTACAGCTTTCCATATGAACTATTCATACTGAATCAGACGCAGCACTTAACGCAGGCTAAAGAGTTTGTATCATTTCTTACTCAAGCAGAGACCCTGGGTCAATATTACATGTTGAGGAGGATGGTTCCTGCTTGGTCGAGTATTGAAACAGACCTTGACCCGATATTAACAGAGGTTGGCCCTTATATTCATGATGGATTAACACAGTTCGGTTTGTCGGAATTAACAGATACAACGTTATGGACGGGAGACTTCCCCTCGCTACTTATTGATATGCTAGCCGAAGAGAAGACTCCGGAAGATGTGTTGCAAGCTTTAGATATGTTATTCGAACAAGGAAGAAGACTATAACAATTCGCCCCAAAATTTCCCTGTACAATATATACATGTGGTCGCCTATAATGCATCCATTTCATTTTAGTCAAACCTCCCTTATGCTGAGTATAAAGCTTTCAAGGATTCTGAGCCGTTGTTGAATCTGAAGGCGTACCATCAAAGGGAGGTTTTTTTGTATGCATAAAAAGAGAGTGTTTATGTTTCTGATGCTGTCTATGCTGCTTGTTCTCATGACGGCGTGTGGTCAGGAGAAGAGCTCTGAACCTAGCGGCGCTAGCAATTCTGGAGGCTCAAAAATCAAGGTCGGCTTCGCTGTTCCGGACAACACGAACCCGTTCTTTATTCAAATGGCCGACATGATCAAAGAGGGGCTTGCCAAGGAAAATATTACTCTACAAGTCTCATCCGGCGATATGGACATGAATAAGCAAATCAATACGATTGAAAACTTCGTGGCGTCGAAAGTTAATGTTTTGATCGTAGCACCTGTTGATGATCGAGGCATAGAGCCTTCTCTAAAAGCGGCGCGTGATGCGGGAGTAAAAGTTATTTCGTTCGGCGGAGATTTGACTAATACGGACGTGAACATCCTAGCCGACCAAGCCGGGATTGGTATGGCCCTCGGTAAAGATGCGGCGAAATGGATAAATGAGCGGCTCGGGGGTACTGCTGAAGTTGGATTAATTGTGACGACCCAGACGAATAACGTAGCCGTACGTGCCAAAACATTGCAAGAGTCTTTAAAGGCCGACGCACCGAATGCCAAATTAGTGGCAAAACAGGAAGCGACTACGGTTGCTGAAGCGCAGCAGGTCGCCGAGAACATGATTCAGGCTTACCCGAATATTAAAGTGATCGCTACAAATAGTGATGCTGTTGCCTTAGGAGCGTTTGAAGCCGTGAATGCTGCTGGCAAAGCAAGTGACGATTTCTACATTAATGGCAGTGACGCCACTCCTGAAGCGATTCAAAAAATAAAGGCTAACGGGATTTTACGGGCTACTCTCGATATGGGAATTATGAGAATCCCTGATATGACCGTTGAAGCGGCTATCAAGCTGGCTAAAGGTGAGCAGGTGGAAAGAATTCAGTACGCCTCATTGACCTTGGTTGACTCTACGAATGTGAAAAATTATTAAGCTCATATTTAACCAGCTAGGGCAGGGGGTCATGCCCCTGCCTTCCTACTAACCTAGAGAAGCTATTCATGGGTGAACAGCTGCGATAACGGAAGCCGGAGAAACAATACTTGAAAGTAGGAGTGAGGGTGTTGGTGCCACAAGAAGCCAGTCTACTGACATTGAATAACATTACGAAGCGATTCCCCGGCGTTCTTGCCTTAGACGGATTATCCATTGAATTTCGTAAAGGCGAGGTGCATGCTCTTCTCGGAGAAAACGGAGCTGGAAAATCTACATTAATTAAAATACTTTCAGGCGCTTATACTCCGGATGAAGGCTATATCCAATTTGGAGGCTCGGAATACAACCAGATGAATCCGCGTTTGGCTAAAGAGCTAGGGATTCAAGTTATTTACCAAGAGTTCAATCTTGTTCCTACGCTTTCGGCTGCGGAGAATATCTTCCTAGATGAATTGATAGGTAATGGCATTACCGTGAATAAAAAAGCGATGTATCAAAAAACGGAACAATTATTTCAACAAATGAACGTCAATCTCAATCCGAAAACGCTGGTCGGCGACTTATCCTCCGCTCAACAACAGATTGTTGAAATCGCAAAGTCTGTTTCCAAAAAGGCAAAGGTTTTAATCATGGACGAACCTTCTGCTCCTCTTTCGATTAGCGAAGTGAAGTCAATGTTTGATATCGTGCGTAAGCTGAAGGACGATGGTGTTACGATCATTTATATATCTCATCGTATGGATGAGCTTTTTGAAATATCAGACCGTATTACGATCATGAGAGACGGAACCTATATCGCGACGAAAGACACCAAAGATACAAATCGGCAGGAATTGGTCAATTTAATGGTTGGAAGGGCTCTGAAAGAGAGCTATCCCGAAAGAAATACCGCTCCCAAGGAAACGATTTTGGAAGTCGAATCACTTAGCGGTAATGGCTTCCAGAATATATCGTTCTCTTTACAAAAAGGAGAGATATTAGGCTTTTCCGGACTTGTCGGCGCTGGGCGTACAGAGCTCATGCGAGCCATATTTGGGGCAGAGCGCCCGGAATCGGGCAAGATTAAGCTGGAAGGCCGAGAAGTCAAGATTAGAAGGCCGCTCGATGCAATTAACTACGGGATCGGATTAATTCCCGAGGATAGAAAAAGGCAAGGCGTTATTTTAAGGAGTACGGTTAAGGATAACATTGCCCTGCCAAACTTGAAGGGATTGTCGAAGTGGCAGCTGGTTGACTCGAAAAAGGAAATCCAGCTTGCCGAGGATTATAAGAGCAGTCTTCTCATAAAAACACCAACCATCTCTCAACTTGTCAATAATTTATCCGGCGGAAACCAACAGAAAATCGTCCTAGCCAAATGGCTGGCGAAAAACTGTAAGATATTAATTTTCGATGAGCCGACACGGGGAATCGATGTAGGAGCCAAGCAAGAAATCTATAAGCTCATGAGCAGCCTTGCAGAGCAAGGTGTTGCCGTTATTATGATTTCCTCCGATATGGAAGAATTGCTAGGCATGTCTGACCGGGTGATTGTTCTGTGTGAAGGCAGAAAGACAGGGGAAGTGAACAGGGATAACTTTTCCCAACAAGCTATTATGGAACTTGCATCAGCAAACTGATCGTAGAGGAGCTTTTTAGTATGCTTATCTTTCTAAAAAAATATGGGATTTATTTTGTTCTCGCTTTACTCGTTGTATTTTTCTCGCTTACCACGGAGGCCTTTCTAACAACGTCCAATCTGATGAATGTATTGCGGCAGGTGTCTATGATTGGCATAGTGGCGGTTGGAATCTCTTTCGTATTAATTGCGGGGGGGATTGATCTGTCCGTAGGCTCTCAAATATCGGTCGTGAATATATTGGGCGCTTGGATGATGGTGAAGGCGGGGCTCCATCCTGTTCTAACCATTGTTCTTATACTGATCACGTCCACTTTGGTTGGGCTGCTCAACGGTATTTTAACGGTACGAATGAAGATCCATCCACTTATGATCACGCTAGCTACGATGACCATTCTTGCTGGGGCTAGCAAAATGGTGAGCGGAGGCTTATCGATTTTTGGGTTTCCTAAATCTTTTTCGGTTATCGGGCAAGGGTATCTCGGAATTATTCCGGTTCCGGTTATTATTCTTATCGTTGTGACGCTGTTAGGAAGCTGGATCCTTAATAAAACCTACTTTGGTCGTTATGTCTACGCTCTTGGCGGAAACGAAGAAGCAGCCCGATTGTCAGGGATTAATACTAACAAAATAAAGTTAGCTATATTCTCTATTTGCGGATTTTTTACAGGTGTCGCAGGGGTTGTTATGCTGTCAAGAATGAATTCGGGTCAGCCGAATATTGGCGCAGGCTTTGAGTTTGATGTACTGACGGCAGCCGTCTTGGGCGGAGTTAGTATTATGGGCGGCGTAGGAAGAATCTCGGGGGTACTGACAGGAGTATTGATAATCGGAGTTCTCAGCAATGGACTTATCCTGCTCAATGTTGGCGATTACTACCAGAGTATTATCAAAGGGATTGTGCTCCTAGTTGCAATCGGTTTGGATGGTCTTGAACGGACAAGCAAGAAGAAAAAAGCAAGCAAAACGATTGAAGCTGCCGGAACAGCATAATGCAGAGGGGGATAACCAATGAAGAAACTTCCTCGTAGCGTTCCCGAACAACAGGGAATGAGCTCCGACTCGATAGTGGCTTTTCTTGATGCAGTGGATGAGGAAGAATTCGAGCTTCATAGTATCATGATCGTGCGCAATGGTCATGTAGTGACTGAAGGCTGGTGGAAACCATATGAGGCAGAGAGCCCTCATCTCCTGAATTCCTTAAGTAAGAGTTTTACTTCTACTGCCGTTGGCATAGCCGAATATGAAGGGTTACTATCTTTGGACGACCAGGTGATCTCCTTTTTCCCCGAACTTGTCACCGAGGAAATCGAGTCCAATATGAAGGACATGAAGATCAGGCATTTACTTTCCATGTCTACGGGTCACGATCAAGATACAACGTTTGTCATGTGGGAGGATCACAGCAACTGGGCGAAAGTGTTTCTTGAAATGCCGATTAAACATGAACCAGGCACCCATTTCCTGTATAATACCGGGGCCACCTATATGCTTTCCGCTATCTTGGAGAGGGTAAGCGGACAAAAGCTGCTTGATTTTTTGCGCCCTAGACTGTTCGATCCGCTTGGCATTCAAGACGTTCCTACAATTTCTTGTCCGCAAGGGGTTCATGTCGGCGGTTTTGGAATGAGCATGAGGACAGAGGACATCGCCAAGTTTGGACAGTTATACCTTCAGAATGGGGTTTGGGAGGGGGTACGGATTCTTCCCGAGGGCTGGGTTCAAGCTGCAACTAGCAAGCAGGTTTCTAATGGTGATGATGAACATAGTGATTGGTCACAGGGCTACGGCTATCAATTCTGGCGTTGCCGACATGACAGCTATCGCGGCGACGGTGCTTTTGGTCAGTTCTGCATCGTAATGCCCAAACAAAATGCCGTTATCGCGATTACAGCGGGTCTAATGGAAATGCAGGATGTACTAGCGTTGGTGTGGAAGCACCTTCTTCCGGGCATGACAGATCGTCAGCTTCTACCCGAGTCAGCACGGTATACGGATTTGTCTACCCGGTTAAATGCTCTCTCTTATGTGTCAGATCAGGGGGTTCATAGAACTCCATTCCAATGGAGAAGTCATTCAGCTGCATATAGCATCGCGCCTAATGCTAACCAGTTCACTCAAGCTGTCTTCTCGGAAGATGAACAGGAAATCTCCCTATCTTTAATCGGCGATAAAGGAAGCTTCGAATTGCGTGCAGGCTTAGGATGCTTTTCATATGGGGAAGGCGAACTGAACGGTTTTTCCTTTAACTATGCGGCATGCGGAACATGGAGAAAAAGAAACGTACTAGACATTACCTTGTTCATGACTCAATATCCGCTTTCGGATCGGATCACCTGTCACTTTGTTAGTGATAGTGTTCAGATTACGTCTACCCGCAATGTTTGGAAATCCCCGATTTTGTCTGACATGGGTATCATCCCGACGCTGAGTGGATCTAAGTTCAGTGACCGGGATACTTGGATCGGTAATACGAAACAAGAATAGTAAGATGTCGAACATGAAGGGGTGGAGGAGAGAACATGATGGAAAAGGGAAATTTCCGCTTACTACCTAGATTCAAAGGGATCAGATTGTATCTGAGAACCAAATTGATATTGGCGTTTCTGCTCATCCTGATTACTCCTTCACTCGTAACCGGTATATTATCTTATTTTAGCGCAAAGGATGAAATGGAAGAACAAATTTCATTTACGGTGGAGAGTAATGGCGAATTATTAGATTCGTTTATTACGGATGTTCTGTTAACGAAGATGCAAGATCTGGAATCGCTTCTTCGCATGTCAGACACTCTCCCTCAAGGAATGGATGACCCCGGTTTCAGCGCTAAGGTCGATCAATACGTCAGTATGAGCATGGATGTCATGCAGGTACATCTATTGACGAAAAACAATGTTAATGAAAAGAATCCGTTGTATGCTCAGAGTTGGTACCAGAACGCCCTTAAGGATACCAATCGAATTGCAATATCCAAACCGTCTTCTCTCTCAAAGGGTGTAACTTCTATTACGGTGGCCAAGGCTGCATCAGACCACTCCTCCGTTCTAGGCATTGAGTTTAAGATCGCTTCTATTAATGAAATGACACGGAGAATTAAAATAGGCCAAAAGGGATATGTTTTCCTCATGGACAACGGAAAAGTGATCATTAACCATCCGGTACTCGAAGCTGGAAGCATCCCTGATGATCCATTATTCGACATAATTGATAACGGCAACGCGGATAAGTTTGAATACATGACTGAGAAAGGGAAAGTTCGTATTCATGCTAAAACACAAACCGTAACCGGATGGAAGTATGTCGCAGTTGCGTATCTGGATGAAATTGAAGCTAGTTCAAAGCCGATTTTCACCAAAACATTCATCACGGTGCTGGTCTCTTTTATGTTTGGATCTATTTTTGCCGTGTTGTTCACTAGATCAATCACTAGACCGATCTTAGATATACAAACAAATGCTAATCTAGTTAGTCAAGGAGATCTTACCCAAGATATTAACATAAGCAATCAAGATGAAATTGGGGACGTAGCCTTGTCTTTCCAACAGATGAAAGAGAATTTACGGTTAGTAATCAGACAAGCAAATGAAAATACCTTGCAGGTTGCCGATGCTTCAAATCATATGACGATCTCTACGTCCGAATGCAGGATGGCATCCGAACAGATTGCTTCGGCTATCCAGCAAATATCCTCTGGGGCTGTTCTACAAGCCTCCGTCATTCAGCAAGCTGCTGAAGCTGTCGATCAAATTAATATGGGGATGAAGGGAATTCGAGATAGCTTCTCCCATGTGAACGAGCTTGCTGTAACAGCGACACAATTAGCTGCAGAAGGCCAGCATGCTGTGTATGAAACTATGCATCAAATGGAGGATATCCATCAGAACATTACCGATTCGAATGAAATTGTCCAATCGGTACATGAACGTTCGCAACAGATTGATAAGCTTGTTCAAGTTATCGGAGGAATTACTAAACAAACGACATTGCTCGCATTGAATGCTTCCATTGAAGCGGCGAGAGCGGGGGAGCATGGCCTTGGGTTTGCCATAGTAGCAGACGAGGTTAAGAAGCTTGCTGATCAAACAAAAATTTCCGCCGATGAAATCTTTGAGAAGATTCATGCGGTTCGTAATGATTCTGCACTTTCGGTGAAAGCCATGAGCGGGTCAACGAAGAGTGTGGAGTCAGGATTACAGGTCTCCAAGCAAACGATTGACAAGTTTCATGCGATCCAAGATGGGGTCAGCCAAATAGCTCTTCAATTCGATAAAGTTTCTAATACGGTGTACACCATAGACGATAATGTTCAACAAGTTAAAGAAACGATGAATAAGCTGCTTAGAATTGCTCAAGAGAATACGGACTCCTCTGAGGATGCTGTAGCAGCAACTGAGGAGCAAGCGTCTCAATTAGAAGAAGTGAATTCGTTATCCATGCAATTGAAGAAACTGACGAATGAACTCGAGGCGGTCGTGGGAAGGTTTAAGGTGTAGGGACGAGATTACAAAACATAAAGAAAATGAGCCGATGAGCGTTCCCCTGTAAATCAGGGGCGCTTTTTTTGTGATTGTTAGCTTAACATCAGCCGGGTTAGCTTGGCAGCAAGAGTAGTTCCAGCATTATAGATCGGTTCAAATTCATTATATATATTTACATGTATATACATTTATATATATTAAATGCTTGAACACAACAGCCATGCAATTAACGTTGCTCACACTCGCCGAGCCGAATCGATTTAATATTGTTGAACTACTAAAAAAGGGGCCGCGATTGGTGGGGGAAATCGTCAAAGCACTGGGTATCAGCCAGCCGATGTGTCTCGTCATTTGCACATTTTGAGCGAAGCCGGACTCGTGCGATCCCGCAGCAAGGCACAACAGCGTATATATAGCCTCTAAGCCGGACCTTTTCAGGAACTGGATGAATGGTTTGATTCTTTCAGCATTTTGTGGTTATGATCGTCGTGGACGAGGACACAGTACGGATACAGCACCATACAGCGTTGGGAGAGAAGTGGAAGATATCGGGGCACTGATTGAGGTTGACGGCGGACAAGCCAGCTTGTTCGGAAGCTCGTCCGGCGCCGTGTTGGCACTTGAGACGGCAAATTTACTGGGGATCGAGTTACGAAGCTCTGTCTGTATGAACCGCCGTTCATTATCCATGACAGTCGCTAGCCTGTGCCTGCGGACTACGTACAACAATTGAATTCACTGACCGAAGCCGGTAAAAGATCTGAAGCCGTCGAATATTTCGCATCCGAGGCTCTCGGCATTCCTGAAGAATTTATCGGCTATATGAAGGCTGATCCCTCCTGGAATAGGATGAAGACGTTGGCGCACACGCTTGCGTATGATGGCCTCATTATGGGCAGTACGCAGTCAGGGAGGCCGTTGCCAACCAACAGATGGGCAGTGAACGCCCCTACGTTGATCGTGACAGGGGAAAACAGCGAGCCGCTTTTCCATGACGCAGCACGCACACTTGTTGATCTTCTTCCTCATACAGCGATTCATACGCTGGAAGGTCAAGATCATTCTGCAGTTATAATGGCACCGGAAGCGCTAGCGAAGGCGGTCGTCGATTTCTAACGGTAGGGACATAGTGCACAAGGAGAATGTGAGTATGACGGATCTTCCAGATTCAGCCGCCTGCCGCGATTAACGAACGGCTTACTTATGCCCCTTTATGAAAGGAAGAAAACTTTGTACAGCAGCTAAAAATGCCGGCAAGTTGTCATCGTGCACAAAATGTCCCGCATCTTCGATCGTCACCAATTCGCAATTTGGAATAAGCTCGGAAACTTCATGCAGTTTGTTTTGAGGAATATGGCTGGCTCCGCCGCCAATAATAAGAGTCGGCGCGATGATGTCTGTCAATCGTGACCACCATACGGGATCGGGTTCATTAAGCTGCTGTAAAATCGAAGGCACAACCGGCCAATCGAACGGTAGAGGATCGGAGGGCTTGGAGGGTGCTTCGAGCTTTTTATCCGGAAAGGGCGGAGGAGTGTCTTCGACAATCAGTCTTTCTACTCGGGACGGATAAGTTTCCGCGAATAAATAAGATACAGTTCCCCCCATGGAATGACCGAGCAGAGTAAACCGCTCCAAATTCATGGCATCGGCAAAATGAAGCACATCGTCGCACATTAGTTCAAACGTGTAGGTCCCTGTTCTCGCACTTCCTCCGTGGCCTCGTTGATCCAAAGCCAAGAAACGATAAGATTTCCCAAGTTCGGAAGCCACTGAGTCCCATGATTTCGCACCTGTTCCAATGGCATGAAGGGCAATAATCGGCGGTGCAGAAGACTCTCCGCTTTCACGATATTGGAAACTGAGCCCATTTAATGCAATTTGATGTACCTTTGTTTCCATCTCCGTCTTCCTCCTTTACATGTAGGATTGATGACAAAATTCCTCAATAATCTGCTTTCTTAATGTATCGGTCGGGAACTGCTGAGGGTAGGTAGCTATCATCAACATGATGCCTTGAAGTGCGGATGAAAAGTATAATGACCGCTGCCGCGGGTCCTTCACTCCCAGCTTTTCAAACAACTCGCATTGCAGTTCAAATAGCTTCGCGTTCTCTTCAACGAGGCGGTTGCTGTACTTGATGAGCTCTTCGTCTGCCTCTGGTTGCGTTTGGAGGTGCAAATAGAATCGGTGAACATCTGGTCTTTGCCGGATATTATCGATCGCCCCATTCACAATATGTTCAAGCTGTTTGCCGGGGGAAGCCCCAGAAGCCGCGCCTTCCATGACGTCGGTTACTTCCTTGATTCGGGCGTCGACCAACTCCCCGAGTAACTCTTCCTTTCCGCGGTAATAATTGTAAAGCAGCCCTTTGGAAACACCCGCTCGTTCCGCTATATCGTTAATGGAAGTCGCATAATACCCTTGCTTAATAAATAGCTCGATGGCGGCGTCGCAAATTTTTTTCTTGGAAAGCTGACGAATACGGTCGTTCTCTTCAGGTGTTCGTGGCATTTTTACTATCAAGCCTCCAGCTTGTCATTATAATCAGCGGTTCCAAATTCATCTTCTTTTATTTATTTTATTATTGGTTGAATGATTAGTCAATAATAAACTGTCGGTGGTACAGCCAGATTCCAGCTTGACTTTAGTAGGATAGAATATCGTGGCCACCGGCCTTAAATAATGGTCACTTAACGGTCACAACCTCATAACGCAGTCTCATGGACCCGCTCGTTTCATAAAGTTGTGTACCTATGAGCTTCAAATCGTTCCTTGCAGAAATGCTATCCAGGTATCTCTTACCGTTCCCGAGAACGACAGGGTGGATAATCATATTAATTTCATCCACGAGTCCTGCATTCAGTAGACTTTGCACAAGACCGGCACTTCCCGGAACGATAATCGTGCCTTCAATGTCGCTCTTAAGCGCAACTATGCTTTCGTGTAGGTCATCGGCTAGGAGTGAAATGGTGTCGCCGAAGTCCCCCCATTGCACTTCCGTTACCTCAGGATTGCGCGAGGCCACATACTTGGGGGGTTTGTTCATGGCCTCGGCAAACTCTCCCTCCTGGAATGGCCAATAGCTTGCGAGACCTTCGTAATTAACCCGCCCCATCAAGATGGCATCCGCTTTCTGGAACATAATCAAATTGTCGGTGGTGGAGTCAATAATTCCGGGCATTGCCCAGCTCACCATGTTATTCTCATCACCGTGCGGACCTGTGTAGATTCCATCCAAGGTACAACTAACCGATGCAATAATTTTACCCATGTATTTTCTCCTCGATTCTTATTGGTATGTTGATGACTTACGTCGGGGGACCTCGGATTTATTTATTTGAATTCAATCAAATTTGCAGCAAGCTTATCTAATGACTGGTTCATACCCATGATGGCGTATTTCAGCATTTCTCCGACTGTCCATCCGAACTCCGTGATCTTAAGATCGGTTCGTTCGCCTTTGGCTATGAATTCGATAACGAACTCGATATGTCGCGGAAAATCCGACGGGACGCCCGCTTGAGCTGGATCGATGGCGTTTCCGTCTCGGTCGGATAAGTAGGAAGTGAATTCCAGCCGCTCCATCGGCACGATCTTCGTATAGATGCCCGCCGAATACGATTCCAGGCCGCCGTGCGTATCCGGTGCGCGCATGCAGAACACGTACTTCCCGCCTTCGCGAAAATCGATCTCGCATCGAGGCGAGGTATAGTGCGTCGGTCCCCACCATTTCATAACCAGCGCCGGATCCGTCCAAGCCTTCCAAACTAGTTCCACCGGATAATCAAACTCGCGCGTAATGACAATGTCTTGCTTGCCGGCACTTGCATACATCGGAAAGATCTCTCCTTTTTTATGTTTGATTTTTCAGTTTTTCCATTTCTGCATTCAACACAGCATCCAGGTTTTAAAGGGATCAGTCATACAATAAATGATAATTGAATATGAAGGAATACTGCCTGTCAAACAAAACCAAAGCCGGTGGATTTATGATTTTATTTGAAATTTATGCTAAGCTAATAGATGGAAGGGAGGTCTATATGAAGCGATTTCCGATGATGCTTCAACTGGCATTAATCCTGTTCAGCGTCATGGCTGTTCCGACGGGGATCTTAACCTGGTATAGCGGCGATCAAATCTTGCGGGATTCGGAGCACGCCATTGCGGAATCCTCACTCGCCGGTTTGAAGGCAAGCCGCAATCTGAACGAACATGCGCTGAACGTCATGTCCGAGAACACGATACGTCATGCCGATACCCACATCTTCGATCGAATCCGTCCGTACAAAACCTTTACCGAGCTCAATTCGAATTTCGATAACATCAGTGATGCGTTGGCCGTGCACCAGGACCTGTTGAATTTAAATAAATCGAGTGACGGCGTCTATTCCTCTTTCTTCTACCTCAGCGATTCGGATTATGTGGTGTCCACCGACAAGGGCATCACAAGGCTGGACGGGTACGAGTCCTTGGATTGGATGCAGGAGGCACTGGCGAATCGAGGGGGAATCACCGGCGTCTGGTATCCGCGTAAGCTTGATTCGGGGATTCATGTCGTATCGTATGTGTTTCCTCTCAACCGACTCTCCACTACGACGCGAGGCACGATCGTTGTCAATTTGCGGGAAAGTCAGATCGAACATTATGTGCACTCTGCAGAAGCGGACGAGAAAGCCTATTTGCTCATGGATGCGCATGGAACCGTTATCTCCCATAATGACAAGAGCTTGCTGCTCAAGAACGGCGGCGAGGTGCCGTATATTCGTGAGATTATGGATCATGACTCGTCGGAGGGATATGCATTCCACGGGCTGGAGGGCGAACGCTTGCTGTATACGTGGTCCAGGTCGAAGCAATTCGGGTGGATCAACGTGAACATTTACTCGGTCGATGAACTGATGACCAAAACACATACCTTGCAGCGAAAGATCATCTTTCTTACCGCCGTCATTATTTTGGCTGGGACTGTTCTGGCGGTGTTTCTAGCGACATGGCTGTCCAAGCCGGCTAGGGAGCTGGTCCGGACGCTTCGCAGGCGCGGTAATTTGGAGATTAAGGGCAAGAATGAGCTCGCGTTTCTCGATGCGGCGTTCCGGCGCATGCAGGAAGAAGAGGAAGTGCTCCATAGGCTGCTGAATGCCCGCGAACAAGATGCCCGTAGTCTCGCGATACATAATCTGCTGCGAGGCGAATCGCCACCGCAGGCTGCCGATATGTTTCCGTCCCCGTACTTCCTCGTGGCTGTCGTCTCCATCGACGGATACAGGAGGTATGTAAGCACGCATAATCCGGAGACACGCAGCTACCACCGGTACCTGATCATCTCCGCTTGCGACGTCTTGTTCCCGGAAGGGGTGAATGCGCGCGGCGTCTACCAAGGCGAAGACTGTTTCGTATTCGTGATCAACTATGGCCTGGCGGAAAATGAAAACGATTGCAGGGGGGTTCATTCCGCGCTCAGCGAGCTTCGGGATAAAGCGGCCGAGCTGCTAGCCCACACCGTGACCATCGGCGTAAGCAGTCCGGCGGACTCGAGCGACATGGTCTCGGATCGTGTGGCCGAAGCGATGGAGGTGATCAAGCATCGCATGATCGCGGGAAGCGGCGGCATCACCTATTGGAAGGAGAAAGACAGGAGCGATAAGAAATATGTTTATCCCGTCAATAGCGAACGGCGTATTCTCAACTTCCTGGATCACGGCGATCTCGACTGCATCGTTAGGGAATTGGAGACGATCGGTGGAGAAATCCGTTCCGCGGACTACATCTCTTACGATAATATCTTATTTATCTACCATCAATTAGCGGGCGTCACCATTAAGCATCTTAGAGAGAATAACGTCAGTACGGCGCGAATTTTTGCGGGAAGGGGCAATATTTACGCTGCCCTTGCTTCATTCGATACGTTAGACGAGCTTGAGGAATACCTGAACAAGTTTTACGCAGAAATTGTGCAGTATATGGCGCGTACCTCGGACGTTACCAATAAGTATAGCAAACCTGTCATCGCATATTTACATGAACATTATCGAGAGGATATTGTGTTTGAGGAGATGGCTAAGGAAATTGGCATCAGCTACTCGTACATGCGTAAGATCGTGTATGAGATGACAGGCATGAGCCTGATCGATTATCTGAATCAGCTGCGAATCGAGAAGGCGAAGCAACTGCTTGTGGATTCCAAGCTGACCATTTCCCAGATTGCGCTCGAGGCTGGATACTATAATGTGAAAAGCTTCAACCGCTTTTTCCGTAAATTCGAAGGCATGACTCCGAGCAGCTACAGGACGGTTAAGTCTCAGACATCGTAAGCGTTCCAGTGTAAATCATCGTTATTTATGAGCGAGAGCCTCACTCAAGCTGTCTTTTTCAGTAGGTTTACTGAAGGAGGCAGTTTATTTTTGCTCATCAGGGTACAAAAATGATTATTTTAGCTAGTCAAACCTCTGGAACGGCGAGGAGGGAATCAAATATGGCGAAGGAATATCAATACTGGCGATTTACTGATCCTCAGACGAAACGGTAAGATGAGAGCGCAGCCTTGGGAAATCCGAACAAGGACAGAGCCAGGGCCACATTCACAGAGGAGGTGAGTATGTGAGAGCTATAACTACTTCTAATTCTAAAAATGAAACCGCTTTAACGTCTTCGAAAAACAAAAGACAGGGGATCTTGTACTATTTGAGGCGAGATTGGCAGCTTTACTTCTTGCTGATTATTCCTTTAGCGTTGGTGCTGGTCTTTAAGTATGCGCCCATGTTCGGACTCACGCTAGCCTTTAAAGATTATAAGATCGCAAAAGGCTTTTGGGGAAGCGAATGGGTTGGATTGGAAGTGTTCAAAGACTTATTCTCCAAGCCTGAGTTCTATCGTGCGATTCGGAATACGCTGCTGCTGAATATTTTGGATCTCCTGTTTAGCTTTACAGCGCCGATTGTGCTCGCTTTACTGATTAATGAAATCAAGGGCGTCTTGTTCAAGCGTATCAACCAAACGCTGCTTTATTTGCCCCATTTCTTATCCTGGGTTATTATCGGCGCCATCGCGTATCAGCTTCTAGCGGAAGGCAACGGCATGGTCAATAACGCCATTGTGCAGCTAGGGGGTGAACGGACCCCATTCTTGCAGGAGGACACCAATTGGCTGATCAGTTATTTGCTGATCGGCGTGTGGCAAAGCATGGGTTGGGGCACGATCATCTATCTGGCTGCGATGAGCGGCATTAACCCGGAGTTATACGAAGCAGCTGTCGTCGATGGCGCAGGCAGGTGGAGGAAGGTGTGGAACGTCACGCTGCCCTCGATCCGGATGACGATTGTGACCTTGCTGATCTTGAGTTTAGGCAATGTGATGGGCGGCTCCTTCGAGCGAATCATTGCTTTAGCCAATAAGGCAACGACCGAGTTCACCACCACCATTCCGGTACTGGTGTTCCGTTGGGGGCTTGAGAGCGGCAACTTCAGCCGCGCAACCGCAATCGGCTTGTTTCAAGCCGTCATCGGGATGGTCCTCGTCTTGCTCGCCGACAGGGTCGCCAAGAAACTGGGCGAAGACGGATTGATTTAGGAGAGGAGGCGAACCATGAAAACCACTGTTGGCGCCCATGCCGTGCAGCGTCGATGGCGACTGGATGTCTGGGACTTGCTGATCCGCCTCGTGTTGATAGCCGCTTCCCTGGCTTGCACGCTGCCATTCGTTCATGTCGCTGCCAAATCACTTAGCGATGACGCCTATGTAATCGCTAACAAAGTATATCTCTGGCCAGCAGGCTTTAACCTGGAGGCCTACGAAAAGATTTTTGCCGACGCCAGCATCATGAGGTCCCTTTACGTATCCGTTATCGTAACCGTACTGTTCACGGTACTGGGGATGATCGCCACCATTTGCGCGGCCTATCCGCTATCGCGCAAGCAGCTCGAGGGACGTTCGGCACTGACCTTCATCTTTGTGTTCACCTTGTATTTCGGCGGCGGGATTATTCCCGACTACATGCTGGTTAACAGCCTGGGGATGCTCGACACGGTATGGTCGCTTGTGCTGCCGGGTTTGTTCAGCGCCTTCTATATGCTGATCTTACGAAGCTCGATTTCGGGTAGCATTCCGGTGAGCTTGGAGGAATCGGCGCGGATCGACGGAGCCGGACATTTCCGAATCCTGTTCAGCGTCGTGCTTCCGCTCTGCAAGCCGATCCTTGCGACGTTATCCCTCTTCTTAGCGGTAAACCGGTGGAATGCCTACCAAGATGCGCTGTTTTACATCAAACAGAATACCGATCTGCGGCCTTTGCAGCTGAAGCTGTATTACCTGGTGATCCAGGCAAGCGAAACCTTCCAGCTCGAGGCTACCAACGTATCGCTTAGCAATCCCGAGGTGCTCAAGGCATCGGTTGTCGTATTCGCGACACTGCCGATCATCTGCGTCTATCCGTTTATCCAGAAGTATTTTGTTCAAGGAACACTGCTTGGAGCCGTCAAGGAATAACCGGAATCGGCTTTGGCATACCTACTAACTGAAATGGGGGAAATACGATGAGCAAAAAGAAATGGGTTCCTTTGTTTATGGCTTCCGTAATGAGTGTCGGCCTGCTCGCGGGCTGCACGGGAGACCCCAAGGAAAATGCGGGAAATTCGCCAAGTCCGGGCTCGAGCCCGACTGACTACTCGAAAGGCTTCACAGAGACAGTCAACCTCGATATTCCCGTCTATGAACGTGCGTTCGAAGGCTGGAACGTAGCCGACAACTACTATACGCGATGGGTCCAGAAGGAATTTGGGGATAAACATAACATCAAAGTCAATTACGTGCCGATTACGCGGAATAACGAAGTCAGGGATTTCCAACAACTGCTTGCCGCTAACAAGGCGCCGGATATTATTTTCCATTATGATATGCCTCAAGCGCTCGCCTACTATAGCGAAGGCGTCATGCAGCCGCTGAATCATGACGAGATTGCTCAATATGCTCCGACCTACTGGAAAAACATGAGCAAGACTATCGAACAATACGGCACCGTTGACGGAAAGAAAGTGTTCGCCTTCGCCTCACGCCCGAACTATAACAACTTTGTCAACATTATTCGTAAAGACTGGGTCGAGAAGGTCGGCATGAAGGTGGAGGATCTGACGTCGCTCGAGAAGTACAACGAGATGCTCGTCAAATGGAAGCAGGCGGGACTCGGTGTCGCCGGCGGATCCTTAACCCGGAACGTGTTCAATTATAGCTATGCTTTTCGGGATTGGCCGATCGATCCGAAGTACCGCGCGCTCTATTCCGATCTTGCCGTTGCGGATTTCACAACGGCCGATACCGAGCGTTGGCTGCGCAACTTGAACTATCAATATAATAACGGCCTGATTGACAAGGAATTCTATCTCCGCGACGATGACAACAAGATTAAGGCCGAGTTCGTTGCGGGCAAGACGGGCACATACGGATTCTACATGGCCAGCAATACCGACGTATTCGCGGCTGTGCTGAAGAACAACCCGGGAGCCCAATTTGCCGTGTTACCTCCTGGAGCCGGCGTGCCTGAAGGACGCAAGCCGCAAGGTCGCGCCGACTGGCCGTTCGGCCTCATCATGGGCATTAATCACAAATCATCGGACAAGGAACGCGCAGCCGTCTGGATGTATCTGGAATGGATGAGCCAGCCGAAAAACTTATTCTTCCTGCAGAACGGCGTCGAAAGCCAGAACTACACGCTCGATTCCGATGGTCTGCCGAAGAAAGTAGCGGACTTCAAGGGCGAGTCGAAGCTTTCCCAGAACAACAACAAAGACTACTGGGCGCTTGTGACCGAAATTGCGGAGTTCTCGACTCCGGAATTGACGAGGAAAGCGAATCTGCTCAACTGGTCGCCAGCCGGATACGAGCCGCTGGCCGAGCAGATCGTGAAAAATTGGGATGCTACCAGTCAGTATCGTACGCCGGACGCGATGTTCACTGTCGTCCTCAAGAAGGTGAGCGAGTATAAAGCGGACCTGAATGCCCTCTTCCAGGAGCAATATTTGAAGGTGGTCCTCGCCCCTACAGACAAGTTCGATGCTGTGTACGCGGAGGCTAAGAAGAAGTTCCTCGAAGCCGGCTACCAAGAGATTTTGGATGAGAAGAAAAAAGCGATCGATGCCGGTCAATTCCGCTAAGGATGAAAGATTTTACTAGGAAGAGAGTACTCGGATAAGAGGAATAAGGCCGTCCCTCCAGGGGCGGCCTTCGTCGCAGCCTGAAGTTGTTTGGAGCCAAATTGAGCTATGCAGAAATAACCATCGAAGACATTACATTAAACAAAGGAACCATGTCCAGGCAAGGACCGCATGCGGCTGCCGTAATGTGCATCGTTCGGCAAGGCGTGAAACCAACTATATATGCAATGATATTGAAATAAGTAACCACAAAATGGTACCCAGTAGTGCTGATACCGTTGTTGATGTCTGACTCACAGGTGGAACCGCAGCGGCGTCGAGCTTTATAGAGTCGATATCCATCCAGCCCCAGTTGTTTGTAATGTCGATCGTATTAATGCCGTTCTGGAACTTGTAGGGTCCAAGAACGGCGTCGTTCCATTGGGTGCTGTCCTCAAATACTTGCTCCGAAACCAGGTCGTCGTTGATCGTTATGTTATTCGTCTTATCCCCGCCTAATGTCCTGTAACGAATCGTGATCGTATAATCGCCGGCTGTTACGTCGGCTTCGATGTGTAGATTGTCGCCAGCTGCATCAAACCCAGTTACATAGCCTTTACCAGAATATCCATTCGGCTCCGAGGCGACCACCAATCCCGTAAGCTCGCCCTTCTCCGCTTCATAACGGAAGGAGGTGTACAGGTCAGAGGGCAATTCGTCGAGCGTAATGATGTAATCGTGGTTGTAAACCTTGTTCAGATGGGCAGTTGTGTTAACTACCCCATCATTGATGAAGTTACCTGTCCATGTATTGAAGAAGCTCCAGTCTGCTCCGTAGGTTTGCAGAAGGTCGGGATCCGGAATCGGTCCGTTCTCTGCGAGTCCGATAATTTTCTTGTCTTTAACCAGGGAAACGAGGTTGTCAAAATTCGCAATGATCGGGTTATAATCTCCCGCAGGGTTGTAAATATCGATGCTAGCTATATCCACAACATCATTGCCCGGATACCAATCAGCTTTCTCGGAATTCCAAACCCAGATGAGATTGTTCAAGCCGTGGTAGTTCGTCAGACGATCGTACATAAGTCGCCACAGTTGTTTTGTCGCTTCAGGACCTTTGGCCCCCCACCAGAACCAGCCACCTTCCGCTTCGTGAAGCGGCCTCCACAATATCGGCACGCCCGCATCCTGTAGACGCTTTAATTGTATGGCGATCGCATCGATATCCCGCATGAGAAGTTTATTATCCTCCGAATCCGGATTGTCGAGCGCGTATTTTACGTCGAAGGATGTGGAATCGGTGTAGAAGCCCCTCCACCATTCTTTTTCCGGTTCGTTGTAAAGTCCTGCTGGAGCGTTCCAATGCCAGCAAAGCGCTACGATGCCTCCGTTTTGGAACCAGTTGATCATCTTTTCGACTTCGTTTGAAGTGGCTCCATATTGCACGCGGGAAGGGGAATAATCCATCAAATCTGTTGAGAAAATGGCAGGGAGTTTCCCGGTTTGCTGGTAGATCCACTCAACGCTCGAGAGCTCCTGCTGACCGGAAATAATTTTCTGCCCGTATTGACTGACGAGGTAGTTCATCAGGGCTCGAGTTTCCATGGTTGCGTTCGGGTTGATGAGCGAGCTTGTCACGTCATGACCATCCGTCGCGACGGCGGCGGACAATGTAACGTAATCGATATGGTACCAACCCCAATTCGCTTTGATGACGATGGAGTTGGCTCCGGCCTGGAGCATCGCTTTGCCGCCCGATATTTCGACGAAATGACTCGCAGAAGGTAAGGAAATTTCGGAGGTCGCGCCGCCTATAATCAGGTGTGTTTTCTTATCCCCGGACGGAGCGCTATAAGAAATCGCTATGTCGTACATACCGGCAGTCGCTGCGTGGTAAGTCAGTGTCAGCGAACCGTCGTTCTTAAACGATGCATAGCCGTCGCCGGAGTAACCGGTCCCCGACGAGTCGATGGACACGCTACCGGTCATAATGCCGTTCTCTGCTTCAAGCTTGCTGCTCGTCACCGGCGGGGCGGCAGGAACGACTTGCACGTATTCAATGCCATAGTAGCCCCACCCCCTAAGTACCGTTACCTCGTTATTTCCTGCATTCAGAAGCACCTTGCCGGCAAGTTTCTCAGCACGAACGTTACCCTCGGCCGGAGCTTCCAGAGTGACTTCGCCTGATCCGGCGCCGTTAACCTGCAGGCCGGCGTTTTTGTTCCCGTATCCTGTCGGTAAATAGTACCCTAGGCTCAGATTGTACAAACCGCCTTCGGGCACATTTACGGTAAACGTCGCCGTTCCTTCCGGCTGTGATTCATCATGGGTGTAGAAGAAGGAAACGTAACCCGCGCCGTCATAAAGCGTATCGTCGTCTTCCGGTGTTGCCCCGCGTTTCTCTACACCGAAGCCTTGGACGACAGCATCCTGTGCTTTCACAATGAAGTCAGCGTTTGGATCAAGTGTTCGGGCCGTTACTGAAGCATGAGCTGTGGAAAATGGACCTAACGGAACAAGCAGTGATACTAACGATACAAGGATCGTGATGCTTGAGATCTTCTTTTTCAGCCGATGTAACACGTTAATTCCTCCTCGAAATAATGATGTGCGGTAGGGAAATCATTCCTTATCGCCATCCGAATTATATAGCAAGCGCTTACAGTTTGCAATATTTGTTAGCTACTTTTTGTCTAAATAAATTAATTTCGTTATCTTATTGTTTTTATAATAAGAATAACGTTTTCCGTGGATGGCTTGCAAATGTCCTTGCCTTCCTCTCGATAAACCAATTGCGAATATGCTATCGGCCGCGTAAACCAGAAGGCGATAAAGCCGTAGCAGGCTAAAATCAAAGTTTATAACTATTTCGTATTTGTTAGGTAAATGCCGAGACATTGTGCTAATATAGGAGGAGTAGCTTATGATGGAGTGAATACTAGGTGAAGACAAAAAAAGTATCGATGCAACTAATCGCGGATCAATTGGGTGTCTCCAAATTTGCAGTATCCCAGGCTTTATCGGGAAAGAGCGGCGTAAGCGAGGAAACTCGGGCTAAAATTATTCAAACGGCTTCGGCTCTAGGGTACCGGGGGACTCATTTGCTGCCGGCCAATAAACTAGTAAAACAGAATAACGAATTCGATACTAGCAGCAAAGGGGATCGGAATACCGTAATTATCCTGATGCCAAACGTCCGATTTCAAGACAGTAAAACAGGCTTTTGGGGTAAAATCATTGGCGGCGTATCTTCTGAACTGGAAAAGCTGGGTACAAGGATGATGATGCTGACGGAACACAATGCCGAAGGGCTAACGAAAATCATAAACCCCGATGCTATTTTAGGTCTAATCGGAATCGGGTATATAGCAAGGCCGTTGTTATTGGAGATTCGGAATTCAGAAATTCCAATTGTATTGGTCGATCACGAAGATCCGCTGGTTCCCTGTGATTCGGTTCTTATGAATAACTATGACTCATTACGGATGCTGACAACGCATCTGTATACGATGGGGCATACTCGTATGCGATTTGTAGGTCCCCCTGCCTATTCGCGAAGCTTTCATGACAGATGGCTGGGATTCAGAATGATTTTGGAAGAGAATGGGCTGCAGCTGCCCCCAGCGGAAGATCCGTTCATTGCCAACGATGAAGATGCGGGCGAATGGTTGGAGAAGCATGTTGATCTTATGATTGCCCGCGGCGAGCTGCCGACTGTATTTGTTTGTGCAAACGACTTTTTTGCCAATTTGATGATTCGGATTTTAGAACAACGGAATTTGAAAGTACCTGAACATATTTCCGTCACTGGATTCGATAATGCTGCGGAAATCGGTGATTTTCCTCAGTTGACGACAGTGAATGTGCCTAATCAATTAATGGGCGTCCGTGCGATAGAAATGCTTCGGCAAAGACTTGAACATCCGGATCGCCCTTTCGAAAAAGTATTAATATCTGGGGATATACTTCTCAGGCAGTCTGTCAGGAAAATATAGATACGGATTGAAAGTGTGGGAGGCCGATCGAGGCCTCTTTTTTATTTCCGGAGAAGAGTGATATTGTCCGTAATCTAATCGTTAGGTTACATACATAACGAAATTACATAATTTGAACAAAACGTTATTTACAAGTTAGTTGTTCTGGTGTTAGAATGAGGGTGGAAAAAGTTCGATCAAGATTATTAAAAGGAGTAAAGACGTGCAGACGATGAAAACCATGGAAACCTTAAACAATCTTATAGACGTGAATGAGAAGGAAGGTTGGTTTCACCTCCATTCGAAGGAAAGCAGTTATATTTTACAAATACACCCTCTTGGATATCCGCTCCATGTATATTGGGGAGCGAGGCTGCAAGGTCCCATTGAAGTTCAAGCGATCATGCCGAATTTTGCTGAAGAAACGAACTTGGATAGGCTTCCGCAGGAATATCCGCAGTACGGCTCGGGAGACTTTAGAAATCCCGCTTATCAAGCGCTTCTCGAAGATGGGAGTAGAATAACCGAGCTAACCTACCAAACATTTCGACTGTTCAATGGGAAGCAGCCGCTAACAGGGCTGCCGGCAACGTACGTGGAAGACGATTCCGAAGCGATGACCTTGGAGCTTGAGCTAGAGGATTCTTATTCAGGCTTGAACGTCGTGCTCTCTTATACGGTATTCGCAGAGTTCGATGCCATTGTCCGTTCGGCGCGCTTTATCAACAAAGGCGTGAAAACGCTTAAACTTCTCAGCGCACACAGTGCAAGCGTTGATTTCCCTAGGGGGGAATATGATGCGGTGTACTTGTCGGGGGCATGGACGAGAGAGGCGTCCGTGCAGCGCAGCAGGCTTAACCCCGGCACGCTAAGAATAGAAAGCCGCCGAGGCATGAGCAGCCATCAGTTCAATCCTTTTCTCGCCCTTGTCACTCCTGCTGCTAATGAAAATTACGGTGAGGTTTATGGATTCAGCCTAGTATACAGCGGCAACTTTTCGATCGATGCCGAAGTCGATTCCATGCATTCTACACGTGTAACGGTTGGGATGAATTCGTTTGATTTTACTTGGAAATTGCTGCCTGGGGAGCAGTTTCAAACGCCTGAAGTCGTTATGGCCTATTCCCGGGCGGGACTTGGAGATATGTCCAGAACCTATCATCGCTTGTACAGAACCCGACTCTGCAGAGGAGCCCATCGCGATCAGAACCGCCCGATCCTGGTAAATAACTGGGAAGCGACGTACTTCAATTTTGATGCGGATAAATTGGAGGAAATCGCAAAGGCAGGAGGAGATCTGGGGATTGAGCTTTTCGTTCTGGATGACGGATGGTTCGGCAAACGCGATGACGATAAAACGTCGTTAGGTGACTGGGTGGAGCACAGCAAAAAGCTGCCTCTTGGCTTGGAGGAGTTGTCTAATCGAATTCAAAAGCACATACCGCAGTTTGGACTATGGGTAGAACCGGAGATGGTTTCTCCTGACAGCAATTTGTATCGAAGTCACCCGGACTGGTGTTTGCATGCTGAGGGGCGCCGCCGGACGGAAGCGCGAACGCAGCTCGTACTCGATTACTCCAGACAGGACGTAGTGGACTATATTTTCGAGGCATTAAGCGACGTATTCATCAGAGCACAGGTAACTTATGTGAAATGGGATATGAATCGCGGGCTGACGGAGATCGGTTCGGCAGGTCTCGAGCCGGAGCGGCAGCAGGAGACCGCTCATCGGTACGTTTTGGGATTGTATCAGCTGCTTGAGCGATTAACCACCCGTTTCCCTCACATCCTCTTTGAGAATTGCGCCAGCGGCGGCGGCCGATTCGATCCGGGAATGCTGTACTATATGCCGCAAACTTGGACGAGCGATAATACGGATGCGGTCGAACGGTTGAAAATACAATACGGGATCAGCCTCGTTTACCCTATCAGTACGATCGGTGCCCACGTGTCCGCTGTGCCGAATCATCAGGTGGACCGCATTACTCCGCTGGCTACCAGAGGCCACGCGGCGATGTCCGGCAACTTCGGATATGAGCTTGATTTGACGAAGCTGACGGACGAAGAGAAGGAAATAGTCAGATTCCAGGTGGAAAGCTACAAACGACACCGTTCGTTAGTGCAAAGAGGGGACTTTTACCGGCTTCTTAGCCCGTTTGAAGGAAACTCGACTTCCTGGATGTTCGTCTCCGAAGATCGGAAGGAAGCGTTGGTATTCTATTTCCGCGTGCTGGCGGAAGCGAATATGCCACCCGCGAAGCTGAAGCTGCAAGGGCTGCAACCGGATTATGTCTATCAGCTGACGGATACGAATGAGAAGGTCAGGGGTGACCGGTTGATGCATGCGGGGCTTGCCATACCTAGTCTGAAAGGCGACTTTGCAAGCATGTGCATCCACTTAGAAGTATGACAGCACACATGAAAGGGGTTGAAATGGTTGGCAGATGATTCAACGATGATCACATTTTCCAAAAAAACAATAAAAAAGCGATCCCTATGGGTGCAAGCTCTGGAACAAAAATATTTGTTTCTGATGTCGCTGCCTTTTGTGTTCTGGATCATTGTCTTTAGCTACTTTCCGCTTTGGGGCTGGGTGATGGCGTTTCAGAAATTTCGTCCGGGCGTGCCTTTCAGCGAACAGCAGTGGGTAGGGTTGGATAACTTTATTCAATTATTTTCGGATCCGCAATTTTATCTGGTCTTAAGAAATACGCTTGCTATGAGTTTTATGGGACTTGCAGCCGGTTATACCGTCCCGATTCTATTCGCTATACTGCTGAATGAAATTCGGTTGATGGCGTTCAAGCGTACGATGCAGACCATCTCCTATTTGCCGCATTTTGTTTCCTGGGTCGTCGTTGCAGGCTTGATTACGAAAATGCTGGCGGTTGACGGCGGAACGGTAAACGCTATTCTGCTGTACTTCCATATTATCGATCAACCGATACAGTTTTTGGCGATCGGGGAATGGTTCTGGGGCATCGTTACCTTATCGGATCTATGGAAGGAAATGGGCTGGAGCTCGATCATTTATTTGGCTGCGATCTCCGGGATCGATCCGGAGCTATACGATGCGGCCAAAGTGGACGGTGCAGGGAGGATTAGGCGAATACGCCACATTACGCTGCCCGGGATCCGATCTACCATCATGATCATGATGATCTTGTCCATCGGCTGGCTGACCAGCATCGGGTTTGAAAAACAATTTCTGCTCGGCAATCCGATCGTTCAAGATTATTCCCAAGTACTTGATCTCTATGTGCTGAATTACGGGATCAAGTTAGGCAGGTTCTCATACGGCACTGCTATCGGTATCGTTAATACGATCGTCAGCATTACATTGCTGCTGCTGGCCAACCGGCTCTTTAAGCGATGGACTCAAGAAAGCGTATTTTAAAAATGAGGTGTAAGCATGGGGACTAGAATGAGCGGACAATGGAAAGATATCGTATTTGATAGCTTTCTCTACTTATTCATGATAGCGGTAGGAGTCGTTACTCTTTATCCATTCTGGAATGTACTTGCGATATCGCTCAACGATGCGACGGATACGGTGAGGGGCGGCATCTATTTGTGGCCGCGTTCCTTCACATTGAGTAATTATAAAGAAATTTTCATGTATAACAATTTGCTAGTCGCTTTCCAAAACTCCGTACTACGAACGGTGATCGGTACGCTGCTTGGCGTCTTTAGTTCCGCGACAGTCGCCTACGTGCTCAGCCGAAAGGACTTTATTGCCAGAAAGCAGATTTCGCTCATTTTCGTCCTCACCCTCTACTTTTCGGGCGGTCTCATCCCGGGATACATGCTGATACGTGACTTACACTTGATGAACAGCTTCTGGGTATATATCTTGCCTGGGATCGTGAGTGCATGGAATATATTTGTGGTTCGTTCGTATATCGATGGATTGCCTTACAGCTTGCAGGAATCTGCCAAAATAGATGGCGCTAACGATTTGACGATCTTTCTGCGCATCATCTTACCTCTGTGCAGTCCCGTACTTGCTACCGTGGCGCTGTTTATCGCCGTAGGCCAGTGGAATTCATGGTTTGACACCTATTTGTACAACAGCGGGAAAGCCTCGTTAACGACGCTCCAATACGAGCTTATGAAAATATTGGCGAACACGTCGGCAGGAAGCAGCAGCGCCGATCTAGCAAGGAGCGGCAATCCGGCCTTGTCGACACGAGTATCGCCGGAGTCTATTCGAGCAGCGATTACGATCGTAGCTACTTTACCTATCCTGCTTGTATACCCGTTCCTGCAAAAATATTTCGTCCAAGGTTTGACGCTTGGCGCTGTAAAAAGCTAATCGAATCCGGTATGAACAGAGATTTTCTGTTACTGCATACAAAAATAAATTAGGGAGGTTATGCGAATGGGCATAAAGAGGAAGTGGGGGGCCGCTCTTCTTGCGGTGGCCATGATGACGGCAACCGCATGTACAGACAAGAACTCCGAGGATGGCAAAAACGATACGGCAGCAGGGGAAAAGAAACCTGTTACATTCACGATGTTCAGTGCAGATATGAATTCCAACTATGAGCATATGCAAAGTCCAGTGGGGAAGAGGATTACAGAGCTCACTGGAGTTACATTGAGCATCGATTATCCTGTAGGCGATCCGAAAGAAAAAATTGCTTTGATGGCAGCAAGCGGCGAGTATCCGGATCTGATCTTTGCTAAAAATGAAGTCAATATGCTTGTCAATGCTGGTGCGGTTATCGATCTTGCACCGCTCATCGAGAAATACGGTCCGAATATTAAGAAGCTGTACGGTCCTTACTTGGAACGTTTGAAGTGGAGCAATGAGGATCCCTCCATCTATTACCTGGGAACCTACGGGGTGAATGAACAGCAATGGGAGCCGAAAGACGGATTTATGCTTCAACACCAAGTTGTGAAAGAACTGAATTATCCGAGCATCAAGACGTTGAAGGACTTTGAGAGCGCTATTAAATCGTATAAAGAGAAGCACCCGACGGTCAATGGTCAACCGACAATCGGCCTCACGCTGATTGCTGAAGATTGGAGAATCGCCCAAAGTGTGACGAATCCGGCCCTTTTCGCCACAGGCGGCTCCGATGACGGCGAATGGTACATTGACGATAAGACGAAGAAGCCGGTCTTCCACTTTACGCGTCCAGAAGAAAAGGAATATTTTAGATGGCTGAATCATATGTTCGCGACAGGGCTGTTGGACCAGGAAAGCTTTACGCAAAAATACGATCAATATAAAGCGAAGATCGCTTCCGGACGGGTACTCGCGCTTATTGATTCCAAGTGGCAGTATGCGGAGCCGGAGCAAGCTTTGAAACAAGCGGGCAAACCGGAACTGACGTACGGCGTGTACCCTGTAACCTTGAATGAAAGGTATAAGAATCGTAATTTCCAAAATGCCGGTTATTCGGCAGCCCTTGGTATAAGCATATCGAAATCAGCTAAAGACCCTGTCGCCCTTATTAAATTTCTAGATTGGATCTGTTCGGATGAGGCGCAAATTTTGAATTCCTGGGGCATTGAAGGAGTTCATTACAACATCGAAAACGGGAAACGGGTCATCCCGCAGGAGATCATGACTGCTCGCAACAACGATCCGCAGTTCGGCAAGAAAACAGGTATCGGCGTATACGGATATCCGTTCCCTTACTACGGTGACGGCGTGAAAGACTCAACAGGACAAACGTATTCGATCAAGAGCGAACAGCAAATTATGGACAGTTATACCGCGCCGGAGAAGGAAGTGCTGTCCAAGTATAATGCGAAGATGTGGAGGGATTTATTCCCGACAGCGTCGGAGTTCCCTGTTAAACCATGGGGAGCCGCATGGCAAATCAACATTCCGCAAGATACAGACGGTGCCGTTATTGTGAAGAAGCTGCAGGAAATTGTGAGGAAGCGTGTCCCTGAGATGATTATGAAGTCTCCAGACCAATTTGATGCGATCTGGGATGCTTTCCAGCAAGATATGGAGAAAGCCGGCGTGCATAAGCTGGAAGCGCAGTTTGAAGGGCTGTTGCAGGAAAGAATGAAGCTCTGGGGGACGAATTAACAAAATCATAACATGTTGCCATATCGCGGCCAGCTTGCAAAGCAGGCTGGCCCGCGGACCATCCGACCGAACTCGTATGCAAATGGAGGTGTGACCTATGGAAAATCAAAAAAACGTAAATATAACCCCTTGTAATCCGAATGCTCTGAGCGAAGTAAAGGCGGTTCTCCGGTATCTGGGCGATATATCCGGCAAAGCCATCATTACCGGCCAGCATACCCAGACTAATGTACAAAAAGAACTCAGATACATAGAAAAGGTTACGGGAAAGCTGCCTGCACTTTGCGGCTTCGAGCTGTTAAGCTACTCACCTCATATTAATTACGAGAACAGCAGCCCGGAGTGTTTGCTTGAAATCGAAGAAAACCGAAACACGCTGGACCGGGCTTGGGAATGGGCCGAACGCAAAGGCTTGATCACGTTTACCTGGCATAGGTTTTCCCCCTTCGGGAGCCAGGATAAAGGATTCTATTCGGAGAACACGACGTTTGACGCCTCCAGGGCAGTCATAGAAGGGACGGAGGAAAACAAGGCCTTGATTTCCGATATGGATCATATGGCCGGTATCCTGAGACCGTTTTGCGAGAAGAGGATCCCGATTCTGTGGAGACCGTTCCACGAAGCCGAAGGGGACTGGTTCTGGTGGGGGCATAAGGGCCCAGAGATTGCAAAGCGGCTATACCGCATCATGTACGAGCGATATACTCGCGTTCATGCTCTGAACAATCTCATCTGGGTCTGGAACTCTCCCTTGGCCGAAGGGTATGTGGGCGATGACGTAACGGATGTGATCTCAAGAGACCTGTACCCTCCCAAGCATAATCATACGGACCTTAGGTCCGAATATGAGGAACTGGTCCGTATAACATCTGCACCGAAGTTAGTAGCGCTAGGCGAGATAGGCGTGCTTCCAAGTATCAAACAACTATCGATTTCAAGAATTCCCTGGGTATGGTACATGACCTGGTCGAATGATTTCGGATCTACGGCAGACTGGACTTCCGAGGAGGAACTGCATCAGGCCTACCATCATGAATATGCGATTACACTCGATAAGCTTCCTAGTTTGTATTAATCGAGCGGCTATGTAAAAAAAGCTGCAGCCTGCTAGAGGCTGCAGCTTTTTGAGCTTAATGGCTCGGCTTCGGAGCCAGACTCATTTCTACGCACATGAGAATAAAGGCGCCTGCGCCGTGCAGATCATTTTCGCTGGTAGGACGGGCAATATAGTGGGCGTAGTCGCCGATTCCTGTCCCGATGCAGATCTGGCCGATGACCACGTTGCCGTTATCGTCGAACTTCAGCGTATCAATCACGCCTTGATAACCCTTCCAGGCGTATTCAAGATACTTGGCGTCCAGATAGCCGAATCTTACTGCTTTGGCGATGGCATGGACGTACAGGGCTGTGCAGGAATTTTCCAGCCAATTATCCGGCCGGTCACCTTTGTCGACTACCTGATACCATAAGCCGGTGGCCTTATCCTGGTAGTTGATCAGGGCGATGAGCAGGTCTTGAAGGATGCCGGTCAGCTCTGCTTTATCCTTATGATCTTCAGGAAGGTGCTCGAACATCTCCAGCAGGGCGACAGGATACCAGCCGATAGCGCGGCCCCAGAACTCCGGAGCGAGGCCCGTAACAGGGTCGGCCCAAGCCGCTTCTTTGGTTTCATCCCACCCGTGGTACAGCAAGCCGGTGTTAGGGTCCTTGGTATGCTTCTCCATCAGGATCGCCTGGAAGGTCATCATGTCGAAGTATTCGCTTTCGCCGAAGGTTTTGCCGAATTGGACGGCGATCGGCCCAGCCATGTATAACCCGTCCAGCCACATTTGATTCGGGTAGCGCCCCTTATGCCAGAACCCGCCCGATGGGTTAGTCCGCCACGACTTCAACAAAGGCACAAGCGTGTGCAAGGCTTTCTTATATCGTTCGTCGCCCGTTTGCTCGTAGAGGTTAAAGAGAAGCACGCCGGGTTGAATATCATCCAATTCATCGGCGTTGTACTTCTTGATGCTGCCGTCCGGGAGAATCTGGCTGTCCACCCAGCGCTTGATATAGTCATAATATTTAGGCTTCTGGGTCTCCTGCCAGCATTTCTCCATACCGGACAAAAAGACCCCTTGATGATAGTGGAACCGGTCCGGCGGCAGCAATTCCGGCTGGAATTTGGACATCAACGCCTCGCAGGCCTTCTCCGCCCATTGAATGGGGGTTAGTGATTCTACAGCATTCATCGTATTTATTCCTCCTTCTTATCATTAAGCCTATCGTAGCACAATAATATGTACATTTTTTGCAGAGATATGATCATTCTTCTTATATCTTGCGATAAAAGAATACAGGCGTATAATGAAAGGACAGGCGGAAGAAGAGGGGGCGGGCAGAGGATGGAAGGTATTCAATTCGATAATGGGAAAGGCACCTTCTCGGTATCCCATCGGAAGGCGCTCAGTCATCATATGCCAACTAACCATTTTCACAGTACGTATGAAATCTTCTACCTGATGTCCGGCAAACGGGAGTTTTTTATTAAGGACCGGACGCTGGTGATTAACGAGGGGGATGTCATCATTATCTCTCCGAATATATTGCATCGGACCACCAATACGGAGAAGCCGAGGCATGAGCGGCTCATCGTCAATATTCATGAGAACTATATGGCCTCGGTAAACGGCTCTTATATGGATATTCTGCAGCCGTTGTTTGAGAAGGAGTATCTTGTAGTGAACCTATCCCTGCACGACAGGCTCTCCATCGAGGCGCTTTCCAACCGGATCATGGAGGAGATTCAGGATCAAAAGCCCGGCTTCGAGATGTTTGCCCAGACCTTGGTATTGCAGCTGCTCATTATTTGCTGCCGGCATGTCAAGCAAAACAGCATAGAGCCGATGGAATCGCCAAGCCCCATGCATGAAAGAATCTCGGAGGTTGCCCGCTATATCAACAACCATTATATGCAGGAGCTGTCGCTTCATCTGTTGGCCGAGAAATTTTACATCAGCCCATATTATTTAAGCCGTTTCTTTAAAGAAGCAACCGGCTTTACGTTCGTGGAGTATTTGAACAGCGTCAGGATCAAGGAAGCGAAGAAGCTGCTGGAGCGGTCGTCCATGAAAGTGAACCTGATTTCCAAGAAGGTCGGCTTCGGCAGTGTGACGCACTTTGGCAGGGTGTTCAAGTCTGTAACGGGCTACGCCCCCTTATATTACCGAAAAGAAAAGTAACGCTTAGGATAAGATTCCTACTCGGGAACGAGCAGCGGCTTTAAGTGCCTTAGTCCGGATCATGCCGGGCTAGGGCTCTTCGCGTTAATATCATTGTGATCATCGACGAAAATTAGCTAGGGGTCACATTAAACCTTAGCTCGTTAGTTATATAGGGTGAGGACGTCAAAAAAACAGAAAGGAGGATTACGAGCATGGAGATCAAGAAACTCATCGATCAGGTTCTTCAAGGCAATCCGGATGCATTCGAAGGGATTGTACGTAATTTTCAAAGGAAGATCTATACGTTTTGTTATTTCATGCTTGGAAATCGGCAGGAAGCGGAAGATGCGGCGCAAGAGGTTTTTTTGAAAGCATACCGGAATTTGGCGAGATACCGCCATGAGGGAGATGACTTATTTTTAGCGTGGTTATATAAGATAGCGTCGAACCACTGCAGCACCTTGCTCCAAAGAAAAAAGAGATGGTATCTCCTGATGCCGCTATTTAAAAACGATCATAACGAGAAAAGTGCTGAACAGACATTTTCCGATCAAGCGTATATTCCTCTGCATTTGCTTGAGGGGTTAACGACAGCAGAAAAGGAAATGATAGCGTTACGCGTTATTGAAGACCGACCTTTTGAAGAAATTTCAGCTATTCTGGGAATCAGCTCCGCAACCGTGCGAAAGCGATTCGAACGTCTTAGGGTGAAGTTAAAAAGAAATAAAGACCGAATGGAGGGTGCTTTAAATGAACAACGATATGAATGTTAATCATCTCATTCGCGAAATGAAGGAGACAACGGTCCCCGAAGTCGATATAACCGGTAAGGTGATGCAAAAGGTATATGCCTACCAAAAGGAGCGGACTCTACCTAGGCAGCGGAGTCTTAAAATCCGACCGGCTTGGATCATGGCATGTATCACGTTGGTCGTTGCAACGGCATCGGTTGGCGCTGCAGCTCTCTATACATCGACTTGGAATGGAATCGAAATTAGTATCGATCATGGCAATGCGACCGTTCCTGCCGTGAAGAATGGGCCAACCTACGCGGATAAGCTGGAAACCGCATTAGCGAAGTCGACCGACATCTGGAAGACGCTTTCTCTAGAAGAAGCAGAGCAGCAATTTTCCTTTCGCCTAGTGAGACCGCAAGAAAGTAAATTTACGCTAGTTAAATCGTTTGGTGTCGTTCCGAAGGAGGCAGGCTACCGTGTGAAAACAGCAGACGAATGGTGGTTGGGTGGGTTTTACGATCGCTTTCAGTGGAAGCAGCAGGATATCGTGGTTAAACAAGACCTAGACATCCCCATGACGGAAGCGCTGCAAGATCGGAAAACAATGTCACTGACCTTTCATGAGGCTCCCTGGAGAAATGTCAATGTGACGGATGATACGCTGGCTATGTTTACGGAAGATGGCAGCAAGAACCTATTGCTAGTCAAGTATAAAACGGCCGACAATAAAGTCATTTCTTTGGAATTCCAAGGAAATCTGCCTCAGGAGGATTTGGTTACACTTGCGAAGGCATATGTAGGCAGCTAAAAAAATGAATGGAAAAGTTTTTTTATCTTTCGTAAGATATCGAATCATGTTCTTCCTTTTATAGGGCTGATTCTTGGATTGGATTTAATCCGTATGGCGGTAGGCTTTGTCGTAAGCTATATCCTATTCGCCAGTATGTTATCCGATCAATTACTGCAGCTTATTGAGGGATTAGGTTCGGATAATTTTGTGGTAAGCGTTTTCTTGAAAACCCTGGTCGTTTTACATCATTATGATACAGCGTTGGTTTTGTGGAATTTTATATACGTACTGATGCTGGCCAGCAGTGTTTATTCGGGGATTAAAGCCTCCAAGTGGGAGTTGAATGGCAAGTCTGAGCTGTCTATGATCAATCTTGTCCTCCTGCCAGGAGAGAAGAAAATTTTAGTTTTTTGCGAGCAAGCCATATGGGAATTGAGGAATGGAATCATCGGTTTCTTACCGATGGCCGCAGCATTAAGCTACCTGGCTGGCAATTCCCTGCTGCATACACTTCTTACGCTTGCCATCATGTTTCTGACCTATGCGATTCAATCTATAGCTGTATCGAGCATCCATAACAAGCTGGTACGGTTAAGAGAAAAAAGCTCCTACCTGTTCCATATCATCATCCAATCGGTTCTTCTCCGGCTTGCTTTGATCGCAGTCTTGTATGTGGTAGGAAGTGCCGCCGGGCCATGGATGAATGCATTCCCATTGGTAAGCCGGCACGCCGATTTGGATCAATATCTGGGATGGTCTGAGTTTGGCGAAAGCATGGTGGTGGGCTACTTTGAACAAATAATGAATCTATTATTGCTGAAAGTATGGCCGCATTCCTGGCTGGCTGCTTTTTCTGCAAAGCTCGAAGCCTTCATGTTGATTCTGATCTATCTCGCGGTCTTGGTTTTTATCATCAAATTGGGCAGCAGGGATGCGCATCCTTCCGGTGGGGCCGTCCGTGCTCCCCATCGTCTAGAAGCTTTTTTTCAAAAGCTTGGTCGTGCAGCTGCACGTAAAAATCAGCGAAATCTGATGAAAACAAGAATTTCCGTATTTTTTCGCAGCCGCTATGTCCTATTTCGGTTTAATCATCTGAGTGGAAGTACTTTTTCTGGATGCAAGTGGGCTTCTCTGCAGGCCTTCTCCGTTATATTGATCTATTGAAGGTTCACTACCTCATTGTGGCTTGCAGCCTGTTTGCTATTTTTTTTCTGGTATCGGAATTCGCCCATTTCTTTGCGGGCCAATTGGCCTTGGAAAGCGACGGCAGGAACATCAGGCTTTACTTCCAAGCGGGCCAAACGCTATGGGACGTTTTCAAGCAAAAAGCTATGCTCTTTATCCTTCTTGTGCTTCCGGTGTATGTGCTGGGCGAACTCGTATTGTTCTTAGTTAGCGGGATGGGGATGGTGTCCCTCCTGTATGCGTTGCTATTAACGGTGCCCGCTTTGCTACTATTTATGCTGGCTAGTTACCTGTCGAGCCTGATATATCCGAGATTCGACTTCCTTTCTTTAGAACAGATTCAAGAGTTTCCGGACAAGGCGGTTATCAATCAGTCAGTCAACATGATGATCCCTTCTGTCCTTATTCCTCTATCTTTGCTGCCTTGTGCCTTTTATTTGGCAGATTGGATTTCTTGGAACGGAATTATTGCCGTACAGTTCGTGATCGTTCCTCTCCTCTACATCTTGGGAAGCGTTTTAGTTCTTCAAGTGATACGAGGGAAATTAAAAGGGCAATATACGCTAAATCATGTAGGATTGGATCGTTAACTACGAAGATTTATAGGAGTTATACATGGAACCCATTCTAGTAGTAAAGCAACTGAACAAAGTCATCGATCACAAGCAAATTTTGCAGGATATCCATGTTCGAATCCAGCCGGGAAGCATAACGGGCTTACTGGGGCTAAATGGCGCGGGAAAAACAACGATGTTGAATATTTTGGCCGGACTTACGCTATCGACCTCGGGGAGTATTTGTGTAGAGGGTATCGACATGACGGAGGAATGGGTGGCGGCCAAATCGAAAATCGCCTATATACCGGATAACCCCATTCTGTATGATGAATTAAGCGGTTGGGAATATCTCGAATTTTACGTAGATCTATTTCAAGTCGAAGAGGGGAGATCCCGGCTAAAACAAAGCATCTGGCTGATGCAGCTCGATTTTAAGCTAGAAGACAGGATAGCGGTATACTCGCTGGGCATGCGAAAAAAACTAGCGCTGCTGGCCTGTCAATTGATCCAGCCCAAGCTGCTTCTGCTGGATGAATATTTCTCGGGACTGGACCCTGTCAACCTGAAGTGGGCCAAGGACACGATACGGCAGTATGCAGACCAGGGAAATGGCGTTTTACTATCCACCCATCAATTGGACGTAGTCGAGAAATTTTGCGATGAAATCATCTTGATCCATGAAGGTCGCATGGTTGAGAGCGAGTCGCTAGAGTTTCTGCTTGAAAACGATATCTCCCTGGAGGACTACTTTTTACAGCAGTTCGCTTGCGAAATCACTGGGCCTTCTTTTGGCGGATCGTGACGATAAAGGATGGCAGCCTTGTTAAGGATGCCTGCAACCTTTAGTCGGCGCGCAGAGAGGGGGACGATGCCCGGAGGCCCATCCCCCTGGATTTCTACAAATTGCTCGCATTAAACGTATCCCCTTCATCCATGCTTCCGGATTGGAAGCCTTTATGGAACCAGCGCATTCGCTGCTCCGAGGTGCCGTGCGTGAAGGTTTCGGGGACGACATGGCCCTGGGCTTTTTTCTGAATGCTGTCGTCTCCGACAGCGCTGGCCGCCGTCAGAGCCTCCTCCAGATCGCCCTCTTCGAGCAGGTTCATGTCCTGGGCATGATGCGCCCACACGCCTGCCAGGTAATCGGCCTGCAGCTCGAAGCGAACCTGGATTTTATTGTACTCGGTCTGACTCAAGCTTTGGCGAAGAGGAGCGAGCTGCTTCGTCGTGCCGAGCAGAGTTTGCACATGATGCCCCACCTCGTGGGCGATCACGTAAGCCATGGCAAAGTCCCCCGGTGCCTTGAACTCCCTGCGAAGCTCGTCGTAGAAGCTTAGATCGATGTACAGCTTATGGTCCCCCGGGCAGTAGAAGGGTCCCGTCGAGGAGCCGGCTGTTCCGCAAGCGGACTGGACGCTGTTCGTGAATAAGACGAGTGTAGGCTTTTCGTAGGCCAGGCCTTTCTCCTGAAATAGCCGGGTCCATACCTCCTCCGTATCCGCAAGAACGACCGAGACAAACTCAGCCAGCTCCTTCTCTTGTGCCGTTTGCTCGTAGGGGGCGGAAGTGCTGGAGCCCGGAGTCGTTATTTGATTGAGCATGTCCCCTGGATTGCCGCCCAGCAGCATGACGATAATCACAAGGATCACCCCGCCGATACCGCCTCCCACGAGCTTGCCGCCTCCCATACCTCGCCGATCCTCTACATTGGAGCTTCCACGTCTTCCTTTCCATTGCATGATGGTTCCCTCCCCGGTTGCCTGTTGAAAGTCCTAATGCTGTATACCCGGAAAAGGCGGCTATCAATCCGATCGGCTGATCCGGTTAGTGGAGCCCCGGCTTAGCCTCGGTGGTTATCATCCACAGCACGCCGAACCTGTCCTCAATTTCCCCGAACAGAGAGCCCCCGAAGGCCGGCTCCAGCGGTTGCCTGATCTTGCCCCCGTATGCCAGGTTGGCGAAGGCTTGGCGAGCCTCTGCTTCGGTGGAAAACTCCATGACCAACGTGATCGCGTTCCCCGGGACGAGCGGCTCCAAGACAACGTCGGACATTAGGAATTGGATTTCGCCGGCGATAAAGCTGATTTGCAGCACTTTGTTTTCCCAGCTCTTCGGGGCATCCGGCAGCTGCCCGTACGTGATAACGGATAACAGCTCTCCACCGAGCGCCTGGATGTAGAACTCAGCCTGCAGCAGCGCATGTTCCGACCGGATATATGTGTTGGGTTTAGCCATTACGCCACCATCCTCTCTTAGTCGGGTTAGGCTTGCAGAGCCAGTATAACATGCTGTCTGCTTGCGGATTTCTTAGGAATTGCTAGGTTTTCGCTGTTTGGGCTGGCGAAGAAAAGACCTCTAACGTGTAGTTTTATGCTAGAATAGGCCCGATGGATGCAATGACGAAAAGAGGGGTTATCATGCGAATTAAAGTTCAACTATCTGTGGGTGGACAGGCGGTAAAGGAAGAGGAACTGGTCATCGCTGAGAGTAAGCTTGGTGAGTTGACGGACGAGGAGATCGAGCAGGCGATTGAGATCAAAATCCGCAGCTGGGCGGATAAGCTTATCCATATCGATTGGGAAGCGGTAGAGGAATAAGGCGGAGCAGGGACCGGACAGGCGTGGATATTGGCGAAGACCCTGATAAGACTGAAAGTCTGTACAAGCAGGCAGACCCATGTTATAGTGGGGAAACTTGCGATGTAAAGGTAGGATGTTTGGAGGTTTGTATATGCTCAAGAAAGCAACAAGGCTTACGCTTGTGGATCAGGTCATCCTGCAGATTGAGAGCATGATCGAATCCGGCGCATGGGTGGTAGGGGAGAAGATTCCGGCTGAGCCGGAGCTCATAGCGGGGCTGCAGGTTAGCCGCAATACGCTGCGCGAAGGCGTTAAGGCTCTATGTCACGCCGGTGTGCTGGTGACGAAGCAGGGAGACGGAACCTATGTATGCTCGAGCAGTACGCTTGGGGCTGCGCTTCAGCGCAGGGCGCAGCGTTCCGGCTTGATGGAGACTTTGGAGGTTCGCCATGCGCTTGAGCAGGAGGCGGCCAGACTGTCCGCCGCCAGACGAACGGGAGAGGATCTGGCCCGAATCCGTAATTATCATCAAGCTTGCAGTGAGTATGCGTTAAGCCGCGACATTGCAAAATATGTAGAGACCGATCTCAAGCTGCATCAGGCTATTGTGGAATCGACGGGGAACCATATGCTCATCGAGCTATACGGCCATATGACCGAGGCCATACGGGAGTCGATAAGGATGACCATGCACAAGCAGGCGTCGGAATGGCTGCCGAAAAGCAGGCATGAGCAGCTGGTGAAGGCGATTATCGAGGGCGACGTAGAGAAGGCAGGGTTGGCGGTTCAGCGGGATATTGAGGAGCTGAAGCAAGCTTTAGAGAGGGATGACATCACGTGAAATCTATGAAAATGCATGCATCGGTCAAGGGAGGGGCAGGCTCTATTACAGAAGGCTGGCTGCTTGTGGTAGGCATTATTTTTATAGCGGCCAATCTGCGGGCGCCCCTAACATCAGTCGGTCCGTTGATCGGAGTCATAAAGGAGAAGCTGGCGATCTCGGGTACGCTGGCCGGCATGATCACGACGCTGCCCGTACTGGCCTTTGCCCTTCTGTCCCCGGTTGCCCCCATGCTGGCACGCCGCTTCGGGCTATCCCGCGTACTCTGGTTCGCGATGCTTTTGCTTGCGGCGGGGGTACTGATCCGCTCCTCTGCCAGCATAAGCCTGCTGCTCGCAGGAACGCTTATACTGGGGCTTGCGATATCGGTCTGCAACGTTCTGATGCCGAGTCTGATCAAAGACCGATACCCGCAGAGAACGGGCCTGATGATCGGCGTCTACTCGGTATCGATGAATATCAGCGGTGCGCTAGCCTCGGGCGTCAGCGTGCCGCTTGCCATCGGCTTGGGTCTCGGATGGAAGGGGGCGCTCGGCATATGGGCGCTGCTGGCTGTCGTTGCGCTTGCTATCTGGCTTCCTCAGGCGAGTATCGGGAGAGGCCGCCCAGGCAAGACGACGGAGGCGTCACAGGCCCCTAGGGTCAACGTATGGAAATCTTCGCTCGCCTGGCAGGTTGCTTTGTATATGGGAACTCAGTCCTTATTGTTCTATGTCATGATTACCTGGATACCTAATATACTGACCACCTATGGGATGAGCCCTGGCGCCGCGGGCTGGACGCTCTCCGTGATGCAGCTTGCTGTGCTTCCGGCTTCGTTCGGGGTACCGGTGCTGGCCGGCCGCATGAAAAGCCAGGTTGCGCTGATGATCGTCGTCGTATCCTTCTTCATTATTGGCTTCGGGGGGCTTCTTCTGGGGGGAGGACGTCTAGTGGTGCTTTGGACGCTTTTTATCGGGCTCGGCGCAGGCTGTACCTTCAGCCTGGCGATGATGCTGTACGGGCTGCGCTCCAAGACCTCTCATACGGCTGCCGAGCTATCCGGGATGTGTCAGGCCGTCGGCTATCTGCTGGCAGCTATCGGTCCGGTGCTGCTCGGCTATCTGCACGATGCGACCGGAGGCTGGACGATACCTTTGTGCATCCTATTGGCGGTCAGTCTTTGTACGATGGTATTCGGCATAGGGGCGGCCCGGAACCGGTATGTCGAGGACGGTCATTAGAAGTGCAGGAAAGCCGGGTTCACCGTATAAGGCATGCGGACAAGCCCGGTCGCTGGAAGAATAATGGCGTCTATGCAACCTTCTTCGCGCAGATCGCGTTAAGTAAGTAACTCGCGAGGTTGTGTACAAACTGCATAAGAAAAGGAGAATCAGGATGATGAGAAAACAAACATCCATGGCTCTAACCGCCCTGCTTCTAAGCAGCGTAACCTTCAGTTCAGCGTTTGCCTTCACCGATGTCGAGGAAGGTCAACGTGAGGCCGTCACGGCGTTAAAGGATCGTGGGGTGGTGAATGGGATCGATCAGGAGCATTTTGCGCCGAAAGGTCAGATCAGCTATGCCCAAAGCCTGCAGATGATTGTGAAGGCGATGGATCTCAACCTGGACTTGGTGAAGTTCATCAAGCAGCCTGTCGCATCGGACACGTATACGAATGTACCTGACGACGCCTGGTACGCGGACGCTTTTATTATAGCTCACTACCATGGGCTCGACATTCCGCGGGATGTCAACCCTCATGCGGCGATCACGCGCGAACAGTTCGGGGATTTGCTCGTCCGGGCCCTTGAGAAGAAAGGCAATTTTCCTTTGATCAAAATGTTTATCCAGATTCAGGACGAGGATCAGCTGAAGCCGGAGCTTCAAGGCACGATCCAACGGGCGTTGTTGTACAAAATAGCCCAGCTCGATCAGGAAGGCCGCTTCCATCCGAAAAGCGAGCTGACCCGCGGTGAGGCGGCAGCTTGGGTATACAATGCGATTCGGGTGATGGAGGTCCATTCGCAAAAGCCCGCGCCGGCACAGGCGCCAGTACCAGCGCAGGCGGCGAAAATTGACGTTAGCCTGGAGAAGGTGAACGATGAGGTGAACAAGGTGACGTTAACCTGGGAACAAAGGCCGCACCCGGGCTATGGGATGGAAATCACCGGAATCCGATTTGAAGCGGGCGCCAAAGCGGTCATCATTTACAAGCTGCATGAGCCCGATCCGGATAAGATGTACCCCCAGGTGATAACGCCTGCCAAGGTATCCACGTTCATCCCGTCCGGCTATGAAGCCGTTGCGGAGCCCGCGCTCTAAGCGATACCCATCTGATTCAGCTTCTTGGACAAGGGTAATAATGGATGGAACAACCAATACCCTATAAGGAGTGATTCAGAATGGCACAGAACAACCGCGATGGGAAAATGAGCCGCGAAGAAGCAGGACGTAAGGGTGGCGAAGAAACCTCGAGAACCCATGACCGTGAGTTCTACCAGGAGATCGGTCAAAAGGGTGGCGAAGAAACCTCGAGGACCCATGACCGCGAGTTCTACCAGGAGATCGGTCAAAAAGGCGGCGAATCCAGAGGAAATAACGGGAATCAAAACCGTAACGATAGCAGGGGCAGCGAGGATGACGGCAAGATGAGCCGCGAAGAGGCGGGACGCAAGGGCGGGGAAGCCCGGGCGCGCCAACGCGACAACTCCTAGGCCTTAATTCGGCTGTGTAACACCGTGCAATATAAAAAGGTCAGGAATGCCTTTAAGAAGGCGGTTCCTGACCTTTTTACGGGATATAGGCAATCTAGGCAGTATCCGAATGAAGCTCTTCCCGGTAAGAAGCGAGCGAGGCCTGGATAATCGTATCCAGGAACGCCGGTTCCAGGTCGGGCAGAATGGACTCGGCATACCGCCATGCATTTTCTTCAATCTCCAGGGCGATGAACCGGCGCTCGGGGTCCGTGATCTTCTCGTCCAGTCTTCCGGCCAGTCGCACTAGCTCCGCGTCCTCCGAGTGACCAAGCTCGTGGGCGCAGACGACCGCTATATAATCTTCTAACCGATCCAGAGAGCCGAAGAGCTGAAAGCACTGCTGCTTGATCGGTTCCTTGTAAATATACACTTGATGTGTGGCCATATGATATTTGCCGCCGACCAGCCGGTTTCCAGGGAAACGGGGCTCGATCTTGACCTCAATCCGGCTTCCCGAACGGCGCAGCAGCCTATCGACCACCTGGCGGAATAATTCCTCCTCCAGCTTTCCTCACCTGACTCTCCTCGAAGTTAAACTCATTATAAAGGACCATGATCGACAATGAAATAGGCCAGATTAATCTATTCCTACAATACGTCTGATTGACCGTAAAGGTTGCAGAATGCGCTCCATGTTGTCGAAGCATACGGGCCTGCGCGGCTGTCTCCCGCGTCCGTCTCCTTTAGCCCGGAGTCTAATCGTACTTCTCATCATCGACGCGGCTGAACCGGTCCACAATCAGCTCGGCCTCGGTCTCGAAGTTCAAGTATAACGGAGCGGGAAGACGGTCTGTGATCGTCTGCACGTCCGGCAGCTCCAGCAGTTCCTCCAGGGTCACGGGTCTGGGGTCCAAGCCATTCACCCAGTCGCGGAACGCATCGATGAATTGGTAGAAGGAAGCCTCGAATTCATTGGCCGTTCCCTCAGCCTCCTCTTCGTCCGCCGCCGACATGGACGTCCAATTGCGCAGCGCGGCGTCCAGTGTCAGCCTTACCTTTGTATCCATAGCATGTACCTCCTCGTATCGGCACTTGTCCTCTAATCAGCCTATTATAACGCGATCCGGTGCGATTCGGCTAACCAGGCGGGAATGACCACAATTTGACAAGGGTAGTAAAATTATTGCAAGGTATAGGTAAGTCTATTACAATCAGTTTCGAAAGTGGCAGACTTTCCAGGCAAGGTCACTCGTCCCTGCAAAGGATTCAAACCATTATTTATTTTCTGGAGGTATCATGAAAAAATTCGTAGCAATGCTCGCGACAGGAACCTTGGCCCTTTCTTTCTACTCGACGACTGCTCTTGTACAGCCGGCGGATGCGGCCTCAGCGGCTTCACTGACCGCTGACAGCTTCAAGGATCTGCAAGGCATCGATGCCAGCCTGAAGGCTAAGATTGACGCCATGCTGGCAGCCCAAGTTTTCGAAGGCGTATCCGCCGATACATTCGGTATTCGCGACCATATGACGCGTGCCCAGTTTGCCAAGGTGGCCGCGCTGATCTTTGATCTGTCTGTAGACTCGAGCGTAACCACATCCAGCTTCTCCGACGTTCAGCCGACGGATGCGGCCAACGGCTGGGCTATCCCTTATATCGAGGCTGCCAAGAAGGCCGGATTGATCGACGGCATCACCGAGACGACCTTTGCTCCCGGAGAGCAGGTGACGGCAGGCCAACTGGATACGATCCTGCTCAAAGGGCTGGGGCAGCAGGTAGATACGACGGGAACTCCGTGGTTCGCGGATGCGGTCAAGCAAGCTGCCGCCCTCGGGATCCATCCGACAGGCAAAACGGGCGATGCGGCGGCAGACCGTGCGGATCTGGTCGCCAGCTCCTATGCGGTCAAGAAGCTTGTGGATAAGGAAACGGAGTCGCCAGCGGCGCCTGCGGATCCTCCGGCCTCCCCAGCACCTGTTTCGATCGTTTCCGTCCAAGCATCAAGCGATAACGCTAAGGTTCAAGTAGCCCTGGATCAGGAAGTCGATACCGCCAAAGCGACGCTTACCCTGACCCGGGGAGGAGCGGTCGTCCCGGCTTCCGCCCAATGGGCCGCCGACAAAAAGTCTGCGACGCTGACAGCCTCAGCCGCGCTCGCAGCGGGTGACTACACCGTAACCTTGACCGGGCTGGACGCTTCCGCGGTCAAGCGGGCTACTGGCTCCTTTACCATTAAAGCTACGGTTTCTTCCGGCAGCGGAAGCTACGAAATCAAGCAAACGCTGGAGTTAGCGAATGTCATCGACAGTGGATTGACGGAAGTGGCTAGCGGCAGCAATGGACTAGAGACGAAGGCGAATGCGGAAGACCCGACGGTCAGCAAGTTTGCCAAGGAAGTGAAGATCAACGTCACATCAGGCGGCGAAGCCGTGGCCGTTCCAGGCATTATCAAAGCTATAACCTCGTCCGACCCAAGCATCGTCAAGGTGGGCGTATCCGCCGATAATCGCGGCTATGTGCTCGGCAACAAAGCGGGAACGGCTACGCTGAACATCATGTTCAAGGCGCTGGACGGAGACGATAAGCTGATGCAAGCTACCGTTGTCGTGAAAGCGGACGGGGTAGTCGGCAAGATCATCCGGGCGGGCCGCACGACGTATCATCACGACCTGTCAGCTTCCAGTCAATTCGACGCGTATGAAGCGATGGATCTGAGCATCACCGACAATTATGATATCAAGTATGAGAAGAGCGAGATCAAGAAATATAACTTTGCGCTGGCTGTCGGGTTTACGGCGACTGCCATCGAGGGCGGCGGCAGCGTTGAAGTCGGTCAGGACGGCATCGTCCGGATATCAGGCACCGTAACTTCCTTTGAGCTGGGCGCTGTATTGCCTAGTGGGGAAAGTGCGGTCACTTATGTACGCGTAGAGTAAGCCTACACAGAAATAGACAGCTTCTGCAGAGCCTAGAATTCCTGCGGAGGCTGTCTTTATTCCTGGAGGCCCGGAAAGAGGGATCCCATCATTACCGTACAAACCACCACGGATATCGACGCTCCGATCGAGCTGTGCTTTATGCTGGCTTGCGACTTGCGGCTGCATACCGAGACGGTATGGCCGCATACGCGCGAGAGCATCGTCGCAGGTCCGGCGACCGGTCTGCTGCAGGGCGGAGACCTGGTGACCTTCGAAGCGACCCATTTCCTGATCCGGCAGCGACTGACGGCCCGCGTGACGGAGTACGTCGCTCCCTATCGGTTTGTTGATGAGATGATCAGCGGGGCATTTCGAACGCTGCGGCATACCCACGCTTTCGAAGTGTGCGGCGAGCGTACCATGATGACCGATACGCTGGAGCTTTCGGCTCCGCTGGGCATTCTGGGCTGGCTGGCGGAGCGGGTGGTGCTGCGCAGCTACATGGAGGCGTTTCTCATCTACCGCAACCGCAAGCTCAAGGCCGAGGCCGAAAGACGGGCGAAGCAGCAGATGAACACGCTTTTGTTTGATAACCGGCCCAAACAGGTAAGAAAAGAGTGAGAACCTTACCTGGAGGTGAAGGCCAAGTGGAGAAGCCTAAGGACGTAGATAGCGTCGGAAAAAAGGAAAATCCCGAGCAAATCCCGTCAGATAAGCCCAGTCTGTTCGATCTGTATGAAAGCGAGCGGACGGTCGACCCCATCCCGCTGGAGGATAAGCAGATCGAGCTGCAGGATGAGAAGCACAAGGAGCGAACCAAGGACTCCTCAGGCAGTGAGAAGAAGTTTAAACGCGGGTATTGAATGAAGCCATGGAAGAGAAGGAATAAGATTGATGAAGGATATCGCGACCGCGGTATCCTTTTTGCCGTGGGAAAGGGACTGGAGAGAAGAAGGCGTTTCGATGACCTGCAAGCGCTCAGCCAAGCTTTCATGTGCACATGGGAGCCTGGCTAATTTTTGTCTGACGGCTGCTTGAGAAGCCCTTCGGATTATGTTAATTTTAGGGCACAATTCCGTTCGGAGCTGAACGAAGAAGCGGGTGAGCCTATGACAGAGATTCGGGTGCTGGTAGTCGATGACGAGAAGGAAATTAGAGATTTGGTGAAAATATACCTGGAGCGCGAGACGTACCGGGTCGATACGGCGGCGAATGGGGAGGAGGCGCTCCGTCTGTTCGGAGAGAACAGGTACAACCTGGTTCTCCTGGATCTGATGATGCCCAAGGTGGACGGTACGGAGGTGTGCCGCAGGATCAGAGCGGACAGCAATATTCCAATCCTCATGCTGACGGCTAAGGATCAGGAGGTGGAGAAGATCGTTGGGCTCGGGATGGGAGCGGACGACTATATCACCAAGCCCTTCAGCATCCATGAGCTTACGGCTCGGATTAAAGCGCATCTCAGGCGCTTCCTTGTGCTGGGCAGCGACACCCCTTCTCCTTCACAGGAGCAGCTTCTTACCTGCGGGACACTCGTGATCGACCTAAAGAAGATGACTGTCCGCAAGGTGGGAGAGCTTGTAGACTTAACGGCCAAGGAATTTGAATTATTAAAATTTTTCGCCACTCATCCGGAGCAGGTGTTCACCAAAACGCAGCTGTTCCGTCAAGTGTGGAAGTCCGATTATCTGGAAGACGACAACACGGTCATGGTCCATATCCGCAGGCTGCGGAAGAAGATAGAGGAAGATCCGTCGGACCCGAAGCTGATCCAGACGGTGTGGGGAATCGGATACCGGTTCGCGGGTGGTCGCGATGAGGCGTGAGGGGAACGTCCCGCTCCTGCTGCTGCTTCAGTTGATGGCACTGGCCATCCTCGCGGGGATGGAAATCCTGCATAAGCCCCCGGGTATATTCGGCACGGGCTTATGGGTGCTTTTGTTTGGGGTTACGGGTCTGCTGCTCGCCGCCAGACTTCGCTGGGTTCGAGAACTGGAGAACATCGTGACTCACCTCCAGCGTGTCGGACAGGGCAATATGAACACCCGGATTCTTGTCCGTAACGGGCATCGCGCCTATCTGGAGACCGTGTTCGCGATCAATGCCTTAATCGAGCAGCTGGCTGCAGTCCAGGAGCAGTCTGTCAGATCGGAGGCTGCGCGTAAGCGGCTGTTGTCGGCGATCTCCCATGATATCCGGACACCGCTTACCTCGATGATCGGGTACATGGATGCCTTGAAGGATGAGGTGGCCGCTTCTGCGGAAGAACGGCGGGCGTACCTGGATATTATTTCACGCAAGGCAGCTTCATTGAAGGATTTGATCGAGGACATGTTCGAGCTCGCCAAACTGGACGCTGACGATATCGTCCTTCGGCCGGAGCCTCTGGATCTGGCCGAAGCGGCCAGAGAAGCGGTCATAGCTTGGCTGCCCGAGCTGCAAGCCAAGGGGATCGAGCTGAAGGCTAACCTGCCGGACAAGCCTTGCCGGGTCGAGGCGGATTCGCTGGTGCTGCAGCGGATTCTCGCCAATCTGATCAAGAATGCCGTGCAATACGGGCATGACGGACATGTGCTCGGGATCGAGCTGGGGCGCCGGGAGCAGGATGGGGACTATGAGCTGGTGGTGTGGGATAAGGGGCATGGCATCCCGGCACAGGAGCTGCCTCATATATTCGAGCGGACCTACCGCGCATCCGGCTCCGGCGGCTCGCTCAACGGTGGAAGCGGGCTCGGGCTGGCTATTGCCAAGGCTCTGGTGGATAAGCAAGGAGGTCGTATATGGGCGCAGAGCGAGCCGGAGGTGCGGACGGCCTTTGGCTTCACCCTTCCGGCTGCGGATGCGAACCGAAGGAAGTTAAGAAAGATGTAAGAACTCGTTAAGAGTCAGGTAAGGCCGACTGCTTATTCTACAAGTAAGGGCGGCAAGAACGCTTAAGAAGAAGCAGGAGGCGATAGCGTGACGGACACGGTTATTAGGACGACCCGGCTTACCAAGCAGTATGGGGACCGCAAAGCGGTGGATGAGCTGAATATGACCGTGAAGCAAGGGCAAATTTACGGTTTCCTTGGGCAGAATGGCGCAGGCAAAACGACCACGATCCGGATGCTGCTCGGTCTCATCCGGCCGACGTCCGGAAGCATCGAGATATTCGGAGAGGCGATGCCCGCTAAGCAAAAGGAGATATTACGCAGGATAGGCTCTATCGTTGAGTTTTCCGGTTTCTATGAGAACCTGACGGCAAGAGAGAATCTGGAGATTAACGCCAGGCTGATGGGGGTTCACAAGAAAACGGCGATTGAGGACGCCTTGGAGATTGTGGCTCTCCAAGGGGAGACAAGCAAGCAGGTAGGCCAATACTCCCTCGGCATGAAGCAACGGCTCGGGATTGCCAGATCGATCGTACATCATCCGGAGCTGCTGGTGCTCGACGAGCCGACCAATGGTCTTGACCCGATTGGGATCAAGGAAATACGGGGCATGATCAAGTCGCTGGCTAAGGAGCGGCAGATGACCATCTTGATCTCCAGCCATATTTTGACCGAAGTGGAGCAGCTGGCCGATCAGATCGGCATCATCCATCAAGGGAAGCTGCTGGAGGAAATTTCGCTTGAAGAGCTGCGCACCCGCAATCGCAGGTACCTGGAGTTCCAAGTATCTCAAGACAACAAGGCTGCTATGCTGCTCGAGAAGCATTTCGGTATCCATGATTATGAGGTAGGAAGCGAAGGGAAGATTCGCATCTACTCGCATCTGGGCCAGCAGGGCCAGCTGAATAAGCTGTTCGTCGAGCACGGCATCGAGGTGACCAGAATCGCTCTGAGCGAGGATCGGTTGGAGGATTATTTCGTTAAGCTGATAGGCGGTGGAACGATTGGTTAATCTTGTTTACACGGAGCTGTTGAAGCTGAAGCGGGCCAAGATGTTCCCGGTTAGTTTGGCCGGAGCGGCGGCGGCTCCTTCCATGGTGTTCATCGGGTATCTGGATGTGAAGGCCAGACGGCCGGAAGAGATGGTTACCTTCAGCGAGCTGTTCTCCGAGACGAGCCTGTACGTACTGCTGCTGATCGGGACGCTTCTCTACGGGGTCATTACGGCCTATCTGATTAACCGGGAGTTCACGGAGGACACCTTGAAAAGCCTGCTGACGATCCCGGTGTCGCGGACCGGATTGATCGTAAGCAAGCTTATCCTGCTGCTGATATGGATAATGATGCTCACGCTGACAGCCTGGACGCTGACGCTTATCTACGGCCTGATCGCACAGGCAGAGGGGCTGAGTCTGACTGTGATCGGCCAATCCTTGAAGGAATATGCGCTCGGAGGGGGCCTGCTCTTCCTTTTGTCCACCCCGACCATGTTCGTCAGTCTTCTGTTCAGAAACTACGTGCCGACGATCATCTTCACGGCTGTGATCACGATGGCCAATGTAGCGCTTGTCAATAAGGAATACAAGGCGCTGTTCCCGTGGTCGGCGGTGCACGTCATCGCGAGCGGGACCGTCGTGCCCGAGTATCCGCTTTATTATTCCGTGGCGGCGGTAGTGGCCGCTTCGGCAGCCAGCTTCCTGGCGACCATCGTTTATTTCAAGAGGATCGATATTCAATAGGCTTGGTCCGGGGTGCTGGACAGAAGCTTGCAGCTTTGCTGCCTTGCGAGAAAGAGAGGATGAGGTTATTGAGTCTGTGGGAATGGTTCGCCGCCCTCATGCTGGGATGCGTAGAGGGACTTACCGAGTTCGTCCCGGTATCTTCAACCGGGCATATGATTATTGTCGATGATCTCTGGTTCCGAACCTCCGAGATGTTCTCGGCGGAAGTCGCGGTTACCTTCAAAATCGTTATTCAATTGGGTTCCGTGCTTGCTGTCGTCGTGCTGATGCGGGAACGGTTCTTGAATCTGCTCGGGCTTCAGGGAGGGCAAGGAGGGGAGACGGGAGAGCGGCGGCTCAAGCTGACACAGGTTGTGGCAGGGCTTATACCGGCGGGAGCGATGTATCTGCTGCTGAACGACTGGGTGGACCGCTACCTGTTCTCCACGGAGACGGTCGTCATCGGACTGGTGCTCGGGGCCATACTGATGATGGCGGCGGACCGGTTCCGTCCTCGTCAGCCGAAGACGGAGACAGTCGATCAGATCACGTATCGGCAGGCGATCCTTGTGGGTTGCTTCCAATGTCTAGCCATGTGGCCGGGCTTCTCCCGCTCAGGGTCGACGATATCCGGAGGCGTACTGCTCGGGATGAGCCACCGGGCGGCGGCCGATTTCACCTTTATTATGGCCGTGCCGATTATGGCGGGGGTCAGCTTCTTCTCGCTGCTGAAAAATTGGAGCTATCTGACGCCGGATGTTCTTCCATTCCTGGCGACTGGCTTTGTCAGTGCATTCGTCGTAGCGCTGATCTCCATTCGATTTTTCCTGAAGCTGGTTCACCGGATTAAGCTCGTACCCTTCGCGCTGTACCGACTGGCATTAGCCGCTGTCATTTACTTCATAGTTCTGTAACTAGAAATTAGAAAGGATGTGCCGTTTGGCTATGCTTCGAATAGACAATAATCCGAGCGGTGAAGCTTATCGCCGGTTGATCGATTATGCCATAACCCATGCCTCCTTCTTCGTTCTGGCGGAGAGGGGACAGCTCGCTAGGGATAGGGATGTAGGTCTGCTGCTGCGAAAGCTTCGTCCCTATCTGCTCAAAACCTATGAAAGCGGCGTGGTGATGGGGACTAATGCCATCGGTTATACGTACGAAGATACGATCTACGTATACCGCTGCTGCCCGGAGGTAGGCGAGCTGTTGAAGTCGGCGGCTGGCAGCCTTTTTGATTGGCAGCACCCGAAGCTGCCGGAGGATCTCGGCTTCTGGGATGGGCAGGAGCGCGATTGGCTGGTCAACATCGCCCATGAGAGGATGGCATCGCTTCAGGCCGGCGAGGAAGAGGCCGCGAGGCTGCGCGAAGAGCTGCGGGGCGTCTTTCTTCGGGGAGCGTTTAACCAAGAACTCGAACCATACTTGGCAGATGCTTTGCACCATGGCGCCGACCGGCTTTACTTGAGCGGCTTTCGGCTGCAAGAGGTGCCTGATGGGGTAGGTCGCATCTCCACGCTGAAGCTGCTGGAGATCTTCGAGCAGGACATTCGCAGACTGCCGGCCAGCTTGTTCGATCTGGAGCAGTTGGAGCAGCTGACGATCTATACCGCCGATCTGGAAGCGATCCCTCCCGAAATCGGCCGTTTGACGAATCTGACTCATCTGACCATCGGCTGCTGCAGCTATGATCGTCCGCAGCCGGGGGAGCCGATGATTTCCATCGAAGACGTTACCCTCCAGGAGCTGCCAGCGGAGATAGGACGGCTGACCAAGCTGGAGAGCTTGAGGATCAACGCTACGGGCCTGCGGAGACTGCCGCCCGAGCTGGCAGAGCTCAAGCAGTTGAAATATCTCGACCTCAGCCGCAATCGGCTGGAGGCCGTACCGCATGAAACGGTGAGACGGCTGCGCCAGTTAACCTACAAGTCGTTCGACGGGAATCCGCTGGATGGCGAGAGCATAAGGTAATGGCACACCAGCCTTTCAAGCGACGGTTAATCCTATTAACCTGTAGGATAAAAGATAATTAATTAGCGGTATTATTTATTGGGTTAAGAAGAAATATGAAGGGGAGATACATTTAGGGGAGAATAAGTTTAGCATTGTTAAAACTTGGATAGATGGTAAGCGGAAATAGATAGCCTTGGTCCGATGAGTCACGGTCCAAGGCTATTTGGATGATAGGGCTTCCCTGACAGCTGACAGGGGCTGAAGCGGCTTTATCTCTTAAAGCAGCTGCTTCAAATAATGATAGCTGATCGTCAGGCTCTCGAACGGGTCCCGACGGCACTGATCCTGCTCGACCACGTACCACTCCACGCCTGTATTGCGGCACGCTTCGATGATCGCCGGCCAATTGAGGTTGCCCCGGCCAATCTCCGCAAACACCTGCTGATCCTCGACGATCTCCATATCCTTGAGGTGGATGACCTGCATCCGGCCCTTCACTTTATTCACCCAGTCGACCGGGCTTGCCCCGCCTGCCTGTACCCAGTACATATCCAGCTCGAAGCCGAAGTCCGGATCGGCGGATTGTTCGAGCAGCACGTCCATCCCGGTGCGGCTGCCGAACTTGGCGAACTCGAACCGGTGGTTGTGATAAACAAACTGCAGCCCATGCCTAGCGAGCTCTGCACCGATAGCCGAAAATTCCTCGGCCAGCCGGACGTAGCCTTCCTCGCCGGTACGGTAGTCTGCCGGCATGGAGCCAAGTCCGACGTACTTGCAATTCCACAGCTGATGCTCGCGGATGACGGCCGGCAGGTCCTTCGTCAGACGATCGTAGGAAATATGCGTAGCACAGATGGTCAAGCCGATTTCGTCAACAAGCTGCTTGAGCTTCTCCGGCTCGATGGGCCCCATCCCCGAAACCTGAACCGCATCGTAACCGATGGCCTTCACGCGTCGCAGTGTCGTCGCGATGTCCTCCGGTGTTTTGAGAAATTCGCGCAAAGTATAGAGCTGGACTGCGATATTGGCTTGCTTCATCCCGGGATCACCTTTTCCTCATAGTCTAGTCGTTCTCTACCTCAGTGTATCATGGTTCCGGGATGGGGGTTTTACCGAGGTTAACGGAAAAGCGGGTTTATTTAACTGTGCTTGCCTAATCCTAACCGGGCGGCTCCCAGAGGGAAGGCTGCTTACTCTATCCTATGGCCTGCTCTTTGGAGGCGCTTTCCTGGCCTTGGTACAATTCAAGCAGTAGCGACGTCCGTAAGCTTGGCCGTAAGCGACTATCTTTTTCACCAGGGTCCGGTCCTCCAGCTTGGTGAACGGACAAGGGTCTGGACGTGTGTTTACCTCCAGCACCCAAGGCTTCAGTCGGCGGTCGACGGCGATATCCAGGCCGAGCTCGTGCATAGCGGGATAGGTACGGCTGAATACGGCCGCCGTCAGAGCGGCAAGGCGTTTCATATGACGCAGCAGCCGGTCAGTTTTGTGGCGGCCTGCCGCCGGAAGAAGCAGCGTGGAGGGGGTGAAAATCGTGCCTCCCTGACTGCCGTTGGTGACGGCTTTGCCCGGATGGGCGACACGCGCGGCGATGCCCGTGCATTCCCAGCGGCCGGCCGGGTTTTTCTGAATCATGACCCGGAAGTCGAAGGGCCTCCCCTCATACCTAAGCACGCGAATTCCCTGCTGGACCAAATACGGCTTGGTACCTATCCGTTTAAGCAGCGATTGCTGCAGCCCCCGGATGGTGGGGAAGGTCGAAGCTTTTACCCCGCTGTGCAGCCGGTAACCGGCTTCCAGTCGTTCCACCTTCATCACCCCGACGCCGAGAGAACCGTGATCGGGCTTGACGTATACCATGCCGTCGCGGCGTAGTGCCGCTGCCAAGTTCTCCTTGGTGAAAGGTTCAGTGCTCGGCACATGCCGGGCCAGCCTAGGATCTCTCAAGACGATGCGCGTCTTCAATAGCTTGCTGGATATATATTTTAGCTTGCTTCCCATAGGGCTATCCTCTCTCCTCGCCGCTTTATCCCATGTCTCGGCCAGATATCTCATCATACGAAAACGTACGGGCGGATGTGAACGTCCCTCTTGCTATATGCATAGGCTACAAAGAATAGGGACGATTAAGGCGTGCTAGCGAACAAAGCCACAAGCCGATGGCGAAGAGCTCGCCGGAAAAGGAGTGCTGCCGGATATGAGTCTGGAAGCGGAATGGGCATGCGTGGAACCGGTTTTCAGGAAAGCTGTAGACCGGATAGGACGAAATTTTCCCTGGTACTTGTCCTGGAGCGGTCTGGGCGAGCGGGATGATGCGGCTGAGGACATAGGCAGGAGCCTGGATCGGATACCCTTGTTGACGGCAAGCGCTCTCGAAGCCCACTACTATACGGATGACAATCCGATGGAGCGGCAGGAACACCTATACCGTTACCGGACCTCCGGTACGAGCTCGGGGCGACGCAAGATCATCTATTATTCGCCGTCAGACGAAGAGGCTTATATGCGGATCAAACTGGAGGCATTCCGGACGATTCTGGGGACGGGAGAGTACCGCAGGGCGATGGCCGATATGGGCACCGGCCACGCGGAGGCAACCGCGGTGGATGTGTTCCGCCAGCTCGGGATGGAGGTCGAATCGCTGTCCTTCCAGCTCCCGATTGAACGCCATATTGAACGTCTGGCCAGCTTCCGGCCTGAGGTGCTGTATACGATGCCGTCAATTCTGGATCGCATTCTACTGGCTTCTCCTAAACCCGATGCCTATGGGATACGCCATGTCGTACTGGTCGGAGAGACGGCTTCGCCCGAGTGGAGGAAACGCGTTGCGGAGCGCCTGGGACTCCCCTTGGAAGGCGTTACGGATACGTACGGCTCTATCGAGATCGGGACGATTGCTTACTACTCTCACCGGTACGGCAGGTACTTGCTGACCGACGGGCTCGCTGCGGAGGGTGTGAACAGCGGGCAGCTGGGAGAGGACTTAGAGCCGCTGGAAGCCGGGGAGCAGGTGCTTGTCCTGACATCGGCGGTAAGGGAGGCGTTTCCGGCGCTGCGGTATGTGACGTATGATGTCGTGCGCGATCTGAGGCCGATTCTGGTGGATGGGACGCCCAGGCAGAGCTTCCAGAGCATCGTGAAGCGGATCGGGCCCGATCTGAAGCATGGGGAGAAGATCAGTCTGTACGATATCGAAGAAGTCGTATATCGAAGGCTGCGAGACGCGAGTATTCGGGTTAAGGTGGCGGGCAATCGGCTGCAGCTGCATATTTATAGTCCGGCCGGAGCCGGCTCTCAGCTTCAGTCGATCCGGGATGAGCTGGAGGAGAGAATTCCGGAGATCGGCAGAATGATCTGCTCGGGTCTGCTGCAGCGCATCGAGGTCATCGAGGACGAGTATGAAGATTCGCAGCATCGGGGACACATCAAAGGTAAGAAGGTCGTCTACGAGGAGGGACACGCATGAGGCTGGAGGGTGGACTGGTGGATAGGATCGGAGGGACGCCCCTGGTCAGGCTGGAGCGCTTGTTCGCCGATGATCCGTTTCGGGTGTACGGCAAGCTGGAGGGAATGAATCCCGGGGGCAGCGCCAAGGACAGACCCGCGCTTTATATGCTGAAGGAGGCGATCCGGCGAGGCGAGCTGACGAGCGAAAGCGTAATTATCGAGTCCAGCTCGGGCAATCTGGCGATTAGTCTGGCCCAGCTCTGCTGCCGATTGGGGCTGCGATTTATTTGCGTGGTCGATCCCCGTACCACCGAGCAGCATAAACGGATCATCCGCAGCCTACGGGGAGAAATTGATCTGGTCACAGAGCCGGACGCGCGGACGGGCGAGTTTCTGCCTGCCCGTATCCGGCGAGTGCATGAGCTGCTGCTCACGGTGCCGAATGCCTACTGGACCAATCAATACGGCAACCCGGATAACTACCGGGCCCATGCCGAGACAACCATGGCGGAGATTGCGGAGCAGCTCGGTCCCGTCGATTATTTGTTCTGCGGAGTCAGCTCCTGCGGGACGATCCGCGGCTGCATGGAGTATATCCGCGAGCATCGATGGAGGACGCAGATCGTAGCTGTAGATGCCGAGGGCAGCGTCATCTTCGGGGGCCAGCGCGGTCAGCGGAGGTTTCCGGGACTCGGAGCGGGGATTACCCCGGAGCTTCATCGCGAGGAGGCGGCGGATATCGTCGTACGGGTAACGGATATCGACTGCGTGAGGGGCTGCCGGGAGTTGGTCAAGTATGAAGCTATCCTCGCGGGAGCCTCCTCCGGCGGCGTCGTATCGGCCGTTAGGCGGCTCGCCGGGAGTATCCCGGCAGATTCGCTCTGCGCCGTCATATTGCCGGACCGGGGCGAGCGATACTTGGATACGGTCTACGACGACGACTGGGTCAGGCGCGAGCTGCAGGTCGAGCCGGAGTCGCTGGGCAGAGAGCAGACCACCCCATGATCTATATAAAGGCTGGCGCATGCAGGCTCGGCTAGATCGTCTGCAGCTCTTTGCGCAGGATGGCGATCAGCTTTTCGGCGGCCGAACTGAAGTGGCTGCCGTTCTGCTTGCGAAGCATCCCCGTCACGAGCCCGGAGTCCAGATCGTGGATGGTTTTCAGTATCGTACCAGGAGGAGAGGGGACGGCTGTAATAACCGGAACGACCGCGATGCCGAAGCCGGCCTGAACATAATACTTGAGCGCCGCCATGTTGCCGATCTCCATGCCGGAGTAGGGGCTGCCGCCTTTTTCGAGCAGCGAGCTTTCCAGCTTCTGCCGGTAAGGACAGACGGAGGTGGTGATCAGAATATTTTCATGCTGCAGGTCGCGCAGGAAAATCAGATCCATCGACGCCAGCCGGTGCGAAGCCGGCATAAGCAGGGCAAGCCGTTCGTTGAAGAGCGGCTCGAACGTATGCTCCAGTCCGGTTTCGGGCGTAGAGCAGATAGCCAGATCGATCAAGCCTTCGTTCAGCATCTGGCTGAGGATGAAGGTATTGCCGATCTGGATGCTTACCTTGAGCTTCGGATGCTGCTGCAGGAACGGACTTAAAATTTGCGGCAGCCTGTAGCTGGCCGTAGGCTCCATCACCCCAAGACGAACATTCCCCGCCTCGCCCTGGATCAGCTCGTTCATCGAGGATTGCAGATAATCGTAATCCTTTAGCAGCAGATCCGCATTTTGATGAAAAAGCCGCCCGGCTTCCGTCAGCTTCAGCTTCTTCCCCCTTTCCAGCAGCTTTACCCCAAGGTCGCCCTCCAGCTTCTGAATATGCATGGTCACGGTGGACTGGCCATATTGAAGCTCCTCCGCTGCGCGATGAAAGCTCCCCAGCTTAATGATGGTTTGAAAGGTTTTTATGGTACGGATATCCATCGGCGAAAAGCCCCTCCTTGATGAGTTCATCCCTCTAGAATGAATGATTCCGATTTTCCGTTTTTACAAAATGATACAAGTATCATACCACAAAAACTAACTATTCCAAGGTGAATACTATATTTTATCATTTTGAATGAATGGGTTGTCAGTGGAAAATAGTTCATAAAACATGAACAAACCCTTCGATTATTTGAATTTTACAAATAATAAAGGGTGACCTATGATAAATCCATACCAACTAATTATATAGGAATAATAAAATTTAAGATTGGGAGGCGGCAAGGATGGGACGTACGAAGCAAATCAAACTGGGCGCGATGATTCATGGGGTAGGCGGAGGCTGGGAGGACTGGAGACACCCCAATGCCATTACGGACGCGAGCGTGAACTTTGAGTTTTATAAACGCGAGGCACAGACGGCCGAGGCCGCCAAGTTCGATTTTGCCTTTATCGCGGACAGTGTACATATTACCCCGAACTCCAGTCCCCATTATTTGAACCGCTTCGAGCCGATCACGATCCTCTCTGCGCTGGCAGCCGTGACGAGCCGGATCGGACTCGTAGGCACCCTGACTGTGAGCTACAGCGAGCCCTTCACGGTAGCCCGGCAGTTCGCCTCGCTGGATCATATCAGCGGCGGGCGAGCCGGCTGGAATGTGGTTACCTCCTGGCTGTCGGGCAGCGCCAATAATTACAGCAAGGAAGAGCATCCGCCGCATGAGAAGCGTTACCGGATTGCTCAGGAGCATGTGGATGTCGTCAAGGGGCTATGGGATTCCTGGGAGGACGATGCCTTCGTGCGGGATAAATCGACGGGCGTCTTCTTCGATCCCGAGAAGCTTCATACGTTGAATCATAAAGGCGAGTTTTTCTCCGTACAAGGCCCGCTCAACATCGCCCGGTCCAAGCAGGGACAGCCCGTTATCTTCCAGGCGGGTACGTCGGAGGATGGCCGCAGCTTCGCTGCCCGGAATGCGGATGCGATCTTCGTTGGCCACGAAACGATCGAGGAAGCAAAGCTCTACTATCAGGACATCAAACGGAGGGCTGTTTCGTTCGGGCGCTCGGCGGATGAGGTATCCATTCTCCCGGGTATCCATCCGATTATCGGTCGAACCGAGGAAGAGGCGGAGCGCAAGTATCAGGAAACCGTCAATCTGGTATCGATCGAGAAAGCGATCGTTGCGCTCGGCCGACCGTTCAACGATCATGATTTCTCCGTCTATCCGCTGGATGAGCCGTTCCCGGATCTGGGCGATCTGGGCGTGAACAGCCAGCAGGGCGGATCGGAGAAGATCAAGCGTCTGGCCAAAGAACAAAATCTGACGCTGCGTCAAGTGGCTCTGCGCTTCGCAACGCCGAAGGGCAGCTTCGTAGGCACGCCGGAGAAGGTGGCGGATACGATCCAGCGCTGGGTAGAGGAGGGCGCGTCCGACGGCTTCATCATCGGAGTCGGCATTCCGGGCGGGCTGCAGGATTTCACCGAGCTGGTCGTGCCGATCCTGCAGGAGCGCGGACTGTTCCGTGAGGAGTACGACAGCGATACGCTGCGCGGACATCTCGGACTGGCCGTGCCGGGGAACCGGCACACCCTGGCAAGAAAACGAGCACAGGTGAAAGCGGTCCAAGCCTGAAAGATCGATGACTACGAACATAGATGGGGATGAACGATGAAGAAGAGAAAACCATGGGTACACCTGACAGGATTCATGCTGGCCGCCTCCTTGCTGCTGACCGGCTGCGGCGATGGAGACAGTAACAGCCCGGCGGCCGGAGCCGTCGGCGGAGGGACGGTCACGCCCGGCGGAGAGCTCGTTTGGGCGCTGGCCGGTACAGTCACCAATGATAGTCTGGACGCGCACAAGGCCGGGTTCGCTCCGACGACGCGCGTGATGCGCTCGATCTATGACAGTCTGGTCGTCGAGCTGCCCGACCATTCGATCCAGCCTTGGCTGGCTACCTCCTGGGAGGTCAGCGCAGACGGCAAAGTGTATACGTTCCAGCTCCGCAAGGACGTGAAGTTCCATGACGGCACGCCCTTCAATGCCGAAGCGGTGAAGTTCAATTTTGACCGGATCAAGGACCCGGCGACGAAGGCTTCCATCTCGTTCAATGAAATCGGCCCTTACTTGAAGACGGAGGTCGTGGACGAGTTTACGGTCAAGATTCATTTCGAGAAGCCGTTCGCGCCGTTCCTCAGCAATGCGGCCAAGGTGGATCTTGGCATGGTGTCTCCGGAAGCCGTCAAGAAATACGGAGACAGCTTTCCGCAAAATCCGGTGGGCACCGGCCCGTTCAAGCTGAAGAAGCTGACGCCGAGCACACAGGTTGAGTTTGAGAAGAACCCGGATTACAACTGGGGACCGGCGAATGCGAAGCATCAAGGCCCCGCCTATCTCGATAAGCTGACGGTCAAGTATGTGGAGGAGGAGGCGACCCGGGTCAGCGTGCTGCAAAGCAAGCAGGTCCATGTGGCGGATATCATTCCTCCGCAAAATCTCGTCGCGCTGAAGGCCGACAAGTCGTTCAACGTACAGGAGACGGAGCTGCTGCAGGTCAACTATTCGCTGTATCTGAATCAGCAGCGCGCGCCCTGGAACGATCTGAAGGCGAGACAGGCCGTTCGCTCCGCGCTCGATCTCGATGCGGCCATTAAAACCATTTACCTGGGCACCTCCCAGCAGGGCTGGTCTCCGCTCACTCCGCACCAGTTCGCCTATTCTTCCTCCCGGGAAAATGCATACAAGCCGGACCTGGCCGGGGCGAACAAAACGCTCGACGAGCTGGGCTGGGCGAAGGGGGCGGACGGCTACCGGAGCAAGGATGGCAAGCGGCTGACGATCGAGTTCATCGATACGCAGGGCAACCGCGAGAAGCGGCTCGATCTGAACTCGATCTTCACCCAGCAGCTGAAGCAGGCGGGCATCGAGCTGAAGCTCGTCTCGCTGCCGGCAGGCACCTACTCGGAACGCCGCACCAAGGGCGACTACGATCTGGTGGCGGCCAGCCAATTTTCCGGCGATCCGGATGTGCTGCGTCAGCTGTTCTCGACCAAGGGGCCTTCCAAGCAAAATAATATCGCCAGAGCTAACGATCCGAAGCTGGATGAGCTGCTGGAGCAGGGCTATCTGGAGCAGGACCCGGAGAAGCGGAAGGCGGTTTATAGAGAAGCGCAGGAATATATCATCGACAATGTCTATTCCATTCCGACATATGTCTTCCAGTATTCGGTCGCTTCCGGCAAAGAAGTCAAGGGCATTACATTCGACCATCCCGCCTGGCCGGTATTTTATGACGCCTGGATTCAACAATAACGCGAAGGAGAGCTGCTCATGGCGAAGTATGTATGGAACAGGCTGCTGGTCTCCGTTCCAGTTCTGCTGGGCTCGTTGACGCTCGTCTTTCTGATCATCCACTGGCTGCCGGGCGATCCGGCCCAGATGATCGCCGGAGATGACGCAGCTCCCGACAGGGTGGAGTTCCTCAGGCAGCAGTTCGGCCTCGATCAGCCGCTCTGGCAGCAGTATCTCTCCTACTTGTGGGATAGCGTGAGAGGCGACTTCGGTTACTCCTTCGCCAACAGCATGCCGGTGATGGATCGGCTGATCGCTCAGCTGCCGGCTACGCTGGCGCTGACGGCGGTCAGTACTCTGTTCGCTATCGTCCTCGGGGTGCTGCTCGGCATTTTGTCTGCCGTCTACCGCAACCGGGCGCTTGACTATATCGTCCGCGTCGTCAGCCTGCTCGGCGTATCGATGCCGAAGTTTTGGCTCGGCATTCTGCTGATCCTGATCTTCTCGGTGCACCTGAAGCTGCTTCCCGCGATCGGCAACGGCAGCTTCAAGCAGCTGATCCTGCCGGCCTTCGCCCTCGGGGTGACCGGGGCCGGCATGCTGGCCCGTATGGTGCGCAACAGCGTGCTGGAGGTGATCCACGAGCAGTTTGTGCTCACGCTGCGGGCGAAGGGCTTGTCCGAGCGGCTGGTGCTGTACAAGCACGTGCTGCGCAACGCGCTGCTGCCCGCGCTGACCGTGCTGGGGCTGCTTGTGGGCGAGATGCTGTCAGGCGCCGTCGTGACGGAAACCGTATTCTCGAGACAAGGGCTGGGCAAGCTGGTCGTCGATGCGATCAATCAGAAGGACATCCCGGTTATTCAGGCCGCTATCTTACTTACAGGAGTTTTCAATATACTCGTCAATCTGCTCGTCGATGTTTCCTATTCGTACGTGGACCCGCGCGTCCGCAAATCTGCTTAGGCCGTAAGGGGGTTACCGGTATGCCGACAAAGACCATAGAGGCTAGGGCGGAAGCCGTTCTGCCGCAGCACGCCAAACCGCAGGACCGCAGATCGGGATGGAAATGGAAGCTGTCCTCTGCCGTCCGGCCGTTTCGTACGCCCCGGTTATCCAGCCTGCTATGGAGCTTCTCTCTCGCCATTCTTCTGTTCCTGATCCTATGCGCCCTCGTTCCGCAGTGGATCGCGCCGTATTCGCCTACCGATATGAAGCCGGACCGCCTGCTTCAGGCGCCAAGTCTCGACCACTGGCTCGGCACGGACCAGTTCGGCCGTGATGTGTGGACGCTGGTGATCTACGGCAGCCGGCAGTCCTTATTGATGGGTGTCGTGTCCGTCGTAATCGGAGGCTTCGTCGGTACGGTGCTGGGCCTGCTTGCGGGGTATTGGGGCGGGATGGTGGACTCGGTATTCATGAGGCTGAACGATATTCTGATGACCATCCCGGGCATTCTGCTCGCCATTGCGATCTCAGTGGCCCTCGGGCCGAGCTTCTTCAATGTTATCCTCGCGATCAGCGTGGCTTCCATCCCCGGCAAGGCCCGGGTCATCCGCAGTCAGGTGATCTCCATCCGCAGCCGTCCGTTTATCGATGCGGCCCGGGCCGTCGGCACTTCGCATCTGGAGATCATGTTTCGTCATATTTTGCCGAACTGCTTCTCTCCGCTGCTCGTCATGATGACGATCGGCGTCGGCAGTTCGATTCTTGTCGGCACGGGGCTCAGCTTCCTGGGACTCGGCGTTGTGCAGGAAATCCCCGATTGGGGGTACATGCTGTCGCAAGGACGCAGCTATATGACGGTGGCCTGGTGGGTCGCTACCTTCCCCGGGCTCGCGATCACCTTGCTGGTCGTTGTCGTCAATCTGCTTGGCGATGAGATCCGCGACCGGATGGACCCGAAGAAGGGCCGGGCCTAAGGTTTGGAGGGGGAGCATGGGAAGCAGGGGAAGGGCTGCAAAAAATGCGGCCTTTCCGGACTGGACTGCTGCTCAGCGGGCTTGCCGGACTTTTTCGGCGATAGCCGGTACAGCCGAGGGAACGGATGAAAGGTGAAGGGCCGGCCAAGAAGGAGGAGCTAAATGGCACAACTACAACAGGAACAACTGCTGGATATCCAGCAATTATCCGTGGACTTCCGTACCCCGGGAGGTTCGCTCAATGCCATCAATCGCGTCAACCTGCGGATCGGCAAGGGCGAGACGGTGTGTCTGGTCGGCGAGTCGGGCAGCGGGAAGACGATCACCTCGCTCTCCATCATGCGTCTGATCGACTACGACAACGGCGTGATCTCCCATGGTGATATTAGGCTGGACGGACTGAGCCTTGTCGGACTTTCGCAGAGGCAGATTAGCGAGCTTCGCGGCAAAAAGATCGCGATGGTGTTCCAGGAGCCGATGACGGCGCTCGATCCGGTATTCACCATCGGCGATCAAATTGTCGAGGTGCTGCTGCGGCACGAGCGAATCGGCAAGGCGGAGGCGTGGGAGAGGGCGGTGACCTTGCTGCGGCGGGTCGGCATCCCTGAACCGGACATCCGGATGAAGCAGTATCCGTATGAGCTGTCCGGCGGGATGCGCCAGCGGGCGATGATCGCCATGGCGCTCGCCTGCGGACCGGAGCTGCTGATCGCCGACGAGCCGACGACGGCGCTGGACGTCACGATTCAAGCGCAGATTCTCGCGCTGCTTCGGGAGCTGAAGGAAGAGCTGAACATGTCCATTCTTCTCATCACGCATGACCTGGGCATAGCGGCCGAGATGGCGGACCGGATCGTCGTCATGTATGCGGGCAAGGTGGTGGAGCAGGCGACCGCCCCGCAGCTGTTCGAGAATCCGGCCCACCCTTATACGCAAGGGCTGCTTCATTCCATCGTTACGATCGATCAGGTGCGGGGGCTGCGCTTGTACACGATTAAGGGCTCGATCCCCAGCTTATCCGATCTGCCGGCCGGCTGCCGCTTCCACCCCCGCTGCCCGTATGCCACGGACCGCTGCCGGACGGAGGATCCGCCGCTGCGCGAGCTTCATGGCCGCGAGGTAGCCTGCTGGCACGCGGAGAAGCTCGATCATGCGGCCGCCGAGATGTTCGGCGGTACGCTGGACGAGGCAGCGGACGAGGCGGCTGTCGCGAGTGTTAGCGGAGCAAGAAAGGCGCCGGAGGCATCGGGTCAGGTGCTGTTGCAGGTGCAGGGAGTCAAGAAGTATTTCCCCATTCATCGGGGACTGTTCCAGCGGGGCAAAGGTTTTATCCGCGCGGTGGATGATGTCACCTTCGATATCCGCAAGGGCGAAACGTTCGGGCTTGTAGGCGAATCCGGCTGCGGCAAGTCGACGCTCGGCCGCGTGCTGCTCCAGCTGGAGAAGGCAACCGCGGGACGCGTCGTCTTCGAAGGCCAGGATCTGCTCGCTCGGGGCAGCCGTCAGGGGAAGGAGCTGCGGCGGGATATGCAGGTGGTCTTCCAGGACCCGTACGGCTCCATTAACCCTCGCTGGAAGGTCGGCGATATTATCGGCGAGCCATTCTGGGTGCATGAGTCGCTGAGGGGAGCAGCCAAGCGCGAGAGGGTGCAGCAGGTGATGCAGCTCGTCGGTTTGAACCCGTCGTGGTACGACCGGTTCCCCCATGAGTTCTCGGGCGGCCAGCGCCAGCGGATCGGCATCGCCCGGGCCATCGCGCTGAATCCGAAGTTTGTGCTCGCCGATGAAGCTGTGTCGGCCTTGGACGTGTCGGTACAGTCCCAGGTCGTGAACCTGATGCAGGAGCTTCAACAGCAGTTGCAGCTGACCTACCTGTTCATTGCGCATGGGCTGAATATTGTACGCTACATCTCTGATCGGATCGGCGTGATGTATCTCGGCAAGCTGGTCGAGGTGGCGCCTACGGACGAGCTGTTCCGCCATCCGGCCCATCCCTACACGCATGCGCTCTTATCGGCTATTCCCGTGCCGGACCCGAACCGGCGAAGGGTCTACGCGCCGCTCCAGGGGGAGATGCCGTCACCGGCTAACCCTCCACCCGGCTGCAGGTTCCACACCCGCTGCCCGGCTGCCACGGCTTTGTGCAAGGAAGCGGCCCCGGAGCTGGCGGCGGTCGGTCCCGGACACTGGGCGGCATGCCATCATCCCTTATAGGAAGCAGGAGTAAACCACATGAGCCAACAGATGCATTTGGGACTCTTCGTCGCTGCTAACGGCCATCATGCCGGCGGCTGGCGACATCCGGACGCCGAGACGGGCAGTCCGCTCGATCTGGATTTCTATGCGGCCATCGCCCGGCAGGCGGAGCTGGCCAAGCTGGACATGCTGTTCATCGCCGACAAGCTGGCGATCGACGATAATTACGGCGGCAGCTTCGATCTGACGGTGACCCACCGCCCGGCGCTGTCGGCGGAGCCGCTGACGCTGATCTCGGCGCTCGGCGCCGTCACGAAACATATCGGTCTGGCCGCGACGGCCTCCACCACCTATCACGAGCCTTACCATATCGCCCGGATGTTCGCGACGATGGATCATTTGAGCAAGGGGCGAGTCGCCTGGAATGTCGTCACCTCGACAAGCGATGCGGAGGCGCGTAATTTCAGCAAAGCGGAGCATCTCGATCATGGAACCCGCTATGAACGGGCGCTGGAGTTTATCGAGGTCGTCCGCTCGCTATGGGACAGCTGGGAGGCGGATGCGCTCGTTCTGGATAAAGAGCGGGGCATCTTCGCCGATAAGCGCAAAATTCACTACGTACATCATCGCGGTCCGTGGTTTGACGTCAAGGGGCCGCTGAATGTGCAGCGCTCCCCGCAGGGGCACCCGGTGCTCATCCAGGCCGGATCGTCGGAGACGTTCAGGGAATTGGCGGCGCGTCACGCCGAGCTGATCTTCACGGCTCAGCCGAACCTGGCATCCGCGCAGAGCTTCTACCGGGACTTCAAGGCCCGTGCCGGGAAGTATGGCCGCTCGCCCGGCGATGTGAAGATTTTGCCGGGCACGATGCTGATCGTCGGCGCTACGGAGCGCGAGGCGCGGGAGAAGGAGCGGTATCTGCAATCGCTGATCGATACGAATACGGGACTGGCCTTTATGTCCGGCAGTATGAATTATGATTTGTCCCGGCATGACCCGGAAGCTCCATTCCCGGATATCGAGCATGAGATCCGGGGCAGCCGGGGGCGCTTCCAGTTCGTCTTTCGCAAGGCCAGAGAGGAAGGCCTGACCCTAGCCCAGACCGCCAGGTGGTATATCCAGAGCCGCTCGCATCATGTCGTAGTCGGTACGCCGGATACGATCGCGGACCGGATGACCGAGTGGTTCCGGGGGGAGGCATGCGACGGCTTTAACCTGATGGCGCCCTATATGCCGGGCGGTCTCGACGATATTTGCGGGCGGGTCGTGCCGGAGCTGCAGAATCGGGGCGTGTTCCGGGAAGCGTATACGGGCACAACGCTGCGCGGGCATTTGGGGCTGAGTCAGCCGGCCAATCGATTCTCCGAAGAGAAGAATGAAGAGGGAACGGCTCTGGCCGAGGGACGCGAGCGGATATGAGCAGGGGCGCGGCATCTAAGATCGTTTCGCTGCCGGAGGCCGTCGGCCGGATTCCGAATGGAGCGAGTGTGGCCGTCAGCGGCAATATGGAGATGTCCCCGATGGCGCTCATCAGGGAGGTTATCCGTGCGGGGAAGCATGACCTCGCCTTGATCTGCTCAGGGGCGGCTGCTATGAACGCCGATATGCTGATTGGCTCAGGGCTGGTGAGTTCGGTTGAATTTTCGCAAATTGCGATGGGCGAATTCGGCTTCGGCTTAAACTTCCGCCGCGCCTTCGAGCGGGGCTCCGTCACGTGGAAGGAGCATGCTTGCCCATCTTTGGCCGCAGCGCTTCAGGCCGGGGCGATGGGGATTCCGTTCATTCCGGTGCGCGGCTTGCTCGGTACGGATTATATGCGAATCCGCTCCGATTTCCATGTCCTAACCAATCCGTATGTCGGGCAGGAAGAGATAGCCGTCGTGCCGGCTCTGCGCCCCGATGCGGCGTTGTTCCATGGCTATAAGGCGGATACGTTAGGGAATGTGATCGCGAGCCCCTCCCAGAACAACCGTCTGCTCGCCCAGGCCTCGGCCTTCACGATCGCTTCGGTGGAGGAGCTCGTATCGCCGGAGGAGCTCCGCCTTGTACAAGGCTCGTTCATTCCCTCGATCTATGTGAGCGCAGTGGTCGTTGCGCCTGGGGGCGCATGGCCGACAGCTTGCCCGGGATACTACGGGATCCACGAGGAGCATGTTCGACTGTATATGGAGGCCGCTCGGTCGGAGGAGGCGTTCTCCGCCTACTTGGCCCGCTATGCGGCGGGATCGCCAGATGAGGGCGAGCTAGACGCTTCCTGCGGCCGGAGCCTTCGCAAGACTCAGGCTCTGAAGGAGGCGGACCGATGACAAGTCCGGAAGTATACGGTCAGGAGGAATGGCTGATCTGTCTGCTGGCCCGGCAGCTGCGGGACGGGGAGGTGATCGGGGTGGGCAACCATTCCCCGATACCGGCCGCCGCAGCGCTGCTGGCTCAGGCGCTTCATGCACCCGGGGCGACGGCCTATATTCTCGGGCAGCCGGATTGGCCCTTCGAGGGGACCAAGGAGTTTTTCGATTGCATGCAGCGTGGCGGCATCGATGTGTTTTTCCTGAGCGGGGCGCAGATCGACGCTTGGGGCAATATCAATCTTCATGTCATCGGCGATTATGATCGGCCGAAGGTACGGCTGCCGGGAGGCGCGGGCTCAGGCGTCGTGGCCTACGTATGCCGCCGTATCCTGCTTTTCAAAACGGACCATGGTCCGAAGGGCTTTCCGGAGAAGCTTGATTTTGTTAGCTCGGCCGCTTACTCTGCGCCTCAGATGTTCCGGCGGGGGCGGGTGGAGGGCGTATTTACTCCCCTTGGCGTGCTGCGGCCGGCAGATGCCGCAGCAGAGCCTCCGGCCTTGGCTGCCGATGGCAGCACCTGTGCCGCCGGTCGCCGACAGTCGAGGCTGCGGCTCGCCGCCGTGGCCCCCGGGGTGCAGCCGGCCGAGGTTCAGGCGCAGACCGGCTTCGATCTGGGGCTCCACGCTTTCGGGGGGAGAGAAGATCGGGCTGAAGCCCCTGGAAGAATGGATGGGGATGCTGCCGAGCGGGCGGGGCTAGGGATAGAGAGGCTGGAGCCGCCGACGGGGCTGGAGCTGGAGCTGCTGCGGACCGTTGTCCGTGCGCAGCTCGAGCGGATCTACCCGATCTTCGCCAGACAGTCGCTCCGCTGAGTCAGCAGCCGTCGATGTTCACCGGCGAGGGAGCCCTCTAGGGGACGGCGGATCAAGGGCTCGCTATAGGTTGGAGCCTGGCATGAAGCTGGGCCGGCCGCTCTCCCGTCGTATTTTGGCAGGTTATGAGCTGCAGGCCTGGCGAGAAATCAGAAGAAAGCAGGGATGCCGATGAGCGGCAACTATGAATGGAAACAGCTTGAGCAGGATATCGAAGCTATTCTGCAGGAAACCGAAGATTACCGCACGATTATCGACAGGGTGAAGCCTCTGCTGAAGCAGCTGCTGCAGAATGAAAGCCTCATCCCGGCCGAATACAGGACGCCGCGCCCGGACAAATACGCCCAGTATCTGTTGTACAAGCCGGAAGATGAAGCCTTCTCCGTCATTGCCTTCATCTGGGGGCCGGGACAAGCTGCGCCTGTGCACGATCATCTAGTCTGGGGGCTCGTGGGGCTGTATGAGGGCGCTGTGGTGGAGAAGCGGTACCGTCGTGAGGATCGCGGGGAAGCCGCCGAGCCGCGGTATGCCGTTCGCGAGGTCGGAGAGGCGATTGCCCGCAAGGGCGATATTTCATTCGTATATCCGCCGGATTACGATATTCATGGGGTATCCAACCCGTTCGGGGAACCGGCGATCACCTTGCACATTTACGGCACCGATATAGGCAAGCAGCCCCGCCATATCCATGATGTGGCAACGGGGAGTTACCGGGATGTCGTCACCCGGCATGACAACGAGGAGCCGATCTACGGTTCGTAGGCGAGTCGTGCCACCACCTTATAAGAAAGGGGCCGAGAGACTCATGTCGGAGGCTAAACAGGTATCGGGGCCCCTGGCGGGCATCAGGGTATTGGAATTCGGCCAAATCGCCGCCGGCCCGTTCGCCGGGATGTTATTCGCCGATCTGGGAGCGGATGTGGTCAAGGTAGAGCGGCCGGATGTAGGCGACGGAATGCGGGAGTGGCCGCCGTTCTTCTCCAATGAGGAGGGAGAGTCGTTCAGCTCCAACTTCAGCTCGCTGAACCGGAATAAGCGCAGTATCGCCGTGGACTTCAAATCGCCGGAGCAGGTCGCCCGCCTGCAGGAGCTTTGCGCCAAGGCCGATGTCATTATCGAGAACTACCGGCCGGGCGTACTCGCCAGGTTCGGCTTGAGCTACGAGACATTAGCCCGGTTGAATCCCAAGCTGGTATATTGCTCGATCACGGGCTATGGACAAGAAGGGGCTAATGCGCATAAGGGGGCGTTCGATGTAACGATCCAGGCGATCAGCGGCCTGATGAGCGTCACCGGGGAGGAAGAAGGCGAGCCGGTAAAATGCGGGGTTCCCGTAGCCGACTTTACGGCCGGTCTGTATGCCGCTTACTCCGTAGCTGCTGCCGTGCTGGCGGCGGAACGCACCGGACAAGGCACTTATATCGATTGTCCGATGCTGGGCAGCGTGCTGGGTATATCCGCTCTGCAGACCAGCGAGTACTATGGCAATCAGGCGGCGCCGAAGCGCCTCGGGAGCGCCCATCCCCGCAATGCCCCTTACCAGGGCTACCGGGGGAGCGACCAGCCGTTCGTTATCGCTGCAGGCAATGACAAGCTGTGGCGCGAGGTATGCGATGCCGTAGGTCTGCCCGCCTTGGCCGATGACTCGCGCTTCCGTACGCAGACGCTGAGAGCCCGGCATCAGAAGGAGCTCGCTGAGCTGCTTCAGCGCGTATTCAGCACGCGGACGGCCGCCGAATGGCTGGAGGAGTTCGACAATCGGGGCGTTCCATGTGCGCCGATCAATACGTATGCGGATATCTTGAACGATCCGGCCGTCGCGGACAGCGGGCTTTTGCACCGGCTGGAGCTTCCGAACGGGACGGCCACCACCACCGTCGGGTACCCGGCGAAGCTTTCGGGCTACGCCTTCGGCATCTACCGCAGGCCGCCACAGAAGGGGCAGCATACAAACGAATTATTCGAGGAATGGGGAGTCAATACTTATGAGCGAGACAACGCTTCAATTCGCTAGCGGCCATGCGATCAACGAATATCGCGGGACGTCGGACCTGATCAAGCAGAGCATAGCCGGCCTTGCCGAGGAGCAGCTGGAATGGAAGCCTTCTCCGGACAAGTGGAGTGTGAAGGAAATCATTTCGCACTTGGTGGACTCCAGCCTGGTACATGCGGTCCGTATCCGAAAGATCGCGGCCGAGAGAACTCCGCCGTTCCTTCTGTATGAGCAGGATGCCTGGGTCAGCTCGGCCAGAGCCAATGAAGCTGCGCTATCGCATATTCTGGGGGCCTTCGACGCTATATTGGCTTATAACTTGCTGTGGTATCAAAGGCTGGCTCCTCAGGATTGGCAGCTTACAGGCATAAATAACGGCAATGAGGTTAGCCTAGCGGAGCTGTTCCAGAGCTTTATCCGCCATGTACACATTCATGTGGCCCAGATCGAGCGGACGCTAGCCGCTTACAGGGCGGCAAATTAGTCTTGCTACCTTGGCCAGTTGCTTAATCGAGCAAACGGCCCGGGCATTAAACCTAGCCTGACGGCAATCTGCGTCGGGCTTTTGGCTTATTCATTTATGCAGAAAGCTTGCGATATCCGGAATCATTGTCTATACTTGTCGCGAGTGCTGTTAAATGAGACGCCATAGCGCAAACCTATTTCATCTGCGGTAAAATCGATGTCGGCTGCTTGGTTTGAACACCGTCCTGTCTTCTCCTTGCATTTAAGCGTCCTCAAGGGGATTTCGTTCGGTGCCCATGCTGTTGTTCTCCTCCCTATAAGCCCCCGAGGTGAGTCCGGAATTTCCATTGTATAAAGCCATTCGTTCCAATCTCTCTTGCAAGGTGTAGTCGGCCTCTTTTTTTGCGCGAATTCTGACAGGCCGATTTCCATATACATAGCCCATAGTCATGTTAAAAAATGGATGAGGTTGAGGGTTTTATCTCTCTTGATGTCCACGATCGTGGAACGGAACAGAAGTAAGAAAGTTACAAACAGGTTACGCGGTCATGGAAGCCTGTTGTAAAGATAATGTAGACTTAGCTGCCAAAATACTGGTGAAGTATGCGCTTTCATTCGCAAATACGGCTAAAATCCGAACAATTTCGAGAATTTTAGCAAGAATGATTGTCAAATTGGCTGTATTTCCTGTAAAGTAATAAGAAAAAAGAAAAGGGTTCTAACCGAATACGTTTTTCTGGGTTGCATTCGTATCGTTGAAGAGACTTTTCTTGACACCCCAATTCGTAATCCGCTCTGCTGCAGGCAACCCCTTATTCTGCATTAATTACATTCTATGGAAAAGAGGAACAAGATCAGATGTCCATCGTACAAGAAATCACGCAAGACTCGATTCAAGTCGCTAAGGACTACGTCCATCAGGTGTACGAAGCGGTAATCCAGCGTAATCCTCACGAAAGTGAATTCCATCAGGCTGTAAAGGAAATCTTCGATTCGCTCGTGCCCGTCTTCGCGAAGTATCCTACCTATATCAAACACGGCATTCTGGAAAGAATCTCCGAGCCGGAGCGGCTGATTACTTTTCGGGTTCCATGGGTGGACGATCGCGGCCAGGTTCAGGTCAACCGCGGCTTCCGCGTCCAATTCAACAGCAGTCTCGGTCCGTACAAAGGCGGTCTTCGGTTCCATCCGTCCGTCAACGCGAGCATCATCAAGTTTCTCGGCTTTGAGCAAACTTTTAAAAACTCACTGACCGGGCAGCCGATCGGCGGAGGCAAAGGCGGCTCCGACTTCGATCCCAAGGGCAAGTCTGACGGGGAAATCATGCGATTCACGCAAAGCTTCATGACTGAGCTTTGTAAGTATATCGGACCGGACGAGGACGTCCCGGCCGGCGATATCGGCGTTGGAGCGCGTGAGATCGGTTATATGTTCGGCCAGTACAAACGTATCCGCGGCGGCTTCGAAGCAGGCGTTCTCACAGGCAAGGGCATCGGATATGGCGGAAGTCTCGCCCGTAAGGAAGCTACCGGTTACGGCACGGTTTATTTCGTTCAGGAAATGCTGAAGGATGCCGGTCTCAGCTTCGACGGCAGCACGGTGGTGGTATCCGGCTCAGGCAACGTTTCGATCTATGCCATCGAGAAGGCGTCCCAGCTGGGCGCCAAGGTCGTAGCTTGCAGCGATTCCAACGGATATGTGTATGACCCGGCAGGCATTAACCTGGATACCGTCAAAAGATTGAAGGAAGTGGAGAGAAGCCGGATCAGCGAGTATGTGAAGGTGCATCCTACGGCCTCTTATTATGAAGGCTGTACGGGCATCTGGTCGATTCCTTGCGACATTGCGCTGCCTTGTGCGACTCAGAACGAGATTGACGATGAGTCAGCCCGTCTGCTGGTTGCCAACGGGGTTAAAGCAGTCGCTGAGGGAGCCAACATGCCATCTTCGCTGGAGGCTATCGAGGTATTCCTGGAGAGCGGCGTGCTCTTCGGACCAGCTAAGGCGGCCAATGCCGGTGGCGTCGCCGTATCTGCCCTTGAAATGGCTCAGAACAGCATGAGACTGTCCTGGACCTTTGAAGAAGTCGATGCGAAGCTGCATATCATCATGACCAATATTTACCGGAACAGCGTCAAAGCTGCCGAGGAATACGGCTATCCGGGCAACCTTGTTGTCGGAGCCAACATCGCCGGATTTATCCGGGTAGCTGATGCTGCGATCGCGCAAGGCGTCATCTAAGCATTAGAAGCAGCATAGCTTCTCCGAGCCTGACAGGCATATTTCCCTGTCAGGCTTTTTTGGTATACCGAGCATCATGACATAATCCTCCATCAGGAAGGAGAGGCTAACGATCATAAGCTGTTTGCGAGGGACAGTGGCGAACCCATCGCCCGATTGATAGGAACCGGGATTGGCTAATAAAGACTAGGTTCTACCAAGAACTGCAAATCATTTATAGGTTGGAGGGAGGAACGCCGAAGATGAGTGCGAAAAGGTCAGGTATAAAGTTCCCTATTCGGATCATGCTCCTTGCGCTTCCGCTTTTGCTGCCTGCCGCCTGCAGCAGCCCAGGTGCGGGCACCGTGGATACACAGCCGCCGAGCGTCTCGGTAGACGGCCGGGATCAGGTGCCGAAGCCGGAGCCGCAGCCGCAGCCTGGTCCTGTACAGCCGCCGGAAGCTCTCTATATGGGCAAGATAACAGCCGTTCGGCTGGCGGATCCGCAGAAGGGCTGGGTCGGGGGCAGCGGCTGGATTGCCCGGCCCGATGACGGCGGCAAGCATTGGACAGGGCAGTACCAGGGGGCGGGGATCGTTAACCAGCTGTTTGCCTTGAACGACCGGGAAGCCTGGGCTACCTTGGCCGACAAGGTCGACTCGCAGGGTCCGCTCCGGTTGATCCGTACGGAGAATGGGGGACAAACCTGGGCGGATGCGGGAACCGTGCCGAATGCGGGCTTCTTGCATTTTGTATCCAAGACGGAAGCTTATAGCGCGGACACCCGAACCATGGATGGCGGTCATACCTGGACGAAGCTTGCCGTGCCCGGGGGGATAAAGGGCGACCCCTACTTTCGCGAAGGGGGCATAGGCTGGGCGGTTACGCAGAGCCAGAATGAGATTCAAGTACAGCGAACGAACGATGAAGGCCGGAGCTGGCAGACCATCGGGAAGATGGCTGGCGTGGTACCGGCCACAGACGCGCAGATCCGATCCGCAGGCAAGGATGACGTCTGGATCGAATTAATCGGAGGCACGGGTATGACGCAAACCTCGTATTCGCTCTTCCATTCCAGCGATGGAGGCAAGCAGTGGCAGACGGTTATTGCCAATTCGACGGCGGGCGGAGGACCCGCTCCCGGACTGCCCGCTGATCAAGCTCAAGGGAAGACCAATACGGGCTCGAGGCCCGGGCCCTTGTACGTGGCCAGCCCTGCTGTAGCTTTCATGGGCGGACAATGTCCGGCCTGCGACAAGCCTAACACCATCGGCTGGACCAAGGATGGAGGGAAGACTTGGACCAACGGCAAGCAAGCGCTGACCGGTTATGGCCCGTCGCTGCTCGCTATGGCAGATGCGGATCATGGCTGGTGGATCACGACGGATCATACCGATCCTTCGGTGATGTATACGACTTCCGACGGCGGCCAAAGCTGGACGAAGGCGTACACCTTCGATGAGCCGGAGCAGGATAAATAGGCAGAGCAGCAGCGAGCTGCTGCGGATAAAACCATGCATGAAGGACCCGGCGAATGTTCGCCGGGTCCTTCATGCATGGGCCAACAAGGGCTTGATGCACGATTTGCGGGAGGTTTTTTTCTTACAAGCGAGGTGCAGTCCTCTTGACGAGAGGGAAAAACTGTAATAATATAATGTCAGTCATCACTGACAGACATTTCGTAATCTACAGAAAGGGAGTTGATCATGCGTCAAACCAAGCAAGGGAGCACGGAGAAATTATTACGGGCTGCGATCGACCTAATCTCGGAGAAAGGCTACCACGGCGTCACGACGGAGGAAATCGCTTCATCTGCCGAATTAAGCGAAAAGACGCTTTTTCGACATTTCGGCAGCAAGCAAAACTTGCTTGAAGCCGCCCTCGAACGATTTCAGTATGCCGAAGAGATGCGAGTACTCTTCAATGAGCAGATCGTATGGGAGTTAGAGGTCGACCTACTGGCCATCAGTAAAAAATATCATGACATCATGAATCGAGACCGAAAGCTGATTCTGATCGCCTTGAAAGATGAGGTCCATATCCCCGGCTTTAAAGAACGCCGCCTGCAACATCCTCGCCAACTATTGACGTATCTGACAGATTACTTTATAACGATGTCCGAAAAAGGAAAAATAGTTTGTCCGAACCCCACCATGCAGGCATTTACATTTTTGATGGCTCAATATGGCGCATTCATTAATGATTTGGAAGCTGGTAACAATTACCCTGGAATCAGTCTCGATCAGTTCATTCAAGAGAACGTGAACATATTTGTCCAATCTCTAACTCTTTCCAAAACAAGCTGTGAAAAGGAGCGGTAAAACATATGATGAATCAGGAAGTTTCCGCATTTATCGAGAACCTTAGTCAACCCTGGCAAATCGATGTCAGCAACCAACTACGCCAGATGGTCCATCAGGTGATTCCGGAAGCCGAAGAACGCATTCAGTACAAGAAGCCCCATTTCCTGAAAAATGGACACTATGCGGCGGTTATATCCCCTTCGAAAGATTCCATTGCATTCATGATCATGAATTCTTCCGGCCTTACGTTTCCGAAAGGATTTGAAGGGCCAGACGAGAGGAAATGGCTAAAAATCCGTAAAGAGGATACACCCGATTACGATCTCCTGGCCGATCTTCTGCTTCAGGCTTCAAGCACTCTGTAACCAAGAACGGGAATAGTTCCCTTCAAAAAAAGGAGGAAGTTCATGGAAAACAATCTGAATGATTCGTTCGAAATTTCATTTACGCGTGTATTCGATGCCCCTCGCGAACTCGTATTTAAAGCATGGACAGAGCTCGAGCATTTCGCGAAATGGTGGGGACCAAAGGGGTTTGCCCTCGAAGTCGTTAAAATGGACGCTCGATCAGGTGGCGAGTTTTTAGGTTTTCAGACGTCTCCTGACGGAAATCACGTTATGTGGGGGAAATTTGCCTACCAAGAGGTTATTGAACCAGAAAAAGTGGCTTATATCCAATCCTTTTCCGATGAGCAAGGCAATACGGTCCGAGCGCCTTTTAGCCCGAGCTGGCCTCTTGAAATAATGAATATCATCACGCTAGAAGATGACGAAGGTAAAACTGTTTTAAAGCTGAAGGGTGGCCCTGTGAACGCTTCCGCTGAGGAACAAGAAACCTACAAGGGTATGGCTTCCATGCTTCAACAAGGTCTTGAAGGTACTTTCGATCAACTTGCCGACTATCTTGTCTCTCTGAAGTAGAATGCAATAAAAAGTAGAATGCGATAAAAAGTTATTCGGCCAAAAACCTTAACGCTTTTTCAATAAAACAGCAGCAGTCTTGGACTTTAATTTCTCGTCCATGGCCGCTGCTGTTTCGTTTTTCGCGTCAGTCTAATTTTTTAGCAACCTCAGCCAGCAGTTCATAAGAGCGCAGCCGCGCCTGATGATCGTAGACGGGGGCTGTGACGATGAGTTCATCCGCTCCGGTCTGCTTGATTATGGCCGGCAGCTTCTCCCGGATCGTATCCGGCCTGCCAGCCAGCGAGTAGCTCAGCTTGCCGCGGACAATCATTTTCTCCTGGGGCGTCCACAGGGCGTCCATGGAATCAACCGGAGCGGGCAAAGGTCCCGTCCGTCCGCGAATGATGTTCAGGAATTGCTGCTCGTGAGACGTAGCAAGCCTGCGTGCTTCCTCATCGGTATCGGCGACGATGATGTTGATACCGACCATGGCATACGGCTTCTCCCATGCTTCCGATGGACGGAAGCTGCTTCTGTACAGCTCCAGCGCCGGCAGCAAATACTCGGGAGCAAAGTGGCTAGCGAAGGAGAATGGCAGTCCCAGCTGACCGGCGAGTCGTGCGCTGAAGCCGCTCGAGCCTAGCAGCCAGATCGGAATGTTCAGCCCCTCTCCGGGTACGGCGCGCACACCCATCGGACGCGCGTCCGAATCCGGGTCAAGCTCGGGGTTGAGGTAAGCGCGAAGCTCGCTAAGCTGCTCCGGGAAATCATGCCCGTCGCTGCCTGTGCCGCGCCGCAGAGCGCGGGCGGTCAGTTGATCCGAACCGGGAGCCCTGCCGAGTCCCAGGTCGATCCGGCCGGGGTACATCGACTCGAGCGTGCCGAATTGCTCGGCGATGACCAGAGGCGCGTGATTGGGCAGCATGATGCCGCCTGAGCCGACGCGTATGGTGCGGGTCCCTCCGGCTACGTAGCCGATCAGCAGCGAGGTGGCCGAGCTGGCGACGCCAGGCATATTATGATGCTCCGCCAGCCAGTAGCGGTTATAGCCCCACTCCTCGGCGTGGCGGGCCAAGTCCAGCGTGTTCCGGAAGGAATCTGCCGCTGTGCCGCCCGACACGATCGGAGCAAGGTCCAGTATGGAAATCGGAATAGTCATTTTGAGTATTCGCCTCCAGTTCTACATGTGTTCGGCATGCTTTCCGTTTATTGCGGATTGGTCGTCCATATGCCTGCTGTTTTCAAAAACACCCGCTGCGGGAGCTTCAATGCGGTAAGAATCAGCTCCGCCACATCCTCGGCCTGCATCATGCGGTCTTCATCCCCGATCGGCAACCCGGCCTTGACGGCAAGCTCCGTGTTCACTGTGCTTGGAGTAAGGGCGGTAACGCGGATATTAGACTTGCGCACCTCCTGCATCAGCGCTTCCGTCATGCCCAGTACGGCGAACTTCGAAGCACAGTAGGCTGAGCCGGTTGCGAAGCCCCGCTCGCCGGCGGTCGAGGCTATGTTGATGATACTGCCGCTGCTTTGCTCCAGCATAGTCGGCAGCGCCGCCCGGGTGACATAGTAGGTGCCCATCAGGTTCGTCTGAATGATGCTTTCCCATTGCTCGGGCTCCATCTCGGCCAGCTTGCCGAAGCTGGCGATCCCCGCGTTATTGATCAGAATATCCAGCGATCCGAGCTGCCGGATGAGCAGACCTAAAGCCCGCTCGGCTTCTTCACGTCTGGAGATGTCGGCCGCTGCGATATAGACCTGGACGCCGTATTCGCCGGTCAACTGGGCCTGAAGCGCCTCCAGATCAGCCGTAGTACGCGCGATCAGCCCCAGGTGCACTCCTTCCTTGGCAAGCGAGAGAGCGGCAGCTTTGCCAATCCCCTTGCCAGCCCCTGTAATAATGGCGGTTTTATGCTTCAATTCCAAGGTTATCCACTCCTGTAGAGGGGCTGCTTGGGCCCCAAAAATGTTTCATTTCGGCTATATTGGTATATTATATAATCAAACAGCCAGACAGATCCGCCCGCAGCCTAACGACCCAGAAGCCCATACATACCTGCTACTGAGAAGAACAGGACTGCGTGACTTTCAAAACTGTCATAAATATAATAACAGTTGCTGTCTTCAAATGCAAAGCGGGGAAAGTCGGCAAAGCGGAGGGCGAAGCGCACAGGACCGTGAGCGGTGCTTTCAGAAGAAGACCGTCTCCATGCGGTGCTGGCAAAGCCGAAGAGAACGATCGTCGAGACGGAAGTGGATGAGCGGTACGCTTGGAAGTATACACAGGATGCATACGGGCAACAGTAGAATTGGAAAGGTATACCAACGAAAGAGGTGAGGAGAATGACAGCCACGAATAATCAGGAGTTCTTCAGAGAAGGGGACTGGGTAAGCGGAACCTCGGTATGGGACGAAAAATTTATCGGCTATGTCGATTCCGCGCCAAAGCTGGAAGGGGGAGCGATACTGGTCCGGATCACGCAGTGCGACCGCAAGCGGCTGATCAATACCTTGGTGCAGACAAGGGAGCATCGGCTGAGAAAACTGGTGGACTCCAGTCCGGCGGTCGAGGAGGATTGGGACGGCCTGATTGAGCTGGCTCTGATCACGCATGATAAGGAATGGTTCGAGGAGCTGACCTCCCGGATGCTCGCAGCCGGTTCCCGGTCCGGTAAGGATAAGCCGGGCGGGCAGCCCCGCAGCTCCCGAAGCCATCCCCGGATAACCGGCTGCAACCTGGCTCCGCGGGAGGACTAATACGGTCAGGAGGGGATAGCGACCTCCGGCCTCCCGCGTCTTTCGCAACCAGACCAAAGACCTCTTCGGCTAGCGTTAGCTGAAGAGGTCTTTGGTCTGGTTAAGTGAATGCCGAACGATACTTGTAGCGGATACGTTCAGGGCCAAGCTGCGGGGGGCTGCCTATAGAGTATGGGGACCGCGGGCGCGTCCGTCGCCGGAAGGCAGCTTGGAGTCGGTGGAGATGACAGGGCTGAGCCGGGAGATACGCTCAAGAGCTGCGATCCACTCCTCCTCGGAGCCTTGCTTGAGGCTGAAGTACAGACTTACGACAGGCTCCATGGAGCCTGTCGTCGCGCTTGATTTCTCGGCGTTGATCTTGATATGAACGATCTCCATCCCAAGGTCGCCGAAGGCGGAGGCGATCGAGCCGAGCGCGCCGGGTTTGTCCTCCGCCAGGATAACGACCTCGCGCGTCTTTCGGCTGCGGAGCAGTACCCTCTCCCATTTGTTCAGCACGAATAGGGAGAGCAGCGCGAGGCAAGTCGTCAAGGCTGCGCCATAATAGAAGCCGGCTCCGATACAGAGACCGATCGCGGCGACGACCCAGATGGAAGCCGCCGTCGTCAGGCCGGATACGGTTAAGCCGGTGCGCATGATCGTACCGGCGCCGAGAAACCCGATCCCGCTGATGACCTGTGCGGCAAGCCGGGCGGGATCGGCACGGACATTGAGTTCGTCCATGAAGGAGGAGAAGCCGTAGATCGAGAGCAGCATGATGGCGGTGGAGCCGAGGCAAACGAGGATATGCGTTCGAAGTCCAGCCGCGTGATTATGCCATTCCCTTTCGAGCCCGACCAGACCCCCGAAGATCATCGCCAGCAGAAGGCGGATCGTCAGGTCGATATGTGAAAGATGCCAGACGCTGCTCATAGCAAAACTCCTTCTTTGGACCCGTCGCAGCGGAGAGCACCAATGCTGCCCTCTGGCGACGAGCACCTATAATGGGGCAGCGAAATCTATTTGACTGCAGCATTCGTGTCAGCCCGCTATACTTCATATATTCATCGACTGCCACTTTCTTGACAGTTTTTATGAGGGCCGCAAGAGTGGACATGATCGCTCTCTATGATTATCATGTGGTTAACGAGCTTCCTAACGGAAGTAGGCGCTTCAGAAGAGATACCGTTTCTGTCGAAGCTTTAAGGAGTGACAACATGACCCTTCTAAAACCCGAACCCTTGCAGCGCGCTTCCGCGGAGGCTCTTCCGGAGGGCTCCTTCTGGCTGGGGGTGAAGGATTGCGTGCCCACGCTGCTCGGCTACTTGAGCATCGGCTTTGCCGCTGGTGTCGTAGGCCGGACAAGCGGTCTTTCCGGCCTCGAGGTGGTGCTGATGTCTACGTTTCTGTATGCGGGATCTGCGCAATTCGTCGTATCCGGCATGTTTGCAGCAGGGGCTCCGGCTGCCTCGATCGTGCTTACGGTGCTGTTCGTCAACATGCGGCATTTATTGCTCAGCGCCGCCATATCGCCGTATTTTCGCAATCACCCCGCATGGAAAAACGTATTGATCGGCTCCCAGCTGACCGATGAAACCTTCGGTGTTGCCATTCATCGTCTGCGCAGCGGGATGAACGGGAGAACCGACCGCTGGATGTTCGGGCTGAATATAACGGCTCAGCTGAACTGGATCGCTGCCACCTGGGCCGGTGCTTACCTCGGGGCCTGGATTCCCGATCCGGATGCCGTGGGCTTGCCTTATGCGCTGCCCGCCATGTTCGCCGGGCTGCTTGTGATGCAGATCGCCGCTCAGCAGCGCAAGCTGCCGGAGCTGTTAACGGCCGTAGGGGCCGTAATGTTGTTTGTGGCCGCTCTGCAGGTGATGCCCGTCAATGCGGCGGTCATCTTAGCGATCCTGGCAGCGCCTTGTGTAGGGATGGTGGTGGAACGGTGGAGGTGAGCCGCGAATTTTTGTGGATATTACTAGGGGCTTCGCTAGTTACCTGGCTGCCGCGAGTGCTTCCGCTTGCGGTGCTGAGCCGGGTATCCTTGCCGGGGTGGCTGCTGCGCTACTTGCACTATGTGCCGGTCGCTGTCATGACCGCCTTGCTGGCACAGGAGGTGCTGACGACAGACGGAGAGTGGGCAGCTCCTGCGGAAAGCCTCAAGCTGGCCGCACTTGTCCCCACGTTGGCTGTTGCCATCCTCACCCGCCATTTGCTGGCGACCGTACTGACGGGGATGGCCTCTATGGCGATATTGGCCTGGTTGCGGTAACATGCAGCATCTGGGCGGACCGATCCAGCCCTACCGAATGGGCGGCCCTCTCTATGAGATGGACCGCAGAAGTGCAATAGAGAGACCACCGGCAGCAACTTCGCACCGGTGGTCCTTTGGCATCCATATGGACTTGAGGGTTTTGCTCCATCTCCCGACTACTCGTCTTGGGGAGCAAAAGCCGGTTCGGTTGACCGGGCACCCTCAGGCCGATTCCATTCCAGCTCCGAATCCGGCGACTCTACCAGCAGCTTGAGGGCGGCGAGCCGGTTGTCCCAGAACCGCTCGTAGTAGGCAAGCCAGCGTTTCAGCTCAAGAAGCGGCTCAGCCTGCAGCTTATACCGCTTCTCCCTGCCTACCTTCTGTTCGCTGACCAGCCCGGCATCGGACAGAATGCGCAGGTGCTTGGATACCGCCGTGCGGGTCATCGGGAAGTGGCTGCTGATGGTTTTAACCGGCAGCTCCTGTTCGCCGAGCAGCCGGAGCAGCTTGCGGCGGGTGGGGTCTGCTATGGCTTGGAAAACATCATGCCTGGGTGAAGGAGCATCCACCTGAATCAACCCTCCACGTGCTTGCGCAGCCTCTCCTGAACGATCTGCTCCCAGCCCTGATCCATGCGGTTCCGGACCTCGCCGTGCTTCTGACCGGTCTGGGCGATAACGTCCTCGGTTTCTCCCCAGCCGGAGTGCGTGAGCGTAAACTCGGTCTGGCCCTCCCGTTCGACTAAGTTAAAAGAAACGATCCATTCATCCCCCCAAGTGAAGACGAGACGATTCGGCGGATCAAGCTCCTCAACCCGGCACAGCGAAGTGCCGTAGGGAGACTGCAGCGAAAACTCGAAGCCTAGCTTTGGTTCGAAGCTGTTGGGCATAAACCAGGCGGCGATCCCCTCCGAAGTAGCGACAGCCTCCCATACTTTTTGAATAGGCGCTTTAAAGAGCGCGGTCTTGCGAATGTCCGGCACAGGCTCATGGGTAGAATTAGACATCGTGTAATTGACCCCCTTGTAAAATTAAAATGAAACCGAATGGTTACATATATTGTAGAAAACTGCAGATAGCCTGTCAAGAGAAAGAGGGTTAGCCTTAGCTAGGCCGCATGATAAAAAAACAGGAACAAATGTTCTGTAAAATGTTGACAAAGGTTCTTTGTTTGTTGTAATATACAAATAAGAACAAATGTTCCTAATCTGAGAGGGGTGTAGATCATGGGTACGGTTAAGGTCAGATTTATTGAACGGGACTATTTCAGAAAAGTTATGCTGGAGAACAGCGAGCATATGAGCGAGCAGCAAACGGAGAAGATTCTCGATTCGATCGGCAAGACATGGGTTGACTATACGTTTAAATTTTATGAGAATGGTTCGATGACCATCATTGACAACCATACCGATCTGCAGGTGCCTCTCAGTGATTTGAAGGGAGCCAGCTACGATTTTTATGTAAAGCAGCGGATCAAGCTGATCAAAGAGAATTTGATGGAGAAAATTTTGCAATCCGCATAAGGAAGCCGGTAATTAGAGATACTGCATGTATCGCGTCGGCCGCCCTATATAGCCTTACTCTGACACAGACGCAAGTGAAGTCTGTGTCTTTTTTTGCTGCCGTGCTTCTCGCCGATGCTTCCTTTCCGAATTAACAAGAACTTAATATTTTCAGCGATTCCGTTTAACATCAGCCATTTATGATGAATAGTAACTAGAAGGTAACCGGAAGGGGCGATTCAAGTGAACCCGGTAGTAAAAGTATACGCTCTATGGCTGCTGCTGCTTACGATGCTTATCGTTTCCATTCTCCCCTTATCTATACAGAACCATGTTATCCGCGATACGGCTGCTGTTTTTCAACAGATGAAGAACATGGGGCGTGCAGTTGCGGCTCCCTTCGCGGAGCTTCCTAAGCCGGGGATGGTCGTGTATCCCTCTGTGTCCGTGCTGGAAGCCAGACACATGCTGGAGCAGAACGTATCGGTCGAAGGAATCGTCATGAGCAAGCCGGGATCTGCCGGAACAGGGCGTCCTTGGGTTCAACTGCAGGATCCTACCGGAGGCATTCTTGTATCCGGCGAGCTGCCGGAGACTCTGCAACCGGGTGATCGGCTGCGGGTGGATGGCGTAGTAGGAGATAATCAGGGCGTGCTGGAAGTTCGGGCTACCGACTCCGGCATTCAGGTTGTGGAGTCTGGGCAGGACGTACCCCGCGCGGCGCCATTGAAGGTGGAAGATCTGCCTAAGGAAGGGCTGCCGGCTTCGTTGAAGGGGACAGCGGTTACGATTAGCGGCGTTGTTGTTCCTGCTTCGGAAGAGGGCAGTGATCAAGGACGCTATCGCTTGGCAGCTCCGGACCGTGCCGGCCATTCGGTCCGCGTTCGTCTGGCTGCAGGCGATTCCGAAGCTTTCTCGGGCATCCAGGAGGGGATGCGTTATGAGATCACGGGCATCCTTTCTCTAACAGGTAAATATGAGCATGAGATCGTCCCATACCGATTCGTTAAGCAATGAGGAAGTGTTAGGTATGCGACCCATTATTTTGTAAAATGGCCAGTTAGGTATAGCGTATCTGGGAAATAAAGCCTATACTTGACATAAGCATACGACAAGGAAAGGACTGGTTCCATGAAAATATCTCAAGTGTTTATACTGATTAGCGCTATTCTGGAAGCCATTTTGGGTATTCCTTTCTTGGGCGGGACGATCGTAATCAGTATGGGTTATTCCCCGCTCGGGATCATGTTCATCCTTCACGTGATTACCTTGGCGCTGGCGCTTAGAGAGCAAGGGCCCAAGCTCGGCAGCATCGTTGGCATCCTGACCTCGCTCATCGCATGGATTCCGTTTGTGGGCATGGTTATGCATATTTTGACGGCTATCCTGCTGTTCTTTACTTCGTACACGAGCGATGCGTATCGCAATCGTTCCTATCGGTAACCTGGCCAGCCGCGTCGGGTACGCCGATAGCGGCGCATTACTGTAAGGATCAAGGACCTTTGGCAAGCTTCGCCCGGACCGGGTGGATTTGCCGAAGGTCCTTTGCTTTTACCTTAACCTGCTCCGCAGCGATGGCAAGGCTATGGAAGGGGCATGGAGCCGAGAAAAGTGGAATTGCGTCTTATTCTCTACTATGATGAATCTATATAGGCTGAACTTAAGATGGTAACATTAGGCTAGATCTTCATGGGCAAAATCCGTCCTATGCGTAACAACCTGCGGTTGCACTTCTTTTTAGTTTTATAGTTGACCATCAAATAAAATTCCCCCCAAAATGCATCTATTTCCGTTTAACGAGTTGTTCAGGGAAAAATCGCAATGCATATACGGGGCAGAAGGAGGATGAGACGATGATACGGCTGCGGGGTCATCATCTGCTATGTCTGCTGGGGTATCGGGGAATGGGATACTCCGACGAATTCTGTATCAATATGACCGCGATCTATGAGCGGCTGCGTGTCCAGCCGGAGACGGAGATCGTGATGATCGAGGGACCCGACGACATCTGCGGACATTATCCGAAGGACCAGCATGCTCATTGCGAGGGCGCAAGCGTATATACCCGCGATGCACGGGTGCTGGACAAACTGGGGATGGAGCTGGGCAAGCCTGTTCCCTGGTCTCAAGTAACGGCTAAGGTAGCCGATCATGTCGAGCCGGGGGATATTCAAGTGATCTGCGCCTCTTGTCCCTGGGAGCCATATGGAGTGTGCAAGGAAGGCGTAGACATCATCCGCCGGGGAGAAAGTCTGCCTCCGGCTCCGAGCCGGTCTGGAGGGCCGGCAGCTGCTGCGGAGCGCTAATCACAATGCCGCAGGATGGCGTCGGAAGGACAAGTAAAGTAGCCATAGAAAGAGGAGGGATCTGAGTATGAGCCGCATTTATGTGACATCGGACCACCACTTCGGTCATAGCGGCATCATCGACTTCGAGTCGAGGCCGTTCGCTGACAGTCTGGAAATGAACGAGACGATGATTGGCAAGTGGAATGAAGTGGTTGCTCCGGAGGACCGGGTCTTTCATCTGGGTGACTTTTCGTTTCTGAATCTGGAGAAAACGAAGGCGATCGTCTCGCGTTTACATGGCTACAAGACACTGGTGCTGGGCAATCACGACCGGGGACGGCCCAGGAGCTGGTGGCTGGAGGCGGGATTCGACGAAGTAAGCGAATATCCGCTTGTCTATGGAGGCTTTTTCTTCTTGTCTCATGAGCCGATGTATATGAACAAGCATATGCCTTACGTTAATATTCATGGTCACATCCACGGACAAAAGTACGAAGGGAACCAGTACGTAAATGTCAGCGTCGAGCAGTGGGACTACTTGCCGGTGTCCTTCGAGGCGATTAGAGCGCTGGTCGTGCCCGTTGAGGAGCAGTAGCTCGGCTGCAAGACTCTTTCTTGCCATAACGGACAAAACGGTCAGCGGGAGGCGAAGGAGCGCTCAGTGCCTGTTTTGCAGGCTATAGCCCGAACCGCTCGATATGCTCGTCAAGCCCTTGGCGCTGAAGAATTTCCTTCTGCTTAGGTCCCATCAGATCAAAGTGCGGATAGGGCGGACGGTGATGGATATAAGCCGGGTTCAAGCCGTGGCTGGCGCACCAGGCGGTGAGCCGATCCAGGTCGCAGCAGCCTACCTTGGTCACCGAAGTCATCCCCGGGAACCGCTCGTCCAGCCAATAATGGGTCAGAAAAGCGATCTCGCCCCTGCTGACCTTTTCCTTCCAAAGCATAAGCTCCTCGCGTCTGATGCCGAATGCCATAGCGGTCGTTTTCCTTTCGCTGCCGTTTTATGTTTCCTCGCTGTACAGCTTCTGCACGATCCTGTCTACCTTGCCGATATGCGAAGCCATACGCTCGCCGGCCAAGGCTCCATTCCGATCGCGGATCGCTTCATAGATCGCCGTATGCTCGGCAAGCAGCAGCTCCACGGAGCTGCGCTCCGCGAAAAACCACAGCCGCCGCGAATCGGACATATTCTCCTGCAGCCGCTGGGTAAGAGACAGCATCATCTGCAGCAGTAGGGTGTTATGAGACGCTTCGGCGATCCGCACATGAAAATCCACATCCGCTTCCTCAGCCTGCTTCTCGTCTCCAAGCGTATGACGCATCCTATCGAGCACCGACTCGATAGCGGACAGATCGGTATCGGTCCGGCGCCGGGCGGCGAGCTCGGCGCAGCCGGACTCGATATACTTGCGCACCTCCAGCACTTCCTTCAGCGATTCGATCGGACGGAAGAAGTCCGCTGCGTCCTGCTCGCCGGGAGCCGGAGGCAGCGCCTCGCAGACGAACGTGCCTCCTCCGTGCCGGATATCCACAAGACCCATCGCCTTCAATCCGCTTAATGCCTCTCGCACGGTGGACCGGCCGACCTCATAGCCGGCGGCAAGGTCTACGACGGTGGGGAGCTTGGAGCCGAGCGGATAATAGCCGGAGCGGATTTGCTCCGAGAGGTGGTGCAGGACCATGTCGCTGCCCTTCTGGGGCCGAACCGGTTTGAATGTCACGAGAATATCGAACCTCCGTACAAATCAGGTATACAACTCATTCAAGCATAAGCTATAATGGAACAAAAGTCATCAGATCACCTGATCAAATGGGAGGGTCAGTGGTGAGGAGAGCCGAATATAACCGAAGAAAGAGGGATGGGTTGTGCTGAATGAACACGTGCGTCAAAGCTTGCGCCAGCGGCTGGGCGACGCCTATTTCCGAGATGATCGGGAAACGCTGGTTTCCTATTCCTACGATGCGACTCCGATGCTGCAGCATTTGCCCGACGGCGTCGTATTCCCTGCAAATACCGAGGAGGTCGCTTTCGTCCTGAGGCTGGCCAATGAGCACCGGATCCCTATCGTAGGGCGCGGCTCCGGCACCAATCTCTGCGGAGGGACGGTGGCGGTGGAAGGCGGCATCGTGATGGTCATGAACCGGATGAACAAGCTGCTGGAGATCGATACCGATAACCTGACGGCGACGTTCCAGCCGGGACTTAATACCAAGGAATTTCATCTGGCTGTGGAGGCAAAGGGCTTGTTCTATCCGCCGGACCCGAGCAGCATGGTCATCTCCACGCTTGGCGGCAACATCATGGAATGCGCCGGCGGCCTCCGGGGGTTGAAGTACGGCACGACCAAGGATTACGTCATCGGTCTGGAGGCGGTGCTTCCCTCTGGCGAAGTCATCCGGACCGGAGGCAAGCTGTACAAGGACGTCGCCGGGTACGATCTGACCAAGCTGCTGGTCGGCTCGGAGGGGACGCTTGCGATCATCACAGAGGCTACGGTGAAGCTGTTGGCTGCGCCCGTGTACAAGAAAACGATGCTTGCGCTCTATACGGATATCCATGCGGCGGCGCGCAGCGTTTCGAGCATTATCCGCAACCGGATTGTGCCGGCCACGCTCGAATTCATCGACAATCCGACGCTTCGGGTCGTAGAGGCTTACAATAAGCTCGGCCTGCCAACTGATATGGAGGCGGTGCTGCTGATCGAGCAGGACGGCGTCGACGAATCCGTGGTGGCCAAGGATATGGAAGAGATGATCCGGATCTGCCGGGAAGAAGGAGCGGCAAGCGTGCAGATGGCCCGCGATGCGGACGAAGCCGAGCGGCTTATGAAGGCCCGGCGCAGCGCGCTGTCGACGCTGTCCCGGATCCGTCCGACGACGATCCTGGAAGACGCGACCGTCCCGCGCTCGAAGATCGCCGATATGGTGCTGGAGATCAACCGGATCGCCAAGAAGTACGACCTTCAGATTTGTACGTTTGGACATGCCGGAGACGGCAATCTCCATCCGACCTGTACGACGGATGCCCGCGACGCGGAAGAAATTCACCGGGTCGAGCTGGCGTTCGAGGAGATTTTCGAAGCGGCTATCCGCTTCGGCGGGACGATCACCGGGGAGCATGGCGTCGGTACGGTCAAGGCGCCATACCTGGAGTGGAAGGTTGGGGAAGCGGGTATCGCGCTGATGCGCAGCCTCAAGCTGGCCTTCGACCCGAACAATATTATGAATCCCGGCAAAATGTTTGCCAAGGAATCTCGCAAACGGGTGGTGGTGAACCGATGAGCGGCTCCGTTTCGATCAAAGAGCGGCTTGCGCGGGAAGGCGGCTCGCCGCTCGCTGAGCGGATGAAGCTGTCGCTCGATTATGACGAGCTGACGAACTGTATGCGCTGCGGCTTCTGCCAGCCGGCCTGTCCGACCTTCCGCGAGACCGGACTTGAGGCGGCTTCGCCCCGTGGGCGGATCGCGCTGATGAAGGCGGTCGTCGACGATGTGATGGAGCCGGACCAGTCGTTCCGCGAGCAGATGGACCTCTGTCTGGGCTGCCGTGCCTGCGAGCCGGTCTGTCCGGCCGATGTAAAATACGGCACCCTGCTGGAGCAGACGAAGGAAGCGCTCGAGCATCACGCTGACCATCGCCTGTGGATTCAGGCGCTGCGCAGCATCACGTTCAAGCACCTGTTCCCGCAGCAGAAGCGAATGAAGCTGCTTGGCAAGGCGCTGCGGCTGTATCAGCGCTCCGGGATGAGCGGGCTTGTCCGCTCATCCGGCCTGATGAGCCTGTTCCCTGCGCATATGCGGCAGATGGAGCGCATTCTCCCCGAGGCCTCGGGGAGCGGCGTCATCGAGCAGCTCGGGGTCTTCGTCCCGGCGAAGGGAACGCCGGTCGGCCGGGTCGGCTTATTCCGCGGCTGCATCATGGACGTCCTGTATACGGAGACGAACGTCCGCACGGCCCGCCTGCTGTCCGAGGCCGGCTATGACGTTGTCATCCCTGAGACGCAAAATTGCTGCGGGGCGCTCCATGCGCACGGCGGCGAGCTGGATCAGGCGCGCGAGCTGGCGCGGAGCAATATCCGCACTTTCCTCGATGCGAAAGTGGATAAGGTCGTATCGAACGCGGGAGGCTGCGGAGCCCTGTTGGTCGAATACGGCCATCTGCTGCATGACGACCCGAGCTATGCAGAATTGGCGCTTGATTTCGCCGGACGCGTAAAGGATGTGAGCGAGCTGCTGCTTGAGCGGGCCAGCCGGCTGAGCTTCGATTCGGCGGCTGCCTATGCGGAGAGCGCCGCGAGTTCCGCGGGTTTGGAAGCGGCTGCTGCCCTTCAGGAGAAGACGCCGACCAGCAGCGGCTTGGCTCCCGTTCTCCCTTCCCTCGGCGCTGGGCGTGAAACCGTCACGTATCAGGATTCCTGCCATCTGCGCAATGTGATGAAGGCGGGCAATGCCCCGCGCAACCTGATCGGACGCGTGGGCAATGTGAACGTCGTCGAGCTGCAGGGGGCGGATCGGTGCTGCGGCTCGGCCGGTATCTACAACCTGACGCAGCCGGAGATGTCCATGCAGGTGCTCGATCACAAGATGGAGCATGTGAAGGAAACGAGGGCGCATGTCGTGCTGACCAGCAACCCCGGCTGCCTGCTGCAGATGCAGCTTGGCATCGAGCGGGAGGGGCTTACCGGCCGGATGAAAGCGGAGCATGTCGTAGACTATCTGTATGAGCGGCTGCTGCCGGCTGCCGAGCAGGAGTAGAAGCAGGAGCAGGGGCAGGGGCAGGAGTAGGAGTAGGAGTAGGAGCAGGAGCAGGAGCAGGAGCAGGAGCAGGAGCAAGAGCAAGCTAGTAGAACGTTACTTGTCCCGATCCCTGGATGGGTATCGGGATCGGCTAACGGACCTGGCGTACTCTTAGCAGTCTCCAACGCCCGGAAAACCAAGAAATTGTTTGCTCTACCGGTCCAATAGGTCCCTTACATTCGTATCCGTGTCCATCCCAACCGCTAACGGTTTTATATGAAAAATCGCACATATATCCCGGACTAAGGTGAAAATGATCCATTTTTGTACGAAAAATCGTATAAAGAGGCGCATGTAGTCTCGAAGCTTGCGTTTTATACGAAAAATCGCACATATATCCCGGCCTAAGGTGAAAATGATCCATTTTTGTACGAAAAATCGTATAAAGAGGCGCATGTAGTTGCTCGAAGCTTGCATTTTATATGAAAAATCGTACATACATTCCCACCTAAGGTGAAAATGATCCGTTTTTGTACGAAAAATCGTATAAAGAGGCACGTATGGCTGATCGAACATGTCCGTTAACCGTAACCGCCACCGCTCCTAGGTTGCTCCGGGAGTACCTTACTTTCAGATCGCTCTACTAGGAAGCCGGGATCGCCCGGCCCGACGATGCCTTTCATCGTGGGGCCGGGTCTTTTTTGGATAACGGACAGATCCCTCGCAGACGGTATAGCCAAACGGAGCGAGCGGCGGAACTCAACGGGCATTTGGCCATGACGATAGTAGGGGGACTAGAAAAAGGCGTTGCGACGGCATTCCCTGTCTGCTAAAATGAAAATGATAATCGTTATCACAATAAAAGTAGTCAAGCTGCTTCGACTCGAGCATCAGCTTGTCTCGCCTGACAAGGAAGGTATGCATCCATGGCTTCATCCATGAAATCCTACTCGGCCACCACCCCGCCCAAGGACTCGCCGGTATTGAAAACCAGGCCGCTGGCCGCTTCTATTATTCTCGTTGCCGGGATTGCCTTATTGCTTTTCTCGCTGGCCGCATCCATCTCGCTGGGAGCGGCCGATATCAGTCTTGCTACCGTTTGGGAAGCGGTATTCCGGTTCGATCCTGATCTGACCCAGCATCAGATTATTCAAGAGCTTCGGATGCCGCGGGCTTTGGCCGGCGCTATGATCGGGGCGTGCTTCGCCGTCGCCGGGGCCATCATGCAGGGCATGACGCGGAATCCGCTCGCCGATCCGGGACTGCTGGGGGTCAATGCGGGAGCAGGCTTTGTGCTGGCACTATGCTTTGCCTTTGCGCCGGGGCTGCCGTTTCAATACTTGATCTTATATTCCTTCCTGGGCGCTGCCGTCGGAGTAGGTATCGTCTACGGAATCGGCTCACTGGCCAAGGGCGGTCTGACTCCGGTACGGCTGGCGCTGGCCGGGGCTGCCGTCGCCGCGCTGCTGTCCGCTCTGAGCGAAGGCATCGCGATCTTCTTCCGCATCGGCCAGGATCTGGCCTTCTGGTATGCGGGAGGGGTTGCCGGCGTGAAATGGATGCAGGTGAAGCTGATGGCTCCCTGGGTCGGAGGAGCGCTGGTCTTATCGTTCATATTATCCAGATCGGTTACCCTGCTCAGCCTGGGTGAGGATATCGCCAAGAGCCTTGGCGGCCGCACGGGTCTGATCAAGCTGGCCTGCACGCTGGTCGTGCTTGTGCTGGCGGGAGCGGCGGTGTCTGCGGTCGGAGCGATCGGCTTCGTCGGGCTGCTGATTCCGCATGTCGCCAGAGCCCTGGTAGGGGTCGATTACCGCTGGATTATTCCCTGCTCGGCCGTCCTCGGAAGCCTGCTGATGGTGCTGGCTGATATCGGGGCGCGGATGATCAACCCGCCGTTCGAAACCCCTGTTGGCGCGTTGATTGCCGTTCTGGGCGTACCGTTCTTCCTGTACCTGGTGCGCAAACAAAGGAGGGAGCTGTAATGTCCTCTATGCCGTATCTGGAATCGAAAGCAGAGCGCAGCAAACGGATTCGGGCCGTGTCCGTTTTTGTCATTTTGGCTTCGCTGATCGTAATTGCCTTTATACTCAGTATGAATACGGGCTTTATCCGGCTGTCGCCCGTCGAGGTCATAAAAACGCTGTTCGGTGCGGGAACGGCTAAGCAGAGTCTGATCCTGTTCGAATTCCGGCTGCCCCGCATCATCATCTCCGTTCTGCTCGGAGCGGGGCTCGCCGTGTCCGGATGTATCTTGCAGGCGCTAACGCGCAACGCGCTCGCCGATCCCGGAATCCTCGGCATCAATGCCGGGGCTGGTCTGATGGTCGTGCTCTTCATCGCGTTTTTTCCGATTAATCAGGCGGCCCCGGTCTTCCTCCTGCCGTTCCTGGCTTTACTAGGAGCGGGGGCCACGGCGGCTCTGATCTTTGCTCTCTCCTACGAGAAGCACAAGGGCATCTCTCCTATCCGGATGGTGCTGTCCGGGATAGCCGTTGCCGCGGGGATAGCGGCTGCGATGATCATTCTTGTTATCAAGCTGGAGCCGAACCAGTATCAATTCGTGGCCGTCTGGCTGGCAGGGAGCATCTTGGGGACGAGCTGGAAATTCGTCATGGCGCTGCTGCCGTGGCTGGTCGTGCTGCTGCCCTTCGTTCTGTACAAGGCGCGTACCCTCAATGTAATGAACATGGGCGATGTCACAGCGATCGGGCTCGGGACGAGGGTCAGCCGCGAACGCCTGCTGCTGCTTGCGGCTGCCGTCGCACTGGCGGGCTCTTGCGTAGCCGTCGGCGGAGCTATCGGGTTCGTCGGGCTGATCGGTCCCCACTTGGCCCGGCAGCTAGTCGGTCCAAGACACCAGTATCTGATCCCGGCCTCGGCGCTGGTAGGCAGCCTGCTCGTCATCGTAGCGGATCTGATCGGCCGCGTTATGATACAGCCGTCGGAGGTTCCGACAGGGATCGTTGTGGCTGTGATCGGAGCCCCTTACTTTCTATATCTGTTGGCCCGCTCCAAGGCTTAAGGGGCTGCGGGTTTAACGTTGACTAGCGGTAGCCGCTGCCGATATAATAAGACCAAGTTAATAGCAGGTGACGGAGAGACGGAGACCACACGAATGACATTCTTAGCGGGATGGGATTCGTCGTGGTCTTTTTCTTTCGCGGGCATCTGGAGAAAAAGGAGGGAACCGCATGGCGTTCCATCGGCAAACGATCCTGCCGGCCGCCCGCCAGATGAAGGATCTGGAGAAGCTGATGAAGCTATCCTACGAGTATCTGGTCATCTTGGATACGCATATCAGCCAGATCAAATCCGTTGTCGATCTGGCCAAGTCGCACGGGAAAAAGGCGCTGCTTCATGCCGATTTGATCGAGGGCCTGAAGAACGATGAGTACGCGGCTGAGTTTTTATGCCAGGTCGTGAAGCCTGCCGGTCTCATTTCGACGCGTGCCGGCGTGATCGCCAAGACGAAGCAGAACGGGCTGCTTGCCATTCAGCGGCTGTTCCTGCTGGACACGAATGCGCTGGAGAAAAGCTACGCGCTGCTGGAGCGCACGAAGCCCGATTATATTGAAGTGCTTCCGGGCGTTATGCCGCATATGATCCGTGAGGTGCATGAACGTTCCGGCATTCCGATATTTGCAGGAGGGCTGATTCGTACCGTGCAGGACGTGGAGCAGGCGATTGCCGCGGGAGCCTCTGCGGTCACTACATCGAGAGCCGAGCTATGGAAGCATTTCGATCAGGTCGATGGATAGGGGGGAAAGCGGATGAAAGAAAAGCAGGACATGTATATATTAGCCGTCGATCAGGGAACGACAAGTACCAGGGCGATCATTTTCGACCGCGATGGAGACATCGTGGGTACGGCGCAGCAGGAGATCAAGCAATATTATCCGCATCCCGGATGGGTGGAGCATAGCGCGAACGAAATCTGGGTGTCCGTCCTTGGCGTGCTGGCCTCCGTCCTGAGCGAGACCGAGATCGGCGCTGACCGGATCGCGGCGATCGGCATTACGAATCAGCGGGAGACCGCAGTCGTCTGGGACCGTCACACCGGGCATCCGATCTACCATGCCATCGTATGGCAATCCCGGCAGACGGCCGGCATCTGCGAGGAGCTGAAGCTGCAAGGGCATGAGGAGCTGTTCCGCAGCAAGACGGGTCTGCTGATCGACCCCTACTTCTCGGGAACGAAGGTCAAATGGATCCTGGACCATGTCGACGGGGCCAGGGAAAAAGCGGAGCGGGGCGATCTGCTCTTCGGTACGATCGACAGCTGGCTCGTCTGGAAGCTGAGCGGCGGCAGGGCCCATGTCACGGATTATTCCAATGCTTCGCGTACCTTGCTCTATAACATCCACGAGCTGGACTGGGACGACGAGTTGCTCGGGCTGCTCGATATTCCGCGAGCGATGCTGCCCCAGGTGCGTTCCTCCTCGGAGGTATACAGCCATACGGTCGAGCATCACTTTTTCGGCTGCAGGGTGCCGATCGCTGGGATGGCGGGAGACCAGCAGGCCGCCTTATTCGGTCAGGCCTGCTTCGAGAAGGGGATGGTTAAGAACACTTACGGCACGGGCTGCTTCATGCTGATGAACACAGGCGAGCAGGCCGTCTCCTCCCGCCATGGGCTGCTGACGACGATTGCTTGGGGGCTCGGGGGCCGGGTGGAATACGCGCTGGAGGGCAGCATCTTCGTCGCCGGCTCGGCGCTCCAGTGGCTGCGCGACGGGCTGCGGATGATCAAGTCGGCTGCAGACAGCGAAACGTACGCCAGCCGCGTCTCCTCGACGGAGGGCGTGTATGTCGTGCCGGCCTTCGTCGGGCTGGGCACGCCGTATTGGAACAGCGATGTGCGCGGCGCTGTATTCGGCCTGACGCGCGGTACGAGCAAGGAGCATTTCATCCGGGCGACGCTGGAGGCGCTGGCCTATCAGACCAAGGATGTCACGAAGGTCATGGAGGAGGACTCCGGTCTGACCTTGCGCACGCTGCGCGTAGACGGAGGGGCTGTCCGAAACAACTTCCTGATGCAGTTCCAGAGCGATCTGCTCGGAACGGAAGTGGAGCGCCCGGTCGTCAACGAAACGACGGCGCTAGGGGCGGCTTATTTGGCGGGGCTGGCCGTCGGTTACTGGAAGGATAAGCGCGAAATTGCGGAGCGCTGGCAGTCCGATAGGACCTTCGTGTCCACGATGGCTGAAGCCGAGCGGATAGAGCTATACGCAGGCTGGCAAAAGGCGGTAAAGGCGGCGCTGGCATTTTCATAAACGGCAGGGCTGGGAATGGGAGAGGAAAGCTGGTATACTGAGGGTAAGTTAATACGACGGTTGGAGATGCGGAGAAAACCACAACACCCGCTTGCAGGAAGCTGCAGGTTTGGGTTGTCTGTGGTTTTTTTGCATGGTCAGCGGATCGCAAACAAACTCTCCGCGCGCCCCGGGCGCTCAGGACAGCGAAACGGGAGGAATGGCAGATGGACGTACGATTTTCCGCTAGAGGGCGGCAAGAGGTATTAAAACAGATGGAGAAAGAAACGGTCGATGTGCTCATTATCGGGGGAGGCATTACAGGGGCGGGGATCGCTCTGGATGCGGCGACCCGGGGGATGAGCACGGCGCTGGTGGAGATGCAGGATTTCGCTGCGGGTACTTCCAGCAGGTCTACGAAGCTGGTACACGGGGGATTGCGGTATTTGAAGCAGCTCGAGGTCAAGATGGTGGCGGAGGTAGGCAAGGAGCGGGCGGTCGTCTACGAGAACGGGCCTCATGTGACGACGCCGGAGTGGATGCTGCTGCCCTTCCATGAAGGGGGAACCTTCGGTGCTTTCACCACTTCGGTAGGTCTTCGTCTCTACGATTATTTGGCTGGAGTGAAGCGCTCGGAACGACGGAAAATGCTGAGCCGCAGCGAGACGTTGGCCAAGGAGCCGCTGCTGAAGCAAAGCGGTCTCAAGGGCGGCGGCTATTACGTGGAGTATCGGACCGACGATGCCCGTCTCACGATTGAGGTGATGAAGCGGGCCGTTGAAGCGGGCGCCCTGGCGGTCAATTATACGAAAGCTGAGCGGCTGCTGTATGACGGTGGCCAACTGGTGGGCGTACAGGCAGTCGACCGGATCGGAGGAGGCGCCTATACCATCCGCGCGCGTCGCGTCGTCAATGCGACCGGCCCATGGGTAGATACAGTGCGGGAGCTCGATAACTCCAAGAAGGGTAAGACGCTGCGGCTGACCAAAGGGATTCATCTGGTGTTCGACGGAGCCCGGTTTCCGCTGCAGCAGGCTATCTACTTCGATACGCCCGACAAGCGGATGGTATTTGCCATCCCACGAGAGGGCAAGACGTATGTGGGTACGACCGATACCGACTTCACCGGGGACACGGCCCATCCCCTCATGACGGCGGCTGACCGGGATTATGTGCTCCAGGCCGCGAACTTCATGTTCCCCGAGCTCAAGCTGACGGGCAGCGATGTGGAGTCGAGCTGGGCAGGGCTTCGGCCGCTGATCTATCAGGAGGGGAAGTCGCCCTCCGAGGTATCGCGGCGCGATGAGATATTCCGCTCCGAATCGGGCCTCTTCACGATCGCCGGCGGCAAGCTGACCGGCTACCGCAAGATGGCCGAGACCGTCACCGATAGGCTGGCCGCGGAGCTGCGGGCAGAAGGACGGGGGCCTTTCCGGTCCTGTACGACAAAGACGCTGGCGATCTCCGGCGGGGATGTCGGCGGCTCGGCGAAGTTCGGAAGCTTCGTCCGCGCGCAGACGGAGCAGGGTATGAAGCTGGGACTGAGCGCAGCCGAGGCCGAGCAGCTCGTCCGGCGTTACGGCACGAACGTCCGCGACGTGTACGCGCTGCTGCCCGAAGCTGGGGAGCAAGCGGGCCGCTATGGGCTTCCGGCGGCCGTCTATGCCGCACTGAGATATAGTATCGAGCGGGAGATGGCCGCGAAGCCGTCAGATTTTTTCATCCGCCGCACAGGGGCCTTGTTCTTCCATGTAGATGCCGTTCGTACCTGGAAGGAAGGCGTCCTGCAGGCGATGAACGTGCTCTTGGGCTATACGGCGGAGCAGGAGCGCGAGTACGCCGACGAGCTGGAGCGGCATCTGCATCATGCGGTGACGCCGGTTGCTTCCGATTAAGTCCGGTACGGGGAGGCCAGCGGCCTTCTCGGCACTGGAGAAATCGGGGAACCGCCTCAACCCTCACGAAGGGACTGTCCTTTTTCGGTGCCAAGCCTCATAATAAAGCACACAGAAAGACAAAGGCGTGCTCGGCGCTGGGCAAGAGGAGTGAGGGGTCATGGGATTAGACGGCCAGAAGCATAACCGGACGGCGGTGCCGGTCGATGAGGCGGTTCGGCGCATACAGGCGCATATCCGCCCGACGGACGCCGAGGAGGTCCCTTTGGGCGAGGCGTATGGAAGGCGGCTGGCGCAGTCCTTATATGCGCCCCATGCGTTTCCTCACTTTCGCCGCTCGGGGATGGACGGCTATGCCATCCGTGCGGCGGATGTGACCGAGGCCAGCCGGGAGGGGCCCGTGGCGCTCGAGGTAACCGCAAGCATCGCTGCAGGCGATATGCCGCCGGAGCCGCTTGCCAGCGGGCAGGCGGCCAAGATCATGACGGGCGCGATGCTGCCCGAAGGGGCGGATGCGGTCATCATGCTCGAGATGACCGTATCCACCGAGCGGGCAGGCCGCCCGTATGTGCTTATCGCGAGGCCCATCGAGGCCGGCGTCAATGTGTCGCCTGTCGGCTCGGAGGCCGCCGAGGGCGAGCTGTTAGCCGGCGCCGGGAGCCTGATCGGCCCGGGCGAGACGGCGCTGCTCGCCGCCTCCGGCTGCTCGAGCGTGCGTGTGCATCGGAGACCGGTCGTGGCTATTCTGTCGACCGGCTCCGAGCTGCTGCCCCCCGAGGCGGCATTGTCGCCCGGACGTATCCGCAACAGCAATGCCTGGATGCTGGCGGACCTGGTACGCAGCGGAGGAGGCATTCCCCATCTGCTGGGGACCGCTGAGGACGACCTGGAGACGGTCCGCCGGATCGTGAGCGATGCAGGGCGTGAGGCGGATGCGGTCATCACGTCGGGCGGGGTGTCAGTTGGCGACTACGATGTACTGGCCGAGTGGTTGTCGAGCTGGGAGGGAAGCACCTTATTTAATAAGGTGGCGATGCGGCCCGGAAGTCCGACGAGCGCTGGAATTCTCGAAGGCAAGCCGATTTTTGCGCTGTCGGGCAATCCGGGCGCCTGCTATGTCGGATTCGAGCTATTCGTCAGACCGGCGCTGGATCGGCTTCTAGGCTCTCCTCATGCCGGAATGCCACGCATGCAGGCGCTGCTCGGGCAGGACTACGGCAAAGTCAACGCGTATCCCCGCTTTTTGCCCAGCCGGCTTGAATGCCGGGAAGGCAGGGTATATGTGTATCCGCTGGCGCATGTCAAGTCGGGGAGCATGAGGTCGATCAAAGATACGAAGGCGCTGCTGATCGTCCCGGCAGGCGGTAATGGGTTGCAGGCCGGCGAAACGGTGGACGTGCTGCTGACCGGAGGAGGACGGTCGCTCTTCGGGGAGGAGAGGCTTTAGCGCAAAGGAGGATGGAGCGTTGCCGATACAAGCGGTTTTGCAAGTCGTAGGCTATAAAAATTCCGGGAAAACGACGCTGATGTGCGAACTGATCCGGCAGCTCGGAAGCGATGGCTTCACGGTCGGTACCGTGAAGCATGACAGGCATAGGCTGGAGCTGGATCAGGAGGGCAAGGACAGCTGGCAGCACCGCGAAGCGGGTGCGGAGGTTGTAGCAGTGGTCTCGGAGCAGGCGAACCGGACATTTCTCGTCGAAGAACGCGCGCTGGCACTGGACGAGCTTCTCAGGCGCCTGCCTTCTGTCGACGTGGTGCTGGTCGAAGGGTTTAAGCTGGAGAAGTACCCCAAGCTGGTGCTTATCCGCGAGCGGGAACAGCTGCCCTTGCTGGAGATGGTAACCGGGGCGATCCTGGTCGTCACCTGGCTGCCGGTCGAGGAAGTGCGTCCTTATGCGAAAGACGTCCAGGTGCTATCCATCCATGACAAGGAGCAGGTGCTTCGGGCCGCCGCAGCGGCGGTGGCCTGCCAGCTGGGCCGGTCATGAGGCAGCGGGGCGAATTAACGGGCGTCATTATCGCGGGCGGACTCAATACCCGCATGGGCCGCATCAAGGGCTTAGTGCCCTTCCCCGATGAGCCGCTGATTCTTCGTACGATAGAGAGGATGAGGGAAGCATGCGGCGAGCTGCTGCTGGTGACCAACGATCCGGCGGCCTATACTCCGGTAGTGGGGCAGGCGGTTACCGTCATCGCCGACCGGATTCCGCACAAAGGTCCGATGAGCGGACTTCATGCCGCTTTGGCCCAGTCGGATGGCTCCTTCTTCTGGGCGGTAGGAAGCGATATGCCGTTTATATCGGCCTCTGTCGCGCAGTGGATGCTGAAGCGTTTGCACAAGAGCGGGGCCAAGGCCGCCGTTCCCCTGATCGGCGGACAGCTCCATCCGCTTCATGGCGTGTACCTGGGCGACTGTCTCCCTTCGCTGGAGCAAACGCTGCACACGGCGCGTACGGGGCTGGTCCGCTGGCTCGGCGGGATCGAGGCCGACATGCCGACTGAGAAGGATTTCACCGAGGCGGGACTTTCCGTGCGTTGTGTGGATAGCTTCAACAATCCTCATGACTATGCCCGTTGCCTGGAGCAGGCGGACTGGCAGTAAACCTAAACAGGATAGCCTTAAGTCTTTAGAAAACCGTCGATTAGACGGTTTTTTTACTTTTTATCAGAAATAAAAGAAGGGATTTTGAAAATTATGTCGAAATATCTGTCATTATGGTGAAATATACCTAGCGAGGTGGACTGTTCCATTTTGTTAGACAGAGAGAATAGGACCTTAGGGAAGGCTGCGGATGGATTAGAAGCTGGAGGCCGCTGTACGGCCTAGCCTATGACGTCTGGGCTTACCGCGTGCAGGCAACTACTATTACAATCAAAGGAGTAGAGAACTGATGGATACTCATCCGGCGAAGCCCAGGCTTAAAGGACTAGGACGTTTCAAAGCGGACGATTCGAAGCTAAGCCCGAAGGAAGCGGATATGGTGCGCCGTACTTCGATCGTATACGGAGCTATCAGCTTCGTATCGTTACTTACGTTCACAAGTATTGTATCTACGGGGACGGCGATGGACGGCTATTACAAATGGCTGCTGATCTTTGTAGGGCTGCTGTGGATTACGCTAACCTTCGTTCATTTTAAACGCAAATGGATCATGCAGACTCCATATATAGCTGTGCTCGGCTCGGCTGTAACAACGTTCGTTACAATCGCCATGAATCCGGATAGTACGAACGTATTTTCTATGTATTATGTAATCTTTCTGGCTTTGATCTATATGGACTTCAAGCTCACGCTCCTTACTCAGCTGCTCGCCCTCGGACAGCTTCTGTACATGCTGTTTGGTCAAAAGGACCAGATCGTCTTGGCTCCCGGGGCGGAAGCGACCTATTTGATCTATTTCCTGCTTATTAATATTATCGTTTTCTGCATTTTGCGGGTGACGAGTCATTTGAATAAACAGATGGCCGCATCGAGAGAAGAGGCTGAGAGCTTGATGCTTCAGCAAAAGCAGCAGAAGGAAGCGATCCTTCAGCTGATTGGCTCCGTAACGGGCAATATGAGCGCCATCACCCTGGCAGCCAAAGACAATACCTCCGCTCTGCAGGAAATGAATGCGGCCTTCCAGGAAATTGCTAATGGATCGAATTCGCAGATGGAATCGACGCTAGAAATTAACGAATCCGTGCGCAGCATGCTTCATCTGGTGGAGCAGATGTCGGCATCGCTGGGCCAGCTGCAGGAGGAAACGGGCACGACGCGCGAGCTGTCCGATTCAGGAACTCGGGACATCGGTCTGTTGAATGAAACGTTCGATCAATTCAACGCGGAGATCGAAGCCATGACATCCGAGATTAGCGAATTGATCGGCAAGCTGAGCACGACCAATGCATTTAGCACGACAATTAAGGAAATCGCTAATCAGACGAGCTTGCTGTCGCTCAATGCCAGTATCGAAGCAGCCAGGGCCGGGGAGCAGGGAATGGGCTTCGCCGTCGTAGCTACGGAAATCCGCAAGCTGTCGGATATCACCTCGAACTCTGCCGACCAGATTACCGTCCAGCTTCAGGAGCTGTCGCAGCAGTCGAGCTTGACTCGTCAGCGGATGGAGCAGGTATCCTCCAGCATGGGCAGGAATTTTGGCCTCACCGAACGGACCAGCGCTTCTTTCTCTGCCATCAGCCAAGCGATTACGCGGCTCAACGAGCTGGCGGATAATAATAACCGGATGATGCAATCCGTCGAGCAAGCGGTGAATGTCATTAACGACTCGACCGGTCAGCTGGCGGCAGTCAGCGAGCAGACGAGCGCCTCCCTGCAGGAGCTGCTTGCCACGGTCGAATCGCTGCTAAGCGGCAACAAAACAAGTCTCGCAAACATCGAGAAAGCGGAGGAATCGCTTCGTCGGATTTCCTAAGCTCGCGACTTCGAAGACGTAAAGGGCGGCCCTGGGCCGCCCTTTGTTCTAGTTTGATGAGCTTCTGTCCCGCCCCACGGCTTCCCCGAGAGTCCGATATTCCGTAAGGGCCTGCCACCGACCTTACTCGACGGCTCGCCCAAAGAAAAAGACCCGCTGATCAGCGGGCCATCCAAACTTGCTATATTTCAAAAAGGGGGGTTGCTTCTATCTTACCTCTTAAATGTTAAGGCAACATCAAAGTTATGTTTCAAATTCATTACAAATTGCTTTGCCGATGGCCGGCGAGCATTGCAGCCCAGGGAGTTCAGACAGCGGGTTCCGGCCAGGCATCGAAGGAATCAATGATGACCAAAGCCGGACTCACTCCTTCGCCTTGGCGGGCGGCCAGCTCCAGCTGCTCCTTCCAGGAGGTCGACTGCTCTTCGTCGAGCGATGCCAGCCAGAAGACCGGGAGCGGCTTGCCTGCCGCAGCTTCAAGTGCAATCCGCCCGAGCGCCGCCCTCCAGGCTTTCTCCTCGTACGGATCGAGGGTCACGGCGATCCTGATCCGGTGCAGAAGCGCCGCCCGCTTTACGTCGGAGACGAAGGAGCCCGAGCCGACCAGGGTCACGGGTTCGCGGAGCGGCGAGGAAACCTGCTCCTGAAGCTGCCGGCACATGCGCCAGAGCAAGGCTTGCCGTCCATAACCGTCACGCAGGCGGAGATGGTGCAGATACAGCTCGTACGGGTGCCTAAGGGTTAGAACGCCTTGAGGCCAGTATACATTCATCACAGACGGGGCATAGCTGCATGCATCCAGGAAAGCAAGGGCTCCCTGTCCGAACCACCGCTCGCCTACAGGCTCGCAGATCAAGCTGTCCGCTCCAAAATGACGATCCCGATGGCGCAGGCGGCCCAGCAAGGCAGCCTCTTCCGGGGTGGGCATATCGATCAGCCTGTGCAGCGGCTTGAACCATTCGCGGGCCTCTTGAGGCTCGGCCAGGGCTTGCCGCCCGGCAAGGGTTCCCGTGGTCCAGGCATAATAATAGCGCTGGAAGGCAAGGGCTCCTTCCTGGAAAGCTCTTTTCCAGGCTAGCTCTTCGGGGGTCAGATCCAAGGGTGCGACTACCGGGAAGGCTTCGCCGCGGTCGTTCTGCGCATAACGCTCGGTAGAGCCAAACTCGCCCATCGTCAGCTCCTCGATAAACGCGGGGCTGCGGATAAAGGCCCGGCCGAGGTCCTCGTTCTCCCCGGAGCTGCCGAGGAACGACCGAATGTCCAGGTGATGCTCAAGCTTCAGTCCGCCGATCCCCGGACCGCCGACCGCGAGCAAATGAATAGGAGCAGCTACGGGCTCCCGGCCTTCCCGCTTGTATTCCCCGCTATCATTCTCCGCATAGCCCAATGCTCGGTGCAGCGCCCGTTGGATCGTCCCGTGAAAGCCGATATCGACCGTGACGAGCTTATCGGCCCCGCAGGTTACGCGCGACACGTAGGCGTGCAGAAGTTTGCGGCTTTCGGCGATGGCCTTGTCTACCTCAGCTAGCATCTCAGGCTGAAGCAGACAATCGCGCAGCTCCTGCAGCGCGGTCCTTCCATCCGTCGCAGCAGACGAGCTACATTCCAGCAACGAGCAGCCGACGGGAACCGGAAGGCGATGCGCCTGCCCGGGAATCCCCAAGGTCAGCAGCAGCTCATGCACGGTGCCGTTTCCAGCGCGGAGCAGGCGGTCCAGCTCGTCCTCGCCGAACTGCTCCAGGGAGGCCAGATACGTGGCTTGTCTGGAGACATAGAGAGGGACGACACGAAGCGTCGCGCCTCTCAGACGGGCGGCCTGCTCCAGCATAGGGCCCAGCAGGACGGCTTCTCTCATCAAAGGGTGTACTTCGGTACGCTGCTCCTTCAGGCAGATGTCCACCACCCAGTCGCATAATGCCGTGAGGAACGGCCCCGCCTGCCCGGCTCCGATGCTCCGGTAAGCATCGGGGCCGCCGGAATAGAGAGCTTCCCCCTGCCCAGGCGCTTCCTTCCCGGCCGGCGGCTCTTCCGCCGCTTGGGGGCTATCATCTCCGATGACGGAAGAGGGGGAGGGAATATAGGCGCCAGCAAGCTTGCGCAGCGACTTGAGCGAAGGAAGCGCTCCGGGATGGAGCACGCTTTCCCAGTGATAAGGGCTATCGACATACTCGGGAATCAGGCCGTAATGAAGCGAAGGGATGTCTGCGAGAGCGGCCCCCTCCACATCGGCGCGCTCGTTGTCTCCGATATGCAGCACCTCCGGACGTGAGATCGCCGGATACAAGGACAGGAGCAGGTCGAATAATCGCCCGGTCGACTTGTTGATCCCGTTCTCTCCCGACACCAGCAGCGTATCGATGGCTATCCTATCCAGCCCGGCGGCTGTTAAAATGCTGTACAGCTGTTCGGAAGACAGATACATATCGGAGAGCAGAGCGATCTTCACATCCCGCGCTCTGCACCACTCCAGCAAGGACACGATATGCGGATTCAAGTAACAGACCTCGCGCTCGGCTGCGAGCTCGATCTCCAGGAGCGCAGACTTAGGTCCGAAGAAATCCGGCAGCTCGTCGTAGATGCCCTCCAGCGACACCTCGTCATGCCCGGCTAGCTGAAGCCGGCTGTCCCTCGCCCGCCGTTCGGCTGCTTCCCGCGCGGTGCGGAATTCCTGGGCGGATACCGACGGGCTGAGCACGCCGGCTCTTGCGGCGCGCCGGGCGGTCATCAGAAATACGTCGCTCGGCTGTGCACAGGCACGCAGCAGCAGCGTGTCGAAGACATCAAGGCTTAGCAAACGAATCGTCTCCATCTGACGGACTGCGGGACGGAGGTAATAATCGGATTTCCATAGATCAAGGCCTTCGTCGGAAACTCTCACGCGGATGCCTCCAAAAAGTATGGTCGATTTTTATTCTAACAGAAAAGCACCTTCTTTGTTTGGTAACAAGAAAGGTGCGTAAACTTAATGGTACACTATCGCTGCCTGTCTGAAAAGTCCCGTTTTCCTCTGATTTTCGTGTGCTGAAAATCGGCAAGCTCCTTCGTGAAGCTGGGATTCACAAGTGTTTTGGTCTCCCTGCAGCTATTTGAGGCTGGGAATTGAATTTAAAGGACGATCTTTTGATATATGGCACACGAACGTATATTTAATTCTTATCCTTTGACATCATTTCTAATAAATTCTGTAAAGATATATGTATCGCTCTCAGGTAGCTAATTACACAGATGAAACCTACAACTAAAATAACGATAATACCCATCGAGGATTTCCTCCCGTTGCATTATAATGTAATTTTTTATCTTTTATCCTATTTAAATCATATCTCAACTTAGGGGTGATGTCTCAATAATTTTCCAATGATTAACTCAACTTTTGCAGCCTCGAAGCAGCCCCCTACCTTGACATACAATAGGGGGGTACTGTATTATTTCATATGAAGCAAGCTTTATGATGAAGAGGAGGGCGTAGGATGGCAACCGTACAGCTGCAGGTAGAGGGCATGTCATGCAACCATTGCGTTAATTCCATCGAGCGGGCGCTTCAGACGATCGGAGCTTCGGGTAAGGTCGATCTGGCCGCCAAGTCGGTATCCGTACACTATGATGAGAGTAAGCTCACGGTGGAGGCTCTGAAAGAAACGATCGAGGAGCAAGGTTATGACGTGAAGTAAAGGGGCAAGGTCCGGAGGAAATGAGGCCGGCCCCATATAAGACGGGGGTTCGACACGTTGTCGGATGCCCGTTTTTTTGCGTGTTGCTGAGAGAAGTCCATACGATCTGCACGGCCAAGGAGGACCGATTGAATTCGGTTGTTAGGCCGTTAGCCGCCGTGGCTTTTCTTAAAAAAACATAAATTCATCTCGGTGAGCTTCTCTCTTGCGAAACAATCCTCTATAATAGACGAGGTAGAAAATAGAGGTAGAAACTAGAATAGATTATGGATCATGGGAGTGTGAGAGGATTGAGCGACTTTTGGTCGGCGATTATTTTGGGCATCGTAGAAGGTTTAACCGAGTTTTTGCCTGTGTCTTCCACCGGACATATGATTTTGACCGGACATCTGCTTGGCTTCACGGGAGAGAAGGCGAAGACATTCGAAATTGTCGTGCAGCTTGGCGCGGTACTCGCCGTGCTCGTGCTGTACTGGCGGAGATTCGTCGGCTTCCTGAACTTCAAGGAAAGCTTCCGCAGCCGCGGCAAAATTAATCTGATTCATATGGCGCTCGCTATGCTGCCGGCGGTAGTGGTCGGTCTGGCGATTCATGGCTGGATCAAGGAGCATCTCTTCGGCCCAGCAACCGTGCTGATCAGTCTTGTCGTTGGCGGCGTGCTAATCCTCGTGGCTGTCAAGGCGAAGGTCCGGATTACCGCTGAAACGATGGACGATATCTCCTATAAACAGGCGTTCGGTATCGGGTTGTTCCAGTGCTTGGCCTTATGGCCGGGCTTCTCCCGGTCCGGGTCCACGATTTCCGGCGGGATGCTGCTCGGGACCAGCCAGAAGGCCGCGGCGGAATTTACCTTTCTCGTATCCGTTCCCGTCATGTTTGGAGCAACGGGGCTGGATCTGTACAAGAGCCGTGATTTGCTGGCGATGGAAGATCTGGGCATCTTTATAGCAGGGCTTGTGGCTTCATTCGTGGTAGCCATGATCGCCGTTGTTACCTTTCTGAACATCATCAAGCGTCTGAGCTTATCCTGGTTTGCGTATTATCGCTTTGTATTGGCGGCTATCTTCTACATCATCTTGTTCCTGTAGACGTCTTCGGGTAATTTACAACGCGCCGGGCCAACGTCCATACCGATTGAGCTCCGCTACATATACTGAACCATGAGCTTAAGGGATTAGGGTCTATGGGCTCAAGTATCGATAAGGAGTGGATCACTATGGGTGTTGGAGGAGTAGGAGGAGTAGGTTGTGGAGTAGGCGGCCTGCACACGAGCACTGGCGTAGTCCTTGTACTCTACATTCTGCTTGTTATTATTTTATCTTGCGGCTTTTTCTTTGTGTAAGGTATAACGGCAAGGAGCCGTACCGCATATCCGCGGTACGGCTTTTTTTATGGGCGCCTTGTTTGTTGGACCTCAGGATTCCCTTCCCATCGTCATCGCGATTTCGGAGGTTGACTTTATATATGAGAACGATTATCATTACTTTAAAGGTTTATATGAGAATGATTATCATTAACGAAGCCGGTCGCGAAGCTCCAAGACGAATCAAGCAGCCGGAAGCGGCCTCCAGATAAGCGGAAGTGAATAAGATTAGCGGAAGTGAATTAGATTAGCGGAAGTGAATACATACTTAAAGGAGATGTAATCATGGCGTCCATATTAGTCGTAGGTGCCGATCATCTGGGCAATATGCCCGATCATCTGGCGGAGATCGGGTTTGACGAGGTTATGCATGTATCTGGCCGCAAATGCCAGATGGTCCGCAAAGGCATACCCGAGAAGGTAGCCGCTGTACTCGTGCTGACCGATTATGTGAACCATAATTTGACCAAAGTCATCAAGCAGCAGGCTAAAGAACAAGAAGTGCCGATCTACTACGCCAAGCGATCCTGGTGTTCCGTCAAGAAGGCGCTTTGCGATTGCGCGGATACCTGCGAATGGCTGAACGCCAAGAGCGGCGAAGCGGTTCGTCATTAACCTGTTACTGACCACTTGGAACAGACTGTCCGGAAGCATCCCGGATGGTCTTTTTTGGCATTTGGGCATATTCATTATGTAGTAGGCGAGGTTGCCTGTATAATAGAGATGTCCGCTCACTTTCAGATAAAAGGGGGAAGGTCTTGTGAAAAAGTTTGGGTTAGGTTTATTGTGCGGGATAGCGTTGGCCGCCACTTCGACTATATATGCGGCCGATGGCGTATGGGCGCTTTTGTTTCCGGTCAAATTTCAATTCGATGGCGTGAACCGTGAGATCGGTCCTCGCTATCAAGTATTGAACTACGAGGGTCATACGTATGTTCCGCTCCGGTATATGGCGGAGCAGCTGGGCGCCGGGGCCAAGTATGATCCGGATTCCCGGACCGTGTCGGTGGAAAGGGAGCCTGCGTCCGGCACGGAAGCGGAGAGAAAGGTTTGGTCCGTTCAATATCGGCTGGAGCGGGGGATGGGGAGTAAGGACGTGAAGCAGCTGTTCGGCGATCCGGACCAAGTCACTTGGGTCGACAGCTCCAATCAGCAAACCTGGCGGTTCGATTTCGGAGCGAAGCCTGGGTACCGATTCGGGAGTCTGAATGAAACCGACGTACAGGGACTGAAGGACGGAGAGCTGGAGGCGCAGCTGTTTATCGGCTGGAACGCGGCGGGGCAGGTGGATCGCTTCGACCTCTGGTACGTGAAGACGGCAGCGAACGGGGTGCGGAACATTTACACGCAGATCGTATACCCGGACGGGTCTACCGGCGGAGCGCTTTACGAATAACTTCCCGCCCTGCGCCTGTATGCGTCTGCTTGCAGGAAAAAATCAAGCCGAGGGTTACCTCGGCTTGTCGGGCAATCGGTGGTGCGTCTCCCCATTAGATGATGAATGCGCTGCTGATGATGACCAACAGAATGAAAAGAACCAGAATGGCGCCTGTGCTTGTGAAGCCACCGCAACTTACTGCACCCATTGTTCATTCCTCCTTAGGAGTTGTATTTTAGTTGGGCCGCCTCGCGACATTCATTCGTCAAGGCGGTTATCCATGTCGAAGCTTCAGCTCCTGACACATAGCATTCTATGCTTGCGCCCTATCATGTGGCTGGGCGTAAGCCTTTTCCTGCCAAAATAGGCAGGATGCCTGTCGAGTTATACGTATGCCATCTAGGAGGAGGATCTTGACATGAATCGAAGCGGCATCATCTTGGCCGAAGCCCGGACATTTGCAAGGGAGGTGCTCGGAGGCGACAGCAGCGGCCATGATTGGCAGCATACGGCGCGCGTAGCCCGTACAGCCTGCGAGCTGGCTCAGCGGGAGGGAGCCGACGCGTTTATCTGTGAGTTCGCCGCCATTCTGCACGATGTGGCTGACGAGAAGCTGAATCCGAGCAAGGAAGCGGGGCTGCTGAAGGTGGAATCCTGGCTGAGCGAACAAAGGGTCGAGGAGTCCATCCGCCTGCATGTGATGGCCATCATTGGCAATATGTCATACAGCGACGGACAAAGCGGAACGCTGCCCACCTTGGAAGGACGCATAGTCCAGGACGCCGACCGCCTGGATGCGCTGGGCGCCGTGGGAATTGCCCGCACCTTCGCCTACTCCGGCTGGAAGGGACAGCTTATCTTCGATCCAGAGCTTCCGCCCAGGGAGAAGATGAGCAAGGAGCAGTACCGACACGAGAAAAGCACCGCGATTAATCATTTCTATGAGAAACTGCTGAAGCTGAAGGATTTGATGAACACGGAGGCGGCCCGGGAGCTGGCCGAGGAGCGACACCGCTACATGGAGGCGTTCCTCGCCCAGTTTTACCGCGAGCTGGGGCTCGTACGGGAATAACGGAAGCTAGCCGATCGAAGCGAACATTTTGCCGTCCCAGGGCAAACCTTTTTTGAATCGGGACTCGTCATGCATCTGGTACAGCGAGAGAAGCGAGAACTGGTACATGTCCCAGATCTTGCATAGCGGGGCTCTGGAGCCGGAGCGTTCGATGATGGCATTGACCGCCCGGCGGGCCGCCTCATTGGCCCCCTCCATAGTTGCCAGGTCCGTGTTGGTCCGGACATAGTCCGAGGCGAGGAACAGATTCGGTATCGCCGTATAGGCATAGGGCCGCAGATTCCAGGTGTACACTTTATTGACAAGCAGCGGCTCGAGATTCACGGCTACGCCGTCGGGATTAGGAAAATGCACATCTTCATCCAGAAACCAGGAGTGCACATTATCGTCCTCCAGGATGACGGCCCCTTCTACGTTGAGGCTTTGCTTGAGCTGCGCCCATACCTCCTCCATGACTTCTTCCCGGGTACATTGCTTGGCCGGCTTGCCATAGAGGATGCCGGGCGCTTCCCAATCCGAAATATCGACGGAGAGGATACCTTGTACGGTGCCGTCCCCATAATCACTTAGATCGAAGTCCGGCCAGAATTGCTTCTGGGAGACGCTGGTCAGCGCCCAGGGCGAGTCCATATAGATCATATGTCCATGGATCATGGGCCGGTCGGCTTTGAGATAAAACTGAATGCCGTTCATCCAATCGACATCGTCGGCAAGCTGTCGAATACCGTCGAGCGTAGGGTCTGCCTGAAGAATTTCGTCGGTGACAAAATTCGCCATGACTTCGACAGGAAAGGCCGCTATGTAATAATCGCCATGCACCTCATACACATGCCCGTGCTCGGAGACGGTAGCGCCGGCAATCCAGCCTCCCTTGCACCGGATGCTTTCCACCTTGGCATCCAGATGATAATCGACCCCAAGACTCCGCAAGTAGTCCAGCCAAGGATGCAGCCATACTTCATTGGTCGGGCCATCCAGCAGCCGGTCTGCGCTGCCTCCGGGCATCACCATATCGAGCATGATCTGGGCGCCGACGGTCCCGACCGTAGCGGTATTCGCATCCCGGGCCTTGGCGGCTACGAGAATCCGCGTCATCCCGGCGAACACGCGGCGGAATTCCGCCGACTGCTCATCCGCATCGATGAACGACCACCATGGGATGTTCTGATACTGCTGCTGCCGGCGCTCGTCGCAGCTGGTCATGACCTGCCAGATCCGCTCCAGGTAATGTTCCAGCTCTTCCTCGGACAAGTTCAGTCCATTGTCGAACAGCGACTTGAAGGCGTCGCGCAGGTCTTTCAGGGAGTGAGGGAACTCCGTCAGAAACTCTACGGGAGGACCGTCGGTCCGGGCTAGTCCAAGCCGCGTGCCTTCCACCAGATTATCAGCCACTCCCCGCTCGTTCATCCCGTAAGGTATCCGTTCCATCGTATCCACAATATGCTTGTAGAAACGGGGAAAAAACCGAAACCCGTGCTCGCCGGGCAAATCCTTGCGGCCATCGATACCGCTTCCCGGGACTGGCATCGATCGGGCCTTTCCTCCAGGAATAGACTTCATTTCATACACGGCTACTTCAAATCCACGCTCAGCGAGCTCCTGCGCAGCGCTCATCCCGGCTACGCCCCCGCCTAATATGACAACTTTCGCACTCATTAACTCTCTCCCTTTACCAGATCTTCCTTGATTATGTTACCATGATTGCTAGGTCTTAGGAATTAAAAAATAGAAAATACCTATGAATAGAGACATAATCAAGCCTATACCCGAAAAACAGGAGGAAGGATGGATGGCCGCGGGAAGAGGGCAACAGGTAAAATAGAACTACTAAAGGTCACCGAGATAGGCACCCGGCTTGTCGGAGAGGAGGAGGACATGCAGCTTTCGAATTGCAGCAGCTGTGGGAAGCTTCAGTTGAGCCATAGTCCATCGCTGTGCAAAGACTGCTTCAGGCAGCATCTGGACCGAACTCATCAAGTGAAGAGTTATCTGACGAAGCATCCCCATGCGAATATGATGGACATTTGCCGTCATACAGGCTTGTCCCTGCGGGCCGTGAATGAAGTGGTAACACGGGCCTAGGGGAAGGGTCGCTTTCTTAACCCTAGGAAGCGGTAGATGGGTGAATATAGACAAGCAGCATGTATTCCGTGAAGGAAGGATGCTGCTTTTTGGCGTTCAGCCCAGGCTGTTACTTCAAGCACTCGCTGAGAGGCTGTCGATTCATTGTGGATGGCAGCGCAGTTAAGTAATGGCTGATCGTAACGGACACCACAGTCGCTATTTCACAAAAATGGGGCCTGTTCAAATTGTAACGGACACAGACGACCTTACTTACGTCAAAACCGCATAGAATGGGCGGAAATGCGCCAAATTGCGTCATCTGAGTCCGTTTAGATTTTCAATATCGCGAAAATGCTGCAAATAGAGACTCTGAGGTCCGTTAGCGAAAGCAGAACGTTTCAACTCAGTTACTCACAATGAATCGACAACCTCGCTGGGCTGGTTAGGACGCCTCCAGAAGCTGGGCCTGGCTGGCCGCAGCCCAGCCTAGCCAGGCTATTCTTGCGGGGGCTTGCCGTCAGGGGGCTGCTTCTTGGAGCTTGAGCCGTTGAACAAGGTTTCGGTGAGCGACTTGATCTTGTCCATCAGCTTGCCGTATCCGAATCCGACCAGGAAGGAAGTGCCTACCTTGGCATACAGACTGTCTCCGGTCTGCAGCAGCAGAATGCCGCTCTGGAAAAGCACAATTGTCATGACAGCCGCTCCCGCACATTGAATTGGGCGCAGCATGTACCACCACATCCAGCGTTCATCCAGCTGTTCATAATACTGATGAACCAGGCGCAGGGCATAGAGGGTTCCGCCGATCGCGCCTGAAAGAGCGCAGTAAACGTAGGTCTTGATGGGCAGCAGCGGTATCATAAGCAGGTGGGTCAACTCCCCGCTTCTGAGCATGGCACCCATCCAAAAACAACCGGCAAAACAGATAAGCAAGTAAAGCGTAGTGACAATGCTTATCCATCTTTTGGGGTTGGCAGGCGAGAACCTCGGGCTCATACGAACCACTCCTTTCCGGTGAACCCTGTTTGTACAAGATATGTACAAGGAATGCAGTTGGTATAAGCGAACAACGGGGGGCGGAAGAAGGTATAATAATACTTTACTTTATTAACGCATCAGTGTATTATCTTGTTATCTCATTAAAGTAAACGAGAGTTTGAAAGGAGAAGATAACGATGTCGATCCATGAAGAAACGAGCTCGAATCGTACCGAAGACCGAGTAGTCGGGCCCAGATCGCGAAAAGCCCTGGAGCAGCTTAAGCCTTACTCGCCTGGCAAGCCCATCTGGGAGGTCCAGCGCGAGCTCGGGCTTGAACATGTCGTCAAGCTGGCCTCCAACGAGAATCCGCTCGGCCCATCGCCCAAAGCGATTGCCGCGATTCAAGCGGCGCTTCCCGATATTCACCGGTATCCCGATGCCCAGGCGGCTGCGCTCCGGGAGACGCTGGCCGACGCTTTGGAGCTGTCTCCCTGCCAATTGATCATAACCAACGGCGGGGATGAGCTGATTACGCTGCTTTCCGAAACCTTCCTGGAGCCGGGCGATGAGATTGTCGTCTCTTCTCCGACCTTCAGCGAATACGAGTTTGGCGCCTGCCTGATGGATGCGCGTCTTGTTTCGGTGCCGTTGTCTCCTGGTTATCGGTACGACGCGGATGCCTTGCTCGCTGCGGTTACGGACAAAACCAAGCTTGTATGGCTATGCTCTCCGAATAACCCGACCGGCACCTATATGCCCAGGAAGGAGCTGGAGCGCCTGCTTCTGGGCTTGCCGCCGCAGGCGATGGTGGTCTGCGATGCCGCGTATTCGCATTTTGCGACGGCTGAAGATTATAGCGACGGGCTTGAATTCGTAAGAGCCGGGCTGCCGCTGGTCGTCCTCCAGACGTTCTCCAAGGCGTATGGGCTGGCCGGTATCCGCGTAGGATTCGGAGCTGCCCCGGAAGCCGTAATCCGGCGGATCTTGCAGGTGAAGGAGCCGTTCAATGTGAATGCCCTCGCACAGGCCGCCGCCTCGGCCGCCGTAGGCGACATCGACCATTTGAAAGCGTCCTGCGACGTTAATGCCAAGGGGAGGGAGCAGCTCTATGCGGCCTTCAGTCGCCTTGGGCTGGAGTATGCGGTCAGCATGAGCAACTTTGTACTCGTGGAGCTGGGCGAGGAGGCAAAGCGCCGCTATGAGGCCCTAATGGCTCAGGGTGTGATTACCCGGTACGGTGATGTGTGGGGGCTGCCGCAGCATATTCGCGTGTCGGTCGGCACGGAGGAGGAGAATGCTTTTTTTATCGAGTGTCTGACCCGGGTGCTTGAGGAGACGAAATGATCGGTACGCCGGCTCGTCAGGCCGGAAGGCATGCAAACAGCCCGGCTTTACTTCAGCCGGGTTTTTCTCCATTCCGCCGCGAGGCGGATCAAAGCGTTGATGCCGAGACTCAGGGCGATGCAAATCCCTGAAAGCGTGATGATCAGAGTAAAGTATTGAAAGAGAGAGTATTCGCTGAAACGGGTGAAAGCTACCGGGCCTTTCAGGTCCTCGATGACCAGGTTCATTCCGAATATACCGCTGATAACCGAATAGATCGTCAGGATCAGCAGCAAATATTCAGATCGCCGTGATGAGAAATTTTCCTGGTATTTGAACAGATCCGTCAATGTCCGTTTGACATCCTCATACTGCGGCTGAATGGAAAGCGCCTCGCGAAGCCGGCCATACATTTCCTTGCCTTGGGTTTGAGAGATGGCCTCCATGAAATAGTTTTTGGCCGAGAACGTCGTGATATCGCGGATCAGCGCCTCGATTTTCTCCGGATCCCGCTCAAGCTGGACATGGGAGTAGCGGTTGGACAGCTTAAGCAGCACGATTTTGTGAAACAGATTGATCAGCAAGCCGTAATAGTACTCGCCGTAAAGATGTCCGGCCAGCTGCTTCAGATGCTCGGCGTCCCGATTCGTCAGGCAGGCAAAGCAGGTTTCGTCGATCACATAGGAGGTGACCGGACTCCAGCGGTCGTAGACGTGCTCTCGGCAAAATCTGTCGATATAATCCGGGCTCACAGCGCTGATATGAGGAAGTCCGTGTTCATCCAGTCCGTCGACTCGCCCGGCCCGGTACAGGTCGGCATCCGTGAACCGCTCATCCTCATCCCCGCCCAGCAGCATCTGCACATACATCCGCTCATCTACGAAGTACGGCAGCCTCTCAAAGACCGATTCATCCATGTCGGTCTCATCGATGAAGTCATGCAGCATCGGGACCAGCGCTTGGAATATAAAATGTTCGACCTCCGTGCATTCGTACCCATCCGTCGCGAGCCTAACCGGCTTCTCCTCGTCCTCCATGCTCTGCAGGCGACGGAACAGACTGGCGAACTCGAGCGCCAGGGAGAGCGTCTGGGGCTGCTGCAGCTCGACCCGCATCGTGAGGAACCCGATGTCGAACGGACAGGATATCACGTCGACGGCATGTACGCGGAAGGACCAGTCAAGCTGGGCAGACGTCATCCGGACGTCCTGATCCAGGCGCTTGGAGAACCGCTGGAAGGCTTGGGGATTCGGGTTCTGTGGGAAGATCATAGCTTTGGCGAATGGCAGGAAGTAGCGCTCCAGACGTCGATGCGACACCCGATACTCCTCTCCATAGAAGGCTGCTTCCAGCTCTAGCTCGTTCAGGGAGAACACCGTAAATCCGTCATCCAGCAGCTTGCGTTCCAGATTCTTCTGGCAGTCGGAGCTCAGGGAGAAGGGGAAAATGAACTGAAATAAAGCGGCATTCAGCCGCTTCTCTTCGATAGGGGTGCGCTCCATGCAAGCTCGCTCCTCGCTCTGTTCTTGGCTGCGGTCATTCTCAAAGTCCCTCAGACAGCGAAGAGCTGCGAGCCTTACTCTGTCTTGCATCGGGCATTCGCGTTCCTCTTCGAAGTCGAGGCATTGGAACTCCCGCCTCTAGTACTTTATACACCAGGAGGAGGAAGGCTAATCAAGGAGCGGGAGGCCGGTTTGCTTAAAGCTTGGGCCTGGCATGGCATTTGCGGCACACCGGGTAGTATTCGTCATTCCCCCCGATATGGATCTGCTCGCCGGTATACACAGGTTTTCCCTCGCTGTCGACCCGCAGATTCATGGTCGCTTTGCGCTCGCAAAACCAGCAGATGGTTTTCATTTCCTCAATCTTATCGGCATACAGCAGCATATACCTGCTGCCTTCGAACAGCTCGTTCTGGAAATCATTTTTCAGCCCGAAGCCCATAACCGGGATTCGCAGCTCGTCTACGATTTGCGCAAGCTGGAGGATCTGCGTCTTGTGCAGAAACTGCACTTCATCGATGAGGATACAGGATACCTTCCTGGGATGCTGCCGGACTTTCTCCAGCACGTCCGTATCCGGGTGGATCGGGGTTGCTTCCCGGCGGAGGCCGATGCGTGACGATACGTAGCCCACCTGATCGCGATCATCTATAGCGGAGGTGAAGATCAGCACTTCCTTATTCTGCTCTTCGTAGTTATGGGCAACCTTCAAAATTTCTATGGATTTGCCGCTGTTCATAGCCCCATATCGGAAGTAGAGCTGGGCCATCGAAAAACACCCCGTTCATGTAGGTTAATGTAGGTTCATGTAGGTGAATTGCTAGAATCCGAAAAATATCATAACATAATTCGCGGCGCGGGGCATACCGGACAGGGCAAAAAGCCCGACCGGGCGAATCATGCCGCTTGCGGTCAGGCTTACCCTGCGATCTCTCTTACACTTTGAAGCGGCTAAGCTGATTAAGCAGTTCCTTCACCATGCTGCTGAGCGAGGCGGAGGATGTAGAAATCTCCTCCATGGATGCAAGCTGTTCCTCCGAAGCGGCAGCCACGCTCTGGGAATGACTGGCGGCCTCCTGGGCAATCCGGGCCAGCTCCTCCACTGTAGCCGTTACCTGCTCGGTGCCGGCCGACATCTGTTCGGCCGCGGCAGAAACCTCTTCCATCTGACTTTGAACGGTCCCCATCTCAGCGGTAATGACAGTGAAGATATGTCCGGTCTCCGTCACGGATTCGACTCCCATCCGGACCTCTGCGGAGCCGGATCGGGCAGCTGCGGCCGCTTTCTCCGTTTCGTTGCGAATCTCCTCCAGCAGCTCCTCCACCTTGGCCGCCGCATCTTTGGTCTGCTCGGCCAGCTTGCGGACCTCCCCGGCGACGATGGCAAATCCCCGTCCGTGCTCGCCTGCACGCGCAGCCTCGATGCCGGCGTTCAGCGCCAGCAGGTTGGTCTGCATGCTGATCTGCGAGATCAGCTCCATGATGGAGCCGATTTCCACCGAACGGACCTGCAGCCGCTCTATGGCCGCTTCCGATTGCCGGGAAGTCTGCTGAACGGCATTCATCTGCTCAATCGCCTGTTGGATCCGTTCGCTCCCCGCCTTCGTTTGCTGGACGACGTCCTGGATCGATTCGGTAACGCCCGATGAGGATTCCGCTACGCGGCCTACGCCGACAGCCATTTCGGTCATCGCCCGGGACGCCTCGGTCGTCTGCTGCTCCTGCAGCTCGGCGCCGATCGCTACGTTCTGAACGGATTCGGCGATCGTTTCGGCGGCCTGTCCCGTCTGCTCGGCGCTGGCTGCGAGCTGCTGACTTGTCATCCCTGCCGACGTCGACAGCTCCGAGACCATGAGCAGCACCTTTCTCTGCGTATCGATCATATGATTGAAATGCTCGGCCATCTGGCCGAATTCGTCGCGGCTTCGGACGGTCATCTGCTGCGTGAAATCGCCCGAGGCCATAATCCCGAGCATGCGGTTTGCCTCGTTCAGGTTGCGCGTAACGAGCAGCCGCAGGACCAGCGTAATCAGCAGAGCCAGCAAAATCAGCGATACGACGGCCACCAGCAAGGAGGAGCGGAGCACCTCGTTAAACGTAGACATGACTTCTTTCTTGAGGACGACGGTCTCCACATACCAGGACTGGTCGCTTCCCCGGAAGGTGATCTTTTCGAAGGTCCGATTCACCGGCTCTCCATTCGGATTCAGGGAATAGGCCTGCATGATGCCACTGACGGCGCCGTTGAACAGATCGATCTTCTCCTGCCGGTCGCCGTATGGAACGTTGACCTTCTTATCATCGATGCCGTGCGCGATATAGGTCCCTTTATCGGAGAAGATCGTGACATAAGCGGTATCGTTACTCGTTTGCTTTACGCGCTGCTGAAGGGCATCCAGCGTCAGGTCGGCCCCGACGATACCGAGGAACTCTCCGTTCTTATCGAGTATCGGCACAACGAGGGAAGTTAACAGCGTGTCCTCTCCGTTCGTTTGATAAAAATAAGGTTCCATTACAGTGAACTTTTTGCTTTTCTTGGCGAGCGTGTAATAGCTTCCTTCTTTCTCAAAGCCATGGAGCGGCTCGATCCGTATCGACGATCCGGTACGGTATACATAGGGCGTGAAACGTCCCGAGGGATCATTATATAGAGGCTTAAGAGCGTTAGCCTTGTCTTGCCGGTCGAACTGGTCCGGCTCCCACAAGGTATAGATGCCCATCAGGCCCGTTTGGTTGGACAAGTACTGTTGAAGCAGCTCGACGACTTGATCGCGTGTCCAGCTTTTTTGTTCACGCGCCATCAAGAGCATTTCAGACATGAGCGTCAAGTCGGATTGGATCATGGAGACCTCCTGCCGCAGCTCGATCAAGAAAGTCTCTCCCTTGTCACGAGCTTCCAGCTCGCCCTTGGCGACGCTAACCGTGTGAAGCTGCTTCAAGGACATGGTGATCAGCAGCGCAAAAATGAGAATCATTACACCTCCCACGGTAATGCTCAATTTCGCCCCAAGCTTTAAATTTTTAAACCAACCCAATACACCCAACTCCTATTAAATTGATAACAAAACCTACGACATATATCGACAAATTGGCTGCGGTTATGAAGTAAAATCGTAGGGAATCACAGTTTTTTATCAAAATTTGATAAATTCTTACTGTTGGTCTGAAGGTGGGAGCAAGGAGGGCCGGCCGGGACGCCGCAACTCAAATAACCGTCCGGAATTCAGGTAACCGGACGGCTATTCTTAGGCGATCGAGGCCGAGCAGCCCTGCCCAGGGAAAGAAGCTACAGGATGGGGAGTGTGATCCGTACGACAGTACCCTCGCCCGGCTCGCTCTCGATCTCAAGCCGGCCATTGTGCTCGGTAATGATTTTTTGGCTGATCATAAGCCCGAGGCCCGATCCGCTCTGCTTGGTCGTGAAGAAAGGTTCGCCGAGCCGGCTTAGCACCTCGCGCGGAATACCGGGGCCGTTGTCGGCAAACACCACGGTCATGTCGCGGGGCCCGGACTGTCCGGCCGAGATCTCGATCCGGCCTCCGGAGCAGACGGCTTCCATCGCATTTTTTAAAATATTGATAAACACCTGCTTCAGTTGGTTCTCCTCGCAGTGTACGGCAGGCAGGTCCGCGGGAATATCCGCATGAAACTGGATGCTGGTCATATTGGCTTGGGATTCAAGCAGCGACAGAACATGATGGAGAATGGGCGAAAGCGGACGCTTCCGGAATGTGACGGCTTGAGGCTTGGCCAAGATGAGGAGTTCGTTGATGATTTGCTCTATGCGGTCCAGCTCCGAGATCATGATATCCAGATACTGCTCCTTGTACTGGGCGCCTGACTTCATAAATTGAGTGAAACCCTTCAGCGCCGTAAGCGGGTTGCGGATTTCGTGAGCGACTCCGGCCGCAAGCTGGCCGGCCACCGACAGCTTCTCGGAGTTGCGGAGCAACTCCTCCGTCTTCTTGCGCTCGGTGATATCCCGCCCGATGATGCAGATGCCCGTAATTTCGTTGTCGGAGCCGACCACCGGCGATATCGTCAGGCTCATATCCAGCAGCGAGCCGTCCTTATGCAGGCGCTTCGTCTCAAAGCCGGAGATTTGCTTGCCTTGAAGTCCCTGACGAAACAGAAGCTCAGATTCGATCCAAAGATGCTCGGGTACATTGAAAGGACGGGCGCCTAGCACTTCCTGCTCGCTATACCCGTAAGTCTCCACGAAGGCCTGATTGACCCGGACAAGTCGGAATTCCGCATCCAGAATCGAGATATTGTCGGCGGTATGCTCGATCATAGAGTTCAATTGCTGCCTGACCGCTTTCAAGGTCTCCTCCTGCTCCCGGATCTGGGAGATGTCGCGCATAAAGATGGAGAGTCCGGCCTTGGAGGGATAGCAAGAGACCTCTATCCATTTGCTGAGCATCGGGAAGTAGTGCGGGAAGAAGAGCGGCGAGGCATCCTCGAGAGAGCGCGTGCATTGCTTGTAGAAGCCGGAATTAATCCACTCCGGAAGCACGGTATGCAGGCTATGCCCAAGCAGCTCGTCCCGGTTATGCCCGAGCAGCGTCTCCGCCACTTTATTGACATAGACGAACTCTCCTTGGCGATTGAACATAATGTAGGCATCATTTAACATTTCCATGAGGGAGCTCATGCGGGAGAGAGCGGCGCGGGACTGCTCCTCCAGCGCCTTGCGTTCGGTTATATCCTGCGTCTGCATATACAGGTAAGCGGGCGCAAGCTCTTGGCTGCCGCCGACTAAGCCGAAGGCATTGACGCTCATCCAGATCACTTCCCCGTCGGCCCTGATCCAGCGTATCTCGGCTTCGTACCTAGTGAGCTGACCGCTCAGCAGCTGACTCAAATGATGCATGCTGATGAGCAAGTCCCCCGGATGCAGCAGGGTCTGAAGATTCATCTTCTGGAGCGTGTCCGGGCCATATCCCAGTTGTCTGGATAGGGATTCTCCGGCAATCACCAGGTTGCATTCTGTATCAAGCAATAAGGCCCCCGCGTGGGAGCAGGTAAAATGTTTGAGTGCGAGTTCGACGAGAATCCCTTCCAGACTGACGCTATCTTCACGCTGCAGCCGTTCGGAGATTTGTTCAGAACGCATCCGGTCATTCATGCCAGAAGCTCCTCCATTATTTACTATATGCTATATTATTCGTCAAAAATCTACAATTCCCTGCAACCAGGCCGAGGATTCGCTACAAATTTTGTGCGGAGGATGCGCGAAGCTGCCGAAGAAAGGGACGTGAATCGAGAAAAAAGAAGGATCTCGTCGATCTTTGTCTGAAAGGAAGCGCGATGCGAAAGGAGGCTTTCCGAAAAGCGGCGGCCCTGTGATCCGCAGATCCAGGGCAAGTGACGGGCAAGCAAGTTGATCTTGGCCGGTTCCTCTAAGACCTGGGACGTTTCGTCCGGCAGCGGCATATAAGCCGGGAGCGGAACGGCTGTGATCTCATGCTTATCTGCCGGCGGGGAAATGCAATGGAGCGCAGCACAACCGGCACATCCCGATTCACCATACGTTTAAGCAGGCCGATCGGAACGCCGTATTTTTTGTAGTCGTAGTCGCCTGTTTTCTTATCGAGAAAGGCCTCGGGCAGCTCCTCGGGGGTGAGCGCTGCAAATACGCGCCCATCGTATGACCCGAGATAGGTTAAGGGAGAATCCTCGTAACCGAGCCGTATCCATTCCTTCCTGGTCATCCGGTACACGAGAATCGCGACGATATCGTCATAGACCTTTCCCTTATACTTGAAGCGGAAATGCACCTCATACTCGCTTTCAGGATCTTGCCTCTGCTTGCTTACCACCACGTAGCGCCTCCACCAGGAAGGAAAGCGCAGCGTAAAGCCGTACTTCTCGTTTTTATAAATCATCTGGGGTGCCTTGGCCATCGTTCTCCGCTCCTTTTCACACGGCATGCTCTTCTCATGCATATGCGCGAGGAGCCTGGCTTATGGCCGGAACCAGATGTTTTTGAACTGCACCCAATCAAGCGCGTCCAGGGAAATGCCTTTCACCGAGGTGTGAAAGATCGTTTTCAACCGTTTTTCATAGAGAAAGCAGAGCACTCGCCTTGCCGTCAGATGAGACTCGACCCGCTGAAGCAGCTCGGCTCGTCCGCTCTGGGAAGGCTCCAGCAGAATCTGCCGCAGCAGCGAAGAAACGACCCGCTTCACGGAAGGCTCCAGATGCCGCTGCATGCTGGTATACAGATCGAACAAGCGCAGCTCGGCATCCGTATCGAGCATCAGGGAGAACAACAGCAGGTCGGCGTGGAGCCGCTGCTCGCTTTTGAACTCCTGGGCGGAGAGCAGACGGACCTCGCAGGCGAAGCCGGCCTCCTGAAGCAGGGCCTGGACATGCTTCGCATCTTCTTCATACTGCGTGATCGTACAGAGGCGGAGCCGTTCTCCCTGATAGCCGGCGCTGTCTTTGACAAGCTGCCGGATGCGATCCGGTCCGTACCGGTAAGGCGAAGAGGCGGGGGCGGGGGACGATCCCGGAGTTCTCCCAGAAGCCACGAAGCTGTCTGCGATGTCGACCGCATCTCCGCCGATACGCTCCAGCAGCCTGGCGCGGTCGAGTGCGGACATGACAAGCCCCCGCACACCCGGATCGAGCAGGGGACCCTGCTTTAGCAGATTGAAGGTAAGAAACCGGCAGGTCGCCCCCTTCTGCTGAACCTGCTTCCAGGCGTCCGAAGCCTCATCGGGCAGCCGGTAGTTATGGAGCAGTTGGAAGCTGCCAAGCGTCTGGTCATAGTCCTGCTTCTGCAGGTTCGGAATATGCCATAGCTCCACGCGGTCCAGATGGGCACGTCCTTGAAAGTAGGGCGCGAACGCGTCCAGCACGCACGTCGTATCGTCCAGGTGCGTCAGCTGGAACGGTCCCGTGCCTACGGGAGCCAAGGCGAAGGCTTCGCCTTGGCCGGCACAGCGGTCGGCCGGTACGATCGAGGCCCGGTTCGTACCGGCGAATTGCAGAAACAGCTCGCTCGGCTCCTTCAGCCGAACGCTGACCGTGATCGGATCGACCGCGTCTACCCGCTCGATCTGGCGGTGCGCCCAGCTGTATAAGGCGCCGGCGGACAGACGCTGCAGCCTCTCGAACGTATAGGTCACGTCCTCGGCAGCAAGCTCCCGGCCATGGTGGAACAGGACCCCCTTGCGCAGGTGAAAGGTCCAGACGGTACGATCGGCGCTCACCTCCCAGGCGTGGGCCAGATGCGGCTCGATCGTTTGCGTCAGCCGGTTGTAGCGGACCAGCGGATCGAAGAGCTGATGCACCAGATGAGACTCCGTGGTGAAATGGATGGTTGCGGGGTCCAGTGACTGGAGGGGTTGCGTTAACGGAAAGCGCAAAATATCCAGCCGCTTGTTTCCTTGCACCTCGCTGGTGTATCCGAACTGTCCGCTCAGCCAGCGGTGGAATGATTCCTTGACCGCGCTATCCGGAGAAAAGAGACTAAGCTGCTCCAGCGCTCCCCGCAGGTCCTTGCGCTCGACCAGCTCCTTGGCCGTGGATAGGGCGATGTCTTCGACAGGCATCCGAAAGATCAGCGATGACCGGTTGCCCCGGCCGCGCTTCGGCCTCCAGTCCACCCAGCCCAGCTGCTGCATTTTGCTCATCAAGAGCTGCGCGTTGCGATGCGTACACTGCAGAGCCTCCGCCAATTCGCCGAGCGTTGCCGTCAGCTCCTGATCCACGGATGCGTAAGGATAAAGCTCGCGCAGGCGCATATAATGCGACGCTAATTTCATCCTAAGGCCTCCCCGCTTCTTAAAATACGAAATTCATATTTTAAAAGTTACGCCTTTTATTCCTGTTTTGCAAGCTACAATAAGGGGGGATAGGCGAAAACCTATATCTGAGCTGTTCAGGATCCTAGTACCGATTCGGGGAGGAGATTCATATGTCGGCTGTTTCGTTAACGATATCTTGGGAAAACCAGCTGCTGCTTGAGACGGAGCAGGCACTGCTTACGGCGTCCACGAAGGAAGAGGCGGCCTATGCCGTCTGGTGGCTTGTCACGCTGGGCTACGGGAAGCTGGAGGGGAAGCCGATGCTGGACGGAATCGGGGCAGAACCGGAGGAACTGCTTCGCGGGTGGGCTTCGGTCGGCCGGATTCCAGCGCCGGTGCTGCGGAATCTGAGGACGCTCTCGCAGTATGAAGCGCGTCTTGGGCTGGGAGAGCTCCCCGAGCTGCCGCTTCGGAAGGGAACGTTGCGGGCGATGGGGCTGCTGCTGCTGACAAGGTTAGGGGAAGTCAAGCCGCATCGTGACCGGCTTACGCGGCGTAGAACAGGAGGGAAGCGCGGTGGCGTCGACATTATCGGATTCCTTTAACGAGCGGAAGCTGCTTATGGCCTCTCTTGGCCTAGGCTTGCTTCATCATTTTTTCTTTTACGACAAAAGCCCGGGTGTTTCCTTCCCGCTGTTTGCGCTTGCTTTTTATGTCCTGCTCTACGGGATCGCCGGCACCGGCATGAAGGAACTGCGTGCAAACCCGGCCTCCATCTGGCTGCTTCCGATCGCGCTGCTTTCGTTCACCTATGCGCTGTACACGAACCCGGTATTTGGCGTATTGAACGCTTTGGCGATTCCGTTCCTTGTGGTGCTTCATACCACAGCGGCTTACCGCCGGGAAAGCCGGTTGGGTCTAGTGGGGACCATGATCGAGCAAGCGCTCGTACAGTGTCTGCTCTATGTGCCGAGGCCGATAACGGTGGCTGCCGGCTGGCTATCGTCCTTGCTGGGCAAGGGCAGCTCTCGGACAATGGGGAAGGTGGCTCTCGGCTTGCTGATCGCGGCTCCCCTGCTGGCTGCCGTCATAGGTCTTCTGGCTTCGGCGGATGCGATGTTTAACCGCTCGCTCTCGCAGCTGCCGGATATATGGGACGGCATCCATGTACTCGAGGCTATCGTTCGCAGCTTATGGGTGATCTTCGTAGCGGTAGGCTTATTCGCTTATATCGCCGGATTGCTAAAGCCGAAGGAATGGCCGCCGCCCTATGCGGAGAGGGAGGCGGCTGGCAGAGGGGTTGCCTCCGTTCGATTGCAGGATACTAGAGCGGCCGGAGCGGTGGAAGGCTCTCCGATCGAGGTCGGCCCGTCGCCCGGAGGATCGCAGACGGAAGGGGAGCTTGCCCCGGCCGCGCAGCCTGTCTGGGACCCTGGCTTGCCCGCTGCCGATGTTCGCCCGAAGACGGCGCCGCCGAAGCTGGACGCGACCGTAGCATCGACGGTTCTTATCGCGCTGAATGCCGTCTATTTGCTGTTTGCTTTCGTACAGTTCTCTTACTTCTTTGGAGGAGGGGCTGCCGAGCTTCCGGACGGTATGACGTATGCGGCCTATGCGAGGAAAGGCTTTGCGGAGCTGGTCGTCGTCACCGTGATCAATCTGTCGGTACTGGTCGCGGCTTTGTACGGAGTCAGACGACCATCTCCGTCCGCCTGGTCAGGGATGCGCGCGCTGCTGGCGTTGCTGATCGTCTGCACGGGCATCATGCTAAGCTCCGCATACTTGCGGCTTTCCATGTATGAGGAGGCATATGGCTATACGACTACCCGCCTGCTTGTGCATGCTTTTATGATCTTCCTAGGGGTGCTCTTTGCGATAGCGCTCGTCAAGCTGTGGAACGATCGTCTCCCGCTCCTGCGCAGCTATCTTATCGCAGCGGTCATGGCTTACGTGCTGATGAATTACATCGGCATCGATGCCATGATTGTCAGGAACAATGCGGCTCGCTATGAGAAGACGGGGGAGCTGGATGTCGCCTATCTGGGCTCCTTGGGATATGAGGCGGTGCCGCATATCGTGGCCTTAAAGGAGAAGCATCCCGATCTGCCGGATGAAGCGCTGTCGAGATTCCGCAGCGAGCTGCAACGGAAAAGCTCCCCTTCCTGGACCGAATTCAACTGGTCCAAGTGGAGAGCCCGACAGAAGCTTGCAGACAATAAAAGTTATTCCTTGACGCCGCCCGGCGTATCGGTGTCTTCCGAAGCAGGAGACAGGTGAAGTGATGCGGGCGTCTGTGAGTTCGCTTCCACATAGGTACGGATCGTCTCGGGGATCAGGTGCAGCGAGGAAAGCGTGAAGTAGGCGCCCGCAGGCTGCACGTTTACCTCGACTTGATTGTAGGACCACTCCAGCTCCGCCGGCATGAAGATGGCATGAATGCCGCAGGTGAGTGCAGGAATGATATCGGTCCGCAGCGAGTTGCCGATCATCCAGGTCCGTGAGCGGTCTAGACTGTGCGAGGTCAGGATGCCCTCCAGAAACTCTGTGTTTTTATGCCGGGTGACATGGATCCGGTCGTGAAAAAACCGCTCCAATCCGGCTTCCTTGACCTTGCGCATCTGAACCGCAGGGTCGCCGCCGGTATATAAATGCAGCTCATGACCTTCGCCCTCCAAAGCAAGCAGCGTTTCCTCCATATAGGGGTAGGGCTCGATGCTGTGCCCGTAAACCGAGGAACCGAGCTCCGTCAGGCGTTCGATCTCGGAAGAGCTCTTTTGCCGTCCGGTCAGATCGGAATAGTATTCATAGGTTTCCACGAAGGATTCCGGGAAATGGCTGGGCGAGAAGCCGCTCACGAGCACACGGCTCAGATCGAGCTCCGCCTGTTTTTTCTTAACTTCCTGAATCGACAGATGGTAGCCGTGAAACCAAGCCTCCATCTGATCGGCGAACTGATCCATCACCATATCAAAAAATTTGTTGCAGTAAATCAAGGTATCGTCCATATCGAAAAGAATCGTTTGTTTGATCATAGGGCTTGTCTCCTGTCGCTTGCGCTGTCGCAGTTTGTCCTCATTATACCACGCTGTCGTACGGGCCTGCATGCCGGCTGCAGGCAGACCCGTATTTCGAAGACGGGAAACATGCGGGAGAAGCCTCGGGTCAGAAGAGGCAGGGCCGCTTCGAGCTGTGAAATCAAAGCTCCTTTAGAAGGCTTGACGGCGACGGCGAACCCGCCAGCAGAGCGGCGGGAGAAGCCTCTCCCGTAGGCGCGATCATTTCCCCTTCCCCGAGACTATGCCTGTCGGGACCTTCGTTAGCTTGCGGGTCGACTGGCAAACGATCAACGGCCATCATGCTATGGCCTTCGAACACGGCGCCCTGCTCGATGATAAGCGTACCGGCCGCTAGCCGACCTTCCAGCCGGCCGGTAGGCGTTATACGAACGATGCCTTCTGCCTGAACGGAGCCTTCCAGCGTGCCGGCCACGACCACATCCGCCGCCTCCAGCTTTCGGCAGCGGACGATTCCCCGTTCGCCGATGGCAACCTCCCCCGCCGCGTGGATCGTCCCTACGAACTCTCCTTCGATTCGAAGGTCCGCTTCACTAGTCAGATTCCCTTGTATGCGACAGCCCTCGCCGATAAGAGTCACCGTGCGGGTTGCCCTTGCGCGCAGCCTGTTTTGGTTCCAGAGTCCGATCATGATTCAAGGCTCCCTTCCGTGTTATCACCCGGCAAATACTTACCCGGATCGGTGCTCTTGCCTTCCCGTAAAATCTCGTAGTGAAGATGAGGGCCTGTGCTTCTGCCCGTCGTGCCTAGTCCCCCGATCGTTTGTCCCTTGTCTAGCTGCTGTCCCTCGGCTACGGCTACATGGTTCAGATGCATGTACCAGGTGCGCAGTCCCTCAGCATGCTCGATGATAACGTGATGGCCGTGCAGCTTATCGTAGCCTACCGTATATACCGTTCCGCCGGCTGCGGCAAATATCGGGTCGTCCAGCTTGCCGGCGATATCGATGCCGCGGTGAAAGCTGAGCTTCCGCGTAAAGGGGTCCTTCCGGTAACCGTAGGGAGAGGTTACAACGCGGGAAACCGTCGGCCACAGGCTTGGCGTGCGGCGAAGCCGGTCCTGCCTCTCCAGCAGCTTGCTTCTGGCCTCGGTCCATCCTTCCGCTAGCCTATCCATCTCCAGCTCAAGCCAAGCAAAGGTACGGCCGGCGTCGGCTGCCAGACGCCTTATATCCTCGGGCTTGGCAGGAAAACTCGGTCCTCCCATACCGAAGAAGGCCGGGACAGATGGGGGTGGGGATGTGGAGCCGGCCTTTTCTCCGCTTGGGCGAGGAGCAAGCAGCTGCAGATCCTTCTCCAGCTTCTTCATTTCTTCCACCCGGCTCCGTACCTGTGCAGCTTGCTTGGATAACGAGAGTACCTCGCTTTGCAGCTCTTCGATGCGGCGATTTTTGCTAAGCAGCGCCTGCTCCAGCCTCACGGTTTTCCCGTCCAGCTCATGCGTCCGGTGGAAGGTGGCCGCTGTGGCGTACAGCTGCCTGGCATACAGACAGACAGCTGTGCCCGCAACTGCGAGAGCGGCCAGAACCGCGCAGCAGACAGCTCCCCGGGACAGCTTGAATCGAACAACGCTTGCGTTCGCATCCGGAATAATGAGGAACGTCAGCTTGTCGTGAAACCACTTGAGATTCATGATGACTCCCTTCTCTATAGTTTTCTTTCTCGCTTTGCTTCTTCTATGGTCAAGAATTTGCTTATCCCGTCATAGATTGGTTACAAACCGACTATGAAGAACGGGAGGAATTTCAATGTCGTTTTTACGTACCAACGGCATGACGCTCGAAGAGCGGCTTGCCCAGCATATCGGCTACGAGGTGGCCATCCAGGCTCAAGGCTTCGCCGGGGGGCCCGGCGTGCTGCAGAAGGTAGGCAAGCGATTCATGCGTGTCAGCGATCAGTATTTCGTTCCCGGTGGGGTCCAGGAGATCGTACTGCTCGGTCTCCCGCATAAGAGCACGGGCTCGGATGCCCGAGTGAGGACCGTACATACGGGCCTGTTCGAGGCTAAGCTGGTTCGTACCGGGCTTGACTTTGTCGAGCTGCTTGTCAATCGCGAGGGGGAGGAGGAGGAGCTGTGGATGCTCATTCCTTTCCGCCAGGTGATTAGTCTTGAGAAGGTCGGATAGCTAGCCTGCCGGCTACCTGCTGGAGGGAGGCCTTGGATTGAATTTGTCCGTCTTCTTCAGCTCGATCAGGGAGGTGGCGGCAGCGGCTATCAGACATAGCGCGTAGCCGGAGCCGCATATGATCCCGACGCTGGCATAGTCCGTACCCAGGAACAAGCCTGTCGCCGAAAAGATGATGCACAACAGGAGTAATCCGTTACCGACAAGCTTCCACACGGAAGCCGGTACCCGGGATAGCCGCCCGTTCCTCCGGTTGCCTGCTTCGGCTTTTTGCCCGGTATCCGCCTGCTCCGAGTGACCGTCAGGCGGGCTATGCGCCCCGCCGCCCGCTCTTTCCTGCCTGGGCGGAGGGAAGCGCCGAGCTCCGATCATGAGGCCGATCAGCAGCAGAGGCTGGTAGCAGGCTACGATCACAGGCGTGCTGAATTTCTCGAAGCTTAGCACCTCGGTCGTACTGGTGAAGGCGAGCGTAGTAGTCAACAGCAGAAAGAGGCTGGCAGGCGAATTGATCAGCGTATATTCACGCTGCTTGAACAGACTGGCTAACCCGATAAGGAAGGCCAGATAGACTGCAATGATCTTGCACGCGTTTATGGGATACCAGATGCTGAGAATGAACAGATCCATCCTATCCAGAAAATCGGTAATATGAATATGCTGTACCAGGCTGTAATTCGGATAGGTCATGTTGCCCGATATGATGGGACCCAGTACGATCAACTGCATGAACATGGAGAGACTCAGCAGGACCGCGGACGTAATGATCCCCAGCCGCAGGGCCGAACGGGCTTGTCTGGCGCTCCATAAGGTATGCAAAAAGGCGCCTGCCACCAGAATATCTCCGAACCATCCGAACCCCAGCAGGCTGGCAAAGGAATAGTTGGTCAAATCAAGCGTGACGATGGGCGTGATCAGTCTGCGGTCGATCTCATTGGACAAAACAATAGGCGATAAAATAATTTGCAGGAAGAAAAACGGAAAAAAAAGCTCATTGACCCGAGCGACCACCTCAACGCTGCTCCTGCCGTAGAAGATGAGGAGCAGCATGAACAGCATGATCAAAATACCAGGGGGCGTATTGGGCAGCAAGGTCGTACCGATAAACTGGCTGAATGATTTGAGATTGCGCATCAGAATAAACCAAATATGTACCAAGATAATCAGGTTAATCAGGGTGCCGAAGAAGCGGCCGAAGATGATGCTGGTTATCTCGAACAGATGCTTGCGCGGAAATCGGATAGCGAGCTTCGTCAAAACCCAGGCGACCAGCAAGGCATACAAGGCCGGTAATAAGAAGGTCATCCAAGCGTTCAGCTTCGCGATCCGGAACATCTCATGCTGAATGCTGAGCAAGCCTCCGCCTGTGAGCAGCGAGCAGATGAGCCAGGCAAACTGCTTGTGGCTGATAATCTGTAGGTTGGCGGACACGGTGCACTTCCTTTCCTGGAGATCAGGGTCAGTCCGGGTGAATAATAGTGAACACCCAGGGCGAAACCTTGTCGATAAAAAAACGGGTCGGCATCGGGACTTGATAGCCAAACACCACAGCCGCATACAGAACGAAGGTCACGATATACAGGAATACAGTGAAGCGTCTGATGCTGCGTGACATGACGTTCCAATGCTTCATATTCAGGAAAATCAGCAGAACGGCCAGCAGAATAAAGCAGATGAGAAACTCGCTAGTGTTCATGGTCAATCCATCGCTTTCGTAATGTTGTTGTAGATCAGACCTGTTTCGGTCAGCTCGCTGTGAACCTTGATATCGAACTTGGCCGTTTTTAGGGGCTGCGGCCATGATTTTTCGTATTTTTCTTTCCAAAGTCGAGGGTAGGTATCCCGGACATATTGGCCAAGCTGTGCAGAATCCGTTTCTTTTTCCTGCATGCGCTTAAAGGCTTCTTCGATGCACTGCCGAATGTAGGCGGATAGCTTCTCTTCGATTTCGGAAATTTTTCTGGGCTGACTGAAGTCGTAAAATTTGCTGCTTTCCAAAACCTTGGCTTTCGTTTCAATGTTGATATGGAAGCTAAGCTGCTCGTCTTTCAGTCTGGCCTTGATAGAAGTGTCGGTGTCGAACATCTTTATATCGAAATACTGTCCTTCCGTTTGCAGCATAGTGGAGAGGTTGATGCTGCCGGGCCTCAACAAGGTTAACCCGGCAGCTTCCCGTTCCTCGAAGATGCCGACGAGCTTGTCTCTCTTGAATTGACCGTAGCCCAGCACCTCAATTTCCTTCGAGCTTTTGAGTCCCTTGGAGGATTCCTTCACCCCCATATGGATGGCGACAGGATCGCTTCCCGGCATACTTAGCGCGAGCGCAAAGTCCTTCAGATTCAGATCCGTGACCATTCTCGATTTGGCCAGTTCCCGTATAGCCTCGGAGGGGAACCGCTCGAACTGTGGAGTGGCCTGCAGCAATTCATAGGCATTGCCCTTGGTTATGATGAAATAGGTCGTCATCCGGCTTTCGGGAGAGCGCGGAGTCCCATCGAAGATGTCCAGCACGCCTCTCTCCCGCGCTGCGCTTTCGCCGACCAGCACCGTACGGCGGTGAGCCAGCGTCATCCGGCGGGCCATCCGTTTTTGCAGCTTGGCTTGAGCTTCCCGGAAGGTTTTTCCGGTTTCGGAATCCAGGTAATAGCTTTTGTTTCCGCCCGAAACGGTACCGCCCCCGCCTCCCGAGGCTCCCCCCATGGACCCGGGCAGCGGCAGCATCACCGTATAGCGGACGCTGCCGTCCTTCTCCAGATCGATCGCTGTAGATAGAATAAAGGCCAAATCATTAATTTCTGTCCGGTCCCAACAGCCGGACAGCAGCAGCAGTGCAGCCGCTGCCAGACCTAGCCGCCTGATGGCCGTCATCAAGATTCCTCCTTATCCTGTTTATCCTTATCTGAATGATCCTGTTGGTTCTTCTTGTCTCCATCATCGTCATGAGAGATGGTTATGCCGCGCTGACCGGATTGCTGCATGATTTCGTCCGGCAAAGCATTGCTCATCCTCGTATGCTCCTGGACCGGCATGAAAGCGGGTCGCTCCTTCAGCGCCCACAACGGGGCGCGGATCAGGATATCGTTCATATTTGATCCGGTGAGCGGAGCAAGCGGGGACAAGTAAGGAATGCCGAATGAGCGCAGGCTGGCCATATGGCCGATGATCAGCATCAGAGCCGTCAATATTCCATAGATGCCGAACAGCGATGCCGCGATGATGATGGGGAAACGCAGCATTCGGATCGCGATGGCTCCATTGAACCGGGGGATCGTAAATGAAGCGATCCCGGTAATCGAAACTACGATAACCATCGGGGCCGACACGATCCCGGCCTGCACGGACGCCTGTCCGACGACGAGAGCTCCGAGAATGGAGACGGCGGAGCCGATCGTTTTGGGAAGCCGGATGCCGGCCTCGCGAAGCGCCTCGAAGGTAATTTCCATGATCAGCACCTCCACAACAGCGGGAAAAGGAATAGCTTCCCTGGCAGCTGCTATCGATAGAAGAAGGGACGTCGGCAGCAGATCCTGGTGGTAAGTGGTGACGGCGACATACATGCCAGGCGTGAGCAGGGATAAAAAGAGCAGCAGGTAACGCAGCCATCGGATCAGCGTGGAGATCTGGAAGCGCTCGTAGTAATCCTCGCTGGTCTGAAGGATTTCGGTAAAGACAAAGGGCACCAGCAGAACGAAAGGCGTCCCGTCCACGATGATTCCTATGCGGCCTTGCAGCAAGGCGGCCGCGACCATATCCGGCCGCTCCGTATATTGAACCTGGGGGAACGGCGAATAAGCCGAGTCCTGAATAAATTCCTCTATATAACCCGATTCGAGTACCGCATCGATATCAATCTTCTGCAGCCGCCGCATGACTTCCTCGACCATGGCCGGATCGGCAATATCCTGCAGATAAGTCACTACGACATTCGTATTGCTTTCCCGCCCGATAATCAGCGGCTTCATCTTCAGATGCGGCGTCTTTAGCTTGCGTCGGATCATCGACGTATTGGTCCGAATATTCTCGACAAAGCCTTCGCGCGGGCCGCGTACGACGGATTCGGTCTCCGGCTCGTTGATTGAGCGTTTTTCCATGCCGCGGACGCCCATCAGCAGCGCCTTATTGTTATGCTCCACGATCAATCCGGTATCGCCGCCAAGCACGGAGAGCAGCAGATCGCCGTAATTGTCCACCTTCTCGATCTGCGATACGGGCAGCACCGACTCCGATATTTCGTCGATAAATCGCTCCCCGCCCTCGAGAATCATCAAGGCTTTCATCGCTTCGTTCACTTCTTCCGTTTTGGCCATGCCGTCGACGAAGAACAGAATAGCCCGTACGCTTTGCTGCAGCTGCAGATCGCGAACGACAAAGTCGGAGCAGTTATCGAATAATTCTTTCACATACTGCCGGTTGTCATCGAGTTCCATAGAGATCGGAACCTTGCGCAGTTCATCAACGAACCGGTAATCCCGGTTGAGCATGTTAGGCTCCTTCTTATCCTTGCCTTGTTTGCTTCGGCCTCTTTTGAGCATGCGCTGCCATCCTCCTTCCGCCCTTGTTCCTGCACGCCCCGGTCACTCCGGTTGGCATCTCCCGCCTATTTTGGCTTCAAACGCCAAAAATTATGTCAGCATGCCGGCGGAAACTATCAAATAGGCAAAAGAACAAGCCCGCGGCGTCCGAATAGCCCGGACGAGACTGGTTAAAGCTAGCAAAGAGAAAAGCAGGCCTGTGTACTCGGGGAGGGGATGTACCTTGCTGTGGCTCGTCATGGCGCTCGTGTTGTTTATATTGCAAATATTGACGATTTTGCTTGTGGAGGTTCGTCATCCATCCAAGGCGATGGCTTGGCTTTTCATTTTGTTTATCGTTCCGGTCATAGGGTTTGCCGTGTATTATTTTCTGGCCAGGGATTACAAGCACCGCAAGAAGGTGAGGCGCATCGGCCGCAGGCATGTACACGACCTTCAAGAATACGGCAAGAAGCAGAAGGCCCAGCACTTGGGGATTGACGAGGAGCGGATCCAGGGATGGAGGTCAGAGCCGCGGCTGTTTGCGCTACTGAACAATATTCCCGGCTCGCTGATTACGATGCGCAATGAAGTGAGCGTGCTGACCAACGCTTCGGAGACCTATCCGGCTATGCTGGCTGCCATGGAACAGGCGAAGCACTACATTCATTTCGAATTTTACACGATACGTCATGACAAGGCGGGGCGCTTGTTCCAGGAGGTGCTCATGCGCAAAGCGCGAGAGGGTGTTAAGGTACGCTGTCTCTTCGACGGAATCGGCAGCTATCAGCTGAGCGAGAGGTTTGTTGCGGAATTAAAGCAGGCCGGCTGCGAGGTGCACCTCTTCCTTCCTGCACTTATTGCTTTTTTCGACAAGCGGATCAATTATCGCAATCATCGGAAAATCCTCGTAGTCGACGGTAAGATAGGGTATCTCGGAGGAATCAATATCGGCGACGAATATTTGGGCGGCGATCCGAAGCTGGGCTTCTGGCGCGATACGCATCTGGAGCTGGAGGGGGATGCGGTGTATTCGCTGCAGCATACCTTTTTAACCGACTGGCATTTTGCCAGCGGGCAGCGTTTGGCGGACTCGTCCCTATTCCCCGAGCATGATTGCAGCGGGACCAAGCCGGTTCAGGTACTCTCAAGCGGCCCGGATGCTCATTGGGATGCGATGCTGGAGATGTATTTCGGGGCGATTACCGCGGCCAAGAAGCGGATCTACATTACGACGCCTTATTTTATCCCGGATCCAAGCATCTCCATGGGTTTGAAAACTGCGGCGCTCAGCGGGGTGGATGTTCGTATCATCTTTCCCGAGAAGTCGGACTCCCGGATTGTGAACTACGCCTCGCGCAGCTATATGGAGGATCTGATGACGGCTGGCGTCCGGTTCTATGCTTACCGGAATGGGTTTATTCATGCGAAGGTGATGCTTATCGATCATTTGCTGGCAACGATAGGCACCACCAACATGGATATGCGCAGCTTCTACAGCAATTTCGAGCTCAATGCAGTTATGTTCGACAAGGCTACGCTGCAACGGATTGAATCGGATTTTATCCAGGATTTGAAAGCCAGCACCGAGGTCAAGCTGGCTCAGTTCGAGCAGCGCTCCAAGACCCAGCGGATGAAGGAGGTCGCCGGAAGATTGCTGTCGCCATTGATGTAACGCGCTGACAGCCTTCTTCTTTGTTGCTCAGCTGTCTGGAAGGAAGGAGAGCACAGGATCCAGATTTTGCGGAGGCAGCGCTGCGATCAGATCCCCCTTCTGCCGGATTCTTGCGATCACGTTAAGCAGATTGAACTCTCGCGGATCGCAGCCAAGCGCCACCTCATCCCATGTCAGAGGCGTGGACACGCTGGCAGCTTGTCTTGCTCTTGGCGTATAAGGGGCGGATAAGGTCTTTCCGTACCAATGCTGCAAATAATCGATATAAATGAGCGTGCCGCGGTCTTTCTTCAACCGTTCGATGGTAAACAGCCGGGGGTGCTTCTGTACCGCGTAGCGGGCGACGAAAGACCCGATCCGACGAAGCTCCTCGAAGGTATAGCCTCTCTCCGCGGCAATCGGCACATAAATCTGTACGCCGGTAGCCCCCGATGTTTTGGGAACGGAGCGGATGTTCATACGATCCAGAATTTCGCCAAGGATTCCAGCCGCCTCCATAATACGAGGCTCCGGATCGAGGCTGGGATCGATATCAATCAGCCATTCGACCGGCTTGTCGCTCCCAATGCGATGGAAGGACGGATGGAATTCCAGCGCTGCCAGATTGCCCAGCCACAGCAGGGTAGGCAGCGAGTCGAGATGAACGTAGCGAATCCCGTCGAGCTCCGCCGTATGCACAAAGGAAGGGAGCGGCTCCGGCGCATTTTTCTGGTAGAATGATTTGTCGTTCCAACCGTGAGGGTAGCGGATCGTCGTCAGATAACGGTCGCGGCAGTACGTCAGCAGGTAGGGAGAGAGCTGGGCCAGCTTTTCCAGGTACATCGCCTTCGTGATGCCTTGCTCCGGCCAAAGCGGCTTGTCCGGATTCGTAACCGTCAATTCATGGCCTTCGATGATGACCGTGCCTTTGGTTGCCGTATGTTTTTTCGTGTAAGAGCCCATTTCATTTCTCCTCCTAGCTTTGGGTATACAATGATCTGCCGGATATGGACAAGCTTAGAGTAGCTTAGAGACAGGGAGCCCGAAGATTCCCTATGTACAGGTAAAGTAGAAAGGAGGCTGAGGTCCATGGAGCTGGAGCCTGTTATTCCGTTCGAACCGATCAGCGCGAGCAGCTTCCCGCAAGGGGATAATTGGGTTGCCCAGATCAAGTGGGATGGAGTTAGAATGCTTACGTATAAGGATAGCTCCGGGGTGAAGCTGATCAATCGAAGGCTAAACGAGAGGACGCTGCAGTATCCGGAGCTGCAGACCTCCTCCCGCTATTGTTCCGCTTCCTCCTTCATTCTGGACGGGGAGCTGATCGCGTTCGATCGGGACCGCCCTTCCTTCCACGAGATTATGAGACGCGACGCGCTGAAGCGCAGCTCCTCCATCGAGCGGGTGTCCCGCGAGGTGCCCGTGACCTACATGATTTTCGATCTTCTTTATTATGACGGGAACTGGGTGACGGACCGCCCTCTTGCCGAAAGACAGCGGCTGCTGACGGAGCTGGTTCTTCCACAGCCTGACGTTCAGCTCGTCCAAAATTATACCGATGCCGAAGCCTTGCTGGCCGTCATGGCCCGGCATCGGATGGAGGGCGTCGTCTGCAAAGATCTGGCCAGCGCTTACGCGCCGGGCGGCAAGGACAAACGCTGGCAGAAGCGTAAGATTATGCATGATCTTTACGCCGCTATCGGCGGCGTGACCTATCGCGGCAAGGTGGTCAATGCCCTGCTCCTGGGGCTGTACGACGGGAACGGCGACTTTGTCTACATCGGTCATGCCGGAACCGGCAAAGTTAGCGGCCGGGAATGGCAGGAGCTGACCGAGCGGATCGGACCCCTTATCGTCAGCGAGCGGCCCTTCATCCATGAACCGGAGCGGAGCAAGGATGCGGTGTGGCTCCGGCCCCGGCTCACGGTGAAGGTGCAATTTCTGGAATGGACTCCCGGAGGGACGATGAGGCATCCCAGTATACAGGCTTTCGCCGAGATTCCGCCCGGCGACTGTACGACAAACCAGTTGGGCTAGCTTCGCGCTTGCTTAGGGTTAGGAGGAGACGGTTTCTTTGGCTTTCCCCTTGGCTTTGCTCTTCGCGCCTGCCGCCGCTTTCTTCGGCTTGGGCGTCGGCTCGGTCGTTACGGGGCCGACGGCTTCGAGGCTGGCCTGGAGGGCGGACATCAAGTCGATCACATTGGCGCGATGCGGCTCCGGAGCTACGCTCACCTGCTGACCGGATACCTTAAGATCAATTGCTTCGAGCAGAGCTTCCCGATACGTATCCGTATACTTCTGCGGCTCAAACGGCGTGGACAGCTGGCTGATCAGCAGCTTGGCCATATCCAGCTCCTTTTCATTCACCTTGCTTTCCTCCGGGAGGTTGGGCACCTGAGCGACAGGACGAATTTCGTCCGGGTAGAAGATCGTTTCCATCGCCAGGCATCGGTCGATGATCCGGATCGCGGCGAGGCTCGACTTGGAGCGGATCGATACCTTGGCTATGCCGATTTTGCCAGTCTCGCGCATGGCCTCCAGGAGCAGGCTGTACGCCCCGGAGCCCGTTTCGTTAGGGGACAAATAATACGTTTTGTGAAAGTAGACCGGATCGATATCCGTCAGATCGACAAAATCCAAAATTTTGATTTCCTTGGTCACCTCTCCGGTAAGCTTCTCCAGCTCGTCCTTCTCGAATAAGACGAAGGCTCCGGGCTCGTACTCGTAGCCGCGTGCGATTTCCTCCCATTCGACCTCTCTGTCGCAATGCTGGCATTTGCGTACAAAATTAAGCGGCGTACTGCAGACTTTGTGAATCATACGCATCGATATGTCCTTATCCTCCGTAGCCGAGAACATCTTGACGGGGACATGCACCAGACCGAAGCTGATCGCGCCTTTCCAAACGGTATGCATCGGGCACTTCCTCCTAGGGTTGTATTTCCGTTAGTATGCCTTGCCGGACCCCTCGTCAGTTCTGGGAACGGTTTCCGCGCAGTCGGCTTTGCGGGCAGAACGTTTCCGGCGCATGGGATAGGCTTCCGGTGGGAACGCTAAGCAAGAGGACGAATATCGGGCTTGCACTTGCAAGCTCATCGACCGAATTTCTTACTAGGGTAGAGAGGAGGCAGAACTATGAGTGAAATAAGTACATCGGCGAATGCCAATCCGGACGATGCTGCCCACGAGGGGCGGGAGTCGAGCTTTATGGATATCGACCGTATGATCAATGAAGGCCTTGGTGGAGGAACGGTATCTATGCACAACGGTTTGATCGATGATTCTACGACCGATACGATGGATCATCCGGAGTCTGTGCTTGGCGGAGGTGGTACGGAATGAAGGTAGATCGGGCGCTCCAGATTCTTCAGACGGATCACAAAGTCGACGTAGAGCTGAACGGTGTAGCCGTGTGGATCGATAGCGTGGACACGGCTAGCCAGACGGCTAAAATTCATGATGAAGACCGTCCTGCGGACGCAAAGGTCGTGCCTGTCGATCAATTGCAGGAAATCGAATAGCTGCCCCCGTCTTCCTGCTCCGGCTTTCCGGCTGTACCTCCGCTTCTTGCGAGGATGGCCCGGAGAGCTTTTTTGTTGCGGCGAGCGGACAGGAAGGTCTATAATAATGGTCAAATACTTACGGAGTGGAGGCGGATGCCGTGACCCCGGTTGATGAGTTTTCGCTCATCCGCCTACTGACGGGCGGAAAGCAAACGAATGCCTTCCAACAGGAGGGCGGCGTAGCCGTCGGCATCGGCGACGATGCGGCGGTAGTCAATGTGAATTCTGGCACACAGTTGATTCTGACCTGCGATACGATGACCGAGGAAATCCACTTTAAGCGGATTACCATGCCTGATCGGGATGTGGGCTTCAAAGCGATGGCGTCCGCCGTCAGCGACATCGCCGCCATGGGCGGCTTGCCGCGGTTTGCGCTCATATCGTTGACTGTCCCGGCAGGGAATAATGTAGAACGGGTGCGCAGCATGTACGAGGGCCTGTACGACTGTGCCGGACGATTCGGAATCTCTATCGTGGGCGGAGACACGACGTCTTCGGCAGGCGGGATTACCCTTTCGGTCACGGTTATTGGCGAAACGCCCGCAGGGCAAGCGCTGCTTCGCAGCTCGGCCCAGCCTGGCGATGTCGTATTCGCTACCGGCTATATGGGGCGTTCCGCCGCGGGGCTGGAGTGGCTGCTTCGCCAGAACCTCCCTTCCGAGCAGTGGGACGAGTCAGCCGGTTCGGAGCATGCGAAGCTGGTGGAGGCTCACTGCCGTCCCCTTCCGCAGGTGGAAGCGGGGCTGGCGTTGAGCCGATCAGGCGTTTGCCATGCTCTTAATGACATAAGCGATGGCTTGTCCAGCGAGGTTTGGGAAATTGCGGAGGCGTCGGGGGTCTCCATCGATCTGCTCGAAGAGCGGATCCCGATAGCCGAGGAGCTGCGCGCTTATGCCGCAGCCCAGGGCCGGGACCCGCTGGAGTATGTACTGACCGGCGGAGAGGACTACCAACTGCTGGGTACGGCTGCGGCCGAGCAGGCTTTGGCTCTGCAGCAGGCGCTTGGCGAAGCGGGTATTGCGCTTCATGTGATCGGGCATGTCCATAGCGGTCCTGCCGGCGTCCGGCTTATCCGCAGCGGCGGCGATACGTTGACCTTGGAAAGACAAGGGTATAACCATTTTAAGGACCGAAAGGACGGGGAGTAGCGGAATGTCCTCATACGAGTACTTCGCGGGGGATTTGGCGCATACGGCCGAGCTTGCCTCCCGGCTTGCCCCGCTTCTGGGGCCTGGAACCGTAATTGGTCTGGACGGCGATCTGGGAGCGGGGAAGACGGCTTTCTCGCAAGCGATTGCCCGAGAGCTGGGGGTTGCCGGGATCGTCAACAGTCCGACATTTACGATCATTAAGGAATATGAGGGAGAGAAGCTCCCTTTTTATCATATGGATGTGTACCGGCTGTCGATGGAAGAGGCGGATGAGCTGGGTTTGGACGAATACTTCTACGGCGATGGCGTGACTTTGGTCGAGTGGGCCTCGCTCGTGGAGGACTTGCTGCCGCCTGAGCGCCTGTCGATTTATATCGAGCACGAAGGCGAGCAGGCCAGGCGGTTCCGCTTAATTCCAGCGGGGGAGCCTTATGTTCAGTGGTGCAGCCAACTAAAGGAGAACGGATGGCTACGATGACGATTACCGAAAGGCATTATGATGATCATACATGGATGATGGCCGTCGATACCTCTACGGCTTACATGACGGCGGCTTTGTCAAAGGGAGGCCTGTGGGCTGGGGAGATGACGTCCCGTGCCGAGCGCAATCATTCGCTTTACCTGGTGCCCGCTTTGCAGAGCCTGCTGGATGAGGAGGGATTACGCGCCCGGGAGCTTGGCGGCTTTGCTATAGGGGTGGGCCCGGGTTCCTATACGGGCGTGCGGATCGGAGTTACAGTCGCCAAAACCTTCGCATGGACGCATGGCCTGGCTTTGCTCGGCGTCTCTTCGCTTGAAGCGATGGCGCTCGGAGGCGCTTATCTGTCGCTGCAGGCTGCTCCTTTGGAGGAAGAGGAGACGGTAGTGGCTCGCGGCGGCAAACTCGATGCGATGGAAACGGTGCTAAAGTCTGCCCGCGAGACGGGGGAGACCACCTGGATCGTGCCTATGATCGAGGCTAGACGCGGACAAGCCTTCACGTCGGTCTACAAGGCTTCGCCGGACGGATGGCGTTGTGTGGCGGAGGACGGGATAAGGCTGACTGCGCCCTGGATCGGGGAGTGGACAAGGCTCGCGGAGCAGGATCGGCCCGACCGGGTGCTTTTCGCCGGTGAAACCGGCTTGCATGAGCAAGCTATCGCTTCTCTGGGCGAGGCATGGGGCGGACGCGTAGACAAGACGGGGCACGGCATCCGCGCGCGATTCGTCGCAGAGCTCGGGAGGATGCGGTGGAAGCGGGGGGAATTGGAACATGTTCATGCATTGGTTCCGAACTATACGCAGTTGGCGGAAGCCGAAGCGAAGCTTCTCGCCAAGCGACCGTAAGGGAGGTCCGGGACAAGTGGGGGATAAACGCGCGCTGCAGCATAGCGGTACAGAAACAGTTGCCTTTAGGGCGATGAGCCTGGAGGACATTCCTGCGATTTGCCATATTGAGAAGGAATCGTTTACGACCCCTTGGACGGCAGCCGCTTTTCAAAATGAGCTGACCAATAATCAATTTGCCAACTATATCGTACTGGAATACGAAGGGAAGATTGCCGGCTATGGCGGGATGTGGCTGATTATGGAAGAAGCCCATGTGACGAATATAGCCATTGGCGCCGCTTATCGCGGCCGTAAGCTGGGAGACAGGCTGCTCACGGAGATGCAGCGCACGGCTGGATCGCTGGGCGCTCAGCGGATGACGCTGGAGGTTCGCCCCTCCAATGAAGTGGCGCTTGGCCTTTATGCAAAAAAAGGCTTTCGTTCGGTAGGCGTAAGACGCGGCTATTATACGGATAATCAAGAGGACGCTTTAATTATGTGGGCCGACCTGCCCGCATCGGTCAGCAAGCCGTAGCGCTGGGCTATGGAGCATAACGGAGCGCAAGAGGGTTGATAAGGCATGCCCAGGATGGATGTTGCTCTTGTGCCGGCGGTGAAGATTTTATAGGGGATAGGGAGCGATTGGGTTGAAATTGAAGCAAGAGGAGGCCGGGAGCCGTCCAAGCTCCGAATCGGGCAGCCCTGTTTATATATTGGCGATCGAAACCAGCTGTGACGAAACGTCGGTCGCTATCGTACGCGATGGGACGGATATTTTGGCCAATGTGGTTTCGAGTCAAGTTGAGACGCATCGGCTGTACGGAGGCGTGGTCCCCGAGGTGGCTTCGCGCCAGCATGTGGAGATGATTACGCTTATTATCGAGGAGGCCTTTGCCAAGGCGAACGTTCGTCCCGATCAATTGTCCGCCGTCGCCGTGACCCATGGACCGGGCTTGATCGGAGCGCTGCTGGTCGGAGTGGTGGCCGCCAAGACGCTTGCCTGCGCACTGGAGCTTCCGCTGATCGGCGTCCATCATATTGCCGGACATATTTATGCTAATGAGCTGGTTCACGCTATCCAATATCCATGCATGTCGCTGGTCGTATCCGGAGGGCACACGGAATTGGTTCACGTGGAATCGGAAGGCGTGTTCCGCATCATCGGACAAACCCGCGACGATGCGGCGGGCGAAGCCTATGACAAGGTGGCCCGCGCGTTAAAGCTGCCGTATCCCGGCGGCCCCCATATCGACCGGCTGGCGCATGAAGCGGAGGAGGCTGTGCCTCTTCCCCGCGCGTGGCTGGAGCCGGATTCGTATGACTTCAGCTTCAGCGGGCTGAAGTCCGCCGTGTTGGCCGCGCTGAATACGGCGGCCATGAAGGGACAGCCACTGGCGCCGGAGGCCGTGGCTCGCGGGTTCCAGGACTCGGTTATCGAGGTCCTGGTGGAGAAGGCTTTGCGCGCCGTGAAGGAATACGGCGCGAAGCAGCTTTTGTTGGCCGGCGGCGTGGCTGCCAACAAGGGCCTGCGCGCCGCCCTGGAGGCGCGCTGTGCACAGGCCGGCGTGCCGCTGCTCGCGCCGCCGCTGGCTCTGTGCACCGATAACGCGGCGATGATCGCCGCCGCCGCGTTTTTGAAATATCGGCGAGGGGAGTTCTCGCCGATGGACTTGAAGGCCGAGCCGCTGCTCCAGCTGGAGGCGTGGTCGGTATCCTAGAGTATTCCTGCAGCAGCCGTTGATAGAGGAGGGCCTTCGAGGCACCCGATGGTTCAACGGCTGTCTTGCTGGAAAAAGATTCAGGTCGATAAAGCTTGCTTTCTTCAACTCTATTTGTTATATTACTTCTTGTCGCTTTGAAGGCGGCAGCAGCAGCGAATGCAGGGATGAAAAACTTTTTTTAAAAAAAGACTTGCATCTAGCATCGCGGTTGTGTTAATATAAATGAGCTGCTTCGAGAAGCGAGCAAGCCGATCGGAACAGTAAGATTTAAAAGAAGCATAATTGCCCTTTGAAAACTGAACAACGAGTGAGTGTTAAATAGAGAATGAAAATTCTCGCTAGCAGTAACTTTTGAGCAAGTCGAACAAACCTTAATGGAGAGTTTGATCCTGGCTCAGGACGAACGCTGGCGGCGTGCCTAATACATGCAAGTCGAGCGGACTTATTCCTTCGGGGATGGGTTAGCGGCGGACGGGTGAGTAACACGTAGGCAACCTGCCTGTAAGACTGGGATAACTACCGGAAACGGTAGCTAAGACCGGATAGCTGGTCACTCCGCATGGAGAGATCATGAAACATGGGGCAACCTA
>NZ_WUWM01000013.1 GCF_009846885.1 Paenibacillus puerhi
GTCACAGCTACGAATTCGATAACGACAACAACTTGGGAACTGATTGAGCAGTTTAGTGAGCTCATAGGCGGCCGGGAGGACATCTGGTATGCCACGAACATTCAGATTGCCGATTATGTCAAAGCGTATGGTCAACTGAAGTTTTCGGCAGCCTGTGATTTTGTTTATAATCCTACAGCAATGAGCATCTGGCTTAGCGTGGACAGCATCACTACAGAGATTCCCGAATGTCTAATGAAGGAAGGTACTAAGAATAGTTATGGGCAATAACTTTTATGGAACACCGTTCGAAATGGATGAAATAGCCGCACCAACGTTTCCGGATAAGCGGTTTCAAGTAGATGACTATTTAACCGGGGATCAGGAACGAGAAGCGGATTATCGTGTTATCCAAAGGGCCGTTGAAGCATGCTCCGAGCAAGGAGGAGGTACGGTAATTGTGCCTCAAGGGGAATGGGTGTCGGGACCGATTCACTTAAGAAGCAACATTCATTTGAAGTTTGAAAAAGGGGCAACGATTCGATTTAGCGATAGGTTTGCCGACTATCTTCCTGTCGTTTTTACAAGGTGGGAGGGGATGGAGTGCTATAATTATTCCCCTCTTATCTATGCTAAAGATTGCGAAAATATTGCAGTAACAGGAGAAGGTACGCTTGTCGGGAATGGGGAGGCATGGTGGCATTGGAAAAAGCTGCAACAAGATGCGGCAAACAGGCTGTGCTATGCCGAGAGTCTTGGTATTCCCGTTCAGGATCGCATTTATGGTACGGAGAAAGATGCTTTAAGACCTTCCTTTATCCAACCTATTCATTGTAAAAATGTACTAATCGAGGGGATTTCTATTAAGGACGGCCCTCAGTGGACGGTACATCCGGTATACTGCGAAAATGTCATTATACGCAATATTCATATTGTAAGCTGCGGACCGAATACCGACGGATTAAATCCTGATTCGTGCAAAAATGTCCTTGTCGAGGATAGCTATTTTGAAACAGGCGATGATTGCATCGCAATCAACTCCGGTATGAATGAGGACGGCTGGAGAGTAAACAAGCCTTGCGAAAATATTGTGATTAGGAATTGCGTGATGAAGGAAGGTCATGGCGGATTGGTCATCGGCAGCGGCATGTCCGGGGGAGTAAGAAATATTTACGCTTCGCATTGCAAGATCGGCGGGGGAGATCGAGGCATCCGTTTGAAGTCGATGCGCGGCCGGGGCGGCTTTGTTGAAAATGTCTGGTTTGAACATATAGACATTAACGACGTAAGGGAAGAGGCCATACAAATCAATATGTACTATCCCTATAGTACGGTTGTTCCCAAAACGGCAACACCTTCCGATTTCAAAAATATTACGATCAAACATATTACGGGAAAAGGCGCCAAAATCGCAGTAGAAATCAGAGGTTTGCCTGAACACCGACTACAGGATATTATCCTTGAAAACATCAATTTAAGTGCTGAAACGGCAATAGTCTGCACCGACGTAGAAACCATAGAAATCCGGGATATCGATATCCATGCAGACGTCAATAAAAGCACGGAATTTGCGAATATCAATAGTTTGAAGGTGCAAGGTTTTTCCGTGAAGTAAGCTATTAGTTATAAGAAATGAGAAGTTCAGATTCAGCAATATGAAAGGGGCTTTAACGTGGCATTCAATTTAGAAAACCATCCCTATTTTACCGAATGGGTAGACCCTATAAGCGGTGTAAAGAGCTATGTCCTGACCAAAAAACAGGCGCCTATCCAGCAATCCTTTTACTTTTCAAATTACAGCATATCTAACGATGAAAAATGGCTGTGGTTCTTTACATTCTACCCTCCGGCAACCTATCGTTCCCTTGGCGTTGTATCGCTTGACCCGGATAATCCTTTCATTCAGTGTTTCCCAGAAATTACCCTTATAGGCGGGCCTATGATCGCCCCAGAGGGCGACGCGGTTTATTTTTGTCAGGACAGCCATGTCTGGCATTTTCGTATTGGTGACAAGCCTCGAATTATATGTTCGATGGACAAGGACTATATCAATGGCAGAACACTGTATAGGATGTGTTCGCATCTCACTATGTCGGCTGACGGCAAATATTTCTTGCTGGATGGCGAGGTCGGCAACCATTGGTTTATCGCTATCGCGGACAAGGAAAAAGGCACCGTCGAGATTCTTAAGGAGTTTCCGCGTAGGTATAACCACGCGCAGTTCAACCCTACAAAGCCCGAGCTGTTCTCAATGGCTGAGGACTGGTGGTACGATAGAATCACCGGAAGACGAACCGGCTTTGACCACCGCATATGGTTGATGGATACCCTTGGGACAAAATACGAGCCAATGAAGCCAAAGGATTGGTTTGATCACGGTACAGATGCCTGCCACGAATGGTGGAGCAAGGACGGCCTGATGTGCTGGGTGGATTACAACAAAGGCGTATTTGAGCATGATGTCGATGCCGATATCACTACACATGTATGGAAAACGCCCCTATGCCATGCCCACTGCAACAGCACGCGCGAATTTTACTGCGCCGACGAGTCTCCATATAAATGGGAAACCACGCCTTGCCGCGTATCCTTCTTCAACAGAAATACAGGTGCCGAAATCGATATCGTCTCCGGTCTGCCTGTTCCTATTTATGGCCATCGCAGCCCGTATCATCTTGATCCGCATCCGCAGTTTTCTCCCAAGGACACATGGATTGTTTACACCACGACAGTTATGGGCGGTGCGGATGTCGCGCTGACATCGGTTGCAGATTTAATCAAATAGTTTTAGATAAAAGTAACCTACAATTAAACTATGAATGGAGTAGATGAACATTACTAGTCAAAAGCCGAAAGTAGTCGTGTTGGGAGCTGGAAGTTTGTTTTTTGGAAGGCAGGCCATCTGGCAAATGGTTCATTCTGAGCATTTGAACAAAGGAACATTGGCCTTGGTGGATACGAACGAAGAGCGCTTGAATAAACTGTTGAAGCTCGCCAAGATGGTTGCCAAGTCCAATAATGTTGATCTGAAGATTGAGGGATCGGTTGACCGGAAGCAGGTGCTTAAGGACGCGGACTTCGTCGTGCTTAGCTTCGCCGAGGATACGGTACAGTACAGAGGAATCGACTGTGCGGTCTCCGAGAAATATGGGATAAGAATGTGCTCCGGAGATACGATCGGTCCGGGCGGGATCTTCCGGGCGATGCGCGAGCTGCCTGTCATTATGGATTGCGCCAGGGATATTGAAGCTCTTTGTCCGGAGGCATGGGTCATAAATTATATAAACCCGTCCACCGTACACGGGATGGCGTTGAAGCGATTTGCGCCTAAGCTTAAGAGCTTCGCCCTATGCGATTCGCACCATATGCCTCATAAGAAAATTATCTATGCGGAGCGGGCGGGGATTATTAAAAATAAAAGCGAGTACACCGAGGAAATTGACCGCAAATTCGATTTGCGTATCGCCGGTGTGAACCATTTCACTTGGCTGTTGAAGGCGGAGTATGAGGGCAAGGATATACTTCCTGAGATTGCCGGGTCGATGAAGCGATCGGCGGAGACGGAGACGGTAGGGGGCGATACAGGAGCCAAGGCACTCTTTAATGATGCGGTAAGCTACCAATTGTACGACATTTTTGGTTATGTCCCTACCTGCACGGCCCATACTAAAGAATATGTCCCTTATTGGCAAGGACTCGGCAAACTGAAGGATGCCATCCCGCCGCTGTCGATTTGGGAAACGGAAGCCCGGTATAAGCGCCATGCGGATATGTGGCGGCAAGTGGACAGTTTCCTTAGCGGTGAAACGCCGATCGAGAAATATATGACTTCTTTCGGTCCGGACCATGCGACGGATATTATTGAAAATATGGTCGCGGGATTAGGGAAGCCGTTCTATATTAACACCTTCAACGAAGGTGCGGTAACGAATATGAACGACGATGCTTTCCTGGAGCTGTTGTGCGAGGTTACCATGGATGGGGTGAAGCCGTTCCACGTGGGCGAGATGCCACGGGGTATCCGAGGAATGCAGGAGCTCGTGCTGGATACGCACGAATTGACAGCTGAAGCCGTAGTTGAAGGCAGCCGCGAGAAGCTTAGAAGGGCCATGTTGACGGATCCGCTGCTCAACTCGATCGCCGATGCTGATCAAATCATCACGGAGCTTCTTGAGTTAGAGAAGGATATTATTCCCGATCATTGGTATGCAAAGAGTCTGGCTTAACCATATTTGGGATACAACGAAGTCATCCTTAAAACCAGGGGCGGCTTTGTTGATGTATAGGCTTAAATTTGAAAGGCACTATGAAAGAGATTGTGGACTTCATAGAAACAAGAACGAACAGCCCAGTCATATCAAGGGTTTTGGAATATACGTATAGGAGGATAAGAAATGTCAACTAACCATTCAAGTGTTCAACGCTACGATGCTTACCTTTTTTGTTACTTCACTGTGGAGGATCAAGGGGGAGAGCAAGTATATTTCTCATTGAGTAAGGATGGCTTGCATTGGAAGGATCTGAATGGCGGCCAGCCTGTTTTGATCTCCAATATAGGGGAAGGTGGAGTGCGCGACCCCTTTATTCTGCGTTCCCCTCTGGACCAAAAATTTTATATTATCGCAACGGACCTGCGGATCAATGCCGGCAAAGGCTGGGATGTAGCTAAAAATAACGGAAGTCGTTCAATCATTATATGGGAGTCGGAGGATCTTATTCATTGGTCAACAGAGAGAAGCGTTGAGGTCGATCTTCCCGGTGCAGGTTGTGTATGGGCACCAGAATCTATCTATGATGAGTCAACATCTGAGCACTTGATATTCTGGGCATCTATGGTAGAGAAAGATGGCAATCCTCCCAAACAAATCATTTATAGTTTTCGTACAAAGGACTTTAGAAGCTTCTCCAAGCCTGAAGTCTATATCGAACGTGATAATCATATTATTGACACTACCATCATCAAGGCGGATGAAGTTTATTACAGGTTCTCCAAGGATGAAGCGACGAAATGTATTACATTAGAAACCGGTAGTTCCTTATCGTCATCATCGTTCACTTATTTGCATGCACCTGTCCTAGTAAAGATACAAGGGGTAGAAGGGCCGGCAATTTTCAAATTCAATGACCGGGATGAGTGGTGTCTGTTAGTGGATCAGTATAGAGCTCAGAAAGGTTATTTTCCTCTAGTTTCCAAAGATTTATCCACCGGTGATTTCCACATTTTAAGTGAAAATGAATATGATATGGGCCATTCCTTAAAAAGACATGGATCTGTCTTAAACATAACCCGCGTTGAATACGAGACTCTACTCAATACTTGGGAAAAGTGACATGTCATTCAAGTATCAAGCGATGGAGTCAATTGGACTGTCGTGGCGAATCAAACGGGACAAACGTCTGTAGAGCAAATGCGCAAATCGGATGAAGCAAAAGGTACTGCTCCCGGGGAAGGGAAGAGTGCCTTTTTGTAATACGCGAAGAATAAGCGATTTGCGATTAAAGTTATACTTTACAAATTGAAATCTTCTGTTTCACCTTAATCGATCATTGGTACGAGAAGATTTTGGCTTAACCGTATTTGCCATACAACGAGGTCGCCCTTAAAACCAGGGGCGGCTTTGTTCATGTATACGCTTAAATTTGAAATCATTTTCGACGCAGGCGACCAAAGCGATTTATTGGCAAAGGCTGCTTTGTTGTTCCCTAGGAATTTCATTAGGTCTGCCGAAAAACCCAGTCGTATCAAGGGTTTCAGAATTCAGAATATTAACGGAATCATATCTATTGTATATTTTCCGATGCTCCAAGTATAGTTTGAAAGTACAAGGTTTTTCGTGAAGTAAGCTAATAACCACAAGAGATGAGAGAAGGAAATAGTAGTGGAAAGCTGAGGGGGGCATATCGCTTTAAATGAAAAGACGCTTTTTAACGACGGTTGGGAATTTGCAAAAAGCAGTTTGGAAGTGACGGATTGTAAGGATCTCCAGTTTGAGCCCGTCGATCTCCCCCATGATTGGCTGATCTATGATACGCGGAATCTTTATGAAAACAGTATCGGCTGGTATCGGAAGCGCTTTGTTTGTGCGGATGCAGAAAAACAGCAATTGTTATATTTTGACGGTGTGTATCCGAACGATCGATCTGGACCCCCAGGAAGGATTCCGTCTAAACGGTCAAAAGATGAAGCTGAACGGCGTTTGCGAGCATCATGATTTGGGTGCCCTAGGAGTAGCGTTTAAAAAAACGGCCATGAAGCGAAGATTCGAGATCCTCATAGAGATGGGGGTCAACGCGATACGGACGGCCCATAATATGCCGGCTCCCGAAGTGATGGATTTGTTCAGCCAAACATTGCGGTAAATGCCCGCTCCCGAGTACCATCTGCTGTTAGGACTTTGATGAACGACCTTCACGACAATTTCATTGATTCCCGGGATTACAGCCTTGGTAATGTCGTGTTCAAACGAAGAATATCCGTACTTCCATTCTCCCGCCAATTGCCCGTTTACATAAACCGAAGAATCCATAGTACGGAGGCTTCTAATCTTTATCAGCTGATTACCAGATTGGAGCTGGCAGAATCAAAGACCGAAATTGAAACGAGCTCACACAACATCGGTTTTCCTGCTCTAACCTTATGTTCGGTATTGGTCCGGAAGGTTCCTTCCGCCTCATGAATCCAGTACAGACTATGCACATTGACCAGATTGCGGATAACTTCCCACCCGGGGTAGGTCATTTTGTCGAGGAAGAAGTGGATATGCAGCGCAAGCTGGTTCAAATCATACGTGCGTGTCATCATGATCGCTTTCTCCTTAAGGTTGGGTGGAGGAAGGAGCGATATTTACAAGTCTCGATCTTTTTTTTCCATTCCTGATCCAAGTTGGAAGTGATATTATTCATATTATCAGTCTGCTAGCAAGGTTGCAATAAAGATGTAATCCACCAAGGAGGAACGCGATTTTCAAGGACGTTTCAAGAACATTATATCCGCTCCACACAAAAATTGGATGGCCCATGGGACTTTATAACCGACGCGGCCAATGTGGGAATTGAACTAAAATGGTTTGAGCGATTTCCACATGCTCCACAGAAGATGTATGTTCCCGCTTGCTGGAATAACGAGCTTTTCCTGTGCGACTATGAGGGAGTAGCCTGGTACAGAAGAACCGTGCGGATGGAACAAACCGGACATGTCCGCTTGCTGCTCCATGCCGTATTGGGCCATGCCGACGTCTATCTGGACGTGCTTACGAGATGACAGAATGAATGGTCAAATTGGTGGCTTGCCGGAGCATAAACTTAAAACCATTCGACTGGAAAATATCACCTTAACAGCGGAAACGCCTTGGTCTGCAATGATGCTGAGACCGTGGAGATCAAGAATGTCCATTTGCAGGCAACAGGCGATAAAGACATCGAGCTTAACAACGTATCGAATTTGCAGGTTCAAGATTTTTCCATAAAGTAAACAGGATACCTGAAAGTTTCGTCGGGATATGATTCATCCGGAAAAGCAAGCGAACCGGAACTCCAGCGGATGGAGGCAATCACATCCCGTCGATTTCATTATGGGAGGCATGACGATGAAAAGTATCCGGTTGTGTTATCCACAAGGGAAGTTCAAGGCGTTGACCATGAGTTATGATGATGGACGCAATGCCGATAAGCGGCTGGTTGACATCTTTAACCGCAACGGAATTAAAGGAACCTTCCATATTAACTCAGGTCTGACGGGGAAGCTTGACCGGGTGGAGGAAGGGGAGCTTGGCCGTACGTATGAAGGGCATGAAGCATCAGCCCATACGCTAACCCATCCGAGCATTGCCCGGATTCCCAAGGAATTGCTCGTGCATGAGGTGATGGAAGACCGCAAGAACCTGGAGCGGATCTTCGGCTATACGATCAGAGGCATGTCTTATCCCGGGCGGCTCCTTTAACCAGGCCATTAAGAACCTGCTTCCACATCTGGGCATCGAGTACGCCCGGGTGGTGGAGACGACGGGAGGCTTTGGTCTGCCGGATGACTGGCTGGAGTGGAAGGGCACATGCCACCATAAAGAAAACTTGATGAAGCATGCAGAGGCGTTCATTCAGAATACCAAAACCAAGGGTCTGTACCTGATGTATGTCTGGGGTCACAGCTACGAATTCGATAACGACAACAACTGGGAACTGATTGAGCAGTTTAGTGAGCTCATAGGCGGCCGGGAGGACATCTGGTATGCCACGAACATTCAGATTGCCGATTATGTCAAAGCGTATGGTCAACTGAAGTTTTCAGCAGCCTGTGATTTTGTCTATAATCCTACAGCAATGAGCATCTGGCTTAGCGTGGACAGCATTACTACAGAGATTCCCGGCGGAAGTACGGTGTGCTTTGTCTGACGCTTGGCAACTCAATCATATGGAGGATCACGATGACATTACGTTTTGATTTTGGACCCGAGGGGACAGCAGCGGACGGATATGTAAAAGTGACTGCGACTGACCTGTATCATTCCGGTAAGGGGTATGGATTTACCGATTGCTCTAGGGTTTCTGCTGACAGAAGAGAAGAAACTCGGCTAACGGGAGATTTTTGTATTCCTTTTGGCACCTCCTTCCTGGCTGATGTAGAAGATGGGAACTACATTGTGACCGTGACCATGGGAGACACCTTCGCCCCAACCGATACAACGGTAAAAACAAACGGTGAGCGCCTTGTGCTGCGGAACGTAAATACGGTAGAGGGTCAATATGTCCGGGAAAGGTTTGCTGTAAATGTACTCGGCGGACAATTGAAGCTGAGCTTCAAGGGAACAGCTCCTCGCATCAATGCACTGGAAATCACCCCGTCCCACGAGCAGATCACCTTATTTCTTGCCGGAGATTCAACCGTAACCGATTCCAGCGAAGAAGGATTTCCTTTCTCCGGCTGGGGCCAGATGCTTCAGTGCTTCTTCAAGCATGATGTGGCCGTAGCTAACCATGCCAAGGGAGGACGCAGCTCCAAGAGCTTTATCTCCGAAGGGCGGCTTGCGCTCATCGACGAAGAGCTTAAGGAAGGCGACTTTCTGTTCATTCAGTTCGGCCATAACGATCAGAAGGCGGACCCGGAGCGGCATACCGACCCTACGACTACTTACCCCGAGCATCTTCGCCAATATATTGCGGCTGCCCGCTCGAAGAAGGCGAACCCTGTACTCGTAACCTCGGTACACCGCCGTTACTTTGACGCTGAGGGGAAGGTAGAGAATACTCACGGTTCTTATTTGGATGCCGTCAGACAGCTGGCTGAGGAGGAAGGGGTTCCGCTGATCGATTTGGCTGACAAGAGCAAGCGGCTGTTCGAGGAGCTGGGACCGGAAGAAACCAAATCCATCTTCCTCTGGGGCAGTCCCGGAGAATGGAAGAGTCGTTCATCGGGGGTAGCTGACAACACACATTTTCAGGAGCGCGGCGGTCTGCGGGTTGCCGAACTGGTCGTGCAGGGCATCCGGGAGAATCGTATGCAGAACCTGATTATGTATCTGAGATAAAGTAGGAGGATGGCTGCCATGCGCAGATTTGAATTTGATGAGAATGAAGTGAAGGAGCTTATAGACCGGGTTGTCCACCGGACCATGAGCATGGATTTCACATGGAACTGGTCATGCGGGGTGGCCTATTACGGCATATGCAAAGCCTGGGAAGTAACCCGCAAGCAAGAATATATTGATTTTCTGGTCAAGTGGGTGGATGAGTATCTGGAGCTTGGGTTGCCTCCGCTGATGGTCAATGCTTGCGCCATGGGGCATACCATGCTGACGCTGCATGAGGCGACAGGCGATTCTAGGTATCTGGACCTGGCCGTGAAGAAGGCGGAGTATCTCCGCAACGACGCCATCCGCTTCGGTGAAGGGGTATTCCAGCATACCGTATCTTCGAAAAATGATTTTCCGGAACAGGCATGGGCGGATACGCTGTTCATGGCGGCCTACTTCCTGCTTCGCCTTGGTTATAAAGTGGACAACAAAGCCTATATCGAGGACGCACTGAACCAATATTATTGGCATGAGGAATACCTGCAGGATATGAAGACGAACCTGTTCTATCATGCTTGGGATAATGTGAGACAGGATCATCTGTCGGCCATCTACTGGGGCCGGGCCAATGCATGGGCCTCTTATACCATGGCGCAAGCCTCCAAGATGCTGAATCCGTTCATGCCCATGTGGATGCAGATCGGCGGCGCTCTCAGCGATCAATTGAGCGCACTGGTCCGGCTGCAGTCACAGGAAGGACTGTGGCGGACGGTGTTGGATGATGACACCTCTTATCTGGAAACCTCCGCTTCCGCAGGCATCGCTGCCGCCTTGGTAGTCAAGGGCCATCCGCTGCACGAGCAGGCCATTGCTAAAGCGTATGAAGGAATTGTAGCCCAGATCGATGATGACGGTTCGGTTCGGAAGGTGTCAGCGGGAACAGCCGTGATGTATTCTGCAGAAGATTACAAGGCTATCTCCACCAAAAGAATTCAGGGTTGGGGGCAAGGACTGACACTGGCGTTTCTGGTGTCGTTGCTCCAGCGCCAGGGAGAATAGAGCATACAGATTGTACAGGCGCCTCATAGTTCCGTAAATCCAACGCCGATTTGGCGGAAATATGAGGCGTTTGAGTTTAAAACGAGACTCCAATTACCGGTGCAACGAAAATCCTGGACCGGGACGGGGATCTGTCTTCGGCTTATACATTAAACCATCAGCACAGACACTGAAGATTGACATAACGGGCAAGAAGAACGGCACCTATGTTTACAAAGGTGAGTTGCTCAATGCGTACGGCTCTACAACAAGCGATCCGTTGACCGTGACCGTAACGGACGCTGCGCCAGGTCAGCCCGTTCTCTCCCAAGATAATTGGGACGGAGACGGCAACTACAAGGTCACCATGAATATGTGGTGGGGAACGAATGCTACTCGTTATGATCTTTACGAAAACGGAATCCTAGTTGATTCCCAGACGCTGAGCGCCCATACTCCTGGAGCCCAATCTACAAAATCTCTTATCAATGATAAGGTTAAGGGAGTTTATGAGTACAAGGCTGTATTGAGCAATCCTGCGGGAGAGACGGTAAGTTCCACTATTACTGTACAAGTCCGTCAATAACCAGGTTTGAGGGTGTTCCAAAAGTAATGTTTGGAACACCCTCGTCAACAAAACAAGGTGGTATTTAGAAGAAATCAAGGTGCTAGGCAGCCTGTTCTCGCCTAGCACGAGGTGCGTTTCGAATTCTAATCAATTCTGAAACAACAATAACGGAGCCACGCTTAAGCTTCAACGAAATGATCACTCGGATCCAGGACTTCATCGGCAACTCCGACTGGGTATTCAGCGAGGGCACGGATAGTATCGGTTATGGCACGCACTTCGACTCTGCTTGCCGGCGGTTGTTGGGCCAAAGGTATGCGAAAAAAAAGATGATGAAGATGTTGAATACTTAGAATTATGTAGATATTCTGGAAGGAGAAAACATGAATGAGAAAGTTATTTGTCTTTGGTGACAGTATTTCGATCAAATATGGCCCCTACTTGAAAGGGATGGTCGAAAATAGCTTCCATTATGATCGTAAGCGGGGAGAAGAGCAGGCATTGGCAGATTTGGACAATCCCGTCGGCGCGAATGGTGGGGACAGCAATATGGTTCTGGAATATTTGAAAGGGGAACGAGACAGGGGAGTGCGCTATGACCTGTTGTTGCTCAACTGCGGGCTACACGATATCAAAACCCAACTGGTTACGGGCATGAAGCAAGTACCTGTGAATCAGTACCGAGATAATCTTGAAAAGATTGTTCTTATAGCCCGAGAGACGGCACAAACTTTGATTTGGGTCCGTACGACAGATGCTTTGGAGGAAATTCATAATACCAGAGCGACAACAACATTTCATCGTTTTCATGAAGATGTAGTAGCCTATAATGCCGTCGCGGACGAAATAATGAACAATCAAGGGGTTTCTATGGTTGATCTTTATTCATTCACCCGGATCTTCGGCGCAAGTGCATATTGTGATCATGTACATTTTAAGGAGGAAATACGATGCTTGCAAGCAGCATATATTGCGGGTTTCTTGGAAAAATATAGGTTGAAATCTGCCGAAATCCCAGCCGTATCAAGTAATTCGGAAATCGGCATATCAACAGAAACAAATCGATTGTTTTGAGCACAATGTTCTGGGTATAGTGTGGTTACATTGACTATATTTGATTATAGCCTTCAGTGAATGGTAAGTGGTATTCTAGCTCTTTAACGCGTATGGTCAAAGAGATCTTAGATCGTTTTGCGAGAGGATTCATCCTAAGGAAGGGTATTCCTTCCTTATTGTTAATTGTAAGGATGAGCTTCCGTTATCAGGCATGGGTTCGGGAAATCTGATCAGGCTTCACGATTTCGCTCCTACTTTCGGCTTATTACGTAATATCCAATTCAAAGACGGCAAAATTGCATACGGTCGGCGGACGAAAGCGTGCCGCTCATCGATTTGGCCAAGTCGAGTAAAGCGCTGATCGAACAGTGGGGACCGGAGGCGACGAAGAAACTGTACTTGTAGCTTGCGCCCGGAGAGTTTATGAATTTTTCAAACAGCGTCGAGGATAATAAGCATTTTCAGTAGCAGGGCGGCATTGAAGTTGCCAAGCTTGTCTACGAAGATCTTAAGGCCCTCAAGCTGCAGCTGCTAATGCTGTTTTTACGATAATTAATTTTCCAGTGGCTCAACATAAATGATTACATAGTACAGTCCGAATCTTCTAAGATTCGGACTGTTTTTGCTACGAACGAAGATAGTATATAGTACTTCACAATCTATGTGTTAGTTGATTTGAAAGGACGGAATTTTACATGCAAAAATCGGTTTTTCCATTCAGCACCGTGATACAACGTGATACGATTCATTCTATCAGAACGAAGGTTTGCTGGAATAGCGTGCTTGTGAATTTAGGAGAATAAGTGTTGTAAATTGACATGGTTATTTTTGAAAGTGTTCTCTTGCCCTGGCGTGAACATCTTACACTTTAAATGAGGAATCATCCTGGACAGGCTGGTTCTTCCTCATTTTATCTAAGCAAATGGGGTATACCGATGATTAGTAATCTTTGTGCTTTTTTTATTCATCTAATAATTGAGGAAATGCATATATCAAACGAGATCTATTTTAGGAATATTGATCAATTCTAAAATATCAAAAGACAGTATTTTTTTTAGTATTAAAATAATAATTTTAGATAATACTAGTGATAGATTCATAGAGAGGAGATTTTTAATATGGAAAAATCAGCACCAAAAGATTTAAAAGCTAGTTTTGCAAAGGTGACACCAAAAGGAATTTTATTTTTGGGTATTAGGTTCTCTTGTATACGGGCTATTCGAGAGCAATGGTTTGAAAAAGCGATGAATGAGAAGGGGTGGAGGATTAAAGTTTACTATTATGAAGACAATGCATCAAATATTTTTATATTAAATACGGAGGAGGAATCCTTAGATATTTGTAATGCAATTAATGCGAGCGATTTCCCCTGAAGCAAGCTTGAACGATATTTCCAAAGTATTCAATTATTAATAGCTTTACGAAAGAAAAGCAAGCGCAGAACTATAAAGAAAATAAAGAAAGCAAAATGGAAGGGAGCGAGCGGCGAGAGTATTGAACAATAAGCTGTAGAATTAATACCGGGAGGGGAATAAACTTGGAAGAACTTTTAGAAGGGCTAGATAGGATACTAAGAACTTGCAATGCAAACATAGAAAGAAATAATAAGTATCATGATTTCCCTTTCACTCAAAACTGCGATCATTACTATCAATTAATTCTATTACAACAAAACTTCGAAAGTCGATAGAAAAGTATAAGAAGATCCGAATGGGACCTCTAATGTATAGACGAAGTAAAGATTTCAAAAGAATAATTGACGCTAAGAAAAAAGGGGGGCTCCTGGATTTATAACGAAGGCAACTGAAGAAGAAATATTAGCATACATAAAAACGCTGGAATGGAGTGTTGAGGAACTTGAAGGACAACTCTACAGTTCTAGTATAAAGAGAGAATATATGATAAATAAATAGTCTGAATATTGAAAACGTATATATAGTATAGTAACATCCAATGTATAACTAGATGTATTGAAAGGGGGCTTTTATGATCGAGAGTAGTTCAATTCAATCATTAATTAAACGTTGGATAAAGGAAGGTAAAGGTCAGGGCTCCGGTGTAAAATATAAACCTTGGTTTACAGCAAAACAGGTATCTTCCAGAGGAAGAACTTTTAGGCCTAAAGGAATAAAACAGACTTGAACCACGCTAGATCATGTTGCAATTACTTTGTTACAATACCATTAAAATGATCAATCCAGCGTTTTAAGCGGCTGATAAAGGAGTGATGTCATGAAAGAATCGATGAATAACTGGACTATGAACCTGTTTTCAATATTTTTAAGTATCCCTAGAAGCATTCGTCTGCTTCTCTTATGGATTTGTATCTCCGTATTCTTCATTCTGGGATATAAGTATGATTGGTTTATTTTCCTTAGTTAGAGGAGCATCGCCGATGAGCAGGAAACGTGAATTCAATGAACAAGGAGCAGATTGCCGAGGCAACTGCTCCTTGTTCATTGTTATTCAGTTAATTCTCCTTAAGACTAAGGATCAAGAACTCGACGCAAGGCGGACGCGAATCTGGAAATACCGGGACCAATGTCCTCGGCCCTGGCTCTGGCGAAGGTGAACCGTACATACCCGGAATCCGAGCCGTAGACGCTGCCCGGGACGAAGACAACCCCGTGCCGGATCGCTTCTTCCAGCAGCCGATGATCCTGAACCTGGGCGTTGATTCTGCACCATAGGTGCAGGCCTCCTTGGGGGCCCGTAAACGTAACCAGTTCAGGCAGTTCGCGGTGAAGCGCCTCCATAACCAAGTCCCTCTTGAGTTGAAGATTCATCTGAAGGCGGTCCAGATGCGGCTGTATATAAGGGGATTTCAGGAAATGGGCAGCCAGCCTCTGAGGAATGACGCTCAGGCCGAAATCCATCTGCTGCCGGGCGTCGGCTAACCGTTCGACGACGGGATTCGGCGCCACCATCCAGCCTACCCTCAGGCCGGAGGCTGCGATTTTGGAGAAAGAGCCGATATACAGCACCGATCCGACCGTGTCCATCGATTTGAGCGGCAGGGGCGGGAGTCCGTCGTAAGCGGTCAAGCCGAACGGATCATCCTCGACCAGGGGGAGCCCGAGCTCGCTAGCCACCTCCAGCAGCTCCCTGCGCCGCTCGGGATCGAGCACCGTTCCCGTTGGATTTTGGAAGTTCGGGTTAACGAACACCATTTTGATCCGGTGCTTCCTGTACAGCATACGAATGTCGTCGGGACGTATTCCTTTATCGTCGACCGGCAACCGGAACAAGCGGAGCCCGGCAGATTGGAACATAGGCAGGGAATAACAGTACGAAGGATCCTCGATCGCCACCGCATCGCCGGGCGCCAACAAACATTGGGTTATTAAGTATAACGACTGCTGGGAGCCTGACGTAATCAGAATGGACGAATCGGTCGTTTGAATGTTACGATAATGACTTAAAAATCCGACAAGCGCCTTCCGGAGCTGGACAAGCCCTTGGGGATTGTCATACCCGAGATGCTCGGTATAAGGATGCTCTAGAATAAGCCGGTTGAGCTCTGCCACCGGGGACAGGTCGGCGCTTAACTCCCCGCTGGCGAAGTCGATCAGCCGATTATCGGCCAGCAGCGCTTCACGAATCCGGCGAAGGAAGGCCAGATTGGGCAGGAAGCTGCCACCTTCCACATAGCGGTGCCAGTTCGGCGTATGCTTCGTAGTTACGCCCCATTTGAATTTACTGACCCGAGTCCCGCTCCCCATCTGACTTTCAATGATACCTAAGGAGCGAAGCTCGGAATAAGCGAGAATCACGGTGCTGCGGTTGACGCCGAGCTGGTCGGCCAGTTTTCGTTCGGACGGAAGCAGGCTTCCGGGCGGAAACTCGCCGTAAGCTATCCTTTTTTCTAGATCATCCGCGATTTGCTGATAGAGCGGCACTCCGCTCTCGCGGTCGGGCTTCCACATCATCGTTCATCCTCCGGCTTGTTTTGGTAGGGGAAGGTTCTTCGTTAACTATCTTAACATAGGCGGAACACAATACGAATCTTTGAGGATAAAGGAATGAGCTTATGCTAAACGCTAAAAACGTTGCAGCCGGGACCTTATCGGCTCTTATGGCTTGCACGGGAGGCGCCGTCTTAATCATCAGCTCGGCAGAGGCCGCAGGGCTCTCGCGTCCCGAACTGATCTCCTGGCTGTTTGTCGTCTACTTCGTCGGCGGCCTATTGAATCTCCTGTTGTCGCTTTTCTATAGAATACCGATGGCGGGAGCCCACTCGATAACAGCTGCCGCTTTCCTAAGCACAGCCGCAGCCCATTATTCACTTAGCGAGCTTGCCGGAAGCTTTCTTATGGCTGGCTGCCTGATCGCCATACTGGGCTTCTCCGGTTTATTGACGAAGGTGTTCCAGTGGATTCCGAGGCCATTGCTGGATGCGATGCTGGCGGGGATGATCCTGCATTATGCGGTCGATATGATTCCAGCTCTCCAGCAGTCCCCAATCTCAGGAGGTCTGGCTGTTATAGGCTTCTTTCTTGTTCCGAAAATCTCACGCATCATCCCGCCCCTGCTGGGCGTACTCGTGTTCGGGATCGCCGGACTGCTGCTGGAGCATGATTTTCCCGCCTTGCAGACGTCGGGCTTTACGCTTCCGCAGTTGGTTGTACCGGAGTTCACCGTCAACGGCTTCTTCTCGCTCGCGGTTCCGATCGCTGTGCTTATTCTGAGCAATGATGTGGCGGTCGCGCTGGCCGCGCTGAAAAAAAATGGCTTTCAAGCGCCGTTCAACAAGCTCATTGCCATATCCGGTCTAGGGACCGCGTTTGTGAGTTTGTTCGGCGGTCATTCGGTAAACATCGGAGGGATGATGACGACCTTATGCAGCAGCGAGGAGGCAGGGATCAAGGAAGAACGTTACCGGGCTGCCGTAGTGTCTGGCGTACTTGTCGCATTATTCGGTTTGTTTGCCTGGAAGGCGATCGCCGTCATCGAGCTGGTTCCGAAGTCGTTCATTGTGATCATCACCGGTTTTTCTCTCCTCGGGGTGCTGTTGAGCAGCATGAGATCGGCATTTGCCGAATCTTCCTATCGGTTTTCGGTGTTATTTTCGTTTGTGATCGCCATCTCGAATGTCCAGGTTTGGGGCGTCTCGGCCGCCGTCTGGTCGCTGCTTATCGGTACCCTTACGGCCAAGCTGCTTGGCGAGGGAAGAGCTGCCACCGGTCAGCAGGGGGAATAGACGGTTCTATCGGATAATGTTCACACAATCTTACTCGGAATAGCCCGATCGGGTCATATGAATCCGGTTATAATTGTCTAGAATAAAAGGGAGACAATCGGTAAAGAAAAGGAAGGGGAGTGATGCCGTGAATGATCTGATTCGCTGGCTCCGCCTGTCAGGCTGGGTCTTCCTGTGCCTGTGGTGCCTATGGTGCCTGTGGTTGCCAGCAGGAGCGGCCTTTGCTCAGCCCGCACCGCAGACGGCTTCCTCGCCTGGCTTGCAGAAGCTCATCGACGCCACGCCGGAGGGAGGCACTCTCATTCTCCAGGCAGGCCGGTATGCGGGCGGCTCGACGATCGGCAAGTCCATTCGGGTGGAAGCCCGGGGTGAGGTTCTCATCCAGGGTGACGGCCCGGAGCCGGCCTTGCATATCCAAGCCGACAACGTTCAACTCCGCGGTGTCGTTCTGGAGCAGAACGCCGGGGATGAAACAGCAGCCTTGCTCGTTACGGGCAGCGGCACCCTGCTTGAAGAGCTGACCGTCCGCACGGTGGCTTTCGGCATCGTGCTTCGGGATAATGAGCGCAACGAAATTCGGCAAACGACCGTCCGCAGGCTAGGTGAAGGAGAAGACCCGTCAGGAGCAAATTCGAGGATGGCTTCGGACAAGCGCAACGGGATCGATCTGTATAACTCTCATCAAAATCGGATACATGACAACGACATTGCAGGGATGAACGATGGCATTTATCTGGAAAGCAGTCACCGCAACCTGGTGGAGAACAACTATGTGGAGCATTCCCGCTACGGCATCCATCTTATGTACACGGACGGAACGGTGGTACGCGGCAACCGGGGGGCGTACAACATTACCGGTGCGATGGTGATGGGGGTTAAGGACGCCGAAGTGACGGACAATACGTTCATGAAGCAAAGCGAAAGCGTGAATTCGCAGGGGCTGCTGTTCTTCGATGTAGAAACGTCCCGGATCGCCGGCAATAAGGTGGAAGGAAACCGGGTCGGCCTTTTCATCGAGCAGTCTCATCGCAATGAATTCGGGAATAATGACGTACTGAGAAATTTTGTAGGCGTCCAGTTTCTGGAATCGGAAGGAAACCGCTTCACTGGCAACCGCTTCATCGGGAACGTCATCGAGTCTCAGGCGAACGAGAGCGAGGACAATGTATTCACCGGAAACTACTGGGAAGCGTTTAAAGGCCTCGATACGAACGGCGATGGCGTCAGCGAGCTGGAATACGCCATGAATCCTTTTTTTGAGCGTCTGACCTCGGCCGTGCCCGCCTTTCAGCTTTTTTTCCAGTCGCCGGGGATGCTCTTCCTGGAAAGTATGTTTACGTCGGGACAAGAGCAATGGTCGGTCGACGTTGCGCCGCGGATGTCGCCTGCCGTGAATGCCCCGTCTGGGGAAGCAAGCAGGGGACCCGCTCCGGCCGGTACGCTTGCCATAGGGCTGTTTTTGTTGGCAAGCTCCATATTCACAACCTATTATCTGGGGGTTAGAAGAAGATGAGTAGACAAGTAAAGCTGTTTATTACCGCGTTTTTTCTGGTCGTGATCTTGGCAGGTTGCGGGGCAAAGGAAAAATTCCCGGCGCTTGCCATCAATGAAGCCGTCGATAAGTGCGCGATCTGCAACATGCAGGTGAAGGACGATGCCTTTGCCACTCAGCTGACAACAACGGACGGCAAAAACTACAAGTTTGACGACCTGGGCTGCATGAACGAATGGAAGCAAAAGAACAGCACGGCAGCTATCGGCGCCCAGTATGTGCGCGACTATAACAACAAGGACTGGATTGCGTTTGACCAGGCGACTTATGTGTATGACGCCTCATTTAAGACTCCGATGGCCTACGGAATCTATACCTTCAAGGACAAAGCCGAGGCTCAGAAGTTCGTCGATACGCAGAAAAAAGGCAAGGTGATGACCGCAGCAGAGCTCGCCACCCACACTTGGGAGCAGAGCAAGGGCGCGATGGACTCTCACTCTCACGGCCATGGGGCGGAGAGCGGCGGCGCGGCGAAGACGGATGACAAAGGGATGCACGGCAAATGAATCTGCTGCACATCGCTTTAAGAGAAATTAAGATCGGATTTCGCAATCCATGGGCCTACTCGTTTATGGCCCTTTTTGCTCTATTCAGCTTGTCCCTGCTGCTGATCAATGCCCAGAGGTTCGTGCAGGGATATTCCAGCACAACTTCGTCAATGCTGAACCTGATTTTGTACCTATTACCGCTAATGACGCTGCTGCTAGGCTCTTTTTCGCTCACGGCGGAGAAGGAAGAGGGAAGCTGGCAGCTGCTTTCGACTTACCCTCTTAGTACATTCTCTTTTATCGTCGGCAAGTATGTGGGGCTTACGGCTGTGCTGATCACCATCGTCACCTTCGGCTACGGACTGACCGGGGTCGTCGGCTCCTTGACGGGAAGAGGTCTGGATAGCCGGACCTTCGGGATGTTTCTGGCGTTTTCGTTCGGACTCATACTCTTATTCCTCTCGATCGCGCTCGTGATTGGCACGATAGCCAAAAATCGCTGGCAAGCCTTGACGCTTGGCGTCGCGATCTGGTTTTTCGCCATTATCGGCTGGCCTACCTTGCTCATCGCGCTGCTTGGCCTGCTGCCTTATGTATGGATTAAGCCAGTCCTGGTGGCGCTTACCTTCCTCAACCCGGCTGAGCTCGTCCGCCTGTTCGTCGTCATCAAGCTTGGCGGAGGGGCGGCTCTCGGTCCCGAGTATTATCAATGGGTCGGGTGGATCTCGAAGCCATCCGGCAGCGGGCTGTTTCTGCTGGTCTGCGCACTGTGGGTAACTGCGGCCATCGGTTGGGCCAATCTCGTATGGGAAAGGGGGCGGTCCCGTGGATAAGCCTGTATTAGTCGTGAAGGGTGTAGGGAAGGATATCGGAAAAAAAACCATTCTCGGATCGATCGATCTGCAGCTCCGCTCGGGCCAATCGCTTGCGCTATGCGGCGGCAACGGCGTCGGAAAAAGCACGCTTCTGCGGATGATTGCCGGGATTACCCGGCCGACGAGGGGCAGTATCGCCCTGGGCGGCATCCAGTGGGCGGACAACCGGAGGCGGTATGCCGACCAGCTCGGCTATATGCCGGACGACTACTTGTTCGGTCAGGGGCTGTCGGCGGAAGAAACGCTGTCCTTCTGGGCCTCCTTGCGCAAGGTATCGCAAGCCCGCGTCAGCGAAACGCTGGAGCTTGTCGGCTTAAGCGAGGTTCGGCGCAATCCGGTTACTTCTTTCTCCAAAGGGATGCGCCAGCGTCTGCTGTTCGCACAGGCGCTTCTGGCGAAGCCCGCATTGCTGCTGATGGACGAGCCAACGAACGGGCTCGACCCTTACTGGATGGATTCGTTCGCCGAGCTTGTCCGGTTCGCCAAGGGTGAGGGGCATGCCGTGCTGTTCTCCACGCATCAGCTCCAGATCGCCGAGGCGACGGCCGATCACGTCGTCTTCCTGAAGGACGGCGGCATCGCGGAGCAAGGTACGACGGCATCCATACTCGAGAGGTATGGTCCGTACGGACTTCAAACGGTATTCAGCCGGCTGTTCGGCGGCAGTCAACCGGGTCAGGCGCGGGTGCCATGAGCAGAGGCGCGAGGATTCGGCCGAGAACGGCTTTGAACGCGGCGATCCTTATCCTGCTGGCGGCAGCTCTGCTGTATACGCTGCTGCAGATTCGCACGGATAAGCAAGGAATCTTGAGGGTAGGGGATGCCGCGCCCGAGTTTACCGCCATGACGCTGGAAGGGGAGGCGGTCGCCCTGTCCGACTACCGGGGACAGGGGGTTATGCTTAATTTCTGGGCATCCTGGTGCGGACCCTGCGTCAGCGAGATGCCGCGGATGAATGAAGCATACGAGGATGACTTGCCCGGGGTGGCGGTGCTTGCCGTCAATGTTGGCGAATCCAGAGGGACGGCGGCCGGATTCGTCTCGGATCATAAGCTGACCTTCCCGATCCTGCTCGATCCGAGCGGGGAAGCGGCTGACAGCTACGGGCTGATCGGCCTCCCGCGGACTTTTCTGATCGATAAGCAAGGGCGTATCGCCCAGATCGTCCCCGGCGAGCTGGCAAGCGTCGATCAGATCCGCGAACTGATGGAGAGCGTACGGCCGTAGGCGCGATGCCCAGGCCATTGGATTTTTAAAGAACCGTCCGGTGATTGAGCCGGACGGTTCTTTGACATGGCTCGCCCTAAACCCTCGCCGCATTTTGAACACCATTTACGTTTTCATGTATAGTGGAAAAGAAGTTTGTCGTGGTATATTTACTTATTACCCATTTTGATAACGCTTACAAATAAGTAAATCATAAAGAGGAGGAAACGAGCATGTACAAAAGATGGCTGAATGTGATCGTAGTGGATGATGAACTGCCGCTCCGTCAAGAGCTGAGGTCGTTTCCATGGGGAGACTGGGGGGCGGTGCTTGCCGGAGAGGCCGAAAACGGACTGGAGGCGCTCAGGCTTTGCCGGGATTGCCAGCCTGATGTCATCGTGACGGATATTACGATGCCGCTTATGAACGGAATTGAGCTTACCGCGCATCTCAAGCGTGAATTTCCCGCTGCGCAGGTAATTCTGCTGACATGTCACAGCGATTTCGAGTATGCTCGCGAGGCGCTGAGGCTGGGAGCCCTGGAGTATCTGGTCAAGGTTACCCTGGATGAAAGCGAGCTGGAGAGGGCGATCAACCGGGCGCGTGAGGCGATCGAGCGTGAATGGGCTCACCGCAGGACGGCGCTGGAGCAGCGCAGGCGCGAGCAATCCAAGCTTATTGGCCGTCTGCTCAAGGACCGATCCCGCGAAGACGAGGCGATGGCCTCCGAGCTGATCGGCAGCGGCCTAATCTCGAAGCTGCCGGCGAGGCTGGCCATGATTAAGGTGCAAAGCGGCGAAGAGGATCGCGTATTTGTCGAGCAGGAGATTCAGTCGGCCCTGGAGGCGATGGAGCTTTCGGCGAGCCCCGGTTTCTCCTGGCTTCCGGTGAGCAGCATGGAGTATGCTCTGTTTTTTCAAGAAGACGAACCGCAAGCCAGTCAGCTCCGGATCAGGCTGGAGGCTGTCGTGCGCGGCTTGAACCAAGCGCTCGACGTTAATTTGCCTTTTCTCCCGAATAAGGCGGTTATTTATGGCGTGATCAGCGAGTCGCTGACGAACGTCAAGGAGTACCGGCAAGCCTTCGCTTTAAGCAAGCTTTGGCAGGAGGCCAAGTTTTACGAGCCTGAAGCTGCACAATCGATATTTATCGGCAGGCCGGTACCTCTAAGCGCTATGGATAAGGCTTCGTCTGCTCAGCTGCTCGGCCCTTTGCAGCGCTACTCGGCAGCGGAAAGCGACGATTTGATTGTCTATTTGCAAACCGAATTTGTCCGGAATTGCCTCAAGCTGCGCTATTCGCCCGATGACCTGAAGGAAGGCGTTAGCGATTTCCTCGAGGCATGGGACTCCGGCGGAGCATCCGATCCCGAGCTGTCGGATATCCGGCATGCGGCGACATTGAGTCATTTGGTGGAAGCCATGGTTCGTTGTATGGAACGGAAGAACAGCCAACGCAGCAGGCTTCGCCTGGAGATTCAAGAGGCGAAGCAGTATATCGAGCAGCATCTCCATGAACCGGTTACGCTGCAGTTGCTGGCCGACAAGGTTGCTTTAAGTCCCCATTACCTCAGTCGGCTGTTCCGCGAGGAGATCGGCGAATCCGTCCACGAATATATAACTAGACTCCGCATGGAGCTGGCTATCCGGTTGCTTCAGCAAACCAATCTGAAGGTCTATGAGGTGGCGGAGCGCGCAGGTATACCGAGCTACCGCTATTTCTCCACGATGTTCCGCAGCTGGACCGGTGTATCCCCGACGGAGTATAAGAAACAACAGGGCGGTCAAGCCCGGGACGAAGGAGGAGAGGGCAGATGAGCGGCTGGCTCAAGAGGTACCACCGTGTGGGGATCGCGACGAAGCAATTCGTGTTTCTGTTCTTCGTCACCTTCATTATGTTTATTGCCCTTGCGTTGAACAATCTGCGCGATGCCGAAGCGCTGTTCCGCGATCAGGTCGTTCGCGATGCGCAGCAGCTAATCGGGAGGACCAACCAGTATATCGACTCCTATCTCGACAATGTGCAAAATATGCTGCTTCTGCTCTCTACCCGGGACGACTTGTTTCTTGAAGGGCAGGAGGAGGAGGCGCTGAAGACGTTAAAAACCTATGCCAGCTACAACAGCTCCGTGGCGCGGACGTTGTATCTGATCAGCGAAGACGGACGGGTGTTCTCGAACAACCAGGTCACCTATGAAATCATAGGCAATCCGCATCTGAAATCCTTGTATCGGCTGGCGCTGTCCAACTACGGAGCCATGAATGTCAGCGAGCCTTATAGCTCGCCGCTATCCGGGACAACGATCGCCTACGTGCTCCCGGTTACCGATAAGGACAAATCCCATACCAAGGGGGTCGCCATAGTCGAAATCGATCTTGAACGGCTGACCGGCCTCGTAGCTCCTCTGCTGGTGAACGACAACCAGACCTTTACGATCATTTCCAGAAAAAATAATGTGATTACGTATACCGATCCGAAGGACAAGCTGCTGCCTTACGTCCCCGGAACATTCCTGCCGCAGCTGAAGCCGGAATTTTTGGAAAGTCTCGCCGAGCTTCCGATCGGGGTAAGGACGATGCAGGGCAACGACAATTCGCTGGTCGTGATCAAATCGACGAGCAACCGGCTCGGCTGGTCGCTTATTTGCTTTATAAAGGAGGACTTTTTTTATCAAAATGTGCTGAAGCTGTATCAAAATTACCGGGATGCCGGTATGATCTGGCTGGTCGTGCTTTTTATCAGTACATGGATCATGACTCGCCACTTCACCAAGCCTGTCCGAGGGCTGGCGGCCAAGATGGACCGGGTCCGCGATCTGGGCGTGCTTTCGCATATTTCGATCGACCGTTCCGACGAGATCGGCCGGCTGGCCCGCAGCTATAACGCGATGATGGAGCGCATCCACACGCTGCTCAATGAAACGAAGGAGATGGAGGCGAAGAAGAAGCAATTCGAGCTGAACATGCTTCAGAGCCAAATCGCCCCCCACTTCCTTTACAATACCCTCGCCTGCATCAGCAGCCTCGCCCGTCAAGGAAGAGTAGACGATGTACGGGAAACGATAAAGTCGCTGGTAGCGCTGCTCTCCTTCAGCTTTAACAAATCGTCCGAGTACGTCACGCTGGCGGAAGAGCTGGAAGGACTGCAAAGATATGTGCAAATCCAGCGGGTGCGCTACGGGGATGTCTTCAAGCTTACGATCGATGTGGATCAAGCCGCTCTTCAAGGCAAGCTGCTGAAGCTTACGCTTCAGCCCGTCGTGGAAAACGCGATCTTCCATGGCCTTGTACCGAAAAAAATAAAAGGGCATATCCATGTCCGGGGACGCTTGGCGCAAGGCATGCTGAGGCTGTCGATCTGCGACGACGGGCTTGGGATGAGTCCGGATATGGTGCAGAGCTTGCTGATAAAGCCCAAGGATGTGCCGTCCAAATACTCCTTTACCGGCATGGGTATGATCAATGTGCATGAACGAATCCGCCTCCATTACGGACGTCCGTATGGACTCAAGGTTCGATCGCTTCTAGGGAAGGGTACGCTCGTCCGCCTTCTGATGCCCTTTGAGCGGTGGGGAGAAGAGCCTGCCGCGCAGGAAAAACCGTAACTCGAACAGTTTTGTCGGTTTCATGTATATTCATCGAAAGCATCGGATTGCTATACTGGGGACCAGGAAATGAAAGCGCAATCAAAAAGGGGTGAGAGCATGAAGCAAGCATCGGCTGCGGCCATCGCTGCCAGGCAGTCCGACCGCAAGGCCAAGAAACAGCTGCTGGGACTGACGGTATGGCAGTACAAGGCATTTTACCTCATGCTGCTGCCGGGTGTGCTGTATTACATCATTTTCAAGTATGTTCCCATGTATGGCGTCGTGATCGCCTTCAAGGATTTCAACATGCTCGAAGGGGTGATGGGAAGCGGATGGTCCGATCCCTGGTACCGGCACTTTGAAACGTTCTACCGCTCGCCTTACTTCAGTCAGCTCTTGACGAACACGCTGCTGATCAGCATCTATAAGCTGGTGTTCGGTACGATCCCGCCGATCGTGATGGCGCTGCTGCTGAACGAATGCCGGGTTCGCTGGTTCAAGTCGCTTGTGCAAACCTTGACGTATATGCCGCATTTTTTGTCCTGGGTCATCATCTACGGCATTATGCTCGCCTTGTTCGGGCAAAGCTCGGGCTTGTTCAACCGCTGGATCGTGGAGGGGGGCGGCAGCTCCATCCCGTTTCTGACGTCGACCGAGTATTTCCGCAGTCTGCTGGTTGGATCGGCGATCTGGCAAAACCTGGGCTGGGGTGCGATCATCTACCTGGCTGCCATCGCAGGCATTGATCCGACGCTTTACGAAGCTGCCCGTGTGGATGGAGCCAGCCGGATCCGCATGATCTGGCATATTACGCTGCCGGGCATCCGCACGGTCATCGTGCTTCTGTTCATTCTAAATCTCGGACATATTATGGACGCAGGCTTCGATCAGATTTACATCCTGTACAACATTCAGGTGTATCCCGTAGCTGATATTTTGGATACCTGGGTATTCCGGACAGGGCTGCAGCAGCTGAATTTCAGCCTGGCCTCGGCAGTCGGACTGTTCAAGTCGGCTATCGGACTGGTTCTGGTCGTTCTGTCGAACCAGCTGGCCAAGAAGTGGGGGGAGAACATATGGTAAAAGGCTACGAGGACCGCTTTGTCAACGCCGTGGTCATCTGCATTTTGGCGCTGGCCGCCGTGTCCGCCATCTTTCCGCTCCTGTACGTCGTCTCGGTATCGATCACTCCGTTCGCCGAGGTGTTGAAAAACGGCGGGTTCATCCTGCTCCCTAAGAAAATTACGTTTGACGCTTACATCAAGCTGCTGACCGAGTCCAATATTCCGCGTGCTTTCCTGGTGACGATCTTCATCACGGTCGTCGGCACTGCCGCCAATCTGCTCCTTACGACGCTTATGGCATACCCGTTGAGCCGGAAGAAATTACCCGGCCGAAGCCTGTTCCTGATGATGGTCGTCTTCACGATGCTGTTCAGCGGAGGATTGATCCCGACCTATCTCGTGGTCAAGGCGGTAGGGCTGCTTGACTCGGTCTGGGCCATGATCGTGCCGAACATCATCTGGAGCTTCAATATTTTGATCATGAAAAGCTTCTTCGAAAGCTTGCCCGAGGAGCTGTTCGAGTCGGCCCGGATGGACGGAGCGGGGGAATTCCGCATCCTGTGGCAGATCGTAGTACCGCTTTCCGTACCTTCGATGCTGACGGTTGGACTTTTCTACATGGTCGGGCATTGGAATGAATTTTTCCAGGCGATCATGTATGTCACGGACCGCACGCTATTCCCTCTGCAGGTTGTGGTCCGAGAAATACTGATGCTGACCCAGCAACCGCTGGAATCGGTCGATAACATGACGCCTACCGAAACGATGCAGATGGCGTCGGTCATATTGGCCAGCTTGCCTATCATTATGGTGTACCCGTTTCTCCAGAAGCACTTTACAAAGGGGATGCTGCTGGGCTCCATCAAAGGTTGAACGATCTGCGATTGGACAAAAGCTGATGACCTAATAATGAAGAAAGAAGGGGTTTCGATGAACATGAACCGTAAAGCAAGCTTCTCTCTCGCCCTGACCACGGTACTGCTGGGCGGCACGATACTGGCCGGCTGCAGCACACAGCAGCCGGAAGCGACGGCCGGCCAACCCGCTGGAGAGGCCGTGGGGCAGGAGGCTCCGAAGTCTTCGGCGAAGCCGGTGAAGCTGGACATTATTTCGACCGGAAACGGACTGCCTGCACCCGATCAGGATCAGATCAAGCAGGAGCTGGACAAAGCGCTGGGCATCGAGTCGAATCTGACCGTGTATGCTTCCGGCGACGATTATAAAAACCAGCTGAACGTACGGATGGCCTCCGGTAACTTCCCGGACTTGTTCGCTTTGGACCGCGCCCAGCTGAAGCAGTACGCGGAGCAGGGGCTGCTGCTCGATCTATCCGCCTATAAAGACAAGCTAAGGCCCACACTGGACTTCATCGGGGAAGATAGTATAAAAAAAGGCAGCCTGAACAATAAATTTTATGCGATAGCCAAGGCGCCAAATATTCCATACAATACCTTCTGGATACGCAAGGATTGGCTGGATAAAGTAGGACTGCAGCCCCCGAAAACAATCGAAGAGCTGCTTGAAGCGGCCAAAGCGTTTACGGAGAAAGATCCGGATGGCAACGGGAAGAAGGATACGTTTGGCATAACCGGCGGCAAGCTGGCTGCTTTCTCGCCGATCTTTGGCGCCTTCGGTGTAGGGGGGCCGGGCAACTTTTACGAGAAGGACGGCAAGGTCGTCAACTCTTTCTACGACCCTGCCTTCAAGGACGCGCTCGCCTTTATCAAACAAGTTGTCGATTCCGGAGCCGTCGACCCCGAGCTGCTTTCGATCAACAGTACGCCGCAGTATCAGCAGAAGGGGATTAAAGGTCAGGCGGGCATTATGTGGATCGACTGGCCGAACGTAACCAAGGACGAGTTTGTCGCTCAGATCAAAGCTGTAAACGCCGATGCCGAATGGATCCAGCTTCCCGCATTGAAAGGTCCGGGCGGTCAGTTCGAAGGGGCATACGATATCGGAGCGGCGTCGGGCATGTATGCCATCCCCAAAGGCCTGGAGAAAAATCCCGAGAAGCTCACTAAAGTCATCGAGCTGTTGAACTATGTTTCGACGAAGGACACAGGCTCCGCGCTTGTCCAATTCGGCATCAAGGGCAAGCATTACAACGAAGAGAACGGCAAGATCGTGCCCACCGAGCTGATGGCCAAGGAGATGAACTATTCCTGGCTGTACCAGTTCACGGGGCGGCCCGAGATGGAATACTTGTTCGTGAAATTTGCCCAGCAGGCTCCCTACATCGAGTTCGCCAACAATCAGCCTCGTATTAAGACACTTAACGGATTCGTCGATAATCCGACCGGCTACAACAGCGCGGACGCCACGCGCTTCATCGACGAAGAACTGGCGAAGTTCGTCTATGGCAAGCGACCGCTTAGCGAGTACGATGCCTTTATCAAGACGCTGGAAACGTCCATGAATTACAAGGTTTATCTGGATGAGGGCATGAAGCAGCTGGCCGAGCTCGGATTCGGCAAGAAGTAGGGGGATACGTACTGGCGCTTTATCAGAGGATGGAAAGGGAGGAAAAACATGAAGTTATCGGACACAGGGACAATAAGCGAGGCGGCGAAGGAACAGATCGGGAAGTGGATGGAGCAATTCCACGAACAAGGCTACTTGATCTTGCCTGGGGTATTGCCGCAGGAGAAGGTGGACCGCCTCAACATGGCGATAGACGAATTGCTCGAGGCCGAGCCGGATAGCCTGGCTCACAATATATATAACTCCGTCGAACGGCATCCCGAGATTGCTTCGCTGATCGATGATCCGACGATCTTGCCGCTGATTGTCAATTTGCTGGGCTATAATATTCAGCTGCATATCTCGCATCTGACTATCCGCAAGCCCAATCCGGACAATGTCAAGACGGAGACCAACAGCTTCATTAACTGGCATCAGGACGGGCCTCATCCTCAGTTTCCAAGCATACACGGCTTGACTTCGACTTATTATATCAAGGCCTGCTATATTCTGAGCGATATGTCGGAGCCGAACAGAGGGAATACCAAAGTCATTCCGGGCAGTCATAACCGGGCGTTCGTGCCGGAGCATACGAATGTAGACGGTCAGCTGGGCGATGAGATTCAAGTTTGCGGCAAGCCGGGGGATGTCTTCGTATTTGCCCAGAACCTGTGGCACTCCGGTGCACCTAACCACTCTGATTTCACACGGCGTCAGTTGTTCTTCGGCTACAGTCCTATCTGGATGCGCCCGATCGATTATCATGCCGCTTCGGAGCGCCTGCTGGAGGGCGCATCTCCGATACGCAGGCAGCTGCTGGGCGTTATCGACGATAATCCCTTCCATTATTATGTCCCGAAGGAGTCTATGACGCCGCTGAAGACGCTTCATTTCGGCAGCGATACACACAGCGTATATCCTTAGTCCGCTTAAAATAAACAAGGAAATGACGTCAAGGCTCTCCGTCGGAACACCGGCTGGGAGCCTTCAAATTTTTATGCTAGTCCGTTCAATCTGTGATTCTAATACATCATATAGAGCAAGTTTATAGTTTATTTTGTCCAAATTAAAATATAGTTCCCTTATACTCTTCTCAATTTCTTTTTTATGATGAAGCATCATCCTTTTTCGTTCCGAAATCGTCGAGTCCCCTTCTTTATACAAGTATACATACTTCTGAATTTGGGCAATCGGCATTCCTGTTGCCCGAAGTGCAGTAACAAAGTGTATCCAGCTTAAATCTTCTTCGTCATATAACCGCTTCCCACTTTCATTTCTCTTCACATGTGGAAGCAGCCCCTCCTTTTCGTAATATCGAAGTGTGGGAGCCGCTATTCCTGTCAATTCAGTTACTTCTTTTATTGTCAACATAAATAAACCTTCATCTCCTTGTGTTAAAGTACACTTTAAATAATTCCTTAACTTTTCTAATTAAATTAGCCGTATTTTTGCTGTGGATAATGGTATAAATATGATTAAAACAAAGAATTCCTCTGTTCAAGTATACACTTATTATTTCAGAAAAAAAGCCTTGACTTCAAGTAAACTTTATCTCTTATGATAACAGTGTAATTAATAATCATTTTTGAAAGGATGAAGTTACAATGACAACTATCTCAATCGTTACTGGCGGCAGCCGCGGACTTGGTCGCAATACTGCCATTAGTATTGCGCGTCATGGCGGTGATGTCATCCTGACCTATCGCAGCCAAGCAGAAGAAGCAAAGTCTGTTGTTACTGAAATCGAAGCTTTGGGGCGAAAAGCAGTCGCTCTACAACTCGATGTTGGAAACATCGCCAGCTTTGCGGCCTTTGCCAATACAGTCCGTTCGACCTTGCATTCTACTTGGAATAGCGCCACTTTCCATCATCTGGTGAACAATGCCGGCCACGGAGAAATGATAGATTTCGCCGAAACAACAGAAGCTCAGTTCGACGGCTTGTTCAATGTGCACGTCAAGGGCGTGTTTTTCTTGACTCAGACCCTTCTGCCGCTTCTTGCAGATGGTGGCCGTATTGTGAATTTCTCATCAGGTCTCACTCGTGTATCTTATCCCGGATTCTCCGCCTACTCTGCGGCGAAGGGAGCGGTCGAGATTCTAACCATCTATATGGCCAAAGAACTCGGTCATCGCGGTATCACCGCTAATACCATTGCACCAGGTGCAATCGAAACCGATTTTCTAGGCGGTGCTGTACGTGACACGCCTGCTTACAACGACGCATTTGCCGCGATGGTTGCCCTTGGTCGTGTCGGCGTACCCGACGACATTGGTCCCGCAGTCGCCAGCTTACTCGGTTCCGACAATCGCTGGGTTAATGCGCAGAGAATCGAGGTCTCGGGTGGTCAGAACATCTGATCGCTAGTAAGGGCCGCAAAACACCTTCCTTCTAGTTGTCAGAGGCCGCTGCGTGGAGATGCGGCGGCCTCCTAATATGTCTAAGGAAAGGAAATACAATGCCATTGATTATTGTTCACGCACCTGAAGCTGCGTTCGATTTGAAGGCGCGGCGATCAATTGTCGGAGAACTTACAGATTTTGCGCTTGAATGCGAAACCTTGCCAAAGTCACCCTTCGTCAAAAGTACGGTTTGGACCTATTTTAAACTTTACGATCAGGATACCGTCTTTATGGGAGAAGAAGAAGCGACAACGAATGTTGTCAGCGTGCAGATCTTCGTCATTGAGGGCGGTTTAGACAGCGACGTCAAAATGAGGCTGGTCGAAGGAGCTACCACCATTTTCGGACGGCAGCTCGGCACTTCTGATCCCATCCCCGTCTATATCATCATTCACGAAGTCCCCGAAGAAAATTGGGGGATCTTTGGCCGGAAAGCGGATTTAGCAGCTTTCCGAACATCACCAATTGACGCGGCTGCTCTGTAATTATTTGAGCAGCAATAACAACTTTCCAAATCAATCTTTTCGGTTTCAATTGACGCTTACGTATCAACGGGGGCATGGCGAGTTATAGGATTGAAGAAGTACACGCCCAATCCCAAGTAAACAAGTAAGAATAGTTTACAAAATCCATGGAACTGAGTACAATAAAATGAAGCAAAGGAGACACCTCTATGCGCTGATATCTATCAATCGAAAAGGTGATGAATATGGGCGAACACAACCGAAGAATGATATTGAACTTGGTTCTGCAAAACGGAGGGTCTCATCGGGGGGCTTGGCGCCACTCAAGTGCAAGGCTGGATGAAATCCATGATATTAAATACATTCACCGATTGGCGCAAAAAGCGGAGGCGGCTCGGATCGATTCGCTGTTCATCGCGGACGGGCTGTCCATCGAAGCAAAGGCCGTTCAGCATGGTCCTATCTTTGGCTTCGAGCCGCTGACCTTGTTATCTTCCATAGCAACAGTGACCGAACGAATCGGCCTGATCGCGACGGTATCCACCACCTTCAATGAACCGTATAATGTAGCCAGACAGTTTGCCTCTCTGGATCATATTAGCGGCGGGAGAGCCGGATGGAATATTGTAACGACAGGGGTGGAGCGGACGGCCTTCAACTTTGGTCTGGAACAGCTACCTCCGCATAAGGAACGTTATGAACGGGCCAGGGAATTCACAGAGGTTGTCCAGAAATTATGGGATAGCTGGGAAGAGGACGCGCTGGTGCAGGATAAAGAAGCAGGCATCTATGCGGATGCGGGGAAGGTTCATGACATTCATCATAAAGGCGCGTATTATTCCGTACGCGGGGCGCTTAACATTATGCGTCCGCCGCAAGGCAGGCCTCTGCTTGTGCAGGCAGGAGCGTCCGACGAAGGAAAAGCGCTGGCAGCCCGGTTTGCCGAGGTTATTTTCACCGTCCAGCCTACGCTTGAGGATGCCCAGCAGTTCTACCGCGACATCAAGTCAAGAACGGCTGCAGAGGGAAGGTCTCCCGAGAGCCTTCATATTCTGCCGGGCCTTCTCGTCATTGTCGGGGCCACCGAGGAGGAGGCGCTTGAGAAGGCCGGCGAGCTGCGCAGGCTGGGTCCGATAGAGCGTTCGGTGATGTCGTTGTCCAACCTGCTAGGTATCGACTTTTCCGTCTATGGGTTGGATGACCCGTTTCCCAAGCTGCCGGAGCCGGAGCACGTCAATGCCTACCAGTCCTTTCATAAGATGGTCAAAAAAATCGTCGATCATAAAACGCTGACGATCCGCGAATTTCTTGACAAATACTGGGTGGGAAGCGGTCAGCTGAGGGTTGCCGGAACGCCGCAGCAGATCGCGGATGTGATGGAGGAATGGTTTCTGAACGGCGCAGCGGACGGCTTCAATGTGATGCCGCAGCTGGCGTCAGGCGGAGCTGAGGCTTTCCTGACTGGCGTCGTCCCGGAGCTGCAGCGAAGAGGCTTGTTTCCGACCTCGTATGCCGGTACGACGCTGCGGGAAAATCTGGGTCTCAAGCCTCATGCAAGAGCGCAATGAAGGAGGAAAAGCTATGGTAACCGATGCTACAGCTTACGAATTCGAATATCCACAAGGACATCTGCTAGCGGATATAGACTGGTTAGACGAAAACCGGGCTGCGCCGGGGGTCGTTCTGTTGGACGCGAGGGCCAAGGGGTACGAGGAAGGACATATTCCCGGCGCTGTTCAATTTGATGTCAAAGTGTTGAAGGATGCCTACGGGCATACGTTTGCCTCGGAGGACGCGATCAGGCAAGCGCTGGAGCAAAGCGGGGTGGACATAGGCAGTACAATCGTCGTCTATGACGACGGCCAAGGGGTGTTGGCGACTCGCCTGTTCTACGTGCTGGAGTATGTGGGCTTCCGCGATCGCGTGAAGCTGCTGAACGGCGGGTATACCGCTTGGACGGCAGCAGGAAAGCATGTCTCCACCGAAGCGCCGGACGTCCGGCCGGGCACCCTTGCCGTCAGCCCTGACGCCCGGTTGGTCGCTACCCGGGAGAGTCTCCAGGTCGGGGTTCCGAACAGCCTGCTGCTGGACGCCCGTTCGGCCGGGGAATACACCGGCCAGGATGCGCGGGACAATCGCAAAGCTGGCCACATCCCGGGAGCGGTTCATAAGGAATGGAAGGAATCGCTGGGTCCGGCCGATCCGCAGGGCGTCGTAAGGTTCAAGGCATACGCGGAACTGAAGCGCGAGCTCGAAGAGCTGGGAGCGGATCCCCAGCTTACCGTCATCCCTTATTGTCAGTCCAATCAACGTGGCGCCCACGCCTACTTCGTCCTGAGACTGATGGGCTATCCCGATGTGCGTCCGTATGAAGGCTCCTGGGATGAGTGGGGAAATTCGGAAGGGACTACCGTTTCGACCGGCGAAGCCTGATGATGATTACCGCGGAGACCGCGATTAGCGCTGCCGCAGCTGCCAGGATGGCTGCTATGGATGCCGCGCCGCCGCCTACAGCCGCCTGGTTCGGAGTTGGCGGATAGCCGTCTCCCAGAATAGCGACCTCCTCGCTTGCTGATGCAAGCGGTTTGGTCAAGTCGCATATATTCGTCTCCAGCTGACCCTCTTGTAGATAGGCGGAGACGATATACGACTTGCCCTCCTCAAAATTTTCATACCCGCAGCTCGCCGAGCTTCTCGCCGTGTAGACCTCCACCGTTTTTCCCAGCTCTCCCTTCCAAACGGTAGACACCTCAAAGGTTACTTTCACCTTGTCTGCCGACGACATGCTGATTTTCCACGCAGGCTGCTTGACCTGACTCACAAGTCCTGCGAACATGGCGGATTTTCGCGTCAGTTCATCCTCTACCTGCTTCTGGGCGGATCCCGGCGCAGCGCAAGAACAGGCATGAGCCGCCGACGGCACCATGCCCAGCCATCCGGTCATCAAGACCGCAAGGCACAGAACGAAAATGGACATGCTTCTCTTCATAGTCATTCCCCCTTTTCCTAACAAACGGTGCTGCACGGTCTATTGTTGCAAGCCCCATGATAGGGGCCGTTCCTCTGCGTAGTGACCTCCTGATCGGGATGTGATATAGTACGGTGGTAGTTTGGAGTCAGGAACGTCTGGCCGTATAGCTATCGATAAGGAGTATGCTATGAGTCATCCACCAACAAGGTCACGTATCAAGGGAATTATTCTTGTGCTTGCAGCGGCAGGCTTGTGGGGAATATCGGGTACCGTCGTCCAGTATTTGTTTGAAAGACACAGCGTGAATACCGCATGGCTGGTCGACGTGCGTCTCTTGCTGGCGGGCGCGCTGCTGCTCGGGTTCGCTTTCTTCAAAGAAAAGCGCCGCGTCTGGGGGGTCTGGAGCAGCAAGCGGGATGCGGTAAGCCTTCTATTGTTCAGTATCTTCGGCATGGTAGCCGTCCAATACACGTTTTTCAGCGCGATCGAGCACTCTAACGCCGCTACGGCCACGGTGCTCCAATGTCTGTCTCCTGTACTTATTTCATGTTATTTGGCTATACGCGGCAAACGATGGCCTACGATCAAGGAGCTGGTGGCGGTCTGTTTATCCTTCGCAGGCACTTATCTGCTCGTCACGCATGGCCAAACCAACAGCTTGTCCATTTCCTGGCCTGCGTTTCTTTGGGGGATCGGATCGGCGGTCGCACTCGTCATCTATACGCTGCAGCCTCAGCGGCTGCTGGCGCGATGGGGCTCGACGGTGGTCGTGGGCTGGGGTATGCTGCTGGGAGGGATCGCGATCAGCTTTGTCCACCCCCCTTGGAGCTTTCAGGGAGAGTGGTCGCTGCCCTTGGTCGGGTCAGTCCTGTTTGTTGTTCTTTTCGGTACGCTGATCTCTTTTTGCTGCTACCTGGAAAGCCTGACTTATATATCGGCCTCCGAAACCAGCGTCCTGGCTACGTTTGAGCCGCTGACCGCGGCCTTCCTTTCCGTAGCCTGGCTTCAGCTTGCATTTGGCTGGGAGGAATGGCTCGGTACGGTATGTATTCTCAGTACCATCTTCATGCTCGCCTTTGTCCCGAAGAAGAAGCGGCCGCTTGGCCGCGAAACGGGCTCCGTACAAGCTTGACGACGATTAAGGCAAAGACAGGCTAGTCCTATTCAGAGATCTGCCTAACCTAAGAAGCGGCGGCCGATGCGCAAGCATCCGGACCGCCGCTTTCTTATCTAATCTAGGCCAGCATCGCGGCCATATCCTCCTGCGCGTTGCCGGTCAGCTTCAAGCCGAAGTTTTGCACCAGCACGTCGAGCACGCCTTGGGAGATGAACTCCGGCGGCTTGGGCCCGATCCGGATATCCTGAATGCCCAGACTGAACAATCCGAGCAGGATAGCGACCGCCTTTTGCTCAAACCAGGACAGCACGATGCTTACCGGGAGCTCGTTTACCGTGCATCCGAACGCATCGGCCAGCGCCAGCGCTATTTTGACCGTTGAGCCCGAATTATTGCACTGTCCGAGATCGATGTACCGGGGAATGCCCGTATCGGCGACTGTTCCGTACTCGACATCATTGAAGCGGAATTTTCCGCAGGAGGTTGTCAGAATGACCGTGTCATTCGGCAAGGAGGTCGCCAGCTCGCGATAATACTCGCCATCCTTGCCGGGCGCATCACAGCCCGCGATAACGAAAAAGCGCTTGATCTTTCCGTCCTTGACCGCTTGAATGATTTCGGGGGCGAGCCCGATTACCGTCTCGTGATGGTAGCCTGTGGTCAACGTCTGCTCGGAGTCCAGATGCGCGTCCGGCAAAGACAGTGCTTTCTCGATGAGCGGGGAGAAGTCGTCGTCCGTTATCTTCGTTACCCCCTCCAGACCGGCGACCTCGTAGGAGAAGAAACGGTCCGCATAGGTTCCCTTGATCGGCATCACACAGTTCGTGGTCGCCAGAATAGCCCCCGGGAATTGCTCGAACAATCTGCGCTGATCATACCACGCTTTCCCGATATTTCCCTTCAAGTGGGCATATTTCTTGAGCTGCGGATAGCCATGCGCCGGGAGCATCTCAGAGTGGGTGTAGATGTTAATGCCCGTGCCCTCGCTCTGCTTCAGCAGTTCCTCCAGCGCATACAGGTTATGTCCGGTGATCACGATGGCCTTGCCTTCCACTTTGTTCTGGGACACCTTGACCGGCTGAGGGATGCCGAAGCGGGTCGTATGGGCGCGGTCGAGCACATCCATAATCTTGACGGCGGCCGACCCGACCTGCATCGCCATCTCGATATGCTCCTGTACGTTAAAGTTAGAGTTGGTCAGCGTCATATACAAGGCTTCATGGGTGATGCGATCCACGTCAGGATCGGTGTAGCCAAGCTGCCTGGCATGCGTCGCATAAGCGGCGATTCCTTTGAGAGCGAAGATCATCGTGTCCTGCAAACTGGCTATCGTCTCGTCCTTCCCGCATACGCCGATGACCTTGCATCCGCCCTTGGGTGTTTGTTCGCATTGATAACAAAACATGAGATCGCCTCCAATTGATCGTTTACCCTTTTTACTTTACCAACTTTCCAAGATTAAAAGTGTGATCCACCTCACTCTGATGGGAAATTAATGAAGCTAACCCTATACCAGGAATTTCTTGGGCTTGCCGAGAAATTGAACGGGGAGGGGGAGAACATAGCCGTTTCCCCCCATTGTTATTGCCTCTTTGAACAATTAGCATGAAGTTCATCGGCGGGCCAGCTCTACCTGCTGGCGCGCAGGAGAACCATGACAAGGAGGAGCGTTTCGTGACTAATGAGGTACCCATATATCGGGAAGAAAGCGTTTCCCCAGCATGCCCGCAGACCGGACCCGGGACAGGAAGGCCGGGCATACCGGAGGATTGGAAGCATCTAGAGATGCTAGGGAGGCATGTAGAGCCTCCTCACGCGCTGTCCATTCCCTACGCAGACATTCGAACGGCGCAGGAGGATGAGCGGGGGGCTTCGCCTTACTTTGTATTGCTCAATGGCCGCTGGTCCTTCAGCTATGCGGCGATCCCCGCTGAGACGCCTGAGGGCTTCGAACAGCCAGACTATGCAGTCAAGGACTGGCCTACCATCCCCGTACCATCCAACTGGCAGCTTCACGGCTACGGCATACCGCAGTATTCCAGCTGCCCGTACCCGTTTCCTGTAGACCCGCCGCATATCCCGCAGGCCAATCCGACCGGCTGCTACAGGCGTACTTTCCATCTACAGGAGGGCTGGCAGGGGCGCCGGACAAGGCTTGTCTTCGAGGGCGTCGATGCGGCTTTTCATGTATGGGTGAATGGCGAGCTGGCCGGTTACGGGCAAGGAAGCCATTATCCCCATGAGTTCGATGTGACGCGATTCCTTCGGGAAGGAGATAATCATATAGCGGTCCGCGTCTATCAGTGGTGCGCCGGCAGTTATCTGGAGGATCAGGATAAATGGAGAATGAGCGGCATCTTCCGGGATGTGTATCTGGTCTCCCTGCCGAACACGCATCTGGCCGACGCTGCGGTCCGAACCCGTCTCGACGGCCATGGCGGAGGCGAGCTGGATATCGAGCTCAAGCTGGCTTGCAGAGGGATTCCAGTCCAGACCGGAGAGGACTTCCCTGCCGTGAAGCTGCTGCTGATGGATGAATCGGGAGCCGTGCGCTATGACGGACTGATTCTCCGGGAATCCTTCCAGAAGGAGGAGGGTGGAGTAATGAAAGCAAGGACGACCCTCCGGATCTCCGACGTGCGGGGCTGGTCGGCCGAAGAGCCCGTCTTGTATACGCTGCTGCTTCTAAACACAGGCCCGGAGGGTCAAGTGACGGAGGTGAGGCGGGTGGCGGTCGGCTTCCGCGAGCTTGAGATTTGCGAAGGACGGCTTCTGGTGAACGGAGCTCCCGTGATCCTCAAGGGCGTGAACCGCAACGAGTTCGATCCCGAGCTTGGATTCGTCGTCACGCGCGAGTCGATGCTCCAGGATATTAGGCTGATGAAGCAGCACAATATCAACGCCGTTCGCACGTCGCATTATCCGAATGACAAGCGGTGGCTGGATCTATGCGACCGGTACGGCTTGTACGTGATCGACGAAGCGGATCTCGAGACGCACGGCTTTGTGTTGGCCGGCGGCGACGAGAGCCGGCTGTCGAACGATCCGGCGTGGCGAGCGCCGTACCTTGACCGGATCGCCCGGCTCGTGGAACGGGACAAGAACCACCCGTCCGTTATCGTCTGGTCGCTGGGCAATGAATCCGGCTACGGCTGCAACCATGAGGCGATGGCCGACTGGGTTCGCGCTGCCGACCCGACGCGTCCGGTCCACTATGAAAGGGCATATGAAGCGGAGTCTGTCGATATCGTCAGCTCGATGTACCCATCGGTCGATATGCTGATCGAGGAAGGAAAGAAGGAGGACCCACGCCCTTACCTGATGGTCGAATTCGGGCATGCGATGGGCAATTCGCTCGGCAATCAGAAGGAATATTGGGAGACGGTGTACGCCTATCCCCGGCTGCTGGGCGGTCTGATCTGGGAATGGGCGGATCAGGGACTGCGGAGGACCGACAGAGACGGACGCGCAGACTATGCGTACGGAGGAGATTATGGCGACGAGCCGCACAGCGGTCACTTCTGCATCGACGGGCTTCTGTTCCCGGACAGAACGATCAAGCCGGCGCTGCTGGAGTACAAGAAGGCGATTGAGCCGGTCAAGGTGCAAGCCGTCGATCTGTCAAAAGGCCTTATCGCGGTCGCTAACCGCTATGATATGCGAAGCCTGGACCATCTGCAGGCGGAGTGGACGCTATACAGGGATCATGTAGCGATCGCGCAAGGAGAGCTGTCCGTGCCGGACGTGCCGCCGGGCGGGGAGTGCGAGGTGCAACTCCCCCTTGGACAGCACACGGCCCAGCCAGGGTGCGAGTATTGGGTGCATGTCCGATTTGTCCTCAAGCAAGCGGCTTTGTGGGCGCCCAAAGGGCATGAGGTGGCGTGGGCCGATCTGCCGCTGCCTTCATTGCCCGCGCAGCCGGGTTTCAGGCTGTCCATAGACGGGCTGCCGCCGCTGCGGACCGAACGCGCGGGGCAGCGGCTTCGGGTAAGCGGAGACGATTTCGCGCTGACGCTGCGGCCGGACACGGGCGAGCTGACCGACTGGAGCAGCAGGGGCGTGCGGCTGCTTGAGGAGGGGCCGAGCCTGAAGCTCTGGCGAGCGCCAGTCGATAATGATGTGCATCTGGCCAAGGAATGGCGGAAGTTCAAGTACGATAAGCTGAAGGCAAGCTTTAAAGAGCTGACTTACCGGATGGTCGAGGAACAGACGATCCAATGGGTCGTGAGCGAAACGATCGGTGCTAAGGGAGAGGCCGTCGCTTTTACGTCGGAGACGACCTATACGCTTTATGGAAATGGAGAGCTCGCCATAGAGGCCAAGCTGACTCCGGCCAGGGAAGGCTTGCCTCCGCTGCCCCGGTTCGGGATACAGCTCGTACTCCCGGAACGCTTCGACCGGCTGACCTGGTTCGGCCGGGGGCCGCACGAATGCTACCCCGACCGCAAGGAGAGCGGGAAGCTGGGCGTATATGCCGGGACAATCGAGGAGCAACTCGTTCCGTACATCAAGCCCCAGGAAACGGGCAATAAAGCGGATGTGCGCTGGGCCGCGGTAACAAGCCGTGCCGGCGACGGACTGCTGGCTATCGGGATGCCGTTATTTGAGATAAGCGCTCATCCCTTTGGCACGGACCGGCTGACGGCGGCGAAAAAACAGTCCGATCTGGTAGGTGAAGACCGGACATATGTCTATATCGACAGCCGTCAAAGCGGAATAGGGAATCACAGCTGCGGATACGCGCCGACGCTGCCGGCTTATCTGGTTCAGCCCGGGGAACAGACGCTGCGTGTTGTATTGAAGCCTGCGGCGCTGGAAGCCCGCACGGCGATGTCGGATGCCAAGGGACTGGCCGCAGCTGTACATCAGGGCTGGCCGTCGGCTCAGGCACTAAAGGCGGCAAGGCAGCCAGAACATGACAGCGGACATGCGAATAGCCGGGAGGGGGAACAAGCCCATGCATGACATGCGTGAACTGAAGCAGCAATTCGCCCAGGCCGATCCGAGGTTCGGTCCGGTTCCTTTCTGGTGGTGGAGCGCCGAACCTGTGACCGAGGAACGGATACGGTGGCAGATGCAGAAATTCCGTCAGGGTGGGCTTAGAAACATCGGCATTATCAACCTGGCTCCGACCGGACCGCAATACGGCTCGATCGGGGATCAGCCAGCCTACGGAAGCGAGGCGTGGTGGGAGCTGTTCGGCTTTACGGTCCGAGAGGCGGAGAAGCTCGGGATGTTTGTTTGGTTTTACGATCAGATCGGCTTCTCCGGCGCCAACCTTATTGCCCGGATCGTGGCAGAACAACCGGCGTATGCCGGGTATCACCTGCGCCGGTTCGCCGGAAACCAAGAGCTGCCGAAGGATGCCGAGAGGCTCTATGAGGACGGGGAAGCCATCTATGCCGCGGTAAGGCAAGGCTTTAATTGGCTCGATCCGGCGGCAGCCGGAGAGCTGCTCCGCAGGGTGCACGGCGAGATGGAGCGCCGCTTCGGCCCTCAGTTGGGGCGGGTCATTGCCGGAAGCTTCCAGGATGAGCTGCCGCCGCTTCCTCTGTGGACTCCTGCCCTGGACGGGAAATACCGGGAGCGGTTCGGCGAGGCGCTCGCTCCGCTGCTGCCGGCCTTGTTCGACCCGCTGCCGGGAGCGGAGACGGTTCGCCGGCGGGTGTACCGGCTAGCGGCCGAGCTGGCTGAGGAGTCCTGGTTTATCCCGCTTGGGGATTGGCATCGAAGACATGGGATGCTGATCGGCTGCGATCAAGCGGGACCTGCCAGGCGGGGGGATCCGAACGGAGCGCAGCGGCTGTACCTGGATTATTTCCGGACCCATCGCTGGTACAATGCGCCCGGGACCGATATGGACGGCGAGATCAAGCCGCATGCCTCGATGGTACATCTCCATGGCGAGAGCGGCTCGCGCGTCTGGCTGGAAGGCTTTCATTCCAGCGGCTGGGGCGGGACGTTAGAGGAGACTATGCATTGGCTTATCCCTTGGCTGCAGGCCGGGGCGACGCTGTACAGCCCGCATTCGATCTACTACAGCACCCGGGGAGGCTGGTGGGAGTGGGCTCCGCCGGATACGGGCTGGAGACAGCCTTATTTCGAACATTATCCGATCTTCGCGGATACGGTCAGCCGGGTTTGTGCGCTTCTAAGCGAAGGGGTGCATGTATGCGAGGTAGCCGTACATTATCCCGCTTACGCGGTATGCGGTCACTTTTCATTGAACGACGGCGGCGAGTTGGAGCATCCGATGGCGGTAGCGAACCGCGATCCGAACGAGTCGGTCACCCGCTTGCAGCGCGTTTACCGCGAGGTCGCGGGCAGCTGGAACCGGCGGGATCATGCCCGTCCGGGGGCGCTGCGGAAGGCTCGCATCGACTTTGATATCGCCGACGATGCGGCGCTGGCGAAGTCGGTTCCCGACGGCGGACGGCTGCAAATTGCCGATGAAGCCTTCTCTGCGCTGTTGCTGTGCGGGACGACCTTGATGGATGCGGAGGCGCGAAGGCGCGTCGAGGACTGGATCGGACAAGGGGGACTGGTTGTCGGAGTCGAGATCCCGGCAGACGAGCGGAATTGGCCCGGAATCGTGTATGCGGCAAGCACCGAGGAGGCGGTGGCGCTTATCGCGCCGCAGCTGCCGCACAGCGTGAAGGGGGCAGGGGCGACGCTGCAGCGAAGAACGCCGGAAGCGGATATTTTCCTCCTGCTGCCCCGGGATGGCGAGGGCGGGCTGCTTGCTATGCATGAGCCCGCAAGGCCGGAGCTGGCGGCACCGGCGCAGACGCTTTACCGGCTCAAAACCGTCCGCGAGCCCGAGCTCTGGGACCCGGTCAGCGGAACCACACAACCGCTGCCCTACCGCCGGGACGGCGAGTGGATCGAGATCACGGCGCCGTTCGATACTTGGCCGGCAGCGCTTGTCGTCTGCTCGGACCACGGGCCTGCGCTGCCCGCTGGAGGGAAGGCGGGCTCTGCGGCCAAACTGACAGCCGATGACCTGGGCGTTTCGGGAACAGATGTCTACGGAGCCGCTGGCGGCCTCCCTTTATCAGGCGACAACGACAAAGGCCAAAGACCGGTCGCGCAGCATCATTTTCTTGACAACAGCGCGGCTGGCCCTGGAACGGCGCTGCCGGTGAACGACTGGCGGATCAAGGCGATACCGACGCTGGATAACCGGTACGGCGATTTCGATCTGCACGACCAGACCGGCGATTCCGGCGGCTTGATGCCGATCGAACGGCGCAGCCTGCGTGTGCGGACCGAAGGGGACGAGGAGCCGGCGGACAAATGGCATACGGCGGAATATGACGACGGAGACTGGCAGGAGCGTCTATGGAGCGAGGCCGCTTACTTTCACCTCTGCCGAGGCGACCGATTCGACGACAGTCAGGCGCAGCCTGCGGTATTCAGCCTCGCCTTCGGCGATCTATCCGTTCGGCCATGGGCGGGAAGGATGGGACGGGTGCCCCGGCGGTTTCTGAATTTTGGCCGGGTCGGCCGGGGAGAGTCGGCCTGGGCGAAAACCTATTGTGTCGCTCCCGAGGCCGGGGACTACTGGATTCGACTGGAAAGCAACGCCGAGATAACCGGCGAAGTAGGTGGCCGGCCCATAGACTGGAGCGGCGGACCGGAGGAACAGACGGCACGCATCCGTCTTGCCAAAGGCCCCAACGAGCTGCTGCTGCAAGCGCGGCCTGCCGGTAAAGGACCGCTGCGCGCGGCCGTTGAAGTCAACGCGCTGCCGCGTCCTCCCTTGCCCAAATGGCTGTTCGTTCGCGAGCCTCTGCCGAATGCCCGGCTGAGCCGCACGCTTGTCACGGGTCCAGAACAGCCCGTGCGGCGGGTGCGGCTCGTCTTCGCCGCCCGCGGGAGAGCGGCGCTGGTGGTGAACGGCGTAAAGCTTACGGAGCACGGGGATTACAATCCTTATATCCGCCAGGGACAGGAGGAGGTTGACGTTACCTCTTGCTGGAGAATCGGGGAGAACGAAGTGACGATCGTACTGCCAGAGGGCAAGGGCGAGGTGTTCATAGACGGCCTCGTCGAACTGACGGGAGGCGAGACGATCTCCTTCTGCACAGGCTCGGATTGGACGGATGAAGCGGGAGGCGAGCCGGGCATCTTACATTCGTCCGTGCTGCAGTATGCCGAGACGGAGTCGCTGTGGCTCTCGCCCCGCCCCCATCCACTGCCGGAGGTGGGCTGGCTGATGCCTGAGCACGAGGCTCAGCACGCGCCGCTGCCGTTCGTCGCCGATCCGGCCAAGCTCGGCCGGCCCGTATGGCTCCGCTTCCCCGTGCCGGTAGGAGCGTTCAAGCTGCGGCTCGCCTGCGAAGGCGAGGCGAGGATTTGGGTGAATGGCGCGGAGGCGAGCATGCGAGGCGGTGTCGCCGAGTTTCCCGTGCAGCGGGCGGGGGCAATAGCGGCCATTCGGATCGAGCCGACGGCTTGGAGAACGGAAGCCGCCGTGCTGCGCGCGCCGATTCGCTTTGAGACAACGGCAGCTCCAGGCGATCTGGGCGATTGGAGGACGGCGCTTGAGCTGCCTCATCACAGCGGCATCGTCGAATACCGCACTAAGATCAGCCTGCGGAAGGATCTGACTCGCGCCGTGCTCGATCTTGGGCATGTGCGGGGTACGGCCGAAGCGTGGCTGGATGGAGAGCCGCTGGGCGTCAGACTTTGGAAGCCGTACCGATACGAGCTGCCCGGGCAGGTAACGGAAGGCGAGCACGAGCTGACCGTCCGCGTGGCCAATACGCTGGGGGCCCACTATGAGGTCGGACGGCCGACGAGCCTGGTGGGCGGCAGCCCGGACATGACGTATTGGAGCACGGAGCGGCCGCAGGAGCAGGCTTGGCAGCCCTGGTTTGCGTCCGGGGGCTTATATGGGCCCGTTACGCTTCAAGAGGCTTCATGCCTGACTGACATGAAAGTAAAGCTTGGAGCCGCTGTCCCGGAAGCCTGATCGGGTAAGCAGTTAACAGGGGTAGAGGGTGTCCCAAAAGCCTGAAGATAGCCGAGGGTCCCCGCTCTTTTCCTAGTATGTTCAGAAAAAAGAAACCGTTCTTTTGTAATAGGGAAGTACGATCAACCATTACAAAAGGAGACGGTTTCTTTGTACATTCAATGTGGCATGGATCAACTTTGCATACCAATGGATTTAGAAGCAGACATTCCCACTAATCATCAGCAATTTTTGCCACGCTTAGTCCGTCTGCATAGTGAAGAAGCATACGAGCCCGCTCAACGCGTCGGTATTCTTCCGTTCTAGCCTGGCTGCTCTTTAGTAGCATTTCTCGTTTCACATCGATCAGTTGTAATTTGTCTTTTTTCTATTGAAACGGCATGGTATCTCTCTACGGACATGTTCTATCAGTTATATGTGCATCTTATACGATTTATCGTACAAAATAACTCATTTTCACCTTAGGTGGAGATATTTGTACGATTTTTCGTACAAAATAACTCATTTTAACCTTAGCCGGGGATATATGTACGATTTTTCGTATAAAACCGTTAGCAGTTGGGATTGAAGTGGATCCGAATGTATGGGACATATCGGACTGTTCGAGCGACAATTTTTGGTTTTCCGGGCATTTTTCGTTCCTAGTTACATGATAAAGCACCGACTGTGAGGGCTGTCCGCTGAAGCGCAGTGTACGAAAGCCCGAGGTGAATCGTGAGATCAAGGTCAGCATGAAGTATATACGGCTAACAAAACAATCAAGTCAAAAACTTCGCTGCGAAGAAGGCTATGCTCAGTCGTGAGGCGTATGATTCGAGCCGGAGCCCGTGTTTGGCGATCTGAAGAACCACCGAGGATTTAAAAGGTTACTGCTTCGAGGCTTACCAAAAGCAGGTCTGGAGGTCGGCCGGCATTCCCTTTCCCACAATCTGCTCAAGAAAGTCGCAGTGGATGCCAAAAACCAAGGAGCTAAGCGAGAACAGGTCGCATAGCTCCTTGGTTTTTATTGAATGTCATCATATATTGTTGCTTTGGGTGTTCTAATGGTCACTCTTGGGACATCCTCTTCTTTTTATGCGTGACCGAGCTTAACATCGAGCCTCTCGTTTTCGAACCGGTAGGAGCCCGAGCCCAGGCGGAGGACGGCGTGACCGGATTCAAGCCGAAGGCAGGACACCTGGTCGCTCTCTGTCACCGCTAGGCCGCTTTCCGTCAGTTGCTCCAAGGAATCGGCCGGAATATGAAGCTCGGCGCTGCAGTTCACCGGAATGTCGACGGCAAGCGTTAGTGTACCCTTCTGACTGCGCTTCCAGGCGATCCTCACCGTCCCGCAGGGAAGCTGGTGACTGGCTTCGGCGCTGTCCATTCCCTCAAGGAAGCAGGGCCGAAGCTTCAGCTCGTAAGTATCTGTAGCGGGCTTGAAGCGGTAGCTGATGCCCGCGATGCCTGTATAGAACCATTCCTCGATATGGCCCAGCATAAAATGATTCTGGGACTTTCCTACTGTCGGACCGTCCCAAGCCTCCGTCAAAGCGGTCGCGCCATGCTGGAGCTGGTAGCCGTAGCTCGGATGCTCGGTTTGCCGGGCCATTTCATAGATCAGATCGGAGAGACCATGCCGGGCAAGCGCCAGCAAGACGTAGCGGTGCCCGACATCGCCGGCCGTCGTATGCGTCCCGTGCCGCCGGATATCCGCTACGAGCCGGGATAGAACGGCCTCCCTGTGCTGCTCCTCGACAAGTCCCAGCACAAGCGGCATGGCATTGGACGTCTGGCTGCCCGTCGCATACTGGATCGCCTCGGGATCGAAGAACTCGGCATTGAACGCTTCCTTGATCCCTTCGCGAAGCTGGCCGTATCGCACGACATCCTCGCTGTGCCCCAGCAGCTCCGAGATGCGCAGGAACACATCGACCATCTGGTAATACATGGCGGTTTCCGTATGGGCGATGGGGGTATTCTGCACGAAGCCGGGCCCTTGCTCGCCGACGTCGTACCAGTCACCCAGTCCGAAATCGACCAGATAGCCCTTGGAGCTATCCGTTACGTACTCGATGTAGGCGCGCATGCCCGCATAATGCTCCTCCAGCATACGGCGGTTGCCGTACCACTGAAGCAAGTTCCAGCCGGTCAGCACGTAGGCGGCTCCCCAGGAGACCGAATCGCGGAAGCACCGCCATTCCTCGGAGAAAACGACATATTCAGGCGCTGTCGTCGGCAGCATGCCGCTTGGGAGCTGGGCATCGCGGATGTCCTCCATCGTTTTGACGAGCAGGCGCTCGATGTCGTAATTAAAGGCAACGGAAGGTCCCATCAAATGAACTTGCTCCAGCCACCCCAGCTTCTCGCGGTGCGGACAATCGGTAAAAATGCTTTTCATATTGCTGAGTATCGCGTAATTAATCAGACTGTGCGTTCGGTTGAGCAGCTCATCCGAGCAGGCGAAGGAACCTTTCGTCTCCGTATCCGGATATATCATCTGCCCCTTTAGTTCATGGAGGATCGGGCCCCCAGTGTCGGAGCCCGCTGTCTCCACGGGTGTGGCGCCCTCGATCTGCACATAGCGGAAGCCGTAATAGCTGAACCGGGGAGACCAGATTTCCACGCCTTCGCCCTTTAGCGTGTAGTGGAACCGGTAAGGCGACCCGGTCCATTTCTGATTGGCCGTACCATCCGCCTTGAGCAGCTCGGCCGGGGACAAAGTAATCACAGCGCCAGCAGGACCGCTCACTGCAACCTCGACCCAGCCGGAGAAATTTTGCCCCAGATCCGCCACATAGACGCCGGGAAACGGCTCTGTATAGCGAAGAGGACGGAACGTTCGCATTGTCTTCAAGGGAGCCAGCATCTGCGCTTTCATCGCTCCGGCCGGAGGCTTGGGCTCGGCGGCTTGGCCCCAGCTGTCCATCTCCATGTAATTGGCGCAATCCCAGCCCGGCTGCTCCAGTCTGGCATCATAATCCTCGCCTCCATAGATGCAGGAGAAGGTAAGGGGGCCAGGCGAGGTTCGCCAGCTTCTGCTGCTGGAAATCGTGACCCGCGACCCGTCCGCAAGGACCGCTTCCAGTTGAACCCGGCACACCGGTATTCCGAAGGAGCCATTGAACTTCCGATAGCGTCCGCCGGGGATATGGTAGAATCCATTGCCCAGCATGATTCCGATCGCATTGGGACCGGCCTGCAGCGCTTCGGTCACATCATACACCGAGTAGAGGCAGGTGCGGTTATACTGGGTCCACCCGGGCTCGAGCACCCGGTTGCCGATCTTGCACCCGTTCAGGCGCAGCTCGTAATGGCCAAGTCCGGATACGTAGACGCGTGCGGAGCGAACTTGCTGCTCCAGCTGAAATTCCTCGCGGAAAAGAGGGAGATGCGCCGGAGCGTCCTCCGGCGTGAGCGCTGCGCCGATCCAGCGGGCTTGCCAATCCGCCTCCTCCAGCAGGCCCATTTCGAACCAGGCGGTGTCGCTGACAATACGAACGCCGGCCTGATCCCAAATTTCGACCCTCCAATAATAGCGGGTTCGGGACTCCAGGGGGCTACCCTCATACCGCACATGGGCATGGCTGCCGCTTGTTCGTCTCCCGCTGTCCCACAGTTCGCCGATCCCTAGCGCCGCATCCTCCGGTCTGGAGGCTACGATAAGGCGATAGGCGGTTTGCCGCTCGCAGCGCTCGGCGCCGGGGGCTGCGAAGGACCAGCGGAAAGCCGGGCGCGCGACATCGATGCCCAGCGGCTCCTTCATCGCCTCCACATAAAGCTGCCCGATCCTCATCCGCTTATCCCTCCTTGTACGGCTGCGGGCTTTGCTTTCCGGTCGAGGGGACGCGAAGTCGCTACGCTGATCGTACGGAACTCCCGGCCATAGTTGACGGTCGGATCGCCTTCGCGGGTTAGACGGCAGGCGCAGTAAAAATGATACAAAACACCGTTATGCGTAACGACAGAGGGCTTATGCGCGAAGACGGCATCCAGACTGTCCCCATCGCCGACCCGGATGATCGGCTCGGGATACTTTTCCCAGTTCAGCAAATCGGCAGAAAGCGCGATGCCTTCCTGCGCCTTCTTGTAGTCGTAGCCGAAATAGTACATGATCCAGCCGTTATCGTCTCGGAGGACACAGGGGTCGCTGACGAAGCCGCTATCCCATCCGTCCGGGGTCACCTTCAGCACAGGGTTATGCTCGTACCGGCTCCAGGTGATCAGATCGTCCGAGAAAGCAACGCCGGTCTGCTCTAGCCAGCGGCCTTTGTTTTTATTCTTGGCGTTGTAGAACAAATAGAACCGCTCTTCATGCCGGATCAGGCACTCCTTGTACAATCCGCCTTGCTCCCAATCTGCGCCTGCCTCGGGGGTGAGGATCGGCTCGGGACAACGATGCCAGTCGAGCAGCCGTTCGTCCTCCGTCCAGGCGATGCCTATTTTGGCGGAGCCGACCTCATAGCCGAATTCCGGATAGGCATGATAGACCAGCCAATATTTCCCCTGCCATTTCTGCAGAACAGGCGGAGCATCGATCCGGTTTTCCTTCAGCATCCAGGTGCCGGCTACGTTTTTGGCATCCCAGCCGTTTCCTTCATCCCGCCTTAGGATGACGTCCAGGTGCTTCCATTCGAGCAAGTCTTCGCTGGTCGCAAGAGCTGTCTGGTAGCCGATCCCGTCGAAGCCGACGTACATCATGTAGAACAGGTCGTTATGCCGAAAAACGAACGGACAATCGACGGCACGCTCGTCAAAGCTTCCGGCAATTCCCGATCCGACCAATACCGGCTCTCCAAGCTTATATGGGGTCAAATAAGGTTCAATTCGCATAGGGACCTCCTGGGGTTGTTCGTTTTTCCGGCACCGATGGCGCGGTTTCTACCAGATTACTATCGCCCCCATGCCCCCTGTGGGGGGGATTGACTCTGATCTATAGGGCAATCACATCTTCAAGCTTCACACCTGATTGACTTGGCCCGGAACGCGGCGTTAGGATGGGGGCAAACGTATGATGCGGGGAGGTCAGCCGCAGCTTCAGGCAGTGACCGACCCGGCTGAAGACCGCGCAAGGCGCGGCCAGACATTCGGCCATATTCGGAAGGAGCGAGAGCTATGTTAAAGCCGGCAGGGATTATTCCGGCCATGATTACGCCGTTTAACCGCGAGCAGCAGCTGGATGAAGCCGCACTCCGACAGCTGACACGGAGATTCGTTAACGCGGGTGTGCATGGATTGTTCGGACTTGGGACGAACGGAGAATTTTTCTCGTTGACAACCGACGAGAAGCTGCGCGTCGCCGAGATCCTGCTCGAAGAGGCAGGAGGACGGCTGCCGGTCTACATCGGCGCAGGCTGCGCCGGAACCTTGGAAACGATCCGCTTGGCCGTCCGCCTCGAACAGATGGGAGCGGATGCGCTAACCCTCATCACTCCCTATTTCCTTACCTTTACGCAGCAGGAGCTGATCGGACATTTTCAGGCCGTTGCGGCTGCGACGAACTTGCCGATCGTGCTGTATAACATTCCTGCCCGAACGGGCAATTCGCTGCAGCCGAAGACGGTGGCGGAGCTCAGCCAAGTGCCTCATATCGTCGGGATCAAGGACAGCAGCGGAAGCTTCGACACGATTCTGCAGCTGCTGGAGCTGGCCGGTCCCGATTTTGCCGTGCTGGCGGGGACGGATTCGTTGATTTTGCCTACGCTGCTGGCAGGGGGACAGGGCGCCGTCGCGGCGACGGCCAACGTGTTTCCCGAGGTGTTGCTCTCCATCTACGAGCTGTGGAGCGAAGGGAGGGTGGTGGAGGCGGAGCAGGAGCAGCGCAAGCTGAGAGCTCTCCGCAGCGCCTTCTCGCTCGGTACGCTGCCCTCCGTCCTGAAGGAAGCGATGAATATGATCGGACTGCCTGCGGGCGAGCCCCGTCTGCCGGTCCAGCCGCTCAGTCCTTCCACCAGAGCGGAGCTGCAGGCTGTGATGAGCCGTTATGCCGAGCAAGGGGCGATGTCGCCCAAAGCAAGCCTAAAGCAAGTGTGAAGCAAGCATGAGCGCTGGGACCCAATAACGATAGCTCAGGCCAGGTAGTAGCCATGGAATACTCAGACACGTGGGGAGCAGGGCCGCGGCTAGCGCAAGGTCCATAATATTCGAGGAGGTCGGCTCTATGCCGTTCAAGGCTAAAGACAAAATCGTATTTATCGGTGACAGCATCACCGACAAAGGAAGAAAGAAAGATCCGATGAAGCTCGGTACTAGCTACGTTCGGCTGCTGCATGATTGGCTGACGGCGACCTATCCCGAGCTTTCGCTCCGGATCATCAACGAAGGGGTTTCCGGCAACCGTGTGACGGACCTGGCGAAGCGATGGACGCTCGACGTGCTTGACCATAAGCCGCAGTGGATATCGATTTCGATCGGGATCAATGATGTGTGGCGGCAGCTCGATTCGCCCGATATGGAGCAGGTGCTTCCGGACCGCTTCGAGGAGATCTACGGGCAGCTGCTGGAGCAAACCCGGGCGCTTCCGGATTGCCGGTTGATTCTGATGCAGCCGACGGTCATCAAGGAATACCCGGATTCGACCGGGAACCGTCTGCTCGTGCCGTATGTAGAGGCCGTCAACCGCTTGGCGGAGCGCTTCGGGGCTGTGCTGGTGCCGACTCATGAGGCGTTCGTTGATTTCCTGCGGCAGGACACGGGTAAGGATCTGACCACGGACGGCGTGCATATGAACCCGCTCGGCGACATGCTGATGGCGGCAACCTGGTTGAAATCCGTGAAGGGCGGAAGCGGCGGCCGCCTATAAACATGATGAAATTGCCCTATATCGGTCCACGCGCTTTCCTGTAAACTGAACGCCATTCAGGAAAGAACAGAAGTTAAGGATGGAGGAGAACGGGATGACCTACGAGGTTCAGCCGACAACCGGAGACAGCAGTTGGTTTACGCATGACCGGTTCGGCTTGTTTATTCATTGGGGGCTATATTCGCTTGGGGCCCGGCACGAATGGCTGCAGTCCCGCGAAAGATCGAGTACGGAGAAGTACGGAGGCAAGTATTTCAAGCGTTTCGACCCGGATCTGTATGATCCCGAGCTGTGGGCTCAGCTTGCCCATGAGGCAGGCATGCAGTATATGATCGCGACGACGAAGCACCACGAAGGCTTCTGCCTGTGGGACAGCAAGCTGACGGACTTCAAGGCCCCTCTTACGCCGGCACGGCGAGATGTACTGCGTCCGATGGTCGATGCTTTCCGTAACCGGGGAATGAAGGTAGGTTTTTACTACTCGCTGCTGGATTGGAACCACCCCCATTATACCGTCGATCCGAAGCATCCCCTGCGGCTCGACCCGGCCTTTATCGAAAGCAGCCGGCAGCGGGATATGTCGATCTACCGGAGCTACCTGCGAGGGCAAACGGAGGAGCTGCTGACCGAATTCGGGAAGATCGATCTGATGTTCTATGATTTCTCCTTCCCCGAGGAGAACGGGCTTGCGGGGAAAGGCAAGGAGGACTGGGGCAGCGAGGAACTCGTCAGCCGGATCCGTTCGCTTCAGCCGCATATTCTGCTCAATGACCGCCTGCAGATCGGCGGAGACATCACGACGCCGGAGCAATACATGCCCACTCGATGGGTCGAGGTGAACGGCAGGAAGGTCGTCTGGGAAACCTGCCATACGTTCAGCGGCTCATGGGGGTATCACCGCGAGGAGGACTCGTGGAAGAGTGTCGAAGTGCTGGTCAAGATGCTGATCGATGTGGTCAGCAAGGGCGGCAACCTGCTGCTGAACGTCGGACCGACGGGACGCGGGGAGTTCGATGAGCGGGCGGTCGACCGCCTGAAGGGCATCGGGTCCTGGATGCGGAGGCACAGTCGTTCGATCTATGGCTGCACGCAGGCGCCCGAGGAGTTCGTATGTCCCCCTGACTGCAGACTTACGTATAACCCCCAGACAAACCGGCTGTATGTCCATGTGTTGAGCTGGCCGTTCAAGAACATTCATCTGCGCGGCCTCGCGGGCAAGGTGGAGTATGCGCAGCTGCTGCATGACGCCTCGGAAATCCGCATGAAGGAAGGCTTCGTCCCGAGCGGGATCGAGGAAGGGGCGTTCCGGGAAGGCCGGGACACCGAGACGCTGACGCTTTCCATCCCGGTGAAGCAGCCGAATGTGACGGTGCCGGTGATCGAGCTGTTTTTAAAATAAGGCGGGGGGCCGTCCGGCCCCGAGTCCGCAAATGGAGGAATATCGCCGCGATGAAAGCAATCACGCTAGGCTATGAACGAAACCCCGTTCCCCGGGTAGCATACGGTGTCCAGCTGCTCAAGGAGGCGCTGGAGAGCTGCGGCTATGAAGTAAACGCCGAGGAGGTGTCGTGGACCTGGGACACGTACCGATCCGCACCCGGGTTGAAGCTCTTTGCCGCCAATCGCGGAGAATCGGAGCTGCTTCGGCAGCTGGAGGAGCGCGATGTGCTGCTGTACCATACGCATGCCCCCGAGGAAGAAGGGTTTTATCTGGCGTCCTGCCCGGGAAGCCTGACGACGATCTCGGGCGGAAGCGACTCAGGCGTTCTATACGGTTGTATGGAGCTGGCAAGGCGCATTCAAGCCGAAGGACGCTTGCCGGTCGATCTCGCCTTCGGGGATGCCCCCCGCTTTTCTATTCGCGGCCCGGCTATCGGGCTGCAGAAGACGACGGTGGAGCCCCCGCGGCTTACGTATGAATATCCGATCACGCCGGACCGTTTTCCATGGTTTTACGACCGTGACTTGTGGCGGGATTTTCTCGATATGATGCTGGAGGAACGATGCAATATCGTCTATCTATGGAGCGGTCATCCCTTCTCCTCGCTGGTGAAGCTTGCGGATTATCCAGAGGCGCTGGAGGTGACGGACGAGGAGTTCGCTCTCAATGTGGACACCTTCCGCTGGATCGCGGAGGAGGCGGACCGTCGCGGTATCTGGGTTGTATTGAAGTTCTACAACATCCATATTCCGCTGCCGTTTGCCCAGAAGCACGGCTTGAAGCAGCATCAGCCGAAGCCGCTGCCGATCACAAGCGATTATTACAAAAAGTCGCTGTCGGCGTTCGTCAGCTCGTTCCCCAACGTGGGCCTGATGGTATGTCTCGGGGAAGCGCTGCAGGGACAGATCTACGGGGTGGAATGGTTTACTGAGACGATTCTGGCCGGCTTGCTGGAGGGCTTAAGCAAGGCGGATGTCAAGGAAAAGCCGCCGATCATCCTTCGTTCCCATGCCATCGAGCCGCAGAAGGTGATCGAAGCCGCGCTGCCCCTATATCCGCGTCTGTATACGGAGGCCAAGTATAATGGCGAGTCACTGACCACGTACACGCCAAGAGGCAAATGGCAGCAAATCCATCACAGACTCAGCTCGCTCGATTCGGTACATATTGTGAATGTGCATATTTTAGCCAATCTGGAGCCGTTCCGCTTCGGCGCCCCGTCCTTCATCCAAAAATGCATGCAGGCGGCTAAATACCGGCTTAAATCGAACGGCTTGCATCTCTATCCGCTGTTCTTCTGGGATTGGCCTTATTCCCCGGATAACACGGTCCCCAGGCTGAGGCAGCTCGACCGCGACTGGATCTGGTACGCGACGTGGTTCCGCTACGCCTGGAACCCGGATCGCGAGCCGGAGGCCGAGCGTCGTTATTGGAGCGAGGTGCTGGGGAGGCGGTACGGCAGCCGCGAAGCGGGAGAGGCGATCCTGGATGCGTACGAGGCGTCGGGAGCATGCGCGCCCAAGCTGCTGAGACGATTCGGCATCACGGAGGGGAATCGGCAGACGATGAGCCTTGGCATGACCATGAGCCAGCTGACGAACCCGGAACGCCATATGCCCTGGCCGGATCTATGGGAATCCCAGGCTCCTGCAGGCGAACGGCTGGAGGAATACGTGCTTCGCGAAGTGAAGGGGGAGCCGCATGTCGGAGAAACGCCGCCGGAGCTGATCGCAGCTTGCGAGCTTCACGCCGAGGAAGCGGTGAATGCCATCGCACGGGCGCGCCGCCATACGACCCTCAACCGCGAGGAGTTCGACAGACTGGCTGATGACATGAAGGCGATCCGCCTGATGGTTCGCTCGTATGCGCATAAGGTGCGGGCGGCGATACAGATTCTGACCTACAAGCATACGGTGTGCGGAGACTATTTCCAGCGGCTGGACCTGCTGGAGGCGGCGGAAGAACAGCTGATGCATGGTCTGGACGACTATCGCGAGCTCGCCGAGCTGACGGCCCGGACCTATACGTTCGCCAACAGCATGCAGACCCAGCAGCGCAAGGTTCCCGTTCGCGGAGGCCTTGACTATGGGCATTGGCAAGCGTGCCTGCCCGTCTATGAGAAGGAGCTGGACCAATTCCGCTTGCATCTCGGCGAGCTGAGAGCAGGGGTTCTGCCCGCGGCCCTGCAGAACCTGGAAGAGCCGATCACGGCCTACCGGGAAGCTCCGTTTACCTTGCTGTCGCCGGATGCGCAAACGTACCGGGTGACGAAGGAAGCGTGCGTGTTTACGGATGGCGATATTCATATCGTCGGCTGCGCCGAGGAGTTGGATGGCCTGACCGGCGTCCGCTTCAGTCAGATGGAGGCGGGCAAGCGGGGATTTGCGGTCGAGCTGGAGCTGACCCGCCCATCGAAGGTGCTGGTGGGATATTTTAACTCCAAGGAAGAGCAGTGGCTGCAGGTCCCAAGCCTCGAGGAGAACACCCATGCGGACGATCAGGGGGGATATGAGCCCGTGCTGCGCAAAGGCTTCCGCTTGTATGCGTATCCGTCCGTCAACATTCATGCCTTCCGGTTCGAAGCAGGGCGGCATGTGCTTGATCTGGGACGAGGGGCTTATGTCATCGCAGGGGTGATCGACGACGATCAGCCGCTCCGGGTGAGGGACGTGGAGCATAAGAACGATGGCGTCAATACGTTAGACTGGCTGTACGAATAGCCGCTGCAAGGATGCGAGGCTGCGGTGCAGCAGAGAGGGGTTGCTTATGTCAGATTACGATACGACGCTGTGGTACCGGGAGCCGGCGCACAGCTGGTTCGAGGCGCTTCCGGTCGGCAACGGCCGCATGGGCGCGATGGTATTCGGAGGCCCGCAGCGGGAGCGTCTTGCCCTGAATGAGGATACCCTATGGTCGGGGGAGCCGAGGGATACGGTTCGCTATGACGCCCGCCTGTATCTGGAGGAAGCGAGGAGGCTGATCTTCTCGGGACGTCATGCGGAAGCGGAGAGGTTGATCGAGCGCAACATGCAGGGGTCCGAGATCGATTCCTATCAGCCGCTCGGGGACCTGGAGCTGTTGTTCGACGAGGTCGGCGAGATCACGGACTACCGCAGAGAGCTGAGCTTGGACGAAGGAATTGTCCGTACGAGCTTCCGTTCGGGAGGGCTTCGGCATACCCGGGAAGTTTTTGTATCGGCCGTCGATCAAGTGCTGGCGATCCATCTGGAGAGCGAAGCGCCGATGAGCTTCACCGTGCTGCTCCACAGCCCGCTGCAGTTCGCCGTAAGGCAGGCGGCCTGGAACCGCCTGTCGTTATCCGGCAGATGCCCGGCTATCGTACAGCCGAATACGGTCAAGACCTTGGAGCCGGTGCAATATGCCGAGGGAAAAGGGATCGGCTTCGAGGTTATGGCGCATGCTACAGCTTGCAACGGGAGGGTAGAGGCGAGCGGGGGGAGGCTGCGCATTCGTTCCAAGGGCCCGGTGACGCTGCTGATCGCGGCAGCGACGAGCTATGCGGGGTATGACCCGGCCCGGGCGGCTGCCGGACGTCAGCCCGCCATCCTTTGCGAAGCCTGGCTGCGGGAGGCGGAGGCGCTCGGCTACGAGGCTCTGCGAGAGCGGCATGTGCGCGAGCATGCCGGCATGTTCGGCAGGGTATCGCTCCAGTTGGGAGCAAGTGCCGACAAAGGGCCAAGCAGCGAGCCTCGGGGTGCCTCTCTTCCGACAGATCGCCGCATCCTTGCGGTGCGCGACGGCGAGGACGACCCGGGACTGGCGGCGTTATTTTTTCAATACGGACGCTATCTGCTCCTTGCCAGCTCCAGACCGGGCTCGCAGCCGGCGAATCTGCAGGGCATCTGGAACGATAAGCCGCAGCCACCCTGGTGCAGCAGCTGGACGACCAATATTAATGTGCAGATGAATTATTGGCCTGCGGAGGCCGCCCATCTGTCCGAGTGTCACGAGCCTCTGTTCGATCTGATCGAGGGCTTGCGGGATAAGGGAAGGAAGGTCGCGGCTGTCCACTACGGGTGCCGGGGCTGGACAGCCCACCACAACGTCGATCTGTGGCGCACCGCTACACCGGTCGGGGGTTCGCCGAGCTGGGCGTTTTGGCCCATGGCCGGCGTCTGGCTCTGCGAGCACCTGTGGGAGCGCTATGCTTTCAGCCAGGATGAACAATTTTTGGCCAAGGCTTATCCTACGATGAAGGAAGCGGCGCAATTCGGGCTGGACTGGCTGGTGGAAGGGCCAGGCGGCCGGTTGGTCACCTGCCCGTCCACATCGCCCGAGAACAGCTTCATGGGACCTGACGGTTATACAAGCAGCGTTACGCATGGGGCTACGATGGATATGGCGCTGCTGCGCAGCTTATTCGCTCATTGCATCGAAGCGAGCGTAACGCTCGGTGAAGACGAAGGTTTTCGCGAAGAGCTGGAGCAGGCGCTGGAGCAATTGCTTCCGTATCGGATCGGTCGGCATGGACAGCTGCAGGAATGGGCGGATGATTACGAGGAGGCCGAGCCGGGCCACCGCCATACCGCTCATCTGGTCGCGCTGCACCCGCTGGAGCAGATCACCGTCGATACCGAGCCTGAGCTGGCGGCGGCCTGCCGCCGCTCCCTGGAGCGTAGGCTTGAGCACGGAGGCGCTCATACCGGCTGGAGCTGCGCATGGACGGTAAGCTTCTGGGCGCGGCTGCGGGAGCCCGCTCAGGCGCACCATTATTTGTCCGAGCTGCTTGCCGGGCTGCATCCGAACCTGACGAACGCTCACCGGCATCCGAAAGTTAAGCTGGATATTTTCCAGATTGACGGCAATTTGGCCGGTACGGCTGGCATACTTGAACTGCTGCTCCAGAGTCATCGCGGCATCGTGCATCTGCTGCCTGCGCTTCCCCGCAGCTGGAGCCGGGGCAAGGTGAAAGGACTGCGCGCGCGAGGCGGCTTCGAGGTAGATCTCGAATGGGAGGCCGGAAGCCTGACCCGGGTGTCCGTTCTGTCCCGCGCGGGCAGACCGTTAAGGCTGCGCATGGCCGGAGATGTGGAGCTGACCTGGGAGGGCCAGGCCTTGAATGCGCAGCAGGAGTTCTCCTTAAAGGATGGGCTGCAGACGCTGTCCATCTCTACCGAAGCCGGAAGGCGATACGAGCTTCGAGCCGTCCCGCTGGAAGCGAACCGAGGAGGCGAACCGATTGAACGAGCAACCTGAACCTAGAAGCCGGACATTTATATTCGGAGAGGAGCGGCCCTTTGCCAGCTGCCATGCTTCAACAGTAGAGGCGCTTCCCGGCGGCGAACTGATCGCCGCCTGGTTCGGCGGCAGCCGGGAGGGAGCGGCCGATGTTGCGATCTGGATATCGCGGCGTTCGCCCGCAGGAGACTGGTCGGCTCCGCTATGTATAGCGGATCGGACGGATGTCGCGCACTGGAACCCGGTCCTCTTCCGCAGGAATGACGGCATGCTGTTTTTGTATTATAAAATCGGCCCGAAGATCGAGTACTGGATGACCATGGTGATGAGCTCGCCGGATAACGGACATACGTGGACCGAGCCTGTTCCGCTCGTCGAAGGGGACCAGGGCGGGCGCGGGCCGGTGAAGAACAAGCCGATTACGCTCGCGGACGGGACGATTGCCGCACCTGCGTCGCTGGAGCCCGCGTGGGACGCCTTTGTGGACCTGTCCGCAGACGGGGGCCGGACATGGACGCGCAGCGAGCCGGTGCCGCTGCCCGAGGATCGAAGCGGCTTTCTCGGCAAGGGTATAATCCAGCCTGCCCTCTGGGAGTCGTCTCCGGGCATCGTGCATATGCTGGCCCGCAGCACCGCAGGCGCTATTTACCGCAGCGATTCGACGGACGGAGGCCGAACGTGGAGCTTGGCTTACGCAACCTCAGTCCCGAACAATAACAGCGGAATCGACCTGGTCAAGCTCGCAGACGGCATGCTCGCGCTCGTGTGCAATCCCACACGACCCGAGCCGGGGAAGCTGAAGGGCCCGAGGACGCCGCTTGTGCTGCTGCTTTCCCGCGACAACGGATTCACATGGGGGGGCGAAACGCTCATCGATGAGGGGGATAAGCAGTATTCCTATCCGGCCGTCATCGCGAAAGGTCAAGAGCTGCATGTCACTTATACGTGGAAAAGAGAACGGATTGCTTATTGGAAGACGACTGTTCATCGAATGAGCAGGATTGACCTATAGATTGAGCGGTTAACACCCTGAAGCGATCATTGGAATATTTTATGATATAAGGAGAAAGTCAGGAGGTTCACTTGCTGCCGGAATGGAGGGATGAGGAAGGATGCCAGCTTCAAGACGAATAGACGATGTGCTTCACGCCGAAAAGAAAGCGCTTCGCACCTTGCCGGGCGCTCTGCTGCTAGGTTCGACGGGAGCGCGCTTATGGGCTGATTATGTCGAGCCTGTGCCAGGCTTCTCCGGCCGGTTCGACTTTATACATAAAGCAAATATCCCTTTGCTGTACCGCATCGCGAATAATTTGACAGACAGCTTCGAGCCCTGCCAGACTCAGTGGCGTCCGAGCCATCTGCGGATGGAGTTCGAGAACAGCCGGCTTAAGCTGTCCGAAAGCAAGTTCATTACATGGGACGACTGCGCGGTATCCTGCCAAACCTGGACCAATCGCAGTTCCCGGGACTTGGTTCTGAGCCTGGAAACCTGGCAGGATGCCTTCTCCCGGAGAGTGGGCAACAGGCTGCTGGGCAAGTTCGACCCTGGTCATTACAGCTTTGCCATCGCGGGGGCGATCGCCGTCAGCGATCCGTCATTGCTGGAGGAAGTGCGCCTGAAGCCGGGGGAGTCCCGTTCGTTTATTGTAGCCGCAGCCTTCGGTATCGAAGGCCAGGACGAGGCGGAAGCGCTCCTCCAGCGCGCAGCGGGCTATGCGGAAAGCGGAAGGAACGGGGCTGAGGTCGTCGCTCGCCAGCAGGAGGAATATGACGCTTGGTTCGACAAAGCGCCTGTCTTCGCCAGCAGCGACGAGCTGCTTACCCGCACTTGGAGCTACCGCTGGTTTCTGCTTCGGCACAATCTGGCCGATCCGAGGTACGGGCACTTATCTTATCCGTTGTTCTATGAGGGCAGGTCCCACAAGAAAAGCAAGACGCCCTTCGGCAAGGGCGGTTGGGAATTCAGCAAGCTGATCAATCTGTCAGTGCCCTTGCATGTGACGGATGCCCGCTGGTATCACGATCCGGCATATGCGGAGGGACCCTTCCGCAATATGGTCCAGGCCCCGGGCGAGGGGGGCATGCTGAGCTGCCTGACGGTCGATACGATCATGCATTCCTTCGCGAACTTTGCCTGTTGGGCGGCTTATCAGCTGTATCTGGTGCATGGCAATCTGGAGACGGTCGCCGGATGGCTGCCGGCGCTGAAGCGCAATGTGGAGGCTTGGATCGACGTGTACGGCAGCGAAAGCGACAAGCTGATGATCGAGTACAAGCATACGCGGACAGGCAAGGAATACCAGCCGAGCTACTGGTATTTTCATGACTATCCGAAAAATCCGAAGGACAAACAAACCTATACGCCGCTCAAGCGGGTGGATCGTACGGTCTACCACTACTTGAACACGCTGGCTATTGCGCGACTATGCGAAGCTGCAGGCGATCCTAAGGCGGAGGACTACCTTCGGCGGGCCGATGCGATCCGGCAAGATGTATTGGCGAAAATGTGGGACGAGGAAACGCAGTTTTTCTACGATCTTCACTACGAGACGGATGAGAAGGCATGGGTTAAAAATCTGGTCGGTGTATATCCCGGCTGGGCCCAAATGCTGGACGCGCGGTTCGATGGCATGATCGGGCATTTATTCAATGAAGAAGAATTTCGTACCGGTTGCCCCTTCCCCTCCGTATCGGCGGACTGTCCGGCGTACGCGAAGGAAGGAGGGTGGATGGGGCACTTCGTCAAAGGCCGCAACGGCTGCGTTTGGGACGGCCCCACCTGGCCTTACACGAATTCTATCGCGCTTGATGCGCTGGCTAAGGAGAGCAAGCGAAGCGGCCATAAGTACGATGCGGATTTCGCCTATTATTTGCGGGAATATTCGTTTCTGCATTTCCAAAATCGCGACTTGAACCGACCCGGACTTGTCGAGCATTATAACAGCGCTACCGGAGAGCCGTTAAGCGACGAACAGGAGTATAATCATTCCTTTTACATCGATCTGCTGATCAGCCATGTCGCCGGATTGTCCGTCGGGCAGCAGGGGCTGACGCTTGACCCGCTGGATATCGGGCTGGACTACTTCGCATTGGATAGGGTAAAAGCCGGCGGGCTGGAGCTGCGGATCACCTACCTTGGGCCCGATGCGTCCTCGCAGGACGCGGACATCGCCGGACTGGAGCCCGGATACCGGTTGTACGTCAACGGCAAGGAGGCATTCGCCAGCGACAAGCTGTGCCGTATGGAGCTCTCATGGAAGAGTCTTCGGGACGGGACGGAACAGGGAACGACTAAACGAGATGCAAGGAGTGTATGCGAGTGAATCGCTTTAATGGTATGATCACCCCCAGCGAGGCAGATTCTCGGATCATGGAGGCTTATCTTCCGCTATCCGAGCCCAGCGACAACCATGCTGCCAATCTGCTGGAGCTGGATAACGGAGACCTGCTGTGCACGTGGTTTTCCGGGAGCGGGGAAGGAAATCCCGATACCCATATCGTCTTGTCTCGGCTGCCTGCCGGGACGGACTGCTGGACGCAGCCTGTCCCGCTTTCAGAGGACGCAGGCCGCTCCGAGCAAAATCCGGTGCTCTTTCAAGCGCCGGACGGCAAGCTGTGGCTGTTTCATACGTCCAATGAGCCGCATAATCAGAAAACCTCCAGAGTCGTGTACCGGACATCGGAGGACAGGGGAGAGACCTGGAGTCCTGCCGAGGTGTTATTCGATAGACTTGGTATTTTTCTAAGACATCCTCCGATCGTCCTGAGCAACGGTGACTGGCTGCTCCCGGCTTATTACTGCAAGCTGGACGGACATTACAGCGTCGTACAGATCAGCAGCGACCAGGGGGCAACGTGGACGGAATACGAGGTGTCCGGCAGCACGCACCGGGTTCAGATGAATGTGCTGGAACGCAGCGACGGATCTTTGCTCGCCATGTTCCGCAGCAGGCAGGCCGACCGCATCTATATGAGCGAATCCCGCGATGGCGGCCGCACCTGGTCGAAGCCTGTCAAAAGCGTACTTGCGAACAACAATTCCTCTACGCAGGCTGTGAAGCTGCCGAGCGGTCGTATGGCACTGATCTATAACGACTCTACGATGGAGCGCGACCAGTTCCGCTGGGTGCAGAGGAAGGGCGAGTTCCGCAAGAAGCCGCTGCGCACGCCGCTGACGTTATCCCTCTCGGAGGATGACGGACAAACCTGGCCTTATTCCCGCAATATCCAGATGGCGGACCTGGAATACAAGGATTCCGAGATTGGCTACTCTTACCCGTCTATCCTAGCTACCCGCGACGGGAACCTGCACATCGCTTTCTCCTACTTGCGCAAAGGCATTAAATATGTGCGCCTCGGGGAACAACTGGTATTTGAGGATTGAAATGGAACGACAATCATGTCATATTAAAGTACATAAAGCTGCTCGGTAGAGCAATGGAACGATCGAAATTGGAATTGCGTCGATTTGCAAACCTGTATTTGGGGTGATGGGGATGTCCGGAAGAATCGAGCATTTAAGCGGGGACTTATTTTTCGACGATAACCTAGATATTTTTATAAACCGCGAGTTGGAATCGTTTACATTGTCTCAGCATACCCACGATTTTGTGGAAATCTGCTTTGTCGGAGAAGGCTGCGGGTACCATTACATCGAGGATCGGGTCATACCCGTCAAGCAGGGGGATCTGTTCGTCATCCCGGTGGGGACATCGCATGTATTCCGGCCGTCCTCGCCCCGGCAGGACAAGATGCTGGTCATCTATAACTGTATCTTCAACGGCCGCTTGCTGGATGGCTGGAAAAGCTATTTGCAGGAAGACTGTTACACCTATAATGCCATTTACAATCCGAATGGGCTGGCCCAGCCCTGGCTGCATATCCAGGATAAGTACGATACGTTCCAGGCCATCGTCCAGGCGATGTACAGTGAATATCTGAAGCGCAATACCGGGTTTGAAACGGTGTTGACGGTGCAGCTGATCCAGATGCTGGTGATGCTTCAGCGCTTCGAACTGCAGAACGATGCGGAGCCCGTGCCCGCGCGGATGTTGGATGATGTCGTTCATTTCATCAAGTCGAATTATACGCAAAATATTACGGTGCAGCATGTGGCCGATTATTTTTTCCTGAGCGCCAGCCACTTCCAGCGGTTGTTCAAGAAGTCGACCGGACTGTCGTTTACGCAATATTTGCAAAATGTACGCGTTCAGAAATGCTGCGAGCTGCTGAAGGCGACCGATATTCCGATCTATCAGATCGCGAATCAGGTGGGCTATCAGGATATGAAGTTTTTCCATGCGCTTTTTCGCAAAAAAACGGGTGTAACCCCAAGGCAGTATCGGCAAAACTTTCAAGAGCTTGAAGAAGGAGCAATGTCGTTTTAATCGATTAGGGCTGACCATTGCAATGGGACCAGCTCTTTTTTTTCGGGTTGGAAAACGAGAACGGTTCGCTTGGCAGCGCTCCCGCGAAGACAGGCTAAGAGCTGCCGGCTGAAAGCACTATTCGCCTATAGAGTAAGTTATGATCCCCTATAATCCGCCATGGAGCAGCCTGTATAATGAAGGACATTCGGGACAATTGTAACCGTTCCCAACATGAAGAGGGAAACTGTGGGAGGTGCGGGCGTGGGACGTATTGTATTAAAGCATATCGAAAAACGATTCGGCAAGGAACGAGGTTATGCCGTCAAAGACTTCAACCTGGAAATTCACGATGGCGAATTTCTCGTGATGGTCGGTCCTTCCGGCTGCGGGAAATCGACAACGCTGCGAATGATAGCAGGTCTGGAGGATATAAGCTCGGGGGAGCTGTATATCGGAGACCGGCTGGTCAATCATTTGCCCCCCAAAGACCGGGATATTGCGATGGTCTTTCAAAACTATGCGCTGTATCCGAACATGAGCGTGTTCGAGAATATCGCATTTGGGCTAAGGCTGCGTAAAACGCCGAAGCATGAGATCGAGCAGTCGGTCAAGCGGACATCGAGGACGCTGGAAATCGAGCCCTATCTGGACCGGAAGCCGAAGCAGCTCTCCGGCGGTCAGCGGCAGCGCGTCGCGCTGGGGCGGGCGATCGTGCGCAATCCCCAGGTATTCCTTATGGATGAGCCGCTTTCGAATCTGGATGCCAAGCTGAGGGTCCAGATGCGCACGGAGATTATATCGCTGCACAAGCAGCTTGGCGTGACGATGGTATATGTCACGCATGATCAGGTCGAGGCCATGACGATGGGGCATCGGATCGTCGTCATGAAGGACGGATTGATCCAGCAGGTGGACACGCCGCAGCGTATCTACAACCATCCGGCCAATATGTTTGTCGCCGGGTTTATCGGCTCGCCGCCCATCAACTTTATCGAAGGCAAGCTTCTGGAGGCTCCCGAGGGCCTGCTGGAATTTCATACGAAGCGGCATTACTTCCGGCTGCCCGCGCATCAATCGAATGTGTTGAAGCTAAAGAACAAGGTGAACCGGACGGTTATCATGGGAATACGCAGTGAGAATATTGACATTGCGCCGACCGGCCTTGACACGGATACCGAGCAAGCGCCTTCGCATATGACCGGCGTATATAAGCTGTGCGAGCTTATGGGGGCAGACCGGTACGTGTACGCCGATATCGGAGCGCCGAAGCTGCTGGTTATCCGCTCCCAGGCGGATCGTCTGTTCTCAGACAATGAGAAGCTGAGGCTGACGCTAAATGTGCAGAAGGCTATTTTTTTCGATGCCGATACCACGCAAAATTTATCGGATTAAACGAAGTGCGGAGGGATGAAGTTGAAGGCGTTAAGTCGAACCCGGGTCTGGATGGTTTCCATGCTCGCCCTTGTCCTGGTGCTGAGTCCGGCGCTTCCCGGCTTCGCTGACCCGGGTGAAGCTGCGACGGGAGCGAAGCCCGAGGCGGGCGGGATGGATGGCGAGTTAATCGGATTTCACCGGACTGAGCCCGATTATGCAGAAGCTATGGAGAAATGGAAGCAGGAGGGAGCTTCGAGCGGGCATTCGGCCAAGCTGGCTATTGCCGGCTCGAACCTTGCAGGAAGCTCGGCTGGAGCCCAAGTAAAGGTGGGCACCTATCACGGGAAGGACAACGTCCTGATCTGGAGCGCCGCACAGGATGAATGGATCGAGTATGAGATCGAAGTAGCTCAGGGCGGTCTTTACACCATCCAGTTGTCGTATCATCCTTTCTTGGGCTCCAAATACCGGAAGCCGATGGCGCTGAACCTGACGATCGACGGCAATACTCCCTTCCTGGAAGCGCGCTCTATCGAGCTGCGCCGGCATTGGAAGGATAAGCTGCCGATCCGCAAGGATGACAGAGGGGATGAGATTCGCCCGATCGCCGAGGATATTTCCGGGTGGATGACCTGGGAGCTGCGGGATAAGGCAGGCGCTTACGAAGATCCGCTTCAATGGTATCTGACGCCAGGCAAGCATAAGCTTCGCTTCGCGGGCAGCGATCCGCTAGCGATCGAGTCCATTACTCTGCAAGCCGTAAACAAGACGGCGGATTACCTCACGGTGAAGGACAGCTGGCCTTCCGGCTTAGCCCCGGTCCAGGCTGATCCGGTCGTCATCGAAGCCGAGCAGGTGCTATGGAAGAGCGACTCTTCACTGGCGCTAGCGTACGATAACGATGTCGGAAACACGCCTTACGTTCAGGGGAAGATTACTTATAATACGCTGAACGGCGAACGCTGGAACTCGGAAAATCAGGAAATCGCCTGGAGCTTCGAGGCGCCCGAAACCGGTCTGTATCAGATAGCGCTTCGTGCGCAGCAAGGCTTTGTATCCAACCGTTCCTCGTTCCGCACCATCCTGATTAACGGCGAGGTTCCTTTCTCGGAGCTGAAGGCATACCGGTTTCTGTACGCAACCGGCTGGAAGGGTCTCGCGCTGTCCGACAATCAAGGGGTTCCGTTCGAGTTTTACCTGAAAAAAGGAACGAATACCATCTCAATGCGCGTGACGCAAGCGCCGTTGAAACCGCTTGCTATGGAATTGGAGCAGGTCATTGGCGGCTTAAGCAAGCAGTTCAATGACATCCGGGCGCTGACGGGTGGAGTAAACGACAAAAACCGGACATGGGAGATTGACCGGGATTTGCCCGGCTTTACCGCGCAGCTGAAGGATAACGGAGACAGGCTCGAAGCGATCCGCGAGAAGCTCGTCCTCTTGAACGGGCGGCCCGATGCCGTCTCCCAGGGTCTCGTCTCGGCCCGCAAGGATATCGATTCGCTGTTAAAGGATGCGGATGAAATCCCGTATGAGCCGGGCCGGCTTATCGAGATTCAAGGCAAGATCATGGCCCAGATCCAAGCTCTCAACTCGCAGCCGCTCCAGCTCGACCGCTTGTACGTCGTGCCCGCAGGCCAGAAGCTGCCCAAGATGGAGGCTGGCTTCAGCGAGAAGCTGTGGGGCGGCCTGGCGAATTTTTTCGACTCCTTCAAGGCGAAGGGGAAATGGAGTACGGATCAGGCAGATACGCTGGACGTCTGGATGTATCGAGGACGGGACTATGTCAATCTGCTCCAGGGGCTCGCGGATGAGATGTTCACTCCCCAGACGGGGATCAAGGTGAAGGTGAATCTGCTCAAGGATGAGAAGCAGCTTGTGCTGATGAATGCCGCAGGCATAGCGCCCGACGTCGCGCTCGGTCTTCCTCAAGACATCCCGTTTGATTATGCGATACGTGGCGGCATTTACAATCTGAAGCAGTTTTCAGACTTTGACCAATTTTACGGCCGGTTCTCTCCCGGCTCCTGGACGCCGTATTTTTACGACGGAGGCTACTACGGAGTGCCGGAGACCCAATCGTTCCAAATGCTATACTACCGCAAGGATATTTTGCAAAGGCTGGGCCTCGGCATCCCCGACACGTGGGAGGAGCTGTATAAGATGCTGCCCGTCCTGCAGCAGAGCGGGATGAATTTTACGCCGATCGAGCATAACGGCTTCATGCAGATGCATGGCGCCGAATATTATGCGCAGGACGGCTTGAAGACCGGTCTGGGCGCGGAAAAAGGCTTCGAGACCTTCAAGCAATGGACCGACCTGCAGAACAAATTCGCGCTCGATCAGCGTATGGACAGTTTTTATCAGCATTTTCGCGAAGGCTCGTACCCGATCGGCGTAGCAGATATCAATACGTACATTCAACTGACGGTAGCCGCTCCGGAGCTGAACGGATTATGGGGACTGGCGCCAGTGCCTGGGGTACGTCAAGAGGACGGCCAGGTAGTCAGATGGCTGGGCGGCAATATGCAGTCATCCGTCATCATGAAGCATGCCAAACGGCCGAACGAAGGCTGGGAGTTTATTAAATGGTGGACATCGGCGGGAGTTCAGGAAAGGTTCGGCACCGATCTGGAGATGCTCAATGGGGTCACCTTCCGCTGGAATACCTCCAACATCGAGGCGTTCACGAAGCTTCCCTGGAAGGAGGATGACCTGAAGGCCATCATGGAGCAGTGGAGATGGTTCCGGGAAATTCCGAATGTGCCGGGCAGCTATTTCATGGAGCGCGAGCTCCGCAACGCCTGGACCCGGACCGTCATTAACGGGATGAATTCAAGGACATCGCTGGAGACTGCCGTCAAGGAAGTCAACCGGGAAATCCGCCGGAAGGTGCAAGAATTCGGATTTATCGATTCGAACGGCAATGTAGTCCGTACGATGAATCTTCCGGTCGTCAACAAGCCATGGGAAGGGGTGGAACCGTATGTCAAAAAATGAGGCTTCGGCGATGCCGATCCGATTGAAGCTGGAAAGCAAGCCGAAAGGGAGGCTGGTTGCCGCCCTGCAGCGGATCTGGGAGTACCGCGTGTCCTATTTGTTCATCGCCCCGTTCATGCTCTGCTTCTTCACCTTTATTCTGCTGCCCGTCCTCGCGGCCGTGGCTCTCAGTTTCACGCACTATAACTCGATCGAGCCGCCGCGCTTCGTCGGCTGGGATAACTTCCGGTACATGCTGACGCAGGACTTGATCATGATGAAGCACGCCCTGCCTAACACCTTGACCTTCGCATTGATCGTAGGACCCGGCGGCTACCTTTGCGCTTTCCTGCTCGCATGGCTGATCTCGATCCTGCCGGCGGTGTTCCGCAAGTGGTTTACGCTCGCTATGTATACGCCCTCGCTGGCAAGTCTGGTCGCGATGAGTATTATCTGGACGCCGTTGTTTTCCAGCGACCGGATCGGATACCTGAACCACTTCCTGCTCAGTCTGAGCCTGATCAGCGAGCCTGTTCAATGGGTGACAAGCAAGGAGCATCTGATGAACTCGATGGTGGTTGTAACGTTGTGGAAGAGCATGGGGATCGGATTTCTCGGGATGCTGGCCGGTCTGCTGAATGTCAATCCGGAGATGTACGAGGCGGGCAAGCTGGACGGTATCCGCAGCAGACTCGAGGAGATCTGGTATATTACGATTCCGGCGACCAAGCCGCAGATGCTGTTCGGCGCGGTAATGGCGATCGTCGGAGCCATCCAGATCAGTGAGATCGGTACGGTGCTCTCCGGGATGAATCCGACGCCGGAATATGCGGCGCATATGATCACCACGCATACGGACGACTATGCGTTTACCCGCTTCGAGCTGGGCTATGCCACTTCGCTGACCGTCTGTCTGCTCGCGCTGGTGTACCTCGCCCAGAAGCTGTGCTGGAAGCTGTTCGGCACAAAGGAGGATGAATAAATGAACGTCATGGCTAAGCTGGGCCGGTTGGCGGCCTGGCGGCGGAAACCAAGATTAAGCCGATGGAGTCCGACCGAGAAGGTAGCATTTGTCTTGCTTGCGCTCATCAGCATCTTCATGCTGCTGCCGATCGTGTATATATTCAATCACGCATTCAAGCCTTATCAGGAGCTGTTTGTGTATCCGCCTAATATTTTGGTGAGAAATCCGTCTTTCCAAAGCTTCATCGAGCTGCTGGCTTCTACGAAGTCCACGGCTGTGCCCGTCACCCGGTATATGTTCAACAGCGCGGTAGTTACCGGGCTGACCGTGTTTTTGATCACGCTGGTCAGCGCGATGTGCGCCTATGCGATATCCAAGCATCAATTTCCCGGACATAAGATCGTATTCGCCACGATTCTGCTTACGCTCGTATTCGTGCCGGAGACGGTCGCCATACCCAAATATCTCGTTGTCAGCCATCTGGGCATCTTCAATACGTACTGGGGGCATGTGCTTCCGCTGGTAGCCGTTCCGACCGGGGTGTTTCTTATGAAGCAGTTTATCGATCAGGTGCCGGGCGAGCTTCTGGATTCCGCCAAGATGGATGGCGCGCAGGAATGGACGCTGTTCGTTCGCATTATTATCCCGGTCGTGCTGCCCGCGATTGCGACCATCGGGATTATCGCCTTCCAGAGCGCTTGGCAGAATACGGAAACGTCCATCAATTATATGCAGGACGAAGAGATGAGAACCTTCCCCTTCTATGTCGAAACGCTGACGAGCGGCATGGCCAACAGCGTGGCTCGGCAGGGGGCGATGGCGGCGGCAACCCTGCTGCTGTTTCTGCCCAATCTGATCATTTTTCTCGCCTTCCAGAGCAAGGTCATTGCGACGATGGCGCATTCGGGCATTAAATAAGGGGCTGGAGGCCGCCAGAGAATGGAGGACGTGGGTAGGCATATGAAACTGAAGCTGCAGGAAGTGGAACGATGGGGACGATTCGAGCTGACGCTCTCGGGGCCGTCCGAAGGCAACCCCTTCCGCGAGGTCCGGCTGTCCGCCCGGTTCCAATACCGCAACAGGATCGTCGAGCCCGAGGGGTTCTATGACGGGGACGGAACATACCGAATCCGGTTTATGCCGGATTGTCCAGGCGTATGGCGCTACGTGACAAGCAGCAATTGCTCCGAGCTGGATGGGCACGCAGGAGCATTCGTCTGCACCGAAGCTCAGGAAGGCAACCATGGTCCGGTCCGGGTGAAGGAACGTTACTTGTTCGCTTATGAGGACGGCACACGATATATGCCTTTCGGCACGACCTGCTATCACTGGACGCATGGCGGCGATGAAAGGCTGGAGGAGCAGACGCTGGAGTCACTGGCGGCCTCGCCGTTTAATAAGATTAGGATGTGCCTGCTTCCTACGCAGGATATGAAGCCGCCTCTTCAGCTCGTCTTCACGGGGGAGTATCCGGAAGAGCTGGACCGGACACGGTTCAATCCCGATTTCTTCCGGCGTCTAGAGCGAAGGCTGGAGGATCTGCTGCGGCTCGGTATCGAAGCTGACCTTGTGTTGTTTCACCCCTATGACAAAGGATTCTGGGGGGTGGACAACATGGATGCGGAGTCCGACGCAAGTTACATACGCTACTGTATCGCGAGGCTGGGCGCTTACCGGCATGTCTGGTGGTCGCTCTGCAATGAGTACGACTTCAACAAATTCAAGACGGCGGCCGACTGGGACCGGCTGCTTCAGCTTACCCAGCGCTGCGATCCCTACCAGCATCTGCGGTCCATCCATAACGGAACCAAGATGTACAAATCCTCCAGTCTGTATGATTTCTCCAAGCCCTGGATCACCCATCAAAGCATCCAGCACTGGGATGCGGAGCTGACGACGAGCTGGAGAAATGCGGTGGCGAAGCCGATCGTAATCGACGAAATCTCGTACGAGGGCAACAGCTCCCGGCGATGGGGCAATATTTCGGGCGAAGAGCTTGTGCACCGCTTCTGGGAGGGCATGAGCCGCGGAGGATTTGTCGGTCACGGCGAGTCGTTTATCGACAAGGAGACGAGGGCCTGGATTTCATCCGGAGGCAAGCTGTACGGGGAGTGCGTGGAGCGCCTCGCGTTCTTGAGGCGGATTATGGAGGAAGGCCCGGAGGATTGGCTGGGCGCCCGGTCGGCAGGCACGTACAGCCTGTTGTACTTCGGCAGGCGCCAGCCGGTCTTTCACTGGATCGACTGGCCGGAGCAAGCGGCGTACCGCGTGGAAGTGATCGATACCTGGAATATGCAGGTGACTCCGCTTGCCGGTGTCTTCCAAGGCCGGAGCAAGGTGGAGCTGCCCGGCAGGCCCTATCTGGCATTACGCGTACGCTTGGAAACCGAGTCTGATGCGGGACATCCTCGGGAACAGGCTGTACATGCGGAAGGAGGCAGATGCGGATGAGCGGGCAAGCGCTAGCGCTGGTGGAGAAGTGGGGAAGGTTCGAGCTGAAGCTGGCTTGTTCCGAGGAGCCGCTTGCGGAGGAACAACCCTATCTGGTCTGCCGGTTCACGAATGGGCTTCACTACGGGGAAGCGGAAGGCTTCCCGGCAGAAGCAGGGAGCTACTTGATCCGGTTTATGCCCGGGGAGGAAGGTATCTGGACTTATGTAACGCAAAGCAGCTGCCCGGACATGGACGGGATCAGCGGCGAGTTCGCCTGCACCGCTCCCTCTCCTGGCAATCGGGGGCCGGTTCAGGTACAGGATGAGGCACACTTTGCTTATGCTGACGGCACCCGATATGTCCCGCTCGGGACGGTCAGCTATGCGTGGCATCTGGGGGATGAACACCTGCTGGAGCAGACGCTTGAATCGCTGCAGGCGTCGCCGTTCAACAAGCTGCGGATGGCTGTGCTTCCCGGAAGCGGCCAGGTCGCGTTCGCGGAGTCTGCGGCCGCCCGGGATTCCCGAGCTGTCCCGTCTTATGCGGCGGCCGGGGCAGACACAGGTAAAGCATGGCCGGGACCGGACTACTTCACTCGTCTGGACCGGCTGCTGGCGCGGCTCGATCTGGCAGGCATCGAGGCCGAGCTCGTCTTGTTCCAGCCCCATACGCCATGTGCCGAAGGGCTTAGCCTTGAAGACGAGGAGCGGTATGTCCGCTATTGCGCCGCACGCTACGGCGCTTTCCGCAATGTCTGGTGGTCTTTGTGCGAGGAACCCGAAGCCTTCGCCGGCAGACTTCCCGAGGATTGGAACCGGTTGTTCCGGGTTCTCCAAGAGTGGGACTGCGGGGGGCATATGCGCTCGCTGCTATCCCGTCCGGAGGCCTACGACTTCGGGGTGCCCTGGGTGACGCATGCCAGCCTCAAGAGCCGGGATGTCAGGATCGCGTCGGACTTGACGAAGGCCTATGGCAAGCCGGTCATTCTGGACGATTGCGGCGGAGAAGGAAATCTGGATACGGACTGGACCGGACTGAACGCCGAGGAGATGGTGTGCCGGCTATGGGAGGCGACGGCCAGAGGCGGCTTCGCCGCCTACAGGGAATGCTATCTGCGCCCCGATGGCACGCAATGGCAAGTGCAGGGAGGAGAGCTTGGAGGAGTGGGTATCCAGCGTGTGGCCTTTCTCAGCCACATCCTGGAGTCGAACCCGCCCGGGATGAGCTATAACAGCGACCGTTACGATGCGGCTACGCTGGAGATTCGGGGGGAGTGCTACTTGCAATATTTCGGTCCCCATCGCTTTGCCTATCGCGGCTTCGATCTGCCGGAGGGCCGGTACGAAGCGGAGCTGATCGATACCTGGAATATGACGATTACGCCCTTGCCCGGGGTATGGGAAGGAAGGTTTCGCATCGATTTGCCGGGCAAGCTTTATTATGCATTGCGTCTGCGAAGACAAGCGGCAGCTGAGGAACTCTCCTAGATAGCGTGAGCGTTAAGGATCGGAACCGTACATCCAATACAGAGCGAATCGAAAAGAGGAGGAATTACATGCAAAAGCTTCGCCAATCCACCCATGCAAAATTGTGGTATGAAAAACCGGCCCGGGCTTGGACGGAAGCGCTCCCGATCGGAAACGGCCGTCTGGGCGCGATGATCTTCGGCAAAGTGAATCAGGAGCGTCTCCAGCTCAATGAGGATTCCGTCTGGTACGGAGGACCGCTCCATGGGGATAATCCCGAGGGCCGCCGTTATTTTCCGGAGGTGCGGCGTCTGCTCATGAAAGGACAGCAGCTCGAGGCGGAAGAGACGGCGCAGATGGGCATGATGTCGATTCCCAAGTCGATGCGGCCTTATCAGCCTCTAGGCGACCTGCAGATTTATCATGACGGCGAGAAGAAGATGATCTCCAGCTACTACCGGGATCTGGATATCGAGGAAGGGATCGCACATGTGAGCTACTGCCTCAATGACGTCCAGCATGTTCGAGAGATGTTCAGCAGTGCTGTGGACCAGGTGCTGGTTGTGCGGATCAGCTGCGATTATCCGGCCAAGCTGAACCTGCGGATGAATATTAGCCGCAGACCGTTCGATGAAGGAACGGAGCAGGTCGCTCACGATACGATGGCGATGCAGGGGACGAACGGGAAAGACGGCGTGACGTATTGCCTTGCCGTCAAGGCAGTGCCTGAGGGCGGCTGGGTTCATGCCATCGGGGATTTCTTGACCGTCCGCGAGGCGCAGGCGGTCACGGTCTACGTCGCAGGGGGCACGACCTTCCGCTATGAGAATCCGCTGGCCGAATGCGTCAGGCAGCTGGAGCGGGCGGAAAGCAAAGGCTATGAGCAGGTGAAGCGGGAGCACCAGGCCGACCATCTTGCTCTGATTCGACGGGTCCAGCTCCAGCTGGCTTCGGAGGAGCAGCGGCTTGAAGCGGCCGCACTGCCGACCGATGCCCGGCTGAACCGGTTCAGGGAGGGGGCGGAGGACCCGGCGCTCTACGAGCTCTACTTCCAGTACGGCCGCTATCTCATGATGGCCAGCTCCAGGCCGGGCTCCAATCCGTCCAACCTGCAGGGGATCTGGAATGAGAGCTTTACCCCGCCATGGGAGTCCAAATATACCATTAATATCAACACCGAGATGAATTATTGGCCGGCTGAAAGCTGCAATCTGCCCGAGTGCCACGAGCCTCTGTTCGATCTGATCGACCGGATGCGGCCCAATGGGCGGAGAACGGCTGAGCAGGTCTACGGGTGCAAAGGGTTTGTCGCGCATCACAACACGGATATGTGGGGCTCTACCCAGGTCGAGGGCAATTACATGCCCGGCTCGATCTGGCCGATGGGGGCTGCCTGGCTGTCGCTGCATCTATGGGAGCATTACAAGTTTGGACTGGACGAGCGCTTCCTGCGCGAAAGAGCCTATCCCGTGCTGAAGGAAGCGGCCGAATTTTTCCTCGACTATATGTTTGAGGATAGCAAGGGGCGCTTGGTCACCGGACCGTCCACTTCGCCGGAGAACAAATTTATCGGCCAGGACGGCAGCGTGGGAACACTTTCGATCGGACCGTCGATGGACATTCAGATCGTCTATACGTTGTTCCGCGCCTGCTCGGATGCGGCAGGAATTCTGAAGACGGATGACAAGCTGCGCGAACGATGGGAGCAGTCGCTAAGAAAGCTGCCTCAGCCGCAGATCGGCAAGCACGGTCAGCTTCAGGAATGGACGGAGGATTGGGATGAGGTGCATCCGGGCCACCGTCATATCTCCCATCTGTTCGCCCTGCATCCCGGCGAAATCATACATGTCCGCCATACGCCGGAATGGGCGCAGGCCGCTAGGCGGACGCTGGAACGCCGCCTGCAGAACGGAGGCGGGCATACCGGCTGGAGCCGGGCCTGGATTATCAATTTCTTTGCGCGGCTGGAGGAGGGAGACACGACCTACGAGCATCTCCGGGCATTGTTGTCGCTGTCGACGCTGCCGAACCTGTTTGATAACCATCCGCCTTTTCAGATCGACGGAAATTTTGGGGGAACAGCAGGTATTGCGGAGATGCTGGTGCAATCGCATCGAGGCGAAATTGCGCTTCTGCCTGCGCTGCCAAGCGCCTGGCCGCAAGGGAAGGTGTCGGGGCTGCGGGCGCGCGGAGGCTTCGAGCTGGAGCTGGAATGGGAGGGAGGCGTGCTGAAGCGCTGTGTGATCCGGGCCGACAAGGATGGCGTGTGCGCCGTCACCTGCCGCCGTCCGGTAGCGGAGCTGGCGGTCGAAGCCCATGGCGCCGCGATACGGACGGAGCGGGAAGGGGAGCTCGTCCGCTTCCAGGCTAAAGCCGGGCAAACGTATGTGCTGTATGCGAACAAGCAGCCGGAGATCGCCGATCTTCCGGTCGCGACATCGATCTAAAGGCGCTAAAAGCCGCAAAGCGACGAACTGTCGTTTTGCGGCTTTTTGGGATGTCGAGGATGCAGATTCTTATGCTCGAATCGTCCCCAAAAAGAGCATAAACCCCCTATAACCGTTTTTCGGGATCGGTGTATTGTAAGAAACAGAGAGGTGAGCTTATGGAATTTATCAGACCTGAACATTATTCGCCCGGAAAGCTGAAGACCGCCCAAGGGAAATCATATGGAATCGGGATCATCGGCTGCGGAAGCATCGCGAACAGCGCGCATCTGCCGGCCTATCGCAAGCATGGTCTGCCGATAGCCGCTTGCTGCGATGTGAGCGAGCAGGCGGCCAAGGCGACCGCAGAGAAGTTCGGCATCCCCTTTTGGACGACGGACGTACGCGAGCTGCTGCAGCAAGAGGAGGTCGGCATCATCGATCTGGCTATCCATCCGGAGCCTAGGCTGGGGGTGCTTCGTCAGATCGCGGAAGCGCCGCGTCCGGTGCTATGTCAGAAGCCGCTGGCGCTCGATCTGCAGCATGCCCGGGAGCTGGCCCGCGAAGCGGATCGTCTGGGCATCGTGCTCGGCGTCAATCAGCAGGCGCGCTGGGCTCCGGCGCATAAGGCGCTGAAGACGGTGCTTGAACAGGACTTGATCGGCCATGTTTACAGCATCCATCATCACATGCGGGCATTTCAGGATCAGCCGGGCTGGTGGTGGACGACGATGAAAAACTTCAATATCGTCGATCATGGCGTGCATTACGCCGATCTGTGCCGACATTTCAACCCATCGCAGGAGGAATGGTCGAGGGTGCACTGTACGACGGCCCAGCTGCCCGGTCAAAATGCCGTCGATCCGCTGATCTATTCGGCGAGCGTCGAGTTCGGCCCGGCCGGCGGCCGCAACCCGCTGATGGCTTCGCTTCACTTTAACAATATCGTCAAGGCGAGCCGCTCCCACAGCCATACCTGGTGGGTAGACGGTACGGAAGGCAGTGTATGGTGCACGCAGGATACGTTATATATGGCATTAAACCGGCATAAGAACGTGATTCACGAGATCAAGCTGAAGGGCTCCTGGTTCCCGGATGCTTTCGCCGGATCGATGATCGCATTCATCAACGAAGTGTCGGAGGGCAGGAAGCCGCCGGTGACGGCGGAGGATAATCTGCAGACCATCGCGCTGACGACGGCCATGGTGCTGTCCAGCCAGGAGGGACGCGTGGTGGAACGGATGGATGTGCTGGAAGGGAGCGTATCGCTATGAACCGTCTCGGCTTCATGAGCTATATCTATATGGGCCTCTCGGCAGAAGAGATGGCGCAGGAAGCAAGCCGGCACGGCTTCGGCTTCGTACAGCTCGATCCGCGTCAGAAGCTGCAGCTGATGGACGATGAGCCTTTCTCGCCCTTACGCGCGGAGCGTGTGCGCACGTTGTTCGCAAGCTTCGGCATTGAGCTGATCGGTCTCTCCGGCTATACCAATCTGATGAACCCCGATCTTGCCAAAAGAGAACAAAAGCTGCAGCAGCTGGAGAAGCTGATCGATCTTTGTCCGGCTTATGGGACCCGGTATATCCTAACGGAAACGGGCAGTCTGCACCCTGGAGGCACCTGGCGCGACACGCCCGAGAATCGGACGGAGGAGGCATGGGAGCAGCTTGTGCGCACCGTTGACCGGCTTCGGACCCGGGCAGTGAAAAATGGAGCGGTGCTGATCCTGGAAGGATTCGTCTGCAATGTGCTGAGTACGGGCGGGCAAGCCGTCCGGCTGTTGAATGAGCTTGGGACAGAAGGGATCGGCTTCGTCATGGATCCATTCAACTATATGACGCGGGAAGACCTGACCGATCAGGAATCGGCGATGAAGCGCCTCTTCGATCAACTTGCGCCCTACTGTCCGTTGGCTCATGCGAAGGATACGCTTTATGCCGAGGATGGGACCTTCACTACGCCACGGGTTGGCGCCGGCAAGTCCGACTGGGCTGTATATGCCAAGTATGTGCATGACCGGCTGCCGAACGTCCCACTCATCCTGGAGCATGCCGAGCCGCAAGAGGTGACGGAATGCCTGGAGCTGGTCCGTCACGCCTTCCGGCAAGCGGAAGAGCTTGGACCAAGCGGGCAGGCGGCCGCAAGCCGGGAAGGGGCGGGAGGCTAAGATGGCAGATAAGAAACGATTGGAGACCGAGCAGCTTGCGAATCACAGACCGAAGCTCGGCATTCAGGGTCCAGTTATCGCGTGGCAGGACCCTTGGGCAGGCGAGTCCTCCGACCGGGTGATGCGGACAGGAACCGGAACGATCTGTCCTTCTCAGGACCCGAGGCCGGAGCCGGCCGCTTTCGCGCAGGCATTGCGCAGGCTGGGGGCGGACTTTTACGTCCATCACGTCATCCCGGGGATGAGCGATTACTCGCAGCTGCTGACCGATATAGCGGAGGCGGATCTAGAGGTTTGCCTCGGCAACGAATACGGCAATATCAACGGTCCGTGGATCGAAGGAACGAATCGGTACGACGTGGAGGACGAGACGATCCGCCAGGCCGCTTCCACGGGGCGATGCATTGGGCTGCTGTATGATGAGCCGGAGCATCTGCAGATTAATGCGGGGCAATACCGCAAGGACGGCTGGTTCCCGCATTGGGGGAATACGGACGGACTCAGCCTGGAAGCCTCGCGCGAACGGGTGGAGCAAGCGATCGATGCCCGCGGACAGCAGGTCCGAAGCGTGCTGGAGCGCAGCGGGCTGCCCAGCGGCTCTATGCCGCTGATCGCAGAGCATGTATTTCCGACCATGTTCCATACGTTCGCCAGGGCCGGAATGGACCTTTGCCCCAAGGTCATGAAGGAATCGTTTCAGTCCTTGCAGCTGTCGACGGCTCTGGGAGCGGCAAGTCAGTATGGCCGTTCGCTGTGGATATGCGCAGACCTGTGGGGACCGGATGCGGGAGACTGGTTTACCCGGATGCCCGGCTTGCCCGGACATTCCCCGGAGGAGTTCGAATCCGCACTGAAGATGGCTTATTATATGGGGCCGACCCACTTGTTCGTGGAGAACGTGGATGTTCTCATGCGGCATACGCATGCCGGCTTCCGACATACCGAATTCGGCGATGTCTGGGAGCGGTTCGTCCGGTCGTTCATTCCTGCGCATCCGCTTACATGGAGCCACGCGCAGGCGCAGGCGGATATCGCGGTTATCCATACGGATGACGCCAATTACGGACAAAATCAACGATTGTTCGGGAATCGCACGCTTGGTGTAGAAGAGGCTTCGCAGAGCCTGTTCCATATCTGGCACGTGCTCAGCCATGGAACGATACCCGCTCATGGAAGCTGCATGCATATTCCGGGCTTTGAGTTTCCGAGACATGAGCTGAAGAGCAGCGTAGCGCTGGACAGCTTTCCGCTGGAACAAGGCAGAGCAGCTGTCCTCAAGCCGATGCATCCGCTCTGGTATCCGGTACGGAATGTGCTTGCGTTCGACGATCAGGTCGATGCCCGGCAGCTGGGAGAGCCTAAGCTGACGCTGGTAGGCGGCGTTGCGCCACCCTCCGAGCAGACATTCAAGGCAGTCGTCGCGAGGGCGGAAGCCGGCGGCGTTGTCATCATCGAGAGGAAGGCCCTGCCCGATGACTGTCCTTCGAAGCTAAGAAGCAGCGGCAAGCAAGGGTTCGGCCAGTGGATCGTAACGGAGCATTTTCTCGACGAGCGGGTGCTGGAGACGGCGGAGCCTTTTCTCGGAACCGGGCGTGAATGGACTCAAAGGTTCGGACATACAGAAGTAAGGATGGCGGCCAAGGATGAGAACGGCTTCACGCTGGACTTCGAAATTGCGGCCCTATGATGTGGGATGAAGGTGGAGATGAGAGTGGAACCTAACAAGCATCAGGATCCGTTCGCGGAAATTGCGTTTCGCGAACATCCCGGAAGCGGGGATGAACGAAGGGAAGTTCCTCCCGTCAGCTACGACAAGCAATATTTTACACCGGGTACGGAACAGGCGCCTGATGGTGCAGGACCATCCTACGCGACGCAGCTGGCTGGCTTTCACAAGGAGCTGCAGGAGCTGCGGGAAGCCTATCTTCCCTATATGCGCGATCTGACGGAGGCGACGGCTGTGCGCCGCTCCCGCCAAGTGCTCGACCGGTTCCAGTTCCGTTATCAAACGCCGGAGGATGCGGATTTTACCCGCGTGCTCGAGGGGGCGGGGAGCTGGGAGACGGTGAGCATCCCTGATTTCCGCGGGCCGACGGGAGCGAGAGGCCGGTGGACGGGGTTCTACCGTACGGAATTTGTCTCGGGCCCCATATCCCCGGGGAAGCGGGTCTATCTCGTCTTCAAAGGAGTCGATTACAAAGCGACGGTGTACGTGAACCGCAAGTGCATAGGGAGTCATGAAGGATTTTTTTCCCCGTTCGAGTTTGATGTGACCGATTACCTGCAGGAGCGAAACACGCTGGTCGTCGAGGTATATAACGATTATCCGATGATGGGCGTTGATGGTACGAAGCTGGATGGGGAGAAGCTGTATGCGGCGACAGGTCCGGGGTGGGACGATCCCTACAGCGGGTGGAAGCATTGTCCCCCGGGAGCGGGTATCTATAACGCGGTATATCTGGAGGAACGTCCGTCCATCTTCGTGCAGGATGTGTTCGTCCGCCCTAATATTGACGAAAGCTACGTGGAAGTGTGGGTGGATGTCATCCAGTCGGCCGATCGTCTGAAGGAAAACTTCGAGCTGAGTCTGGAGCTCATGCCGAAAAACTTCGAAGGCGAAAAGCTGGGACCCCTTACCTTTCCGGTCGCCTACGCCGGGCCAGGGTTGAATTACTACCGGTATAAGGTCGAGTTCCCCGACTTCCGTCTGTGGAAGCCGGAGCAGCCATATCTGTACGTAGCGCGAGTCGGAGTATTGAATGGCAGCGAAGGCTCCGATCGGTTCGACCGGACCTTCGGCATGCGGAAGTTCCATATGGATGAAGAGGCGTCGCCTAAGGGCACGCTGTACCTGAACAATCGCCCGATCATCCTGCGGGGAGCCAATGAAATGGGCCATCTGCAGCAATGTGTCATGAAGAACGACTTTGCCCAGCTGATCGACGATATTTTGATCGCCAAGCTGGCGAATATGAACTTTTACCGCATCACCCAGCGTCCTGTCCAGGAAGAAATCTACGATTACTTCGACATGCTCGGCATGATGCATCAGTGCGATCTGCCGACCTTCGGTTTTATCCGGAGAAGCCAGTTCGTCGAGGGCGTCCGGCAAGCCGCCGAGATGGAGAGGCTGATTCGCAGCCATCCCTCCTCCGTGATGGTCTCTCTAATCAACGAGCCGTCACGCACCGAGAAGCGGCGCAAGGGACATCGGCATCTGCACCGCAATGAGCTGGAAGCTTTCTTCGTTGCTTCGAGACAGGCGATCTACGTGGAAAATCCCGATCGCGTCGTGAAGAACGCGGACGGCGACTATAACCCGCCGACGCGGGAAGGACTGCCTGACTTTCACTGCTATAACCTTTGGTATACGAATAACGGCGTTGCGGTCGGCAGTATGTACAAAGGCTACTTGCCATTCATCCGCGACGGGTGGAAGGCCGGCTGCGGGGAATACGGAACAGAGGGGCTCGACAACCTGGAGCTTATGTATGGCCGCTATCCCGAAGAATGGCTGCCTGCCTCGCCAGATGAGCGCTGGCTGCCAAGCCGGATTCATGGCGCACAAACCTATGGGCTGCACGGGGATTGGTACCCGGAGCAATCGACGATAAGCGAGTGGATCGAGGCGAGTCAGAAGCATCAGGCGCTGGCTACGAAGCTGATGACGGATGCCTGGAGGAGGAGAGCCGATACGGTCGTCTCTACCGCCATCCATCTGTTAATCGATGCTTGGCCGTCCGGCTGGATGAAAGCGCTTGTCGGGGTGGACCGGATACCGAAGCCTGCTTATTTTGCCTATAAAGACTGCTTAGTGCCCAAGCGCGTCAGCTTGCGCTGCGACAGGTGGAGGGCCTATGAGGGAGAAACGGTGGAGATCGAGGCTTGGCTGCTGAACGACACGCCTGAGGCTTACGCGAACTGCCGCGTCCTGGCCACGCTGCGAGATGACGAAACGGAGTACGCCCACTATGAGATCACTAGCCCTCTTCCCGCGACGCAAGCTCACTATGCCGGCACCGTCCGCCTCACCGTACCGCAAGTTGCAGATCGCAAGACGCTGTATGTGGATGCCGTTCTGATCGATGAACAAGGGGTTGCTTCCCTTGTGGAGCGCTTCGCCTTCGAGGCTTTCGCGCGAAAGTCTCCTTCTCAGCCGACATCGGTGAGAGTCGCATGTCTGGACGCCGAGGCCCGGATGCTCTGTTCCCTGCTCGGCGTTGCGGGGGAATCTTATGAGCATGGACCGATGCCCCCGGAGCTGCCGGTCGTGGTAACTTCACGGGATGCCTTCACGCGTCACCGCACTGCGCTGCTGGAAGCGGCTGAGCAAGGAAACACCGTGCTGTGCGTGCTGCGAGGCATCGATTCCGGAGTGTGGGAGGCTGGCGATTCTCCGATCAAGGCCATGAAGTTCCGCGAGGTGTATACGCTTGCCTGCAGCGCTGAGCCTGATGAGCGACAGCTGAGCTGGATGAGACCGGGGGATTTCCGTTATTTCTATAATCTATCGAACGACCGAATCGATGGAATTGCCCGCTGCTGGCTGGATGGGGAGGGTATCGAGCCGATCCTGTACAGCTATCGGACGGAGGGCGAATCGAATGGAAAGCGCAAGCTGCCGGTAGTCGGATTGAAACGGTATGGGAAGGGCCGTTTGATCTTTGTCAGTCTGCCGTTGACCGGCAGGGTCGGATGGAATCCTCCGCTCGACCGCCTGTTGGTCTCGCTGCTTGGTGGGAAAGGAGAGAGCAAGCCATGCACAGCTACATCATCTACAGCACGGATAAGCGAAAAGCAGCCGAGCTAGCCCCCGAGCAGGGGGGCGTTCGGTTCAGCTTATCGGAAGAGGGCGTCGTCATTCCTGTCTTCAGCGGATATCTGCACGATATGCTGACCTTCTCGGAGGGAAAGCCTTGGCGCGTCGAGAACGTTCAGCTGGATTCGGTCCGCATAACGCAGGAAGAGGGAGAGACAGGCGGTATTCTCCGGCTGCAAGCCGTGCTGAAGGATCGGCTTGCCTTCTCGATGAAGCTTGCCTTCGATGAGAATCAGCTGCTTCGGCTAGAGGCCGTCTGGAACAATCTCGCAGAAGGCATGCTCACCGATCTAGCGGTCGGCCTGCTGTTCCGGTTACCGAAGCGCGGCTCGGAGATCGTCACGATTCCTCATATGATCTACAACAACAATCCGTCCTCCGATCCTTCGCGGATTGTGCCTAGGCTGGGGGTTGGCCCTCACCGCGGTTCGATATTCGAGGAGCACCGGCTGCCCGTCCCTTGTGTGAATGTGGAGTGGAAGGAGCCTGAGCACGAAGGCGGCTCTCGATACATCTCCTTGTTCTCGCTCCCGTGTTACGAAGAGTCGGCGGAAGGAAAGGTACACTACGGATCGTTGGGTGCGATCGAGGAAGAGACGTCTACGACAGCCGTCGCGTTAAGCGGCGCGGTGATGCTGAACGGCGAGAAGGATGTCATCTGTATCGCTAAAAGCACAACTTCCTCCTATGCCGGCGGTTATGTGAGCTTGGCTCCGGGCGCAGCCCTGACGAAGAGCTATGCGATCGATATGGGCGGGCCAGAGCGCTCCGGCCGGGCCTTCCGTGAAATCGTCCGTCAAGGCTTGCGGCTGTATCGGCCGGAAGGGGCCAAGCCGCTCACGCTGGACGAGATGATCCGGCTGAAGACGAATGCGCTGGATGACCGGTGGAGAGCCGGAGCAAATGGAGAAGCCGGATATGTGAAATTCTCGGACTCCAATGGGTTCGGGAATGTCTCCAAGCATCCGCCGCACTACATGTACGGCTGGACCGGACAATGTCTGAAGCTGGCCTGGTGCGACGCGAAGCTGGGCTTCCGTCTGGGCGAACAGGCGAGGCTGGCGCGAAGCAAGCAGGCGGTCAATTTCTATGTGGAGGAAAGCTTGGGGGAGACGGCGGGCTTGAGGCGGGGGATCTATTATATGGAGGAAGGACGCTGGGAGTACTTCCGCTCCAACAAGCAGCCAGTCGTATCAAGCCGGGCGATGGGGGAGACGCTGACCGACCTGGCGGATATGGTTCTGCTCTACCGCGGGCAGGGACTGGAAGTCCCTGCAGGCTGGATCGAAGCGATCCAGACCTCCGCGGACTTCCTGCTCAGCGGTCTGCTTCCGTCCGGGGTATACCCGGCTGCCTGGCAGCCGGACGGATCGCCTGCGGATGAGATGATTACGGCCGCTGGCCTTCCCTGCGTGATGGCGCTGGCCAAAGCCTTCCAGGTCACCGGCGTGCGCGGATATTTGGAGGCTGCGGAGTCGGCGATGAGCCAATATTACTTGCAGCATGCACTCACGTTTGAGCGGCCGTTTGCCCGCTCTACGCTGGATGCGAGATGCGAGGACAAGGAAGCCGGCATGTATTTCTTTCAGGCGGCCTTGGAGCTTTACGAGACGACGGCTCGCACGGATTACCTGGTATGGGCGGAGCTGGCCGCAGACTGGCTGCTGACCTTCGTCTTTATGTGGAGTCCCGTCTATGACCGGGGAACTGCCTTCAGAGAAGCGGACTTCCGGGCAGCAGGCTGGCCGGGGGTGAGCGTGCAGAATCACCATCTGGACGTCTTCTTCCCGACCTATGCCTTGTGGCGGCTCGGACGGCTTACGGGCAACAGCGATTATGAACGAATGGGGCGCTTAAGCTTCGATGCCATGGGGCAAGGGATATGCACGGAGCCGGGGGAATGGGGCTTCGATGTTATCGGAGAGCAAGCGGAAGGATTGTTCCAAACAAACTGGAATCACAGGGGGCATTGCAATCGATGGAATCCATCCTGGGTGGTGGCCCTGGTGCTGCAGAACGCCTTGCGGTTCCGGGAGGAGGTAAGCGTATGACGACGCGGCGTCGGTTCCCTAAGCTGATGTTCGGCGGTGACTATAATCCTGAGCAGTTCCCGAGAGAAATATGGGACGAGGATATGCGGCTTTTTCAGGCGGCAGGCATCGATATCGCCTCGATCAATGTATTTTCCTGGGCCTGGAATCAACCGGATGAAGACACCTACCGGTTCGAATGGCTGGACGAGGCGGTGGATCTGCTGCATGCAAAGGGGATTCACGTATGTATGGGGACGAGTACGGCGGCACATCCCGCCTGGATGGCGCGCAAGTATCCGGATATTTTGGCCGTGACGTATGACGGCAAGAAGCGAAAGTTCGGACGGCGACATAACTCTTGCCCGAACAGCCCCGCTTTCCGGCGATTCGCTCCGCGTATGGCGCTTGAACTGGCCAGGCGCTACAAGTCGCATCCCGCCGTCCAGCTCTGGCATGTGAACAATGAAATCGGGATTCGCTGCTACTGCGACAACTGCGAAGCGGCCTTCCGGGAATGGCTGAAGAAGAAATACGGGACGATCGACGCCGTGAACCGGGCCTGGTACACCCGCTTCTGGGGCCATACTTATTACGAATGGGAAGATATCGTGCTGCCAAGCGGGTTGAGCGAAGGAATGCAGGGCGGAAACTCCGATCATTCGGCTTTTCAAGGCATGACGCTCGATTATTACCGGTTTAATTCCGACAGCTGGCTCGAGTGTTACCTGCTTGAGGCTGAAGCGATCAAGTCGGTCATACCGGACGCGCTGGTCACGACCAACTTTCAGGGCAACGGCACCTATAAACCGCTGGATTATTTCAAGTGGGCCCGTTATCTGGATATCATCGCTCTCGATATGTACCCGGAGAACGATACGCCGCCCAGCGTCATGGCGCTCCGGTATGATCTGATGCGGGGACTAAAGGAAGGAGCGTCGTTTCTCCTGATGGAGTCGACGCCCGGGGCGATCAACTGGAAGCCGGTCAATCCGGCGAAGCGGCCCGGCGTCATGCGGCTGCGCAGCTATCAGGCGATCGCCCGCGGCGCGGAGTCGGTGATGTTCTTCCAGCTGCGCCGGTCGCTTGGCGCTTACGAGAAGTTTCATGGCGCCGTCATCGATCATTGCGGGCATGAGCATACCCGGATTTTCCGGGAATGCGCCACGCTCGGAGATGAGTTGAAGTCGCTCGGCGATCGGCTGTTGGACGCCCGGACCGAGAGCCGGGTCGCGTTGATGTTCGACTGGGACAACTGGTGGGCCGTCGAGATGGGAGGCGGTCCGTCCACCTTGTTCAAGTATGTGGACCGGGTTCAGCATATGTACGATGCGCTGTACGATAACGGTATCCCCGTCGATCTGATAGCGGCCGATGCGGATCTCAGCCGTTACGAGCTGGTGCTGGCCCCGCTGTTGTATATGGCGAAGCCGGATCTGGCCGACCGCCTGGAACGCTTCGTGGAACAGGGCGGCACGTTCTTGACGACCTTCTTCAGCGGGATAGCCGATGAGCATGATCAGGTCGTGCCTGGCGGCTATCCGGGATACCTGCGGCGGCTGCTGGGCATCTGGGTGGAGGAGATCGACCCGATGTTCCTGGGACAGAGCAATCGGCTGCTTATGAAGCAATCGCTGGGACAGCTTGAGGGAGCTTACGGCTGCGCGATCGCTTGCGAGGTGGTTCACCCGGAGGGTGCGGACACAGTAGCCGTGTTCGAGGAAGATTACTACAGCGGTTCACCCGCTTTGACGCGTCACCGCTTTGGTCAGGGCGAGGCCTGGTATGCGGCTACGGAGCCGGACCGGGAATTCATGCGTCTGTGGCTTAAGGAGCTGTGCGCAGAACGAGGCATCCATCCGGCCTGCGAAGCGACGCCGGACGTCGAAGTAGCCTCCCGTCGGAAGGACGGGGCTCGTTATACGTTCGTGATCAATCATAGCGATCAACACCGGGATATCCGGCTGGGCCGAGGGAAGCGGACAGATTTGCTAACCGGCAGCATCTATGAAGGAGATACGAGGCTGGCTCCCCGGGACGTCTTAATCCTGCATGAGGAAAGCGAGGAAGGAAGATGAGCGCAGCCGACAGCTTGCGTCAGCGGTTCGACAATCCGCCGGCCGAATGCCGCTCGGCTCCATTCTGGGGCTGGAACGACCTGCTGGAGGAGCAGGAGCTGGTCCGCCAGGTAGAGGAGATGAACGAGCAGGGGATGGGCGGCTTCTTCATTCACTCCCGCGACGGCCTGGAGACCGAATATATGGGGAGGGAATGGATGGACCTGGTCCGGTCCACCGTGGACGCGGCCGAAGCGAACGGCATGCAGGCGTGGCTGTATGATGAGGACCGATGGCCGTCCGGATTCGCCGGGGGGCTCGTCCAAGCCCGGGGCGGGGATGCCTTCCGCGCGAAGGGCTTGACGATGGAGGTACTTGGCGACGCTTCCAGCATCTCCGAGCTAGCAGGCGATTCCCAGGTTGTCGCGCTGTTCAAGGCCGTGATCGACGATCGGCGGCTCGTGTGCCACAAGCGGCTACCGCTCGGCGTTCGCTGCTCGATTCGGGAGGGCGAGGCGGTTCTCGTCTTCCGTGTCGAGATCTCCGAGAGAAGCGAATGGTTCAACCACGAAGCGCCGCCCGATAACTTAAATCCCGATACGGTGGGGGCCTTTATCGACCTTACCTATGAAGCCTACAAGCGCGAGGTAGGCGACCGGTTCGGTACGACCATCCGGGGCGTGTTCACCGACGAGCCCAGCATCCATGACCGGCACTGCCGGTTTACGCCGGGGAGAGGCTGGATGCCGTGGAGCTGGTCGTTTCCCGGGTTCTTCAAGGAACGGAGGGGGTATGACCTTCTGGATCTCGCCCCGTACTTGTTCTTCGACGGGGAATTATCCTCGCAAGCCCGTCACGATTACTGGCGTACGGTGACGGAGAGGTTTAGCGAGGCTTACTCCAAGCAGATCGGTCAATGGTGCGAGGATAACGGCCTGGCGTTCACCGGCCACTTCCTGTGGGAAAACAACATGGGTACGGCTACTCGGGTATGCGGAGCAGTCATGCCGAACTACCGGTACCAGCACGTGCCCGGCATCGATATGCTGAACGAGCAGACGAATGAGGCCATCACCGTGAAGCAGTGCACCAGCGTGGCCAACCAGTACGGGAGAAAGCATGTACTCACCGAGACGTACGGCTGCACCGGGTGGGGCTTTACCTTCGAAGGACAGAAGTGGATCGGCGACTTCCAGTACGCGCTCGGCGTCAACGTCCGTTCGCAGCATCTGGCCCTTTATTCGATCCGGGGCTGCCGTAAACGGGATTATCCGCCCGTCTTCAACTACAACACGAGCTGGTGGGCCCATAACCGGATCGTAGAGGATTACTTCGCCAGACTGTCGGCGGTCCTAAGCGAAGGCCGCCCGATCCGTGACGTGCTGGTGCTCCATCCGTCGTCGACGGCTTGGAGCCTGATCGGTACGGGTCCATACGGCTTTCCGGCCCGGGGCAAGGACCGCGATGTTTCCGCCGTCAACAAGCTCGGACATGAGTTCAATGGGTTTCTTCAGAAGCTGCTGGCCGCGCATTATGATTTCGACCTGGGCGACGAAACGATCATGTCGGAGACGGGATCGGTACGCGACGGCAGACTGGCCGTTCATCTGGCTCGCTACCGGGTGGTGGTCCTGCCGCAGATCCGCACGATGCTGGAGAGCACGTACCGGCTGCTGCAGGAATTTCTGCATGCGGGAGGGAAAGCGGTAGCCGTCGGACCTCCGCCGCTACTGCTCGAAGGGCGGACCGACGAAAGACCGGGCGAGCTTTACCGGCATCCGAATATGACCGTCGTCGAGGCTCCCCAAGCAGCGATTGCCGCCTTGGAGCAGGTGTTGCCCCGCCGGATCAGCATCGTAGACGCAAGCGGAGAGGAAGCCCCCGGATTCTTGTACATGCTGAGAGAAGCGGGCGACTGCCGACTCTTATTTCTAGTGAACAACGACCGGAATATGGGGCATGAGGTATCCGTTACTCTAGAAGGACATGGTGCTTTGGAAGAATGGAAGGCGCTTACAGCCGACAAGAGCGAAGTCGAGCTTCTCGACAGCAGCTCGAATAGCGTGCGCTTCCAGGCTGCGTTCGGCCCGGCGGAGTCCAGGCTGTACGTTCTGCATCATAGCCGCCAGCCTAAGAGATCGGCTGGCCCACCTGCTGCCGCGCAAGCATCCGGCAGCCCCGCTTCGGTCATCGAGCTGGGTCCGGTGTGCAGCTTTTCTCGCACCGCGCCCAACGTGCTGACTCTGGACTGCTGTTCCTGCCGCATCGGGGAGGAGAGCTGGTCCGAGGAGACGGGCGTCTGGCAGGCTCAGAGGGCGATCCGGGAAGCGCTGGGGATGAGGCAGGTGGTAGCGAACGGGCTGGAGCAGAGGTACCGCTGGGTACATGAGTCGCATCCGGCCAACGGCACGCCGGCTGCCTTCCGGTTCAAGTTTGAAGTCGGGCAAGTGCCGGAGCGGGAGGTTTATCTGATCGTGGAGTCCGCTGAGCACTATGAGATCACCCTCAACGGCAGCCTTGTTCCGAATAAAGCGGAGGGCTGGTTTCTGGACCGGGCCTTCGATAAGGTGAGACTGCACGGGCTGCGCAAGGGCGATAACGAGCTGGTGCTGGCTACAAGGTATGATCACCGGATGGAAGTGGAGGATGTGTACATCATCGGCGACTTCGCGGTCGACCGTTCGCGGAGGATTGAGGCCGAGAGCGACAAGCTGGCGTTCGGGGACTGGTGCTTGCAAGGGTATCCGCATTATGCCGGAAGTATGGTGTACCGCTATGAGCTGGAGGAGGGCGTCTTCACCGGCGGCTCGGCTATCCTGGAAATCGGTGACTATGACGCCGTCACGCTGGTAGTCAAGGTCAACGGAGTAACGGCCGGTCATGTACCTTGGCGCTCGGAGAATCGGCTCGACGTCGGAAACTATCTGCAGACAGGCCGGAACGTGATTGAGATCGAAACGGTAGGCAGCCCGCGGAATATGCTCGGTCCCTTCCATCAGGTATCCGGCGATACGGCGACGACGAGCTGGGCTTCCTTTCGCAAGGAAGGAAGCGATTACACCCCGGCCTATCAACTGCGGCCTTACGGCTTGAACGGCAGCGTCAATCTATACATCAGGCAGGAATAGAGGCGGAAATGGAGGTATGGCATGACCAAGGGATGCAAGCGGTGGATGATCATCACCGTCACGATCGTCTTATGCTTGACGCTGCTGCCCCTGCAGATGCAGGCCGCAGTCAAGTATTCCACTTATACGAAGGACAGCTATAACAATCTGATCTGGCTGCAGCCCGCCTATTATCCGGTTGGCGTGCTTGGAGAAGACTTGTTCGTCACGGATCTCAAGGATCCGGCTGTGCGCACCAAGTCGGCGATGCGCAATCCGAAGGATATTTTCGTGGATGCCCGCAATGAAATCTATATTGCCGACACCGGCAACGACCGGATCGTTCATTTGACGGAGGGTGGGGCGCTGGCACGCTATATCACGCTGCCGGAAAGTCCGCTTGCGAAGCCCGAGGGCGTATTCGTGACCAAGGAAGGCGACATCTACATCGCCGATACCGGCAATAAACGGGTGATCAAGCTCTCGCCGGACGGCAAGCTCCAGCAAGAGTTCAAGCGCCCCGACTCCAAGTATGTCTCCGACACATTCACCTATGATCCTGCCAAGGTGATGGTGGATGAGCGCGGCTTTCTGTATATCGCCGTTCACGGCGGGTATGAAGGCTTGGTGCTGCTGGACCCGCGCGGTACGTTCCAGGGCTTCTTCGGCGCCAACCAGACTGCGCTATCCCCGCTTGATGCGCTGAAGCGGATGCTGTATACGAAGCAAATGTATGCCAATGAGGTGGCCAAGAAGCCGGAGACGATCAACAGCGTAGCGACAGACAATAACGGCTATATTTATACCGTTACGGGCGGCATGGCCAAAAGCGAGCAGCTGAAAAAGCTGAATTCGAAGGGGGCGAACCTGCTGCGCAGCTCGCGCAACACATTCGGCGAATACCGACCGGGGGAAGCGGCTTCGTTCGGGCCCCAGGGAGCGCAGACGCCCCAGCTCATCGACGTCGCCGTCGACGAAAGCGGCAATATGATCGTCGTGGATCAACAGTTCAAATACATCAGTCATTATGACTTCTCCGGCAATCTGCTGTACTTCTGGGGCGGCCCCTCAGCGGTCGGTTCCTCACAGGTCGGCTTGCTGAAAAGTCCGGTAGCGGTCGATGTGAATTCGCGCAACGAGCTGTATATTCTGGACGATCAGGAGAACATTGTGCAGGTGTTTCGCTTATCCGAATTCGGACAGAAGGTCAATGAGGCGAATCAGCTTACGCTGGCCGGCCATTACGAGGCAAGCATCACTCCTTGGGAAGATGTGCTGCGCATGAATGCCCAATTTGCTCCCGCGATTCTTGGACTTGCCAAGGCGGCTCTCCATAAGGAGCAGTATGCGGAGGCTCAGGCCCTGTTTAAGGAAGCGGGCGACCGTGAGGGCTACTCCGAATCGTTCTGGCAGATCCGGATGCTCTGGTTCCAGACCAATTTCTCGTGGCTGGCTACGCTTGTCGTCCTGGTCGGTCTGCTGCTCCTCGTAGCGGATAAATGGACGGCCAACAGCAAGCTGCGGAGCCGATGGAAAAATCGGAGCCGGTCGCAAAACGGGCTTGTCCTCCATCTGAAGCACGCCTTCTACATCTTGAAGCATCCGGTCGACGGCTTCTCGGCGGTTCGCTATGAGGGTAAGGGAAGCTACGGGGCCGCAGCTATTCTGTTATTCGCCGTCTATCTGGCTTTGGTGCTGAAGGATGCCGCGACCGGCTTTGCGTTCAACCCTGTGGTGACGGTCGATGTGTACACCTTGTTCGTTCAAGTGCTGATTGTCTGGGTAGCGTGGGTGCTCGCTAATTACTTGGTAAGCTCGATCTACCGGGGAGAAGGACGACTTCGCGATATTGTGATCGGCAGCGCTTATGTCCTCGTTCCGCTGCTCGTAGTCGGGGTGCCTCTGACCTTGCTTTCCAATGGGATGACCATGTCCGAATCGTCCATGTACAATCTGCTGCTTAACGGGATGTCGATCTGGATCGGTCTGCTGCTGTTCTGGAAGGTCCAGTTTATCCATAATTACAGCGTCGGAGAAACGGCGATCAATATCGCGTTGACCTTGTGCACGATGCTTGTGATCGGCGTGCTGCTCTTCGTGACAAGCGGGCTGACCAGTGATTTGCTGTCATTACTTAGAGAAATGTTCCAGGAGGTGGTCATGAGATGAGAGGGTTCGACAAGCTGAATAAAAAGATCGCGATTGTCGCTGTTCTGCTCGTGGCTGCCGCTTTGTTTGCCCTCACGCGCATTCCTGTAGAGTTCAAGGCCGCCGAAGGCGAGCGCACGGCGATGGCTGCCTCGGGCTCCGCGCCCTCCGCATCCGAAGGAGCCGCTCCAGCTCAGCTTCCGGACGAGAACGGCTTTCGCAGCGTAGCGGACTCCGGGACGCTGCGGCTGGAGCTGGATGACAAGACCGGACACTTCAAGGTCGAGGATAAGCGGAGCGGCCAGGTGTACCGTTCGTATCCAGAGCCTGCATATTGGGCCAAGGAGCAAATATCCGAGAACTGGAAGAAGCATCTCGCTTCCCCGATCATGGTTCAATATGTGGACTTCAGCAAAAGCATTCTCCAGGCGAAGGAAACGAATATGGCTGCTGAAGGCGGTCAGGTCAAGGATGTTCAGGCGATACCGGGCGGGTTTTCCTTGACCTATGTGCTGCCGGTCTCCGGCTTTACCATCCCCGTGGAGGTTACGGTGAAGGAGGATTACCTGCAAACGAGAATCGTCCGCGAAGGCCTTCAGGAAACGAAAATGGGGCTCATCTGGGTACGGCTCTTTCCATTCCTGGGAGCCGAGCATTCCGCCGGGCAAGACGGCTATTTGTTTATCCCCGACGGTGCCGGCGCCCTGATCCGGTATAAGGAAAATATGCTGAATGTCAATAAAATGTATGACGAGAGCGTGTATGGGCAAGATCTAACCTTCACCGGCTTAAGCAATAACCGCAATCCGATCATCATGCCGGTGTTCGGCATGAAGACGGGAGAGAAGGGCTTCCTCGCCGTGCTGCATGAGGGCGAGGAGTATGCGAATATCGTCGCATCCCCGTCAGGCGTGCTGAGTAATTACAACTGGGCGACGGCACAGATGAACTATCGGGCCAGCTTCCTTCAATTTACGAGCCGCAATTCCCCGGACGAATGGGGTTATGTCGACTATAACCGGGATGAGCTTTTCGGAAGCGACCGCGTCGTCCGCTACTATATCCTCGACCGTACGAAAGCGGATTATGCCGGCATGGCCCAGGCGTACCGCCAATACCTGATTCGCGAGAAGGGCGTTAAGTCTGTGAAGGATGACGACAAGAATCTCCCGCTTCATGTGGATATCATCGGCGGAGACCGGGAGAAGGGGGTGCTCACCGATCGCTATGTGAAGCTTACCGATACGTCCGACGCCATTCGTATGATGGAGGCGCTGAAGGAGAAGGGCATCCCGCGCATGTCGCTGACGTATATGGGCTGGCAGAAGGGCGGCTACAGCGCATTCGGCCGATCGCTGCCTGCTGACTCGCGCATCGGAGGCAGTGCAGGAATCAAGGCTTTCGTCGATCAAGCGAAAAGTCACAATTTCCCCGTGTACCTCGATACGGAGTACGGAGCGAACAATACGGGCGGTGGAGGCTTCGAGGATAAATTTCACGCGATGGTCAACAAGGCCGGGCGGAAGCTGTCGCTGGGCTTGCTGTACAATGCGGAGCGCGTGCCGGTCGTGAGCGACAAATTCGCCGAGAAAAGCGTGAACGAGAGCCTGTCTGCCTATCGGGAGCTGGGGGTAAGCGGACTCGTGATGAACCGTATAGGCGGGCGGCTGTTCAGCGACTATAACACGAGCTACGGTGCCCCGCGCGACGAAGCTAGAGATGTGCAGGAGAGTCTGTTGAAGCAAGTCGGGGAAACGCTCGGAGGCGTAAAGGGCGTCAAGTCGAATTTTTACGCACTGCCGTATGTCAATCATATCAAATCGATGGTCTACGACCATTCCTACGATTTGTTCACGGACGAGGCGGTTCCTTTTGCCCAAATAGCGGCGCATGGGCTGGTTTCCTATTCCTCCGAGTATGTCAACAACCGCCAGGAGGACGTGAATGATTTTCTGAGGGATATCGAGTACGGCGCCGTGCCATCCTTTATCTTCACGCAGGCGGAGACGAAGACGTTCGTGAATGCCTACGGACTTCGGTACTACAATACCCATTTTCCCAACTGGGAGAATTATGCCGTCGAGCAATACAAGCGTTATAACGAGGCGCTGGGGGACGTTCAGGATCAATTCATTACGAATCACCGGACGCTCGCTCCGAACGTGAAGGAAACGACCTATGCAAGCGGCAAGCGGATTATCGTTAATTACAAGACGGAGCCTTATCAGATCGGAGATCAGGTCGTTCCGGCACAAGACTTTATCGCGATTCAGGGAGGGGCGGGACGATGAGAAGGAAATGGCGCTTGAACGCATCCCTGGTCGAATACATGGAAGGGACAATATTCATCGCCCCATGGCTGATCGGGTTTCTCATATTCATGGCTTTCCCGATCGGCTACTCGCTGTTCATGAGCTTCCAGAAGGTGACCATCACGGCATCCAGCACGACGACCGAGTTTATCGGCTTGACCCATTACCGGACGATTTTGTTCGAGAACGGAAGTATTCTGTACAATGATTTGCTGCCGTTTCTGAGGCAGGCTTTGTTTATGATTCCGATCATTGTTATCTTTGCGCTGCTGATCGCGATCATGCTGAACCAGAACTTTCCCGGACGAACCGCGTTCCGAGCCATCTTCTTCCTGCCCGTGATTCTGGCGACAGGCGAGGTGGTGAAGGAATTCCTTATGCAGGGCGAGGGCGACCTCGGCTTTATGGCCAAATACGATGTGGCGGGCATCATCAGCGCCTACTTATCGTCGACGTGGTCCACACCGCTGCTTTCGATCCTGAATTCCTTCGTGCTGGTGCTGTGGTACTCGGGGGTTCAGATCCTGATCTTCCTCGGGGGCCGTCAGACGATCTCCAATTCGGCATACGAAGCGGCCCGGATCGACGGGGCGGGGCCATGGGAGACCTTCTGGAAGATCACGCTGCCCGCGATGACGCCGTTTATTTTCCTGAACATGATCTATACGGTAGTCGATCTATTTACCTTCCCGACTAACCCGATCCTGCAGCGGGTGAGGGAGAGCGAGTATGGTCAGTACAGTGCATTGATCTGGATTTATTTCGTCATTATCAGCTTCTTCTTGGCTATCATTTTCTTCGTATTTCACAGGGCGACCCGCTCACAGCGGGAAACGGCTTAGGGAGGAGTACCCGAGTGATCCAATTAAAAGTGAACCGAATGCGACAGAAGCCGGTGCCGCTTTGGCTGAACAAGGCGAGGTATGCGATCGTCGGCAGGGAAGCGGATAAGGGGCTGCTGTTCAAGTTTTTCATCTATTTAATTTTGCTTGACGCCGCTTATATTTATCTGAAGCCGGTCTTTCATATGCTGGCTACTATGGTGAAAAATGCGGATGATTTGCTGGACCCGTCGGTCAAATGGTTCCCGCATACGCTTTATCTGGGAAATCTGCAGGAGGCCTGGGTGTGGCTGAAATACCCCAAGGCATTCAGCATCTCGCTGACGCTATCGCTGTCCGTCGCCATTCTGCAGACGCTCTCCTGCGCGGTGACCGGCTACGCCTTCGCCAGGCTGAAGATTCCGTTCAAGCGGCTGCTGTTCTTCTTCCTGCTGCTTACCTTTATCGTACCGATGCAGGTGACGATTTTGCCGAACATCATCTATGCGCGGGAACTGGGGCTGCTGAATACGATTTACCCGATCATTGTCCCCGCTTTTTTCGGACTCGGACTGAAAGGGGCGCTGTTCGTCATTATCTATCGCCAGTTTTTCTCCACACAGCCCAAGGAACTGGAGGAAGCGGCCCGGATCGACGGCGCAGGCGTGTTCAAAATTTTCTACAAGGTCATGATGCCGCTTGCCAAGCCCGCCATTCTCGTCGTCTTCCTGTTCTCCTTCGTCTGGACATGGAATGACTTCTATCTGCCCAGCATGTACTTATCGGACATCGAAACCGCCCCCTTATCCATGGGCATCTCCCGGATCTCCTCGGCTCTGAAGCAGCAGGCGGAGGTGTATGGACCGTCGGTGACGGACGAGGCGATCCGGATGGCGACGACCTTCCTGATGATAATTCCGCCAATGCTGCTGTATTTGTTCACCCAGCGCTGGTTTATCGAGGGTGTCGAACGGACCGGATTGGTCGAGTAAGGTACAGAAGGGAGAATGACATGAAACGTAGTTGGTTGCGACTTCTGGCGCTTCTGCTGACCCTCGCACTCGCCGGTTGCAGTCTTCCGGCGGCCGGGGGCGGGGAAGAGCCAGCCTCTGCGAACCTTCCGAAGAAGCTGCTGCTGCTCAAGAAGAAGGAAGGCAGCGGCGACGGACTGTTGGTCAAGCGCTGGGAGAAGCAAGGCTATCTGGTTTTCGAGATGTCGGAAAATGAGTTTAAGGCGGATCAGACTGCCGGATACGCGGCGATCTATGTCAGCGAATCGGTCAATGCGGCCCGGCTGGACAGCGGATTGACGAAGCTGGCGCTGCCGGTCGTGTACGCCAAGCCTCAGCTGGCCGGAACATCCGGCGTGGCAGAGATGCAAGGATACGGGCAGCTGGAAGGCGTCAGCAAGGTCGCCATCCGGCAGATGAAGCATCCGCTCGCTGCCGGCTTGACGGAGCAGCCTGCCGTCTATCAGTCCGCCGGCAAGCTAAACTATGCCGTGCCTAGCAAGGAAGCGGTCGTCATCGCGGCCGCTGCGGACGATGAGAAGAAGGCGGTCCTTTTCGCCTATGAGAAGGGCTCGCGCAATGCGCTTGATCAGCCCGTCCCGGCTCGGCAGGTGTTTGTGTTCCTGCCTACCGGGGACGAGGCGAATCTTACGGAAGACGGCTGGAAGCTGCTGGATGCGGCTCTGGCATGGGCAGTCCAAAATCCGACGAAATAGGGGGAAGCGATATGATACGTTGGCTCGGCTCCATCTCGTTAGTCCTGGTACTTCTGTTACTTGTCTCCTGCCAGTCCGCTTCGACAGAAGCGGTGAAGATCAATGTCTCCAATAAGACGCTGTTGGTCGGCAAGGAAAGCGGAGGGGACGCGATCATAGCGAAGCGTCTTCGCGAAGTGCACGGCATGGAGGTTACCGTAATCGCGGATAAGGAGGTAACGAAGGAATCGTCTGCCGGTTATGGATTGGTGTATGTCAGCGAGTCGGTCAACTCGGGCAAAATCCGGGATAATTTTTCGAGCGCTCCCGTACCGGTCATCTATGCCGAAGTTCAGGCGACCGCAGATATCGGGCTGTCGCCGCCTGAATCTTACGGTCATCTGGGCGGGGCGAATGCCGCCAAGACGATCGAGATCAAGGACAGCAAGCATCCGCTGGCAGCTGGACTTGAAGGGAAGATCGACGTCTACAAGGAGAATGGCAAGATGGGCTACGCTACTCCGGGCAAGGAAGCGATCGTCATCGCGACAGTACCGGGCGAGGATCAGAATGCAACGATATTCGCCTACGAGAAGGGCTCGAAGAACGAGAAGGGCGAGACCGTTCCGGCCCGCGAAATGCTGTACTACTTATTTTACGGCGAGGAAATCAATCAGACCGATGACGGCTGGAAGCTGTTCGATGCGGCCGTACGCTGGGTAACGAGCGCGAAGTAACATGCGCCAAATAACCTATATATTGGAATTGCACCCCTAATGAAAGCGAGCTGCTTTCGTATTAAAGTTAGTCAAGTAAGCGTTTACTATATGCAGGTTGATGGCTTTGAAGGAAAGTATGAATGGAAAAGGGAGGCTCTATACCAGCATGAAAAAGTTTATTTCAGCCGTGTTGACGCTGGCCTTGACAATGTCTGTTGCAGCAGGATGTACGGACGAACCCGCAGGTTCCGACAAGGCGCAGGAGGTTCAAAAGGGAGAGAAGGCTCCGGATAATGAGCTGTTCATTTATACGGTCTATCCGGCTTTCTACGCAAAGGAGGAAAACTACGAGAAGCAGATCGGCCAGCATCTGAAGAAGAAATTCCCGGATGTGAGCTTCAAGCATGTGCATTGGGACAATCCGGGGCGCCAGTATAAGGATTTGATCGCGGCCGGCACCATTCCCGATGTCATAATCGACAATGCCCGCATGAACTTGCAGCGGTATATCCTGGCCAACGACCTGCAATATGATATGACCGAGCTGATCAAGAAATATAATTTCGACACGAGCAAATTAAATCCGGCCGCCATGGCGCAGATGAAAAATGTGACGCCGGAGGGCCATATCTATGGGCTGCCCTTCCAGCTTAGCGATTTCGTCCTATTCTACAATAAAGATATTTTCGATAAATTCGGGGTCGATTATCCGAAGGACGGGATGACGTACGACGAAATTTATGAAATTGCCAAGAAGCTGACCCGCGTAGAAGGCGAAAATACCTACAAGGGCTATCAGCAGCATCCCGGTCTGTACATGAACTACAACCAGCTTTCGCTGTCCCCGCTCAGCTTGACCGAGGATAAGGCGGAGCTCGGCACGGACGGCTGGAAGAAGGCGGTCGACAATTTGCGGCGGTTCTACGAAATTCCGGCCAACCAGTTTACTTCGGTCGATGACTTTCCGAAGGGCAAGATGGCCATGTCGGTTCACGTGTCGGAGAAAATTATTCAATGGCATGAGCAGAACAAGAACCTGAACTTCGACATTGCGGCTATGCCGTCGTTTGCCGACGTTCCGCAGACGAAGGCTCAGCCGAATATGTATGCAGCCTATATCACGAAGCAGTCGACCAAGAAGGATATGGCGTTTCAGGTCATCTCTTACTTGCTTTCCGAGGAAATGCAGATCGAGCTTTCGAAGGAAGGGATCATCGGTCCGCTCGAAAGCAAGGCCGTGCAGGAGGCCTTCGGCAAAAACCTGCCTCAGATGCAGGGCAAAAATACGCAGGCGATCTTCTATAGCAAAAACGCCATGCCGCCGGCAGCGCGCGCTAAAGGACTGACTTATATCGATGTGCCGGTGCATAACGTGTTCGCTCCGCTCATCTTCGGCGAGTCGAAGGATTCCGCCACCGCGCTCCGGATGATCGAAGAGCAGACGACCAAGGGCATTCAAACGGAGAAAGCGGCTAAATAACGAACGAAAGGGGATTGGCTAACATGAAACGATACCTAACCTGGCTGATCATCGCCGTGATGGCTTTCTCGCTGATCGCCTGCTCATCCGGCGCAGGTCAAGAGGCGGCTCCGGGTACGCCTGCTCCCTCGGAGCAGGCTGTAGCGCTGCAGCCGGAGCCTGCGAAGCCTGCCGGAACCACACCGCCGGCTGATGCGTCCAAGCCCGAAACGACAGCGCCTCCGGCAACGGATACGAAGCCGGAGGGTGCTGTCCAGCCTGACGCTAAACCGGCCGATACGCAGCCGCCGGCAGACGGTAAGGCGGCTCAGCCGTCGACAGTTCAGCCGGAAGCTAAGCCGGCAGCCGGCTCCGACAGCAAGCCGGAACCCAAACCCGAGCCCAAGCCTGAGGCTAAACCCGAGGCCAAGCCGGCTCCTGCTACGCCTCCGGCACAGCCCGAAGCGGCGCCCCAGGCGGAAGAGGTTTCCGCCAAGGGGAAAAAGCTGCTTTTCGTCGGGCGTGAAAGATCCCCGGCGGAGGATGTGGCCGTAGCCAAACGTCTGCAGGCGCTCGGCTTCCAGATAACCAATCTCGAAGACCGCGATGTGAATGCCGATGAGGTGAAAGGGTTCGATCTGATCTATTACAGCCAGACTACCAATTCCAAATACTTGAAGGACGGCTTCATGAAGGATATCGCCATCCCGACGGTTTACGTTAAAAATCATGGGATGTATTACCTGGGCCTGTCCGCTATTGAAGAAAACGCTACGGAGAAAAATGTAAAGACGATCGAAATCACAGACAGCAAGCACAAGGTTGCGGGCGGTCTGTCAGGGAAGATCGATGTCTTCAAGGAAGCCGGAGACAAGTTCGGCGTCAGCTACGGGCTGCCGGGCAAGGAAGCTAAGGTGATCGCTACCATTCCCGGAGATAAAAAGAAGGCCGCTTTGTATTACTACGACAAGGGAACTAAGGCCGACAACGGCTACGAGGTAAAAGCCCGGACGTCCTTCTACTTCTGGAGCAACGGCATGCATGAAAACTCGACCGATGCAGGCTGGGAGCTTCTGGACAGAATCGTCTTGTGGACCCTGCAGAACGGTTAAGGAGGTGTTCCAAGCCTCATGGTCACATTCGGTAAAGGTATGAGAGGGTTGCTTGCGGCTGCGGCTTCGCTCGTTTTCCTGGCAGGCTGCGAAGCGGCGCCTGCCAACCCAGCCTCGGGAAAGGAGCAGGGGGAGACGAAGCCAGCCGGCGCGTCGTCTGCCAATGAACTGCTGATTTATACGGTAAATCCGCCTTACTTTGCCAAGGAAGAGTATTTCGAGAAGCAGGTCGGTCAGCTGCTAAAGAAGAAATTTCCCGATGTCACCATCAAGCATATCCATTGGGACAATCCGGGTCGGCAGTATAAGGACCTGATTGCAGCGGGGACGATCCCCGATATAATTTTCGATAATACCCGGATGAACGTGCAAAGATGGATTTTCGCGAATGACCTTCAATACGACCTTAGCGATTTGATCAAGAAATATAACTTTGATACGTCCCGATTGAATCCGTCCTTGTTTGCGCAGATGAAAAATTTGTCGACGGAGGGAAAAATCTTCGGGCTGCCTTTTAACAATAATGACTTTGTTCTGTTTTACAACAAAGACATCTTTGACAAATTCGGTATCGATTATCCGACGGATGGGATGACGTACGATCAGATCTATGAGCTGGCCAAACAATTGACGCGCGTGGAAGGCGAGATCACCTACAAGGGCTTTGCGCAAAATCCCGGGCATTACATGAATTACAATCAGTTGTCGTTGTCTCCGCTCAGTCTCACGGAGGATAAGGCGAGTTTAAACTCGCCCGAGTGGAAGACGGTTGTCGATAATTTGAGACGGTTTTATGAGATTCCGGCCAACCAGTTCGATACGGTGGAGGTATTCGCTTCCAAGGGGAATATCGCGATGGCTGTCGCTACGGTCGATCATCTGGTTTCTTTTTACGAGCAGAATAAGCAGTTGAACTTCGATATCGTCTCGGTTCCTTCCTTTGCAGAAGCTCCAGGCATGCGGTATCAGCCGAATGTGTATTCGATGTATATCACGAAGCAATCGACGAAGAAGGATTTGGCTTTCCAAGCGATGGCCGCCATTTTGTCCGAGGAGCATCAGATCGAGCTGGCCAAGGAGGGGGTGATCGGTCCGCTGGAATCGAAGGCGGTGCAGGAAGCATTCGGGCAGCATTTGCCGCAAATGCGAGGCAAGCATGTACCGTCGATTTTTTACGGTCAACCGGCGATGCCTCCCGCAGCCCGCATGTCCGGCTTAGTCTGGTACGACGTTCCGATGCAAAATGTATTCGATCCGTTAATATTCAAGGAATCCAAGGATTCCGTCACGGCGCTGAGGATGATGGAAGAGCAGTCTACCAAAGCGATCCAGACGTTGAAGCAGTCTTCCCCATAAATTCGAGAAGAGAAGGTGAACCGTTTGAAAAAGAGTATGTTGGTCCTGCTGTCCCTGATGCTCGTATGGATGACCGTGCTTTCCTTCACGGCAGTCGCCGGAGCGGCCGGCGAGGTTCGGATCGCGGCTGCGAAGAAGGCCGATGATTTCGGAGATTTGAAGGATTTGCCTAAGGAACAGAAGGATAAGTTCGACAAGCTGCTGGCCGACGGCGTGTTCAATGGAGTATCGGATGATACCTTCGGGCTTGATGTCCAGATGAACCGGGCTCAATTCGCCAAGGTCGCAGCGATCATATTCGGATTGACTGTCGATCAGACGCTGGCGGTTTCCTCCTTCACGGATGTTCGGGCCGATGATCCGGCGAACTCCTATGCGCTTCCTTACATCGAGGCGTTGAAGGAAGCAGGATTGACGAATGGCTATGACAGTGAAGGGAAGCTCTATAACCCTGCTGGGCCCGTGTCCAGACAAGAGCTGTCCGCTTTCCTGATCCGCGGTCTCGGCTGGGAGGAAGCGGCGGGTAAAGCAACAGCCGTTGCCGATTCGACTGTAGATGAGTGGGCTAAGCGTTACGTAAGCCTCGCGCTGGAGAAGAAGCTGCTGACTTCTGCACAAGGCGGAGAGTTTGACGGCAAGTCTCCGGCGACGCGCCGCATGCTGGTCCTTGCCAGCTATGAAGCCAAGCAGCAGCTCGGCAGCAGCGGCACTGCGACGCCGCCGGCGCAAACGCCTGCCCAGCCGGCCGCTCCGGCCCCGGAACCCGGGAAGGAGAAGCCTGCAGGCGAGGTTTCGCCGAAGGGTAAAAAGCTGCTCATCGTAGGTCGTGAGAGAGCCGCAGAGGATGTAGTGATCGGCGACCGCATGAAGGCGCTTGGATTTGTGGTCAGCTATCTCGTCGACCGTCGTCTGGCTCCCGATAGAATCAAGGATTTCGATCTGATCTTCATCAGCGAAACGACGAACTCCAAGTATGTGCAGAGCAACCTGGATGAGATGAAGAAGCTGACGATCCCGGTAATCTATAACAAATCGATATCTATGGGCGACCTGCAGCTGTCTGAAACGTCGGAAAACAGCCGTGTGAACAAGGTGAAAACCATCTCGATCAAAAATGCCAGCCATCCTCTGGCAGCCGGTGTGACAGGCACGCCTGAGGTGTATACGGAAGACGGCATCATCTACTACGGCGTGCCCGCCAAAGAAGCTACGGTCATTGCTACCGTCGCCGGGGATGAGAAGAAAGCGACCATCTATGCGTATGAGAAGGGCGCTAAAAATCTGAAAGGCGAGCCGGTTCCAGCCCGCACCGTGTTCTTCTACATGGCGGCCGGCATGTCCACCAAAACGACGGATACCGCCTGGAAGCTGATCGAAGCCACCTTCCTCTGGGCCTTGCAGAACAAATAACGTAAGCGGCCCCGCCCCAATCTAACCGGATTGGGGCTATTTGTCCCTGAGGAGGCAGGCGTGGCTTGACAAGCGGAACGGACCCCGCGGGGTCCGAGAAGGAGGGCGGAAACCTTGATATCTCATGTGGAGCCAAGTTCAGTGCCCCTTATCCGGGCAGTCGGCATATCCCGGGTGTTCGGCAAAGGCTCTGCAGCCGTGCATGCCCTGAATGGCGCAGACCTGCATATTCCAGCGAAGCGACTGATTGCGCTTCGCGGACGATCGGGCTCGGGCAAAACAACGTTGATCAATATTTTGGGTACGCTGGACCGGCCGACGGACGGACAGGTTTATTTTGACGGGATCGATCTGGGCCTGCTGTCTGAGCGCCGTCGCAATGAGCTGCGAAGAACGCGGATGGGACTTATCTTTCAGTCCTTCGGCTTGGTGTCCCTGATGACGGCTTACGAAAATGTCGAGTTCGGTCTGCGGATTGCAGGCGTAAAGCCGGAGCTGCACAAGCCGTATGCCGAGCGGGCACTCGACCTGGTCGGATTGAAGGGGCGGATGAAGCACCGTCCCTTCGAGATGTCGGGAGGCGAGCAGCAGCGCGTGGCCATCGCAAGAGCGATCGCTCATAAACCATCGCTGATTCTGGCGGACGAGCCGACGGCCGAGCTTGACAGCAAGATGGGCCTGCAGGTGATGAGAGCGTTTCAAGTGCTGGTGAAGGAAGAGGGCATTACCGTGATCCTGACCACGCATGACCCTGCCATTATGAGTATCGCCGATCATGTGTATACACTGGAGGATGGCCGAATTGTGGAGGAAACCTAGACTATCGCTGCGGCATGCCATCGCTATCGGAGCCTTGTCGGCCATGCTGGCAGGCTGTTCTTTGCTTCCGGTCGAGGAGGAGGAGCTTCAGCCGCCTTTGGTCGAGCCCGTCAAGGAAACGCTGACGATCTACGAGGTGAAGCGTGCCGATATTACGAAGCAGTTGACCGGCGTCGCCACTTTCGCTTCCGATAAGATGGATTATTTGCATTATACCGAATCCGGAGCGCGCCTCGTCGGTCTGAACGTCAGACTTAATGATCGGGTAAAGGCCGGCGATGTGGTAGCGACGACAGAGATGAACGATATGGATAATAAAATCCGGCTGCAGGAAATCGCGATCGAGAAGATCGAAATTGCATTGAAGCAGGAGCTGGTGGATAAATCGATGGACGATCCTGCGATCCGTCTGAAGGTGCTTGACCTGGAAAGCGCGCGGATTCAGATGAAATCGCTGAAGGAACAAGTTAAGCGCTCTCAGCTGGTCGCTACGATGGACGGGATCGTCACCTATCTCGATCCCATCAAGCCCGGCGAGCAAGTGTCCGCCTACAAAGACATCGTCACCTTATCGGACCCCACCCGGATGAAGCTTGTGTATACAGCCGCAACTTCCAATGATTTGGCGGGCGTGGAGCTGCATATGGAGGTAGGGGTTAAGCTCAAGGACATGACGCTGACGGGTCAAGTCGTCCAGACGCCGCTCAGCGCGCCTCCTACCGGCAACAAAGCGATCGACGATAAGAATGCGAAATCGCTCGTTATTCAGGTCGATGGTTTGCCGCCTGAGACGAAGATCGGCTCCCATGCCGATATCACGATCGTCACGGAGCAGCGGGAGAAGGTGCTGGTGATTCCAAGAGCCGGGCTGCGCAGCTATATGGGCCGTGACTATGTACAGGTGATGGAGGGCGACAGCCGCAAAGAGGTTGACGTGGAGAAAGGCATCGTTGCCGCTACGGAGGTTGAGATTCGCAAGGGGATCACAGAAGGTCAGCGGATCATTCTGAACAATTAGGAGGCTGGGACGTTGGCTTTGTTTCTCATGATCCTGCGCAAAATGATCAATAACAAATGGCTGGAGCTCAGCCTGCTGTTCGGTCTGGTGCTCTCAGTCGCGCTCGCCAGCAGCATGCCGATCTATACGAATGCTATCCTGCAGCGCTTGCTGGTTCAGGAGCTGAAGCAGCTGCAGCTTACTAACAGTCAATATCCCGGCATATATTGGCTGTCGGCTCAGCTGCCCTCGGGTGAAGCCTCAAGCCGTTCCAAGGTGTCCGAAACCGACGTCTTCATGAGCGAGGCCGTCCATTGGTTCGACCTGCCGGTGCAAGCCTATGTCCGGGAGAGAGCGACCCAGCGATATAGCCTGACTCCGGCCTTGACCAACAAGGCGGATCCCGGGAAGCAGCGTTCGGCCGATATGACGGCGATCGAAGGGATGGAGCAGCACATTCGTCTGATCGATGGCAGAATGCCGGCAGCGGAGCCTTTGGACGGCGTATATGAAGCGCTGGTCGTACCCGATGCCTTGACGGAGCTCGGGATGGTACTCGGCCACGAATTCGCCCTGGGCGTTCCGCAGGGAGAGGCGCCCGTCTATGTCAAGCCCGTCGGCGTGTTCGAGCGCAGCGATTACCAGGACCTGTTCTGGTATAACATCCCAAGCAGCTACAAGAACAGTTTCCTGATCGATTTCGCCCTATTCGAGCGGGATTTTACGGACTCGGGCAAGCTGAACGTCCAGTCCAGCTACTGGTATACGGCCCTGGATTATACCCAGATGACGCTTGCTTCAGCCACCGACTTCCAGAGAGCGGACCGGATGATCCAGAAGCATATGGATGAGCGCTATGAGGCGCATAACAAGAATGCACCGGCGATGAGGACGCTGGGCACTTATTACGTGAAGGAAACCAGCCTCAGGCAGCTGCTTTGGTCGCTGAACGTGCCGGTGATGCTGATGCTTGCATTTTACCTGTATATGGTGGCGAACCTGATTACGGAAAGGCAAAAAACCGAGATCGCCGTGCTTCGCAGCCGGGGAGCGAGCCGGCTGCAGATCATGGGCAGCTATGTGGCGGAGGGACTCGTGCTTGGCGCTTTGGCTTTCCTGATCGGTCCGTATCTGGGCCTTGTTCTGACCCGGATGCTTGGCGCTTCCAGCGGTTTTCTCGAATTCGTGCAGCGCGCCAAGGTCGACGTCAGTCTGAACGGAGACGCCTACCTGTACGCGCTGATTGCGGTAGCCGTCTCTTTGATCATGACGCTCATTCCTGTGGCACTCGCCATGCGGGTATCGATCGTCGGTCACAAGCAGCAGTCGGCGAGGCAGGGGACGACCTCGTTCTGGCACAAATACTTGCTCGACTTCGCGCTGATCGGGATCGCTCTGTACGGCTTGTATACCTACAGGACGCGTATGGAGGACCTGCAGTCGCTCGGACTGAAGTCCGGGGATCTTCGGATAGATCCGCTGCTGTTTCTGATACCGGCTCTGTTCATCCTCGGTACCGGCCTGCTGGTGCTGCGCTTATATCCATGGCTGATGAGGCTGATCTACCAAGCCGGACGGCGCTGGTGGCCGCCCTCCTTGTATGCCACCATCATTCAGGTCAGCCGCTCGACGCTCCAATACCAGGTCATCATGGTCTTTCTGATCGTCACGATCGCAACAGGGCTGTACGGCGCCAGCGCCACACGCACCATCAATGCCAATACGATGGATAAAATCCGCTATGCGGCTGGCGCGGATATTACCCTCGATATCCGCTGGGAGAATGACGCCCCTCCTGTCATCCTTTACAGCTTGATGCAGGAGGAGGAGGAAGCGGCAAGCAGCGGGCAGAACGAAGGGGAAGCGGAGAAGGAGCCGCCTCGCCGAATCCAATATGCCGAGCCGTCCTTCCTGCCCTTCACCCAGCTGCCGGGAGTCCAAAGCGCTGCCAAGGTGTTTGTACAGCCTCAAGCGGAGCTGGAGAAGGGCAAAACGACCGAAACCGTCGAGCTGATGGGGATCGATACGAAGGCTTTCGGCGAAACGGCCTGGATGCGCGACAAGCTGCTGGATCATCATATCCGGGATTACTTGAACCTGATCGCTCCCCGTCCGTCCGCCGTGCTGATCTCCCGATCGCTTGCAGACGAACACGGGATTCAGCCCGGAGAGACGATTTCGATCGGATGGAAGGGTGTGGAGAAAGCATCGTTTACCGTCTACGGGGTTATCGATTACTGGCCTTCCTGGAATCCGAATCCGGGAGCGGCCGGCTCCGTCACGGTGACGTCGAAGGACGGAAATGCGACGAAGGTCCGCAAGCCGATGCTGGTCATCGGGCATTTGACGTACATCCAAAACAACCTGGGTCTTGAGCCGTACCAGATCTGGCTGAAGCTGAAGCCTGACGCGCCCAGTCAGGCGGTATACAAGGCCGTGACGGATCAAGGCTTCCAGATCGACGAGCTGCAGGATGCCAAGCAGGAGCAGATTCGGGCGCTCAAGGATCCGTTCCAGCTGGCGATTAACGGCGTGATGACGCTCGGCTTTCTCATATCGGTCAGCATCTGTTTCTTCGGCTTCCTGCTGTACTGGATTCTATCCCTTCATGCCCGAACTCTTCAGTATGGCATCTTTCGGGCCATGGGCATTTCCTTGCCGCAGCTGGTCGGGATGCTGGTCGGCGAGCAGATTATGATCTCTGGCGCAGCCATCGCCATCGGCATGATGACGGGCAGCTTAACGAGTCAATTGTTCGTCCCCCTGTTCGAAATGTCCTTCGATCCTCGCGCCCAGGTCCCGCCCTTCCAGGTGATGTTCGATCCGCGGGATCAAACCAGGCTTTATGCCATCGTGACGGTGATGATGACGCTTGGGCTGTCGGTAATCGCGGTGATCGTGTCCCGCATCCGCATTCATCAGGCTGTGAAGCTCGGGGAGGATTAACCATGATTCATTGCGATAATTTGGTGAAAATTTATAAAATCGCCGATCTGGAGGTCGTCGCGCTGCAGGGGCTGGATCTGCAGGTGCAAGCCGGAGAGGTGATGGCCATCATCGGCAATAGCGGAAGCGGCAAGTCGACGCTGCTGAATATGCTCGGCGGCCTGGACCGCCCGTCCGCCGGCCGGCTCATCGTGGACGGCCAGGATCTGCTGAACATGTCGGAGAAGGATCTGATCCGCTACAAGCGGGAGACGGTTGGCTTCGTCTGGCAAAATAACGCCCGCAATCTGATCCCATACTTATCGGCGCTGCAAAATGTGGAGCTTCCTATGCTCCTTCAAGGGAAGCGCAGACGGGAACGCGCCCGCGAGCTTCTGGAAGCGGTCGGGCTCGGGCACAGGCAGCATAACCGGCTGCATCAGCTTTCCGGGGGCGAGCAGCAGCGGGTGGCGATTGCCATCGCGCTGGCGAACCGGCCCAGGCTGCTGCTGGCGGACGAACCTACGGGCTCGGTTGATACGAACATGGCTAATCAAATTCTCGATCTGTTCCGCCATTTATCCCATACCTTAGGGTTGACTGTAGTTATCGTCACTCATGATCCGCTGCTGGCGAAGAAGGTGGACCGGGTGGTGGCCATACGCGACGGGAAGACCTCCTCGGAACTTGTGCGCCGGAAGACGGGAGCATCGGCTGAGGAAGGGGTTGGAGAGGATGCGGCGAGCGAGGAGGATTCCCATGTGGAATACGCCGTACTCGACCAGGCGGGAAGGGTGCAAATTCCCGCGGGCTTTCTGGAATCGATCGGCGCCCGTCAATCCAACAAAGTGCAGGTTACGCTGGAGGAAGGCAAGATCGTCCTTCTGCCGCCGAAGTCACGATGACTTGAATAACCTATAAAGTAGCAGAAACACCCCCATGCCCGGAAGATAAGGTTGTAATAGATTTAAGAAAGCGCATACATACTATTTCATACGGAGGTGTCATTTTGGTTAAACGAGTAGCAACGATATTATCCTTCGCACTGGCGCTTTCGTGCTTGACTCCGCTGGTTCATGCGGAGGAACCCGCCACGAAGGGAGCGGAGACGCAAGTGCAGGAGCAGGGGCTTCCTGCGGCGTCAACCTCCCCCTCGTCCGATGCAGCGGGAGAGAGCACGGCAAAGCCGGCGAAGACAGGCAGGTCTTCGGATGACTTCGCGGATCTGAAGGATTTATCGGAAGAAGAGAAGGCTGCTATCGACGAGTTGCTTAAGCAGGGGATCTTTGAAGGCATTTCCGCCGATACCTTCGGGATCGATGAGAAGGTTAATCGCGCCCAATTCGCCAAGATCGCCGCTCTGATCTTCTCTCTGGAGGTAGACAACACGCTGAAACAGTCGAGCTTCGAGGACGTGTCGGCGGACGATCCGGCCCATTCGTATGCGCTGCCGTATGTAGAAGCTTTGAAGAAAGCGGGGCTTACGACCGGATACGATGCGGAAGGAAAGCTGTACCATCCCTCCGGCGAGGTAACCCGGCAGGAGCTTGCTGTGTTCCTGATTCGCGGGCTCGGACTTGAGGAGGAGGCCGGCCAAGCCGAACCTGGCGATGATGAAACGGTAAGTGTCTGGGCGGAAGGGCATGTCGCTTTGGCGCTTGAGAAGAAGCTCATGACCGCAGAAGCCGGGGGCCTATTCGAAGGCAGCCTGCCGGCTACGCGCAAAACGCTTGCGCTGGCCGCCTACGAGGTACTGCAATACGCCAAGGCTGTGGAGAAGGAGAAAAACAAACCCGATAAAGTATCGATCATCGAGGTCAAAGCGATCAAGTCGAATAAGCTGCTGATCAAGCTGGACCGTGAGGTCGATACGACGGCAGAGCTGGTCATTATCAAAAAAGGATTGAAGGACACGACAACCACCGACAGCCAGTCGACGACCACGACGGAAATCAAACCGCTGGCCGCCTTCGTCCAATGGACCGATGCCAGCCTGACCGAGGCGACGATGGAGCTTGATCTCAAGCTGGAGCAAGGGAAGTATATCATCGAGCTGAAGGGCTTGCCGGAGAGCGATGTAGAGAAGGGCACCTTTGAATTCGAAGCGGAGGAGGAGAAGATCAGTCACATCGAGTTCGTCCCGACCTCCGATAAGCTGCCTCAATCGAAGGTGATGATTCCCTACAAGGCGATCAACCAGTATGACGAAGAAACGAGTCTGAAGGCGAGCAATGTGAACATCTCGATAGGGGCGAGAAATCGGACTCCGATCATGGTCCCGAACAGCCGCTTTCTTATCCTGGATCTGAGCGAGGAGGTAAGGGATAGTCAAGTCTTCGTATCTCTGTTTGACCACAAGAACTTCCAACAGGCCAGCCATATCTTTACGGTGGGAGACAAGCCGATCGTATCCAAGGTAGAAGTCGGAGACTTGAAATTTCAGGATGGCCAATCGGTCCTCAAGACAGGCTTCCGGGCATTCCTGAACTTCAAAGCCTATGATCAATACGGCAACCGGGTGGTTGATACGGGCGTGCTGAACAGCGGGATGGGCGTTCAGGTGTTTATGACGCCTGGCGATGTCATCAACTACGACAAAACGATCAATAACTTCCAGGACATCGATAATGACGGCTATCCGGAGCTGCAGCTGGATACGTATCCCAACCTCAAAATCGATAAAGAGGTAACGGTTCATTTATTTGCTCCGGGCGGCGGAGACGAAGTGTCCAAAACCTTGAAGGTAGCTGCTCCAAAAGCACCCGCATCCGTCGAATTCTACGCGTGGGATAAGACGCTGGCCGATGGCGATGCCGAGAAATTCGTGGAGATAATCGTCAAGGACGCCACCGGCTACAAGCTGACCGTCAGCGAAATTGTGTACGCGGAGCTGCAGGGTCAGCTTGCGATCAGCAGCACCGGACCGCTCGTGCTGGAGTCGGATGCACCGAGCCGAACCAATAGCTCCGGGCAACTCGTAAACGGGTTAAAGGTCCAAAGCAAAGGGAGCTCGCAAGGGAAAATTCGCATCAAGGAAATTAACGGTCGAGGGCCTGCGAGTGTAATGGTCAGGCTGGTGGAGCTCAATATGATGGAAACGCTGCCGCTCGAAATCAAGGAGAAGCGGACAGCCAATGCGATCAATTCCGGAACGCAAAAGGATGAGAACGACGTGGAAGTCGTAAAGCCGCTTCATTATTCGCTGCTCTGGGGTACCGAGGCCGGCCCGACCTTCAAGGTAGTGGATCAGTATGGAGACGAATTCAGGCAAGAAAAAACGAATTTCAAGGTGGACCTGAAGCTGGAGAAAACGAGCGGACAAACGGGCTCGATCACGCAAACCAAGATTAACAACGTGGTCGTCAATGACGTATATGGGACACGGCTGGAGCTGAAGGACTTTTCTTCCAGGGAAATTAAGTACACAGCCTCTGCCAATCTGGTGGGCAGCTACCAGTTGACCGCTTCTCTGGTCGAGGTCAATCCCGTCGATCAGAGCATCGTTCGGACTCTCGGCTCGCTGATCTCGACAGTGGAGGCAGTAAACCCGGCGACCGCTTATGTGAAGTATGAGCTAGACTTGCCTGACAGTCTGTTTGCTACCGGCCGGGCTCTGTACGACCGGAACATGATCAGCAGCGTAACGGATGCGACCTATGTGCTTAAGCATTACACTGAATTTGGCAAAAAGGTCGAAGTCCGAGCAAAGAATGCGCTTGGCACGGAATACAAGCGGACGATTCCGATCATCGGGATTACTTCGAACGCGACGAGAGTCATCGGACATGACAACAAAGAGAAGGTAGTCGGACTGGATAGCGGTAAGGCTACCGTCACGGCCTTTTTTGAAGCGTACAATGGGGATATTCAATCCGTATCCAAGGATGTGTCGGTCAATTCGGACGAACTGTATGTCAAAGAGTCGAAGATGAATGACAGCGATGTCGTCAAAACGAATGGGGCTACGCTGAATCTGAACGGGTTGAGTCTCTGGGATAAGGAACTGATCGGCAATAACAGAGCCAACTTCCAGATCCGCGACCAATACGGTCACACCATCGATTTTAATATTCCCATCTATAATGGCTTAATGGATGTGAAGATGTTCGTGGGCAATGTCAAGTACATCGAGCCGTATACGGATCCGGCCCATAAAGAACGCGATACGATCTCCGTCAGTCCTGACTTCAAGTTGGTTTACACACGGAAGGGAGACCCGAGCCGGAATAATATCAAGGAGTTTACCCTCTATCTGGCGTCGACGCATGGCATTAAGAAAAAACGGTTCATTCTCTATCCTTGATCCGTAACCCACCCAGCCCCTGCCGGATTTCCGGCAGGGGTTATTCATGGGGTGCCGCCTATTTTTCCATCGGCATGATCCCCCTATAATGACGGTCGTTTCCGCTACTGGTGGGCGAATCATCGGCTTGTATACTGGACAGTAGACAGGAGGGAGCCAGGTTGACCAAAAAACGATATGTGATCTGCGGCGTGAGCGCACGGGCGAACGGCATGTTCATCCGCAACATGCTGGATACGTTTCAAGCCTACTGCGAGATCGTCGGCTTATTGGATGCGGACCCGGCCCGGTTCCGCAACTGCTTCGCCAAGTTTCCGGCGCTGAGCGGCAAACCGGTCTACAGGCCCGACCAGTTCGACCAGATGATTCAGGAAACGAAGCCGGACGTCATCCTCGTAGCCGGTGCCGACCATACCCATGCCGACTATATTGTGAAGGGGCTGGAACGAAACCTCGACGTGATCTCGGAGAAGCCGATGGTCACCACGGGAGCGGACTGCAAGCGGGTGCTGGATGCGCAGGCGGCCAGCCACGGCCGGCTTTACGTGGCGTTTAACTACCGGTACTCACCGGTCCATACGCGAATCAAGGAGCTTATTCTTGAGGGACGGGTAGGACGAATAACGTCGGTGGACTTGAACTGGTATCTCGATACGTATCATGGAGCTAGCTATTTCAAACGATGGAACCGCAAGCGGAGCCACTCCGGCGGCTTGTCCATCCATAAAAGCACCCATCACTTTGATCTGGTCAACTGGTGGATTGACCAAGTTCCATTGGAAGCGTTCTCATATGGGGCGCTGCATTACTATGGCGCTGAAGGGGAGCTGAATCCGGCGAAGGAGGATGGCCGGTTCTGCGGAACATGCCGCGTCAAGCCGGCCTGTACGTATGCCATGCGATGGTCATCGCGGAGCAAGGAAACGGTACCCGCCGACGACCACGTCGGCCAGATCGAGGTGAAGCCCAGCAGCTACACGGGATACCGGGCGGATGCCTGCATCTTCGATTCCGAGATCGACATCGAGGATACGTATACAGCGGTCGTGAAGTACGACCGCGGCGCACTGCTGAGTTATTCCGTCAATTTCTCGCTGCCGTACGAGGGCTATCGTCTCGCGATTAATGGAACGAAGGGCAGGCTGGAGACGATGGAGATGGTCTCGGGGCGCGCTTCCTTCGAAGTGCCTCCGCAGACGATCGACTATTATCCGCTGTTCGGAGGCAAGGAAACGATCCATGTCGTCCCGAGGCCAGGAGGGCACGGCGGAGGAGACCCGCTGCTGCTGGAGGATTTGTTTCTCGGTCCGGACCCGCTTAGGTCCTATGATATTCTGGCGGGCGCAGCGGCCGGAGCACGCTCCGTACTGACGGGAGAAGCGGTATGGAAGTCGGTACGGACGGGCAAGCCGGTACGGATCGAGGAGCTGCTCGTTCCATCGGAGCCGACCGGAATAGGAGGAGGTTAAATGTTGTACGAGAAGCTGCAAAATGTTCAAATCGCGCATTTCGATGTCAAAAGCCAGCTGCCCAGATGGATCTACGAAAAGGCCATGAACGCAGCCCGGGAGGGAGAAGCCGCACGGGAGGCCTTGAAGGATATTTCGGATGTCGAGCGCCGGCAGCAGGCTATTAAGGAAGGGCTGGAGCAATGCCTGGGAGGGCTCCCGGCTTCCGATACGCCGTTGAACCCGAGGGTCACGGGGATGGTGACGGGGAACGGCTTTCGGGTCGACAAGGTTGTGTTCGAGCCAAGGCCGCGTGTCTATGCCACGGCCAATCTGTATATTCCGGACGGGTTGACAGAACCTCGCGGAGCGGTGCTCGTCTTGTGCGGCCACCGGGAGCAGGCGAAGCATTGCGATGAATACCAGACGGTCTGCCAATACTTGACGCATGCGGGACTGGTCGTTCTATCGCTGGACCCGGTAGGACAGGGAGAACGGTTCGGATTCTACGATCCGGCAGCAGGCGTGGCGCCGATGACGAGCGTGACGGAGCATGAGAATGTCGGCCGTCAGTGTCTGCCGCTTGGCGACAGCTATGCGAAGTATATGCTTCATGACGCCATGCGGGCGATCGATTATCTGTGCACGCGCGCGGAAGTCGATCCGGCGCGGATCGGCGTAACGGGCCATTCCGGCGGCGGGACGCAGACGGCGCTGTTGATGATGTACGACAAGCGGATAGCGGCCGCAGCCCCGGCGGGCTTTATTATGAACCGCCCGTATTTCCTGCTGACGGGCAAAGCCCAGGATGCGGAGCAGAAATGGCCCGGATTTTCCGAGCTTGGCTTCGATCACGAGGACATCGTGCTGGCAATGGCCCCGCGCCCGGTACTTGTGCTGGCGACCACCTACGATTCCGTGCCCATCGAAGCCCCGCGCCATACGGTAGCCGTGAACCGCAGGTTCTGGGAGCTGTACGGACAGGGCGACAAGCTCGGGATTTGCGAGGACGTGAATGTCCATAAGTTCTCAGTCCCGTTGGTGAGGGGCGCGGCCCGATTCTTCTCCGAGCATTTGCTCGGGAAGGGAGTGGAACCGGCAGCGGATGTGGTTGAGCTGCTTCCGGCCGATCAGCTGCTTTGCACGCGAAGCGGCCAAGTGAATGCGGACTGGCCCGGGGCGCTAAACGTGCATGCCGAGAACGCAGGCCGGCTGACTGTTTTTGAGCATCTGCGCGGGGAAACGGATGATACCAGCCAGAAGCAGCAGGCGATTGCGTGGCTGCGCGAGCGCGTCTTCAAGGACCGTCCGCCATGCGAGCTGAATCCCCGGCTATCGGGAGGGGGAGAGATCGGAAGCATGTGGGTGCTTCGCACCGCATGGTGGAGCCAGCCGGGCTTGCTCGGGCATGCCCTTCAGTTCTTTGAAGCGAGGCTGGCCGACCAGCCGCTTCCTGTCACGATCGCCGTTTGGGACGGAGGCACAAGCCGTCTGGAGGAGCACGCCGACTGGATCGAGGAGACAAGCGCGTCAGGCCGCCTCGTCATCGTGCTGAATCCGACGGGCATCGGTGCGCTGCTGCCTCATCTGAATCACCCGGAGGAGAAGCCGTTCAAGCGCTTCGGGCTGATGGACCGGTTCACGGACGAATTGATGTGGCTGGGCGACAGTATGGCCGCCGTCCGCACCTTCGACGTGCTGCGCGCGGTCGAGCTGGTCAGCGGTCTGGCCAACGTGGATGACCGCGATATCCGGTTATACGGCAGCGGCCGCTACGGCATCTATGCGCTGCTTGCCGCTCTGCTGGACCCGCGCATCGGAGGAGTGCAGACGGATCGACGGATGAACAGCATCGGCGATTGGATCAGGGAGCCGTTCTATGACGAGACGGACTCGCTCAGCTTTATTCTGCCGGGGATGCTCCGCTACTTCGACCTGCCCGATGCGGACCGGTGGCTGAAGGAGGAGGGACGGCTGATTCAAAACGCGGTGTCGGCGCGCGCCGAACACGCAAGCTAGTAGAACGTTCCCATCCCATACCTGCATAGGTATCGGGATCGGCTAACGGACATGGCGTACTTTTAGCGGTCCCAAACGTCCGGAAAACCAAGAAATTGTCGCTCTTACGGTCCCATATGAGGTTGTCGATTCATTGTGGACGGCAGCGCAGTTAAGTAAAGGCTGATCGTAACGGACACCAAAGTCGCTATTTCACAAAAATGGGGCCTGTTCAAATTGTAACGGACACAGACGACCTTACTTACGTCAAAACCGCATAGAATGGGCGGAAATGCACCAAATAGCGTCATCTGAGTCCGTTAGATTTTCAATATCGCGAAAATGCTGCAAATAGAGACTCTGAGGTCCGTTAACCGTAACCCCGCCACCGCTCCTATATTGCTACATGATTACATGACTTTCAGAGCGCTCTACTAACGAAGGCTAGGCAGGAGCCTCCTATCTAAGAGGCGCCTGTACAATCTGTTAATCTGTGCAATCGCAAAGCACAAGGGAGCTTGTGTTCTTATTGGAATCTGCATGGAAGCAGCATGAGCCGGATCTGAGCAGCAAGAGCAAAGGTCGGCTCATGCCGTTTGATCGATTTCGAAAGCGCTTTATTTAAGGAAGGAAAAGGATGTCCATCGCTTGAAAGGGGGGATTATTCGCACGCACAAGCAGCCGGCTGAGGCCGGAGCGCGGCATTGCCGCCTTACTTATCCATTCAACCATGGAGGTGTGATCGACTTGCCTTTTCCGATTCGACGTATCGTCGTATTTGCATTGCTGCTTCATCTCCTGGCGGGAAGCGGCCTACTGACGCCGCCGCCTGTCTCGGCATCCTCCGATCTTCCCCGCACCGTGCTGGTGGAAGACGACTTCTCCCAGGCACTGCCCGGAACGGGCGCGGCCGCATGGAACTATGACTTCGGGGCTCCGGCGACTGGCACGGGCGGGGCGGTCATCGCTGCCATCCCTGAAGGGGCGGGCAACGCCATGCGGCTTTCGCTGCAGGATGGTACATCCAATAGCTTTTCCGCCTTGTCGAAAACGTTCGACAGCCAGACGGGTGCCGTCATCTTCGAGACTTCCTTCATGTCAGCCACAGGCACACAGCCTTACCTGAATCTGATCGGCCGAGACGCCACGAATTCCGCGGATTTGTTCGCCGCCCGGATCTCCTCAAGCAAGGGCAAGCTTGCTTTCTTTTCCACCAAGAACGGACCTGCCGAAAGCGCGGTCATCTTCGCTCCCGGCATCTGGTACAACCTAAAGGTGGAAGCGAATGTCCAAACTCAGAAGGTATCCGTCTGGGTTGACGATGTGCTAGTTTTCTCCCGCATCGGCATCGCCGACAGTGTCAGAAGCATCTATAAGCTTCAATGGACGACTACACCCAACAACGGCGAGGTGTACATCCGGCATGTACGCGTGAAGGCAACGCCACCGACGACGGAGCCTCCTGCTCCGACCGGCTTGTATTACATCCCCCGCAATGAAGAGATCGCGATATTCTGGGATGCCGGCGTCACCCATGCCACGCAGCATAATATCAAAATCAAGGAAAACCCGGATGATCCATGGACGGTGTTCGTCTATAACAAAACCAATTTCCTTCCTACGGAACGGACCTCCGTCAAAAAAGTAAATGGAGCGAATATTGTCAACGGCACATCCTATTTTGTCGGAGTCAGCAACGTCTTGAAGGACCTGGACGGCAAGCTGTACGAGGGACCGACCACGGTGATCGAAGCGACGCCGAATGACGTCATATCGGTTCCTTCCGCAGCTACCAGCATCATAAGCGGATTGCAGGTGTATGATGCCTACTATGGATCGAAGTGGGCGGTTAAGGCTGGATTAAAGCTGCAAGAAGCGCCATTTAGCGAAAGGGAATACCGGGTAACGGCCCTCCCCGCACGCTTTGAGCGGATGGAGTGGATTCAGCCAAACGGAAATTCGCAAAGGTATGCAGAAAAGCCTCAGCTGGCTGTGTTCACCGCACGGGATGCGGCTGACGTCTATGTCGCTATGGATGCCAGAGCAACTGTACCGGCATGGCTGGAGCCCGAGTCGGGGTGGGCTCCCACAGGCGAGACGATCCAAGTAGCCGACGCGACGTATCCTTATACCATGCGCGTGTACAGGAAAGAGGTTGCGGCCAACTCGGCGGTAACGCTCGGGTTAAACACCACGGCCGAGGTGACGGAAGGCCGCAATATCGGATATTTTGTACTCGCAGAGCGAAAGTCCACAGGGCTGCAGCTGGATGCGCTCCCTCAATGGACGAGCCGCTCTCAACTATCCGTTAGCGGAACGGTCTACGAAAGTCCGGTTACACTCACCGTTACGAACAACGGGCAGCCGGTGTTCGGCGGATTGGTAGAGGATAAGCAGTTTCAGCTCGAAGTTCCGCTTGCTGTAGGAAAGAATACGCTCGTGTTATCTGCGAGCCGGCCGGGAACCACGCTTACCGATCAGGTGACTTCGGTCGTCTACTACGATCCGGAGGCGCCGCAGCTCATGCTGGTTACGCCGCCAAGCGAGGTGAAATCTCCGGGTTACTCGCTGCAAGGTACTGTAGATGAGACATCGGTCATCAGCGTAACGAATAATGGCAGCCTCATTATCGACAAGGCTCCCGTATCGCCAGGCGTTTCATTCGACCTTCCGCTTACACTCGACGACGGGAGCAATCGCGTGGTGGTGACGGCGTCCGATCTTGCAGGCAATGAAACTATTCGTGAATTGGCGATCCATTATACATTTTGGGCCGGTGCGCCGGAGTTCTATGATATGAACGGCAGCAGGCTGCAGACGCTGGTACCGTCCACGCCGATCGTTGCTGCCAAGCAGATTACGAATACGACCTCGCAAGCGAAGCAAATCGCGCTTTTCGTCGCCCTGTACGATAGCAAGCAAAGGATGATAGATGTTTCAAACCTTGCCGCTACGTTCGCTCCGGGGGAAACGAAGACGCTTCGAACCGGCTTTGTCCTTCCTGAACGGGTAAACGGTTATAAACTGAAGGCCTATGTATGGGATGGCTTGAACAGCATGAAACCATTGTCGGAGGAGTCGGTGCTGCCATGAAACCGAGATACGAGAAGGGAGGCGGGAAGATGAAGAAATGGTTTCTTATCGGAATCAGCCTGTTGGTGGGCTTGCAGGCGGCTCCGGTGATGACGCACGCCGCAGACACTGCCGGAGCTTCAGCGGTTATACAGGCGCTGCCGCAGACACTGGCGCATCCGTCCGGACTGAAGGCGGCGCCGGGGGACGGCAAGGTAGCCTTGTCCTGGGAGCCGGTGGAAGGCGCTGCCGCCTACAGCGTCAAGCGGAGCGAGATTCATGGAGGCCCTTATGTCTCCATAGCGGACGGGATTAACGTTCCGTCTTACGAGGATGCGACGGCAGTCAATGGTACTGCTTATTATTATACGGTCACTGCAGCCGGGATCGCGGGCGCCGGCGAAAGTATGATATCCCGTGAGGCCAAAGCGGTACCCTACGCGGCAGCTTCCGGCGTGCCAGCTAAGCCGACCGGCTATGCAGCGGCAGCGGGAGAAGGCAGCGTAACGTTGACCTGGGATCCGGTGCCGGGTGCGGCTGCCTACAGCGTAGGACGCAGTACGGAGAGCGGCGGGCCTTATACGACGATAGCGAGCGGCCTAGAGACGACTGTCTATGAGGATCTGTCGATGACCAACTCGATGAGCTATTATTATGTCGTGCAAGCGGAAAATTCCAGTGGAGCCGGGCCGCAAACGGATGAAATACACGTCGTGCCGGCTCGACCGATCATCGTCGCTCAAGATGGCATCGGCGATTATACGACGATTCAGGAAGCGGTGAATGCGATCCCTGCCGGGTCGTCCGGTCGGACGGTCATCTATATCGGACCGGGGATTTATCGGGAGCGCGTCACTGTATCGGCTCCCCGGGTCAGCCTGGTAGGGGCTGGCCGGGATCAAACGAAGATCGTCTTCAATCTGTCAGCGGCCACTTCTCCGGGCTCTGCGCTGAACGGCGCCACGCTTACGGTTACCGGGAATCAGTTCACCGCATCCAATCTAACGGTGGAGAACGACGCCCCGATCGCCGAAGGCCAAGCGGTTGCCGTGATGATCAACGCGGATCAGTCGGTGTTCGAGAATGTGATGCTGCTCGGCTACCAGGATACGCTCTATACCGGCATTCCCGCCGCAAGCCCGCGGATCGGCAGACATTATTTCCGCAACAGCGTTATCCAGGGCCGGACCGACTTCATCTATGGACCCGCAACTGCAGCGGTATTCGATCATGTGGATGCTATCAGCATCAATGAGCCGGGTGCGGGCAGCGGCGGTTATGTGACGGCGGCCGCTACGAAGCAGCCTTCGGACCCGGGACTTGTCTTTCTGCATTCCCGGCTGTTGAAGGATGGATCGACTGCCGGGCTTCATTATCTGGGCCGCCCTTGGCAGGATTATCCGACTGTCCGATTCGTCGATACGTGGATGGACGATCATATTCATCCCGAAGGCTGGACGACGATGCAGGTGGAGCCCTCCTACTTCGGCGAGTATCGCAGCACCGGACCTGGAGCAAGCCCTGGCACGCGTGTCCTGTCCACATCGATGTCGGCCGAGGAGGCCAGCGCTTTGACGCTGCCTCGTCTCTTCAGCGGCTGGGACCCGTCGAAACGGATGATTCTGCCCAAGGGGATGCCGCAGGTTACGGCGATCAAGGCTCCGGCGCAGCCCGACGGGCAGGGGGAGGCTTACACGAAGCCGGTCGTCGTTTCGTTCGACATCTCGCATAATGAATATGGCGCTTATCGGACGGAATATCGGGTGAACGGCGGAGACTGGACCCCGTATACGATGGAATTTGAAATAAGCGCAGAAGGCTTAAACGAGGTGGAGTACCGGCTGCTGGACGATACGGGAATCGCTGGCACGACTCGGAAGCTGTCCATCCGGATCGATCCGAATGCCGTCCTGCGCGTCCCAGCATTCCCGGGAGCCGAAGGGGGCGCGATGTATGCGACCGGCGGACGCGGCCAGTCGGTCTACGAGGTGACGACGCTGGAGGACTATGATCCGACGAAGTCGGAGCCTGCCATCCCGGGTTCGCTGCGGGATGCGGTCAGCCAGGATAATCGTACGATCGTGTTCCGGGTGTCCGGCACGATCCATCTGAAGCACGAGCTGAAAATGTCTCATAACAACTTGACGCTGGCCGGTCAGACGGCCCCGGGGGACGGAATCGCGATAAGCGGCTACCCCGTGACCATCGGTGGCGATAATCTGATCGTGCGCTATCTGCGCTTCCGGGCAGGGATCAGCCAGCTCGGCGATTCGGCCAATGTTGGCGGCAATAACATCATCATCGATCACTGCTCGTTCAGCTGGAGCTCGGACGAAACCTTTTCGTTGAAGGAGCACCGCAACATTACCGTACAGTGGAGCCTGGTCAGCAACAGCTTGAATCAATCCATCCATGGAAAAGGCTCCCACGGCTACGGCGGCATATGGGGCGGGACGAATGTCACGTATCATCACAATCTGATCGTCAACCATTCGAACCGGAACCCGCGGTTTGACCGGCAGGTCGATCCTGATGAATATCCGACGAAGATCGACTACCGCAATAATGTCGTCTACAACTGGGGCTTTAATTCGGCTTACGGCGGCGAACAGGCCACGAGCATCAATATGATCAACAATTATTACAAGCCTGGCCCCAGCACCTTTGACGGGGTCAAAAAGCGTCTCGTCAACCCGAGCAGCCAAATGGCCGGCTCCTGGTATATCGACGGCAATGTCATCGAAGGCTTCCCCGAGCATTCGGCGGATAACTGGATGGACTCGGTACATCCGGATTTCGGGATGGATTCCTTGACGCGCCTGCTTAAGCCGGCGGTCGTGCCGGGTGCTGATGATCCGATCGGCGGGCCGGTAGCCACGCAGTCAGCCGAGGAGGCGTATGCGTCGGTCCTGCAGCAGGTAGGAGCCATTCTGCCCAAGCGGGATTCCTTGGATGCTCGCATCGTGTCCGATGTCAGGAACGGCACGGGCAAAATCGTCAACACGATAGCCAGCGACGGAGGCTTGCCGGTCCTGAACAGCGTGAGCGCTCCGCAGGACAGCGATCATGACGGAATGCCCGATGAATGGGAAGTCGCACGTGGACTTAATCCGCACGATCCCGCTGACGGCAACGCCGATCAGACGGGTGACGGCTTCACCAACCTGGAAAAATACATGAACAGCTTGGGAACGACCGGATCTCAGAATCCTCATGTGAGGCTGGAGAACGTGACCATGCACCAGATGTTCACTGAGGGCGAGGATATCGTCCTGTCCGCAGAGGCTTCGGATAGCGACGGAACGGTGGCTAAAGTCGAGTTTTACGATGGGGACATCTTCTTGGGAGAAGCTGCCGAAGCGCCCTTCCAGCTAACGTGGCGGAATGCGGCGGAGGGCCAGCATATGGCCTACGCCAAAGCGATAGACGATACGGGGACCATGACCTTATCGTCGGGGATTATCCTTCATGTGAACCGACCTGCTTCCACCGGCTCTTGGCAATCCCAGGATATCGGCGAGGTGCCGATCCCGGGGACGGCCAGTCTGACAGGGACAGAGCTTAAGGTCAAGGGTTCGGGACAGATCGATGCGCGTAATCGCGACAGCTTTCAATATACGTACCAACAGGTACAGGGGGACTTTGAGCTGATCGCGAACGTGTCATTCGCCTCCGAGATCGATAATCAGGTCAAAGCCGGCCTGATGGTACGGGAAAGCTTGCAGCCCGATTCTCCTTCCACGATGCTCGCCCTTAGCATGGATCCTGCTTACGAAGGCAAATACGCCTTATGGCTGCATCGCCCTGCGAGAGGCGGAGCCTCGGTGAAAGAACGAATCGATGGCGCGCGTATCAGCGCCCCCTATTGGTTCAAGCTGGCAAGGGAAGGGAATGTGCTAGCCGGATATGTGTCTCAAGACGGGAGCAGCTGGGGCCGCATCGGCTCAGCGGAAGTTTCTTGGCCGGAGCAGGTCTACCTGGGGTTTGCGGTAGATGCCGCGAAGTCAACGAGCAACTCCGATTATCTGACGGCGGCTTCCTTCACCGGCGTTGCGTTTAACCGCGCTCCAGCGTTTACGGTCGATAATCCGGCTGTCGAACAGGTCGAGATTCCGGTATATACGGTGACCGGCACGATGACCGACAGCGGCAGGCTGACCGTGACGAATAACGGCCAACCGGCCGCAGGTCCCCTGGACCTGCTTGCGGGAGATCGATTCGCGGAGCAAATCGCGCTGACCGAAGGAATGAATACCATTCAAATATCGGCATACGACCCTGAGGCACCGGGCGGATTGGTGCAGACTCGCACGCTTACGGTCACTTACATCAAACGCGCCCCCGTCATCACGCTGACGGAAGCGCTGCCTGAGATCGTGAGCTCGCCTTCCTATACGCTGCGTGCGAGCGTTGATAAGTCAACCGCCGTGACGGTGACTCTGAATGGAACCCTGCTGATGGAGGCAGTCCCGCAGACGGCGGGAGCGGCATTCCATGTGCCGCTGAGCTTGAAGGAAGGCATCAACGAACTTAGTCTGACGGCCGTGGATCAGTATGGAATTGCCACAACCGACCTGTATTCGCTGATTTACCGCAAGGACTGGGGACAAGGCTTGTTCACGGTATCCGGCGTAGCATTCACCGATCTGGACGGCAGGCCGCTGAGCGGCTTGAAGCGCGGGCAGGATACGTACGTCAGCGCCAACTTCCACAATAATTCCGCAGTTGGGCAGAATGGAGTACTCGTCCTGGGGCTCTACGACCGGAGAGACCGGCTGGTCCGCTATGCGATGATGGAGCAAACGGTCCCGGCGGGCTCGGATCGCACCTTCCAGGCGCTGATGAATGTGCCGAAGGAAGGAAACGGCTACCGGTTGAAAGCGCTCGTGTGGGAGGACTTCATAACTCGGAAGCAAGTCTCGAATGACCTTGTGGTACAGGAGGAGGATCGCCATTGAACAGATGGATATTAGCCCTGCTGGTGCTGCTGGCCGGCGTCCTTGGAAGTTTTAAGACAGCAGCGGCGGCGCAGCCGGTCGTTACGGCCGGCTTCGACAAGAAGACGCAGACGGTTACGATCGAGGGGACCCACGGCGACGCGGCCGGTTTGATCGTGACCGTCCAGGTCCGTACCCCAGCCAATCAGCTTGATTATGCGGATCAAGGGGTGACCGGGGACGGGGGGGCCTTCCGCTTCGCCTACAAGATCGGCGATGCCGCTCCGGGCGCTTACCGCGTGATATCGGGCGGCGAGCGGGCGGATGCGACAGCCTCCGCTTCGTTCCAGATCGGACCGGTAACGCCAGAGCTTTCATTAATTACAGCACCCCAGGAGCCCGATGGCTTGAATGGGTGGTATGTAACTCCGCCTCTGGTCGAGATCCGATCCTCGGTCGGCCTGCCGCCCGGGACGACTGTTGAATACCGGATGAACAAGAAGAACTGGAAAGGTTATGCGAAGCCGATTGTCATCGAGACGGACGGCGAGCATCTGATCGAGTATCGCTTGAGCGAACGCGGATCAAAGGAAGGGCCGGTTCAAAGCGCAACGATAAAGCTGGACACGAAGGCGCCGTTGACGACAGCGAAGGTCAGCTACGGAGAGGGCGGCAGCCACAGCAGTCCATCAGCTCCAGTCGTGAGGCTGACGGCTGCGGATAACGTGTCGGTCACGCAAACCGTATACCGCCTAAACGGCGGAGCATGGAGCGAATATGGGCAGCCGGTCACGATATCCGAGCAGGGCTCCCATACCTTCGAGTATAAGAGCTACGATCAGGCAGGCAACGAAGAGCCTGTCAAGACGGTACAGGTTCATCATGCGCCCGGAGCGCCTATGCTGCATGTCGGCGTAGATAAACCGGTCCTGCAGCGCGCCGACAACAAGCTGGTCACGGTCACGGCATCCGTTTACGCCGGGGAGGGCTCCCGTTTCAAATCCATCGTCTTGACGTCTATCACGGCGAACGAACCGGTTCGTCCCGGGGATATTCAAGGAGCGCGTTACGGTACGCTCGATACCTCCTTCAAGCTGCGTGCGAAGGCGGATGCCAACGGAAGCGGACGATTATATGTGATTACGTACACGGCAACCGATTATGCGGGACGAAAGTCAACCGCCTCGGCGACGGTGGAGGTTCCTGTTCACCGATCAGGCGCTCGATCTGAATCTGCAGATGGGCTACAGCCTGAGGACACGCTGCACCTGAACCTGGAGGATGACTTTGATGACTCTGAGGAATTTATGGACTTTAATGACTTCGAGAGCTTTGAGGATTTTGAAGAAATGGAAGAATACGAGGTAAAATAGTAAGATAGCGTGAATAGGTTGGTCCGGGGAAGAACAGCTTAGGTGAGGAGGACAGCGACCATTTCAAGCAGTTGACGAAGGAAAGCGCCGCAAAGTGTTGGCTGACAATGGCCGATACTTTGGAGGCGCTTTTTTCATGAAGCTGATTTCCCTCGTTATGGATTGCAAGCACTTTAAAAAGGGTATGATTATGGGGTAGAGATGCGAATAAAAGGAGAGAAGCCAAGATGCGTGTTTTCACAGCCGTACCGCTACCAGAGCCTATAGCAAAGGAATTAGAGAGCTGGGTGGAGGCTCACCGGGAACGTTTGCCCTTCCGTAAATGGACCCATCCCCATGATTACCATATCACCCTTCAATTTCTAGGGGAGGCTTCGATGTCCAAGGTCGAAGCGCTTCAGGCTGACCTGAAGCGGATCAGGCAGGAGCCCATCGCTTTGTCCTTAAGCCGCATCGGCACCTTCGGTCCGCCCAAAGCTCCTCGCATCCTCTGGTCCTCCGTCACCGGGGAACTTACGGGTTTGCAAGCGCTGCACGCGGCTGTCGCCCAAGCTACGCAGGGACATGGATTCGAACTGGAGGAACGGGCATATGCACCTCATATTACGCTTGCCCGAAATTTTGTAGGAGCTTCTCCCCTGCGTCTTGACAGCCTGGAACAAATTCCAGCCGTCGCATGGAAAGCGGATTCCTTCGTGCTGATGCAGACTCATATGGGCGCATCGCCCATGTACGAGAGAATAGGAGAATATCCGCTGATCGGCATATAAGCTAATTGAGCGAGCGGGAGAGGGTGACCTTTATTTACGTTGCACCTCTCACCCGTTTTTCCTTCTTCATCAGCATACTTAACGCGATGCCCATGAATACAAGCCCGATTCCTGCATTCAAGAGCTGGCTGACATGAGGACTGATAAAGGTATGGGTTATACTGCCCATGAACGCTACTACCGTCATGAAGCTAGCCGTCGCTCCCAAAGCCCCGGCGCCGAACAGGCATGCCTCTGAGCGCTTCAGCTGCTCGGAATCCAATTTCGTCGAAAACACTCCCGCCCAGAACAGGATGGTGAGAGGACTTGAAGCTGTCAGAAGAATGGCATAAATAAAAGCCTCGTCCGTACCGGAAGCGGCCCCCAGACTGAGCCGGGGCAGGACTTGCAGATCATAGAGACTCGCGACCAAATCAGCCCCGAAGAGAAATAAGACAGCGGCCCCGAGCCGCTTCAAGCCTGCCTTGCTCTTCAACCGCTCCATCACCGATGCAATTCCCCATAGGGCGGCCAGCATAAAAAGCCCATCCACCAGCACAACGCCAAGCACCGCCGCTTCGGCCGGAACAAAACCATCGCCGGATGCTACCTGAAAAATATACATGCACACAGGGCCTACGGCCAATTGCAGCAGCATCCCAAACTTAAATCCTCTGATCAGCACAGTGATCCCTTCTTTATCGGTTGATAGTTTCCTTCAAGGACGAGAGGGAGATGATCGTATTGCTCGATCGCACTCCTTTCATGTTTTTAAGCGTATGAGACAAAAAATGTTCGAGGGCCTGGGTGTCTTCCACCAAAACCTTTAATAAATAATCGTATTCTCCGGCAACGTGATGGCATTCCAGAACAGGGACGCACTGGACGATCTCCTCTCGGAATGCCCCGATATGCCCGGTTTCATCGAGCCGGACAAAAATAAAGGATAACAGCTTGCAGTTGGTTTTGAATCGATTAATTTTGATCGTGTAGGCTTCAATGATCTCCGCTTCCTCCATTTTTCTGATCCGTTCGGTTACAGCCGGTATGGATAAGTTCACTCTGCGGCTTATTTCGGAAGCCGTCATTCTGCTGTTCGTTTTCAGCGCCTCGAGTATGGCGGTATCAATCGCGTCCAACATGATTCCTCCTACGTTGTTTATTTCCTTTATTGTAATATTTGTTTAAAATAGAGTAAATATATCGCAAAAAATCCTTAGAATATTATGTTAATGTATCTTCATACTTAAACTCTTTAAAAACAAAGAGTTGGCTCGCACCTGAACCTTAAAAAAGTTCAGACCTCCCCTGGCATCTTTCTTTTTTAGGCAGCGTGTAACCTTTAAGGTTTTCAAACGTGGTTAAAGGAGAGGGAGGGATTGACACGAGCAGCTTGGATACGATCTATCAAAGCTACGTAAGAGATGTTTATCGGTATTTGCGCTCCCTCTGTGATGACCATCATGCGGCGGAGGACTTGACGCAGGAAACGTTTTACCGCGCTTATCTCTATTTGGAAGACTGCCGGGAGGATAAAATCAAGCCTTGGCTGTTCCGCGTCGCCTACAACGCGTATGTGGATTACAAGCGCAAGGAAAGCAGGAGTTCGTTGCAGCAGCCGGATTTTTTTCAAAATTTGGCCCATACGGATACACCCGAGAACAATGTGCTGCGGCAGGAAGCGAGGGATGAGCTCGTGCAATCGCTGACCGGACTTCCCGAAAACCAGAGGCAAGCGATCCTGCTGTATGATTTTAATCAGTTTTCCTACCAGGAGGCGGCGGCAATTATGGGGGTCAGTCTGTCCCACTTCAAAGTACTGCTCTTCCGTGCAAGACAACGTCTTCGGCAGACAAACGAAAGGATGGGGAAGCATGAGCGAGGAATTTAAAGCCAAACTGAAGCAATATGTCCAAGGGACACTATCAGGCCCGGATAAAGAAGAAATGGAGCGGGAGCTGGAGAAAATGGAAGCTTATCAAGGCTACCTTGATGAGCTGTTGACAGAAGGCGACCTGCAGCGTAAACGTCAGGACAGCGGTCAGGACGACAGTTTGATCCTAGGCGCCGCAAGGACTCAGGAGCATCGCATCATCCGGAAGGGAAAATGGAAGGCGCGCCTGACCAACACTCTGAGTGTTCTCATCCTTGGTCTTGCGATTACGGTTGTCTCCTCCATAGTCACGGGCGTGTTCTATGGGCTTGGAGAGCCTACCCGCACATCGCTGTACAGAGATGCGGTAGCATCGGCGATAGCCGTCTCGCGCCCCAATATTTCTGCGGAGCTGAACGGTCAGGGCATTGCCTTCTTTACGATGGACCTCTCGGGTAGCCTGGTTAAACAGATCGGCGATGAGAGGGTGGGCGTCGGACATATGTCCACGCGTTTTTTGATGAACGTGGCATCTATGCCCCAGATATCCTGGCAGGATAACGGAAGCGGCGGGAGCTCCTTATTTTTTCGTTTCGACAAAACGTTTCCGCTAGCAGAGGGGCAAGAGGCGAGCCAGACTCCAGGTCGTCAGGACGAGGAGGAATGGTCGACCCTGGAGAAGCTGCCCGAAGGGACGGTAGCCGAGGCTTTTATATCGCTAGACCGGTTTTGGACGACAGACGACCTGCTTCAGCAGCTCGAGCACAAAAACCTGCAGCCCCTGTGGTTTGCCGCGGATACCGGACTTGAGTCAGAACGTGAGGATCACGGCATCGTATTAACCCCGCTAGGCTTTCCTTATTGGCCGATGTGGCGCGCTGAGGATCTGTCCATCCAGCACTATTCGGAAGAAAAAACCGGCTGGTTCAGCAAAGTCGTGTCAAGCGGGGGAATGTACCCGACCGTGAAGGCTTATGGCGACGGTGAGCTTAGGGAACAAAACTTCTTGAAAACTTTACAGTTTCTTCAAGAATATAAGTCGATCACGAGAAAAGTCGCTCCCTTTCTGAAGATCGACGAATCGGTGGCCTATATCGAGAAGAACGGCGTCAAGCTGTACGGCTTAGTCGTTACCGGCCCGGTGAAGGAGCTTTTAAAGCTGAAGCAGGAATCTTGGGTCAAAAATCTCCAAGTGGGCGATGTGCGGCTGTGGAATTGGAGGGACCGAAGTTGAGGCGATGTCCGGAGGATCACTTGGGAGGCGGGTATTATTAGTTGTTATCGTACGGTGTGGGGAGAACCTGCGAATCTACAGACGTTTCCGGCCCAATTTCTGCTAACTCGAAGTGCAGCCTTGTCATACATGTAGCTTTGCAGGAATTGAGCAGAAATAACTAATTTCTACGAAAAAACCGGTATGTTAGCAGGAATATACTCATAACAATCAGAGACTTAGCGAAAAAGCGAGCGTAGAGCAGGGTGGGCCTAGCGCCCGCCTTTTTGGCATGGGTCTAGGAAAAACTACGCGGAGAAAAGCTTGCGCTTCCGTCCGAGAATGCGACAGCCCCGATTGCCGGGACAAGCAGACAAAGCAGGGCAGCCGCACGGATAGGCAAAGCAGACAAAGCAGGGCAAGCGGGCCGCAAGCCAGCCACATGCCATAGAGCTTGAATCTGACTATCCCCGTCCTTTCCTCTTTCCGGGTTATAAGCCACATCTAGCTGCATACTCTCGTGACATTCTACTATTTGTCCTCAGTACCTACATTCAACTAGGACAAAAGCTTCCGAAGAGGCGTACAATGCAACGTATCCATAAATCTTCGGAGGTGAAATCATACATGCCATTTTATGGAATTGGCGTGATCGGACTAGGATATGTAGGACTCCCTCTTGCGCGTTTGTTTGTTCAAAAAGGGCAAGAGGTCCATGGGATTGATGTGGATGAGCGAAAAATAGCTCGGCTGCACAAAGGGGAATCTTATTTATCCGATTTTACGGATGAAGAAGTGAGTCAGCTTTTTAAGACCGGTCATTTCCACGTCGGCACTTCCTACGAGGCTGTTCGTGAAGTAGATGTCATCATTATCTGCGTGCCTACACCGCTCGACGAGCATGGCGGTCCAGACCTGCAATACATCCGGGGTGCGATGCAAGGCATCCTTCCCTATCTGCATAAGGATCAGCTACTTGTTCTGGAAAGCTCCACCTTTCCGGGTACTTGCGATGAGCTGCTGAAGCCCATGCTGGAGTCGGCAGGATTTGAAGTAGGGCGCGATGTTTTCTTGGCCTATTCGCCCGAAAGAATAGATCCGGGTACGAAGTGGCAGCTTGAGGACATCCCCAAGGTGGTTGGCGGATACTCAGCCGCGTGTACGGCCTATGCCAAGCAAGTCTACGAATCGGCATTCCATCAGATCGTTGTCGTCTCATCGCTTAGGGCGGCCGAAATGACAAAATTGCTGGAGAACAGTCAGCGATTCGTTAATATTTCACTTATGAATAGTCTGCTGAAACTAGCTCACCGGATGGATATTAGCCTGTGGGAGGTGATCGACGCCGCCAGCACCAAGCCATTTGGGTTTACACCCTACTATCCCGGGGCGGGAATCGGCGGTCACTGCATACCGGTCGATCCGCTCTATTTGCTATGGAAGGCCAAGGAGCAGCAGCTGAGCTTGCCCTTCATCGAACTTAGCAGCCAGGTAAATAACGAAATGCCCGCGTATATCGCCGAGCGAGTAGAACAGAGCATCCATCCCAAATCATTGGGCGGGAGTCGCATTCTGCTTATAGGCGTAACCTATAAAAAGGATGTAAACGATGTCCGCGAATCCCCGGCATTGAAAATCATTTCCCTGCTGCAGCAAAAGGGAGCCGACGTTTCTTTCTTCGATCCGTATGTCGATAAGCTAGTCATCGATGGCCGCACGATTCACGGAACGGCGCTTACTGAATCGAATGTGAAGCTTGCTGACTGCACGCTCATTCTAACGGATCATACAGGCCTTCCCTATGAATGGGTGACGGACCACTCAACCCTAGTGTTCGATACGAGAAACGCAACTTCGGCGTGGGCTGACCGCGGGAACATCATTTATCTTTAGGAGGATGTGAACGGATATGTTGGTGCTTTCTGATTTGGCCCGGCAATTTCAATCCATGAAAGATGAGCTGCTCCGCAAATTCGGGTCATTCATCGAAAGCGGAGCTTATATTATGGGGGAGCATGTGGCTTTGCTTGAGAAAAGCTTCGCCGAAAGGATCGGAGCTTCCTACGCGATTGGGGTAGGGAACGGCACGGACGCCCTGATTCTTGCCCTTGACGCATGCGGAATAGGCGAAGGGGATGAAGTCATTACAACCCCTTATACGTTTTTCGCTACAGCCGAGGCGATCTCCCGCAGAGGGGCCATACCGGTATTTGCGGATGTCGATCCGCTCACCTATAACCTCGACCCGGCGCATATCGAAGCATTAATCACCCCACGCACTAAAGCGATCATGCCCGTACACCTATTCGGTCAGCCGGCCGATATGGACAGCATTAACGCGTTGGCAAAGCAATATGGACTGCTAGTTATCGAAGATGCTTGTCAAGCCTTTGGCGCCCAGTACAAAGGAAGACAGGCCGGCAGCCTCGGGACCGTGGCCTGCTTCTCCTTTTTCCCAACCAAAAACTTAGGCACGATGGGAGATGGCGGGATCGTCGTTACCTCCGATCCGGAGCTAGCAGCCAAGGTGCGCCAGCTCCGCCACCACGGAAGCCCGCGGAAATATTATCACGATACCATCGGGTATAATTCCCGTCTGGATGAGCTGCATGCGCTGATTCTGCTCTCAGCCATGGATCGTATCGAGCAGTGGAATGAGCAGCGCCGGAGCTTGGCAAGCCGGTATTGTCAGCAGCTAGACGGGCTTCCCTATCTGCAGTTGCCCTATGAGCCGGAAGCGGCTCGCAGCGTCTACCATCTCTTCTGTATCGGATCGGAAGAGAGGGAGCCGATCACGGCGATGCTTCGGGCTGCCGGGGTGCAAACAGGGGTCTACTACCCGTGTCCTCTTCATTTGCAAAAAGCGTATAAGCATCTGGGCTACCAAACAGGAGATTTACCTGTCGCCGAGCAGCTTTCCACTCGATTATTCGCGATTCCTATGCATCCCTTCCTAACGACAGCCGAACAGGATTATATTATCTCCGTCCTGCAAGCCTACAGGAGCTTGAACTAAATGAGCGCCCTATCGGTTGCCCTGATCGGTTGCGGCTCGATCGCAAGGAAGCATGTGGCTTCCATCGCGGCTTGTCCTGGAGCCAGGCTATATGCCGTATGCGATGTGAGTCAGGAACGAATGGAAAGCATGGCGACGTTATGGCAGGCGGAGAGTGGGGAGAAAAATAACATCGTCCTGTTCGCGGACTACAGGAAGCTGCTCGCCGATCCGGCGATTGACATTGTCGTTGTCGCCACGATATCGAGCTTGCATGCAGAAATCGCAAAGGAAGCGCTGAAGGCCGATAAGCATGTTGTTTTGGAGAAGCCGGTCGCCCTGTCGCTAAAGGATGTAGACGAGATGATCCGGCTGGCCGAGGAGCGGGGGCTGTTCGTGCAGGTATGCCATCAGCTTCGCTATCGTCCGCTGATGAAGAAGATCAAGGAGCTCGTAGCGGGAGGTGCTTTGGGGAATCTATCGATGGCTTCCGTAACCTTACGGATCTATCGGCCTCCCGGCTACTATCAAACCGCTCCCTGGAGGGGGACGTGGGAGTACGATGGGGGCATGCTGCTCAATCAAGGCATTCATGCCATCGACCTGCTGCTCTGGTGCCTTGGCGAGCCGAGCCGGATCTATGGGGAATTATACAGCCAGGCTGGCGGCAAGGAGACCGAGGATATAGCTCTGGGTCTTCTATCGTTCCCAAGCGGCGCCAAGGGGATGATCGAGGCCAATTCCGTTACACTGCCCGAAAATCTGGAGCAATCCTTGTTTCTGCTCGGAGATCAGGGGGTCATCAGCATAGGGGGCCCCAAGCTGGACCGCATCGATCGCTGGCATATCGAGGGCCAGCCCGATACACGGGAAGCGGCTTTGCAGATCCTGCATCATCATGATGAGCATATCGAGATGTATCGTAGCCTGATCGAAGCCTGCCAAGGAAAGCCTCCCGGCAATTTAATAGATCTTCGGCAGGGCCGACGCACGCTTGAGCTTATTTTTGCCTTATACCTGTCCGCCTCCACAGGCCAGGTTCAGCCTCTTCCGCTCGCCGGCTTCTCCACGCTTCAGATGAAGCAAACCTAAATGGGCTCACCCATCGTGAGTCCGCTGAGTTTATTATCTTTTATATCGGAACACCAGGGTAGGGGGCTTAGCCAAACGAATTCCGATCCGTACGCCGTAGTTGTTTACTCGCCCCTTATGCCATTTTCGGATCAGCTTGGTACACGGCCAATAGGAGATCCGGCGGGATTTTCGAACGGAAAGCTTCCGTATTTTCCGGGAAAATACGAGGGGATGCCCGGAATGATCCGGCGACCAGTTCTGCTTGATTCGATGAATGGCAACCGCCTTATTTTTATTCGTACGAACCGGGAGCTTGATAAAAGCGCTTGTTATCGTGACACGGGACGCCAGCTTGCCCACGTTAAACGAGAGATAGGTGGCCGAATTCTTGCCTGTCCCATTGCTTATAGAGTACCGATTAGGCCGAAGGGCTCCCGTTTTAATACGACGCGAGGACCTGCGGCTTACTTTGGTTCGAGTCGTTCGTCTTGACTTGGCCGATCGCTTAGGTGCTCTCCCTGGAATCGAAGGAACAGAATGCGGTTGTTTATTTTCGTTTCCGGCGGCAGGCTGCTGCTGTTGATTGGCGGGCGGTGCTGGTTCAGGAACAGGGGCTGCATGGCTAGGGGTGTAGGATTCCCCTGTAAAGGTATCGAAAACCTGATGTCCGCCATCCTGTTCTTTGCCTTGTAACGCTCCCTCCTTAGCATACTCCGCTTCTTGAAGGTAAGCCCAACGTAATTTTTCGGCAACGGCATTGATATGATGGTTGCTTTCAACGAACCTTCGTCCGGCATTCCCCAGCTCTTGTCGTCGCTGGCTATCTCCAAGCAACGGGAGCAAAGTCCGGTACAGCGTGGCCGGATTGGCCGAGATGACTGGAAGCGCAGGATCGTTCTTAGGCTTTATATCCTCGCGAATATGAGAAATAACTGGTTTGCCCAACGCCATCGCCTCGATGGATACCGTTCCATAAGAGCCGTGGAGCAGTTGGTCGATCACGATGTCCGCTTCTTTTAACTTGGCTAATACGTCGGCCTGGCTAAGCTTCTCGAGTCGTTCATAGTGAAGGCTGTATCCGTTTTGCTGCAAAAGGCGGATCGCTTTCTCCACGAATTCGGTACCCTTGTTATCGTCTGCAGCTACATGGACAATGACCGGCCGAGTCGTGTTCGAAGCTTCTCGCGAGCCGGACAGCTTCGCTATGTCTTCCAGATTGACGGCATAGGGCAAAATATAAACCCTTTTGTGATACTTGGCGGCATAGTCGGCAGCTTCCGCATTTTTTACGAAGCAGGCAGGAAATAGGGCGGATAATTGCTGGAGATTGGCGGCGACCTGATCATCATTGTAGGATGCCAGGTGGGCGTAGAAATTGGAGCGGATCGCTTCTTTGCGTGTTCGAATGTCCGACGTGTCGTAGTGGATAAATCGGACGGCCGGATGGCGCTCCAGATACCCGGACAGCTCGGATAGATGCGACGCGATAAACGATGCATTGTGAACATGAAGAATATCGGCTTCCTGGAATTCCTGAATGGACTGCTGACCCAAGCGGCATATCTCGACCTGTACATCGCGTAAGCTTGTCGTGAGTAATTCGGCTTGTTCGTTTCCGGCCTCATAGGCACTCAAGATTTTCAAGCGGTTCATCCTCCCCATAATCGAATTCATCATTCATCTTATGACATTTCCGAAGCATTGAACATTCAGCTTCAGCCTATTTGTGATCTGGGTTAGCGTACTTACAGCTCGTGCACCCAGCGCATAATATAAGAACGAAGGGACTGATAACTATGAAATTTGGGCATGTATTGATAACAGGGGGGGCCGGCTTTGTCGGTTCTCAGCTGTTAAAACGGATGGAGCCCCTGGCCGAGCACATCCATGTGATCGACGATCTCTCGGCTGGAGATCCGAATGCCGTCCTCCGTTCCGACAAGGTAACGTTCTACAAAGGAAGTTATTTCGACGAAAAGCTACTGGATCAAGTCTTACCGCAAGTCGAGTGGATTTTCCACCTCGCATGCAGGAGCTTAAGCATGTCCATACTCGATATGAAGGAGGATCTGAACACCAATCTGTACGGAGCCTATGTTTTGCTTGAAAAAACAAAGGCATTATGTCCTTCGCTTCAGCGAATCGTCTATACCTCGACGGCATCTGTGTATGGAAACGCGCCTGTTAGACCGACACCCGAATCCTTTTATGACATCAGCACTCCGTACTCGGCAAGTAAATTTGCGGCTGAGCATTATTTTCACATGTTTTATCAGATGTACGAACTGCCTGTTACCTTGGTAAGGCTGTCCAACGTATACGGCCCGGGGCAGGTTGTGTCGAATCCGTACTGCGGCGTTGTCGCCAAATTTTTCGATCATCTGCAGAAGGAGGCTCCGTTCTCCATCTACGGCGATGGGCGGCAGACAAGAGATTTTACATTCATCGAGGATGCGCTCGATGCGATCCTGGCAGCTGCGGTATCTCCGAAGAGCCTAGGCCAGCTCTACAATATCGGCACCGGCATAGAAACCAATATTCGCGAGCTTGCACAGCATATTGCCGCTACTGCGGGATTCACTGACTATCCGGCCGAGTACTTGCCCAAGCGTCCGATCGATCATATCGCCGGGCGGTCGGTGGATATCACCCATATCCGGCAAGCGTTGGGATGGAGTCCGAAGCATACGCTTCAACAGGGCTTAGTCAAAACTTATGCCTGGTTGAATCAAGGTCACTAAGTGGAGGGGGAATAGAACGCTATGAGGATACTTGCCCTCATGCACTCTGAGCATCATAGGATGAACGTTGGCTGGGCCTTGGAGGAAATAGGCCATGAAGTGTACCATTTGAACGAATTGGATGAGAGGCTGGTCGATGAGGCCGTACGTCATTTTAAACCGGATATGACGTTTGGGATGGGCTGGGACCTGCTTCAGAATCAAACTGAGCTATTGCCGAGATTGCTTAGGAAATACAATCTGTTTCACTTGTATTTTGCCGAAGAGGATTGGCTTCATTATGATTGGTGGTCCAAATTTTATGTGACGACAATTCCTACCCATTTTGTGCTTTCGCGAAGCAAGCGCTGCGTTCCTAATTATACGCAGATGGGCATCCAAGCCGATTTTTTCGATGTAGCGAGCAATCCTTCCTTCCATAGACCGCTTGAGCCGGACCCTCAGTATCAATGCGAGGTATCGGTCGTAGTAAACGGTCAGTTTCTACATGATATTTATCGCCGAAAAAGTCTTGCGGATCTCGTATATCCGCTCTTTAACGCTCCCTTCGACACGCGCATTCGAGGGAACGACTGGGAGACGGAGCTGCCAAGGCATATCGGCATAGAAGCCAATCCGGCTATGCTTTACGGAAATCTACCGTATTATGAGACGCCCAAGGTGCATAATTCCTCCAAAATCAATATCAGCGTTCAAACTGTAGAGGATCAGCTGAGCAGCCGCACCTATGATATATTGGCATCCGGGGGATTCCTGCTTACCTCGGATACGCCCGGAGTTCGAGAAATTCTGAAGCCGGGTATAAACTGCGAGGTATCCAACTCCCCTGAGGAGACGATTGAAAAAATTCATTATTATTTGCTGCACGAGGATCAACGGAAAGCTATCGCTCGGAAAGGTCAGGAATTCGCAAGTACGGAAGGCTCTTACCAGACGAGATTTGCGAGAATCTGGCCCCGGATCGAACAAGAAGTGAATCGCTATTATGGCCGATAACCAAGTGATTCCTATCCTGATCACCTCCGCAGGCGGGATATCCGGGACGTTCCTGCTCCGGCATCTATCGCGCCATCCTATTGAAAATTATGAATACCGGCTAATTGCCGTCGACAGTAATGAAAATTCCATAGCCAGATATATAAGTTCAGTATTTTACCGCGTCCCGATGTGCGATGATCCCGGCTATGAGCAAGCCATCACGGAGATCCTCGAAAAGGAAGGCGTAAAGATCATCCTTCCGGTGACGTCCTATGATATCCCTTTTTATGCCGCTCGCCGGGATCAATTGAACCGGCAAGGGAGCAAGCTTCTCGTCTGCGATCTCAACACGCACGAGATGCTTCATCATAAAAGAAAAATGTATGCCTGTATGGAGCAGCTGGGAATACCGGTTCCCCTGGTGTATAAGCATGGGGAAACGCTTCGCTATCCTGCGATGATGAAGTCTTCGGAGAGCAGCGGGAGCAAGGGCGTATTCAAGCTGGAGAACGACAATGACTATCGTTACTGGTCGTCGAAGCTGAATGATTATGTCGTCACGGACTTTATACAAGGAACGGAATATACCGTAGATTGTTTATTCGATGCATCCGGACGACTCATTGCTTTTAATAATCGGGACAGGAGAAAGACGGAGGGAGGAGGCGCAACCGTCACTAGGCGTATAGACGCTTCTGAGCCTTTGCTGGGCATTCTGCATAAACTCGAAACTCATCTCACTCTTGTTGGTCCTGTTAATTTCCAGTATATGGTCAATGGGTCCGGCGATCTGTTTATCACCGACTTCAACACCCGGTTTGCCTCGGGAGGGTTGCCGCTAACGATCGCCTCCGGCCTCGATATCCCCAATCTCATCATCCGTATGCTGTTGGGTCAGGAAGTTCAAGTGCAGCGTTGTACGAAGGAAGGGCTAACAATGTACCGCTATTATGATGAGTTCTTTGTCGAGGAAGTTTGAGATGCCGGTCATTTATATGGATCTCGACGGAACGCTTCTTGATGTGTGGCCCCGATATTATTCCGTAATGAAACAATTTGTTGAGCATCTGGAGCAACCATTTCCAAGCCTGGAGGAATATAAACAGCTCAAGCTAACTAAGATTCAAGATGCTGATATCTTGCAAACGATCTTCCAGGATGATCCAGAGCGGATAAGCGAACTGCTGCCCAGCTATACCGTCTGGAAGCGGCGGATGCTGGAGCAGGAGGAGCTGCTGCGCTTGGACAGCCCGATTGGTTCGCTGGAAGCATTCGCGCAGAGGGCGGGACCAGCTTACAAGCTGCAGCTGATCTCCATCCGCAGAAATCCCGGCCGGGCGATGCGACAGCTGGAGCGGCTGCAGCTGATCGGATGGTTCGACCGCATCGAGTTTATTTCGCCTTCCGGCGCGAGCAATCCCAAGGGGGAGCTGATCCACGAGAGGGCAGCGCCGGATGATCTCTTTATCGGAGATAGCGAAACCGACATCGCTTGCGGGGCGGCGCTTGGGCTGAGGACGTTCCACGTCGGGACGGGGCTAAGGAGCTTTGACTATGCGACCCGAGCGGGCAAAGCAATCCAACTGGAAACGTACGCCGATGTCTTGTCGTTTATCTAGGCCGTGGGGTAACAAAAAGGACTTCAAATGATGAAGTCCTTTATTTTTTATAAAGGAAGAGGGTCATTCTTCTATACCCAGCTTTGTTAATAGGCTGTTAAATTTAGCAGGACTGATGATTTCGTGTGTAAGGAATTCGCCGTTGTAAAACAAACCAAACGTTGTCCATAGTGTTGGCGAATTCTGGGCTTCTTCTTTTGTTGTTATTTTGTAAGGGCTAAAAGGGACATTCCTGTTTGCTGCGACTTTTCTGAGCTCATCTAATATACCGACAGCAAATGGACACTGAGCGGTGTAATAGATGGATATACCTTTCTGGTCAGCAATTGTTGTCTTCACCTGTTTTTTTATTGAAGGTACGGCTGCTTGTTCATTCCACTTCCATGCTAATAACTCAAAATAAGGCGCTGCTTGGTCTACCAGCTCAAAGCCCATATGTTCAAAGAAACGTTTATCACTTAAATACGGATATTTTTTATTGCTCACAATATGTACAATCCCATCCATACCGCGCTTGATGGCATCTTCCTTACAGTGATTTAACAATTGCTTGGCGTAGCCGTTATTTTTATACTTACCTGAAACCCATAAACAGTTGATATACAAAAAATTAGGTGCTTGAATAGGAACCCACGCCATGTCAGCTGGTAAGTATTCTATAAATACTTTTGCCCGTTCATCCAACCGATAAAAAACTAATCCTTCATCCATGCGTTCGGTCAGCCATTTCTTTTTTTCGTTTACGGCATGTTCATATAGGTTGGCCCCCAATGCACAGCAGATGTGCTCCGTTTCGATATTACTTTTTGTTAGTTGGACAAACCCCATTGATTCCACCCCATATTCGGAAATAGTAGAGCATCCATCTTCTTCCTTTTATTATAAAGCATTTCGCCGTCAATCTAAACTACAAACCTCCATGTAATGCTGGCATCCTTCCATTATCATTCGAGCTGACTGCGTTAAGATAATCTTAGATCGATACAACGCATATAGAGGAGAATCATGAACATGACCATTCGATATGAAGCCGAGCAAAAGTTGTTTCATCTGCAAGCAGGCGAGAGCAGCTATGTCATGCATATTCTTCCTTCCGGACATCTCGCACATGTGTATTGGGGAAGCCGGCTTCGCCATGTGAAAGCAGAGCATAGGCTGCGCCCCGTCAGCCGGGCTTTCTCGCCGAATCCCGATCCGTCGGACGAGTCCTTTTCCCTGGATACGACACCGCTGGAATATCCCGCTTATGGCAATTCGGATTTCCGGCAGCCCGCCTATCAGGTTCAGCTTAGCAACGGTTCTACCCTAACGGATCTGCGCTATGTTTCCCATTCGATTCGACCTGGCAAGCCAAAGCTGGAAGGACTTCCTGCTACCTATGTCGAGAGTGACGAGGAAGCGGATACGCTGGAAATTCGGATGGAGGACAAGCTGTCCGGGCTGCAGGTTACGCTTAGCTACACGGCATACGCTCGGTGGAACGCAGTCACGCGCAGCGCACGGTTCGTTAATGCAGGCGAGCAGAAGCTTCGTTTGCTGCGGGCGCTGAGCATGAGCGTTGATCTGGAGCACGATCAGTTCGAGCTGCTTCACTTGTCCGGAGCGTGGGCCCGGGAAAGGTACATCGAGCGGGGTCCCTTGCGTTCCGGTACCCAATCGGTAGAGAGCAGACGCGGCGCAAGCAGCCATCAGCATAATCCTTTCGTCGCGCTGCTGGCCAGTGGGGCGGACGAGGATCATGGAGAGGTGTATGGCTTCAGTCTCGTGTACAGCGGGAATTTTACAGCGTCGGCGGAAGTGGATCAATTCCATACGACCCGTCTTTCGATGGGGATCAATCCTTTTGACTTCACCTGGGTACTGGACCCAGGCGAAGCGTTCCAGACCCCCGAGGCCGTCATGGTATATTCGTCGACTGGCTTGACAGGGATGTCACATACGTACCATGAGCTGTACCGTACCCGGCTCTGCCGGGGGACATTCCGCGACCGGAGCCGGCCGGTGCTGATCAATAACTGGGAGGCGACCTACTTTAACTTTACAGCGGATAAGATTGAGGAGATTGCGGCAGCGGGCGCGGAGCTCGGCATTGAGCTGTTCGTGCTGGATGACGGCTGGTTCGGCAAGCGGGATGATGATAGCACTTCGCTAGGGGATTGGACCGTGGACCGCCGCAAGCTCCCTCATGGGCTGGAGGATCTGGCAGAGCGCGTTACGCGCCGAGGGATGCAGTTCGGACTTTGGTTCGAGCCGGAGATGATCTCGCCGGACAGCGACCTGTACCGTGAACACCCGGACTGGTGTCTCCATGTGCCGGATCGTCCTCGAACCGTAGCACGCCATCAGCTTGTTCTTGATCTTTCCCGTCAAGAGGTGTGCGACTATCTCGTAGAAACGGTCTCCCGCGTTCTGGCCAGCGCGCCCATCGCCTATGTCAAATGGGATATGAACCGCCATATGACGGAGGTCGGATCAGCGAGGCTTGAGCCGAGGCGTCAAAGAGAGACGGCGCATCGCTATATGCTCGGACTCTACGATGTGATGGAGCGGATTACTGCTTCCTTCCCTAACGTCCTGTTCGAAAGCTGCTCGGGAGGCGGCGGGCGGTTCGATCCGGGCATCCTGCACTACATGCCCCAAACCTGGACAAGCGACAATACGGATGCGGTTTCCCGCTTAAAGATTCAATATGGCACAAGTCTGGTCTATCCGGTCAGCGCGATGGGCGCCCATGTGTCTGCCGTGCCTAATCATCAGCTGCACCGGACGACCTCTCTCCAGATGCGTGGCGATGTCGCGATGAGCGGAAACTTCGGGTATGAGCTGGATCTGACAACCTTCTCAACCGAAGAGCGGGAGCTCGCCAAGCGCCAGGTTGCGGACTACAAAGAGCTTCGGGAGTTTGTTCAATACGGTCGTTTTTACCGGTTGATCAGCCCGTTCGAAGGCCAGGATACAGCTTGGATGTTTGTTTCTCCGGATCAAAGCGAGGTGCTCGCCTGCTCCTTCCGGGTGCTGGCCGAGCCTAACGCGCCTCTGCAGAGACTGAGACTGAAGGGATTGAACCCTAGCCTGGACTACCGCGAGGTGGATACGGGAGAGGTATATGGCGGCGACGAGCTGATGCATGCCGGGATCAGTCTGCCCCGGGCGAAGGGAGATTTCCAAAGCTGCCTGTTCAGCTTCCGGGCGGTGGTGTAGTTTAAACCAAGTAGCCGAAAGCTATGGTTCCTGCTATTGGCAGAAAATCATGGCTTTTTTGGCGCGCAGAAAAGCGGAATGAAAAGTTCTCTTTTAATCCGACTAAACCGATTGACATTTAATATATTTCGGTTAGAATAAAGATAACTAACAGACGAACGAAGCTTAGAGAACTAGGGGAGCCTAGAGTGCTCAGAGGGAGGATGCCATGAAAACCGTAGCGATCATCGGAGGCAGTCAGACGGAAACGTTCAAGAAGCTTGGAGAGAAACGCGGATTAATCGTTGAGCACCATAGCGGGAAAACAGGTGGAGGCCCGATCGAAAACTATTTCCTCAGCATCATTAATAAGGCCGATGTGATTATCATCTTAAGAGGCGCTATCAAACACACTTCGATGTGGGCTGTGAGAGAGCTCGCCGAGAAGAAGGGTAAGAAAATCGACTATCACGATGGGTTCGGAGCGTCGGGTGCGTTGGAAAAGGCTCTCCAGCTTGTAGGATGATGACAATGAAGAGACGTACCGGTTAGCAAGCAGCCACGATCCTTCGGGAAAGGGCTGCTTGTTGTGGTTTAGGGAGATGAAGACAAAAGGGCATTCGTTGGTGAGAAGCGGGGTGCATGGTATACTGAGAGGGAAGTCATGCATGACGATGAGAAACCGGCCTGGGAGGTATGGTAGATGGAGTTGGGGTTGCAGAACAAGAGGGCGATTGTAACAGGAGGCAGTAAAGGAATCGGACTGGCCACAGCCCGGACGTTAGCCTCCGAGGGCGCCAGGGTAGCTATAGTGGCGCGCGACGAGGAAGGTTTGAAGCAGGCTGCCGGTCTGATCCGGGAACAAACCGGACAAGAGCCGGTCTGGATTTCCGCGGATGTTTCCGTGGAAGAGGACGTCAACCGTGCGGTCGCGGAAGCGGTGGAGCGATTGGGCGGTTTGGATATCCTCGTGAATAATGCGGGAACGTCGGCTGCGCGTCCTTTTCCCGAGGTGACGACGGAGGCTTGGACGGCGGACCTGGACCTGAAGCTGTTCGGAGCCGTTCACTTCGCAAGGGCTGCCCTTCCGCATATGCGGGAAGCCGGTGGCGGAGCGATCGTAAATGTGACGGCCGTCGGCGGCAAGACGCCGGGCGCTTCGTCGCTCCCGACCTCGGTCAGCCGGGCGGCGGGGCTTGCTTTGACCAAGGCGATGAGCAAGGACCTGGCAGCGGACAACATTCGAGTGAACGCGGTATGCATCGGTCTTATCCGCAGCGCTCAGATCGAACGGAAGTGGAAGTCGAAGGCGCCGGAGCAATCCTGGGAACAATTTTCCCGCGATCCAGGACATCAAATTCCGCTTGGACGCATCGGTGAAGCGCAGGAAGCTGCCAATGTCATCACCTTCCTTGTCTCTGGAGCCGCCTCTTTCGTAACGGGCACCTCCGTTAATATCGACGGCGGGATAGCTGCCGTCCTGTAAGGCGGCATCTCTAATGTCCCGCGTTAGGCGAGCAGACAACAACTAATCTTGAGAGTAGGCTGAGAAACCGGTACTTGCCAGGAGGCTTCCGGTTTTTTTTCATTTTCTTTGTCAACGAAGGCTAGCGATCAAGGATGGACATGTGGAGAAGAGAACTGAACAACGTAATATATGTTTACAGTAATTTAGTTATAATTAAGTTGAATCGGTATTTAGATGTGGGGCTTTGCCCAATTGTGGGATGAAATTGTTTGACTATTAGCATGATACTTGATACGATTTGCTTACCATGCTCGATTGTAACTAAACAGTTTAGTAGATAACGTTGTAAGTATGAAAGGAGCAGATCACACATGGCATTTACAGAACAGACTAAAATCGGCTTTATCTGGGCAAATCCCGACGCCCGAGCGGTACTGCTCAAGCATGTTCCCGACCTCGCTCAATCTCCTTATTTATCCTTCATCAAAATGCGGACACTGCCGCAGCTCGCGGCAGCGAACCAATCCTTCACCTGGACCCCGGAGCAGTTAAGGGACCTGCTGGAGGAATTATCGCGAATCCCGGACAAGCCGGTTCAAGAAGAAGACAATATTCCCGCGAAGGACTACGAGGGTCCGTCAGTGGCTATCGGCTCCGCCAAAACCAGCGGGCCGGAGCGGACAGAGCGCTGGGGGATCTTCGAGCTGGAGCTTCAGGGCCCGTCCCATGGCAATCCTTTCACTGACGTAGCCTTGCATGCGGAGTTCCGGCATGCCGGACGATCCGTTACGGCTCACGGCTTCTACGATGGCGACGGCCTATACCGCATCCGGTTCATGCCGGATACTGAGGGCGAATGGGCATTCACGACGCATAGCACCGCCCGTTCGTTAAGCGGTATAGAGGGGCGTTTTACGTGTACGGCGCCGGCTCCGGACAATCATGGACCGGTTCGAGTAAAGAATAAGTTTCACTTTGCTTACGAGGACGGCACGGCATATCTGCCTATCGGCACGACCTGTTACGTATGGACGCATCAGGAAGAAGCGCTCGAGGAACAGACGCTCGATACGCTCCGGACCTCACCCTTCAACAAGCTTCGGATGTGCGTCTTTCCTAAATATTATCAATTCAATGCCAATGAACCGCTCTTTTATCCATATGAAGGCTCAATGGAGCAAGGTTGGGACTATACCCGCTTCAATCCTGCATTCTTCCGGCATCTGGAGCGACGCATCGCCGATCTGCTGGACCTGGGCATCGAGGCAGATCTGATCCTGTTCCACGCCTACGACCGTTGGGGCTTCTCGGAGATGGGCCGGGCTGCGGACGATCGTTACTTGCGATATTTGACGGCGCGGCTGTCCGCGTACCGGAATGTTTGGTGGTCGCTGGCGAACGAGTACGATCTGATGTGGGCCAAGCAGCCGGAGGACTGGGAGCGCTTCGCGCGGATCGTCACCGAGCATGATCCTTATGGAAGGCTGATCTCGATACATAACTGCTTCACCTTCTACGATTACAGCCGCCCGTGGATTACCCATTGCAGTATTCAGAGAATCGACGTTTATAAAACGGCAGAGTACACCAATGAATGGCGGGAGCAGTGGCAGAAGCCCATCGTCATCGACGAATGCGCGTATGAGGGCGATATTGACTTGGGCTGGGGCAATATCAGCGGGCAGGAGATGACCCGCCGCTTCTGGGAGGGCGCAGTGCGCGGCGGTTATGTCGGACATGGGGAAACTTATTTGCATCCCGACGACATTCTGTGGTGGTCCAAGGGCGGCAAACTGCATGGCACAAGCCCCGAGCGGATCGCTTTTCTGCGTACGATAATGGAGGAGGGACCCCGGGAAGGCTTGAATCCGCTCAAGTCGGAATGGGATGCTCCATCAGCCGGTATCCCGGACGAGTATTATTTGTTCTATTACGGCTTTAATCTGCCGAGCTACCGGATCTACAGCATGAAGCCGGGCATCCGGTACAGCGTGGAGATCATCGATACATGGGAGATGACCGTGGAGAAGCTCGAGGGTACCTATGAAGGATCGTTCCGTATCGAACTGCCTGGCAAGCCTTATATAGCGGTACGTCTGGTCAAAGCCTAGAGCCCGTGGCTGATAACCAAGCCGCATATCGCTTGTACAGCCTGGGGCCGCGATTTAGGAACAGCATGGAGACTCGCATCGCTCGCATCTGAACCATTTCACATGGTTGATAAAGGGAGGCAGACAGCCTATAAGTGCCTGCCTTCTTTCTTTTTTCATTCACTACTTCGATTTTTGTTTATGAGATCTTGTTCCAATCCCAATTAATGCAATTGATAGTAGGAAGATTGGAATTCCTGCGTTAAGTTTCCCATGAAAAGTAGAACTTGCAGCTGCAATTATGAAAAGGAAGGTTATACCTATTAATGCCAAGTCAGCTTTCTTTGGATAATTTCTTAACAAGAGCTTTACACCACTTATGATAATGAATGCAGAGACTACAAGAAATCCGATGATTAGCGCTGTCGTTACTAATATGTTACATCCCTCCTTTATTTACATTATATTGAATTAAATCATTATTGTCACTTGCAGAACCAGTATCGGGGAGCGAGCTTGGATAGAGAACCTTGGATTACAGGGAATTCTGCCAAGTTCCCTTTGCATAGAAAAATTCGATGATAGCATCAAATATTTCAATCCATTGTTGATGGATTCGGTATAAAATGATACATTAAGTGAGACATCTAAAACCAACTATACATATGTGATTAATGCAAATACTTGTTTTACGCTTAAGGCTGATTGGACTACCAAAAGCCGCTGTTAGATAAACGCAGCGGCTCTTTGGCGTTCTCCGCCTATCTTACATATGCCTGGAGGAATGGATGCCATGTTGAAGACTAGAACCAAGCTTGTCCCCGTATGCTTAACTGCCCTGCTGGTGATATCCGGCTGCGGATCGGCCCCCTCTCCCCAGGAAACGGCCGGGAAGGCTGAAGCCCCGCCCAAGAAGATCATTATCGGAACCGGAACCCAATTCGCGAACATTTGCTTCATCGATGACAAAGGGGATTTGACCGGATACGATGTCGAGCTTGTCAAGGAAATCGATAAACGGCTTCCCGAGTATGAATTCGAGTTCAAAACGATGGATTTCTCGAATTTGCTGCTCAGCCTGGAGACCAAAAAAATCGATGTGATCGCCCATCAGATGGAAGTCAACGAGGAACGGAAGGCGAAGTTCCTGTTCAACGACGAGGCTTATAATATTTTCCCGAATAAGGTAATCGTTCATCAGGATCGCCAAGATATTCATTCAATTGACGATCTAAAAGGCAAGAAGGTGATCGTGGGCGCCACCAGCAATGCGGCGGTGCTCTTGCAGGAGTATAACGCGAAGAACAATAACGCGATCCAGATCGTGTATTCGGGCAGCGGAGGTACGAATGATGTGATTGCGCAGCTGAAATCCGGGCGTGTGGACGCGACGATCTCCACGCAGTTCGCCGTCGACCAGCGCAACAAGACGGTGGACGCTCAGCAGAAGACGGTAGGCCCGGCGATATCGAACTCCAAGGTGTATTTCATTCTCCAGAAGGATGCCGATGAGCTCAAAACAAGAATGGACGAAGCATTGAAAGCCATCAAAAAGGACGGTACCCTCGGTAAGCTAAGCACTCAGTGGCTGGGCGCGGACTATACCGTAGCCGAATAGAAAGCGGTACGCCTATGGGAAAAGCTTTCGATATCACGCTTGTCGGTCTGTTCCTGCCCAAGCTGCTCGCTTACCTGCACGTCACGCTTTTCATTTTGTTTGTCTCCTTGCTCACGGGCATTGTGATCGGTTCTATTCTGGCGCTGATTCGGCTCTACAAGGTGCCTGTCCTCAGCAAGGCGGTTGTCGTTTTTGTCTCCTTTATGAGGGGAACTCCGATTTTGATTCAATTATTCCTCGTCTATTACGGACTTCCGGAGCTGCTTCGGATGCTGGGCGTCGACCTGTCGAACGTTCATGCGCTCGCTTTCGTGATTTTGACCTATGGCCTGCATATCGCGGCTTTCTTCTCGGAGATTGCCCGCTCCGCGGTCGTCACCGTGGAGCGCGGTCAGCTCGATGCGGCTTACGCTATAGGCATGACCGGCAGGGAAGCATTCCTGCGCATCGTACTTCCGCAGGCGTTGATCGTCGCGCTGCCTAATATGGGCAATCTGGTCATCTCCAGCCTGAAGGACACGTCGCTCGCATTCTCGCTTGGCGTGATGGATATGTCGGGGCGGGCTGAGACGCTTGGAACTACCAACCACTACCTTGAAATTTATATGGCGCTTGCCGTCATCTATTACGCAGTCAGCCTCACATTGGAGAAGCTGTTTGCCTGGGCGGAGCGCAGATTCCAGCGGCATGAGTCGAAGGGAAGCGCAGATCCGAAGGACATAGGCCCTGATCTTCCCGATGCCCGAAGGAGGGGATTCCGATTCAGCTTGACCCGCTCTTCCTCATAGAAGCGTTCTTCGAAATCCTGAAAGCTCTGCCCTTAACCATGATCATTTCCGTCGTTCCGTTATTGGCCGGCTTCGTCATCGGCACAGCCATCGCTTTGATCCGGGTATACGAGGTCCGGGGTCTTCATTATTTGGCCTCCTTCTATGTATCGTTTATTCGGGGGACGCCTCTGCTTCTCCATATCATGATCATTTACTTCGGTTTGCCGTTGCTCTTCGATTCGTTGGCCGCAAACTATGGCTGGAATGCGCGCTCGAGTGCGATTCCGCTGATCGCCTTCGTGCTGATCGCTTTTTCGGTTAATTCGGGGGCCTATATGTCGGAGGCGATCCGCTCGGGGATATTATCGGTCGACCGTGGTCAACTCGAGGCCGCCTCTACCGTCGGCATGACACGCTGGCAGGGAATGCGGCGCATCGTTTTGCCCCAGGCGCTGATGGCCAGCCTGCCGAATCTGCTGCATAAGTTCGTCGGACTGCTGCACGGGTCTTCGCTTGCCTTCACGATCTCCCTAGAGGAGCTGAATGGAAAGGCGAACATCGTCGCCACATCCAATCTGAAGTTTCTCGAAGCGTTCATTGCCGCGGCCTTCATTTATTGGGCATTGACCCTTTTGGCAGAGGGCCTGACTGCCCTGCTGGAAAGACGGCTGAATCTATACAATCGGGGAGGACTCGCATGAGTGAGGGATATCGGCTCGCCGTAGCCGAAGACGCAGAAGAACTGCTTGACTTGATCTTGGGAGCCTACCAGACGATAAGGGATCTAAACATCGCATTCACGGCCGCTCAGGCCGATATCGAGCTGGTGGCCACGAACATTCTGGAGCACACATGCTACGTAGTGGAGAAGGATGGAAGGCTTGCCGCGACCGTTTCCTTAAAGGAATTGCCTGATGTTACGCCGCATCCATTTTTGTATTGGTTTGCGGTTGATCCCCGGTGGAAAGGCCGCGGCATAGGCCGAGAGCTGCTGGATTATATCGAGCAGCGCGTGATCCGACAGGAGCTGCGAGCCCCCGCCGTGACGCTGGCCACCTCGCGGAAGCACCCTTGGCTGCTTCCGATGTATAAGAGGAGGGGCTATCAGCCTTGGTTTGAACGTGACCTGGGTACGGATGACAAGCTGGTTTTTATGACCAAGCAGCTTCTTCCGGAGCTTCAACTAGAAGAGGAAGGAAGCTTGGTCAATCAGGAGCAGGCCGAGCCCCTTCAGGAGATCACGGCCGTGGGAGCGCAAGATCAGAGCTGACGGCTTTGAGAGTATGGATGAGGAAAGGAGTGCAGATGCGATGTCAGACGAAGCCGGTTTGTTGGTTCGGGATGCGCTGCCCGAAGAGAGAGGGGAAGCCGCTAGATTATCCATTCAAGCCTACAGCGAGTACCAGGAAAGCTATGACCTTGATTTTTGGGCTGGCTACAAGCAGTCGATGCAAGACCTGTGGCTGCAGGAAGATCTGCCTGCGGAGCGGATCGCAGCGTTCCGGGACGGACGTCTGCTCGGTTGTCTGCTCCTATACCCGCCGGTGGACCGCTTATACGAGAAGCTCGAAGCGACGATACCTTATCATGAAATCCGCCTGCTGGCCGTTCATCCAGACGCACGCGGTCAAGGGATCGCTACTAGGCTAATCCGTGAATGTACGAAACGAGCGCGGCATAGCGGAGCGCCTTTCCTTGGCCTGCATACGACAAGTCAGATGAGAGCCGCGGTTCGACTGTACCGGCGGCTGGGCTTCGAACGCGCTCCGGAATTTGACTTCCCCGGCAGTGATGCGAGCACCGTTGTTGAAGCCTATAGGCTTCCGATAGCTGACGGCCAGGCTCTGCTGACAGCGGTCCCATAGCTGATCGCATCGGTATAACGGACTAGCAAAGGAGATGAACCCGGGTGGAAACTGCTGTATTGTACGGAAGCTCACCGGAGACATGGAAACACGGAGCTGCTGGCGGCTCGGCTGGTAGAAGGGAGGGTAGCGGAGCATCTGTTTTTGACCGACTACCGGCTTCAGCCTATCATCGATTACCGGCATACGGAGAACGGGGGCTATCCCGACGACGATTACCGCGGGCTGATCGACCGGGTGCTGGCGGCGGACACGCTTGTTTTCGCAACTCCTATCTATTGGTATGGGATCTCCGGGCTGCTCAAAACGTTCATCGACCGCTGGTCGCAGTCCCTGGTGGAGAATCGCCCAGCGTTTTTGGCTGGACTTGCAGGCAAGCAGGCTTATGTCATCGCGGTCGGGGACGACGACCCTCACTTAAAAGGACAGCCTCTGATCCAGCAATTCCAGTCCATCTTTGACTTCGTCGGCATCGATTTCGCCGGTTACGTGCTCGGCACGGCCAATACGCCGGGGGACATTCTTCGGGATAAGGAAGCGCTCGCGAAGGTAGACAGTTGGAGGGACAATTGGACATAAGTCGAATGAACATGAGGAGGAGGTGGCCCCGAGCCGCCTCTTTTTTTTGTTAGTTCCGTCATCCCCAGGATAGCTCGCTTCTGTATAAAAAAGGACACGAAGGACAACTATGAATAAGGAAACATACCGGATAAGGGGGTAAGGCTATGGATAGAAAACAGGTTCTGCAAGCTATTCGCAAGGTGACGCTGCAAGGCGGCCTGCAAGATAATCTCTCCCAACTTGTGGAGCGCATGGACAAGGTACGTTACGTGCTTCTCGGTGAAGCCTCTCATGGGACCTCAGAGTACTATACGTTTCGTGCAGAGTTGACTAAACGCTTGATCCAGCAGCAGGGGATTCGTTTTATCGCAGTGGAAGGGGACTGGCCCTCCTGCTATAGGCTGAATCGGTATGTGAAGGGGCGTCTGGACAAAGAGGACGCGAAGGAAGCGTTCAGTGACTTCAACCGATGGCCCGCCTGGATGTGGGCCAACCAGGAAATCCTCGAATTCGCCGAGTGGCTTCGACACTATAACGCTGAGAAGCCTACCGAAGAACAGGTAGGCTTCTTCGGAATGGACGTATACAGCTTATGGGAGTCCATGGACGCCATTTTGACCTACCTTCAAGCTGAAGCTCCCGATAGCCTGCCGGAAGCGAAACGAGCCTTCGAATGCCTGGAGCCTTTTGGAAGAAATGAGCAGTCTTATGGAGTATCTGCAGCGCTGTACGGAGAAGGCTGCGAGGATGAGGTGTTGGCGCTTCTCTATCGCTTGACGGACAGGTGGATGACCGCGGGTGATGAGGAAGACCGGGATAGTCTGTTTAATGCGGAGATGAACGCCATGGCGGTCAAAGGAGCGGAGGCGTACTATCGCTCGATGATCCGCCACAATGCCGAATCCTGGAATATCAGAGATCGGCATATGGCTAATGTGTTGGAAAACCTGATGGAGTACTATGGACCTCAAGCGCGGGGGGTGATCTGGGCGCATAACACGCATATCGGGGACGCCCGCGCCACGGACATGATCGAAGAGGGAATGATCAACTTGGGACAGCTGCTGAGGGAGAAGCATCCGGGCGACGTGTATGCCGTCGGGTTCGGCAGCTACGAGGGTACGGTGATCGCCGGAAAGGAATGGGGGGCTCCATCCGAAGTCATGCAAGTCCCCCAAGCTATGGCCGACAGCTGGGAGGAGCTGCTTCACCAGAGCGGTGCCGACGATAAAATTCTTATATTCGACAACAGGGAGGAAGTGCTGGAAACTAAGCCCCTCGGTCACCGTGCGATTGGGGTCGTGTATCATCCGGCTTGGGAGCAAGGCAATTACGTTCCGACGGTGGTCGCGAAGCGCTACGATGCCTTCGTATACCTCAATCGCACGAAAGCCCTAAGCCCGCTTATGGAAGAAAAGACCCTTTACCTGTAGGCGATCTGAAAGGCTGGAAACGCTCGCATATTTTGAAGTTCCTTCCACTCACGTGAGAAATGTCAAAGGTTGTTCAAGAACGGCGCTCCAAATGGCTCTTCCGGGTCATAGCCAGGTCCAAGGACCTGTGATTAGATGTAGGGAGGTTGATACGCTAAAGGAGTGACAGCGCATTCGATACCGGCATTTGAAGAGTTTAATCCTGATTATCCCTACGCTTACGATCGGATTGTGGGAATATGTGCGCCACGCCTTTCTTCTGCCCTACATTTCTATGGATTTGGGAAATTGGTTAGCTCCTTTACTTGTCTTTTTGGTGACAATGACGCTTCTTCGCAAGCTTTTTGCTATGATAGAGGTTATGCAGGAGGAGCTTCAGAAAGAAAGAGCGGCCAAGGCGGCTCTGGAGGAAAGAGAAAAGATGGCGCAGGAGCTGCATGACGGCATAGCTCAGTCGCTGTTCTTGCTATCGGTCAGGGTAGATCGCATGGAGCAAAGCCACGCCGGGCGGTGGAACGATTCGCTGCAGTCCGCTTACCAGAGCCTTCGTAAAACGGTCTATGAGGTCAACGAGTACGTCAGGCAAGCAATCGCCAGCCTGCGCTACCCGGCCAACCCGGCCTCCAGGCCTTGGCTGGAGTCGCTCCAGCATCTTGTCGCTGAGTTTAAACAAGATACGGGCATAGCCGTAGAGCTGAACTGGTCCCTGACAGATAATCGGCTCACCCTGAAGGAAAAAGTCGAGCTTTACTCCACGATCCGGGAGGCCATGATCAATGTGTACAAGCATGCCGGGGCGTCCCGTCTATGGGTTGAAGGGAAAGATGTTCGGGAGCAAGGCTGGCGGTGCGTGATCAAGGATGACGGAGCCGGCTTTGCGCCGGGCAGCGAGCCGGATTCCGGCGGAGGCTTTGGCCTGGCGATGATCCGGGACAGGGCGGACAAGCTCAAGTGGACCTTTGAAGTGCAGCGAGAACAAGATCTCACAATGGTGGTGATCGGGAAGGAGGAGACCGATGATACAACCGATCCGGATAGTACTCGCCGATGATCATGCGCATGCCCGAGAGGCCATGAGGGATATTATCGAGCTGGATCCTTCTTTCGAGATCGTGGGCGAGGCCGTCAACGGGGATGAAGCGATCCAACTGGCGGAGCAATACATGCCGGACTTGATCCTTATGGATATCCGGATGCCGCAGGTGGATGGCCTCGAAGCGACGAAAGTCATCAAGGAACGGTTCCCCTACGTCAAAATCGTAATGGTAACCGTTTCGGGGGATATTACCCACCTGTTCGAAGCGATCAAGCGGGGGGCGCAGGGATACCTGCTGAAAAACCTTAGTCCGGCCTCCTGGCATGAATACTTACGGGCCGTCGCGATCGATGAAGCGCCGATGTCCCGAGAAGTCGCGGTGCGGCTTCTGCAGGAGTTTACGCTGGCGAAAACGAACGTGCCCGAAAAATCGCCGCTGACTTTGAGGGAGAAGGAGATTTTAGAATGTGTCGCGCGGGGGAGATCCAACAAAGAGATATCCGAGGAGCTGGACATTTCCGAGCATACGGTGAAGAACCATCTGAAAAATATTTTGCATAAGCTTCATCTGGACAATCGCGTGCAGCTCATGAGGTACGCTTACGAGAAAGGCTGGCTGCAAGCCTAGCGTAGGCTAAGGAGGAGAGGCTTTCTTGAGACAATCTCGCTTAACTTTCGTTCTTGCGGCTGCGCTTGTCTTGGCCTGCACCGCATGTAGCAGCGCGGCTCCGGGGAGCCAAGAACAAAAACAGGCATCGACAGAAGCTGCAAGCGTTCAAGCGATTTACAAGTCCAGCTGTCTTGCCTGCCATGGGGATCAGCTGCAGGGCGGGATGGGACCGGGCTTGCAGAAGGTAGGAACCCGACTGGATAAGGAGCAGATCGTCGCCAAAATTCAGCATGGCGGGGGAGGAATGCCCTCTTATTCAGCGAAGCTGAGGGAGACCGATATCCAAGCCTTGGCCGAATGGCTTGCCGAGCAATAGCTGCGAAAGGCTAAACAAACTATCATTCTGAACAGGAAAGGGGAGTATGAATCTTGAACATCGGCATACTTGTAGAAACCTACGGGTTCAGGTCGGTTTTCAGTCCGGAATTAGCGATTATGGCCATGCTTGCCATCGTTTTCTATTGGAGATATAAGGGGGACGGGGTGTCCCGCAGAGGCTCCATTTCTTTTATAGCCGGCACATTTCTCTTATACTTCGCGCTTGGCGGCCCGTTGAATGTCCTTGGGCATTTTTATTTCAGTATGCATATGCTCCAGCAGTCCATCTTATATCTGATTGTTCCGCCGCTCATCTTCTCGGGACTGCCGCGAAGCTTCTATGAATTAGTCGTAAAGTACAAGATCGGCCGGGGGATCGTGGCGGTGTTCGGGCAGCCGCTCGTCGCTATGTTTTTATTTAACGGGACGTTTTCCTTCTATCATATCCCGCTTATCTTCGAAGCGACGATGTCCAACTACGCGCTTCATAAAGTCGTCCATATCTTTTTGATCCTTACCGCTTTCGGTCTTTGGTGGTCCGTCTTTACACCGGTCGGCAAGCAAATCATTTCTCCGATCAAAAAGATCGGCTATATCTTCTTGAACGGTCTTATGCTGACGCCCGCTTGCGCGCTCATTATTTTTGCCCGGGAACCTTTGTATGCTATATATACCGGAGAAACCCGTCTGCTGTGCCTGCCATTTTATTCGATGACGGTCGATCAGCCGGCGTTTGAATCCAAATGGCTTACGCAACTGGGAGACCAGCAGCTCGGCGGAGTGATCATGAAGATTATGCAAGAGATCGCCTACGGGACGGTGCTCGGCCTTATTTTCTTCAAATGGTACAGGAGTGAAAAAGCAGACGATCCGGACAATCCTCTGCTGCCCTCGGCCTCTTGACCTCTTACGCGGATCCGGCTAACAGCCGGATCATTTTCATGAGCTCATCATGGTTCATATCTTCGCCCATAGGATAGATTTTCCGAATTTTACCTTTGGTATCCACGAGGAAGAGGGAAGTTACCGTGTGCGCGAAGCTGCCGTCAGGCATTTTCTGGACAACGACCCCGAAGCTTTTGGCGACATCGGCCGTTTCTTTCTCCGTGCCGGTTAGAAGCGTCCAGCCCGAAGGGTCCACGCCCATGCGCTCGCCGTATTTGCTGAATACCTCCGGGGTATCTGTTAGCGGATCGAAGGTTATAGAAAGAAATTGCACCTGATCGCCCCAAAGCCCCTGCTGCTTCAAATCATTCTGCAGCTTCACCATATTATAAGTCGTCATCGGACATATATCCGGACAACTGGTGAACATGAAGGAGATGAGTCGCACTTTGCCGTGAGAATCGGATAGCTTCACGGGTTGCCCATCCATATCGAGCAAGCTGAAGTCGGGTGCTTGTTTGATCGAGGGAAGCGGCGGACGATCCTGCTTGAGCCAGCTGAGCATACTCAGGGCCAGAGCGACTAACAGCACGATGACCGTCAGTTTGAAGCCATGTTGCTTAAGCGCAGCCTTCATTCTTTATAAAGCTCCTTATCTTATCATGTAGTTTAGATGTCTGTAACCTCTATTATACCATGGAAAGTCCCGCCAACCTATGACTCCTAAGTGCTATCTCCCGTTGCAGCACAAAGAAGAAGCCCATCCTAACGAAATGGCATCATGTTCAACCATTTCCCGGAGGGCTTCTTTTCTTTGATTTTTCTGAATAAGTGTCGGTGCGATTAGCGCAATGTTTTCAAGGCGCCGCTCCAGGCGACTACCTGGTCAAGCATGCCATTAACGTTAGTCAGATGCAGATCGGCAGGCTTGAAAACTGTTCCGTTCTCGAAATCCGTGAACAACGACAAGGCGGGGTGAATGCGGACGTCCGCAACGGACAATTCTCCCAATATGCCGCGCAGATGCTCAGCCGCGCGGGCACCGCCTACGGAACCATAGCTTACGATCCCTGCAGCCTTATTGTTCCATGCTTCACGGGCATAATCGAGGGCATTTTTCAAGGATCCAGATATACTGTGGTTGTATTCCTGTACGATAAATACGAAGCCGTCTAGACTGGCGAGCTTCGTATTCCAAGCCGTTGCCTGTTCGGTTGCATCGGCTTCTCCCAGTAGCGGAAGCTTGTAGTCTGCGATATCCACGATTTCATAATTGGCGTCTCCGCGTTTGTCGGCAATGCCCTTTACCCATTCCCCGACCTGTGGACTTACACGTCCTTGACGAGTGCTTCCCAAGATAATACCGATGTTTAATTTTGACATCATTTTGTCCTCCTCAAGATTAGTTCTACCGAATAGTTTGTCTAGAAATCCCATTAGTTATACCGCCTTACTTCATGATTTGGATATGTGATTATCTTAGCTCACCAAATTCCTTTTGTCAAGCAACTTACGTATAGTTAGTAAGTTGCTTTTTTCATTTACTTACGTATAAATTCTGCTCCTTTGTTTAACTTATTAATAGTACAAAATGATGTCAATTTTGAGAAAGCTAAGGAAGGGATCATGGAGAAATGAACAAACGTTTTGAGGATAAAGTGGTCATCATCACTGGAGCAGGCTCAGGCCTAGGGAGGGCAACGGCCCTCCAGCTGGCTCAAGAAGGAGCTAGGCTGGCTTTAGTCGATTTGAATCGTGCGTCCCTGGACGAGTCGAAAGCAGTCATCCTGCAAAAGTCGCCTGAAGCCGAGGTGCTTGTGGTTACGGCCGATGTGTCGGACGTTCAAGCCGTTCAACAATATGTGAAGGAAACCGTAGCTGCGTATGGAAAAATTGATGGATTCTTCAATAATGCAGGAATCGAAGGCAAGCAAAATCCTACGGCCGAATATGGGATTGACGAGTTCCAAAAAGTAGTCGGCATCAATCTTAACGGAGTTTTCTATGGGATGAAATATGTGCTGGAGGTCATGAAGAAGCAGGGCTTTGGAGCTATTGTAAATACGGCCTCCGTCGGAGGAATCCGGGGCGTCGGCAATCAGACGGGATATGCAGCGAGTAAGCACGGAGTGGTAGGATTAACAAGAAATTCGGGCGTAGAGTACGGACAATATGGGATAAGCATCAAGGCGATCGCGCCGGGGGCGATTATGACTCCTATGGTTGAAGCCTCCTTGAAGCAAATCGGCGGCGATCAGTGGGAAGCGGCCGGCCAACAATTTGTCAGCGTAAATCCGATGAAAAGGTTCGGAAAGCCGGAAGAAGTGGCGCACTTGGTTGCTTTTCTGTTATCGGATGAAGCCGCATTTATCAACGCCGTCGTGATTCCGATCGATGGCGGGCAATCCTATAAATATTAATCAAAGGCACATTTCATGCCTGCTAATCATCCTAGCCTGCTTCCTCGATGAGAGGGGGCGGGCTATTTCGATCGTGAAAAAATTGTGAAGAGGGAGGAATCAGCCGTATCATACCGAACATGTATTACGACAGAAATATACATAATATCCCTCTACAGGAGAAAGGAAGTAATTATGCGCGTGAAAAGTTCCTACAGGAAGATAGCCGCTTTAGCCGTCGCCATGACGGTAACGCTAGGCTCGGCATGGCCGGCCCCGCTTGTCCATGCCGACATGAGAATTGGAAAAACGATTGCGATCACGAGCCAAAGTTACTTTGTACTGGAGCAGCTTCACCTGACTGCTTCCCAGAATGGCAAAACAGCCATCCTGAATATCCATATCCACAACGGCGGAGACCGTGCGATGAAAGTGATCGATTACTGGCTCCGGCTGACGAATAAATCCGGCAGCCAATTCCCGGTCCGCATGCTGCCGTCCGATCTTGCCAAAACTCATGTAGCGCCCGGTTCGACGACCAAACTGACGTATTATGCCACGGTTAACGAAAACACGCAGGTGCAAGACCTCATCGTTGAATTTATGAAGTGGGAATTCAATCAGCCTAACTTCGAGAGGTCGCTTGGCGCCGTGGCGGTACCGGAAACCTATAAGGATGTCACACCCTCCCATGAAACGTCTGTCTTGCGGATAGGCGAAACAGACATGCAAGCCTCGATCAAGAAGCTCATCAGCCATACGAATGAAAAATACCATGTCCCAAACGTATTTATCACACTAGAAAATAGCGGGTCTCATACGGCAAAACTACCGGAATATCAATATTCGATCCGAACGCCGGATGGACTTTTATACCCTTTGGAGCCAAGAGGCGCCAAGGATGTGGTCATCAAGCCTAAGGAAAAGAAGGATATTGAGCTGTCAGGCACCATTCCTATCGCGGTTGATGCCGGTCAATGGGAACTGGTTCTGACCGAAAGCGTCCCGGATCTGCCCATCAAGCTGCAGGCCGGAGCATTCCAGCTTCCGGAAGCCGCCCTCAACCAGAAGGGCTCGTTAGGCACCGACTACACCTTTACGACCAAGGACGGGGTGTATACAGCACGCATGAACGCGATGTCCCGCTTTCCGTGGGAAGACCGTGATTTGCTAAGTGCTAATCTCTCGCTTGGCAATACGGGCACGGATGCGCTGCCTATTCCTAATTTAACGGGTTATTTTTTACTTGACGATAAGGTGAAAATTGAAGCGAAGGCGATCCAAACGACAGATGTAGCGAATCTGGATGCTCAAACCTCTGCCGGCCTTCAGATGGTGGCCGCCCTTCCTTACCGCTCAGAATTTTCTCGAGTCAAGCTTGTGCTTCAAGAGAAGGAAAGCGAGACGTTGACAACGGATGTCCTGGAGCTGTCTGGCGACTCCGAGCTTCAGCCTATACCGTTCCATGACTCCGTGGGGCCTTATCAATTCGCGGAAACAGGCAGAAGCATGGATGTTCGGGTGCGCAGCTTGAGCCGATACACGAGCAATACCGGATCGTTGGTTCTCGCCCAAGTGGAAGCGACGAACCTGGAACAGAGATACAGCGCGCTTACCAAGCTTGCCGCTCAATTCAGAGGGGCAGACGGAACGCTGCTGCCCGCTTCTGTCGCCGATGTCGCGCAGCGCATAAGCCCTGAGGGCACAGCCTTGCTGCAGGTAGCCGCCCTGGTGCCGAAAGGCTTCTCGACGGAGAATATGCAGCTGATTCTGGGCCAATCGGTTACGGAAGGCAAGCTGTCGGCAGCCGAAGACAAACCTGACGCCTATGTGAATCCCGTTGCTTTTCGCCTTCCTGAAGCAAAGTCGAGCGTGCAGGATTCTCTGAAGAAGGTCAGCTTGTATCCGTACGAGATCACGCTGAACCATTTTTCGACCAGCATAAATCTGGATACGTTCACGTTTAAATTCGACTATGAGATTACACGCGAGAAACATCAGCCGGTCAATATGGACGGCCATAAGCTTGTCCTCGTGTTTGAAGACGGAGGCGGCGAGAAGTCTTTCGAAAGATCCTTCGAGCTGAAGGATGTCGATCCTGTAGACGGGGAAACGCCGGAAACCATCGGGACCAAGCTAAAGATGGGCAAGCATGAGAATTTCACCATTCAGATCACGGACCCCGACTTTATCTATAAATCGAGTTACTTGAAGAAATACAAGCTAAGTTTGTATGAGGAAGTACAGGGACAGCGCAAGCTGCTAGCGACGCAATATGCCGACTGGTTTACTAAAACCGATTAAAAGGCATGCCCGGAGTCTCATTTTGAGCTACGGGCTTTTTTCAAACGAGTTTACATGTTAATATATTCTTCAAATGGGAATAACACGGAGGTTACAAACCGTTGGTAAAGTATTCCTGACCGCTTTTGTTATTCCTCATAGAGAATGGAGTGAGTAGGGTAGGTGTCGAAAAAAGCGATTTGGACAGTAGGAATTGTTGTACTTATTGTAATTGTAATCGGAGTTTCGATCGTTTTTACCAACAATGCCGGAAAATCGACGGCCGTACAGGTCGTCACGGTCCAAGAAGGTCAGATCGTAAGAGAGGTATTCGCGAACGGCAAGCTGGAAGCCAAAGTAGCCAAGGAGCATTTTGCTGCCAGCTCGGGCATCATCGAGAAGGTGCATGTGAGCAAGGGAGCGTCGGTTAAGAAGGGCCAGGAATTACTGACCCTCGCCACCACCGACACGCAAGCCCAGCTCAAGCAGGAGAGGCAGCAGCTGGAGCTTAACGAGGCCGAGAAGCAGAAATTTATCAAGGATGACGAAAAATCGAGGAAGCAAACGTTCGAGGACATGAAAAAAGAAATGAGCGAAACCGGGGCATCGACAAGCCGTGACGCTCTGGGTGATAGCAGTGAAGCCGATGTGAGGCTGTTTGATTTAAAGATGAGCCATACGCGCTCCCGTATGGAGGAATTGCAAGCCAAACTCGAAAAAAGCCGGTTATTCGCAGATATTGACGGCGTGGTGACCGAAGTGCTTGTTAAAGAAGGACAAGAAGTTGCCCAGGGCACCTACGCGTTCAAGGTCACCAATGTCAGCCAATTGCAGGTGAAGGCGAATATGAGTGAAAACGACGTCAACCTGACCAAGGTGGGGATGGCGGTGGAGGTGACGGGGGAAGCCTTCACGACGAAATATCCCGGAATCATCACCGCCATTTCTCCGGTTGCTGTCCCGTCCGAGCTGGATGCGAAGGAAACGGTGGTGGAGGTGACGGTCGATCTGAAGGAGCAGGCAGAGGAACTGCGCCCGGGGTTCAAAACAACCGTACAAGTCACCGTACAGAATGCTCCGCGTCTGCTTGTCCCCTTAACGGCAGTCAAGCGGGAGGGCCAGAACGCATATGTATTTCGGGTGGCCGATCAAAAAGCGGTTAAAACGAGCATAAAGGTAGGGGAGGAGGACGACGAGCAGATCGAAGTGCTGGAAGGACTGCAGGCTAATGATTCGGTCATCAGCTCGCCGTCGCCGGACATGAAGGATGGCACCCGGGTGACAACCGGATGATTGAACTGGAGGGGATTTATAAAGTATATCGTAATGGAGCCCTGGAGGTTCAAGCCCTTAAGCCGACTAATCTGCTCGTGGAAAAGGGGGATTATGTGGCCATCATCGGCCCGTCGGGCTCGGGCAAGTCCACGTTGATGAATATTCTCGGTTGCCTGGATATCCCGAGCGGGGGCACCTACATGCTGGATAACGAAGAGGTACACTCGCTAACCGAGAAGGAATTGGCCAAGGTTCGTAACAAGAAGATCGGCTTTGTATTCCAGAACTTCAATCTGCTCCCGAGGCAAAGCGTTCAGCAAAATGTGGAGCTTCCGATGGTATATGGCGGGCTGCCATCGTCCGTTCGGGCACAGAGAGCTCAAAGTCTGCTGGAAAAGGTAGGTCTCGGCGCGCGTGTTCATCACAGGCCCAGCGAGCTGTCTGGCGGACAGAAGCAGCGGGTCGCGATCGCAAGGGCTCTGACTATGAATCCCTCGATATTGCTCGCAGATGAACCGACAGGCAACCTGGATCAGAAATCCTCGCATGAAATCATGGATTTGTTCACCCAATTGAATGAGGAAGGCTCAACCGTTATTGTCATTACGCATGAGATGGATATTGCCGAGCACGCCAAGCGAATTCTTCGTTTCGGCGACGGAGAAATCATCGAGGATCGCCGTAGAGGAAGTGATCGACTATGACTATATGGCAAAATCTTCAGATCTCGCTCGACAGCCTGCGGGTCAATAAGCTGAGATCCCTTCTGACGATGATCGGGATCGTAGTCGGAGTCGCTTCCGTCGTACTGGTCGTCTCCATCGGGCAAATCGGACGGGGCTCTGTCGTCTCCGAGCTTGCCAAATATTCCCCGGGCGTATTCTTCGTCACCCCCTCGTTCGGCACGACCTCTTCCACGGACCGGACTATGCTTTCGATGGATGACGCGAAGCAGGTCAACCGAATGGAAGGGGTAAGAATCGCCTCGGGATCGTTGAACCTGACGATGGAGTCGAAATCAAAAGGCGAGACGATTACATTCATGATGACAGGCGCGTCCGCCAACATCGTTCAATTTTACAACCTCAAGATGGAGGCGGGACGCTTCTTCACCGCCGGACAGCAAACCTCAAGACAAAAAGTGATCGTAGTCGAATCGGATTACGCCATACACGAATTCGGCTCCTCAGAGCAGGCTCTTCACCGGAAAGTGACCTTGGACAACAGCAAGTATGAAATCATTGGCGTGTTTAAATCCGACAAGTCGCTACTCGCAGGCTTAAGTGGCAAGAGCTACAGCGCGTATATGCCTTATGATTCGCTTCCTTTGCAGAAGAATAGCGCCAATAAGAAGATCGATACGCTTATGGTGATAGCTGATTCCGTCGATCCGGCCCAGAGCGATCTGGTCAGCAAAGCGGTAGTGAAGCACCTGAGCCGAGAAAATCAGGGTAAAGTGTCGGACTATGAGGTGCAGAAGGTGGAGGACTTCCAGCAAAGTCTGGATCTCATCTTCAATATGCTTCAGATCTTGATCGGCTCCATCGCCGGGATATCGCTGCTCGTCGGCGGTATAGGAGTCATGAACATTATGCTCGTATCCGTTACAGAGCGCACCAGGGAGATCGGGACGCGCAAAGCGATCGGAGCGACGCCGGGGTTGATTTTGCAGCAGTTTATGATGGAAGCGATCATTCTTTGCTTCATCGGCGGAGTCGTCGGCGTTCTGATCGGGGGACTCGGCTCCTTTGCCTTCTCCCTGCTTACAAGCTGGCCCTTCGTCATGTCGGCCTGGACGGTTGCCGTCGCATTCGGGTTCTCCGCCTCCGTCGGACTGTTCTTCGGCTGGTACCCGGCCAAAAAAGCGGCCAATATGCAGCCGATTGAATCCTTGCGGTACGAATAGCGGTTGCGCTTATCATGGTTATCGCCAAAATTATGATTCATAAGGGAGTGGCCGCCTGTGACAACTTTCTATCACGCCTGGTGTTCGAACGCGAATATTCTTTCTACGGCTAAAGTCCGGTTGTTCTGCTTCCCTTACGCTGGCGGAGGAGCTTCCGTATACCGGGACTGGACGGAGTTTTTCCATGAAGATATGGAGGTATGTCCGGTTCAGCTTCCGGGTCGCGAGAGCAGGTGGCAGGAGCCGCCGATGGCTGCGGTTCAGCAGATTGTCTCCGCCTTTATGGCTGAGATTGAGCCCTTACTGCATAAGCCCTTTGCATTCTTCGGCCACAGCATGGGGGCGATGATCGCCTATGAGGCGGCTCTGGCCGCACGGGAGCGATACGGCAAGCAGCCCGTCCATCTGTTTGTATCGGGGCAGTCCGCCCCCGGCTACCGGATGACCCGGAAGAACCGGTCGCATCTGCCTGATGCCGAGTTTAAGCTGGAGCTGCTCAGGATGAACGGAACGCCACCTGAAGTGCTGCAGCATGAGGAATTGATGGCCATGCTGATGCCCCGCATCCGGGCAGACTTTGCCGTCTGCGAGCAGTATATGCCTACGAAGGCGGCTCAACCGCTAACCTGCCCGATTACCGTGTTCGGGGGGACCGAGGATTACGAGGTAAGCCTCGAATCCTTGAAGGCGTGGCGGGAACGCAGTCTGGGCGAATTCGATCTTCATTTGCTGGAAGGCGACCATTTTTTCTTGAATACCGTCCGGGAACGGGGGCGTATTCTGCACGTCCTCCAAGACACCTTACTCCATACCGCCTCCATCACGGAACCCGTACATGTCCGAACGGGATAAGGTTCTGAGCATCTATGACGAAACCCTCAGGTAACAAGGATTTAACGCATAGATAAAATAAACCAATGGAGGATGAGGAGTCATGACTATTTTTGAACAATTGGAGTCCAATGTAAGATCGTATTGCAGAAGCTTTCCCATCATTTTCGACAAGGCAAAGGGGGATTTGTTATATTCCGACAAAGGCGGCGCCTACATTGATTTTTTCGCAGGAGCGGGTGCGCTGAATTATGGGCACAACAACGAGTACATAAAAGAACGAATCCTCGATTATTTGCATAGCGACCGGATCATGCACGGTCTCGACATGTATACGAAGGCTAAGGAAGACTTCATCGTAACCTTCTCCAGGCAGCTGCTGAACGCGAAAGGTCTGAATTACAAGCTGCAATTTACCGGTCCTACCGGGACGAATGCCGTCGAGGCCGCATTCAAGCTGGCTAGGAAGGTCAAGAAACGGACAGGAATCTTTGCTTTCATGGGCGCTTTCCACGGCATGTCACTCGGCAGCCTGGCGGCTACCAGCAATAAATCATCCCGCGCAGGAGCCGGAATCTCCTTAGACCAGGTCACGTTCATTCCCCATCCAAGCGGAAATTTTGGCGGCCTAGACTCCATTCAATACATGAGAGAAATATTAACGGATTCGCATTCCGGCATCGATAAGCCGGCTGCCTTTATTCTGGAAACCACGCAAGCGGAGGGCGGGATTTATACGCTGGGCGCTGAGTTTCTGATCAGCCTCCGGCAGCTGTGCACAGAGCATGATATCCTGCTTATTATCGACGATATTCAAGTAGGCTGCGGCCGAACCGGACCGTTCTTCTCCTTTGAGAAGGCCGGCATCATCCCGGACATGGTCGTACTTTCCAAGTCTATCAGCGGATACGGACTCCCTATGTCCCTGCTGCTGTTCAAGCCCGAGCTCGATCTTTGGGAGCCAGGCGAGCATAACGGCACATTCCGGGGCAATCAGCTCGCATTTGTTTCGGCGAAGGCCGCACTGGAGCTGCGTGAGCTAACAGGACTTGAGGAGCAAGTCTTTTATAAGGAAGCCTATGTGAAAGAATTTTTGGAGAAAGAGATCAAGCCTCTGCATCCCGACATTACGATTCGCGGGCTTGGCTTAATCTGGGGCATCGATGTGTCCGGCTTTGCCGATGAAGCAAAGGCCAAGCAGATTGCCGCCCGATGCTTTGAGAATGGTCTCGTTATCGAACGGGCCGGACGGAACGATACCGTCATCAAGCTGATGCCTCCGCTCACCGTATCTATGGAGAATCTGAAAACCGGCTGCGAGATTATCAAGCATTCCATGGAATATGCAATGGACACTTTGGAGCTGGTCGTAAATTAAGCTTCTGCCAGTTGGAGGTACTCACTTTGACAACACGTTCTACGGTATTTCGCCGGCTAATCCGTTATGTGCGGCCCTACTCCCATTGGGTCGCCATGACGGTGGCGGCATCGCTTGCAGTGGCAGCAATTGAAATTGTACTCGGCAAATTTCTGGAACGTATGGTTCAAAGCGGGGATCAGACCCCCGGCGAAATTGTTCTGCTCATCGCCGGAATGATCCTGATCGGCATGCCTTGCCGGTATCTGATCAAGTATGCGTCGGCCCAATTCAGCGTGAGGGCTCTTCGCGATATGCGCAACGAGCTGGTCCGCCGGATCGGCGATCTGCCCCTTCCCAGCGTGGAACGTAAGCTAACAGGGGATTTGATCTCCCGGCTGACCCAGGATACTGGGATCCTGCAAACCTTTTTTATCCAGCATTTTGCCAATCTGTTTTATTTGCCCGTCGTTTTTACCGGAGCCTTGATTATTCTGCTGCTCACGAGCTGGAAGCTGGTTCTCTCCAGCCTCGTGCTGCTGCCTCTGGGTATGGTGGTCGCGGGCTTGTTGACCAATTCCATGCAGTCCATCTCGGAGCAGGTGCAGACGAAATTTGGCAGGCTGAGCGCGATGGCGCAGGATTCGATCGCAGGTTTGTCCGTCATCAAAGCCTGCAATGCGCAGGCCCTGTTCGTCGAACGATACAGCAGCCTGATGAGGGAAGCGGTCCAACAAAGCTTGCGCCTTGAAAAACGCTATGCGGCGTTAGGCCCCATCGCGATTCTTTGTCTGACAGCGCCGGTCGTGTTTGTGATCGTATATGGCGGTCATCTGATTACGCTAGGCGAGCTGAACGCAGGCGGCATTATCCTATTTCTGTACCTGCTAGCCTTCGTGCTCCAGCCGGTCGGTAGCGCACCGGAGCTGATGGCGCGTATCCAGGAAGCTTCCGGAGCCGCCCGCCGTCTGTTCGAGGCGCTGGATTGGCCGACGGAAAGACAGGGCGAGAATCGGCATCAAGCCGGGCCCGACAGCGTCCCTGTCCTGCTTCACAATCTTACCTTCTCCTACGACGGGGAGCATAAGGTGCTGGACGGGATCAGCTTCCAGCTTCATAGAGAAGAGACGCTTGCGATCGTCGGCGCAAGCGGAGGAGGAAAAAGCACGCTCTTCAAACTGCTGTGCGGATTTTACGAGCCCGGGGAGACAGACGGGACCCTTCAGGTCTTCGGCCGTCCCTTGGCGGACTGGAACCTAGCGGAGCTTCGCACGCAGATCTCGGTAGTCTCCCAGGAGTCCTACTTGTTCCCGGCGACCGTGGCCGAGAACATCGGTTACGGCCGTCTGGACGCTACCCGTGACGAGATTGTAGCTGCCGCCCGTGCGGCAAACGCCCATGATTTTATCATGCAGCTGCCGGAGGGCTATGAGACCGTGCTGGGCGAACGGGGCGGCAACTTGTCCGGCGGGCAAAAGCAGAGAATCGCTGTCGCCCGTGCCTTCCTGAAGAAAGCTCCGCTGCTGCTGCTGGATGAGCCGACTTCTGCGCTGGATACGGTGTCGGAGGCGTACGTGCAGGCCGCATTGAAGCAACTGATGGCAGGACGTTCGGTTATCGTCATCGCACACAGGCTGTCAACCGTGCTGCAGGCAGACCGCATTCTTGTTTTCGATCAGGGGAAGATTGCCGAGAGCGGCACCCATGAGCAATTGATGCGGATGGACGGCGTGTATAAGAAGCTGTATGCCTATCAATTAGCCAAGGAACCTGAGCCGGAGACGGACAAGGATAAGGATGTGCGGGAAAGGGGGGCTTCCGTTGTCCTTGAAGCAGGCATTCTCTGATTTTAAGCAGCTCATGACCTTTATGGCGGCAAGAAAGCGGACGTATCTGATAGGCATGGTCGGCGACAGTCTGGTAAATGCGGGACTCGCTATCTTTATCTCCTTTGTGATCCGGTATTTGCTCGACTTCGCGGTCGGAGGCCAGAAGGATGATTTATTTTGGGCGATCGCTCTCATCAGCGGTTCCGTGCTGGCGGTCAGTCTGCTTTCGCCCCTATTTAACTACATGTACTTGCGCAGTATCAAGCTAACCCTGGCCGATATTCGGATGACCGTATTCCGCCATATCGGCAGCCTGTCTTATCGGGCGGCCGAGCGCCAGCATTCAGGCGACTTGCTTTCCCGAATGACCAATGACGTTCAAGCGATCGAACAGACGTACAACGAGCATCTGAAATCCATAGTCACGCAGGCGATCACCTTTGTCGGATCGATGGCCGTCTTATGCACGATTGATTGGCGCTTTGCACTTACGCTGCTTGTGCTCGGTCTGCTGGCCGTTCTCATCAATACAAGGTTTGCGGGACCCATGCGCCGAGTGAGCGACCAGCTCCAGAAGCAAATGGGGCAGTTGACCGAGAGAATGGGCGACCTGATTGCCGGCTTGCAGGTAGTCAAGCTGTTTGGGCTGAACGACAAGGTCGGCCGGCTGGCTACGGAGGCAAGCGAAGAAGTCGGCAAGTCGGGCATCCGGCAAGGCCATCAATCCGGGCTGCTGGAAGCAGGGAACTTCGCGATCCAGTTCCTGAGCATGGGCGGTATTCTGATCATTGGCTTGTTTCTGGTGGCACGCCAGCAGCTGGAGCTGGGCGCGCTCGGGCAGATCGTCCAGCTGCAGGGCAGCATTTCGCAAACGTTTCTGCAGCTTGGCGCTGCTGTGACGCTGATGCAAAATTCATTTGCCGGAGCGGCACGCATCCGCCAGCTGCTCGAGGAGCCGACAGAGCCGGCAGACGCATACGCAGCTGCCGATGCGAAGGCCGCTGAGGAGACTGAGAAGCAGGTCCTCGCCGTGGAGCTCGACGATATTTCATTCGGCTATGACGCGGAGCGGCATGTCCTCCATCATCTTTCGCTGTCCTTTGAGGCCGGTCGCGTGACGGCAATCGCAGGACCGAGTGGAGGGGGGAAGAGTACTATCCTGAAGCTGCTGCTTGGCTTTTATCCTCCCGACCAAGGGGAAATCCGCCTCTGGGGGAAGCGTGCAGGGGCTTATAAGCTTGCGGATATCCGGAATCTGATGTCCTATGTTCCTCAAGAAGCCTTCCTCTTTCAAGGGACGATAGCCGACAACATTCGGATGGGGCGTCAGGACGCTTCGATGGAAGAGCTAGAGCAAGCCGCAAGGGCCGCTTACGCCCATACCTTCATCACCGAGCTGCCTGACGGATACGAGACGGTGGTAGGCGAACGCGGGGCCAATCTCTCCGGCGGGCAGAGGCAGCGCATCTCCATAGCCAGAGCACTGCTCCGAAATTCGCCGATCCTGCTGCTGGACGAAGCCACTTCCGCGCTGGACCTCGAGTCGGAGTACGAGGTACAGCAGGCTCTGCAAGCGCTGATGAAAGGCCGCACAACCATTGTCATCGCTCATCGGCTGTCGACCATCGAGCATGCCGATCAGATCTGCGTCATTGCGGAGGGACGGCTCCAGGAGAAGGGGACCCATGAAGAGCTTCTCGCCAGTCGCGGACTGTATGCCAGACTATACGAGATGCAGTTTGATACGAGCCGGGTACTGGAGCCGGCGTAATTCGGGATGAAACGGAAAGCCTACAATTTAATACACATTAGACAGGAGCGTGCACTTAAGATGACTAGCGGGTTAACAAACAGCCCAAGCAAGCAACCGGAGCTGCTTCCTTTATCGCAGCCTCAGCAGCGTATATGGTACATGGACATTATGTATCCGGGCACATGTGTCTCTACGGTTACGGCTACGATTCGCATTCACGGCAGTTTCGACCGGCACCTCTGGAAACAAGCCGTCCACCATGTCATTGGCCGGCACGCTGCCTTCCGAATCCGACTAACTACAGTCGATGGCATGCCGAAGCAGTATATAGAAGAGCATGAAATCAAAGACTTTGAGCTAATAGATCTTTCTGATCAGGAAAACCCGGATCAGGCCGCTTTGGCATGGGTAAAGGCGCATCTCCGCAAGCCTATGCCGATGCTGGACACCGTGCTGTATGAGTTCGTGCTGCTGAAGCTGAGCGACGAAGAGCATTGGTATAACGTGAAGATGCATCATATTGCGACCGACGGCATCTCCATGAACATGATCCTCAACCAAATATCGGATGCCTATTCCTCCTATATGAAGGGAGAGGAGCCGGGAGACGCGGAGGCTCCTTCTTACCTTGATTTTCTGACGAACGAGGCCGATTACGAAGCGTCCGAACGGTATGAGAAGGATCAGGCCTATTGGCGCCAAAAATTCGAAAGCATGCCCGATCAGCTCGGGCTGAAAGCGTACAATCCCGTAACGATGAGCTCTGAAGCTGTCCGAGAAGCGGTGACGGTCGACGATGACGTATACGAAGGCGTTAAGCAATTTTGCGCCAAGCATCAATTAAGCCTGTTTACGTTTTTCTTAGCGGCTTTATACATATATCTGCACAAGGCAACGAACGAAAAGGACATTCCGATCGGTACGCTGTACGCCAACCGGACGACCAAGAAAGAAAAGGATATGCTCGGCATGTTCGTCAGCACGGTCGCTACCCGTGTCGAGGTGGAGCCGGAGGCGGAGCTGCTGTCGTTCGTACAGAAGGTGGCCAAGGAGCAATCCTCCATCCTGCGCCATCAAAGATATCCTTACAATAAAATTATTCAAGACCTGAGGGAGAGCCAGCGCAGCCAGGATATTCAGCGCTTGTTCGGGATTTCCATTCAATATCGCGCTTTGAGCTTTGCCGGCTTCGGAGATTCGGTCATGAAGGTATACAGCGATTTTTGCGGCGATACCGTGAATGACTTCGATATCCATATGGTCGAAATGGTAGACGAGAATAAGCTTGTTATGTTTCTGGACTACCGGATCGAGTTATTCAACGCGACCGAGATTACCCAAATCATCGAGCAATTCCTTGCCGTCGCGGGCCAAATGATCGAAAATCCTTATCAAAACATTCAGCAGCTGTCCCTCTTGGGCGACGAGGAACGAGAGCTCATCCTGAATGTCTTCAATAATACGACGGTCGATTATCCGCGTGAGCAAGCAATAGCAACGCTATTCGAAGAGCAAGCGCAGCGGACACCTGAACAAACGGCCGTCATCTGCGGGGACAGCCGTCTGACGTACCGGGAGTTGAATGAACGGTCGAACCGGCTTGCACGTACCTTGAGGGCGTTGGGAGTGGCCTCCGAGCAGCCGGTAGCTATTATGGCGGAACGCTCGATAGAAATGGTTGTCGGTATACTAGCTATTCTTAAGGCAGGAGGAGCGTATGTCCCTATCGACCCGGACTACCCGGAGGAGCGAATCCGTTTCCTGCTTGAGGACTCCCAGGCACAAGTGATGCTGGCAAGCGACCCGTCTATGATCCCGGCCGATTATGACGGTTCCATTCTGGATATGAAGGACGAGCGGATCTACAGCGGTGACGGCTCGAATCTGGAGCTGTCGAGCGCGCCCGATGCGCTGGCGTATGTCATCTATACGTCGGGGACAACCGGGAAGCCAAAGGGCGTCATGGTAGAGCACCGCAGCGTAGTAAGGCTTGTCAAGCATACGAACTACGTCAAGCTCGACGAGACGACCCGCATCCTGCAGACGGGCGCCATCGTATTCGATGCCTCGACCTTTGAAATCTGGGGAGCTCTGTTGAATGGCGGACAGCTGTATCTGGTCAGCAATGACGTTATCCTGAGCGCTGCCAATCTCAAGCAAGCGATCCGTCAATATGCGATCACCACCATGTGGCTGACCTCTCCGCTCTTCAACCAGCTGTCCCAGCAGGACAGCCGCATGTTCAGCGGTATGACTACGCTGCTCGTAGGCGGGGACGTGCTCTCAAGAACTCATATCAACCGGGTGCTCCGCGATAACCCGGGTCTGACGATCGTCAATGGCTATGGCCCGACGGAAAATACGACGTTCTCCACGACCTACCCCATCACGGTAGAGCAAACAGGCTCGGTGCCGATCGGGCGACCGATTGCCAATTCGACTGCTTATGTCGTAGACAGCTCCCTAAGGCTGCAGCCGGTTGGAGCATGGGGCGAGCTGCTGGTTGGCGGAGACGGGGTGGCGCGAGGTTACTTGAACCGGCCGGAGCTAACAACGGAGAAATTTATCGAAAGTCCGGTTCGGGCCGGCGAACGCTGCTACCGGACAGGCGACTGGGTTCGTTGGCTTCCCGACGGCACGCTGGAATATAAGGGCCGGATCGACGAACAAGTCAAAATTCGCGGATACCGCATCGAGCTGGGCGAAGTGGAAGCGCAGCTGCTAAAGGTGGAGGGCGTGCAAGAAGCGGTCGTTATTGCCCGCGAGGATGAGAACGGTCAGAAGTACTTATGCGCCTATTTCATGGCAGAGTCTGAGTTGAGCGCAGGCAAAGTAAGGAGCGAGCTCTCAAGCGAGCTCCCGGGGTACATGGTTCCGTCCTACTATGTACAGCTTGAGCGGATTCCACTGACCGCCAACGGCAAGGTAGACCGCAGAGCGCTACCGGCGCCTGAAGGCAGCGTCCAGGCTGGAGCGCCTTACGTGGAGGCCCGTTCCGCTGTGGAGCAGGCGCTAGTATCCGTCTGGCAATCCGTGCTGGGCGTCAGGACTATCGGCGTGCTGGATCATTTCTTTGAGCTGGGCGGCGATTCGATCAAGGCTATTCAAGTATCCTCCAGGTTGCTGCAGAACGGTTATAAGGTTGAAATGAGGGATATGTTTAAATATCCGACGGTAGCCGAACTGAGCGGATACGTACACCCGGTTACGCGCATGGCCGAGCAGGGTGAAGTAAGCGGGGCCGTCCAGCTGACGCCTATCCAGCACTGGTTCCTGGAGCGGCAGCCAGTCGATCCGCATCATTATAACCAAGCGATTATGGTTTGCCGGGAAAGCGGATTTGATGAGTCGGCGCTTCGTCTGACGCTGGATCGCCTGGTGCTTCACCATGACGCCCTGCGCATCGTGTATCGGCAGGCGGAAGGCGGAGCGATTGAGGGCTGGAATCGGGAGCCTTCGGAAGGCGAGTTTTACAGCCTGGAGGTAGTCGACTTCAGAGGCAACCCGGAGCCGGCCGCAGCGATTGAAGCGAAAGTGAACGACATCCAAGGCGGCTTATCGCTAAGTGAAGGCCCTCTCGTCAAGCTGGGTCTGTTCCGCTGCGACGATGGAGACCACTTGCTGCTCGTTATTCACCATATGGTCGTCGACGGCGTATCTTGGCGTATTTTGCTGGAGGATTTGTCAACCGGGTACGAGCAGGCCCTTCGGGGAGAGGCGATCCGGTTGCCTCATAAAACGGATTCCTTCCAGCTATGGGCCGACCGGCTCGCACGCTATGCGAATGAGGCGGATAGGAGTTCCGAGCGGGAGTACTGGCAGCATCTTCGGCAAGCCCCGATCGATCCGCTGCCTAAGGATTACGCGACGGAAGGACTAGACAACCCGCTGATCTCGGACAGCCGGCTAGTGACGGCGGGATGGAGCGCAGAGGAAACGGAGCAGCTGTTGAGACAGGCTCCACGTGCCTACAACACGGAAGTGAACGACCTGCTGCTCGCAGCCCTGGGTATCGCGCTTCGCAAGTGGACGGGGAATGAGCTTGCCCTTATTAACCTGGAAGGGCATGGAAGGGAAGACATTATAAAGGATGTCGATGTTACACGCACGGTAGGCTGGTTCACCAGCCAATATCCGGTTCTCCTTGATCTGGGAGCGGGTACGGAGGTAGCCGAGGGGATTAAGCGGGTCAAAGAAGGGCTGCGCCGTATTCCAGGAAAAGGGATGGGTTATGGGCTGCTCCGATATTTGACGGAGGATTCCTCACGGACTGTGTCATCGATTGAGCCCGAGGTCAGCTTTAACTATCTGGGGCAGTTCGACCAGGATCTGCGTAACAGCGAGCTTCGCTTCTCGCCTTATTCCAGCGGCGCCTCGGTTAGCGGCCGCATGGCCAGAAGATATGCGCTCGATCTGAACGGCATGATCACGGAGGGAGCCCTTCGGATCGATATCAGCTATAGCGCCACCACCTACCGCGAGGAGACGATCGAGAAGCTGGCCGGACTCCTGGAGGCGAGCCTTCGCGAGGTCATTGCTCACTGCGCAAATAAAGAGCAGCCCGAGCTGACGCCAAGCGACGTATTGATGAAGGGACTGTCCATGGAGCAGCTCGACGAGCTGATCGAGCGTACCCGGCCGATGGGCGAGCTGGAGGATATTTACCCGCTGACGCCTATGCAGAAGGGGATGCTGTTCCACAGCTTGATGGAGCCGCACTCGGGGGCTTATTTCGAGCAGGCGACCTTCGAGCTGAAGGGAAGCTTCCATGTGGAGAAGTTCCGGAAGAGTCTGGAACTGCTGGTCGGCCGTCATCCTATTTTGCGGACGAATTATTACAGCGGATGGCATGAACAGCCTCTGCAGATCGTGTATACCCAGAAGCCAGCCGGCTTCGGCTGCGAGGACCTTCGCGGGCTGGACGCGACTGCGCGGCAGTCTTATATCGAGGCCTTCGTGCGTGAAGACAAGGCCAGAGGCTTTGATCTTGCGCATGACCTGCTGATGCGCGTCGCCGTTCTACAAACCCGTGATGACGCTTATCAGTTCGTCTGGAGCTTTCATCATATCATCATGGACGGCTGGTGCCTGGCCCTGGTGACGAGCGAAGTGTTCCAAACCTACTTTGCGCTGGTCGAGCAGAGGCAGCCCGAGACTGCCGCAGTCCCTACTTACGGCCAGTATCTGGAATGGCTGGAGCGTCAGGACACCGCTCAAGCGGCGGACTACTGGAGTCGATATGTGGAAGGGTTCGAGCATCAAACCAGCCTGCCGCAAGAACGCAAGGCGGACGGGTACGAGGCGGACAAGCTGTCCTTCGCCCTTGGGCAAGAGCTGACAGGACGGATTCACAGAGCTGCCAAGCAGCATCAAGTTACCGTCAATACTTGGCTTCAGGCGGCTTGGGGCATTGTGCTTCAGAAATACAACAACCAGGAAGACGTCGTATTCGGAAGCGTTGTGTCAGGCCGTCCGTCCGATCTGCCTGGCGTCGATCGGATGCTTGGGTTGTTTATCAACACGATTCCCGTAAGGATACAGGGCGGAGCCCAGGAGTCCTTTGCCGATTTGCTGCGCAAAACGCAAGAGCAGGCACTGGCTTCGACCGCCTATGAAACGTATCCGCTGTACGAGATTCAGGCGCTCACCGAGCAGAAGCAAAACCTGGTCAACCATATTATCGTATTCGAAAACTATCCGGTGGAACAAAAGCTGGAGCGGATGGGAGAGCGTGCCGAAGACAGCTTCAGCATCTCTCAAGTGTCGATGTCGGAGCAGACGAACTATCACTTTAACATCACGGTCATCCCCGGCGACAACATCGGCATTCATTTCGAATATAATGCACGGGCTTATGACCCGGCGAGCATCGAGCAGATCCGAGGACATCTGATCCGTGTGCTGGAGCAGGCTGCGGACAACCCGGAGATTCGGATCGGGGAGCTGGAGCTGGTGACTTCCGAGGAGAAGTTGCTGATTCTGGATCACTTCGTAGGCCCGGCTGTGCCTCAGCTGAGCATGCCCGAGGATTTGTTCCTTGCTCAGTTCCACAAGCATGCGCTGACGGCCCCGGAGCATCCGGCCGTCATCTTCAGGGACGCCCAATTGTCTTACCGGGAGCTGAACGAGCAGTCGAACAGTCTGGCAAGGACGCTGCAAGCAAAAGGAATCCGCAAGGAATCCGTCGTCGCTATACTGGCCGACCGCTCGACGGATCTGCTGGTCGCCGTACTGGCCGTCTGGAAAGCGGGCGGCGCCTACGTGCCTATCGACCCCGATTATCCGGCTGATCGCATATCGTTCATGCTGCAGGACTCCGGCTCCTCGGTGCTGCTGACCCAAACTCATCTGCTGGAGCGCGTGCGTCAGCTGTCGGCGGAGTGCGAGCTGGGATCAGTGCTTAGTCTGGATGACGCCGCCTCCTTTGACAAGGATACATCCGACGTTCCGCTCGGGCATGAGCCGGGAGATCTGGCCTATGTCATCTACACGTCGGGTACGACAGGCCGCCCGAAGGGTGTCATGATCGAGCACGGAAGCTTCGCCAATACGGCGGAAGCTTACCGACGGGAATATCGGCTTGACCAAGAGCCGGTCAGGGTGCTGCAGCTTGCCAGCTTCTCGTTCGACGTATTCGTCGGCGATATAGCCCGCGCGCTGTACAATGGCGGAACGATGGTCATCTGCCCGAAGGAAGACCGCATCGATCCCGAGCGTCTGTATGGCTGGCTTGAGCATAGCCGGATTACGGTATTGGAATCGACGCCGGCGCTGATCGTTCCGTTCATGCAGCATGTGTGGGAGCATGATCTCCGGCTCAGCTCGCTCCGGCTCCTGATTACAAGCTCGGACAGCTGCAGCGTGACGGATTATCGGACGCTGCAGGAGCGGTTCGGCTCGCAATTCCGCATCATGAACGCTTATGGCGTGACGGAAGCGGCTATCGATTCCAGCTTCTACGACGAACCGCTTGCCCAATTGCCCGAGACGGGGAATGTGCCGATCGGCCAGGCTTGGCTGAATGCCCGATTCTATATCGTGGATGCCAGCCTGAAGCCCGTACCCGTGGGCGTGCCTGGGGAGCTGTGCATCGGCGGCCCTGGCGTAGCGCGCGGATACTTGAACCGTCCCGACCTGACCGCGGAGAAGTTTGTCCCGAATCCGTATGTGGAGGGAGAACGTCTATACCGGACAGGGGACCTGGCCCGTTGGATGAAGGACGGCAATGTGGACTTTATCGGCCGTATCGACAACCAGGTTCAGCTGCGCGGTTACCGGATTGAGCTTGGGGAAATCGAGACGACGATGCAGCGGTTCGCCGGCGTCCGCCAGGCCGTCGTCATCGATCGCAAGGATGAGAGAGGCCATATCTACCTCTGCGGCTATGCGGCTGCAGACGAGTCGCTGGATCTGGCCAAGCTGCAGGCTTATCTGGAGCAAACCCTCCCCTCGCATATGGTACCGTCCCGCTTGATGCGTCTGGACCGGATGCCTCTGACACCGAACGGCAAGCTGGACCGGAAGGCGCTGCCGGTGCCCGAGCATACCGGGACGTCCGATCAGGCGTATGCAGCGCCCCGAACCGAAGCCGAGCATATCTTGGCTTCCGTGTGGCAAGCGGTGCTTGACGTGGAGAAGGTTGGGATTCAGGATAATTTCTTCGCCCTTGGCGGGGATTCGATCAAAGCTCTCCAGGTTTCTTCAAGGCTGCTTCAGGCCGGCTACAAGCTGGTGATGAAGGATCTGTTCGACTATCCGACGATTGCGGCGCTCAGCCCGCTTCTTCAAGCGTCGGCGAGGTTGGCTAGTCAAGAGACGGTCATAGGAGTCGTCGAGCTCACGCCGATCCAGCGGTGGTTCTTCGAGCAGAATCCGGCGGATCTGCATCACAGCAACCAATCGGTCATGCTGTATCGGAGAGCCGGCTTTGAGGAAACGGCGCTGCGGCTGGCGATGAAAAAAATCGCCGAGCATCATGATGCGCTGAGAACGGTATTCCGCCCATCGGAGCAGGGCTATACCGCCTGGAACCGGGGTATGGACGAAGGCGAGCCGTTTAGCCTGGACGTCTTTGACTTGACTGCGGAGAAGGAGCCTGCAGATCGCATCGAGTCTATAGCATCCTCTATTCAGGCAGGCATCGACCTCCAGGAAGGCCCGTTGATGAAGCTCGGTTTATTCCGCTGCGAGGAAGGCGATCATCTGTTAATTGTCGTCCATCATCTGGTCGTGGACGGCGTATCATGGCGTATTTTATTTGAGGATCTGGCAGCTGCTTATGAGCAGGCGCTTAACGGCCAGCCTGTACGGCTGCCGCAGAAGACCGATTCATTCCAGACCTGGGCGCAGCAGCTCGTTCACTACACGAGCCGTCCCGAGGCTGAGCAGGAGTCGATGTACTGGCGTGAGATCGAGCAGGCAGGTCATGCCAAGCTGCCAAAAGATTACGAAGGCGGACGCGCTCTCCTCAAGGACAGCGATGTCGTCACCGTAAGCTGGACGCCGGAGGAGACCGGTCAGCTGCTGAAGGAAGCGCATCGCGCTTACCGCACGGACATCAACGATTTGCTGCTCGCCGCGCTCGGGACAGCCGTTCATGCCTGGTCTGGCCTGGAGACAGTGCTTGTCAACCTGGAGGGCCATGGCCGGGAGGACATCGTCCCGGATGTCGATATCACCCGTACCGTAGGCTGGTTTACGAGCCAGTTCCCGGTCCTGCTCTCGTTGCGGGAGGACGAGCCGCTGGCGCAGCGGATTAAGAGCGTGAAGGAAAGCCTGAGACGTATTCCGAATAAAGGGATCGGCTATGGCCTGTTCAGATATATGTCCGACGGAGAGAAGAGCTCTTCGCTTGCGTCGGAGCCGGAAATTAATTTCAACTACTTGGGTCAATTCGACCAGGATTATAAGAGCAGCGGTCTGGAGCCGTCTCCTTATTCGACGGGCGGGGACGTCAGCGGGCGAGCGGCGATGGATTTTGCCCTGGATCTCAATGGGGTCGTCGCAGATGGCTCCCTCGCATTCACGATCCGGTATGGCACGACCCAATATCGGCGGGAGACCGTGGAACGGCTCGGCAGCCTGCTGCACGCAAGCTTGCAGGATATCTTGGCCCATTGCGTGAGCAAGGAGCAATCGGAGCTTACCCCGAGCGATGTCAAGCTGGCCGGCGTAACGACGGACGAGCTGGAACGCCTGATCGGGCAAACCCGCGCGCTTGGCGAGCTGGAGAATGTATACGCCCTTTCACCGATGCAGAAGGGCATGCTGTTCCACAGCCTGATGGATCCGAAGCTCGGCGCATACTTCGAACAAGCGACCTTCGACTTGAAGGGAAGCTTCGATGTCGCGGCGTTCAAGCAAAGTCTGGATTCGCTCGTACAGCGGCATGAAGCTCTGCGGACTAATGTATACGGGCAATGGAAGGATGAGCCGGTACAAGTCGTGTTCCGCAGCCGGAAAGGCGTGCTGCTCTATGAGGATTTGCGCGAGCGCGCTTGGAGTGAGCAGGAAAGACAAGACTACGCCGAAGCCTACGCGCTTCAGGATAAGGAGAAGGGCTTCGACCTCGAACGCGAATCGCTGATGCGCGTTTCGGTCCTGCGCTTAAGCGACGATCATTACCGGTTCGTCTGGAGCTTCCATCATATGATCATGGACGGCTGGTGCATGTCGCTGGTCACGAAGGAAGTATTCGACAATTACTTCGCTCTTGTCGCGCAAGGGAAGCATCAGCTGCTGGAGCCGGTTCCGTACAGCAAGTTCATCGACTGGCTGGGCAAGCAGCGGGAGGAAGACGCAGCCGCCTATTGGAAGAGCTACCTGCACGATTTCGAGCAGCATACGGTTCTTCCGGCAGGAGGCGCAGCGGGCTCGGCGGGCACTGTCGTCGGCTATGAGTCCGCCCGGATGGAGTTTGGCCTCGGCGAACAGCTGACACGCGAGATCGAACAGACGGCCAAGCTTCACCAAGTGACCGTCAATACGCTGATCCAAGCGGTATGGGGCGTGATCCTGCAGCGGTACAACCATCACGATGACGTCGTCTTTGGCGGAGTCGTATCGGGAAGACCTGCGGAAATTCCAGGCGTGGAGAGCATCGTCGGATTATTTATCAATACGATCCCGGTACGCGTTCGCGCGGAGTCAGGCGACACGCTGGCTTCACTGATGCGCAGGCTTCAAGAACAGGCGCTCGAGTCGCGGATCTACGAAACGTATCCGCTCTACGAGATCCAAGGTTTAAGCGGACAGAAGCAAGCGCTGTTCAGCCATATCCTGGCCTTCGAAAACTATCCGGTCGAGCAGGAAGTGGAGCAGGTCGGCCAGGATGGGGATCATCGATTTGCGATATCGAACGTGCAGACGACCGAGCAAACCAATTATGACTTCAACTTGATCGTGATGCCGGGCAAGGAAATTCTCGTTCGCATTTCGTACAATGGGCTAGCTTTCGAAGAGGCGGATATTGTCCGCATCAAAGGGCATTTCCAGTACGCAATCGAGCAATGCACGGCCAATCCGCTGCTGGCTGTAGATGACCTGGAGCTGGTGACAGAGGAGGAACGGGATCAGCTTGTCCGCCAGTTCAACCCGCTCGTATCGGATTATCCGCGCGAAAAGACGCTTCATGAGCTGTTCGAGGAGCAGGCCGAGCGGATGCCGGAGCAGCCAGCAGTCGTCTTCGATGGCGCAGGATTGACCTATCGCGAGCTGAATGAAAGGGCGAACCGGCTTGCCCGCACGCTTCGCGCGCAGGGAGTAGACACGGAGGATTTCGTAGGCTTGATGACCGAACGGTCTCCGGAGATGATTGTGGGCATTCTCGCTATATTAAAAGCCGGAGCCGCCTACGTGCCGATCGACCCGGAATATCCGGAGGAGCGGATCAGCCTCTTGCTTGAGGACTCTGGTGCCAAGCTGCTGCTCGTCCAGGAGCATCTTCAGGCGAAAGTCTCGTACAGCGGACAAAGGCTGCTGCTTGATGCTGAAAGCTCCTATGCGGAGGACGGGTCGAATTTGGAAGTGCAGGCAGTCTCGGAACAATTGGCCTATGTCATCTACACCTCCGGAACGACGGGCACGCCGAAGGGCAACCTGACCACACACCGGAATATCGTTCGAGTCGTCAGGGATACGAATTATATCGAAATCGGCAGTTCGGATATTGTGCTTCAGCTGTCGAGCTATGCGTTCGACGGTTCTACCTTCGATATCTTCGGCGCGTTGCTGAACGGGGCCAAGCTGGTCCTCGTGTCCAAAGAAACCTTCCTGGATATGGAAAAGCTAGCGGTCCTGATCGAACAAGAGCGAATCTCCGTCATGTTCATTACGACGGCGCTGTTCAACGTACTGGTCGACGTGAAGGCCGGAGCCTTGAGTACGGTTCGCAAAGTGCTGTTCGGAGGAGAACGGGCCTCGGTACCGCATGTGAGGAGAGCTCTGCGCGAGCTTGGGCCGGGTAAGCTGGTCAACGTATACGGTCCGACGGAAACGACCGTGTTCGCCACCTATCAGCCGGTAGACGAACTGGAGGAGCATGCGGCCGGATTGCCGATCGGCAGACCTATCAGCCATACGGCGGCCTATATCGTAGGGGCTGGCGGCAAGCTGAATCCGATAGGGGTTCCCGGCGAGCTTTGGTTGTCCGGCGACGGCGTCGCCCGCGGGTATCTGAACCGGCCGGAAGCTACCGCCGAGAAATTCATGGACAATCCGTTTGCCCCTGGCGAGCGGATGTACCGGACCGGCGATCTGGCCAGATGGCTGCCGGACGGAAGAATCGAGTTTATGGGCCGGATCGACGACCAGGTAAAAATCCGCGGCTACCGCATCGAGCTAGGGGAAGTGGAAACCCGTCTGCTTAAGCTCGATGGCGTAGAGGAAGCGATTGTCCTGGCTCGGGAAGACGACAGCGGTCAGAAGCACTTATGCGCCTATTACGTCTCGGACAAAGATTTGGGCGCATCCGAGCTGCGCAGGCTGCTGGGGCAGGAGCTGCCCGGTTATATGGTGCCGTCGTATTTTGTTTGCCTGCAAGAGCTGCCTCTGACCGTCAATGGGAAGGTGGACCGCAGGGCGCTGCCTGCACCCGAAGGCGAGCTCCATACCGGCAGCGAATATGCGGCTCCGAGGACGGCAGCGGAGCACGCGCTTGCTTCCGTGTGGCAAAGCGTATTAGGAGCGAAACGAGTGGGGATTCGCGACAACTTCTTCGAGCTTGGCGGCGATTCGATCAAGTCGATCCAAGTGTCCTCCCGGCTGCTGCAGGCGGGATACCGGGTGCAGATGAAGGATATGTTCCAATATCCGACCATAGAAGAGCTGAGCCCACATCTGACCGCGGCGAGCAGAACGGCTTACCAGGGCGAGGTTCAGGGCGCTCAGGAGCTTACGCCGATTATGCATTGGTTCTTCGAGCAGCAGCAGGCGGAGCCGCATCATTTTAATCAGGCCGTCATGCTGTATCGGGAGCAAGGCTTTGAGGAGAGGGCGCTTCGCCAGACGGTGAAAAAGCTTGCCGAGCATCATGATATCCTTCGGCTTGTCATTCGTACCGACGCCGGCCAAGCCGAAGCTTCCATACGAAGCGCAAGCGAGGGCGAGTTATACACGCTGGATGTCCATGACTTCACGGCTGAATCCGATTGCCTACTTGCCATCGAGCGCGAAGCGAACAGCATCCAAAGCGGCATGAGCCTGGAGACCGGACCGCTGCTGAAGCTGGGACTGTTCCGCTGCGCGGACGGCGACCACCTCTTGATCGCCATTCATCATTTGGCGGTGGATGGGGTGTCGTGGCGCATTCTGTTCGAGGACTTGTCCGAGGGCTATGAGCAGGCATTGAAGGGACAGAGTATCCGGCTGCCGCATAAAACGGATTCGTTCCAGACCTGGGGAACAGAGCTTCAAACGTATGCTCTTGGCGCCGGCTTAGCCAGCGAGCGCGACTACTGGAAGCGGATCGAAGCTATCCGATTCGAAGAGCTGCCGCGTGATCATGATCCGAGCGGCGAACCAACTCTGGAGCTCAGCGAAACCGTTCAGGTGACATGGACAAGCGAGGAAACGGAGCAGCTGTTGAAGCATGCGAACCGGGCCTATACGACGGAGGTCAATGACTTGCTGCTTACCGCGCTTGGATTGGCCGTCCAGCGGTGGTCCGGCCTGGAGAACCTGCTTGTGAACCTGGAGGGTCACGGCAGGGAGCCGATTGTAGAGGGCGTGGACATCACCCGCACCGTGGGATGGTTTACGAGCCAGTTCCCGGTTGTGCTCGATATGGGAGCGGAAAAATCCATAGCCGAGCATATTACGACGGTCAAGGAAGGGCTGCGGCAAATCCCGAACAAAGGGATCGGTTACGGCATCTTGAAATACTTGGCTCCGGGAAGCAAAGAGGAATTTGTGGCCGAGCCGCAAATCAGCTTCAACTACTTGGGACAATTCGATCAGGATCTGGAGCGCAGCGGCATGAGGTTCTCCTCTTATCCGATCGGGGACGCCGTCAGCCCGCAGACCATCCTCAAGTATGCGCTCGATGTGAGCGGTATGGTTGCAGGCAGCGAGCTGGAGCTGACGATTCGTTATCAAGGAACGGCTTATAAACGCGAAACGATCGAGAAGCTGGCGTCCTTGCTGCAAGCGAGTCTGCGGGAAGTAATCCAGCATTGCGTAGTGCAGGAACAGATCAAGCTCACGCCGAGCGATGTGCTGCTGAAGGGACTGACGATGGAGCAGTTGGAGCGGATTGCCGAGCAAACCAGGTTCAACGGAAAGCTCGAGAACGTATACGCCCTGACCCCGCTGCAAAAAGGGATGCTGTTCCATAGCTTGATGGAGCCGAACTCTTCTTCCTACTTTGAACAGATGACGTTCCAGTTGGATGGAGAGCTTCAGATCGAAGCGTTCAAGCAGAGTCTGGATCTGCTGATTAGAAGGCATCATATTCTCCGGACGAATTTCCTCGTCGGATTCGGAGATCAGCCGGTTCAGGTCGTGTCTGAGGGCAGGGAGGCCGACTTTACTTACAAGGATCTGCGCCATCTCGAGCCGTCAGCCCGCGAAGCGGAAGCTGCTGCCTACATGAAGAAGGACAAGGAGCAAGGCTTCGATCTGAGCCATGGAGCGCTGATGCGGGTAGCCGTCCTGCAGACGGACGACCGATCGTACCGGTTCGTCTGGAGCTTCCATCATATTCTAATGGACGGCTGGTGCTTGTCTCTGATGACGGGAGAAGTCTTCCAAAGCTACCTGGACCTTCGCAAGAACAAACAGCCTGAACTTTCGCCAGTGACGCCATACAGTCAATACATCGAATGGCTGGAGCGACAAAGCAAGGAGGAGGCGCAAGCGTACTGGAGCGCCTATCTGGATGGCTATGAGCAGCAAACGCTGCTGCCCGGAGCCGCAGCCAAGGGGAAATTCGATGCTTACGCACCGTCCAAGCTTATCGGCTTGCTGAGCAAGGAACTGACCGACGGGATCAGTCTGGCTGCCAAGCGGTATCAGGTTACGCTCCATACGTTGATGCAAACCGCCTGGGGTCTTGTTCTCCAGCATTACAACAACAGCACCGATGTCGTGTTCGGCAGCGTCGTATCCGGCCGTCCCGCCGATATTCCGGGCGTGGAGAGCATCATCGGCCTGTTTATCAACACCATACCGGTCCGCGTGCAGAACGGGCTGGACGAAAGCTTTGCCGAGGTCATGACGCGACATCAGGAGCAAGCTCTGTTGTCACATGCTTATGACACGTATCCGTTGTTCGACATTCAGTCCTTGACGGAGCAAAAGCAGAGCCTGATCAGCCATATTATGGTGTTCGAAAACTATCCGGTTGAACAGCAGGTTGAGCAATTGGGCGCTGAAGGAGACGATGGGGTCTTCACGATTGCGAATGCCTCGCTCTCCGAGCAAACGAATTACGACTTTAACCTGATTGTCCTGCCTGGCGAGCAGCTGCGTATCGACTTTGAATATAACGCTCATGTATTCGACCTGGAGATCATGGAGCAGATGCAGGGGCACTTCCTGCGTATATTGGAGCCAATCGCAGCCAAGCCCGATGTCTTGATCCGTGAACTGGAGCTGATCACTCCGCAGGAGAAGGAGCTGATCCTGCACGGGTTCAACGACACCGCGGCAGACTATCCGCGGGAGAAGACGATTTACGGCTTGTTCGAGGAACAGGCGCAGCGGACGCCGGAGCAGATCGCGGTGCGTTTCGAGGACGAGCAGCTGACCTATCGCGAGCTGAACGAGCGGGCGAACCGGCTGGCGCGTACCTTGAGAGCCGAAGGCGTGAAGCCCGGGGACATGGTCGCCGTGCTGACCGAGAGGTCGTTGGAGATGCTCGTCGGCATCTACGCGATCCTCAAGGCCGGCGGGGCGTACGTACCGATCGATCCGGACTATCCGGAGGAGCGGATCCGCTTCATCGCCGAGGACTCAGGCGCTAGGCTACTGCTCGGGCAGGAGCGCCTGCTCTCGCGCGTGCCGGCCGATCTGGAGCTGAGCGGCTTGAAGCGGCTCAGCCTGAACGACGCGGCGGTGTACGACGCCGACGGGTCCGATCTGGAGCCGGCCGCCGGGCCGCAGGACGTGGCTTACGTGATCTACACGTCCGGCTCGACGGGCAAGCCGAAGGGCGTCATGATTGAGCATCATTCGGTGCTCAACCGCATCCTGTGGATGCACGAACGCTATCCGATCGGCGCAAGCGACGTAATCCTGCAGAAGACGGCGTTCACCTTCGACGTATCGGTGTGGGAGCTGTTCTGGTGGGCGATGGTCGGTGCGAGCGTCTGCCTGCTGACGCCGGGAGGCGAGAAGAGCCCCGAGCGCATCCGGGAGACGATCCGTCGCTATGGCGTGACGACGATGCACTTCGTGCCTGCGATGCTGCACGCGTTCCTCGAGGACGCGGAGCAGCAGCCGGAGCGGCTGCTCGCCGAGCAGCTCGGCACGCTGAGCCACGTCTTCGCCAGCGGCGAAGCATTGCCGCCGCAGCATGTGGCGCGCTTCCAGCAGACGGTGGCCTGGATCAACCGCTGCCGTCTGATCAACCTGTACGGCCCGACGGAGGCGACGGTCGACGTCTCGTACTTCGACTG